>NZ_CANLVZ010000001.1 GCF_947494755.1 uncultured Tateyamaria sp.
CACGTAGGTGAAAGCAACCAGTGGCAAGGACTGCTTTCTGCAAGAAAGCTGTCAGCCACCCCCTATCGTTCAACTCAAACCCATCCCGATCACGTAGGTGAAAGCAACCAGTGGCAAGGACTGCTTTCTGCAAGAAAGCTGTCAGCCACCCCCTATCGTTCAACTCAGACCCATCCCGATCACGGTCAGAATACGCGCCTCGGCACAATATATCTCAGTGACCGAACGCTTCTGAGTGGCCGACAGCTTTCTTTCAGAAAGCAGTCCTTGCCACCCTTTGTGTTCACCTTCGTGAACACAAAGAAAACGGCGACCCCAGGGAGGAGGGGCCGCCGCTCTTGCAACATCGCGTCGGTCAGGGAGGAGGAGGACCGGTGGCGATGTGTCTCGTGATGCACCCGTCAGTGGGCGCGGAATAAAAGGTGCGGCGACGTCAGGGAGGAGGAGGACGCCGCCGCCAATTTACAGATGCCCCAGGGAGGAGGAGAGGGACATCTGATCTCGGTGTTCAGTGCGCAGCCGTGCCGTGGGCCGACTCCCAAGCGACGCGCTTGAGTTCGGAGCGGTGCATGCCCAGGTCAGCCAGCTCGCGGTTGGACAGGGCATCCAACTCGCCCAGTGTCGTACGATAGATGCGGTTCTGTGCGCGCTTTTCGGCGGCGGTTTCCAGAATGCGGGCGGCTGTCCCAAGGATCCGCTCAAGCAGATCGCTGCGGGTGTTGATATCGTTGTAATAGGCCATGTGTTTTGCCTCGTTTTCTAAACTTGCTCAATTTCGTTGACCCAAACATAAGTGAATGCTGCGCTTGCACAATGCTTTCTGCGGCAATGCTGCTATGCAGCAATTGCATGGGGTTACGGTTGAAAACTTGTGCGGACCGCCCAATGAACTGGCAATGATGTCGCGGCTGTGCCGGTGTCTCTTGTGCGCGCTGCGAAATCTGCCAGTTAATGCGGCACCCGAGCGGAGAAATGCACCATGCCTGTGACCAAAGACGATATCCTCGCCACCTTGGCCCGTGTCGGCATGCCCGATGGGGGCGACCTCGTAAGCCGCGATATGATTCGTGCGGTATCGATCGAGGGCGATCAGGTGCAATTCGTGATTGAAGCGCCCAGCCCAGAGGTCGCAGCCCGGATGGAGCCGATCCGTGCGGCTGCTGAACAGCTTGTGCGTGATATGGACGGTGTGGCGCAGGCCCGCGTGGCCCTGACCGCCCATGGCCCCGCCGCCAAACCCGCCGCACCGCCCAGCCTCAAGATCGGCGGCCACCCCAAACCGCAAGAGGGGCCCACCAAACCCTCTGGCGTGCAACGCATTCTGGCCATCGGCTCGGGCAAGGGCGGTGTGGGCAAATCCACTGTCTCGTCCAACCTCGCCGTGGCCCTGGCCCGGCAGGGACGCAAGGTGGGGCTGCTTGACGCAGATATATACGGTCCGAGCCAGCCGCGCATGATGGGCGTCAACAAGCGCCCCGCTTCGCCCGATGGCAAGACGATCATTCCGCTACAGGCCCATGGCGTGACGCTCATGTCCATCGGCTTCATGATGGAAGAGGGCAAGGCAGTCGTGTGGCGCGGCCCGATGCTGATGGGCGCGCTGCAACAGATGCTGGGGCAGGTGAAGTGGGGCGAACTGGACGTGCTGCTGGTCGACCTGCCCCCCGGCACGGGCGACGTGCAGCTGACGCTGTGCACCAAATCCGAGCTGACGGGTGCCATAGTCGTATCGACCCCACAGGATGTGGCGCTCATAGATGCACGCAAGGCGCTCGACATGTTTGCCACGCTGAAGACCCCCGTTCTGGGCCTGATCGAGAACATGTCGATGTTCGTTTGTCCCGATTGTGGGTCGCAGCACCAGATTTTCGGGCAGGGGGGTGTTGCGGCAGAAGCCGAGACGATGGGCGTGCCGCTGCTTGGCGCACTGCCCATCGACCTCGATACCCGGCTGGCGGGGGACGGGGGCACACCGATTGCCGCCGGGGACGGGCCGATGGCCGAGGCCTATGCGCGCATTGCTGAGGGGCTGATCAAAGGCGGGATGGCCTGATCTAAGCAGTCTGATCCATGGGAAATCATGGGCGAGGGGCGGTATTCGGTCCCTAATTCCGAATCAGAATTGGATCAATTGCGCATTCTAGGCAGAAATACGTTGAGAACAAAAAGTAAACACGCGAAGAAAGGTGCCCAGTGCCGCATTTTTTTGGGAAAATGTGGGGCAGATTGGGCGCCTGAAGTCAGGCACAACATATAGTGTTCAGGCTTCGATGTGTGACTGCATAAGCTCCATTTGATCGAAAACTATAGCTAAAACCGTGAATGACATGGCCGTTAATGTACTGTCCTGCCCCTATATGTCCTCAAAAAACCATTGCGTACCATGTTATCCCATGGCATCCCTAGTGCATCAGATGAGAACGAGACACGGGGCAACAAACGACCCCACGCAGAAAACAAAACTCTAGCAGGTTTCATACAGGCAACTCGCTTTCATCAGACCAGAGATCCGGCGCGCGAGCGAGCAGACATCCCCCCAGGTGGCGCGCGCAGCTGGACATCCCGCAAGTCGGGACGAGGGCGGCGGGTTGATCAGTGGCAGCAGATCAACCCGCCGTTTCCATTTCTACCGCACGGATGGGGATCGCGCGCGGACATAAAGAGGGACGGGCCAAACGGTGGCACGCAGGTTCAGAGGCGAAAGCGACCACAAGGTGGACGCGAAGGGCAGGGTGTCTATCCCGGCCTCGTTTCGTCGTGTGATCGAGGCGGGCGACCCGGACTGGACCGACGGCCTGCCGCCCCGCATCATCCTCGTTTACGGTGGGTCCACCCGTGACTTCCTCGAAGGCTTCACCATCGAGGCGATGGACGAGGTCGACGACAAGATTTCCAAGCATCCGCGCGGCTCGGCCAAGCGCAAGGCGATGGAGCGGCTTTATAGCGCGCAATCCATCGAGACGGTCGTGGATGACACGGGCCGCATCGTGCTGCCGGCCAAGCTGCGCGACAAGATCGGGCTGGATGGCATGGCACGTTTCGTCTCCTCGGGCGATACGTTCGAGATTTGGCGGCCCGAAGCGTATGACGCCAGCATCGCCGCGCTGGACGATGACGGGTTCGACCCCGACCTTGATCCGTCCGTCTATCTGGACGGGGACATGGTATAAGATGTCGGCTGGGGGGCCACATATACCGGTACTGATCGACGCGATCCTGTCGCATTGCGCCCCTATCGAGGGGCGCTGGCTGGATGGCACGTTTGGCGCGGGCGGCTATACCCGCGCACTGCTCGAGGCGGGGGCCGAACAGGTCATCGCGGTTGACCGCGACCCGCTCGCCTTTGACATGGCCGCTGATTGGGCGAACGAATACGGCGACCGGCTGGTGATGCAGCCCGGCGTGTTTTCGCAACTTGATACCTATGCCAGCGATCTGGACGGCGTGGTGCTCGACCTTGGGGTCAGCTCCATGCAGCTTGATCAGGCCGGGCGCGGGTTTTCCTTCATGAAGGACGGCCCCCTCGACATGCGGATGAGCCAGGGTGGACCCTCCGCCGCTGATATCGTCAATGGTGTTGAAGAAGAGACCCTCGCCGATATCCTGTTCCACTACGGCGAAGAGCGCGCCAGCCGCCGCATCGCGCGCGCCATCATCGCCGCCCGCCCTATCACCACCACGCTGGAACTGGCAGGCGTGGTCGGAAAATGCCTGCCGCGCCCCAAGCCCGGACAGTCCCACCCCGCGACCCGCAGCTTTCAGGCGCTGCGCATCGCAGTGAATAATGAATATGGTGAGCTCTATCAGGGGCTTATGGCGGCTGAACGGGCTTTGGCGCCGGGTGGTAAGCTGGCCGTTGTCACCTTTCACTCGGTCGAGGATCGCATGGTCAAACGCTTTCTGACCGCGCGCGCGGGCCAGCAGGCCAATGCCAACCGCTATGCCCCCGAGACCACGAAAAGTGCCGCGCAATTCGCTGTCAAAAGCCGCAAGGCCATTGGCCCCGACGATGCCGAGCTTGCCGCCAATCCGCGCAGCCGGTCTGCCAAGTTGCGCATCGCAACCCGCACAGACGCCCCGGCGGGGGATATTGACGCAAAATCCATTGGAATGCCGCAGATCAAGGGGACGCTCTGATGCGCACCATACTGTATATATTGACGACGCTGGCCGTGATCGGCCTCGCGTTTTGGGCCTACCGCGAGAATTACGCCACGCAAGAGTCGCTCGCCGAGACCGACCAGTTGCACCGCGATATCCGCGCCGCACATGCGCGTCTGGCGGTGTTGCGCGCCGAATGGGCCTATCTGAACCGCCCCGACCGGCTGCGCGACCTGGCGGACATCAACTTTGATCGCCTTGGCTTGTTGCCTTTCCGCCCCGACCAGTTCGGGCGCGTGGATGAGGTCGCTTATCCTGCGCCGCCCAAACTGATCCTCGACAATGCGATCGAGCTGTCTGGTGAGCTTGACCAAGAGGAGCAGCAGCCATGATCCGCACCCCTCTGCGCCCGCTCGCCCGTATTCTGCCGGCCCGCGAAGCTGGTGAAAACCCGGACGCGATTGAACGCGAGAACATCCGCGCCCGTCACGAGGACATGCGCGATCATGCCCGTCAGCGCGCCGAAGGGCGGCTTTTGGTGCTGGGCCTGTTCTTTTTCTGCGCCTTTGGCGTTGTGGGTCTGCGGATGGGTGCATTGGCAACATCCGAGCCGGTCGAGCCGCGCACAGCTGCACAAGGTGCTGCGATCTCGGCCTCGCGCGCGGATATTGTGGATCGCAACGGGCATCTGCTGGCTACGAATTTCGAAACTCACGCGCTTTACGCCCAACCGCCCCACATGGTGGACCCGGTGGCCTCGGCCAAAGGGCTGGCAGCCGTGTTTCCCGACCTCAAGGAGGCGGACCTGATCCAGCAGTTTACGGGCAAGCGCAAGTTCTTGTGGATCAAGAAGAAAATCAGCCCTGAACAGATGCAACTGGTGCATGAAATCGGCGACCCCGGTCTGATGTTCGGCCCGCGCGACATGCGCCTTTATCCGAACGGAGCCTTGGCCGCACACGTTCTGGGGGGCGCATCTTTCGGCAAGGAGGGCGTCAGCGCCGCTGAAGTCATCGGCGTTGCGGGCGTTGAAAAGCAGTTTGACGACTATCTACGTGACCCCGCAAATGGGCAGAAGCCGTTGGAATTGTCGCTGGACCTGACGGTGCAGGCGGCCTCGGAACGGGTGCTGTATGGCGGTATGAAGATTATGAACGCCAAGGGCGCAACATCCGTTTTGATGGACGTGCATACGGGCGAGGTGATCTCGGTCGTGAGCCTGCCCAATTTCGATCCCAACAACCGCCCCCGCCCCGCCACCAAAGGCGATCAAAGCGACAGCCCGCTCTTCAACCGGTCGGTGCAGGGGGTTTATGAACTTGGCTCGACCTTCAAGATCTTTGCCGCCGCGCAGGCTGTCGAGTTGGGCCTTGTCTCCCCCTCGACCATCATCGACACTTCGGGTCCGATGCGTGTGGGTGGTTTTCCGATCGGCGAATTCCGTAACAAGAATTACGGCAAGCTGAGCGTCAGCGACATCATCGTCAAATCCTCCAACCGCGGCACCGGGCGCATGGCCTTGCAGATCGGTGTGAAACGCCAGCAGGACTTCCTGAAATCCCTCGGCTTTTTCGAGGCGACCCCGTTCGAGATTTTCGAGGCGCGCACCGGCAAGCCGCTCTTGCCCAAACGCTGGACGGACCTGAGCGCCGTCACGATCAGCTATGGGCACGGGTTGTCGACGTCGCCGATGCATCTGGCCGCCGGTTATGCGGCCATCGCCAATGGCGGCTTCAAGGTGGACCCGACGATCCTGAAAAAGTCCGGCCCCCAAACCAAGGAGCGCGTGATGAGCACGGGTGCGGCCAACGCGGCGCGCGACATGCTGCGCGCGGTGGTGACCTCCGGCACGGCCAGCATGGGCGAAGTGCCCGGCTATGCAGTGGGCGGCAAGACGGGGACAGCGGACAAACCCAAGCCACGCGGCGGGTATTACGAGGACAAGGTGATCGCCACCTTCGCCACCCTTTTCCCCGCCCATGATCCCAAATACGTGCTGGTGGTGACGCTGGACGAACCGGTCGAGACGTCCGGAGACAAGCCGCGCCGCACCGCAGGCTGGACGGCAGTGCCCGTCGCCGCCGAAATGATCGGGCGCATCGCACCGCTTTTGGGCCTGCGTCCAACCGTTGAACCGGGCCGACTGGCTGATATAACGCTCACCAGCAGCAACGACTGAGGTGCGATCCGCACCCGAGCCAAAAAGGCCAAACACATGGGCGCGCCAGCACGATCACTCTCGACCCTGGGGCTGACGGCCCGGGGCGGGGCCAATCCAGACATCACCGGCATCGCCGTGGACAGCCGCGAGGTCAAGGACGGGTTCCTGTTCGCCGCCATGCCCGGTGCGCGCATACACGGGGCCGAATTCATCCAATATGCACTGCGCATGGGGGCCGTGGCCGTGCTGACGGACGCGGAAGGGGCCGAGATTGCCGCTGACGTGTTGGACGGCATTGCGGTCGTCATCACCGACGCCCCACGCGAGGCGCTGAGCCGCACCGCCGCTTTGTGGTTTGGCGCGCAGCCCGAGACGATGGTCGCCGTCACCGGCACCAACGGCAAGACGTCCGTGTCGACCTTCGTGCGCCAGATCTGGGTCGAGATGGAGTTGCCGGCCGTCAACCTCGGCACCACCGGGGTTGAGGGGGCATGGACCGCGCCGCTCGCCCACACGACGCCCGAACCGATCACCCTACACCGCACATTGGCCGAAGCCGCTGCCAACGGCATCACCCATGCGGCGATGGAGGCGTCGTCCCACGGGCTCGACCAGCGCCGCCTTGATGGCGTGACGCTCAAGGCCGCCGGATTCACGAACTTCACGCAGGATCACCTTGACTACCATCACACGTTCGAGGCCTATTTCGACGCCAAGGCGGGCCTGTTCGCCCGCGTGCTGCCCGAGGACGGGGTGGCGGTGATCAATATGGACGATGCGCGCGGCGTGGACATGGCCGCCATTGCGCGCGCGCGTGGCCAGAGCGTGCTGAGCGTCGGGCGCGACGGCGGCGATCTGCGCCTGTCTGCCCAACGCTTCGATGCGACGGGGCAGGATGTGCGATTTGAATTCGGCGGCAAGGCCTACACCGCGCGCCTGCCCTTGATCGGCGGTTTTCAGGCGGACAATGTGATGCTGGCCTGCGGCCTCGTGATCGCCTGCGGCGCGGAGCCTGCGCAGGTGTTCGACACGCTGCCGCATCTGGGCACTGTGCGGGGCCGTATGCAACTGGCCGCGCGACGCGAGAACAGCGCGGCGGTCTTTGTGGATTACGCCCATACGCCCGATGCGGTCGCCACGGCCCTGTGGGCCATGCGCCCGCATGTCATGGGCAAGCTGGTCGCGATCGTGGGCGCAGGGGGGGACCGAGATGCAGGCAAACGCCCGCTGATGGGGCAGGCGGCGGCGCAACACGCAGATGTGGTCTTCGTCACTGACGACAACCCGCGCAGCGAAGACCCTGCATCAATCCGTGCCGCCGTGATGCAAGGCTGCCCCGACGCCACCGAAGTGGGCGACCGGGCCGAGGCGATCTTGCGCGCGGTGGATACGCTCGAACCGGGTGACGCGCTGCTGATCGCGGGCAAGGGCCATGAAACCGGGCAGATCGTCGGGGATGATGTGCTGCCCTTTGACGATGCTGAACAGGCAAGCGTGGCTGTGGCCGCGCTGGAGGGACGACTGACATGAGCCTCTGGACCTCGACCGACGCCGCCGCCGCGACAGGCGGGCGCAACACCACCGATTGGGAGGCCACCGGCGTGTCCATCGACACGCGAACGCTGCAACCCGGTGATCTGTTCGTCGCCCTGAAAGCCGCGCGTGACGGGCATGATTTCGTTGTCGCCGCTTTGGAAGCCGGAGCTGCCGCCGCCGTCGTGACTCATGTGCCGGATGGGGTGGGGGAGGATGCCCCACTGCTGATCGTGCCGGATGTGCTGGCGGCCCTCGAGACGCTCGGTGCTGCGGCGCGCGCGCGGACGGATGCCAAGGTGGTGGCGATCACCGGCTCGGTCGGCAAAACCTCGACCAAGGAGATGATGCGCGCGATCCTGTCCGATCAGGGGCGTACCCACGCCTCGGTCGCCAGTTACAACAATCACTGGGGCGTGCCGCTGACGCTGGCCCGGATGCCCGCCGACACCGAATATGCGGTGATCGAGATCGGGATGAACCACCCCGGCGAGATCGCGCCGCTCGCCAAACTGGCCCGCCCCCACGTGGCCATGATTACCACCGTGGCCGCCGCCCATCTCGAGGCGTTCGAGAACATCGAAGGGATCGCGCTGGAAAAGGCGTCGATCATCGAGGGGCTGGAATACGGGGGCACCGCGATCCTCAACAACGATTGTTCAACGGCGGCCATCCTGCAGGCCAAGGCCCATGACGCCAAGCGCCGCGATATCGGGTTCGGCGAGCACGGCTTTGATTTCGTTTTGAAATCCGTGGATCTGCAACAGGACACGACTGTGGTGCGCGCGACGGTGCATGATGCACCACTGTTGTTCAAGGTTGGCGGGGTGGGCAAACATTTCGCGATGAACGGGCTCGGGGCCTTGGCCGCAGCAGAGGCTCTGGGTGCGGACCTCGCGCTGGCCGCCCAATCCCTCGGACGCTGGTCGCCTTACGAAGGGCGCGGCGCGCGCGAGATCATAACGCTGGACCCGGTCGAAACCCATCTGACGCTGGAACTGATCGACGACAGCTACAACGCGAATCCCACCTCCATGGCCGCCTCGCTCGAAGTCTTGGCGGCGGCACAGGTGACGCACGACATCGGGCGCGTCAGCAAGGGGCGACGCATCGCTTTTGTGGGTGATATGAAGGAACTCGGTCCCGACGGGCCCGATATGCACGCCGAGTTGGTCGAACTGGACGCGGTCGCCACGCTCGACGTGATCCACTGCATCGGTCCGCTCATGCGGAACCTGCACGAAGCGCTTCCGGCGGAAAAACAGGGGATGTGGGCCGAAACCGCAGCCGAGATGGCACCCCGCGTTGCCCGTCGCCTCGACAGCGGCGATGTTGTGCTGGTCAAGGGCTCGCTCAGCATGAAACTTGCCCTGATCGTTGACGCGATCCGCAAAATGGGCCATCCGGGGGCAACGGGCGCAGACCCACAAGATAATGAGTAGGGACAGCAGCAATGCTCTATTGGTTGACGGCACTTTCCGATGGCGGGGACTTTTTCAACCTGTTCCGCTACATCACGTTCCGCGCCGGCGGCGCGTTTCTGACCGCGCTCTTGTTCGGGTTCATCTTTGGCAAGCCACTGATCAACGTGCTGCGCAAACGGCAGGGTAAGGGACAGCCGATCCGCGATGATGGCCCCGAAGGGCATTTTGCCAAGGCGGGCACACCGACCATGGGAGGGTTGCTGATCGTGGGGGCACTGGTCACATCCACATTGCTGTGGGCACGGCTCGACAACCCGTTCGTGTGGATCGTTCTGGGGGTCACGCTGGCCTTCGGTCTGATCGGGTTTGCCGATGATTATGCGAAAGTGTCCAAGCAGACGACAGCCGGAGTGCCGGGGCGCGTGCGCCTGCTCTTGGGCTTTGTGATCGCGGCCATTGCTGCATACCTCTCCACGCTGGCGCACCCTGATGGGCTGCAAAACCAATTGGCCGTGCCGGTGTTCAAGGATGTGCTGATCAACCTTGGCCTTGTGTTCATCCCGTTTTCGATCATCGTGATCGTGGGCTCGGCCAACGCAGTGAACCTGACGGATGGGCTCGATGGGCTGGCGATCATGCCGGTGATGATCGCGGCGGGCACGCTTGGGGTGATCGCCTATGTGGTGGGGCGCGTGGACTTCACCGAGGACCTAGGGCTGCACTATGTGCCGGGTACGGGCGAGTTGCTGATCTTCACCATGGGCATCATCGGTGGCGGGCTCGGATTCTTGTGGTACAACGCACCCCCGGCGGCGGTCTTTATGGGCGACACAGGTTCACTTGCGCTCGGCGGCGCGCTCGGAGCCATCGCGGTGGCGGCCAAACACGAGATCGTCTTTGCCATCGTGGGCGGCGTGTTCGTGGCCGAAGCGCTCAGCGTGATGATCCAGGTGATCTATTTCAAACGCACCGGCAAACGGGCATTCCTGATGGCCCCTATCCATCACCACTATGAGAAAAAAGGCTGGGCCGAACCGCAAATCGTGATCCGCTTCTGGATCATCGCCTTGATCCTCGCCATGATCGGCCTCGCCACGCTCAAGGTGCGGTAATGCGCATCCTGCCCCTTCTTCTGACCAAAAGTACCGCAGGGAGCGCGAGGGGCTGGCCCCTCGTTCCCGTCCCGACCCCGAGCACAGACCCATGATCCCGGTGCGCGGCCTCACAGGCGCACGCGTCGGCGTGCTGGGACTCGGCCGCTCCGGCCTGTCGGCGGCACGGGCGCTCGCCGCAGGCGGGGCGCAACCTATCTGCTGGGACGACAATCCGGATGCGCGTGTCAAGGCCGAGGCCGAAGGGTTCACCTGCACCGACCTCAAGAAACAGAACGCCTTTGACGACATCGCCCGGCTGATCGTCAGCCCCGGAATCCCGCATCTTTACCCCGCGCCGAACCCGGTGGTGGCGGCAGCCCTCGCCGCAGGCGTGCCGGTCGACAACGATATCGGGTTGTTCTTTCAATCCTTTGCCACGCCGGACTCGAGCGCACTCGACACGCCGCCGCGCGTGATCGCCGTCACCGGATCGAACGGCAAATCCACAACATCAGCCTTGCTCCATCACATCATGGAGGTCGCGGCCCGGCCCAGCCAACTGGCGGGTAATATCGGGCGCGGTGTGCTGGACCTCGACCCGCCGCGTGACGGCGAGATCATCGTGCTGGAATTGTCGAGCTATCAGACCGACCTCGCGCGCGCACTGACCCCCGACGTGGCTGTCTTCACCAATCTCAGCCCTGACCACCTCGACCGGCACGCAGGCATGGGGGGATATTTCGCGGCCAAGCGTCGCCTTTTCGCCGAAGGCGGACCCGACCGGGCCATCATCGGGGTGGACGAGGCCGAGGGGCGCTACCTCGCCAACCAACTCAGCGAAGGGCGCGGTGATGATCGCGTCATCCGCATCTCGGTCGACACCAAGTTGAACGGGCCCGGCTGGCAGGTCTTTGCCCGCAAGGGGTTTTTGTCGGAAACCCGCAAGGGGCGGCAGGTGGCCTCGATCGATCTGCGCGACGTGGCGGGATTGCCCGGTGCGCACAACCACCAGAACGCCTGCGCGGCCTATGCGGCGGCCCGGGCGGTAGGCGTGGCCCCCAAAGTGATCGAGGGCGCATTCCGCACCTTCGCCGGGCTGCCGCACCGCAGCCAGTTGATCGCCGAGGCGGGTGGCGTGCGTTATGTCAATGACAGCAAGGCCACGAACGTGGACAGCGCGGCCAAGGCGCTGGCGGCTTTTGACAACGTGCGCTGGATTTGTGGTGGGTTGCAGAAAGAGGGCGGGCTTGGCGGGTTGGCCGAGGCGGCGGCCGGGTCGGTGCGCAAGGCCTACGTGATCGGGCGCGAGGCGGCGCAATTTGCAATGCAATTGGATGTCGAGGCGCAAGTGTGCGGCACGATGGTGGCAGCCGTCGAAGCTGCGATGGCGGATGCCGAACCGGGCGACGTTGTACTGCTGGCCCCTGCGGCGGCGAGCTTTGATCAATATGACAGCTTCGAGCGGCGCGGCGAGGATTTTGCGGAAGAAGTCACCAAACGGCTCTGATCCAACGGAGCGCGCTGACGCGCGCACGACATCCTTGATTTGGGACAGTCGGCTGCTGGCTCACCAAGACAGAAATCTGTCTCGGATCCACCCTTGCCTGATCCCGGGCCTGCCAGATGACGTCTCGCCCCTCAAGGCAAATAGCCGTCTCCCCGTTCCGGGGGCCCTCGGCGATTTGCCTTGATGCGCGCGCCTTCATCTGACCGTTCGGGTGCAGGCAACGGCGGCTCCGAGACAGAGATCAGTCCTGAAGCGCGCCCGCGCAGGCCATGGCCGATGACCAGGCCCATTGAAAATTGTAGCCCCCAAGCCAGCCGGTGACGTCAACCGCCTCGCCGATGAAATAGAGGCCCGGCGTGGTTTTGGATTCCATGGTCTTTGAACTCAGCCCATCCGTATTGACCCCACCTCGGGTGACTTCGGCGGTGCGGTAGCCTTCGGTGCCATCGGGCGTGAGTGCCCAGTGGGAGAGATCGTGCACAAGCGCGTCGATGCGCGCATCTGACAAATCGCCCAAGCGCCCAGACAGATCCATCTGTGTGCTGAGGTGATCCACGAGACGGGCGGGCAGGTGGCGGCCAAGCTCGGTTGTCAGTGCCTTCTTGCCCTCACGCGTGCGTTTGTCACGTAAGGCGGATCCCAGATCCGCCTCTGGGGCCAGATGCAGCCGGATTGGCTGGCCTGCATCCCAATAGCTCGAGGCTTGCAGGATCGCGGGACCGGACAGACCACGATGGGTGAACAACACCGCCTCGTCGAAGGCTGGGCCATTGGCCGTCACGCGGGCGGGGCAGGCGACGCCTGAGATGTCCGCGAACCGCCGATCCGCAAAGGTAAAGGGGACCAAGGCAGGCTCAAGCGGGGTGACCGCATGCCCGAATTGGCGCGCGATGTCGTAGGCAAAGCCGCTCGCGCCCATTTTGGGGATGGATTTTCCGCCCGTGGCGATCACCACATTGCGGGCGGTGACGGGCGTTGCGCGATCGTCCTGCGTCACGATGGCCGTAAATCCGTCCGCCACCTTTGCGAGATCGCTGACGGAGGTGCGCAATCGCAGTTCCACACCTGCGCCTTGCATCAGACCGTGCAGCATGGCGATGATCTCTTTGGCTGACACATCGCAGAACAATTGCCCAAGCGTCTTTTCATGCCACGCGATCCCGTGCGCATCGACCAAGCCAAGAAAATCCCATTGCGTGTAGCGCGCCAATGCGGATTTCGCAAAATGCGGATTTTGGGACAGGAAGGCGGCGGGCTCACAATACATGTTGGTGAAGTTGCACCGGCCACCGCCTGAAATGCGGATCTTTTCCCCGGCGGCTTTCGCGTGGTCTATGACCAGCACCCGCCCGCCCGCGTGGGCGGCGCACATCATGCCAGCCGCGCCAGCCCCTATGACAAGTGTATCGTAGTCCATGACCCGTGCGTGCAGGATTGCACAGAAAGGGTCAAGGCGCAGGGGTTGCGGCGCGGCGGCGCAGGCCTACGTCCTGAGACAGCAATAAAATGGAAAGGAATTTGACTATGACTGCATTGGCCGCAGGCAGCATGTTTCCCAAGACCGAAGTCCACACCCTTGGCGGGGGCACCACGACATTGGGCGAGCCGCAAGGCGGGCGCGACTGGCAGTTGGTGATTGTATATCGCGGCCTACACTGCCCGCTGTGCAAGCGCTATCTGGCGGAAGTGGAGGAGATGCAGTCCAAATTCCACGAGCTTGGCGTCGATGTGGTTGTTGTCTCGGGTGACCCCAAGGACAAGGCGCAGACCATGGCGGATGAGCAAAGCCTCACGATGCCAGTGGGTTATGGGATGACGCTCAAGCAGATGGACGCTCTGGGCCTTTATGTGTCGGATCCGCGCGGCCCGCAGGAAACCGACCGCCCCTTTGCCGAGCCGGGGCTGTTTGTTATCAACTCCGATGGCATGATCCAGATGGTGGATGTGTCGAACGCGCCGTTCCTGCGCCCAGGCCTTGAAGGGACGTTGAACGGCATCAAGTTTGTCCGCGAAAACGACTACCCCATCCGCGGCACGCATAAAGCCGCTTAAGTCCCGCGCGCGCCAGCCGAACAAGGGCTAGCCCGCGCCGTTTTTTGCCGCTATGCTTATGCGCAGGCACTTCGGGACACACCGAAGGTCAGAGGCAGTGACAGCAGTAAGGCGGCAGATCATGACAGAAATGGTCTATGGCGCGGTCCCGGTGCGGGACGGCGAACCCATCCTTCCAAAATGGTGGCGCACCATCGACAAATGGTCGCTCAGCTGTGTGCTGATCCTGTTTGCGATTGGTCTGTTGCTTGGGCTGGCGGCGTCAGTGCCGCTGGCTGAAAAGAACGGCTTTCCCCCCTTTCACTATGTCATCCGACAGGCGGTCTTTGGTGTGGTCGCGCTGATCGCGATGATCCTGACCTCGATGATGACGCCCGTTCTGGTGCGTCGCTTGGCAGTTCTGGGGTTTTTGGTCGCCTTTGTGGCGCTGGCTCTGCTGCCCTTCTTTGGCACGGATTTCGGCAAGGGCGCGATGCGGTGGTATTCGCTTGGCTTTGCGTCGATCCAGCCTTCCGAGTTTCTCAAGCCCGGATTTGTTGTCGCCGCAGCCTGGATGATGGCCGCTAGTCAGGACATCAATGGCCCGCCGGGCAAGGTGTGGTCCTTTGCGTTATGCATTTCCATCGTTCTGATGCTCGCCCTGCAACCTGATTTTGGGCAGGCCTGTCTGGTGCTGTTTGGCTGGGGTGTGATGTATTTCGTGGCCGGTGCGCCGATGGTTCTGCTGGTCGGCATGGCAGGGATGGTCGTGTTTGCGGGCACCATCGCCTATTCCAATTCCGAGCACTTTGCCCGCCGCATTGATGGCTTCCTGTCTCCGGACGTCGATCCGCGCACGCAGCTTGGTTATGCCACCAACGCAATTCAGGAGGGTGGGTTGTTTGGCGTGGGCGTGGGCGAGGGACAGGTGAAATGGTCGCTGCCGGATGCACATACGGATTTCATCATCGCCGTGGCTGCCGAGGAATACGGGCTGATCCTGGTTCTGTGCATCATCGTGCTTTATACTGGCATTGTCGTGCGCTCGCTCTTGCGCCTTGTGCGCGAACGCGATCCGTTCATTCGCCTCGCGGGCACGGGCCTCGCCTGCATGTTCGGCGTGCAGGCGATGATCAACATGGGTGTCGCCGTGCGCTTGCTGCCTGCCAAGGGCATGACCTTACCGTTTGTATCCTATGGCGGCAGTTCGGTGATTGCCTCGGGCATTGCGGTGGGCATGTTGCTCGCTTTCACCCGGACCCGGCCACAGGGTGAAATTTCGGACCTTTTGGGGCGGCGCAGATGAGCCAGCCCCTGCTCCTCATCGCGGCGGGCGGTACGGGCGGGCACATGTTCCCGGCCCAGGCGCTGGCCGAGGCGATGTTGGCGCGCGGCTGGCGGGTCAAGCTGAGCACGGATGCGCGCGGCGCGCGTTATACCGGCGGCTTTCCCCATACGACCGAGATCGAACAGATATCCTCGAGCACCTTTGCGCGTGGTGGCCTGCTGGCCAAGGCCGCGACCCCGTTTCGGATCGGGGCAGGCGTGCTGAGCGCGGTCGTGAAGCTGACGCGCGACAAACCAGCAGTCGTGGTCGGCTTTGGTGGCTATCCCACGATCCCGGCCATGGCAGCGGCCACAGTGCTGCGCCTGCCGCGCATGATCCATGAACAAAACGGTGTGTTGGGCAAGGTCAATCAGGCCTTTGCCTCCCGCGTTGATGCGGTGGCCTGCGGCACGTGGCCAACCGATCTGCCCGAGGGCGTTGAAGGCATCCATGTGGGCAATCCGGTGCGCAGTGCGGTGCTGGAACGGGCAGGGGCCGGATATATCGCGCCCGGCGACTACCCGATGGAACTGTTGGTGATCGGCGGCTCTCAGGGCGCGCGCATCCTGTCGGATGTGATCCCGCCCGCCATTGCCAGCCTGCCGGTCGAGCGGCTGAGAAACATCCGTGTCAGCCATCAGGCGCGCGGCGAGGATGAAGAGCGCGTGCGCGCCTATTACGACGAACATGGGATTGCCGCCGATGTGCAGCCATTTTTCAAGGACGTGCCGCGCCGCATGTCCGAGGCGCAACTGGTCATCAGCCGCGCGGGGGCATCCTCGGTTGCGGATATTTCCATCATCGGGCGCCCCTCGATCCTCATCCCTTACGCGGCGGCCACGGCCGATCACCAGACCGCCAACGCGCGCGGCCTTGTCGATGCGGGGGCCGCCATTCTGATCCCCGAAAGCCGGCTCAGCGTGGATGCCGTCGCGGCACAGATCGCAACCGTCCTCGACAATCCCGATGGCGCGCTTCAGATGTCGCGCGCCGCGCAAAGCGTCGCCAAACCTGATGCCACCGAAACACTGGCCGCCATGGTCGAAATTTTAGCCGAGAAAGGCCAGTCATGAACGCTGCCACCAAACTGCCCGGAGACGTGGGCCCCATCCATTTCGTCGGCATCGGCGGCATCGGCATGTCCGGCATTGCCGAGGTGCTGCTGAACCACGGCTACCGCGTGCAGGGCTCGGACCTGAAACGCTCGCCCATCACCGACCGGCTGGCCGAATTGGGCGCGCATATCTTTGTTGGTCAAACGGCCAATAATGTCGAAGACGCGGCAGTCGTCGTCATCTCCTCCGCCATCAAGCCGGGCAATGCCGAACTGGATGCGGCCCGTGCCTTGGGCCTGCCCATCGTGCGCCGGGCCGAGATGCTGGCCGAACTCATGCGCCTGAAATCCAACATCGCCGTCGCCGGCACCCACGGCAAGACGACCACAACTACCATGGTCGCCGCCCTGCTGGACGAGGGCAAATTCGACCCCACCGTCGTCAATGGCGGCATCATCCACGCCTATGGTTCCAACGCGCGCAAAGGTGAGGGCGAGTGGATGGTCGTCGAGGCGGATGAAAGCGACGGCACCTTCAACCGCCTGCCCGCCACCATCGCGATCGTCACCAACATCGACCCCGAGCATATGGAGCATTGGGGGACCATCGAGAACCTGCGGCAGGGTTTTCTCGACTTTACCTCGAACATTCCGTTTTACGGCGTCGCCGTGTGCTGCACCGATCATCCCGAAGTGCAGGCGCTGGTGGGCAAGATCACCGACCGGCGCGTCATCACCTACGGCTTCAACGCCCAGGCCGATGTGCGCGCGATCAACCTGACTTATAAGGCTGGCGTCGCTCATTTCGATATCGCGCTGCAAGGCGAGGATATGGTGATCGAAGGGTGCAGCCTGCCGATGCCGGGGGATCATAACGTGTCGAACGCGTTGTCCGCCGTCGCCGTCGCCCGTCATCTGGGCATGAAGGGCGAGGAAATCCGCACCGCGCTGGCCAATTTCGGGGGCGTTAACCGCCGCTTTACCCGGGTGGGCGAGATTGAGGGTGTCACGATCATCGACGATTACGGTCACCACCCGGTGGAGATTGCCGCCGTGCTCAAAGCCGCCCGCCAAGCCACGACAGGTCGCGTGATCGCAGTGCATCAGCCGCACCGCTTCACCCGGCTGCACCACCATTTCGATGAATTCTGCGCCTGCTTCAACGATGCCGATGTGGTCGGGATCACCGACATCTTCTCGGCTGGTGAGGACCCCATCGAAGGGGCCTCGCGCGATGATCTGGTCGCGGGCCTCATCCGCCACGGGCACCGCCACGCGCGCGCCGTGATGGGCGAGGATGATCTGGAACGGCTTGTGCGCGAACAGGCGCGCCCCGGTGACATGGTGGTCTGCCTTGGCGCGGGCACGATCTCGACCTGGGCCAATGCCTTGCCGGGCCGGTTGCAGAAAGGGGCCGCATGATTCTCGCACTTGCCTGTATCGGATGGGTCTTTGCCGCCACGTTGGTGGCGATGCTGCCCATGCGTCGCCAATATATCCCCGGCATCGCCTTGCTGATCGCCGCCCCTGTCCTGATCCTCTGGATCGGGATCAGCGTTGCATGGTGGGCGGGCGCACTCGCGCTGGCCGCTTTCGTATCGATGTTCCGCAATCCGTTGCGCTACTTCTGGGCCAAGGCCCGTGGTCAAAACCCCCAACTTCCGCCGGAGCTGCGCTCATGAGCCTACCCCTGATCCTTGCCTGTCTTTGGGGCCTTGCCGCCAACGTGATGGCTATGTTCCCAAGCCGGGACAACCACTGGACAAACGCCTATGGGCTGATCGCCATCGGCATTCCCATCGTTGGTTTTGTCACCTGGCAACACGGGCCATGGGCCGGGTTGCTGGTGCTGGCGGCAGGGATGAGCATTCTGCGCTGGCCCGTCATCTATCTGGGTCGCTGGATCAAGGGGCGGATCGTGCGATGACAGGGCTGGCGGTCACATCCGTTGCCGTGGGCTGCGTGCTTGCGTTCATACTGGTGCGCCGTGGCCGCCCGCTTTTGGTGCTGGCCGGGATCCTGATGCTGATTAGCCTGACGCTTTATTCCAGCTTTACGCCCGCGAACCTGCATCCCGGGGATGGGGTCGGCTTTATCCTGCTGTCCTATCTGATTGCGCCCACGGCGGCGACCGGGCTGGTGGGCGGTGCGATCTTTGCATGGCTGCTGCGGGACCGTACCCGGGCGACTTGACCACGCCCGCGCTACAGGCCAAGGGTCGCCACATGCGTTATGATCTGCCACAGGTGCGCGGCACCCTGACCCCGAACAAGGACCTCTCAAGCCTCACCTGGTTGCGCGTCGGCGGACCGGCGGATTGGCTGTTCCAGCCCGCCGATATCGCGGATTTGCAGGCGTTCATGGCCGCACTGCCGCCCGAGGTGCCCGTCTTTCCCATGGGGGTCGGCAGCAATCTGATCGTGCGCGACGGGGGCTTGCGCGCGGTGGTGATCCGGCTTGGGCGCGGCTTCAACGGCATCACCGTCGAGGGCGAGACTGTCACCGCAGGCGCAGCGGCCCTTGACGCACATGTGGCGCGCCGAGCTGCGGATGCGGGCACCGATCTGACCTTTCTGCGCACCATTCCCGGCTCGATCGGCGGGGCGGTGCGGATGAATGCGGGTTGCTATGGCAGCTACACAGCAGATGTTTTCGAGGGGGCCGAGGCGGTGCTGCGCGATGGCAGCCTGCTCCGCCTTGGGCCCGATGACATGAATTTCCGCTATCGCCAGTCCGACCTGCCCGCAGGCGCGGTGCTGACATCGGTGACCTTGCGCGCGCCCTTGGGCGATGCGGCCGCCCTGCATGCACGGATGGAGGATCAACTGGCCAAGCGCGACGCGACCCAACCAACGAAGGACCGCAGCGCCGGATCGACATTCCGCAACCCCGCCGGATTTTCGTCCACGGGGCAGGCTGATGACGTCCATGACCTCAAGGCGTGGAAGGTGATTGACGACGCGGGCCTGCGCGGTGCCATGCGGGGTGGGGCGCAGATGAGCGAGAAACATTCCAACTTTCTGATCAACACCGGCACGGCCAGTGCAGCTGATCTTGAAGGATTGGGCGAAGAGGTGCGGAAAAAGGTTTACGATTCCAGTGGTATCACGCTAGAATGGGAAATTATGCGCATAGGCGAACCGGGGCAGTAAAAAACCGGCACTATGGGCAAGGCGGGCCGAACATAAAAATCAAATATCGGCGATAACCAATGAGGGCTCGAAAACGGGCTCCGAGACGAGAGGCACATGGCGGGTCAGTCGAGCAGGACGTCCCCGAAAGTGGTTGTATTGATGGGTGGCCCCTCGGCCGAACGCGAGGTGTCCCTGTCCAGCGGGAAACCCTGCGCAGCCGCCTTGAGGGACCGGGGATATGAGGTGGTCGAGGTCGATGCAGGCCCCGACCTTGCTTCTGTTCTTGCATCCGAAAAACCAGACGCGGTTCTGAACTGCCTGCATGGGCGGTGGGGCGAAGACGGTTGCGTGCAGGGCATGCTTGAATGGCTGGGCATTCCCTATTCCCATTCCGGTGTGCTGTCTTCGGCGCTCGCCATGGACAAGCAGCGTACCAAGGACGTCTATATCGCTGCCGGTCTGCCCGTCGTCAAAAGCATCATTGCGCCCGCATCGGACGTGCGCGCACGCCACGTGATGCAACCTCCTTACGTGGTCAAACCCAACAACGAAGGCTCAAGCGTTGGCGTCTACCTCGTCCACGAGGCGGCCAATGGTCCGCCCCAGCTTAGCCACGACATGCCCGCCGACGTGATGGTCGAAGCCTTTGCCCCGGGGCGCGAGTTGACAACAACCGTGATGGGCACGCGCCCCCTTGGCGTGACCGACATCATCACCGAGGGCTGGTATGACTATGACGCCAAATACAAAATGGGCGGGTCGCGCCATGTGATCCCGGCTGATGTGCCCACCGAAATCACCGAGCTTTGCCTTGATTACGCCGTGCGTGCCCACAACGCCTTGGGATGTCGGGGTGTCAGCCGCACCGATTTCCGGTGGGACGAGGACAAGGGCGCGGACGGGTTGATCCTGCTCGAAACCAACACGCAGCCGGGCATGACGCCCACATCCCTGACCCCTGAACAGGCGCTGGCCGCGGGCATCTCCTTTGGTGAGCTGTGCGCGTGGATGGTGGAGGACGCCTCATGCCATCGTTGAACCGTCGTCGCAGCCCCAAGGCCGATCCGGCCCCCTCGCGCTGGTCGTACCGGATGCAGCGGTTGATGCTGACGCCGCTGTTCCGACTGACCCTGCGGGCGGGCCTGCCCTTTGCGGTCTCGCTTGGCGCGGCCACATGGTTCCTGTCGGACCCGGACACCCAGACCGCGATCCGCGACGCCGTGGCCGAAACGCGGGCCAGCATCGAACAGCGCCCCGAATTCATGGTCAATCTCATGGCCATTGACGGGGGTGATCCGGAACTCGCCGAAGCGATCCGCACAGCGATCCCGCTGGACTTCCCGATTTCGTCCTTTGACCTCGATCCGGCGGCGATGCGGGCCAAAATCCTCGAAATGCCGCCCATCCGCGAGGCGAGCGTGCGCATTCGTCCCGGCGGTGTGCTGCAAATTGATCTGATCCCGCGGGTGCCTGTCGCGATCTGGCGCACGCCCGAGGGTTTGACGCTGATCGACGAAAGCGGTGTTCACGTCGGCCCCATCGCGCGCCGTGGTTTGCGG
This sequence comes from uncultured Tateyamaria sp., assembly GCF_947494755.1. GTDB lineage: Bacteria > Pseudomonadota > Alphaproteobacteria > Rhodobacterales > Rhodobacteraceae > Tateyamaria. The sequence goes on from NZ_CANLVZ010000001.1 coordinate 20,926, forward strand.
CCCAACCTGCCTGTGATTGCAGGTGACGGGGCCCCTGCCCATGTGAACGAGGCGCTGACGCTGGTGCGGGCAGGGGGCCCGTTGGGGGATCGCCTGCGCGGGCTGGTCCGGCTGGGCGATCGGCGGTGGGACGTGGTGCTCGATCGCGACCAGCGCATCATGCTGCCGGTCGAAAACCCGGTAGGCGCCCTTGAGCGCGTGATTGCCCTGCACGGTGTGGACGAAGTCCTCAGCCGCGATATTGCCCGCATCGATCTGCGCCTGACAGGCCGCCCGACCGTGCGCATGAACACGACCGCCACCGAAGAATGGTGGCGTATCCGACAGTTGAATTCCGGGACCGAGTGACAGTTATGACCGATCTATATGACAGCCAACGCAGCATGCGGAACATGCGCAAGATCGCGATGCAGCGGGGAGTTGTCGCCATTCTGGACGTGGGCAGCTCCAAGATCGCCTGCCTCGTGCTGCGCTTTGATGGCACCGCCAAACTGGGCGAAGAGGGCGAGATCGGATCCTTGGCCGGGCAGTCGGGATTTCGGGTCATCGGGGCGGCGACTACCCGGTCGCGCGGGGTCCGCTTTGGCGAGATCTGCGCGATGCAGGAAACCGAGCGCGCCATTCGCACCGCCCTGCAAGCTGCCCAGAAAATGGCCAATATCCGCGTCGATCATGTGATTGCCTGCTTCTCGGGGGCCGAGCCGCGCAGCTATGGTCTTGATGCTCAAGTCGATCTGGAAGGGCAGGTCGTGTCCGAACAGGATGTGGCCCGCGTGCTGTCGATGTGTGATGTGCCCGATTACGGCGAAAACCGCGAAGTGCTGCACGCGCAGCCGGTGAACTTTGCGCTCGATCACCGCTCGGGCCTGTCGGACCCGCGCGGGCAGTTGGGCAACTCGTTGGCGGTGGACATGCACATGCTGACCGTGGATGCCCCCGCCGTGCAGCATCTGGCCCATTGCGTAAAACGCTGCGATCTGGAACTGGCCGGGATCGCATCCTCGGCCTATGCGTCAGGCATTGCCGCGCTGGTTGAGGATGAGCAGGAACTGGGCGCGGCTTGTATCGACCTTGGTGGCGGCTCCACCGGCGTGTCGATCTTTATCAAGAAACACATGATTTATGCGGATGCCGTGCGCATGGGCGGGGATCACGTGACCTCGGACATTTCGATGGGCCTGCAAGTGCCCACCGCCAATGCCGAACGGATCAAGACCTTTTACGGCGGCGTTCAGGCCACGGGCATGGATGACCGCGAGATGATCGAGATTGGCGGCGACACTGGCGATTACGAACACGACCGGCGCACGGCCAGCCGCGCCGAGTTGATCGGCATCATGCGTCCGCGCGTCGAAGAGATTTTGGAAGAAGTACGCGCCCGCCTGGACGCTGCCGGGTTTGACCACCTGCCAAGCCAGCAGATTGTACTGACCGGCGGAGGCAGCCAAATCCCCGGCCTGGACGGGCTGGCCAGCAAGATCTTGGGCCAGCAAGTGCGCCTGGGTCGCCCCTTGCGGGTCCACGGATTGCCGCAGGCCGCGACCGGCCCCGGATTTGCGAGCGCCGTCGGCCTCGCCCTGTTTGCAGCCCATCCACAGGACGAGTGGTGGGACTTTGATATCCCGCATGATCGTTATCCGGCGCGCTCGCTCCGGCGGGCGGTAAAATGGTTCCGAGACAACTGGTGATCGCAATATCTGGGTGTTGAGCGGACATAGAGTGAACGACAGCAAGAATTTGCCCATATTTTGCGGTAAATCCGCGTTTTAAGGGTGACGTTGGGGCCACAAATCGCTAGGATTGTGGGAATTTAGGCACAAAAACACCCGCGAATGCGGCAAACCAGACAGGCGGACCTGATCGATGACATTGAACCTATCGTTGCCCGGACATGACGAGCTGAAACCACGCATCACCGTGTTTGGCGTTGGTGGGGCAGGCGGGAACGCCGTCAATAACATGATTGAAAAACAACTGGATGGCGTCGATTTCGTCGTTGCCAACACCGATGCGCAGGCACTGCAACAGTCCGCCGCGACAAACCGGGTTCAGTTGGGGATCAAGGTCACCGAGGGGCTCGGGGCCGGGGCACGTGCCTCTGTCGGGGCCGCAGCAGCCGAAGAATCAATCGAACAGATCGTCGATCATCTGGCGGGTGCGCATATGTGCTTTATCACCGCTGGTATGGGCGGTGGCACTGGCACAGGTGCGGCACCCATCATCGCGCAAGCCGCGCGTGAGTTGGGCGTCCTGACCGTTGGCGTCGTCACCAAGCCCTTCCAGTTCGAAGGTGCCAAGCGGATGAAGCAGGCCGAAGACGGTGTCGATGCCCTGCAAAAAATGGTCGATACGCTGATCATCATTCCCAACCAGAACCTGTTCCGTCTGGCCAATGAAAAGACGACCTTCACCGAGGCGTTCTCGATGGCCGATGACGTGCTGTATCAAGGTGTCAAAGGCGTGACCGACCTGATGGTCCGTCCGGGCCTGATCAACCTCGACTTTGCGGACGTGCGTGCCGTGATGGACGAGATGGGCAAAGCCATGATGGGCACAGGCGAGGCCGACGGCGAAGATCGTGCGATCCAGGCCGCCGAGAAGGCCATCGCGAACCCGCTGCTGGACGAAATCAGCCTGCGCGGTGCCAAGGGCGTGCTTATCAACATCACCGGCGCACACGATCTGACCCTGTTTGAACTCGACGAAGCGGCCAACCGCATCCGCGAAGAAGTCGATCCAGACGCCAACATCATTGTCGGTTCGACACTGGACACGGCGATGGAAGGCATGATGCGCGTCAGCGTTGTCGCCACGGGCATCGATGCCAGCGACGTACACTCCGAAATGCCGGTCCCACGCCGGTCGATGGCGGCACCTTTGGCGCAATCGGTTGCGGCCGAAGCACCCGCACCGGCTACTCCGATGGCAGACCCGGAACCCGCCCCTATGGCCGCAGCCGCCGAAGAGCCATCGCTGTTTCAGGAACTTGACGTGAACGAGGCCGCCGCACAGGACATGGCCGAGGATATCTTTGCAGATGACACGCCTGTCGCTGCCGAAGATGACCTGCCGCCCCCGGCATATCAGCCGCAAGTTGCTGCGTTCGAGCCAAGGCCCGAACCTGAAATGCAGCCTGCCGAAAACTTCATCGCGCCCCGCGCGCCAGCCCCGGGCACACCATCGCCCGAAGCGCTGGCCCGTCTGCGTGCCGCCACGCAAAAAGCGGCACCCGCACCGCAGCCGGCACCGGCAGCTCAGCCCAGTGCGGAAAAACCACGGTTCGGGATCAATTCACTGATCAATCGGATGACAGGCACGCCCGAAGGGGCTCCGGCGCAGGCACCGGCGCGTCAACAGCCACCCGTTCAGACCCGTGCGGCGGCTCCGGCCCCTGCGCCCGCGCCTCAACCAACCGAGGCTGTGGACCCAGAACAGGAGCGGATTGAAATTCCGGCCTTCCTGCGGCGCCAAGCCAACTAAATTCTGGTCACGAACAAATTGAAGGGTCGCCAAAAGGCGACCCTTTTTCTATTTTTAAACAAGGGCTTATATTTGCGTGCGCGTCATGCCGCCTCGATATGTTGCGCATGTTTCAGACCGTTGCAAAGATTGAGTTGAGTGTTTTGCTGCACCGCAATAACTGTCAATCAGTCAAGAAAATGCGAGCGGGTGGGACCAGTGCAGACGACAGTCAAAGGGCCAGTAAGTTTTACAGGGTGCGGTTTGCACTCCGGTAAACCTGTGCACCTGACGATCCGTCCGGCCACTGCAGAACACGGCATCTGGTTTCGTCGGACAGACGTTGAAACCGGCGACACGATGATCCCTGCACGCTACGACGTGGTCCGCCAGTCTCCGCTTTGCACAACGCTGGTGAATGATGCGGGCGTGTCCGTCGGCACGGTCGAACATATCATGGCAGCCCTCGCCGGGTGCGGCGTGCACAACGCATTGGTCGAATTGAATGGCCCCGAGGTTCCGATCCTTGACGGGTCGGCTGTGCCGTTTGTGCGTGGCATCATGCAACGCGGCTTGCGCCGGTTGAGCGCACCGATCCGGGCTATCGAAATTCTAAAATCCGTGACCGTGACGCAAGGCGACGCATCTGCGACCCTCGCGCCTACGGATGTGATGCGCATCGATTTCCACATTGATTTCGCGGACAGCGCCATTGGCCGTCAGTCCAAGTCGCTGAACATGTCCAATGGCAGTTTTGCGCGCGAGTTGAGCGACAGCCGCACCTTCTGCCGTCAGGACGATGTTGAGCGGATGCAGGCCAGCGGCCTTGCCTTGGGCGGTGCGCCCGGTGTGAACGCGGTTGTGTTCAACGGCGACCGCGTGTCGAGCCCCGGCGGTTTGCGCCATTCGGATGAACCCGTGCGCCACAAGATGCTGGATGCATTGGGAGATCTGGCGCTGGCCGGTACCCCGGTGATCGGTCATTATACCGGCGTTTGCGCGGGCCACACGATGACCAACCAGTTGTTGCGCAAGGTTTTTGCAACCCCGGGTGCATTTCGGATGGTGACCTGTTCGGACAAACAGGCGGCGATGCTGCCCGGTGCAGGCCTCGTCTGGGACGAGATTCCGGCAGTTGCCTAAACGAGGGCGAAAACGTCATTTTATCCTTGGTTATGTTTGTGGTACAGACAGGCAAACAGCCTGGAACAGGGCGATGTTGAGCGTTTCTTGGGGGTAGCAGGGTATGATCGGCGGTAAATCCTTTTTCCGATTCACGATGATCCTAGGGGTCACGGCAATGTTGTCCGCGTGCGGGGGCGGCAATGATCGCCCCACAACGGGCAGTTTCTTCAATCGTCAGGAGGTGCCGCTTGAAACCTTCGCCGCCGAACAGATCTTTGAGCGCGGCGAGTTCGAGCTGGAGCAGGGCAACCCGACCGAGGCGGCCTTTTATTTCTCCGAGATCGAACGGCTGTATCCCTATTCCGATTGGGCGCGCCGCGCGCTGGTGATGCAGGCCTTTGCCCATCATCGCGACAAGGATTACCCCAACAGCCGTTCCGCCGCACAGCGGTTCATCGATTTCTATCCCGATGACGATGACGCCGCCTATGCCCAGTATCTTCTGGCACTGTCCTATTACGATCAGATCGACGAAGTGGGCCGGGATCAGGGCCTGACCTTTCAGGCGCTTCAGTCCTTGCGTGAAGTGATAGAGCGCTATCCCGACAGCGAATATGCAAAATCCGCGATCCTGAAATTCGACCTCGCCTTTGACCATCTTGCTGGCAAGGAAATGGAGATTGGGCGCTATTACCTGCGCCGCGACAACTTCACTGCCGCCATTAACCGGTTCCGCGTGGTGGTCGAGGATTTCCAGACCACCAGCCACACGCCCGAGGCGCTGCACCGCTTGGTCGAAAGCTACCTGTCGCTTGGTCTCACGGACGAGGCGCAAACGGCTGGCGCGATCCTGGGCTATAACTACCAGTCGACGGAGTGGTACGAAGACAGCTTCAAGCTGCTGACCGGGCGGGGCCTGAAACCGCGCGTCCGCGGCGATGGTTGGCTGGCGCAGGTCTATCGTCAGACGGTCCAGGGGCGCTGGCTGTAAACAATGGGGCGGGTGTCTGCCACCTGATGGGCTGAACAGATGCTGCGCGGGCTAGATATCTCGGACATGTTGATCATTGACCGTCTGGAACTTGTGTTCCAGCCGGGCCTCAACGTGCTGACGGGCGAGACCGGAGCGGGAAAGTCTATCCTATTGGATTCGCTTGGGTTTGTGCTGGGATGGCGGGGCCGCGCCGAACTGGTCCGGCAGGGGGCCAAACAGGGCGAGGTGACGGCGTGGTTTGACCTACCTGACGATGGGCACCCGGCCCACGCTGTGCTGGAAGAGGCGGGTTTGCCCACCAGTGACGAGTTGATCCTGCGCCGCGTGAACACGGCTGATGGGCGCAAGACGGCTTGGGTCAATGACCGGCGCTGTTCGGGTGAGGTGCTGCGCGCCCTCAGCGAGACGTTGATTGAGTTGCACGGCCAGCATGACGATCGCGGCCTGCTGAACCCGCGCGGTCACCGCGCCATTCTGGACGACTTCGCAGGTCTTGAGGCCGCCCGGTCCCGCACCCGTCAGACATGGCGCTCGATGGGCGAGGCGAAGAAAGCCCTTGCCGCCGCCGAGGCCGAGATGGAGGCGATCCGCGCCGAAGAAGAGTTTTTGCGTCACGCGGTTGCCGAGTTGGATGCGCTGGATCCGCAAGCCGGGGAAGAGGCCGAACTCGACACCCGCCGCCGCATGATGCAACGGGCCGAGCGCATCCGCGAAGATGTCCAGCGCGCGCAACAGATTCTTGGGCAGGGTGGGGCAGAGGGGGCGCTGAGTGATGCCTTGCGCTGGCTTGACGGCGTGGCAGAACAGGCCGAGACCCAGCTTGACGCGCCGCTTGCGGCCTTGGGCCGCGCGATGGTCGAGGTGGATGAAGCCAGCGAGGGGATCGCCCGCGCGCTGGATCAGATGTCGTTCAATCCCAGTGAGTTGGAAGATGCGGAGGAGCGTCTGTTTGCAATCCGCGCCCTTGCGCGCAAACACGGTGTGTCCCCGGATGATCTGGCCGCCTTTGGCGATGGGTTGCGCACCAAGCTCGCGGCCCTTGATGCAGGTGACGCCGATCTGGGCCGCTTGCGGGCTGACCTGCGTAACGCTCAAGAGACCTATGATGCCGCCGCGCAGAGCCTGCACGAGGGTCGCGCCAAGTCCTCCAAGGCGCTGGACAAGGCGGTCATGGCCGAGCTTGCCCCGCTCAAGATGGAGCGGGCGGTGTTCGCCACGCAAATCTCCGATGACACACCCGGTCCCGATGGGCGCGACGCGGTGGCCTTTACCGTGGCCACCAACCCCGGCGCACCTGCGGGCGCGCTCAACAAGATCGCCTCGGGCGGTGAGCTCAGCCGCTTCTTGCTGGCGCTCAAAGTGTGCCTGACCCGCGAGCAGTCCGGGCTGACGATGATCTTTGACGAAATTGATCGCGGTGTCGGTGGGGCCACGGCGGACGCCGTGGGGCGGCGCCTCGCGGCGCTTGCGCAAGGCGGGCAGGTTCTGGTTGTCACGCATTCACCGCAAGTGGCCGCTCTTGGTGCGCATCACTGGCGCGTGGAAAAGCAGGTGGCCAAGGGCATGACCACATCGCGCGTGGTGCCACTGGCCGATCCTGACCGCATCGATGAAATCGCGCGCATGCTGGCGGGCGACACCATCACGGATGAGGCACGCGGGGCCGCACGCGCCTTGCTGAGTGGTTAGGGCAACGCCGAGGGCCGCGCGACAAAACGTGGGCTATCGCCGCCTTGGGACTTGTCCTAAGACGGACAGGTAAATGTCATTGCGATCTGCGCCCCATGTCCCCTTTTCAGCGCTCTATTCTGACCAAACAGCTTGACCTTGCGGTGACCGCATGTCGCGACGGCTGGCATGTGTTGCGCCATCGTGGGCCAAGCCAGATTCAGTTCTGGTTCATCGCCCTTGCCATCGGGATCGCCGCCGGATTTGCCGCGCTGTTTTTCCGCAAGGGGATCGAGGCCTTGCAGGCCTGGCTTTATGGGACGGAGGACGTGCAATACCTGCACAGCTTTGCCTCATCCCTGCCGTGGTATCTGATCCTGATCATTCCCATCATCGGCGGGCTGGTTGTGGGCTTGATCCTGCACAATTTTACGAGCGATGGGGTGGCCCGGTCCGTTGCGGACGTGATCGAGGGGGCCGCCTTGCGCGATGGGCGAGTCAGCACGAGGGCCGGGTTCGCCTCGGCCTGCGCGAGCTTTATCACGCTGTCCTCGGGCGGCTCCACGGGGCGGGAGGGGCCGGTGGTGCATATCGCGGCCGTGATCTCGACCAAGGTGTGCCGCTGGATCAAGGCCGACGGGATCACGGGCCGCGACCTGCTTGGCTGTGCGGTGGCGGCGGCGGTCTCGGCCAGCTTCAACGCGCCCATCGCGGGGGCATTGTTCGCGCTCGAGGTGGTGTTACGCCACTTTGCGGTCCACGCCTTTGCGCCCATCGTGATCGCGGCTGTGGCGGGGACAATCATCAACCGCCTCGAATTCGGGGACGTGACCGAGTTCATGCTGCCCGAAGCCAACGAATTGGTTTTTTATCAGGAATTGCCCGCCTTTCTGTTGCTCGGCCTGATGTGCGGGCTAGTGGCTGTGGTGCTGATGCGCGCGATCTTCTGGACGGATGATGTCGGCTCCGCCTTGCAAGCGCGCACGGGCCTGCCGCGCTGGCTGCGGCCCGCGATTGCGGGGGCGTTGCTGGGGGGGCTGGCGATCTTCTATCCCCACATTATCGGCGTCGGATATGAAACCACATCAATGGCGCTGACGGGCAAGCTGGCGCTGAACGAGGTGGTGGTGTTTGTGGTCCTCAAGACGGCAGCAGTGGCAATCACCATGGCAGGCCGTATGGGGGGCGGGGTGTTTTCCCCCTCGCTGATGATCGGGGCGCTGTCAGGGCTGGGCTTTGGCCTTGTGGCGACCAGCATTTTCCCCGAGGTGTCAGGATCGGTCACACTCTATGCGCTGGCAGGGATGGGCGCGGTTGCGGCGGCGGTTCTCGGTGCGCCGATATCGACCACCCTGATCGTGTTTGAGTTGACGGGGGACTGGCAGACCGGGCTTGCCGTGATGGTCGCAGTGTCCATGTCTACGGCGTTGTCGTCGCGGCTGGTGGACCGCAGTTTCTTCCTGACCCAGCTTGAGCGGCGCGGCGTGCATCTGGCGGCAGGGCCGCAGGCGTATTTGCTGGCGATGTTCCGGGTCAGCGGCGTGATGCGCAAGATGAATGACCCGCGTGCAGCGGATGAGACCGTGTGTTGGGAGATGATCGGCGAGGGCATCTATGTGGATGCGACTGCGACGCTCGAGGTAGCCCTGCCGATCTTCGATCGCACGATGGTCCGCTTTATCCCGGTGGTGACGCTGACAGGGCAGAACGCAGCGCCCGAATTGCGCGGCGCGTTGTTCCATGTGGATGCGCTCAAGGCATACAACCGGGCGCTGGCGGCCACAGCAGCCGAGGAACACAGCTAGGCCGGTGCGCGGTCTGTTTTGCTGACGCAAAAGGCACCCGCCCACCGACCCTTGCGTCGTCAGATCTGTTCGACCGCGATTCCGTCACCGGCGTAAAAGGCGAGGTGGTCCTTGATCCGCGCCACACCCTCTTTAGGGCTCTCATAGCTCCAGACCTTGTTTTCCAGCGTTTGGGATTTCGTTACGACAGAGAAATACGTGGCATCCCCTTTGTGCGGGCAATGCGTGGTCTTGTCGGTCCGGTCCAGAAAGGCCATCGCGATATCGTCGCGCGGGAAATAGATCACAAAGGGATAGTCCCCCTCGGTCAGTTCAAGCGCCTGAGTGCTTTCGCCCAGAACGGCCCCGCCCGCGCGCACAGTCCATGTGCCGGGTGCTTTGCGGATCGTGATATGATCAGCCATGAGGTCTCCTTTTCGAGCATTTGTGATGTGATGACGCGCAGGTGTATCAGAGGAATGCCGGTGCGACCAGAGCTAGAGCGGTGCACAGGCCTGTTCCAGCCACGCGCGCGCCTGATCCGAGACGCGGGGACCGATTTTCTCAAGCGTTTCAGCGTGATAGGCGTTAAGCCATTGGCGCGAGGGCCCATCCAGCATCTCGGCCACGATCAGGCGGCGGTCGATCGGCGCAAAGGTCAGGGTGCGCCAGCTCAGCATGTCGCGGTGCGCATCTCCGTCTGCCGGTGGCGTGGCCTTTTGCGCGACAATCAGGTTCTCGATCCGAATGCCAAACGCCCCCTCGCGGTAATAGCCCGGTTCGTTGGACAGGATCATGCCGGGTTGCAGTGGCACGGCGCTGACGCGGCTGAGCCTTTGGGGGCCTTCGTGCACGGACAGGTAGGTCCCAACGCCGTGCCCCAACCCATGGTCAAAGTCCTGATGCGCATACCACAGCGGCGCGCGCCCGATGGCCTCGATATCGCGGCCCGCCAGTCCTTTGGGCCAGCTCAGCCGCGACATGGCGATCATGCCCATCAGCACGCGGGTGAAGGCGGTGTGCGCCTCTTCGGGTGGCGTTCCGATGGGGATCGTCCGGGTAATGTCGGTGGTGCCGTCGAGGTATTGACCGCCGCTGTCGAGCACAATCAGGTGGCCGTCCTCAAGCAGGCTGTCCGTCTCTTCGGTCACGCGGTAATGCATGATCGCGCCGTTGGGGCCGGTGCCGGCAATGGTCTCGAAACTGATGTCCTGCAGCGCGTTGTCGCGGCGGCGGTAGGTTTCAAGCTGGGTAACGACTTGCGTTTCGCGCACGCTGCCCGGGTCTTGCGCGTCAAGCCAGCATAACAGTTCGACAACGGCCGCCCCGTCGCGCAGATGTGCCTCGGCGCTGCCCGCGATTTCGGCGTCGTTCTTGCAGGCCTTGGGCAGCGCGCAAGGATCATCACCCCATTGGACCCGGTCCCCTACCGCGTCCGCTACGGCGATGGGCACCGAGGATTTGTCGAGCAGGACCGGTCCGTCAAGCCCGGCCACATGATCCAGAAACGCCTCTGGGGGATGAGAGGTCACGTCCGCCCCAAGATGGTCGCGCACATTGTCCAGCTTGGACGGGTCCATGAACAGATCCACCGCACCCGAAGCGTGCAGAACAGCGAACCCTTGGGCAATCGGATTGCGCGGGATGTCGGCACCGCGAATGTTGAGCAGCCAGCACAGGCTGTCAGGCAAGGTGATCACTGCTGCGGCCAAGGCGCCCTTGGTCAATTCCCACGCAAGGTGGGCACGCTTGTCGCCATGGCTTTCACCGGCAAATTCAATCGGATGGACCTTGGCCGGTTCCGCCGCCGGGGCAGGCTGATCAGCCCAGATGCGATCGACCAGATTCCCGACCTGCACCAAATCTACCCCGGACCCTTCAAGGGTCCGCCGCGCCTGTTCCATCTGGCTCGGCGTGTGAAGCCATGGGTCAAAGCCGACGCGGCCCCCGTGGGGCAATTGATCCCGCAACCAGTCCGCCAATGACGTTTCAGGCCAGGGCACGGGGGTGAAGTCGGGTGCGACCTGCGCCTTGACCTGCGTGCGATAGCGCCCATCGATGAAGACGCCTGCGATGTCTTCCAGAACCGCACAAAACCCGGCTGAGCCGGTGAAGCCTGTCAGCCACGCCAACCGCTCATCGCGGGCCGAGACATATTCACCCTGATGCGCATCCGCGCGCGGTACCAGAAAACCATCCAGCCCCTCGGTGGCCATGACCTCACGCAACATGGCCAGACGGGGCGGACCCTGTTCAGGGCGGGCAGTGACCTCAAAGCTCTGAAACATGATCCACCTTCATCTTGCCAAATATCTGCCCCGTAGGGTCGGGTTCAACCGGCGCGCCGCATCCCCATCACGCGCGCCCGTGCTCGCGGATCGCTGTCAAACAGGGCCGCCAATTGTTCGGTCATCGCCCCGGCGAGTTGCTCCACATCTGTGATCGTCACCGCGCGGTCGTAATAGCGGGTCACATCGTGGCCAATTCCGATGGCAAGCAGCTCGACCGCCTTCTTGCGCTCTACCATGGCGATCACGTCGCGCAGATGTTTCTCAAGATAATTGGCGGGGTTCACCGACAGCGTGCTGTCATCCACCGGTGCCCCGTCCGAAATTACCATCAGGATCTTGCGCGCCTCGGGGCGGCTCATCATGCGGCGATGCGCCCATTCCAGCGCCTCGCCGTCGATGTTTTCCTTGAGCAGACCCTCTTTCATCATCAGTCCCAGATTGGGGCGCGCGCGGCGCCACGGCGCATCGGCGGACTTGTAGATGATGTGGCGCAGATCATTCAGGCGACCGGGTTGGGCGGGGCGCCCTTCGTTCAGCCATGCCTCGCGGGCCAGGCCCCCTTTCCACGCGCGGGTGGTAAAGCCGAGGATCTCGACCTTCACGTTGCAGCGCTCCAGCGTGCGGGCCAGAACATCCGCACAGATCGCGGCAATCGAGATCGGGCGTCCCCGCATCGAGCCGGAATTGTCGAGCAACAGCGTCACGCAGGTATCGCGGAACTCGGTATCCTTTTCGACCTTGAAGGACAGGGGCGTGGTCGGGTTTGCCACGATGCGCGCCAAGCGGCCGGCATCGAGCGTTCCTTCCTCCAGATCGAACTCCCAACTGCGGTTTTGTTGGGCCTGCAAGCGGCGCTGCAACTTGTTGGCCAGACGGCTCACCGCTCCTTTCAGCGGCTCAAGCTGTTGGTCGAGATAGGCGCGCAGGCGTTCCAGCTCGATGGGCTCGGCGAGATCTTCGGCAGAGATCTCTTCATCGTGGGTATCAAGGTAGACGCGGTAATCCGGATCGGCCTCGGACACAGGCTGTGGGGCCGGGGGTTCAAGCGGGGCCTCGCCATCGGGCATCTCCGCCTCTTCGCCCATTTCCTGATCGGCCATGTCGTCCATGGAGACTTGCGCCTGGCTCGCATCCTGTTGTTCTTCCTGCGAACTTTCGGGCGTGCCTTCGGCCTCTTCGTCGTCCTGATCGTCCTGGCCGGTGCTGTCGGGCTCCTGATCCTCTTCGGACCCTTCCTCGGCCTCGTCTTCTTGATCCTCGTCGATCTGATCGGGGTCATCGCCCAATTGATCGCCATAGCCAAGGTCAGTGATCACCTGCCGAGCGAATTTTGCGAAGGCGGCCTGATCGTCGAGAATGTCATCAATGCGGTCGAGCGTGCCACCCGCCTGATCCTCAATGAATCCGCGCCACAGCTCCATCGCGTTCTGCGCGCCACCGGGCAGGTCGCGGCCCGTTGCAAGGTGGCGCACAAGATAGCCCGCAGCCGCCGCCAAAGGCACGTCGCTGGCCTGTTTGACCTGCTCATAGCCGCGGCGCATCGCGTCATGGCTGATCTTGGCATCGATATTTCCCGCCGTGCCCGGCATGTCGCGCGCGCCCATCGCCTCGCAGCGCGCCGTTTCCATCGCCTCGTAAAGATCACGCGCCATCTCGCCTTGCGGAGAGTATCGCGAATGGGTCTGCCCGTTGTGATAGCGGCGGTGGAGCGCCAGCGCATCCGCCGTTCCGCGCGCCAGCATCACCTCGTCGCGGGTCATGCGGCGCGACACCTGCGGCAGACGCATCGCATCGCCCGACACGCCCGAAGGGTCGACCGAATAGCTGACGTTCAACTCAGGATCATTGGCCATGACCTTGGTGGCCTCGGCCAGCGCCTTTTTGAACGGATCGGCGGGGTTGTCGTTTTGCGTGCTCATCAGTCAGCCCCTTCCAAAATACCGGCAGACGCGAGGTCGGCACGGAGCCGTTCGCAGGCCAGCGTCGCCTCAACTGTTGCGTCCCATGCCGGACCTTCCATGGCGCCGCCATTGGACAGCAATGCATCGGCGCGACGGTCCCAGTCCTTCGCCCCCTGTGCGCGGGCCGCCATGGCCAACGCGGGGTCGGTGATGTGGGGCAGGATGGCATCAAATTGCGCCTCGGTCGCCACTTTGATCACCTCCACATCGCCGTACACACTGGCCGCTTGCGCGTAAGCATCAGCTTGGCCGACGCAATTGGCAAATTCCAGCGCGGTTTGCGCGATGTCCGCAACGGCGGGTGTCGCACTCAACGCGCACACAGCCACCGCGGCCCGCATCATCCCAGGCTCACGCTGGCCGCTGATTCCGGCAATTCTTCGTCAAACAGGCGTTGGTAGAATTCGGCCACGGTTTGCCGCTCCAACTCGTCGCATTTGTTCAGGAATGACAGGCGGAAAGCATAGCCGACATTGCGGAAAATTTCAGCGTTTTGCGCCCACGCGATCACGGTCCGTGGCGACATCACCGTGGACAGATCCCCGTTCATGAACGCCGTCCGCGTGAGGTCGGCGACGGTCACCATCTGCTTGACCGTCTTGCGCCCTTCGGCAGTGTTGTAATGCGGGTTTTTGGACAGCACGATGGCCGTTTCGGCATCAATACTCAGGTAGTTCAGCGTGGCGACCAGCGACCAGCGGTCCATCTGACCTTGGTTGATCTGTTGGGTGCCGTGGTAAAGGCCCGTGGTATCCCCAAGGCCCACTGTGTTCGCGGTCGCGAAGATGCGGAAATAGGGGTGGGGTTCGATCACCTCGTTCTGATCCAGCAGGGTCAGCTTGCCGTCCACTTCCAGCACGCGCTGGATGACGAACATCACATCCGCCCGGCCCGCATCGTATTCATCGAACACGATGGCGGTTGGATTGCGCAAGGCCCAGGGCAGGATACCTTCTTGAAAATCAGTGACTTGCTTGCCGTCTTTCAACTTGATCGCGTCCTTGCCGATCAGGTCGATGCGCGAAATGTGACTGTCGAGGTTTACACGAACCGCAGGCCAGTTGAGGCGCGCGGCGACCTGTTCGATATGGGTCGATTTGCCCGTGCCGTGATAGCCCTGGATCATCACACGGCGGTTGTGCGAAAACCCGGCCAGAATGGCCAGCGTCGTGTCAGGATCGAACTTGTAGGTGCTGTCGATGTCGGGCACGCGGTCCGAGCTTTCGGCAAAGCCCTTGACGACCATGTCACTATCAATGCCAAAGACCTCACGGACCGAAATCTCTTCGCTTGGTTTTGCATTGATATCCATCGCGCCGTCGGCCATCTCGACTATCCCTTTGAAAAACGTAAAAGCGCGCCCGTGACAGGCGCGCCCGTGGTGGTGCAACATAACGCGGCCAAGGGCAAGGGGAAGGGGAAAATCACCTCTGCAACAATGCGTGTTTCCGCGCGACCGCGCGGGCGCTCAGGCGCGGCACGATCATGTTTTCAACGGGCTGGCGGCGCACCAGTCCAGTTGAGAAAAACGCTATGCCAGTCGGGCACAGCGACTCCGCGCCGCTACTTGAAATTCCGGCTGTCCTTGATCTGATCCCAGGCCCAAACGACCTCTTGCAGCTGTTCTTCCTGGCTGCGGTCGCCGCCGTTCATGTCCGGGTGCAGCACTTTGATAAGGGCCTTGTAGGCTTTGCGCACCTCGGCCTTGGTTGTGCATTGGGCGGCGTCCAGAATTTCAACAGCGCGCTTTTCGGTGGGGGGTAGTTTGCGCCCGCCGCCGGGTTTGTTGCGGCCCGGATTTTGGGTCGAGTTGTTGCCGAGCA
This sequence comes from uncultured Tateyamaria sp., assembly GCF_947494755.1. Taxonomy (GTDB): domain Bacteria; phylum Pseudomonadota; class Alphaproteobacteria; order Rhodobacterales; family Rhodobacteraceae; genus Tateyamaria. The sequence goes on from NZ_CANLVZ010000001.1 coordinate 36,031, forward strand.
CCTGATGGGGGTCCTCGATGCCCAAACGGGCCCATGCGCGCGCCTCGGGGTCAGTCATGGGTTTGGTCGCGCGTTCCCACACCTTGTCCTTGGACTGTTGGGCATTGATTTCGGCCTCGGTCGTGCCGTCAAAGAAATTCCATTTCAGATTATATTCGCGCACATGCTGCTGGCAGAACCAGAAAAAGTCATCCAGCACATCGGGCGCTTTGGGCGCGCGGAACTTGCCCGCTTCTTCGCAACCATCATGGTCGCACTGGCGCACAGAGGTCTCGGACGCCCCGGACATCCCACGCCGTCCACGCGGATTTTTCTTTTTCGCCGACGAGACGGACATGTCAAAACCAAAGGGATCAGATTTGCGCATCAGGGAGGTCCTTTCCGACTCGAGGACAGGAGTTTAGACTTGTGGGGTGAGAGTGGAAGGGGGGGCAGGGAAAAAAATGTCAGTTCGGCAGGAAATAGAAGATCGGTTACGCGCGTCGTTTGAGTTGCGCGAGGTCGAGGTTGTGGATGACAGCGCGTCCCATGCGGGTCATGCCGGGGCACCGGCGGCGGGAGAAAGTCACTTTAACGTCATGCTGCGCACATCTGAATTTGCAGGGAAATCCCGAATCGCACGGCACCGTGCGGTTCATGCAGCCCTTGGCCCCGACCTGATTGGTCGTATCCACGCGCTTGCCCTCGATCTGGGCGATTAGCTGTCGGTTTTTTCGCCGTCGGCGGTGCCGCGCTGTGTCGCGAGGTTCTTGAGCGACGTGGTCATGCCCGCAACCTCGCTGGTTTCTTCCACGCCGTTGTCGGGCAGCATGTCGGTGGCCCCTTTTCCGGGCGTGAATGTGTCGTCTGATTTGGCCTCTGACCCGTCGGGTTCCGCTGCGGTGGCGTCATCGTCGCTGTCCGCCGCCTCGGGCACCTCGACGAGGGCGGGTGCGGGCAGCAATTCGGGTTCGAAATCGTCCATCGGGTCGGCGACTGCACGGCGGAACACCATGACATTGCGCCACTCGGTCGTCGATCCGGTCAGGCCCGAGCGCTCGACGGAAGGCAGGGTTTCGGCGCGCTGAAATTCCCAGCCCTCGCCGCCCATTTCGTTCATCAGAAGTTCAAGCGCATTGGCAAAGCGCCCCTCGGGCCCTTTGACGCCTTTGCCCTTGACCCCTTTGGTGGGGGCGGGCACGACTTTGTATTCCCAACCGGACATGCTTGACCTCTTGTGTCGGATGCGTGTCGCAGGCGTATAGCGACACGGGCGCGCCGTGAAAAGGGGTATGCACCGCGTTCAGCGCCGCTTGATCCCGATGCTGGCCCCCGCCCGCTCGGGGCGGGGCAGTGTGGCGTGCGCGCTTGCAAGTGCGCCCACCTTTGCCAGCACATCGTCGGGCATCGGGGCAACACGCGGCCCTGATTGATCGACATGCAGTGTCATCGCCTCGCCGCAGGCGGCAAGCCAGCCGTCCGCGTGGTGGATTTCCTGATAGGAATGGAAGCGTTTGGCATCATAATCAACGAGTTGGAAGGTCACGAATACCGGATCGTTCACGTGCAACTCGCGCACATAGCTCAGGTGGAATTCCGCCGTGTAGGTCGTGCATCCGGTCCGCTCGAGATAGTCGGGCCCGAACCCCATCAGCGGATAGACCTGATCGGCGCCTTCATCAAAAAGCACGTTGTAATAAGCCATGTTCAGATGCCCGTTATAGTCGATCCATTCGGGTTTCACGGTCATCTGTTCGGATCGAAAGGGGGCGGTCATGGGCGGCTCACAGCATTGCAGTTTTGTCGAGCCTAGGGCAGAGCAGGAGGCAAGACCACCCATCCCGGAGCGGATATGACCACTGACGATGTGCAGGCCCAGTACGAGGCCTATCCCTACCCTGAGCGCAAGCCGACGGACGAGCGCAAGCGGTTGATCACCGGCTCGCCGTCGCTGCCGGTCGAGATGGATCATTGGTTATGGGGCGGGGCGCGGGACTGGTCGGTACCCTTGCGCGCGCTGGTGGCTGGTGGGGGCACCGGCGATGCGCTGATCCAGCTTGCCCAGATGCTGAGCGATGCGGGCCGCCCTTACGACATCACCTATCTGGACATGTCCGTGGCGTCCCGCGGCATTGCCGAAAAACGTGCAGCGGTGCGCAGACTGGGCGGCATCACCTTTGTCACTGGATCACTGCTGGGCGCGAGGGATTACGGGCCCTTCGACTATATCGACTGCTGCGGCGTGCTGCACCATCTGCCCGACCCGCAGGCCGGGTTTGATGCGCTTGCGGGGGCGCTGGCCCCTGACGGGGGAATGGGTTTGATGGTCTACGCGCCTCATGGCCGGTCCGGCGTCTATCCGTTGCAGGCCGCCTTCGGGCAGTTGTTTCAGGGGCTTGAGCCGCGCAAAAGGCTCAAGCGCGCCAAGACGATCTTTGCCGCATTGCCCGAGGCGCACCCGCTCAAGCGGAACCTGCGCGTGGTGGACCATCAACAGGGGGATGCGGGGTTTTATGATCTGTTGCTGCACAGCTCCGACGTGCCGTTTTCGATCACCAATCTGATGGGCGCGCTCGACGCTGCGGGGCTGGAATTTTCCGGCACGCCGCAGCCGATGCTCTACGATCCCGACCCACTGGTGGGGGAGATGGCGGAGATGGATGCGGTCACGCGGATGCAACTGGCCGAAAACCTACGCGGCACGTTCAAGACCCATGTGATCTATGCGCGCCCCAAAGGGGAGGTGATCGCGCCGCCCTTTGGTCAGCCCGAGGCGGTCCCGCATCTGCGCGATGTGTCGGGGGCGCAGCTGGCGCAGCATGTGGCCGAGACGGGACGGATCACGGTAGACACGGCGGGCGAGGCATTCGTGTTCGAAGTCCGTCGCGCCGCGGCCTCCGCGATCGTGCTGGTCGACGGGCGGCGCAGCCTTGCGCAGATCGACGCGGCATCGGGGCTGGAAGGGTTCGAACAGGTGTGGTCACAGATCGAGGCCGCGCTGTGCGCCTCGGGCATGATGCACTATTCGCGCTTGCTGGTCTGACTGGTGAGGTGGGCAATAGCGCCCGCCTCACGTCAGCCGTTCAGCTTTTTCGCGACCAACTCGTTGACGGCCTTGGGGTTGGCCTTGCCCCCTGTCGCCTTCATCACCTGACCGACGAACCAGCCCGCGAGCTTGGGGTTTTCCCGCGCCTTTTCGACCTGCGCCGGGTTGGCGGCGATGATCTCGTCCACTGCCGCCTCGATCGCTCCGGTATCGGTCACCTGTTTCATGCCGCGCGCCTCGACGATGTCGGCAGGGTCGCCACCTTCGGTATAGACGATCTCGAACAGGTCCTTGGCGATCTTGCCCGAGATGTCACCCTTGGCGATCAGATCCACGATGCCGCCCAATTGAGCTGGAGACACAGGGCTGTCGGTGATGTCGCGGTCGTCTTTCTTTAGGCGGCCGAACAACTCGTTGATTACCCAGTTTGCGGCCTGTTTGCCGTCGCGCCCTTGCGCCACGTCTTCAAAGAAGGCGGCGGTGTCGACCTCGGCGGTCAGCACGGAGGCGTCGTAATCCGTCAGCCCGAAATCACCCATGAACCGGGCCTTTTTGGCGTCGGGCAGTTCGGGCAGGCTGGCGGCAATCTCGTCCACCCAGGCCTGTTCGATTTCAAGTGGCAACAGGTCGGGGTCGGGGAAATAGCGATAATCATGCGCCTCTTCCTTGGAGCGCATGGATCGCGTTTCACCCTTGTCGGGATCGTAAAGCCGGGTTTCCTGTTCGACCTTGCCACCGCCTTCGACGATGGCGATCTGGCGGCGCGCTTCGACCTCGATGGCTTGCTGGATAAAGCGCATGGAGTTCATGTTCTTGATCTCGCACCGCGTGCCAAGATGAGAAAAATCCTGCGTTTCCTGATACCTCTCGTAGGCACCGGGCAGGCAGATCGACACGTTCACATCCGCGCGCATCGCGCCCGACTGCATGTCGCCGTTGCAGGTGCCCAGATAGCGCACGATTTGGCGCAGCTTGGTCAGGAACGCTGCCGCCTCTTCGGGGCCGCGGATATCGGGGCGGGACACGATCTCCATCAAGGCCACGCCGGTGCGGTTGAGATCGACAAAGGACATGTTGGGGTCCATGTCGTGAATGGATTTGCCCGCGTCCTGCTCTATGTGGATGCGCTCGATCCGCACTAGACGTGCCACGCCTGCGCCCATTTCGACAAGCACTTCGCCTTCGCCCACGATGGGGTGGTAAAGCTGGGAAATCTGATAGCCCTGCGGCAGGTCGGGATAAAAGTAATTCTTGCGGTCAAAGGCCGAGTTCAGGTTGATCGCGGCCTTGAGGCCCAGCCCCGTGCGCACGGCTTGTTCGACGCAATATTCGTTGATGACGGGCAACATGCCGGGCATGGCCGCATCCACGAAGGCGACATTGGCGTTGGGTTCGGCCCCGAACTGGGTCGAGGCGCCCGAAAACAGCTTGGCGTTGGAGGCGATCTGGGCGTGGACCTCCATCCCGATCACGAGTTCCCAGTCGTGTTTCGCCCCGGCAATGGTTTTGACTTTGGGGGTGTCGTAAGTGAGGTCCAGCATGGTCTCGTCCCGTGTGATCGCGCCGCTTTGCGGTCGGGATAGATCAGGGCGTGATGCGCTGCAAGAGGGCGCGACGATTGCACACCTTTAGCGACCTGCAATTTGTGGCAGACTATAGCGATGCAGATTGACGAAATCACGACACCCGACGGCAGCCTGATCGCAGATTACGCAAGGCGTGTCGGGTACTATACCGATTGCTTTGAAACGCCTGTGGCCGCGCCGGTGTCGTTGCCTGATTTCATCACCGCCTTCTACACCCAACCCCTGTTCCGGGCCGAACGGGTGGTGCTGCGCCTGCTGGCGCGCGCACCCAGCTCGGATGCAGAGGTGGCGGCACTTGCGAGCGGGCGAGGCGAGACATTCGCGGTCTGGCGGGTCGAGGCGCGCCGGGACGACCAGATCTTGCTAGCCGAGCGGTCGGGGCGGACGATGTCCTGGCTGCAGGCCACGCCCGACGCCTTGCGGTTCGGGTCTGTCGTGGTGCCGGTGCCCGGACGGGGTGGTGCGCCCACGCTTGGCCCTGTGTTCCAGAGCCTGATGGGCGCGCACAAGGTCTACTCCCGCGCACTGCTATCAGGGGCGGTGCGCAGGGGCGCGCGGTGAGGCGCTTACAGATCATCGGACGTGGCCACCACGCTGCCAAAGCTGGATGACAGTGGTGCCATGATCGCGGCGTGTACCTGTTCGGCAAGCACATCGACCCCGTTATAGGCCACATTGGCGGCGGCGCAGGCGTCTTCGACCACGGTGACATTGAAGCCCATGCCAGAGGCCGCGCGCGCCGTGCCGTTCACGCACATCTGGCTCATCGCGCCGCACAGGGTCACATCCGTGATCCCCTGATCGCGCAGCCGGGCCTCAAGGTCGGTGCCGTAGAAGGCACTGGGCCGGGTCTTGCCGATGATCGGCTCGCCGTCCAGCGGCGCGACTTTCGGGTGAGTGTCTGCCCCTTCGGTGCCGGGGTGAAAGAACGGAGCCGCGTCCGAGGCCATCACGTGACGGATGTGAAACAGGGGCGCGCCCTTGGCGCGCGCATCGGCCAGCAGGGCAGCGGCATTGTCAGTGGCCGGGTTCGTGTTGGGCAGCGCCATCTTGGGCTCGGGGAAGTCGGGAAAGTAATCGTTCTGGAGGTCGATGAGGATCAGGGCTGATTTGGTCATGCGTTGTCTCCTTTGTCCTCTCTATTTCGTATCCATAGCGCTGCTTTACGGTTGGCGTATGTGACAAGTTCTGTGCCAAATCCGCCAAAATTTGCCTTGATCGCCTATGAGGGCGCGCAGATGTCAGCGGTACTGGGGCTGGCGGACCTGTTCGACGTGGCCAACCGCATGGCGGCAGAGGCGGGCGGGGCGCGGATCGCCTAGGAGGTTCTGCACGATGTGCCGACGGGCAGCAGCCGGGCTGATGATGCGGCCACCGGATAGGGCCCGCGCCGTTATGTGCAGGGCTTGCGGGTGGAAAAGGCCAAGGGCCTGCTGGAACGAACCACGGCCTCGGTTGCCGAGATTTGCTGGCCGTCGGATATCAGGACGTCTCCGCATTTTCGCAGCTGGTCAAGTCGGTGTCGGCGTTGAGCGCGCGCACCTATCGGCAGCGCTTTCGGATCGGCTAGCCTGGCCGCATCTCGGCCCCTTTGTCGGTGAAGATCACGCGGTTGCCCGCGCGGAGCTCGCGGCGAAACACGTTCGCCAGATAGCGCAAGGCGTCCGAATACCCCGACGCGGCAAAGGTATCCGCGCAGCGCACCCGCAGCGCGTTGTCAAAACCGCGTGCGGCGTGGGCCCACAACATCGGATGCAATTCGGTCAGGTGATCGCGCACGATCCAGATCGCCGCCTCGGCGATCTGGGCACGCACATAGTCGGTCTCATCCTGCCCGGTGGGCATGGAACCCATCGTGTTGGCGCAATAGGCGGCCAGCAGGTTCACCGTGTACTGATCAGGCGCATGGCGCAGGATATCGTGCAGCCCATCAACAAAGAATGCGATGTCGATGCGCAGGCACGCCTCCGCATCGACCGAGATCGCGTCGAGCATCATCCACGTATACCCACCCGCACCCCAGATATCATGGGTCCGGCCAGCCACGCGCCGTGCTTCCAGCTCGAGCCGGTCATAATCGCCGTGCCAACGCGGCAGCAATTGCGCGCCAAAGGTCCGGAACGCCTGTGCGTTCTTGGGATCAAGGTCGATCCAGGTTTCATATTGGGTGACGAGGTGGCGCACCGCCCCGCCGCGGCCTGATGACAGCGCGCAGGCCGTGGCCGCCAGCAGGGGCGATCCGGCAATGCAATCGGCGTGGTCCTTCACGATGTCGGCGGCCCGATCAAAATGGGCCGAAAACGCCTCGCGGTTACGCAGCGGCACCTCGATATCCCAGCCCGTGCCGCGCCACGCCCAACCAATGTCCATATGGGCCTGTGCCACGATGGCCGACAGGATCGGATTGGTGGAGTCTTCAGCCAGGACCTGTTCAAGTGCTTCGATCCCGGCCAACAAAGGCGCGCCCGGTGTGGGCCGCCCGGACAGTAGCGCATGTTCGGCAGCACCGACCACGTCGGCGCGCGCGCCATAGGCCATCAGCTCGGCCACGGGTTTGCCGCCGGGGGTTTTGCGCCGCGCGCTGTCGGCTTGGGCGATCTCTTCCGTCAGCCGCGCCCAGTCTTCGGAGCGCGCAAGTTTCTGCCCGCGCGCCTGATGGGCGTCACGGGTGCGTTCTTCGGCTGTCGGGTCAGGGCAAGGGATCGAGAGGGCATCATCCAGAACGGCCGCAACCTGTGCCTTGGGCGCTTTGCGACGGGACTGCCGGACATGTTGCAGAACGCCATCATGAGCCATGTCCAGACGCGTGAGCGAAAATCGATCACGTATGTGTACCAAGGATCCCAAAATGCGCTCTGCAAATGCCATCATCAACCATCCTACTGTTTACTCCTCCTGAGTGCGCGCAAATTGGGTCACAATTCGGGCGGGGTGGCGTCAAGTTCACGGAGTTTCGGCGGTCCAGATGTGCACATTCCCGCGCAGGTTTTGACAATAATCGTCATGCGTGCTGATTGTCGCTGATGGGGCGTCAAATGGGCGAAAAGGTGCGCGCTGCGTGCTGGACAGGGGCCTGTGCGGCCCAACATACTGCGCGCCCATGAGATATGTTGCCATCCTCGCCGCGCTTTGCGCATGTTTTGCTGTGTTTGCGCCGCCTGTGCAGGCGCAGGATGCCCCGTTTGACGGGCTGCGTCCGCCCGCCCGTGAGGGCAACGTGCCCCGCACCCGGTGGGCCCATCAACCTGGTCATGTCTTGTGGAATCGCGCCGCCAATTCGGCCCTCAAGACCCACGGTCGCCCGCTGGTCGACCTGGTTCCGGCAGATATTGAAACCTGGTGCCCGCGCTATGAAACGGCATCGGATCGGGATCGGCGTGCTTTCTGGATCGGGTTTCTTTCAGCCCTCGCCAAATATGAGAGCACGTACAAACCCCGCGCGGTGGGTGGCGGCGGCAAGTGGTACGGTCTGTTGCAAATCCTGCCCGCTACGGCGCGCGGATATGACTGCAATGTGGGCACAGGCGAAGCCCTCAAAAACGGTGCCGCAAACCTGAGTTGTGCAGTGCGCATCATGGCCGTCACCGTGCCGCGTGATGGTGTGATCTATGGCCCCGGGGGGCGCGGGGTTGCGGCGGATTGGGGCCCGATGCGGTCCAAGGCGAAGCGTGCCGATATGGCCGGGTGGTTGCGCCGCCAGACCTATTGCGCCCCGATCAATGCGGTGCGCCCCCAATCGCGCCCGCGGGTGCTGGTCGCTTCGGACTGAGGCGGATAATTTATAAATTTAACAATGAGTTAGGGTATTAATCTGCGATCTGATCTTTGATCGTATCCCATATCTCGGGATAGGTGAGCAGCAGCAGATGCCCGTGCCCTTCGATCAGTTCCAGGGTCGCGCCCGGCAGGGTGTCGGTGAACCGTTTCGTGGCTCTCGGAGGAAAGACGGGATCAACCGCGCCGTGATAATAGGTCAGCGTCGCCCCATCTGCCGTCTCTGGATCGGGGTTGGTCCACCGCCTGAGCGCGCGGGTGTGGCGTCGTCCCAGCCCTTCCTCTGGCAGGGTGATCCGGTCGTCATTGGCCGCAACCAAGGCGTCAGCGGCCTGGGACGTTGTGGGGCTGACATCGGCGTCCGGGCCATAGGCGAGCCTGCGATAATAGGCGAGCCAGACCTTACGCGGGTTGAGGCTGCCCGTGCGGGCGGCGGCGGCCACTGTGCCGCCTGCGCCGCGCACCCCGGCAAGGATGGGCTGGGGCGCAGGCAACGCCGAGGATATGGCATGCACATACACATCCGTATTGGGGCTGGTCTGCCGGATGCGCTTGGCCGCCTCCAGCGCGATGACAGCTCCTGTCGAATGCCCGACCAGGTCAATCCGCGTCAGCGCATGCTCGCGGGTCAGCCTTGCGATGCGGGTTGCGGCCTTGTCGATCACCACCCACTCTTCAGCGGGCCGTCCGTCAAAGCCGGGCAGGCGGTAATAGGCCACCGCCCGGGTCTTGGTTGCCAGTGTTTCAAGCGGGGCCAGTACCCGAATGGAGGTGAACGCGCCGGGCACCCCGATCACGGCATGGTTGGCGGTCTCAAACGCACCTGGTGCAAAGGTCAGCGGATCGGTCGTGTTGAACTGCTCGGGCACGCCGCACCCTGCGCCCCAAAGGAGGGCGGCAAAGAGGACGGCGCGCCTCATCCCAGAAGAGAGAAATGGTGGCGTTGCACGTCGATGGCGCGCGCTTTCAACGCCGCCTCGAATGTGTCTGAGGGGGGCGTAGCCTCAAGCGGGATGCGGACCTTGCGCCCGGAAGTCAGTACCGCGCTCGCCCGTACCGAAAAGTCGAGCCGTGTGTCGAGCCGGATATGGCTGATCTTGTCCCAGATGATGTCGCCGGTTTGTCGTCCGGCAAACCAGCGCAAGCCCTCGCTTTCCAGCGACAGGCCAGCCCGTCGCCCCGAAAACAGGTCATAAAGGGCCGGAGCCGTGGTCAGCGCGATCAGCGCCATCAGCCAGAAGGCTGCGTCAAACAGCGCAATGGCCAGCAGGATCGCGCCCCACACCCCCACCACCGTCGTCAGCGTGCGCCAATTGCGCCCTGTGGTCTCGTATCGATAGGGCGTCATGCCGCCTAGCGCCCGCCGGTCACATCAAGGGTGGAGCCTGTGACATAGCTCGCCTGATCGGAGGCCAGCCACAGGATGGCGCGCGCGACCTCTTCGGCGGAGCCTTCGCGTTTCATCGGCACCATGTGGGCAAGACGCTGTGCGCGGCCCGGCTCGCCCCCCTTGGCGTGGATCTCCGTGTCGATCAGCCCGGGGCGCACCGACATGACGCGGATCCCTTGGGCGGCGACTTCGTCCGACAGCCCCTTGGTGAAGGTGTCGATGGCAGCCTTGGAGGCGGCGTAGTCGATGTATTGATTGGCCGATCCCAGCCTTGCGGCGGCGGAAGAGACGTTGATGATGGCACCGCCCGTGTCCTGCATCCGCAGTACGCCCTCTTTGGCGATGAGCATGGCCCCGATGACGTTCACATTCATCATCTGGCTGAGCCGGGTGTGGTCCATTTCGGTCAGCTTGGCCGATTGGGCCACGATGCCTGCATTGTTGATCAGCGTGTCGAGCCGTCCGAACGTGTCGTCGAGCGTTTTGAAGATGGCCGCGATATCGTCAGGGTTCGAGACGTCCCCTTGGGCAAGCACGACCTTGGCCCCTGCGGCCTCGGCGTCGGCCTGGACAGCCTTGGCCCCATCGGTGTCACTGCGATAGTTCAGCACCAGATCATAGTCTGGTGCGGCCAGTCGGGCACAGGCAGCCCCGATCCCGGCGGAGGCTCCGGTGATGAGGCAGACGGGGCGTTGGGTCATGGGTAGGGGCCTTTAGTTGAGTGTCAGGGCAGGGGTGTAGACATGAAAGCCGTCAAGGTCGCCCTTGCCAATCTGCACCCCGGCCATGCGCAGGGTCGCGTAGGCAAGGGTGAGGTGGAAATGGGCGTTGGGCAACGCATAAAGCAGGGCGTAGTCGCGGCCTGATTGCGTCAGCGTCGCCTCGCCGGCTGTATGTGTGATGTGTCGGGTGTCGCTGTCGGCAAGATCCGCCTCCATGATCGTGTCGAGCAGATAGCCCATGTCATGAGCGAGTGCCGTGATCAGGCCAGGATCGCTGTCAAAAGGCAGATCGGGGGCGGCGTCACCGCGCAAGGGCAGCACCGTACGCGCGACATAGCCCAGAGCGACGCAGAAATGCTCACCGGCGGTGAAGCTGTCGGGAGTGAGCCGGGCCGTGAGCGGTTCGGGGCTGTCGAGGCAGCCCAGAAGATGCGGCACGGTTTTGGTGAGCCGTTTGAGAGGCGGCACGATTGCTGCGTAGAGCATCATGGGTGTTTCGCCTGCGGCGGGCGGGTCGAGGGGGCCAGCCCCCTCGCGCATGCGCGCTCACCCCCGCGGTATTTCGGGTCAAAAGAAGGGGAAGGCCTCATGCTTCGCGGATCCGGGTGATCATTTCGGTGGTGTCGCGGCTGAGGTTGGGGGTGCTGGCGATCCGGTCGAGTTCCTTGCCGATCATCGACTGGCGGATTGCGTCGTAGCGTCGCCATGTCTGGAACGCCGCACACATCCGCGCGGTGGTTTGCGGATTGACCGGGTCAAGCTGGATCAGCCAGTCGGCCAGAAGTGTGTAGCCCGACCCGTCCTTGGCGTGGAAACCTGCGTGGTGTCCTGCCAGTGCGCCGAGTGTGGCGCGGAAACGGTTGGGGTTTTTCCAGTTGAAATCGGCGTGCCCGGTCAGCGCCTTGGCGGTGTCAGCCGCATCGTCGGGTTTGGCCTCCATCACCTGCAGGCCGAACCATTTGTCCATCACCAGCCGGTCATCTTTCCACTGCGCCTCGAATGTGGCCAGTGCTGCGTCGCCCCGGCCCGCACGGATCAGGTTGGCCAGCGCGGCAAGTTGCTGGGTCATGTTATCGGCTGCGTCATATTGTGTTTGTGCGGTGTCCCCACCGTCTTGACGGGTGATCAGCGACAGCATGGCGTTGCCCAATGTGCGCTTGCCCGCTTGCGCGGCGTCGGGGCGGTAGGGGGCGGTGACCTGCTGTGCTGTGTAAAGATCGGCGAGGTCGTCGCGCATCTGATCCGATAGTGCTTGTTTGAGGTTGGTGACCGCCGTCCAGATGGTGTCGGGGTCAGGGATGTGCCCGTCGCGGTGCAGATCGGCGGCAAGTTCGGATTGCCCCGGCAGGCCCAGCATCAACGCCCGGTAAGCCGGATCGAGACTGTCATCGCTCAGCACCTTGGCAATACCGTCGAGCCAGGCGCTGTCGGGCACTGTCCCTTTGGTCAGCGTGTTCATCAGCGAGGTGCGGGCGAGGTTGCGCGCGGCCTCCCACCGTGTGAACGGGTCCGTGTCATGGGCCAGCAGAAAGGCGTGATCGGCACCGTGATCCAGCACGATGGGGGCCGAGAAGCCGCGCAGGATCGAGGGGACCGGTTTGGCTGCCTGCCCGGGAAATGAAAACGTCTGGCTGGCCTCGGTCAGTTCAAGGATCTGCGTGCCCATCGCTTCGGACCCGTCGGGGGCCAGCAGGCCGACGGCCAGCGGGATCACCTGAGGTTGCGGATCGGCAGTGGTTGCTGAGGGAGGTGTCGATTGCGCGAAGGTGAGGGTGTAGGTGTTGTCCTCGTAGCTTTCGGAGACGGCGACGCGTGGTGTGCCGGCTTGTGAATACCACCGTTTGAATTGCGTGAGGTCGCGCCCCGTGGCGTCAGTGAATACGGCCAGCCAGTCCTCAATGGTGCAGGCCTGACCGTCGTGGCGGTCGAAGTAGAGATCAAGCGCCTTGGCATAGGCATCATCCCCCACAAGCGTTTTGAGCATGCGGATGACCTCGGCCCCTTTTTCATAGACAGTGGCGGTGTAGAAGTTGTTGATTTCCTGAAAGCTTTCGGGTCGGACTGGGTGCGCGAGGGGCCCCTGATCCTCTGGGAATTGGCGACCCCGCAGGTCGATCACGTCCGAAATCCGCTTGACTGGCTCTGAGCGCATATCGGCAGTGAACTGGCTGTCGCGGAACACGGTCAGCCCTTCCTTGAGGCACAGCTGGAACCAGTCGCGGCAGGTGATCCGGTTGCCGGTCCAGTTGTGGAAGTATTCATGGGCGATGATCGCCTCGATCCGCTCGAAATTCATGTCCGTCGAGGTTTCGGGGCTGGCAAGCACGGCGGAAGCGTTGAAGATATTGAGCCCTTTGTTTTCCATCGCGCCCATGTTGAAGTCGTCCACGGCCACGATGTTGAACACATCCAGATCATAGGCGCGCCCATAAACTTCTTCGTCCCATGTCATCGACGCCTTCAGTGCCTCCATACCGAAGGCGCATTTGCCCTCATCTCCGGGGCGCACATAGAGGGCGAGGTCCACATGCCGCCCCTCGGACGTGGTGAACGTATCGCGGTGCGCGACGAGTTCTCCGGCGACAAGTGCGAACAGATAGGCGGGTTTGGGCCAGGGGTCGTGCCATTCGGCCCAGCCATCCCCCGCGGCGACCGGGTTGCCATTGGACAGCAATGTTGCGTGGGGGCCGTTGATGCGCACCGTAAAGGTGGACATGACATCGGGGCGGTCGGGATAAAAGGTGATCTTGCGAAACCCCTCGGCTTCGCATTGGGTGCAGTACATCCCGTTGGATTGGTAGAGCCCCTCAAGGGCCGTATTGGCGGCCGGGTCGATCTGGACCTCAGCCTCCCACAGGAACGGCATGTTGGGAACATCGCAGGTCAGCCCCTCTGCCGTGAGGGTCGGGGTCACGGATTCTCCGTCGATTCTGGCAGAGATCAGCGAGAGGTTCTCGCCATGTAGGAAAAACGTGCTGTCCGTCGCATCCGGATTGGGCGCAAAGCGGATGCGCGAGGTGACCCGGGTCGCCGAGGGGGCCAGATCAAAGGTCAGATGTACCTCTTCGACGGTGAAGCCGAACGGGGTGTAATCGGCGAGGTAAATCGTCTGAGGGGCCGCATCGCGCATCAAGTATTGCCTTTTCATGGAACCAAACGGGATGGCGCGAAGTTAAGCTCATGATGCGGGGGCTTCAAGGTCACCCGCTGCCGCGTTTAACGGAAGGATACACCATGTCAGCGTCCGACACAGAGATTGAGAAGCAAGCAGTGAGCCATCGCCCATCGTTGCTGGGCATTGGCGTCGCCGTTGTTGCGGTTGCGTTTGTGCTGATCGGCATTTCGACGTTCGGCAATTGAGGTGGGCAGGATGAAGCGACAAGCAGTGAAGGTGTGACCGCGCCCACCATCATCGACTGATACGAGTAAGTGAGACCGCACACCTTAGGCGCTATAGATAGAATGATTGGCGATATTGTTGTCGCCTTGAGTTGACTGACCCGATGTTGCCTTGATTTGGCGGTATCGGGTTTTTGCATGGTATCGTCCGGATGGGGCGTGCAGGGTTGGTGCGACACCCAAGAGAGGCTGGAGATTTGGGGAGGATGCGCAAGACATCAGAGTTGCCACAAAAGATGTGCCCCGTATGTAACCGCCCGTTCACGTGGCGCAAGAAGTGGGAAAAGGTCTGGGCCGAGGTCAAATATTGTTCCGAGCGATGCCGCCGTGCCTCCAAGACCTAAAAAGAGACCGATCCGAAGAACCTTCGCACTCTTTGGTAAAATTATATGACCAATGTTGTTTACGATAGGAAACTTTTTCTCTAAGTCTCGGGCAACGCCAGAATCCGACCTCAGGAGACCCGATCATGACGACATATGTAGAACGCGCCGATCTGAATGTTGCCGACGATTTGGCACAGTTCGTTGAGGGTCACGCATTGCCAGGCACGGGTGTCGGGTCGGCGGATTTCTGGGCGGGGTTTTCGGCCATCGTTCACGATCTCGGCCCCAAGAACCGCGCTTTGCTGGACACGCGCGAAAAGATGCAGGCCAAGATTGACGACTGGCACGTGGCTCATCGCAGCGGCCCCCATGATGCTGCCGCCTACGAGGCTTTTCTGCGCGAGATCGGATATCTGGTCCCTGAAGGCCCTGATTTCGAGATCGAAACTCAGAACGTCGACCCCGAAATTGCCCACACACCCGGTGCGCAGCTTGTTGTGCCGATCACCAATGCGCGCTTTGCGCTGAACGCGGCGAATGCGCGTTGGGGCAGCCTTTACGACGCGCTTTACGGGACGGATGCACTGGGTGATCTGCCAAGCGGCAAGGGCTATGACCAGGAGCGCGGTGCGCGCGTTGTTGCGTGGGCCAAGAGTTTCCTCGACGGGGCTGTCCCACTCAACGGGGCCAAATGGGCGGATGTTGATCATCTGGGCGTCGATGGCCACGCGCTGGTCCTCAAGGCCGGTGGGCAGACGGTCACGCTGGCTGATCGTGATCAATATGCGGGCCATGCGGGCGGCGATGAGTGGACGCATTTTCTGTTCAGGAACAACGGCCTTGGCATTGAATTCCTCGTCAACCCAAACCACGAGATCGGGGCCGTGGATGCAGCAGGTATCGCGACAGTCAACCTTGAGGCCGCTTTGTCCACAATCATGGACTGCGAAGACAGCGTGGCGGCCGTGGATGCCGAGGACAAAGTGCTTGCCTATTCCAACTGGTTGGGCCTGATGAAGGGCGATCTGTCGGAGACCTTCGAGAAGGGTGGCGCGTCCGTCACGCGGCGCATGTACGGCGATTTCACCTACACCGCCCCCGATGGCAGCGACCTGCCCATCAAATGCCGCAGCCTGATGCTGATCCGCAATGTCGGCCACCTGATGACCAATCCTGCGATCCATGACCGCGATGGCAATGAGGTCGGGGAGGGGTTGATGGATGCCATGATCACGACCCTGATTGCGATGCACGATCTGGCCAAAACCGAAGGGCCGCGCAACTCGGTGACCGGGTCGGTCTATGTGGTGAAGCCCAAGATGCATGGGCCCGAAGAAGTCGCCTTTGCGGACGAGATTTTCACCCGCGTGGAAAAAGTGCTGGGCCTGCCCGCCAACACGGTCAAACTGGGCATCATGGACGAAGAGCGGCGCACATCCGCCAACCTCAAGGAATGTATCCGCGCGGCCAAATCGCGGGTGGCCTTTATCAACACAGGCTTCCTTGATCGCACCGGCGACGAAATCCACACCTCGATGGAAGCAGGCCCGATGATCCCCAAGGGCGAGATGAAGGGGGCGGCCTGGATTTCGGCCTATGAGGATCGTAATGTGGACATTGGCCTCGCCTGCGGTCTGAAGGGGCGGGCGCAGATCGGCAAGGGCATGTGGGCCATGCCTGACCGTATGGAAGAGATGCTGGAGGCCAAGGTGGGTCACCCTCAAGCGGGCGCGACCTGCGCCTGGGTGCCCTCGCCAACGGCAGCCACCTTGCATGCCACCCACTATCACAAGGTCGACGTTATGGCCCGCCAGGACGAGATCAAGGAAGGCGGTGCCCGTGGCACGCTGGCGGACCTGCTGACCATCCCGGTCGCCCTGGGCCGCAATTTCTCGGACGACGAAATCGCACGCGAGATGGAGAACAACGCCCAAGGCATCCTTGGCTATGTGGTGCGCTGGATCGATCAGGGGGTGGGCTGTTCCAAAGTGCCCGACATCAATGATGTGGGCCTGATGGAAGACCGTGCGACCTGCCGCATCTCGGCGCAAGGCATGGCCAACTGGCTGCACCACGGTGTGGTGAGCGAGGATCAGGTGATGGCCGCGCTCAAGAAAATGGCCGCTGTGGTGGATCGCCAGAACGAAGGCGATCCGACCTATACTGCGATGGCTCCGGGCTATGACGGGGTCGCCTTTCAGGCTGCTTGCGATCTGGTCCTGAAAGGGCGTGTGCAGCCTTCGGGCTATACCGAGCCTGTCTTGCACGCCCGCCGGCTGGAATACAAAGCGGGCTGAGCGCAGGTTTGACGGGCAAGCCCCTCAGGTATCCCAACACTTCAGGACGAAAGACGGGGCAGACAGCCCTGCACAAGGAGAGACGATATGACAATTTCACTGCGCAAGGCGCGTACGATCATTCGCAAGGCGCTTGAAAAGGGCCGCGAGATGAACCTCAAACCGCTGTCGGTTGTGGTGCTGGATGCAGGCGGCCATGTTCAGGCGTTCGAGCGTGAAGACGGGGCCGCGCCGGGGCGCTTTGCGATTGCGCACGGCAAGGCATATGGCGCGGTGATGCTGGGCATGTCGGGCACCGCGCAGATGGCGCGGGCCGAACAGCAGGCCTATTTCATGGATGCGGTGAACGGGTTGTTCGGCGGTCAGGTCGTGCCTGTGCCCGGTGGGGTGTTGATGCGCGACAAGAAGGGGGCCGTGATCGGCGCGGTCGGTGTCACGGGCGATACCTCTGACAATGATGCCGCAGCCGCCGTCGCCGGGATCGAGGCGGCCTCTCTTTCGGCTGAGATTTAGGCACATATCGCTCTGCGGGTCTGCGCACAGTCATCTGCGCGCGGGAGGCTCTATGCGTTTTGCGACCTGCGCTCTATAACGGCCTGACCGCTTGCAGTTTGTCGAGGATTCCATGGCCCGTCCCATCATCGGTATCATTTCCAACCACCACGTCATCAATGATGAGTACGAGGTGCAGGCCGCCGGGTTGATCAACATCTCCGCTGTGGCGGATGTGGCCGAAGGGCTGCCCTTGCTGGTGCCTGCAGAGCCGGACAAGGTGCGCATTGAGGATCTGCTGGCCCATTGCGCAGGCTTCGTATTCACCGGCGGGCGCGCCAATGTGCACCCCGATGAATATGGCGAAGAGGCCACGGACGCCCATGGGGCCTTTGATCGCAAGCGCGACCGGGTGACCTTGCCGCTGATCCGCGCCCTTGTGGAGCGTGGTCAGCCCTTGCTTGGGATTTGTCGCGGCTTTCAGGAAGTGAACGTGGCCATGGGCGGCTCGCTCTACCCCGAGATCCGCGACCTGCCAGGCCGCTCCAACCACCGCATGCCCCCCGATGGCACGCTCGAGGAAAAATTCGCGCTGCGCCACGACGTGACCTTCACCGAAGGCGGTGTGTTCCATCAGTTGATGGGCGCGCAATCCGTGCCGACCAACACGCTGCACGGGCAGGGGATCAAGACGGCGGGACCACGTGTGATCGTGGACGGCCATGCGCCCGATGGCACACCTGAGGCCATCTATATCGAAGGCGCGCCGGGCTTCAGCCTGTCGGTGCAATGGCATCCCGAGTGGAATGCCCAGGCCGATCCGGTGTCGCGCCCATTGTTCGAAGCCTTTGGCGCGGCCTGTCGTGACTGGGCTGACGGGGGCCGTGCGCGCCCCGCGCTGCGCACCGCCTGACCGGCGTTAAGCCTGCATTAACTGCGATGGGTCTAGCGTGGCGGTATGCCACGATACATCCGCTCAACCCTGCCTGATCATCCCTATTTCTTCACGGTGCGCGCGGCCCGCCGCGGCGATGACCTGTTCGTCCGCAATATCGACGTACTGCGCCGCGTGATGCGCAAAGCGCGCAGTGCCCAACCGTTTGAGATCGACGAGATCGTGGTGTTGCCGGATGTGATCCACTGTGTGTGGACCTTGCCAGAGGGCGACGCCGATTTTTCACGCCGCTGGCGCATGATCAAAAGCCTGTTTTCGCGGGCCGTACCCGCGCCAGAGGATGTGAGCGCGCAACGCTTGCGTCCCGGCGAAAAGGGGCTGTGGCAGCGGCGGTTCTGGGAACATTGGATCCGGGACGCGGATGATCTGGCGGCGCACCGGCACCTGATCTTCACGGCCCCCGTGCAGGCGGGTCTCGTGAACAGGCCGGAACAGTGGCCCTATTCATCGATCCACCGCGCATTGGCACGAGGCACCGTTGCGCCATTCGATACTGTCAGCGCAGGTTATGCCCCTATGAGGCGCACGACACGTGCGCCTTACATGACCCCGGTGGCCTCGTAAGGCGGAGGTGTCGTCCGCCCCCCTTCAGACCGTTTGTCCGCCCGAAATCTGGATGCTTTGTCCGTTGATGCTTTGAGATCCGGGGCCGACCAGCCACAGCGCGGCAGCTGCGACTTCCTCGACCTCAAGCAGGCGCTTGTGCCGGTTGGCCTTGACCATGACATCGCGCGCCGCTTCGGCACTCATACCGGTGCGCGCGGCGATGGCCTCTTGATTCCGATCCACGATGGGCGTGTCCACATAGCCCGGGCAAAGCGCATTGAAGGTATAGGGCGTGCCCATATAATCCTCGCTCAGGCTGCGGATCAGCCCGATCAGCCCGTGTTTGGAGGCCGCATAGGTCGGCGCGCCAGGCAAGCCCCGCAGGCCCGCAATGGACGACACCGCAATGACGCGCCCCCAATCGGTCTGGCGCATCGAGGTCAGGCTTTCGCGGATGGTCAGGAACGCCCCGTCAAGGTTCGTCGCCATCATGTCACGCCAAAATGCCATGTCGGTTTTGTGCAGGCTGCGTCCCTCGGCGATGCCCGCATTTGGCACGCAAATCTGGATGGGGCCGCGCGCCTCAACAGCTGCGGCGATCACGTCGCAGACCGACGTCTCATCGCGCACGTCCATGGCTGCGCCGAACAGACCGTCGCCTGCCACCTCGTCCAGCACCGATTGGCGCCGCCCGGTGATCGTAACCTGCGCCCCTTGGTCCGCGAAGGCGCGGGCGATGGCGAGCCCAATCCCGGTTCCGCCGCCCGTGACCAAAGCGTGTTTGCCGCTCAACATGTCGTCCATCCCGTGATCCTTTCACAATCGGTTGCATCCAGCTTGCGTGTCCGCGGCGATTGGATCAACCTTGATTGGATAGGGTGCGGAAAAGAGGCGGGCGGATGTTCAAAATGATCGACATACCTCCGGTCTGGCTGATGCTGGCGATTGCATTGGCCTGGGCGCAGGCGGAATATGCACCTATGGGCATCAGCATTGCGCACCCCGTGATTGACCTCTTCTCCGGCTTGCTGATCGGGGGCGGCGTCGTCTTGATCGCCTTGGCGGCCCTCACCTTTGCCCGCGCCCGCACCACCATCATCCCGCATCAGACCCCGACCGACCTGATCACCACCGGCGTATTCGGGCGCAGCCGCAATCCGATCTATCTGGGCGATGCGTTGATCCTGACCGGCCTGATCCTGCGCTTTGATGCGGTGCCATCGCTGGTCCTTGTCCCGATTTTTATCTGGTGGATCGAGCGGCATTTCATCGTCTCGGAAGAAAACAGGATGCGCCGTGTCTTTGGTGCCGACTTTGCGGCATACGAACAGAAAGTACGCAGGTGGGTCTAAATCTTTTCGTTTCTTTCGTGGCTGACGTTGGGGCCGCGCTTGTATCTCGGGGCAGGTATCGATAGTGGACACCCCTATCTGCTGCACCATATCGCCTGATGGCTTGGCCATGACATATTTGCACTAACATGGGGGAACGCGCGCCATGAAGATCGGAACACCAAAAGAAACCTATACCGGAGAGCGCCGGGTCGCCATGACCCCCGACAGCGCCATCGCGTTGCAAAAGCTGGGTCACACCTGTGTGGTCGAGACGGGCGCGGGCCAGGAGGCTGGATTTCTGGACGCGGATTACAAGGCTGCAGGCGTTGAGGTGGTCAAGACCGCCGCCGCCCTTTGGAAAGCCGCCGACGTGGTCGCCAAGGTGCGCGCGCCTGATGCGACCGAAATGAAGCGGTTGCGCGAAGGCCAGACGCTGATTTCCTTCTTCAGCCCGGTGGCCGACGAGGCCAAGATGCAGTCGGCGGCCAAGAAGGGCGCGACCGTGGTGGCGATGGAGATGATCCCCCGCATCAGCCGTGCCCAGAAAATGGATGCCCTGTCGTCCATGGCCAATATCGCGGGCTACCGCGCGGTGATCGAAGCGGGCAACAACTTTGGTCGCTTCTTTACCGGACAGATTACGGCGGCGGGCAAGGTGCCCCCGGCCAAGGTGCTGGTTGTCGGGGCCGGGGTTGCGGGCCTCGCCGCCATCGGCACGTCCACCTCGCTTGGTGCGATCACATACGCCTTCGACGTGCGCCCGGAAGTGGCCGAACAGGTCGAGTCGATGGGGGCGGAATTCGTCTACCTCGACTTTGAGGAAGAGCAGACAGATGGGGCGGCGACGGGCGGATACGCCTCCGTCTCGTCCCCTGAGTTCCGCGAAGCGCAGCTTGCCAAGTTCCGTGAGTTGGCCCCCGAGGTCGATATCGTCATCACCACCGCCCTGATCCCCAACCGCGAAGCGCCCGAGCTGTGGACCGAGGATATGGTTGCGGCAATGAAGCCCGGATCGGTCATCGTGGACCTGGCGGCGGAAAAGGGCGGCAACTGCAAGCTGACCGTGGCGGATGAAAAGATCGTGACCGACAACGGCGTCACCATCATCGGTTACACCGACTTCCCGAGCCGGATGGCGACGCAGGCGTCCAGCCTTTATGCCACCAACATCCGCCATTTGATGACGGACCTGACGCCCGAAAAAGACGGTGTTATCAATCACAACATGGAAGATGATATGATCCGGGGGGCCACGATCGCCCATGCCGAGGAAGTCACCTTCCCGCCGCCACCCCCCAAGGTGGCCGCTATCGCCGCCAAGCCCAAGAAGGAAGCGGCCAAGGAACTGACGCCCGAGGAGAAACGCGCCGCTGAAACGGCTGCCTTCCAGACCCAGACCAAGAACCAGGTCATTCTGCTTGCCGTGGGCGCGGCTGTCGTCCTCGGCATCGGGATGATCCCCGGCATGCCCGCCAGCTTCATGCAGCACTTCATCGTGTTCGTGCTGTCCGTCTTCATCGGCTTCCAGGTGATCTGGAATGTGGCGCATAGCCTTCACACGCCACTGATGGCCGTTACCAACGCGATCTCGAGCATCATCATCCTTGGTGCGCTGATCCAGATCGGATCGACCAGTGCGCTGATCACGCTGCTTGGAGGGCTCGGTATCTTCATGGCGTCCGTCAACATCTTTGGCGGTTTCCTCGTCACCCGGCGCATGCTCGCCATGTTCCAGAAATCCTGAGGGGGGCGCACTCATGGAAAACGCATTTACCATTGCAGCTTATGTGGTTGCGGCCATCTTGTTCATCCTGTCGCTCGGGGGGCTTTCCGGTCAGGAAAGCGCCAAGCGGGCGGTCTGGTACGGCATCGTCGGCATGGCCATCGCGGTCCTTGCCACGCTGATCGGCCCCGGCTCGGGCCTCTGGCTTGCCTCGCTGGTCCTGATCGGGGGTGGTGCAGCCGTGGGCTATCAACTCGCCACCAAGGTTGAAATGACGCAGATGCCCGAACTTGTCGCCATCATGCACTCGCTCGTGGGTCTCGCAGCGGTCTTTGTCGGGTTCAACGCGGATCTGATGATCAACTATATCGACGGGATCTATCAGGCCGAAGGGATGGTTCTGGGCAGCGTGGCCGAGGACGGGCTGACCGTGATCGGACTGCCGAAAGAGGACTATGAAGGTCTGTCCGCCTTCGGTCAGCTGATCGCCAAGAAATCGGGGGTCGAGATCGGCATCTTGCGCGTTGAACTGGTGCTGGGCATCTGGATCGGGGCGGTGACCTTTACCGGCTCTGTCATTGCCTATGCCAAGCTGGCGGGCGGCTCTTCGTTGTTGCCCTTCCAGGTCGACACGAGCGCCAAGAAGCTGCCGGGCGGGCACTATCTGAACGCTGCGGCGGCGGGCCTGTCGCTGCTTTTGACATTCATCTACCTTGGCTCCGGCGGGACGTTCACGCTGGTGCTTCTGACACTTCTCGGGCTGTTCATCGGCTATCACCTGATCATGGGGATTGGCGGCGCGGACATGCCTGTGGTTGTCTCGATGCTGAACTCCTATTCCGGGTGGGCAGCGGCGGCTATCGGCTTCAGCCTCGGCAATGATCTGTTGATCGTGGTCGGCGCGCTGGTCGGCTCGTCTGGTGCGATCCTGTCCTACATCATGTGCAAGGCGATGAACCGGTCCTTTGTGTCGGTCATTCTGGGCGGCTTTGGCGGCCCCGCGGGTGAGCAGATGGCGGTCGAAGGCGAACAGGTCGCCATTGACGCGGACGGCGTGGCCACGGCCCTGAACGAGGCCGACAGCGTGGTGATCATCCCCGGCTATGGCATGGCCGTGGCGCAGGCGCAGCAGGGCGTCGCCGAACTCACGCGCAAGCTGCGCGCCAAGGGCAAGACCGTGCGCTTTGCGATCCACCCGGTTGCGGGGCGTCTGCCAGGGCACATGAACGTGCTGCTGGCCGAGGCGAAGGTGCCCTATGACATCGTGCTGGAAATGGACGAGATCAACGATGACTTCCCGGATACGGATGTCGCCATCGTCATCGGCTCCAACGACATCGTGAACCCCGCCGCGCAGGACGATCCGAATTCGCCCATCGCTGGGATGCCGGTGCTGGAATGCTGGAAGGCCAAGCAGGTCTTCGTGTCCAAGCGCGGGCAGGGGACGGGGTATTCCGGCATCGAGAACCCGCTGTTCTTCAAGGACAACACGCGGATGTTCTACGGCGATGCGAAGGCATCCATCGATACGCTGCTGCCGCTGATCGACTGACGCGCTTCTCGTGCTCGCGTCGCACAGGCGCAGTGACGTCACAGACGTGGCGGCCTTCGGGTCGCCATTTTCTGAGTCTGCAACGCAACATATACCGAGAAAACCGCACATGGCCCGCTGCACGTCTTGCGCCATGCGCGCCAGATGCCAAACAAAACTCTTATGAGGATCAAGCACCGACATCGCATCGCAGCCAAGGCGACAGAGCCGGACGGTTTTGTGCACCCGATGGCGCGCCATGTTGCGATGTATTTCCCCCGCTCGACCAAGCGGCTGGTGGTGTCGTTTGACAACGTGATGAGCCGCGCCGCCCCGCGTCCGCACTTCCCTTGGGGGGCGAATTTCGTGGACCGTATGGGGGCCTCACATCTGGGTCTGATGATGGCGAGCCCGGATGATTGGTTTCGGCATGCGGATGTCTGGGCGTTCTTTGACGGGCTGCGCGATGATGGCTTCTTTGAAAGCTTCGATGAGGTCATATTCTACGGCAGTTCGATGGGGGGCTATGGCGCGCTGACTTTTGCGAAAGCCGCGCCGGGTGCCCGGGTGGTTGCGATGGTGCCGCAAACCCATCTTGACCCAAGCGTGGTGCCGTTTGAAACGCGCTATGACGCTGGGTTCGCACGGGGAAAGTGGTTTGGACCCTACCTTGATGCGGTGGATGGGGCGCGGGCCGCATCAGTTGTCTATGTGCTGTATGACCCGCATTTTGGCCCCGACGCGGCGCATGTCGCGCGGCTTGATCCCGCTAATCTGGTGGAGTTGCGGCTCCCGTGGAGCCTGCATCACTCGGGACCGATTCTCAGCAAGACGGGGCGCATGAATGATGTGCTGGAGGCGGCCTTTGACGGCACACTGACGGCGACCTCGTTTCGCGCGATGGTCCGCGCGGGAGAACGCTGCGAAATGGGCGCGCGGCAAAGCCTGCGCGCGGGGCTGTCAAAGGGGCATCCCAAGTTGGTGATGCGCGCCCTCAGCGGCCTGGCACAGTCGCATCCCGAATGGGAATTTCCCAAGATCAAAGAGCGCGCGCACCGACTTGTCCAGCAGGCGGCGCGGACCCACGAGGCCTCCTGACGTACTACATCTGCGATGGCTTTCCGAACGCGGTATACAATTGTACCCCGTTAACATGTTGAAAGTAGACGCAAAAAGAGTTGGATTTGTGCCGGGTTCGGGTTAGGTCTGAGCCAAACAGGCTTGGAGCAGACATGGCACCCGTCGAAGATCATCCCTTGCGCTATCAATTGGCCAACGAGCTGCATGCCCGCCCGTTTCCGTCAATGCGCGCGCCCTGTGCGGCGGCCTATGTGGCCTTCAAACAGCCTGAAATGGCGGCCAGCCGGGATCGCGCGGCGGACCTGGATCACCTCCACAAGCTGCTCGATCGCCACGGCGTTGCGCATCCCCAGCCAGGCGCGACCCACTATTACGGGCAGATCGGGCGCTATTGGCTGAAATGGGAACAGCACACCGAATTCGTGACCTACACCATCTTTTCCGATGGGGTGGAGGAGCGCGCCTTTGATCCGCGTGCCTTTGATCCATTCCCCGAGGAGTGGTTGGCAGACGCGCCGGGCCAGCGTGTGACGTCGATCCTTGTGCGGGTGGAACCCCGGATGGAGGCGGAGGCGCTGCGCGCGCGCCTGCGCGAGTGGTTTGTACCCGAGAGCCTTGCCGTGAGTGCGGTGCTTGAGGATGCGGCCGTGATGGCGGGCGATTTCCGCATCGATCAGAACGGGCACATGCGCTTTGCCGTGTTCACCTCCGAAGGGACGGGCCAGCGCCGCGTGGGCCGCATCGTGCAGCGCCTGTGCGAGATTGAAACCTACAAGTCGATGTCGATGCTGGGCTTTGCCCGTGTGCGCAGTCTGGGCGCGCAACTCGGCGCGCTCGACACCCGCGTGACCGAGTTGGTGGAAAGCATGTCTGTCGAAGGATCACGGGCCGAGCAGACTTTGCAGGCACTGCTGGCGATCTCGGCAGAGCTTGAGACGGTATCAGCGCAATCCTCGTTCCGCTTTGGGGCCACATGGGCCTATGAGGCGATTGTGAACGAGCGGATCGCTGCCCTGCGCGAGGACCGTTTTGAGGGTCGTCAGACCTTTCGGGAGTTCATGGTGCGTCGTTATCAGCCGGCGATGCGCACCGTACGCTCGGCACAGGATCGGTTGGAGGCCATGAGTGCGCGCGGCGTGCGTGCCGCCAATCTGTTGCGCACACGGGTGGATGTAGAGCGTTCCGCGCAGAACCAGGCCTTGCTTGAGAGCATGGACAAGCGATCGGACTTGCAGCTTCGCTTGCAGCGCACGGTTGAGGGGCTGTCGGTCGTGGCCATCAGTTATTACGCGGTCTCGCTGGCGGGCTATCTGCTCTATCCGCTCGAGGGGCCAACGGGGCTGTCCAAGAACCTGCTGACGGCGCTGGTCACTGTGCCTGTGGTCTTGGGAGTCTGGTGGCTGGTGCGCCGCTTGCGCCGCTCGGTCGAGAAGTAGCGCCGACGGGCTGGTCTGTTCCGGCTTTGCCGAAATGCGCCCACCCGCCGACCCTTGGCCGATCTATAGCAGCCCGTCTTCTTGCAGGTGCTGGATGATTGGCGAAGGCTCCAGCTCTTTTTCCAGTTCTTTCTGCTTTTTCTTTACGATTCCCATGAGTTTAAGGCGCTCCTGCACCGCTTTTTCCGCATCAATGATCGCCTTTTCGGCCGCGATGATCAGTCTGTCCACGACTCTCGATTTCCCGCCAACCTTTGATTTGATGTGGCTCACAATGATGGATGCCGCTGACAAATTCGCAGCGGCTCCGATCAGCGTGTTCGCGTTCGTGGCCGTCGGTGCGAACTCGGCGACGTTGTTGGCATAAGAGATGATATCGCTCAGCACGTTGATGGCTGCGCTTACCTCATCGCCGTCGCCGTTGATTGCCTTTTTCCAGGCGTCATACCCCTTTTGCATGCTGCTGCTATGAATGGTGTACAGCGCATCAAGGATGCCGTTGGCGTTGCTTTGTGCCAGCGCCTGAGTACCAAAGGTCGCGGCCGCGGCCAGACTGGCGATGAAAAATCTGCGGTTCATAAAATAAGCTCCTGTTTCAATGAGCTTATTTTGTGCCATCATCCTGTGGTAGAAAAGTAAGGTATTACCGACCTCTGATCCGCGGATCGAGCGCGTCGCGCAGGCCATCCCCGAGGTAGTTCACCCCGAGCACCGTGAGCGAGATCAGGATACCCGGCAGGATCACCCGTTCGGGGTACTGCTCCATCCGTTGCACGGAGTCGGCCAGCAACTTGCCCCATGTGGGGAAGTCGGACGGAAAGCCCACGCCGAGGAAGGAGAGCGCGCTTTCGGTGATGATCGCTGTCGCCAGTCCAAGCGTGGCGGAGACCATGATGGGCGAGACCACATTGGGCAGCAGGTGTCGCCTTATGATCGCACCCGAGGTGGTTCCGATGGAGCGAGCCGCGAGGATGAATTCACGCTCTTTCAGCGCCAGAATATCGCCCCGCACGATCCGTGCGGTCTGCATCCAGCTGGTCAGGCCAATCACCCCGACGATGAGGATGAACATGCCTCCTTCGGGTCCGAAATTGGCCCGCAACGGTTCGCGAAACAGCGTCACCGCGACCAGCAGCAGAGG
Source organism: uncultured Tateyamaria sp. (assembly GCF_947494755.1). GTDB lineage: Bacteria > Pseudomonadota > Alphaproteobacteria > Rhodobacterales > Rhodobacteraceae > Tateyamaria. Next base: position 62,788 of record NZ_CANLVZ010000001.1, read on the forward strand.
CAGGATCGGCAGGGACAGCACCAGATCGGTGAAGCGCATCAGCCAGAAATCCGCCTTTTTGAAATAGCCTGAGACGACGCCGACCAGCGTGCCGATGACCAGCGCCAGCACCATCGCCGCCCAGCCCACGGCCATCGAGGCGCGCCCGCCCGCGATCAGGTTGGCGAGGATGTCGCGGCCCAGATTGTCGGTGCCGAGCGGATTGCCCCAGCCCACCTTGGCGGTGCTGTCCCAGAGGGCGGTGTAGATCGGGCGCATATCCTTGTTGCGGATGTCGAGCTTTTGCGGATCCAGCGTCCAGATGTAGGGGCCGAGCAGCACCGCCAGCGTGATGAAGATCAGGAACCCACCGCCAAACAGCGCGCCCTTGTGATGCTTGAACTGGTCCCAAACATCCTTCCACTGGCTGCGCGGCTCTTTCGGCGGTTCCTTGTCCTGCAGGGCGGCCAGCGCGTCGATTTCAAGGTCGGGACCTGCGGCGATAGGTTGATCAGTCATAGCGGATCCTCGGGTCGAGCACGCCGTAAAGCACATCAGCGATGAGGTTGAAGAGCACGATCAGGATCGCGAAAATAAAGGTCAGCGTCATCACCATGGGGATGTCATTGGCGAACAGGGCCGTCAGTAGCAATTGCCCGATCCCGTTCACCTTGAACACGTTCTCGGTGATGATCGCGCCGCCAAAGATCGCAGGCACCCCAAGCGCGATGACAGTGATCACCGGGATCATCGAGTTGCGCAGCACATGCACCATGACCACCACGCCCTCTTTCAGCCCCTTGGCACGGGCGGTGCGCACATAATCCTGGCCCAGATTGTCGAGCATGGAGGAGCGCATGTAGCGGCTCAGTTGTGCCGTGGTTTGCAGGGCCAGCACCATCACCGGCATGACCATCTGCATGAACTGGACCTTGAAGCTTTCCCAATCGGTGACAACGTGCGTGGTGTCATAGATCGAGGGCAGCCAGCCAAGCTGCACTGAAAACAGCACGATCAGCAGCGGGCCGGTGAAAAAGGGGGGGATCGAAAAGCCGATCATGGTGATGAACGTGCCGGTCTGGTCAAACACCGAATATTGCTTGTAGGCCGAATAGATGCCGATGGGCAGCGCGATCAAAATGCCCACCACGTAGGACAGGCCGACGACCCAGAGGGTCTGGGGGATGCGCTGCACGACGATGTCCATGACGGGGCTGCGGGTCTGCCACGAGATGACGCGCTGCTTGCCTTCGGCAAAGGAGGTGCCGAACCAGTGATCGACCAGCACCTGCGGTTCGATCCAGAAGAATTGCACGATCCATTTGATGTACTGGATGTGGATCGGCTGGCCGAGGCCAAGCGCCTCGCGCATCTTTTCTTTGACTTCGGGGGGCACGGTCAGCGGGACCTGTGCCATCGGATCGCCGGGGGCGAGCTGCAGCAGCAGAAAAATGACGAGGCTGATGAACAAAAGCGTCGGGATCGACAGGATCAACCGGCGGATTGTGAAGGTCAGCATAAAAGGCCAGTCCTTTGTCGGAGGTCTTGATTATTGACTGATCGGCAGAAGGGGTAGGGCGGGCACGACATGCCCACCCTGTTGATGCTTACTTGACGCGGTACCAGTCGGCCACGTTCCACAGCTCGCTGTCCCAGACGTTCAGCTTGACGCCGCCAAGCGAGTTGGCATGGGCCGACACCCGGCCACGGTGCACGAGTGGCACGATGGTGAAGGTGTCCTTGGTCAGCATGTTGTTCATCTTGATCGCGATTTCGGCGCGCTTTTCGATGTCGCCGGTGCGGGCAAGTTCATCAATCAGGGCGTCATATTCGGGATCGCAGAAGCGGTTGATGTTTTCACCCTGCCACTGGCTTGATGGCTTGGGTTCGCCACCGCAACGATAGGCCGCCAGATATTGCTGGGGGTCCGTGCCGTTGAAGGTGTTGGCATACATTTCCACGTCCGCATAGAACTTTTGGAACGTGTCGGGCGAACCGGGATCCCCACCAAAGAAGACGGACGCATCGAGGTTGCGCAGCTCGGTTTCGACGCCGATCTCGCTCCACCACTGTTTGATCAGGGCCTGGAAGTCCTGACGCACGGCGTTGGTCGACGTCTGGTAGAGCAGTTCCAGCTTCATGCCGTCCTTGTCGCGGATGCCGTCACCGTCGGTGTCGGTCCAGCCTGCCTCGTCGAGCAGGGCCTTGGCCCCTTCGATATCCTGCTCATAGCAATGCTGATCGCCACCGGCGAACATATCGGGTGCAGGGACCAGATCGCAGGTGACCTTGCCGGCCTGACCATAGCCCACTTCGACCAGCAGCGCGCGGTCAATGGCTTTGGACAGGGCTTCACGCACGCGAATGTCGCTGAGGATCGGGTGCGGATGCGCGACGGTCGAACGCTCGCCTTCGGGCAGGTCGGGCGAGGGATCGGTCATGTTCATCTCGATCCGTTCGACCAGCGGGCCAAAGCCTGCGATCGCGGTGCCTTTGCCTGCGGCTTCCATGCGCGCGATGACGTCGGGGGCCAGTTGCAGGTTCCAGGCGTAGTCGAATTCGCCGGTTTCCAGCACCGAACGTCCCGCAGCCGCTGCATCGCCGCCACCTTTGAAGGTCACGGAGGCAAAGGCGGGTTTGGCCGGATCGCGGTAGTTGTCGTTGGCCGAGAACTGGATCACGTCATTGGGACGGAAATCATCGACGACAAAGGGGCCGGTTCCGATGGGGTTGAAGTTGGCCTCGGTGCATTCGGGCGCCTTTGCCCCAAGGCAGTCAGCAAACTGTGCGGCTTGGATGATCGGGGACTGGCCGCCGACAAAGGGGCCATAAGGGTTGGGCTTGGGCTGGTTGAAGGTGACCTTGACGGTCAGATCATCCACGGCCTCGACGTTTTCGACGCCGTCAAAGAACGCCGCCTGCGCACAGCCGCCTTCGGGGTGCATGCAGTAATCGGCGGTGAATTTCACGTCGGCCGAGGTCACGGGCGTGCCATCTGACCACGCCATGCCTTCGGCGATTTTCCATGTGATCGAGGTCAGATCCTCACTCACGCCGCCATTTGCGACAGTGGGAATTTCCTCGGCGAGGAACGGGACCATCACGCCGGTCTCGTTGTAGCGCGCGAGAGGTTCCAGCACGAGCGAGGCGGATTCAATATCTTTGGTACCGCCTGACAGGTACGGGTTCAGGATCGAAGGCGCTTGCCAATAGATGATGCTGACCTGGCCGTCCGCACCGCGTTCGGCAAATGCCGCCGGTGCAAGGCCAATGCTCGCAACTGCACCCATGAGAAGGGTTTTTACTGTCATGTCATACTCCTTGTTGGATGGCGGGCGACCCCGCGCATCAAATACGCCCCGTTGGTCGGGACGCCGGTTCAGACCAGAAGGGCGTGCGTCACATGACATTGCGTAACCCACGGTTTATCCGCGATTTTTACGCTCGGCCCCCCAAGTGCATCGCCATATCGAAACAGATGTTGCTGAAAATGCAAGCCTTGCGTGCGGTCAATCGGGAATTTCGGGTGTCTTATGTTTGACAGTGCCCGGACCTTCGCCCACTCTTTGAACTGTTGGGTCATAACGGCTCAAAAATCGGGGAAAAACTGAATGCTTGATCAGCCGGGCCACGCGCCGATTGCCAATATCAAAGGATTGCGGGTCGAATTTCAGACCAAGGACGGGCCCGTCGTGGGTGTCGAGGATGTGTCGTTCGAGGTCAATCAGGGCGAAACCGTTTGCATCGTGGGTGAGTCGGGATCGGGCAAGTCGGTCTCGTCGCTGTCGCTCATGCGCCTAGTCGAATTTGGCGGGGGCGAGATTGCAGGCGGGCGTCTGATCTTTGACCGCAAGGATGCCGACCCCGTTGATCTGGCCGACACCGACCAGGAGTTGATGCGCACCATTCGCGGCAACGAGATCGGGATGATCTTTCAGGAGCCGATGACCGCGCTGAACCCCGTCTTTACCGTGGGCAAGCAACTGACCGAGGGCGTGCGGCTGCACAAGGGTCTCAGCAAATCCGCTGCCGAGGCCCGTGCGCTGGAATTGATGAAACAGGTGCGCATCCCCGAGCCCGAACGTCGCCTCAAGCAATACCCTCACGAGTTGTCCGGCGGGATGCGCCAGCGCGTGGTGATCGCGATGGCGCTGGCGTGCGAACCCCGGCTGCTGATCGCGGACGAACCCACGACCGCTTTGGATGTGACTATTCAGGCCGAAATCCTCGCCCTCATGGACCGCCTCAAGCGCGAGACCGGGACCGCGGTGATGTTCATCACGCATGACATGGCCGTGGTTGCCCAGATGGCAGACCGCGTCGTGGTCATGTTCCGCGGGAACAAGGTCGAAGAAGGCCCCGTCGCCGAGATATTCGAAAACCCGCAGCATGCCTACACCAAGTCGCTGCTGGCGGCCGTGCCCAAACTGGGCGAAATGACGGGCACCGAATATCCCGAACCGATGAAGCTGATGGGGCGCACCCAGAAGTCCATCGCGCCGATCCCCGGCACGACCGAGCCGCTGCTGAAAGTCGAGGGACTGACGACCCGTTTCCCCGTGCGCGGCGGTTTCTTCCGCCGTCTCGTGGCCAACGTGCACGCGGTCGAGGATGTGTCCTTTACCATCAACAAGGGCCAGACCCTCAGCCTTGTAGGCGAGTCGGGCTGTGGCAAATCCTCGGCCGGGCGGTCGATCCTGAGACTGGTGGAGCCGCAGGCGGGTCATATCATGCTGGGTGATATGGACGTGATGGCGCTGAATGACCGCGATCTGCGCGAGGCACGGCGTGACATGCAGATGATCTTTCAGGATCCGTTCGCCTCGCTTAACCCGCAGATGCAGCTGGCCGATCAGGTGGCCGAGCCGATGAACAATTTCGGCATGTTCAAGGGCGATGAGGGACGCAAGCGCGTCGAGATGCTGTTTGACCGGGTCGAGTTGCCGCGCAGCTTCATGCGCCGCTATCCCCACGAGTTGTCGGGCGGGCAGCGTCAGCGGGTCGCCATCGCGCGTGCCCTCGCGCTGAATCCCAAGCTGATCATCGCGGACGAGGCGGTGTCGGCGCTGGACGTGTCGGTGCAGGCGCAGGTGCTGAACCTGATGATGGAGTTGCAGGCCGATATGGGCCTGTCCTTCCTGTTCATCAGTCACGACATGGCCGTCGTTGAACGCGTCAGCCACCACGTCGGCGTCATGTATCTGGGTCGGATCGTGGAGTTGGGCCCGCGCGCCCGCGTCTTCGAGAACCCCCAGCACCCTTACACGCAGGCCCTGATGAAGGCCGTGCCAATTGCCGATCCGCGCAAGCGCAAGGCGGAAAAGGATCTGAACTTCAAACCGATCCCTTCGCCGATCCATCCGGTCGACTACGACCCGGCCCCGTCGGAATATGACGAGGTCGAACCGGGCCATTTCGTGCTGACCACCGATAGCGGGTACTGACTTCATGGCAGTGCGCCTGACTCCGCTGGACTTGATGACCAAGCTGATCAGCTTTCCCACTGTGAGCCGGGACACCAACCTGCCGCTGGTCGATTGGGTCGAGGGCTATCTGAACGATCACGGCATCACCGCGCATCGCCATTACCATCCCGACCAGCCCAAAGCGGCGCTCTTCGCCCATGTCGGCCCCAAGGTCGAGGGCGCGGTCGTGCTGTCGGGACACACGGATGTGGTGCCCGTGGATGGCCAGCCATGGGACACCGACCCGTTTGTCGTCACCGAAAAGGACGGCAAGTATTTCGGGCGCGGCACCTGCGACATGAAGGGCTATGACGCGCTGGCCATCTGGGCCTTGGTGGAGTCGCACCATGCGGGTGTGTCCACCCCGATGCAGCTGGCGCTGAGCTTTGATGAAGAGATCGGCTGCCTTGGTGCCCCGCCGATGATCGAGGCCATGCAGGGCGTCGTTCCCAAGGGCGGCCCTGTGATCGTGGGGGAGCCGTCGATGATGAAGGCTGTGACCGGCCACAAGGGTGGGCAGGGGTTTGACACCCATGTGATCGGATTCGAGGTGCACTCCTCACTGCTCAACACCGGCGTCAGTGCGATTTTGGAAGGGGCCAAGATCATCGACTTCGCCAATCACCGCAACGCCGAGAATTTTGCCGCCACCCCGTCACCGCTGGCGGCCATGTTCGACCCACCCTGCACCACGTGGCATGTGGGGCAGGTGGCGGGCGGCACCGCGCATAACATCACCGCCAAGTCCTGCCGGTTCTCGATGGATTTCCGTGCGGTGCCGGGCGACGATACGGTCGCGCTGAAAGAGGCCTACCTCGCCCATGTGGCCGAGATCGAGCGGGGCATGCAGGCCATCCGCCCTGAGGCGCGGGTCGAGGTCGAAACGCGGTTCAACGTGCCACCGTTGCAGCCCGAGGAAGATGGCGCGGCCGAGGGGCTGGTGCGCGCGATCACCGGGGACAATGCGGGCCACGTGGTCAGCTATGGCACCGAAGCCGGACAATTTCAGGCGGCAGGCTACTCGGCTGTCGTGTGCGGTCCCGGAGACATCGCACAGGCCCATCAACCCAACGAATTCATCACCGTGGCTCAGTTCGAAGCGGGCCATGCCTTCATGCGCGATCTGGTGGCGCGGCTGGCGTGAGGTCGCAACCGGTCTGTTTTGGCCCAAGGCCAAAAGACGCCCGCCCGCCGACCCATTCAGCGGCACGCTGATGCGCTTTCCGATCCATAGCGAGACCCCGGTGACGTGGGGCGACCTACACCCTGACGAAGCGGATGTGGTTGTCATTGGCGGCGGTGTGATCGGTGTGTGCACGGCCCTGTTTCTGGCGCGCGATGGCTTGCATGTTGTCCTGTTGGAAAAAGGGCGCATCGCGGGCGAGCAATCCTCGCGCAATTGGGGCTGGATTCGCCAGCAGGGCCGCGACCCGGACGAGTTGGGGATCATGGTCGAGGCGAATGCGCTGTGGCGCGCGCTCGCGACCGAGACCAATGTGGATATCGGGCTGGAGACGGGTGGGGTCACCTATCTGGCGCGCACCAAAAAGGAACTGGCTGAATATGAGGCGTGGCTGCCCCATGCGCGCGCGCATGGCGTGGACAGCCGGATGTTGTCGAGCGCCGAAACCGCCGATCTGATCCCTGGCATGTCGCGCAGCTATGGCGGGGCGCTCTATACCGCGTCGGACATGCGGGCCGAGCCGTGGGTGGCCGTGCCTGCGTTGGCAGGGGTCGCGGCGCGCGCGGGTGTGCAGATCGTCGAAAACTGTGCGGTGCGTGCGCTGGATATGCAGGCGGGCAAGGTCGCCGGGGTCATCACCGAACAGGGCCGCATCGCCGCGCCCGAGGTGGTGCTGGCGGGTGGTGCGTGGTCGTCCCTGTTCCTGCGCCGCCACGGGGTCGCCCTGCCGCAACTCTCGGTGCGCGCGACGGTGGCCGCGACCGAGCCGCTGCCCATGGTCTATCCCGGTGGTGCTGCGGATGAGACCATCGCGTTCCGGCCCCGCGCGGATGGGGGATATTCCCTCGCCGCGGGCGGCTTTCACGAGTTGTTCGTCGGCCCTGACGCGTTCCGATCCTTGCCCAAATACCTTGCGCAACTGCGTGCCGATCCGTTCGGCACACGCTTTCTGCCGGGCGCGCCCAGGGGCTTCCCGGATGCGTGGGGCACCCCGCGCACATGGGCCGAAGACGCGGAAAGCCCGTTTGAGCGGATGCGCATCCTCGACCCCAAACCCAATGCCAGAAAGGTCGCGGCCCTCACCCGCGATTTTGCGGCACTTTTCCCAGACCTCGGCCCGGTCAGGATCAAATCCGCTTGGGCGGGCATGATAGACACGATGCCGGACGTCGTGCCGGTCGTGGATCGGGTCGCGGCCCTGCCGGGGCTGACCGTGGGCACGGGCATGAGCGGTCATGGCTTTGGCATCGGCCCCGGCATGGGAAAGGTGCTTGCCGCTCTGGTCACCGGGGCTGAGGTGGGCCATGATCTGACACGGTTCCGCCTGAGCCGCTTTACCGATGGAACGCGGATGCGCATCGGCCCCTCTGTCTGACCCCGAAAGGACGCCCCATGCCCATCAAGAACCGTCTGGCCGAAACCCACGCCGAGATCACCGGCTGGCGGCGGCATCTACATGCGCATCCCGAACTGGGGTTTGAAGAGCATGAAACGTCGGCTTTCGTCGCCGACAAGCTGCGCGAGATTGGCGTGGATACGGTCGAGACCGGCATCGCGCAGACCGGGGTGGTGGCCGTCATCAAAGGGCGCACCGACAGCAAGGGCCGGGTGATCGGCCTGCGCGCGGATATGGACGCGCTGCCGATCCATGAGGCGTCTGGCGTGGACTATGCCTCGACCACTCCGGGTACGATGCACGCCTGCGGCCACGACGGGCACACCTCGATCCTGCTTGGGGCCGCGCAATATCTGGCCGAGACCCGCAACTTCGATGGGACAGTCGTGCTGCTGTTCCAACCCGCCGAAGAGGGTGGGGGCGGAGGCCGCGAGATGGTGAACGAGGGCGTGATGGACCGTTTTGGCGTGCAGGAGGTCTATGGGCTGCACAACATGCCGGGCCTGCCGACCGGGCAATTCGCGATCCGGCCCGGGGCACTGATGGGCAGTGCGGATGAGTTTTACATCACCGTAACTGGCAAGGGCGGGCATGCGGCGGCCCCGCACCAGTCCATCGACCCCAATGTGACCGCGGCCCACATCATCCTGGGTCTGCAAAGCATCACCAGCCGCAATGTCGACCCGCTCGAGGCGGCGGTGGTGTCAGTCTGTGCGCTGCATTCGGACGTGGACACGCACAATGTGATCCCGCAGCAGACCCGGATGACCGGCACCGTGCGCGCGCTGGATGCCGAGGTACGCGATATGGTCGAGGCGCGGGTGAAGGCCATCGCGAAGGCCACCGCCGAGGCCTATGATTGCGAGGTCGAGGTGGATTATCGCCTTGGCTATCCCGTGACTGTGAACGACGCCGATCACACCGAATACGCCATCGCTGCCGCCCGCGCAGTGGCAGGCGACGTGACCACCGACACGCCCCCGATCATGGCGGCCGAGGACTTTTCGTTCATGCTGAACGCGCGGCCCGGGGCCTATATCTTCCTTGGCAATGGTGAGGGTCCCATGGTCCACCACCCGGCCTATGTGTTCGATGACGACGCGATCCCGGCGGGGTGCAGCTGGTTTGTCGAACTTGTCGAACAGCGGATGCCCGCGCAGTAACCCTTTTTTCAGGAGGCTTAACAGATGCCGATCAAGAACCGTTTTGCCGAAATGCACGCTGACATCACCGCTTGGCGGCGCGACATGCACGAACATCCCGAAATCCTGTTCGAGACGCACCGCACCAGCGCGCTGGTGGCAGACAAGCTGCGTGCCTTTGGCTGTGACGAGGTCGCCGAGGGGATCGGGCGCACCGGCGTTGTGGGTGTCATCAAGGGCAAATCCGACAGCGCGGGCAAGGTCGTCGGCCTGCGCGCGGACATGGACGCGCTGCCGATCCATGAACAGACCGGGCTCGACTATGCCTCGAAAACGCCGGACGTGATGCACGCCTGCGGGCATGACGGGCACACGGCCATGCTGCTTGGCGCGGCGCAATATCTGGCCGAAACCCGCAATTTCGACGGCACGGTCGTGGTGATCTTCCAACCGGCGGAAGAAGGCGGCGGGGGCGGGCGCGAGATGTGCAAGGACGGGATGATGGACCGATGGGGCATTCAGGAAGTCTATGGCATGCACAACTGGCCCGGGCGGCCAGTGGGCGAGTTTGCCATCCGGCCGGGGCCGTTCTTTGCCGCGACAGATCTGCTCAATATCGAGTTCGAGGGGCTGGGCGGGCACGCGGCCAAGCCACAGGACACGATCGATACGACCCTGATGGCCAGTCATGCGGTCACCGCGCTCCAATCCATTGTCAGCCGCAACGCCGACCCGATTGAGCGCATCGTGGTGTCGATCACCTCTTTCGAAACATCATCCAAGGCCTTCAACGTCATCCCCCAAAAGGTGTCGATCATGGGCACGGTGCGCACGATGAGCGCCGAGATGCGCGATCTGGCCGAAAAGCGGGTGGTGGAGGTTTGCGAAGGTATCGCAACGACCTTTGGCGGCGTGGCGCGGGTCGATTATCAGCGCAACTATCCCGTGATGGTGAACCATGACGACCAGACAGCCTTCGCCGCCGATGTGGCGCGCTCGGTCTCAGGCCAATGCGATGAGGCCCCGCTGGTGATGGGGGGTGAGGATTTCGCCTTCATGCTCGAAGAGCGGCCCGGTGCCTATATTCTCGTGGGCAATGGCGACACGGCGATGGTCCACCACCCCGAATACAATTTCAACGACGAGGCGATCCCGGCGGGCTGTTCGTGGTGGGCCGAGATCGTGGAGCAGCGGATGCCGCTTGCGTCCTGAAAGGGCGCAAGGCGTGCGCGAAAGAGTGGGGCCAAAGGCGACGCGCGCAGCGGCACCCGGATGTGTCAGGGCGCTGTCTGATCCGCCAGCAGGGCGCGGTAGATCGCAATAATGGCGTCCGCTTCCTGCTTAAGCTGGAAGTTCTCGACCATGTGGGCGCGGGCATTTGCGCTCCATGTCGTCAGCTTCGCAGGGTCGGCCAGCAGCGCGTCCGTCGCCGCAACCATCTCGCCCACATCCCCCGGTGCGATCAGGGTGCCGGTCTGACCGTCCACGATCAGTTCCTCGAACGCGCCGACCCGCGTGCAGATCGTGGGCGCTGCGCAGGCCATCGCTTCGAGCGGGGTCAGCCCGAATCCTTCCCACCGCTGCGGAGCGATGTAGATGTCGAGGGCCTGATAGAATTTGGGGGTCTCCCACACGGGTACTTCGGGCAGGAAAAGCAACCGCTTGGACAGGTCTGCCGCCTGTACGCGGGCCTTGAGATCGTCCAGAAACGCCTGATCCTTGTCGACCGCGCGGCCCATCACGATGGCGCAGGCATCGGGGCGGCGGCCCAGCACATCGATCATCGCATCCACAAAGACATCCGTGCCCTTTTGCGCGCGAATGCGGCCGAAACAACCCATCAAGGGGCCCGCGGGCAAGCCCAATTCGGCGCGCAGCGCGGACTTGTCCGGGCTCGGGGTGAACACCTCGGTGTCGATACCATGATGGATGACGGTGTTGGGCACGCTGAGATAGGTGGCGGTCTTGGCCGAGGTCGCGATAACCGCGTCCATGCGCGCGACAAGCGCGCGGGTCAACCCGGTGTGGTGGCGCTGGCTGGCGGACGTGAAGAGCAGCTTGAGCCGTTTGCCAAGCAGCCGTTTGAGGGCGATCCCTGCGATCATCTCGACATTGCGCCGGGCGTGCCAGATCCTTGCGCCAGATGGGCCGCCGCGCCCCATCGTGATCAGGTGCGACCAATGCACATTGGGCACATAGTCGGGCACTTCGGGCGCGCAGGCGGTGATCGCGATCTGGCGGGCCTGCAAGGGCACCAGCCGGATTACGGTCGAGGTCACGCCCGACAACCGCCGTTTGAAATTCGGCGCGATCACATCGATTTGGGACAGATCAGTCATGCAGATCCTTAGCGTGGGCACCCGCCAGAGAGAAGAGGCGCGTCGCCAGCTCCCCAAGTGGCCCGTCCCCCGATTGCACCAACGGGTGGGCGTTTGCGGCGAGCGTGGCGGCGCGGTTCGGGTCGTCTAACAAAGTACGGACGGCTTGCGTCAGTGCCGCGCCGTCTTCGACCTCCATACTTGCATCTGCGGCAAGAAAACGTGCGTAAGCCTCGGCAAAATTCACATAATGCGGCCCGTGCAGGATTGCGCAATCGGCGGCGGCGGGTTCGAATGGGGTATGCCCGCCCACATTCGTGAACGAGCCACCGAGAAAGACGATAGGGCTGAGCGTGTACCACAAATCCGTCTCGCCCATAGTATCCGCGAGGTAGACTTCGGCTCTGGTCGCATCGCCTGTTCTGGTGCTGCGTTGCGCGAGCGACAGGTGGGCATCCGCGATCAACGCTGCGATCTCATCAGCGCGTTCGGGATGACGCGGCACCAGAATGAGGCACAGATCAGGGTCATCCGCCAACAGTTGGGCATGGGTGGCCAGTATGACCTCTTCTTCGCCGGGATGGGTCGAGGCGGCGACCCAAATGGGGCGGTTGCCCAAGTCGGCATGCGCCTGCGCCCGAGCCACCGCGTCGATCATCGGCGGACCCATCATCGACTTTAGGTTCGCGCCCTGTTGGGCATACTCCAGCCCCATGGCGCGCAGATGATCCCGGCTGCGCGCGTCCTGACAATGGGCCATCACGATCCCGCGCAGCACATATGCGGCGGTGCCGGGAAAGCGTGTCCAGCCCTGCGCACTGCTATCGGACAGCCGCGCATTGAGGAGAGCGACGGGAATGTCGGCCTCCGCACACATATCAAGGAGGTTGGGCCACAACTCGGATTCCACCAGCACGCACAGATCGGGCCGCCAGTTGCGCAGGAACCGCGCCATCGGCCCGCGTCCGTCGAGCGGGCTGAACTGGTGTATCGCGCCATGGGGCATTCGTCCTGCAATGGCCTCAGCCGAGGTGGCGGTGCCGGACGTCAGCAGCAGGCGCACGTCCGGGTGATCGAGGGCAATGCGGTGGAGGACGGGCAGCACCGACTTTGCCTCGCCCACGCTTGCCCCATGAAACCAGATCAACGGCCCATTGGGGCGCAGTTCGGTGGCATGGCCCAGACGTTCATGGGCGCGCTCGGCACTGACGCCACCATCGCGCAGCTTGGCCACCGCCCGGCGCGCGGCAAAGGGCAGGGCAAGGGCGCTCAGCGCGCGATAGAGCCGAAACAGGGCCGTGGGCCGCATATGGGTCAGCCGCCCGTGTGGCTCATGTGCCGTGGCATCTGACCATCGAGGCGCTGGCGGGAATAGTCAAAATCGTGGCCCTTGGGTTTCATGCCGATGGCCGCGCGGATTGCATCCTGCAATGGGGCGTCATCTTCGGGGTGGGCGCGCAGGGGGGCGCGCAGATCGGCCATGTCCTCTTGCCCCAAACACAGGTAAATCTCGCCCGTGCAGGTCAGCCGGACGCGGTTGCAGCTTTCGCAGAAATTGTGGGACAGGGGCGTGATGAAGCCGATCTTTTGCCCCGTCTCCTCAAGCCGCACATAGCGCGCCGGCCCGCCCGTGCGTTCGGCCAGATCGGTGACGGTGTAGTGATCGGCATAGCGGGCGCGCACGTCCTTGAGCGACCAGTATTGCCCGAGACGGTCCTCGTTCCCGAGATCGCCCATGGGCATCACTTCGATCCACGTCAGGTCCATCTCGCGCTCGGCACACCAGCGGGTGATCGTCTCGAGCTCGTCCTCGTTGAAATTCTTGAGCGCGACGGCGTTGATCTTGACCTTAAGGCCGGCAGCCAGTGCCGCATCGACTCCGCGCAACACCTGGGGCAGGCGACCCCACCGCGTGATCTCGGCGAATTTGCCCTCGTCGATGGTGTCGAGCGAGATGTTCACCCGGCGCACCCCCGCGGCATAAAGATCGCTCGCGAAGCGTTCGAGCTGGCTGCCATTGGTGGTCAGCGTCAGCTCCTTGAGCGTGCCCGCCTCGAGATGGCGGCCCATGGCCTTGAAGAATGTCATGATGTCGCGCCGCACCAGCGGCTCACCGCCCGTGATCCGCAGCTTTTCCACGCCGAGACCAATGAAGGTCGAACACATCCGGTCCAGTTCCTCGAGGGTCAGCAGCTCTTTCTTGGGCAGAAAGGTCATGTTTTCGGACATGCAATAGACACAGCGGAAATCGCAGCGGTCGGTGACAGAGACGCGCAGATAGGTAATCGCACGCGCAAAGGGATCAATCAAAGGAGCGGTCATGAGATAAGTGGTATGTGCGCGCGGCCCGACCCGCAAGGGGCATTGCGTGTCAATCTGGGCAGAGTATGATGGGGACATGAGACTGATTTTGATGAGTTTGGTCTGCGTAGCAGGCTGTGGAATACTGCCTGAACAGGGCAGTGAGGCTCCTGCGGGGGCTGTGGTCGGTGCCGATGATGCGACGGTGCGCCCGCAGTCACGGCCCGATGGGGTCGAAGCCGTCGAGGCGGTGCCAGACGAGGCCCCTGCACCGGCGCGCAGCGGCAATCTGGGCACGACTGTTGCGTCCCTTGGGGATGCGGCGCAGCCCGGCTTGTGGTTGAAGACACCGCTTGTCGGCACCGAACAGCCCGGACGCGTCCGGTCGGTCGAGACGGGCCAAAGCGTCGGTGTCACCCTGATCCCCATTGAGGGGCCTGCGACGGCTGGCAGTCGATTGTCACTGGCGGCAATGCAGGCCATCGGCGCGCCGCTCACCGGACTGCCCGAGGTCGAGGTGACGGCGGGCGGCTGAATTATCGGTTCGCGGGCAGGTACTTGGCCGCCTCTTTGGCCGCAAACGGCTTCATCGTTGACCCATACGTGTCCAGAAAGGCACGGGCGCGCGGCGCGTCGTGTTTGCCCAACTCGCGCACCCACCAGGCAATCGCTTTCTGGATGAACCACTGCTGATCCGGGACATAAGACGCCGCCCACCCCAGCACCCGTTCGCGCAGTTCGACTTCGTGCGGTTTGGGAAAGTTCTGCTTGGTCCATGGCAGCGTCATCACAAGGGCCGCGCGCCGGGTCCACAGGTGGTCCGAGGTCGTCCACGCCTCGACCTCTTCGATCCGGGCCGGGTCGGCCACCAGCCGTTTTTGCCCCGCCATGCAGGCGTGATCGGCGATGGCCCAACTGTCAAATTCGGGCACCCAGGACGCGATCAGCGCCCACACCTCATCATCGGGGCGAATGCGGGCTTGGGTCAGCAGTTTGGCGGCGGCCAGGCGCGCCTCGTAGATATTCGTGCGCCAGAGCGCGTCGGCCAGCGCGACACGGGCAGGCACATCCAAAGCCTGCCGCCACGCCTTGGTCAGATCGTTCAGGACCGGGTTCGGGACGCCAAGATGGTCACGTTTGGATTTGTGATAGGCCTTAGCATCTGCGGCACGCTGCGCATCGGCATGGGCCGAGATCTCGGCCAATGCGTCGTCGGGCGTCATGGTTTGGGCCCGTCTATGTAGGTGTCAAACCCATCGATAGTTTGCGCGTTGCGGGTCGTCCAATAGGTAGCGACCCCCTCGGGGCCCTTGTCTTCTGCCCATTTCGCCAGCACATCCCGTTCACCTGCATAATCCATGAACGGCACCGCATATCCGCAGGACGTCTGAACCAGATCGACGCTGAGGTCGTAAATCTGGCGCGCGGCGTGCGAGAGTGGGAACTGTGAGTTCAGATCGGCAAAGTCGGCATCGCGCGGATGGAGCGTGCGCGCCTTGCCATAGGTGCGCAGGATCATCGGGCGCTGCTCGAACCCGCACCACATCAGCGTCATGCGATTGACCGACGCCAAGTGCCCTGCGGTCTCGTTCCCCGACCCAGTGAGGTTGCGCCAGACAATCCGGTTGGGGCCCATGACGCGCAGGCTGTCCATGCCCTTGGGCGAGATGTTGACGCGGCCATCCTGCGCGGCAGAACCTACGAAAAACATGTGCTGCGTGCCGATGAAGGCCGCCAGATCGTTGTTGATGTGATCGAACTGCTTGGCCATTACTCCACCGTCACGGATTTGGCGAGGTTGCGGGGCTGGTCCACATCCGTGCCTTTGGCCACCGCCGTGTGATAGGCCAGCAATTGCGCTGGCACCGCATAAACGATGGGGGCGATGACGTCGGGGCAATCAGGCATGGTGATGTCGGCCCACACGCCGTCTCCGGCCTCCTTCAGACCGTCATTGTCGGTGATCAGTACCACCTTGCCTTTGCGTGCCATGACCTCCTGCATGTTCGACACGGTCTTGTCGAACAGCGTGTCTTTGGGGGCCATGACCACCACGGGGACGTGCTTGTCGATCAGGGCGATGGGGCCGTGTTTCAGCTCACCTGACGCATAAGCTTCGGCGTGTATATAGCTGATTTCTTTCAGCTTTAACGCGCCTTCCAGGGCAAGGGGGTACATCTGGCCGCGCCCGAGAAACAGGATATCGCGGGCCTCAGACAGTTTGCGGGCTGTTTTCGCCATCGCATCGTTTTGGGCGATGGCGAGGTTGATCATGGCGGGGATCGCACGCAACGCCGCAACATGCTCGGACATTTGCGCTGCACTGATCGTACCGCGCGCCTGCGCCGCCTTAAGCACCAGCATTAGCAGAACGGTCAACTGACAGGTAAACGCTTTGGTGGAGGCCACGCCGACCTCGACCCCGGCAAAAATCGGCAGGGCCAGATCGCTTTCGCGCGCGATCGAGCTTTCGGGGACATTGATGACCGACACGATCCTGTCGGCCTTGCCATCGCAATAACGCAGCGCAGCCAGCGTGTCCGCCGTCTCACCCGACTGACTGACGAACAGCGCCAGCGTGCGCGCGGGAATGGGCGGTTCGCGGTAGCGGAATTCAGAGGCCACATCGACCTCGACCGGCAGGCGGGCGATCTGCTCGAACCAGTATTTCGCCGTGAGACACGCGTAATAGGCCGTGCCGCAGGCCACCATGGTCAGCCGGTCGATGGAGGTGAAGTCGATGCCGGGATCGGGCAGGGTGATTTGATCGTCGGACCCCAGATAATTGGCAAGGGTGGAACTGAGCACTGTGGGCTGCTCGGCGATTTCCTTGGCCATGAAGTGTTTGTGCCCGGCTTTGTCGATACGCGCATCGTCGATCTGGATCTGACGGACCTCACGATTGGCGAGGGTGCCACGCGCGTCGCGGATTTCGACGCCAGCGCGGGTCACGACGGCGCGGTCGCCTTCCTCAAGATAGGTGATCCGGTCGGTCAGCGGCGCAAGGGCGATGGCATCCGAGCCCACAAACATCTCGCCAGAACCATGCCCGATGGCGAGGGGGGACCCCTTGCGCGCCGCCACGATCAGATCGCTTTCGCCATCGAAAAGAAACGCGAGTGCAAAGGCCCCTTCGAGCCGGTCAATGGTCTTGAACGCGGCCTCGACCGGGGACAGCCCCTGGTTCAGATGGTGTTGCGCCAGCATGGCGACGGTTTCGGTGTCGGTTTCGGTCTCAAATTGGAGGCCGACCTCTGCCATCTCGGCGCGCAACTCGCGGAAGTTTTCAATGATCCCGTTATGGACCACAGCCACGGGCCCTGCGCGGTGCGGGTGGGCGTTGGTCTCGCTTGGCCCGCCATGGGTCGCCCACCGTGTGTGGCCGATGCCGGACTTGCCTGCCAGCGGATCATGGACCAGCCGATCGCTCAGATTGACCAGCTTGCCCACTGCGCGGCGGCGGTCCAGTACGCCGTCATTGATGGTCGCAATGCCAGCACTGTCATAGCCGCGATATTCAAGCCGTTTCAGCGCCTCAACAAGGATTGGCGCGACTTCGTGACTTCCCAGGACACCTACAATTCCACACATTTTAGCTGCCTCTGCTTTGCTTGGCCTTTTGAGCCTTTAACATTTCGAACAATTTGCGCGCCATGCCGGGTTTTTCCACTTGATGCGCACGACCCAAGGCCAGCGCGCCTTCTTCCACGTCTGAGGTGATGACGGAGCCCGATCCGGTCATGGCCTCGACCCCGATGGAAACAGGGGCGACCAGCATCGTGTTGGACCCAATAAAGGCGCGCGCCCCGATCTCGGTGCGGTGTTTCATCACGCCGTCATAGTTGCAGGTGATCGTCCCCGCGCCGACGTTCGCCCCCGCCCCGACAAAAGCGTCGCCGATATAGCTGAGGTGGTTGACCTTGGCACCTGTATCGAGCGTGGCGTTCTTGACTTCGACAAAGTTGCCCACGCGCACGCCCTCGGCAAGTTCGGCACCCGGGCGCAGGCGGGCATAGGGCCCCACGATG
This sequence comes from uncultured Tateyamaria sp., assembly GCF_947494755.1. GTDB lineage: Bacteria > Pseudomonadota > Alphaproteobacteria > Rhodobacterales > Rhodobacteraceae > Tateyamaria. Next base: position 80,600 of record NZ_CANLVZ010000001.1, read on the forward strand.
GCGTCGCGCGACACATGGCACCCTTCGAGATGCGAAAAGGCGCGGATGGTGGCCCCGGTTTCCACTGTGACGCCGGGGCCAAAGACCACGTTGGGTTCGATCACCGCGTCGCGTCCGATGGTGGTGTCCAACGACAGGAACACAGTGTCAGGGGCCATAAAGGCGACCCCGTCTTCGATCAGCTGCGCGCGGGCTTTGGCCTGAAACATCGCGTTGGCGGCGGCCAGTTCGGCGCGGCTGTTGATCCCGAGGGTTTCGGCCTCGGCGCAGGCGACCACACCCACCGTGCGGCCTTGGGCGCGGGCGAGGGCGGGCAGGTCGGTCAGGTAGTATTCGCCTTGGGCGTTGTCGTTGCCGACTTGTGCCAGCAGATCGAGCAGCAGGGGTGCCGGGGCCGCCAGCACACCGGAATTGCACAAGGTCACCGCGCGTTCGTCCTCGGTGGCGTCCTTGAATTCGACGATGCGGACAAGCTGATCGCCCTCCATGATCAGGCGGCCATAGCGTCCGGGATCAGCGGCTTCGAAACCCAGCACCGTGACATCCGCTTGCGCTGCCACCAGCGTTTCCAGTGTTTCGGGGCGGATAAAGGGCGTGTCGCCGAACAGCACGATGGCCAGACCCTCAAACCCTGCCAGCGCATCATGGGCCTGCGCTGCGGCATGCCCGGTGCCCAACTGTTCAACCTGCAACACCACCTGCGCCTCGGCGTCGAAATCCAACGCCGCCGCCTCGACCTGATCCGCGCCGTGCCCGGCCACAACGATTGTGCGCTCAGGTTCAAGCACCGCCCCTGCGCGCATCGCGTGGTGCAGCATCGGCGCGCCCGCAATGGGATGCAGCACCTTGGGCAGGTCTGACTTCATCCGTGTGCCCTTGCCTGCGGCCAGAATGATCAATGCAACGCTCATAGAATGCCCTTTTGGCCAAATCTCTTTGTCTTTTTGTTGCGCCCTGTTTATCCGCTGGACGCGCACACGCAAGCGCAGGCCCCATCAAACAAGATTGCGGGTTGCAACATCACGGCGGCAACGACCCGCCGAAGGGAGACGGGCATGACAGCTGTGATTTTCGATCTGGACGGGACGTTGGCGGACACAAGCGGGGATTTGCTGGCCGCCGCGAATGTGTGTTTTCGCGATATGGGGTTGGGGGATGTGCTGGGCCCGGGCGATGCGGGGGTCGCCTTGCGCGGGGGGCGTGCGATGTTGCGCGCCGGCCTGATGCGCGTCGATCAGATGGAGGAGGCAACAATTGATCGCTACTATCACATGTTGCTCGAGGCATATGGGGCTGACATCTCGACCCATACCGTGATGTATCCCGGCGCGATGGCGGCGGTCGAGACGCTGAAATCCCACGGCCACGCGGTTGGCATCTGCACGAACAAGCCCGAAGGCTTGGCCGAACAACTGCTGCAGGAACTTGGCGTGCGTGATGCCTTTGGCAGTCTGGTCGGGGCTGATACTTTGCCGGTGCGCAAACCCGAGCCCGAACCGCTGTTCGAGGCCACCCGCCGCCTTGGCGTTGATCCGCGCGCCTGCCTTTTGGTGGGTGACAGTGACACGGATCGCAACACTGCGCGGGCTGCCGGGGTGCCGTCGGTACTGGTCACCTTTGGCCCCTCGGGCGAGGATATGGCCGCGCTCGAGCCAGAAGCCTTGCTTGAGGATTTCGCCGCACTGCCATCCGTCGCCGCTGCCCTTTTGGGCCGATAGGAAACGACAGGCCCGATTTCAAAGCCCCAAATCGCCTCGCTGCGTCTTGACTGCCGCACAGGATTTCCAGCAGAGATAGGCCATGACAGAACGATTTACCGGCAGTTTCACACAGCAAGACCCGATCCCCGAGGCTGGGATTGATGCCGCACTTGCCGTGCTGCGCCATGGCCGGTTGCACCGCTACAACACGGCCCCCGGCGAGGTGTCCGAAACTACGCTGCTCGAGCAGGAATTTGCGGCCACCGTAGGCGCGAAATATTGCCTTGCAGTTGCCTCGGGCGGCTATGCGATGGGGACCGCCTTGCGTGCGCTTGGGGTAGGCCCGGGTGACACGGTGCTCTCCAACGCGTTCACACTGGCACCGGTGCCGGGGGCGATTGCGTCCGTGGGCGCGACGCCAGTGTTCGTTGGTGTGACCGAAGCGCTGACCATCGACCTTGATGATCTTGAGGAGAAGCTCGATCAGACGCGCGTTCTGCTGCTGAGCCACATGCGCGGACATATCTGCGACATGGACCGGCTGATGGCGATGTGCGACGCGGCAGGCGTGCAAGTGGTAGAGGATTGCGCGCACACGATGGGGGCCGCCTGGAACGGGGTGCCGTCCGGGCGGCATGGCGTGATCGGCTGCTATTCCTGTCAGACCTACAAACACGTGAATTCGGGTGAGGGCGGGTTTCTCGTCACGGACGATCCGCATCTGGCGGCCAAATCGGTGATGCTGTCAGGCAGTTATATGTTGTTTGAACGCCATCTCGCGGCCCCTCCACCCGAGGCCTTTGCCGATCTGAAATACACGACGCCCAACATCTCGGGGCGGATGGACAATCTGCGCGCCGCTATCCTGCGGCCACAAGTGGCTGATCTGGCGACGCAATGTGCCCGCTGGAACGAACGGTACTATGCGCTTGAGGCGGGATTGCGCGACACACCCGGTCTGCACATCGTGGAGCGGGCGGAGAAGGAAACCATCGTTGGCTCCTCCATCCAATTCCTGCTGCTGGACTGGGCGGCCGAGCGGGTCATCGAAGTGATAGACCGCTGCAAGGCGCGCGGCGTGGAACTCAAATGGTTTGGCGCGCCCGAGCCGGTGGCCTTTACCAGCCGCTATGACAGCTGGCGCTATGTGCCGTCCACGCCGATGGTCACCAGTGACCGTATCCTTGCTGGCGTGGTCGATATGCGCGTGCCGCTGACTTTCAGCCTTGGGGATTGCGCCCTGATTGCGCGTATCATCCGCTCCGAAGTCTCCGCCGTCTATCAGTTGACGGCTGCTGCCGAGTAAAGCGGCACCGTTGACATCGACACCTTGGCCGAGCCGCGTACGATCTCGCGGCCATGGGCGACATAGATCAACGTGTTGTTGCCCTCATCAAAGATGCGTTTGACGCGAATACTCTTGAAGATGATCGAGCGGGAGGCGGAAAAGACGTCCTCTCCGTTCTCGTCCCGGTCGATGTCCCCGATCTCGATCGGCCCGGTCTGACGGCACGAGATTGAGCTGTTGGAGGGATCCTCGAACCAGTTGCCATTGGCCAGCCGGTCGATCACGCCCCGCTCGAAATAAGCGATGTGGCAGGTGACGCCCTTGACCTCCGGGTCGGCAATTGCCTCGATCACGATGTCATTGCCCGACCAGTCCACGCCGATCTCGCCCACTTCTTCGGCCCATGTAACAGAGGGCATCGCAAGCAGGGCGAGGGCGGTGAGGCAGCGGGTCAGCATATCGGATATCCTTTTGGCGGCGATGAAACGTCAATCGCACAAGGTCAATGCGCATCGCAGCAGCTTGGTTCCGCCTGAGACGAAAGAACGCTCGACAGACCGGAATGTCAGGCATATATTTAATGAACAAGTGTTCATTAAAGGCAGGGAGGCGTGCAATGTTCACCCATTCCATGACGTTTGATCTGGGCGAGGACGTGAATGCGCTGCGCGAGATGGTGCATCGGTGGGCGCAGGATCGGGTCAAGCCGATGGCGGCCAAAATCGACCAGGCCAACACCTTTCCCCCCGAGCTTTGGCCTGAAATGGGAGAGCTTGGACTGCTTGGCATCACGGTGGATGAAGAGTTCGGCGGTGCGGGCATGGGCTATGTCGCCCATACGGTCGCGGTAGAGGAGCTGGCACGCGCGAGCGCGTCCGTATCGCTCAGCTACGGCGCGCATTCTAACCTGTGCGTCAATCAGATCAGCCTGAACGGCACCGACGCCCAAAAGGCGCAGTATCTGCCGGGCCTGGTCAGCGGCGCGCATGTGGGCGCGCTGGCCATGTCCGAAGCGGGCGCGGGGTCGGACGTGGTGTCGATGAAGCTGAGCGCGGAAAAGCGCAATGACCGCTACATCCTGAACGGCACGAAATACTGGATCACCAACGGCCCGGATGCCGACACGCTGGTGGTCTATGCCAAGACAGAACCAGAGGCGGGCCCCAGGGGTATCACCGCCTTTCTGATCGAAAAGTCTATGAAAGGTTTTTCGACCTCACCCCATTTCGACAAGCTGGGCATGCGCGGATCGAACACCGCCGAGCTGATCTTTGAGGATGTCGAGGTGCCCTTTGACAACGTGCTCGGCGAAGAGGGGCGGGGCGTGTCTGTCCTCATGTCCGGCCTTGATTACGAACGGGTGGTGCTGGCGGGCATCGGCCTTGGGATCATGGCCGCCTGCATGGATGAAATCATGCCGTATCTCTCCGAACGTCGCCAGTTCGGCCAGCCCATCGGATCGTTCCAGCTGATGCAGGGCAAGATCGCGGATATGTACACGGCGATGAACTCGGCGCGCGCCTATGTCTACGAGGTCGCCAAGGCCTGTGATCGGGGCACCGTGACCCGGCAGGATGCGGCGGCCTGCTGTCTTTACGCCTCCGAAGCGGCGATGAGTCAGGCGCACCAGGCGGTGCAGGCCATGGGCGGGGCGGGGTTCCTGAATGACGCGCCAGTCGCGCGCATCTTCCGCGACGCCAAGCTGATGGAGATCGGCGCGGGCACCTCTGAAATCCGGCGGATGCTGGTGGGGCGCGAACTGGTCACGGCGATGGGGTGATGCCGCGCTCGGTCCTGATCACGACGGCTGGCCTCGTGCTGGTCGCAGCCCTTGGGGGCTACTGGCTTGGCCAGCGCCAGCTTGATCTGGATGCGACGGATGTGATCAATGCCGTTGCCGCGCGGCATATGGCCGAGCATGGCGGTGCCGATACGGCCTGTCTGGGCTGGGCAGGCACGGGAGAGGTCGTGTTTCAGGTGCGCTGCGACGACGTCGTTTACCATGTGGACCGTTTCGGCACCGTGCGTTTGGCACCGGAGGGCGGCATATGAACATGGCCGCACAATGCCTGTCTCACCCTGCCGGTACGCTCGCGATCATTGATCTGACGGGTGGTGGGCACCGTGACGTGACCACGGACGCGCTGGCCGAGATGACGGACAGTCTGGCCCGCGCGCTGATGGACCGGGTGGCACCGGGCGACCGGGTGGGTGTGCTGTTGTCGCAATCTCCATGGTGTGCGGCGGCGCATCTTGCGATCTGGAAAGTCGGCGCGATTTCAGTGCCTTTGTTCAAGTTATTCAAGCATGATGCGTTGGCCTCGCGCATGTCGGATGCCGGGATTGTGCTGGTTCTGACCGATGATGAAGGTGCCCGCCTCGTCGGAGATCTGGCGGAATGCTGGGACGCGAGCACCGCCGGTATTGAGGGCGGGCCCGTGGCCTTTGCGGAGGCCACGGCGACAACTCCTGCGGTGCTGATTTACACGTCCGGTACGACCGGGACGCCCAAGGGCGCGCTGCATGGCCATGCTGTGCTGGATGGGCACATTCCGGGCGTCAGTCTCAGCCATGATGATCTGGGCCAGCCCGGTGATTGCCTGTGGACTCCGGCGGACTGGGCGTGGATCGGCGGACTGTTCGATGTGTTGATGCCGGGTCTTGCACTCGGTGTGCCGGTCGTTGCGGCCCGGATGGAGAAATTTGATACAGATCAGTGTATGAATATCATCCGCCAAGGCGCTGTAAAGAATGTGTTTGCTCCACCCACGGCCTTGCGGATGCTCAAGGCGGCGGATGCGCATATTCCGGGCCTGCGCTCTGTCGCGAGCGGGGGTGAGCCGCTTGGGGCCGAGATGCTTGTGTGGGGGCGGAACGCACTCGGGGTCACGATCAATGAGTTCTACGGGCAGACCGAGTGTAACATGGTCGTGTCGAGCAGCGCCGCGCGCTTTCCTGCGCGCCCCGGATATATGGGGCGGGCGGTGCCGGGTTTTGACGTGCAGGTTATCGATCACGATGGCAAAATCACCTCTGAAGAAGGCGATATAGCCGTCCGGCGCGGTGCCCCGTCCATGATGCTGGAATACTGGAACCGCCCGGAAGACACGGCGGCCAAGTTCCGGGGCGACTGGATGCTGACTGGGGATCGGGGGCAGAAGGACGGCCCCGACATCCGCTTTGTCGGGCGGGATGATGATGTGATCACCTCGGCGGGCTACCGCATCGGCCCCGCCGAAATCGAGGACTGCCTGCTGACCCATCCGGGCGTCGCAACCGTGGGCGTTGTGGGCAAACCCGACCCGTTGCGCACCGAAATCGTCAAAGCCTATGTTGTGCGCAAAGCGAAGGCGGACGTGACAGCTGATACATTGCGTGATTTCGTGAAAGAACGCCTTGCAAGCTATTCATACCCAAGAGAAATCACCTTTGTGGCCGAGTTGCCCATGACGGTCACCGGCAAGGTGATCCGCAAAGAGCTCAAAGCCCGTGCAGCCGCAGAAATCGGAGAACAGACATGAAACTCACCTCGCAGGCGCTGCCCTCATCCGAGGCGTTCAAGGCCAACGCAGCCGCCCATCTCGAGGCGCTCGATCAGGTGCAGACCGCCGCGCAGGCCGCTGCGATGGGCGGCGGCGAGAAATCCCGCGAACGCCACCTGAGCCGGGGCAAGATGTTGCCGCGCGACCGGGTCGCCAACCTGCTCGATCCCGGCAGTCCGTTTCTTGAGGTGGGCGCGACGGCAGCGCACGGCCTTTATGACGGGGCCGCCCCCTGCGCGGGCGTGATCGCGGGCATCGGGCAGATCATGGGGCAGGACGTGATGGTCCTGTGCAACGACGCGACGGTCAAGGGCGGCACCTACTATCCGATGACGGTGAAAAAACACCTGCGCGCGCAGGAGATCGCCGAGCAGAACCATCTGCCCTGCATCTATCTGGTGGACAGTGGCGGTGCGAACCTGCCCAATCAGGACGAGGTGTTCCCCGACCGCGACCACTTTGGCCGCATCTTCTTCAATCAGGCGCAGATGTCGGCCAAGGGCATTCCGCAGATCGCCGTCGTGATGGGCTCCTGCACTGCTGGCGGGGCTTACGTTCCGGCCATGTCGGATGTGACGATCATCGTGCGCGATCAGGGCACAATCTTTCTGGCGGGACCACCGCTGGTCAAGGCCGCGACGGGCGAGGTGGTGAGCGCGGAGGATCTGGGCGGCGGCGATGTCCACACGCGCCTGTCGGGCGTCGCTGACTATCTGGCCGAGGATGACACCCACGCCCTCGCGCTGGCCCGCCGCGCCGTGGGGCATCTGAACCGTACCAAGCCCGCCACCGTGCAGTGGCAATCGCCTGAAGATCCCGCTTACGATCCTGACGAGATTTTGGGCGTGGTCCCTGCTGACTTGCGCACGCCTTACGACATTCACGAGGTGATCGCGCGGCTGGTCGACGGCTCCCGCTTTGATGCGTTCAAGGCGCGCTATGGTGAAACGCTGGTGTGCGGTTTCGCCCACATCAAGGGCTGCCCGGTGGGCATCATCGCCAACAATGGCGTGCTCTTTTCCGAAGCGGCGCAGAAGGGCGCGCATTTCATCGAACTGTGTTCGCAACGTCGTATCCCGCTGGTTTTCCTGCAGAATATTACAGGCTTCATGGTGGGCCGTCAGTACGAAAACGAAGGCATTGCCCGGCATGGGGCCAAGATGGTGACGGCTGTGGCGACCACCTCGGTGCCAAAGGTCACGATGCTGGTGGGCGGCTCGTTTGGGGCGGGCAATTATGGAATGGCAGGGCGCGCCTATTCCCCCCGCTTCCTGTGGTCCTGGCCCAACAGCCGCATTTCGGTCATGGGCGGGGCGCAGGCCGCTGGCGTGTTGGCCACCGTGAAACGCGACGCGATTGAGCGGGGCGGGGGCAGTTGGTCGGCTGAGGAAGAGGCCGCCTTCAAGCAACCCACCATCGATATGTTCGAGGAACAGGCCCATCCGCTTTATGCCTCGGCCCGGCTGTGGGACGACGGCGTGATTGATCCGCGCAAAGCCCGCGATGTGCTGTTCCTGTCGCTGAGTGCCGCGCTGAATGCCCCGATTGAGGAGACACGCTTTGGCGTGTTCCGGATGTGATGCAGGACATGAGAGAAGTTTGCAAACTGATGATTCCGACTTTGCAAAGAGGAGAGGCCGCCCATGTTTGACACGATCCTGATTGCGAACCGGGGCGAGATCGCGTGCCGTGTGATGGAAACGGCGCAGGCCATGGGGGTGCGCTGTGTGACTGTCTATTCGGACGCGGACGCGCAGGCCAAGCATGTGGCGATGGCCGACCGCGCGGTCCATATCGGTGGGGCGGCTCCGGCCGACAGCTATCTGCGCGGTGACGTCATCATTCAGGCCGCATTGGACACGGGCGCGCAGGCGATCCATCCCGGCTATGGCTTTCTGTCCGAGAACCCGGATTTTGTCGAAGCGGTCGATGCCGCTGGCCTCACCTTTATCGGCCCGTCAGCAGACGCAATCCGCGCCATGGGTCTCAAGGATGCGGCCAAGGCGTTGATGGTCGAGGCGGGCGTGCCGGTTGTACCCGGCTATCATGGGGCGGATCAGGATGATGCGCTGCTGGCCGATGAAGCGGCCAAGATGGGCTACCCGGTGTTGATCAAGGCCGTCGCAGGCGGCGGGGGCAAGGGCATGCGTCTGGTCGAGGACGCCGCCGCGTTTTTGGATGCGCTGGCCAGTGCCCGTTCCGAGGCCAAGACCGCTTTCGGCAACGCCGATGTGCTGGTCGAGAAATTCGTGACCCATCCGCGCCATATCGAGGTGCAGATATTCGGCGACGGGACCCGCGCCGTGCATCTGTTCGAACGCGACTGCTCTCTGCAACGCCGCCACCAGAAGGTGATCGAAGAGGCACCGGCCCCCGGCATGACACCCGAGATGCGCGCGGCCATGGGGGATGCGGCGGTCAAGGCGGCGGAGGCCATCGGTTACAAAGGGGCGGGCACGGTCGAGTTCATCGTGGACGGGTCTGGGCCGCTGCGCACCGACGGGTTCTTTTTCATGGAGATGAACACGCGGTTACAGGTCGAACACCCCGTGACCGAAGCCATCACCGGCGTCGATCTGGTCGAATGGCAGCTACGCGTGGCCGCTGGCGAAGGGCTGCCCAAGGCGCAGGATGAGTTGCACATCGACGGCCACGCTTTCGAGGCGCGCCTTTACGCCGAAAACGTTCCCGCAGGATTTCTGCCTGCGACCGGTACGCTGACCCATCTGGCTTTTCCTGCGACGGCGCGGGCCGATAGCGGCGTGCGCGCAGGCGATGAGATCAGCCCGTTTTACGATCCGATGATCGCCAAGGTGATCGTGCATGGCCCAACCCGTGCGGTGGCCTTGCGCCGGCTGTCTGCTGCCCTGAAGGGGACGCAGGTGGCGGGCACGGTCACGAACCTCGCCTTTCTCGGTGCGCTTGCGGATCACGTGGGCTTTGGGCGGGGCGAGGTGGATACGGGGCTGATTGCACGTGACCTCGACGGTCTCACGGCAGTCAAAACGCCGGAGCCGCGACACGCTGTGGCTGCCGCGATGGCGCTGAGCGGGCTCGACGCGCCGGGGCCAATGGCGGGGTTCACCCTGTGGGCCGCAAACACCCGAACGGTTGGGCTGCAGCACGAAGATGAGGTTCTGAATGTACGGGTGCAGGTTCTTGGCCCTGACATGCAGCAGTGGCAGGTCGAGGGGCAAAGCCTGACCGCCGCGCGCAAGCACGGAACATGGCGCATCGATGACGATCCCGCGCCTGCAGTGGCCTGCGCGGATGGCACGGCGACGGTCTTTGACACCTATGGCCTGACGTATACACATATCGATCCGCTGAATGTCGCGGCGAGCGCGGGTGGGGACGGCAACGTGATCCTCGCGCCCATGCCCGGCGTGGTGCGGGCGGTGTTTGCCACGCAAGGCGCGACCGTCAGCAAGGGCGACAAGCTGGCCGTGCTTGAAGCGATGAAGATGGAACACGCCCTGCTCGCCGCCCGAGACGGGGTGGTGGCCGAGGTGCTCGCCGAGGCGGGCGATCAGGTCGTCGCGGGGGCCGCGCTTGTCCGGCTCGAGGATGAGAGCGCGGCGTGAGCGATCTGCACCTCACCGGTTACGTCTGGAGCGTCTATACCCGCGCCGCGCGGATGGGGCTGCACTTGGCCGGGTGCGATTATGACTACACAGAAGTCGACCCGTTCAAAGCGGAAGGCGCTGCCACAGGTCATCCTATGGGCCGTGCGCCGGTGCTGCACGTGGATGGGGTAACAATCTACGAAACGGCGGCGATCCTGCGCTGGTGCGACGCATATCGCGGTTGGAGCGCGCCGCCCATCATGCAGGCCCGCGTCGCGCAGGTCGGCGGGATCGTGGATGCCTATGGCTACTGGCCCTTGGTGCGGCAGGTTTTTTCGCACGGCTGGTTTCGCCCGACCATGGGCGAGACGGCGGACCCCGATCAACTCAGCGCGGGGCTAGAGGCGAGCGGCGCGGTGCTGGACATGCTCGATGCGATTGCGAAAGATGGGGAGGTGCTGGACGGGGCCGCACTGACCTCGGCCGATTGCCACCTCGCGCCGATGATCGACACCTTCCAGATGGTGCCCGAGGGGGCAGCAGCGCTGGCCAAACGGCCCGCACTTGCCCGTTGGTTCGCTACGATCATCGCGCAGCCCGTATTCGTCAATACCCGGCCCGACTGGCCGCATCGCCGCAAGGAGACACCATGATCACGCTCCACCATTGCCCCCAAAGCCGGTCGATGCGCACGCTTTGGCTGCTTTATGAACTCGACATCCCGTTTCGGGTCTCGGTCCACCCTTTCGACAAGTCGCTGCGCCGCCCCGAATTCCTGAGCCTCAGCCCCGCAGGCCGGGTGCCCGCCCTCGAGATCGACGGCGAGCGCATGTTCGAAACCGGCGCGATCACGCAATACCTGTGCGAACGTTTCAGCCCCGACCGGATGGGGCGCAGCGTGGACAGCCCGGACCGAATGGCCTGGCTGGTCTGGGTCAACTTCGCCGAAACCGTCAGCCAGCATGCGGCGGCGCTGACCCAGCAACACGTTGTGCTTTACGAGGATCACATGCGCAGCCCCATCGTGATGAAGCTCGAGGCTGCGCGGCTCGCCAAATGCTATGACGCGATCGAGGCGCGGCTGTCCACGCCGGTCGAAAATAGGGACTACCTGCTGACCTCGGGGTTCAGTGCGGCTGACATCTCGGTCGGGCAGGCGGTTTACATGGCCCGGCATTTCGCGACGCTCGACAATCATCCCGAGACGGCGGCGTGGTATGCGCGGATCAGCGCCCGTCCGGCCTTCATATCGAGCTTGCCCCAGGCGGGGGGTGGCCTCTACGCTCGGGACTTCTATCCGGTCTGGGAGGGATAAGATGTCAGGACGTGTCGAGATCTACGAGGTGGGCCCGCGCGACGGCTTGCAGAACGAAGCAGGCGAGATCGCGGTGGCCGATAAGGTCGCGCTAATCGACTGCCTGAGCGGGGCGGGGTTCAGGCGTATCGAGTGCGCCAGTTTTGTGAGCCCCAAATGGGTGCCCCAGATGGCGGGCAGCGGCGAGGTGCTGGCCAAGATCGCGCGCGCAGACGGGGTGCGCTATGCCGCGCTGACCCCCAACATGCGCGGATACGAGGACGCATTGGCGGCAGGCGCGGACGAGATTGCCGTGTTTGCCTCCGCCAGCGAAGGGTTCTCCAAGGCCAATATCAACGCGAGCATTGACGAGTCGCTTGATCGCTTTGCCCCGGTCATCGCAGCCGCGCGCGCCATTGACCTGCCGGTGCGGGGCTATGTGTCTTGCGTGGTCGAGTGCCCCTATGACGGTGCGGTGGACCCTGCTGCGGTGGCCCAGGTTGCGGATCGACTGTTTGCGATGGGCTGTTACGAGATCAGTCTTGGCGACACTATCGGGCGAGGTACGCCCGACGCGATTGCTCGCATGTTGCTGGCGGTGCGCGACGCGGTTCCCGTGGGCCGCTTGGCGGGCCACTACCACGACACCGGGGGCCGGGCGATGGACAACATTGATGTCTCGCTCAGCCTCGGTGTGCGGGTGTTTGATGCAGCCGTGGGCGGTTTGGGCGGATGTCCGTTCGCACCGGGGGCCGCCGGGAATGTCGCGACCGAGGCGGTTGCGCTGCACCTGTCCCGGCTTGGCTATGACACGGGCCTCGACATGGACAAGGTGGTGGAGGCCGCCGCGTTGACCAAGGCCATGCGTAGCTGATCTGAGGGACGATGATGCCAGAGACGATTTCGATTGAGACGGACGCACGCGGTGTTGCCACCCTGACGCTGAACCGGCCCGAAAAGCACAACGCGCTCAGTGCGGCGATGCTGGCCGAATTGACCCAGGCAGCGGCGGATTTGGGCGCAGATGATGCAGTGCGCGTGGTCGTCCTGACCGGTGTGGGCAAGAGTTTCTGCGCAGGCGGTGACCTTGATTGGATGCGCGCCCAGATGCAGGCCGATGCGGCGGCCCGCGCGCGCGAGGCGGGCAAGCTGGCGTATATGTTGCAGGCGCTCAACACCATGCCCAAGCCACTGATCGGCGCACTGCAAGGCAACGCATTCGGAGGCGGGGTTGGCATGGCGTCGGTCTGCGACATGGCGATTGGGGTAGATCATTTGAAAATGGGGCTGACGGAAACGCGGCTCGGGATCATCCCGGCAACCATCGGCCCTTACGTGCTGGCGCGCATGGGCGAGGGGCGCGCGCGTCGTGTTTTCATGTCGGCGCGTCTGTTTGATGCGGCAGAGGCGGTTGATCTGGGCCTGTTGGCGCGCGCCGTACCTGCGGACGATCTGGACGCAGCGGTCGAGGCTGAGGTTGTGCCCTACCTGTCCTGCGCACCCGGTGCTGTGGCGGCGGCAAAGGCACTGGCGCGCGATCTGGGCCCACGCATTGATGAGGGCACTATTGCGATGACGATTGAGGCCCTGAAATCCCGGTGGGAGACACAAGAGGCCGCTGAGGGCATTGGCGCATTCTTTGAAAAACGTCGCGCGGTGTGGATGCCGGACTAGGTCCCGGCAAAGTCAGAGCGGCGGGCCCGCAAGGCATCCGACACAAAGAGGGTGAAGGCGGCAATGCGCGGCACTGCGCGCAGATCGGCATGGGTCAGGACCCAGATGGGCGGGTAGGGAAACAGCGGCAAACCCGGCGGGCGACAGTGGCGTGGTTCACCTTTAGGGTACGGGCCGCGCCGCTGAGTCCGCCATTGCGCACCGTTTCGAGCACAAAGCGCAGATCGCCCCAATCCATGTCCTTCTCGCTCATCCGCCCCGCCTTTCCTGATCGTTTTTGCACAGGTGGGATAACACAATCCTTAATTCCCGAACAGCATTTCGACCCGTATCAAGGGCGCCAGTAAGATAACCAAAGGACAGAATATGACCACCCATGCCGTTGTGATGCTGCGCGTCACGAACCCAGAAAGCTTGAATGCCTACCGCGAAAAAGCCGCCGAAGCGCTCGCGCACCATGGAGGACAGGTGGTGCAGGCCTCACCCGATCTCAAGGTGCTTGAGGGCAAGCCGGTGGTACCGGATGCCATAGCGGTCGTGAGCTTTCCCGACCGGGCCGCTGCCGAGGCATGGATTGCGGACCCTGAACTGGCGAATGTACATGCCTTGCGGCGGGGGGCGGGGAGCTCGGAAATTATCCTGCTGTAAGCCGATTTTCTGGATCTGGACCAAAAGGGCGGACCGCCATATGAAGGGTGCGCCCTTTCTACCTCCAATTGCGTCCCTTAGGTGACGCAACGTAATTTTCTTTTGATTTAGCGTCATTTTCCGTTACTTTTGGCACAACTGTGCGCTCGCTTGGACACCTTTGGGCGTGTGCGGCCTGACAAAAGTGTACCACACATGACGCACGCCTCTTTTGATTTCAGTAACTTGGTCGAATTTGACGCCCTTGCGCAGTCGATTGCGGCGCGGCTGAACTGTAGCCTGAGTTTGATCAGTATCGCGGACGGGGACACGCTGCAGGCCATGGGGCATTCGGGGCACGAGCCCGATATCGCCCAAAGAACGGTGGCCGCACGCGACACGATCTGCATTCATACAATGCGGGCCGCCCAGCCTCTGAAGATCGCGGACGTGCGCGCCGACCCCAAGTTTCGGGACGCCCCCACTGTCGAGGCGTTGAACGTCGGGGCCTATCTTGGGGTGCCTCTGCGCATGGACGGCGGCAATGTCATTGGTGCGATGTGTGCAATCTCGAGCGCGCCGCGCATCTGGCAGGAGGCGGAGATCGACTATTTGCTGGCGGTGGCCGATCTGGCCGAAAGCAAGATCGAACGGCTCACGCTGCGATATGAGCATGGCGCGCTCAGCCGGGCGCTGGCCGAGAATGACGCGATCCTTTCGACCCTTGCAGAGACGCGCGGCAAAGCGGTGACGGTGCACAACGCGGACGGCGATCTGGTCTTTGCCAATGCCACGTTGCGTACCGATTTGCATCTGAGCTTTCAGGAGCTGTTGGCGCTGCCCCGCGCAGCGCAGCAACTGGTGGCACAGGGAGCCCACGCGGGGGCGGTTGAAGTGAATGTGCCGGGCCGCCCGACCCACGCCCTTTTTGCCCACGTGTTCGCGGTCAAGGACGGGCTGACCCTTGCCGAATGGCACCGCGACACGTGACCTGATCAAAAACGGCGCGGATGCGTCGAAATCACCCGGTGATTTCCGTCACTTCCGCCTTTGGGTTTATTGACCCTGCCGGGCGGCACGCGTACACCCATGCTCAGTCAACTTTGCCACTTGACCCCGCACGCCGCCGTCGCGTGCGCCTCAAAAGGAGCCAAACGTGGAAGAGATGTTGCGGGAATACCTCCCGATCCTCGTATTTCTGGCCGTCGCCATCGGCCTTGGTCTTGTTCTGATCCTCGCTGCTGTGGTGCTTGCCGTGCGCAACCCGGACCCTGAAAAGGTGTCGGCCTATGAATGCGGATTCAACGCCTTCGACGATGCCCGGATGAAGTTCGATGTGCGGTTCTATCTCGTGTCGATCCTGTTCATCATCTTCGACCTCGAAATCGCGTTCCTGTTCCCGTGGGCCGTCGCCTTCAAAGACATCAGCATGGCGGGCTTCTGGTCGATGATGGTCTTCCTTGGCGTCCTGACGGTCGGCTTTGCCTATGAGTGGAAGAAGGGGGCGCTGGAATGGCAGTAACGGACACCGGATCGCTTGGCCCCGCCTACGCAGGCGGCGACAAGGATCACTCGACGCAAGCCCTCAATGCCGAGCTGCAGGACAAGGGGTTTTTGCTGACCTCGACAGACGACATCATCAACTGGGCGCGCACCGGCTCGCTCCATTGGATGACCTTCGGTCTGGCCTGCTGTGCGGTCGAGATGATGCACACGTCCATGCCCCGCTATGACCTCGAACGCTTTGGCACCGCCCCGCGCGCCAGCCCGCGCCAGTCCGACCTGATGATCGTGGCCGGCACGCTGACCAACAAGATGGCCCCGGCCCTGCGCAAGGTTTATGACCAGATGCCCGAACCGCGCTACGTGATCTCGATGGGGTCTTGCGCCAATGGCGGCGGTTACTATCACTACAGCTATTCTGTGGTGCGCGGCTGTGACCGGATCGTGCCGGTCGATGTCTACGTACCGGGCTGCCCGCCGACGGCCGAGGCGCTGCTCTATGGCATCTTGCAGTTGCAGCGCAAAATTCGCCGCACCGGCACCATCGTACGCTAAGAGGACACGCATGAGCCAAGCGCTGAACGAACTGGGCACCTATATCGAGGGCAAGCGCCCCGATTGCGTGCTGGCCTGGGATGTGACCCATGGCGAGTTGAACGTGGATGTGGCCCCCTCCAGCATCGTGGGGCTGGTCGAGTTTCTGAAGGTCGATTCCACTTGCCGGTTCTCATCCCTCGTGGACATCACGGCGGTGGACTATCCGGGCCGGGCCAAGCGTTTCGATGTCGTCTACCACTTCCTATCGATGTATCAGAACCACCGCATCCGTCTGCGCGTGTCGATCCGCGAGGATCAGATGGTGCCGTCGGTCACGGATGTGCACCCCTCGGCCAACTGGTTCGAGCGCGAAGTGTTCGACATGTTCGGCATCCTGTTTTCGGGCCATCCCGATCTGCGCCGCATCCTCACCGACTATGGCTTTCGCGGCTATCCGCTGCGCAAGGATTTCCCGACCACGGGCTATACCGAAGTGCGCTATGACGAGGTCGAAAAGCGGGTGGTTTATGAACCCGTCTCACTCGTTCAGGAATACCGCCAGTTCGATTTCATGAGCCCGTGGGAGGGTGCCGAATACATCCTGCCCGGCGATGAAAAGGACGGCGCAAAAGAGACGGAGGCGAAGTGAGGTGGATATGCTGATCTGGCTTGCCATTGCTGCGCTGACCGTCATTCCGATGTTCAAACTGCTGCCGCATTTCGGCATTCACCAATATTGGTCCTTCGTCTGCGTGCTGCCAATCGGCACCATCGCGCTGCTCTGGTTCATGGCGATGAAACTTCAGGAATTGGAGAAGCGGTGATGATCTTCCTATTTGAACGCCTGAACGAGGTGACACGATGATGGACGGCACCAAAGGTTTCGACGACGCCCTCACGGGCGAGCAGAAGATCCGCAACTTCAACATCAACTTTGGGCCTCAGCACCCGGCGGCGCACGGTGTGTTGCGCCTCGTGCTGGAACTCGACGGGGAAGTGGTCGAACGCTGTGACCCGCATATCGGCCTGCTGCACCGTGGCACCGAAAAGCTGATGGAATCGCGTACCTATCTGCAAAATCTGCCCTATTTCGACCGGCTGGACTATGTGGCCCCGATGAACCAGGAACACGCCTGGTGTCTGGCCATTGAAAAGCTGACGGGCGTCGAAGTGCCCCGCCGCGCCTCGCTGATCCGGGTGCTGTTCTGCGAGATCGGGCGCGTGCTGAACCACTTGCTCAACATCACCACGCAGGCGCTTGACGTGGGCGCACTGACCCCGCCGCTCTGGGGGTTCGAAGAGCGTGAGCAGCTGATGATTTTCTACGAACGGGCCTGCGGTGCGCGCCTGCACGCGGCCTATTTCCGCCCCGGCGGTGTACATCAGGACCTGCCGGACGATCTGCTCGACGATATCGAGGAATGGGCGCACAAGTTCATGTCCGGCTTTATGGAGGACATCGACGGGCTGCTGACCGAAAACCGCATCTTCAAACAGCGCAACGCCGACATCGGGATCGTGACCGAAGAGGACATCCTCGAATACGGTTTCTCGGGTGTGATGGTGCGTGGATCGGGTTTGGCGTGGGATTTGCGCCGCGCGCAACCCTATGAATGCTATGATGAATTCGACTTCCAGATCCCGGTCGGCAAAAACGGCGACTGCTATGACCGCTACCTCGTCCGGATGGAAGAAATGCGCCAATCCGTCAGCATCATCAAACAGGCCATCGGCAAGCTGCGCGACTGCCCCGGCGACATTCTGGCCCGTGGCAAGATCACCCCGCCAAGCCGGACGGACATGAAAACGTCGATGGAATCGCTGATCCACCACTTCAAACTCTACACCGAAGGCTTCCACGTCCCCGAAGGCGAAGTCTATTGCGCGGTCGAGGCCCCGAAGGGGGAGTTCGGCGTCTATCTCGTCGCGGACGGCTCCAACAAACCCTACCGCGCCAAGATCCGCGCACCCGGCTTCCTGCATCTACAAGCGATGGATTACATGAGTACCGGGCACCAACTCGCTGATGTCGCTGCGATTATCGGGACCATGGATGTGGTGTTTGGGGAAATCGACCGGTGATCCAGCCCTTCATCTTGCCCAATAAACTCCCGCCGGAGGCACCTGCTGTCTCCACTCAGACCGAGGGAAAGACGTAATGCTCCGCCGTCTCCATGCAGACCAACCCGACACCTTCGCCTTCACCCCCGCCAACCAAGCGTGGGCCGAAGCGCAGATCACCAAATATCCCGAAGGCCGTCAGGCCAGCGCTATCATTCCGCTGCTCTGGCGCGCGCAGGAACAGGAGGGCTGGTTGACCCGCCCCGCCATCGAGGCGGTCGCGGATATGCTTGATCTGGCCTATATCCGCGCGTTGGAAGTGGCCTCGTTCTACTTCATGTTTCAGCTGCAACCTGTTGGTTCTGTTGCCCATATTCAGGTCTGCGGCACGACATCTTGCATGATCTGCGGGGCCGAGGACCTTGTGGCCGTCTGCAAGGACAAGATCGCCGCCAAGGCGCATCAGCTCAGCGCGGATGGCAAGTTCAGTTGGGAAGAGGTCGAATGCCTCGGGTCCTGCGCCAACGCGCCTATGGCGCAGATCGGCAAGGACTATTACGAAGATCTGACCGCTGCCCGCATGGGCGAGATCATTGATGAGTTGGCCGCAGGGCAAGTGCCTACGCCGGGGCCGCAGAACGGGCGCTATGCGGCAGAGCCTCTGTCAGGGCTCACCACCCTCAAGGAAGCTGACAGCGGCCGCACCAAATACAACGCCTCTGTGCAACTTGCGACGGATATCGGCGACACGGTCAAACGCATCGACGGGACCGAAGTGCCGCTGCTCGCCCCGTGGGGCAAGGCAAACGAGAACGTCGCACCAAGCGGGGACATGATGCCCCCGGACGGTCCGACCGGCAAACAGGGCGGCCGCACGGCCGCGGAAAAACCCGCGCCGCGCAATGTCGGCGCGTCCTCTGACAAAAGCGGCGAGGTGCCCGGTGAGGGGGCTGGCGTCGCGGCCAAGGGCAAGCCCGAGGTGGGAAGCGTCGCGCCGAAACCGGTCGAGAACGCCCATGCTGCTGCCCCGGGTCCGGGCACCAAGCCCGCCACCCTTGATGCGGCCCGTGCGGGTGGCCCGGACAATCTCAAGATGATCAAGGGTGTCGGGCCCAAGCTCGA
Organism: uncultured Tateyamaria sp.; assembly: GCF_947494755.1. Classification (GTDB taxonomy): domain Bacteria; phylum Pseudomonadota; class Alphaproteobacteria; order Rhodobacterales; family Rhodobacteraceae; genus Tateyamaria. The sequence continues at coordinate 99,514 of NZ_CANLVZ010000001.1, forward strand.
GGCGTTATTGCACCGTCTTGGCTTTTACCACTTCGATCAGATCGCGGCGTGGAGCGGGGATGAGATCGCGTGGGTCGATCAGAACCTCGAAGGGTTCAAGGGACGTGTCAGCCGTGACAATTGGGTCACGCAGGCCACCGCTTTGGCGGCAGGAGAAGAGACAGAATTTTCCAAACGTGCGAAAAAAGAGGGCACGTACAAGAAGTAGTAGCCTCTAGACGGGGAAGGGACGGTCATGGACAAGAAACAAGGTATGGTAAGTTGCGCACTCGGCTGCTGGCTGGTTGCAGCCCTTGGCGGGGCACTGGCAGCGGTCTTGCTGATGGTGATCGGCACGTGGACGTTCATGCAGGCGGTGTTTGCGGCAGGCGTGGTGTTTGTCGTCGCGGGCCTGTTGCTCAGCTTTATCATGTGCCGCCCCTTGCCTGCATTGGGCGAGGCGCAGGTGGGCAAGTCCGATGATGCACCTGCTGAAAAACCCAAGGCGGCTGCGGCCCCCGCACCCGCCCAAGCTGCTGCACCGGCCAAGGCGGCTGTGACTGTGTCCGAACCTGTGGCTGCCGAGGCCAAGGCGTCAGAAGACAAGGGTGCCGCCAAGGCCGCGCCGAAGGCCACGGCAAAACCAAAGGCTGCGGCCAAGCCGAAAGCCGAAGCCAAACCGAAAGCCGCGGCGAAAACCAAGGCCAAAGCTGCCCCAGCCGAAGCGGGCGAGGGCAAAAAACCCGCAACCCTCAGCGCGGCACGCGATGGTGGCCCCGACGACCTCAAACAGATCAAGGGCGTCGGCCCGAAACTGGAATCGCTGCTGCACTCGATGGGTTTTTACCACTTTGACCAGATCGCAGGCTGGGGCGCAGACGAAGTGGCTTGGGTCGATCAGAACCTCGAAGGGTTCAAGGGCCGCGTGAGCCGCGACGCATGGGTCGATCAGGCCAAGACGCTGGCCGCCGGTGGCACCACCGAGTTCTCCACGAAAGTCAAAAAGGGCGGCGTTTACTAAAGCATGTCCGCCCCGCTTGATCCCAAACAGGCTCGTCAGGGCCGTATCGCGGCCCTCGTTATTGCGGGGGCCGCTTTGCTGTCGATCTTTGCGCCGGTGATCGTCGGCGTTCTCGGCCTGCCACCCCGGTTCGAGATACTTTTGCTGCTTTTCGCACTGGCTGCGTTCATTTGGGCACTGGTGGTGGCGCTCAGGATTTGGCAAAACAGCCGAGACACATGAAACGGCCCGGCGCGGGGCCGCACCGAGAGGATCTGACATGCTGGCCGACCAGGATCGCATCTTTACCAACTTGTACGGAATGCACGACCGCACGCTCAAGGGCGCGCAGGCGCGCGGCCACTGGGATGGCACCGACAAGCTGATCCAGAAGGGGCGCGACTGGGTTGTTCAGGAGATGAAAGATTCAGGCCTGCGTGGGCGCGGCGGTGCGGGTTTCCCCACCGGCCTGAAATGGTCCTTCATGCCCAAGGAAAGCGACGGCCGCCCCAGCTATCTGGTTGTGAACGCGGATGAATCCGAACCCGGCACCTGCAAGGACCGCGAGATCATGCGCCATGATCCGCACACCTTGATCGAGGGGTGCCTGATCGCCTCCTTCGCGATGAATGCCAACGCCTGCTACATCTACATCCGCGGCGAATATATCCGCGAGAAAGAGGCGCTGCAGGCCGCCATCGACGAGGCGTACGACGCTGGCCTGGTTGGCAAAAACGCTGCCGGATCGGGCTGGGATTTCGAGATTTACCTGCATCACGGAGCAGGGGCCTATATCTGCGGCGAGGAAACCGCACTGCTGGAATCGCTTGAGGGCAAAAAAGGCATGCCCCGGATGAAGCCGCCGTTTCCGGCCGGTGCGGGCCTTTATGGTTGCCCGACCACTGTGAACAACGTCGAATCCATTGCCGTTGTGCCCACCATCCTGCGGCGCGGCGCGTCATGGTTTTCGTCCTTTGGCCGACCCAACAATGCAGGCACCAAGCTGTTTGCGATCTCGGGCCATGTGAACAACCCCTGCGTCGTCGAGGAATCGATGAGCATCCCGTTCGAAGAGTTGATCGAAAAGCATTGCGGCGGCATTCGCGGTGGGTGGGACAACCTCAAGGCGGTCATCCCCGGTGGCTCCTCCGTGCCCAACGTGCGCGGCGAACACATGCGCGACGCGATCATGGATTTCGATGCGCTCAAGGAAAAGGGGTCGTCCCTTGGTACGGCTGCCGTCATCGTGATGGATCAAAGCACCGATATCATCAAGGCGATCTGGCGGCTGTCGAAGTTCTACAAACACGAAAGCTGCGGGCAATGTACGCCGTGTCGCGAAGGCACCGGCTGGATGATGCGCGTGATGGACCGTCTGGTGAAGGGCGAGGCGGAGGTCGAGGAGATCGACATGCTGCTCGATGTGACCAAACAGGTTGAGGGCCACACCATCTGCGCGCTTGGCGACGCGGCGGCCTGGCCGATCCAGGGGTTGATCAAGAACTTCCGCGACGAGATCGAAGATCGGATCAGCCACAAGCGGATCGCTGCGGAGTAGGATGCTTTCATGCTGAACAATATTGGCTTGCCTGGCATCCTGTTCTTGTTGGTCTTGATAATATTTCCACTGACGTTCTGGAAAATCTTTACCAAGGCGGGCTTCAGCGGTTTTTGGGGTTTGTTTTCTATTTTGCCAGGTGGAGTATTTGTGCTGTTACTGGTGTTGGCGTTTGTCGACTGGCCGGCAAATCGCAAATCTGACCCGTAGTCTTTGGCCGCAAATAGCCACGAGAGGTCCTCAGTCAGGTGCGTGAGCTGCTGTGAGTGACGAACTACGAGAAGTAGATTTTTGGGCGAAATGCCTAGTGATCTGACGAAAGGCCTGCCAATTCTGTCGCAGCGTAACAGCTATATTCTTGCTGTCGCGATGACGACGCAGTGCTTTCATCACGCGAAATTCCATGGCAATAGAGATAAGGCCACGGCTGACGGCATCTGCCCGCAGCCCAAGAACAGCGCTGAGGCGCGGAGAAGACATTATGACGAGCATGACCACATTTTCCCTTCGGAACGCGCGGATGACAGGTGCCCTTTTGATCGCGGGCCTTCTGCTGTCAGCCTGCGCCGAACGCCGCGCCGACCGCGTCGCCTTTGACGGGCAGTTCTTCCGCTCATCCAGCAGCAAGGTCGACCGGCAACGCGATCAGTTCGAAGTGTCGGTCAGTCCGGTCTCTGCGTCGCTGGAAGGGGCCCGCGAGGCGGGGCGGTATGAGGCAACGCGCTATTGCATCAGATCCTTTGGCACCTCCAATATCGACTGGGTCAATGGCCCCGACGCCGAGGACGGGCGCTTGCGCATTTCGGGTGACAAGCTGCTGTTGCGCGGCGCCTGCGCGCCAGAGTGATCACAACCCGCGCAGATGGCGACAAATTGCGCGCTAACGGGTTGTGCAAACCCATGATATTGCATAGCACAAAGGTGTTTTCCCACCTTGCGTTACATCGACGCGAAAAGTGGAGAGATATGATGCGCGCAATGACAACAGCCTTGATCCTTAGCCTGACTGCCGGAACCGTTTCGGCGAAACCGCATCTGCGGGATGTGGCCGAAATCGATGACACGATTCTGGCCGTCGGGATCGCGGACGAGATCCGCAAAAATTGTCCCGACATTTCGGCGCGGGTGTTTCAGGCCTACCGTATCGTGACCGGTCTGAAGACGACTGCCCGCAATCTGGGCTATTCGGATGAAGAGATTGACGCTTACCGCAAATCCGACGCCGAAAAGGCCCGCCTCAAACGTGAGGGCAACAGCTATCTCGCGCAGCAGGGTGTAAAGGCGGGCGACCCGGCCAGCTATTGCGCCGCCGGGCGTGACGAAATCAAAAAAGGCGGCCAGATCGGCGCCCTACTGAGGATGAACTGACGTATGAGCAACCTCCGCAAGATCATCATCGACGGACAAGAGGTCGAAGTGGACGGGGCCATGACCCTGATCCAGGCCTGTGAAGAAGCGGGCATCGAAATCCCCCGGTTCTGCTATCACGAGCGTCTGTCGATTGCGGGCAACTGCCGGATGTGTCTTGTCGAGGTTGTGGGTGGTCCGCCCAAGCCTGCCGCCTCTTGCGCCATGCAGGTCAAGGACTTGCGCCCCGGCCCCGAAGGCCAGCCCCCGGTCGTCAAGACGAATTCGCCCATGGTCAAGAAGGCCCGCGAGGGTGTCATGGAATTCCTGCTGATCAACCACCCGCTCGATTGCCCGATCTGCGATCAGGGCGGCGAATGCGACTTGCAGGATCAGGCGATGGCCTATGGCGTGGACTTCTCGCGCTTCCGCGAGCCCAAGCGCGCGACGGACGATCTGGACCTCGGCCCGCTGGTCGAAACCCACATGACCCGCTGCATTTCGTGCACCCGCTGCGTACGTTTCACCACCGAAGTGGCGGGTATCACCCAGATGGGTCAGACGGGGCGCGGTGAGGATGCCGAAATCACGTCTTACTTGGGCGAGACGCTGGAATCGAACCTGCAGGGCAACATCATCGATCTGTGCCCCGTGGGTGCGCTGGTGTCGAAACCCTACGCCTTCACCGCCCGCCCTTGGGAGCTGACCAAGACCGAAAGCATCGACGTGATGGACGGCATGGGTGCCTCGATCCGCGTTGACACCAAAGGGCGCGAAGTGATGCGGTTCCTGCCGCTCAACCATGACGGCGTGAACGAGGAATGGATTTCGGACAAGACCCGCTTTGTCTGGGACGGGCTGCGCCGCCAGCGGCTCGACAAACCCTACATCCGCGAAAATGGAAAGTTGCGCCCGGCCACATGGCCCGAGGCGCTTGGCAAGGCCGCTGAGGCGATCAAAGGCGCGTCCAATCTGGCCGGTCTGGTCGGTGATCTGGCTTCGGTCGAGGCGGCTTATGCGCTGAAATCCCTGATTGAGGGGCAGGGCGGCATTGTCGAATGCCGCACCGATGGGGCCAAGCTGCCAAGCGGCAATCGTGCCGCCTATGTGGGCACCGCCGCCATCGAAGATATTGATGATGCCGAGATGATCCTGCTGATCGGCACCAATCCCCGCCTTGAAGCGCCCGTGCTCAACGCGCGCATCCGCAAGGCTTGGACGCGCGGGGCCAAGGTTGCGATGATCGGCGAGGCGGTTGATCTGACCTATGATGTGAGCCATATCGGCACGGATCGTGCCGCCCTCGAGAACCTGTCGAAAATGGATCATTCGGACAAACAGGGCACCCGCGGTGTGATGATCATCGGTCAAGGCGCGCTGCAAGGCGAAGATGGTGCCGCGGTTCTGGCCATGGCGCAGGCCACGGCTGCGGCGGCGCAGTCGAAACTGCTGGTGCTGCACACCGCCGCGTCCCGTGTCGGTGCGATGGATATTGGTGCCACCAACGACAACGGCATGGCCGCCATTGACGGGGCCGACGTGATCTACAACCTTGGTGCGGACGAGATCGAAATCGCCGCGGGGGCGTTCGTGATCTATCAGGGCAGCCACGGGGATCGCGGCGCACACCGCGCAGACGTGATCCTGCCCGGTGCGGCCTACACCGAAGAGGGCGGGGTGTTCGTCAACACCGAAGGGCGGCCACAGCTTGCGGCCCGCGCCAGCTTTGCGCCCGGTGAGGCCAAGGAAAACTGGGCGATCCTGCGCGCGCTGTCGGGTGAGATGGAGGCGACGCTGCCTTTCGACAGCCTTGCCGCGCTGCGCAACGAGATCGTCGCGGCGCATCCGCATCTGGCGGACATCGACGTGGTGGCCGAGAATGAAGGCGAGGCGCTGGCGCAAGGCACGCTCGGGTCTGGCACGTTCGCCTCGCACATCACCGATTTTTACCTGACCAACCCCATCGCTCGGGCCAGCCAGCTGATGGCCGAACTCAGCGCCAACGCCAAGGCGCGCCGGACCGAGGCGATGGCCGCCGAATGAAGGCGGCGTGGATCATATCCATGATGCCGCTTGCCGCCTGTGAAACGGTGCCCACGGCCGAGCAGTTCATCCCCGACTATCGGGGTGTAGAAACGCAGCTGCTGGCCGATGATCTGGTGCAGTTCAATGTCTCGATGACCAACGCGCTGAGCGCGCAGGACGTGGCCAACTATGCCGAATGTGCCGCCGCTGGATATACGCTGATCCGGGGCTGGGGATTTGCGCGTCATTTGCGCACAAATGTGAATGAAGAGGCTGGCGTGTGGGCGGCGGATGCTGTTTACACCATCTCGCCAGCCCTGCCACGTGGGATCAAGACCATCGACGCCGAAGTCGTGGCCGCATCCTGCGCGGAGAAGGGAATACCGACGGTGTGAGGATACATGGCTGACTTCTTTACCACTCCTGGCGGCATCGCCGTCCTGATCCTTGCCCAGGTGCTGGCTGTCGTGGCGTTCGTCATGATTTCGCTGCTGTTTCTGGTCTATGGCGACCGCAAGATCTGGGCGGCGGTCCAGATGCGGCGCGGACCCAACGTGGTGGGCACCTTTGGCCTGCTGCAAACTGTGGCCGATGCGCTGAAATATGTCGTCAAAGAGGTCGTCGTGCCTGCGGGGGCGGACAAGACAGTCTTCATGCTCGCCCCCATGACCAGTTTCGTGTTGGCGATGGTGGCCTGGGCTGTGATCCCGTTCAATGACGGTTGGGTGCTCAGCGATATCAACGTCGCGATCCTCTATGTCTTCGCCATTTCCTCGCTTGAGGTCTACGGCGTGATCATGGGCGGATGGGCGTCAAACTCGAAATATCCTTTCCTCGGCTCGCTGCGCTCGGCGGCGCAGATGATCTCTTATGAAGTCTCCATTGGCCTCATCATCATCGGGGTGATCCTGTCCACGGGTTCGCTGAATTTCGGGGCCATCGTGAATGCGCAGGACACCGGGTACGGGTTCTTTGGCTGGTACTGGCTGCCGCACCTGCCGATGGTGTTCCTGTTCTTTATCAGTGCCTTGGCCGAAACAAACCGTCCACCCTTCGATCTGCCTGAAGCGGAATCCGAACTGGTGGCGGGCTATCAGGTCGAATATTCCTCAACCCCGTTCCTGTTGTTCATGGCCGGCGAATATATCGCGATTTTCCTGATGTGCGCGCTGATGTCGCTGCTGTTCTTTGGCGGCTGGCTGTCGCCCATTCCGGGTCTGCCGGACGGTGTGCTGTGGATGGTGGCCAAGATGGCGTTCTTCTTCTTCCTGTTTGCGATGATCAAGGCGATCACCCCGCGCTACCGCTATGACCAGTTGATGCGGCTCGGGTGGAAAGTGTTCCTGCCCTTCAGTCTTGTCTGGGTCGTGTTCGTGGCCTTTGCGGCCAAGTTCGACTGGTTCTGGGGCATCTATGCCCGTTGGGCCACAGGAGCGTAACGATGAGCCTCGCAGAAGCCATCACGCAGAGTTCGGCACATGATCTGGCGGATCTGACCGCCTTTATCGTGTCGGAATGCGAGATGTGTACGCAGGATGCGGATGGTGCGATGGTAGACATTAACAATGACGATGTGATCGCCGCCTTCAAGGCATGGGCGGACATGAAACGAGACGGACAGGGGCGCTGATATGACTCAGATCGACTATGGCCGCGCGGCCAAATACTTTCTGCTTCAGGATTTTTGGGTGGGCATGAAGCTGGGCCTGAAATACTTTTTCGCGCCCAAGGCCACGCTGAACTATCCGCATGAGAAGGGGCCTTTGTCCCCGCGCTTTCGCGGTGAACACGCGCTGCGCCGCTATCCCAATGGCGAAGAACGCTGCATTGCGTGCAAGCTGTGCGAGGCGATCTGCCCGGCCCAGGCCATCACCATCGACGCCGAGCCGCGCGAAGACGGCAGCCGCCGGACCACCCGCTATGACATCGACATGACCAAGTGTATCTATTGCGGCTTCTGCCAGGAGGCCTGTCCGGTAGATGCCATCGTCGAGGGGCCGAATTTTGAATTCAGCACCGAAACCCGCGAAGAGTTGTATTACGACAAGGACAAGCTGCTGGCCAATGGCGAGCGGTGGGAAGCCGAAATCGCACGCAACCTCGAACTGGACGCGCCCTACCGATGAGCGAGCCGATCAACCCTTTTGCCGCGATGCTCGAGCAGGTGCAAGAAATGACCAAGTCCTTTCCGCAAATGCAGGCGTTCGACCCCAAAGCACTTGAGGCGATGTGGCCGACCATGCCCAAAGAGGTGATGGAGCAGTGGTTCGGCAACGCGCTGAACGAAGATGGACTGGATGCCAAGACCAAGCTGCTGCTGACCCTTGCGGGCCTCACCATGCAAGGCGCGCAGGCCGACACCGCTGTGCGCCAGACCGTACGCCATGCGCGCGAAGCCGGCGCCACCGATCAGCAGATTTCCGAGACCTTGGGCATGATGGCGATGTTTGCCGGTGTACCTGCGGTGACCCGTGCGACCGGGCTCGCCCAAGAGGTCATGGCCGAAGATAAGGACAAGACATGAGTGTATTTGCCTTTTACCTATTCGCGATCAGCGTGATCACCGGGGGGCTGTTCACGGTTATCAGCCGCAACCCGGTCCACTCGGTTTTGTGGTTGATCCTGTCGTTCCTGTCGGCGGCTGGTCTGTTCGTGCTGCTCGGGGCCGAGTTTGTCGCGATGCTGCTGATCATCGTCTATGTGGGTGCCGTCGCGGTGTTGTTCCTGTTCGTGGTGATGATGCTTGATGTGGATTTCGCCGAGTTGAAGGCTGAAATGGCGCGCTATATGCCGCTGGCCTTGCTGATCGCCGTCGTGATCCTGATGCAATTCGTGATGGCCTTTGGCGCATGGGAAAGCAACGCAGCGGCCGAGGGCCTGCGTGCCCAGTTGACGCCTGTGGATCGCCACAACACCGAAGCCTTGGGCATGATCCTGTATGACCAGTATTTCCTGCTGTTCCAGCTTGCGGGCCTGATCCTGCTGGTTGCGATGATCGGAGCGATTGTTCTGACGCTGCGCCACCGCTCGGATGTGAAACGTCAGGATGTGGTGGCCCAGATGATGCGCGACCCGGCAGTCGCGATGGAGCTGAAAGATGTCAAACCGGGGCAGGGGCTCTGAGCGATGACGGCAAGGGTCGCATATATCCTGTCGGGTGCACTGGCGCTGATGGGTGCGCAAGCGACAGCGCTGACGCTGACTGGCTGTGACCGGACGACCCACATCTCGCATGGCGGAGAGGCGGATCATGTTGATCTCGGCCAAGGCCGTGTGATGTGGCGCGACTGGTGGAGTCAGGAGGGGACTGCGACCGACTTTACAGTTGTGGACTGCGCCCCCGGTACGGCCCTGCAATTCCGCACCCAGGAAGAGAACATGGGCACGCGCCTGCCCTTCAACCGCACAGAAAAGGCGTTGGCCGTGATCGCACGGCACGAAGAAGGCGCGCGCGCCTTTGCGACGTTCGAGCGCATGGCCGAAGATTTGGATGGCATCGCCCGCGATATCACCATCGCCACGCTGAGCGCGGAACCCTGCGCCTGTGCGGTGCTGTACCCCGAGGCGCGCGGCGACAAAACGGAGTTCAAGCTTGCCGGGTAAGCCCTGCTGGCCAGATTAGGAAAGACCGATGATCGGACTAGAACATTACCTCACAGTCGCAGCGACGCTGTTTGTCATTGGCATTTTCGGGCTGTTTCTGAACCGCAAGAACGTGATCATCCTGCTGATGAGCATCGAGTTGATGCTGCTGGCGGTGAACATCAATCTGGTCGCGTTTTCGTCCTTCCTCGGCGATCTGGTGGGGCAGGTGTTCACCCTCTTTGTGCTGACCGTCGCCGCCGCCGAGGCGGCCATCGGCCTTGCGATCCTCGTGTGCTTCTTCCGCAACCGGGGCACCATTGCGGTCGAAGACGTCAACGTGATGAAAGGGTGAGCCGATGAACCTGCTGCTGGACTATTTCTGGATGCTGCCGGTCGCGATCGGTGTGGCCGGTGTCTACCACTTCGCGATGCAAGACCTCGCCCCTGCGCCCGCCCGTGCGCGCGTGCAGAACAAGACCAAGGGATAAGCCGATCATGGAAACCATCATCCTCTTTGCCCCTCTGGTCGGCGCGCTGCTCTGCGGCTTTGGCTGGCGCGCGTTTGGCGAAACGGCGGCCTGCTGGATCGCGACGGGCCTGTTGTTCCTGTCCGCGGCGCTGTCCTGGATTGTCTTCCTGACCTTTGACGGCACCACCGAAAGCATCCAGATCCTGCGCTGGATCGAAAGCGGTTCCCTCAGCACCGATTGGGCCATTCGTCTCGATCGCCTTACGGCGATCATGCTGATCGTGATCACGACCGTTTCCAGCCTCGTGCACCTATATTCCTTTGGCTACATGGAGAGCGACCCGCAATGGCGCGAGGGCGAGACGTACAAGCCCCGCTTCTTTGCCTATCTGTCCTTCTTTACCTTTGCGATGTTGATGCTGGTGACGGCGGACAACCTTGTTCAGATGTTCTTTGGTTGGGAAGGGGTCGGCGTCGCCTCGTACCTGCTGATCGGGTTTTATTATCGCAAGCCGTCCGCCAATGCCGCCGCCATCAAGGCCTTTGTGGTCAACCGGGTGGGTGATTTCGGCTTTGCGCTTGGTATCTTCGGGCTGTTTTTCCTGACGGACTCGATCAAGTTTGACGACATCTTTGCCAATGTGGCCACATTGGCCGACATCCAACTGACCTTCCTGTGGACCGAGTGGAATGCAGCCAACCTGATTGCCTTCCTGCTGTTCATCGGGGCCATGGGCAAATCGGCTCAACTTTTCCTGCACACCTGGTTGCCCGACGCGATGGAGGGGCCGACGCCGGTCTCCGCCCTGATCCATGCCGCGACCATGGTCACGGCGGGTGTGTTCCTTGTTTGCCGCATGTCGCCGCTGATGGAGTTCGCGCCCGAAACGATGGCCTTTGTCACCTTCCTTGGCGCGGCGACGGCCCTGTTCGCGGCCTCCGTTGGCCTTGTGCAGACCGACATCAAACGCGTCATCGCCTATTCCACCTGTTCGCAGCTTGGTTACATGTTCGTGGCCGCAGGCGTGGGCATGTATTCGGCGGCGATGTTCCATTTGCTGACGCACGCCTTCTTCAAGGCGATGCTGTTCCTTGGGGCCGGCTCGGTCATCCACGCGATGCATCACGAGCAGGACATGACCAACTACGGCGGACTGCGCAAAAAGATCCCCTATACTTTTGCGGCCATGATGATCGGCACGCTGGCGATCACGGGCGTGGGCATTCCGGTCTGGATTTTCACGCTTGGCGAAATTCCCATCGGGTTCGCGGGCTTCCAGTCCAAGGACGCGATTGTCGAAAGCGCCTTTGCAGCTGGCACCGGGTTCAGCTTTTGGGCGCTGGTCATCGCGGCCCTGTTCACCAGTTTCTACAGCTGGCGGCTGATGTTCCTGACGTTCTACGGAGAGCCGCGCGGCGACAAGCACACCCACGACCATGCCCATGAAAGCCCTGCTGTCATGCTGATCCCGCTTGGTGTGCTGAGCATCGGTGCAATCTTTGCCGGGATGGTCTGGTACGGCTCCTTCTTCGGACACACCGATAAGGTCGCCACCTTCTACGGTATTCCGTATGCCGAGGCCGAAGATCATGGCGAGGCCAAGGACGACCACGCTGACGAGGGCCATGCCGATGACAAGGGCAAGGAAGGTGAACACCACTATGCTTTCGCCGGGGAACCCGGGCAGGGTGCGCTTTACATCGGGCCGGACAACACCGTTCTGGATGACGCACACAAGGTGCCATACTGGGTGAAAACCTCGCCCTTTGCGGCGATGCTTCTTGGCTTCCTGACGGCTTACTGGTTCTACATCAAGAACCCGTCGCTGCCCGGACGGCTCGCCGAGAACCAGCGCCCGCTCTATCTGTTCCTCAAGAACAAGTGGTACTTTGACGAGCTTTATAACTACATCTTCGTCCAACCCGCGCTGTGGATCGGCAAGCAGCTGTGGAAGAAGGGCGACGGCGATGTGATTGATGGCACCATCAACGGCGTCTCCATGGGCATCGTGCCCTTCATCACGCGGCTCGCCGGTCGGGCGCAGTCGGGCTATATCTTTACCTATGCGTTTGCGATGGTGATCGGGATTGCGGTCCTGATCACGTGGATGACGCTGAGCGGGGGGGCAAACTGATGGACAACCTTCTTTCCATCGTGACCTTCATGCCCGCGCTTGCGGCGCTAATCCTTGCCATCTTCCTGCGTGGAGAAGATGAGGCGGCGCAGCGCAATGCCAAGTGGGTGGCCATGGCGACCACGGGTCTGACGTTCCTCGCCTCGCTGTTCATTCTGTTCGAATTTGATCCCAACGACACCGGCTTTCAGTTTGTGGAAGAGGGCACATGGATCATGGGCCTGACTTACAAGATGGGGGTCGATGGCATTTCGGTGCTGTTTGTGATGCTGACCACCTTCATGATGCCGCTGGTGATTGCGGCGTCGTGGTCGGTGACGGACCGCGTCAAGGAATACATGATCGCCTTCCTGCTGCTGGAAACGCTGATGCTTGGCGTGTTCATGGCGCTGGATCTGGTGCTGTTCTACCTGTTCTTTGAGGCCGGGCTGATCCCGATGTTCCTGATCATTGGCATCTGGGGCGGGGCGAACCGGATCTATGCCAGCTTCAAGTTCTTCCTTTACACCTTCCTCGGCTCGGTGCTGATGCTGGTGGCAATGGTGGGCATGTTTGCGGACGCGGGCACCACCGATATCGAGCAACTACTGAACCACCAGTTCGGGTCCGAGACGTTCTCGCTGCTTGGCATTCAGGTTGTGGGGGGCATGCAGACGTTGCTGTTCCTCGCGTTCTTTGCCAGCTTTGCGGTCAAGATGCCGATGTGGCCGGTCCACACATGGCTGCCGGATGCGCACGTGCAGGCCCCGACCGCGGGGTCGGTGGTGCTGGCGGCCATCCTGCTGAAACTGGGCGGCTACGGGTTCATCCGCTTTTCCATTGGCATGTTTCCGGTGGGGTCGGACGTGATGGCGCCGCTGGTGCTGTGGATGTCGGCGATAGCGATTGTCTACACCTCGCTGGTGGCGCTGGTGCAGGAAGACATGAAAAAGCTGATCGCCTATTCCTCCGTCGCTCACATGGGCTTTGTGACAATGGGTATCTTTGCGGCCAATCAGCAGGGGCTGGATGGCGCGATTTTCCAGATGCTCAGCCACGGCTTCATCTCGGGCGCGTTGTTCCTGTGCGTCGGCGTGATCTATGACCGGATGCACACGCGCGAGATCGACGCCTATGGGGGCCTCGTGAACAAGATGCCCGCCTATGCGCTGATCTTCATGCTGTTCACGATGGCCAATGTGGGCCTGCCGGGGACTTCCGGTTTTGTGGGTGAGTTCCTGACGCTGATGGCCGTGTTCCAGGTCAACACCTGGGTGGCGGCGGTGGCGACCACGGGCGTCATATTCTCGGCGGCCTATGCGCTGTGGCTGTACCGGCGGGTGGTGATGGGCGATCTGATCAAGGAAAGCCTGAAGTCGATCACCGACATGAGCCGGCGCGAGCGCGCAATCTTTGCACCGCTCGTGGTGATGACCATCCTGCTTGGGGTGTACCCGGCGCTGATCCTCGACATCATCGGCCCGTCCGTGGCCGCGCTTGTGACCCAATACGACACAGCCCTTGTGGCGGCAGAGGCCGCGACGCAAATGGCTGCAAACTAAGAACGGTTTTGAAACATGTCTGCTGATCTGACCATCATCCTGCCCGAAATCCTGCTGTCGGGGTTTGCCATTCTGGCCCTGATCGGGGCGGTCTATACGTCCAAGGACGACTTGGCCTCGCCCCTCGTTTGGTCGACAGCGGCGGTGTTTCTGGCACTGGCGGCGTGGATCGGTTTCACGGGGCAGGGCAGCAACGTGGCCTTCTCTGGCATGTTCATCGATGACGGGTTTTCGCGCTTTGCCAAGGTGACGATCCTGATTTCAGCGGCAGCCGTTCTGTTGATGAGCGAAGGCTACATGTCGGCGCGCGGATTGCTGCGCTTTGAATATCCGGTGCTGGTCGCTTTGGCCGTTGTGGGCATGATGATGATGGTGTCGGCGGGCGATCTGATGGCGCTCTATATGGGTCTCGAGCTGCAATCACTGTCGCTATATGTCGTCGCCTCACTTCGCCGGGACTCGGTGAAATCGACCGAGGCCGGCCTCAAGTATTTCGTGCTGGGCGCGCTGTCTTCGGGTCTGCTGCTTTATGGGGCGTCGCTGGTCTATGGCTATGCGGGCACAACCCTGTTTTCGGGCATCGTGCAGGTCGCGCAAGAGGGCGTGTCGCTTGGCTTGCTCTTCGGTCTCGTGTTTCTGATGGCAGGCTTTGCCTTCAAGGTCTCGGCCGTGCCGTTCCACATGTGGACGCCGGATGTCTATGAGGGCTCGCCCACGCCCGTCACAGCCTTCTTCGCCACCGCACCCAAGGTCGCGGCCATGGCCTTGTTTGCGCGCGTGATGCACGACGCCTTTGGCGGTGCGGTCGCGGACTGGCAGCAGATCATGGCGCTCTTGTCGGTGCTGTCGATGTTCCTTGGCGCTTTTGCGGCCATCGGGCAGACAAACATCAAGCGGCTCATGGCGTTTTCCTCCATCGCCCATATGGGCTATGCGCTGATGGGTCTGGCGGCGGGCACTGTACTGGGTGTGCAGGCGATGCTGGTCTACATGGCGATCTACGTGACCATGAATGTGGGCACGTTCGCCTTCATCCTAATGATGGAGAAAGACGGCCAGCCCGTCACCGAGATCTCCTCGCTCAACAGTTATGCCAAGAAAGAACCGGGCAAGGCGTTGGCCATGTTGGTTCTGATGTTCAGCCTTGCAGGTGTGCCGCCGATGCTGGGCTTCTTTGGCAAGTTCTATGTGCTGCGCGCAGCCTATGAGGGCGGTCTTGCGTGGCTTGCCATCGCCGGTGTGATCGCCTCTGTGATCGGGGCCTATTACTATCTGCGTATCGTGTTCTTCATGTATTTTGGCGACGCGGGCGAGGATCGCCTGAACGGTGGCAAATCCCCCATCCTGTGGGTGATGCTGATGGGCTCGGCTGCGGTCATGGTTCTGGGCATCGTCAACATGTTCGGTGTCGAGGGTGCGGCAGCGGCGGCAGCGGCCACGTTGGTGAACTAGGCACATTTGGTCGGCCGACCCTGCGTGGGACACTTTTGGAAAGCGGGCAGGTCATGACCGGGTGGCCCGAAGGCTATGGCCGCACCGTCCTGGCCGAGGTTGATTCCACATTGACCGAAGCGGCACGCCGCGCGGCAGATCTGGCGGGCCCCGAGTGGATCCTGGGACTGAACCAGACGGCGGCGCGCGGGCGGCGGGGCCGCGCTTGGGCCATGCCTGCGGGCAATTTTGCGGCCACTTTGGTTTTGCCGATGCGCGAGGCACCGGGGGATGCCGCCCTTCGGTCTTTTGTCATATCGCTGGCCTTGCATGATGCTTTCGTGGCGGCCACGGGGCGCGGCGATGCCTTCGCGCTCAAGTGGCCCAACGACGTGCTTCTGCGCGACGGCAAGGTGGCGGGCATCCTGCTCGAAAGCATCAGCACCGGTGCGGCGGTGACCCACTTGGCGATTGGCGTCGGCGTGAACCTGATCGCAGCGCCGGGCGCGGATCAGGTGGAGGAAGGGGCCGTGCGCCCCGTCGCCCTGAAATCGGAGTTGGGGGTGAGCATTGCGCCCGAGGCGTTTCTGAACCTGCTGGCCCAATCCTATGCCCGCTACGAGGCCCAGTTCACCACCTACGGCTTTGCACCCATTCGCACCGCGTGGCTGGCCCGCGCCGCCCGTCTGGGGCAGGCGATCACCGCCCGTACCACCCGCGAGACCCATCAAGGAACCTTCGCGGATGTGGACGCAGATGGGCAACTTGTTCTAGAGACGCCCAAAGGCCGGGTGCGCATCCCGGCGGGCGACGTATATTTCTAAGGAAGGGGCGCACCCCATGCTCTTGGCCATCGACTGCGGCAACACCAACACCGTCTTCTCCATCTGGGATGGAGAGGCGTTTATCGGCACCTGGCGTACCTCGACCGAATGGCAGCGCACGGCGGATCAATACTATGTCTGGTTCTCGTCGCTGATGAAGTTCCAGAAGATCGAGGTCGAGATCACCGACATGATCATCTCGTCCACTGTGCCACGGGTCGTGTTCAACCTGCGGGTCATGGCGGATCGCTATTTCAACACGCGGCCCATCGTGGTGGGCAAGCCCGATTGCCTGCTTCCCGTGGGCGTGCGGGTGGACGAGGGGACACAAGTTGGCCCTGACCGTCTTGTAAACACGGTCGCGGGACACGATCTGTACGGAGGGGACCTGATCATGGTCGACTTCGGCACCGCCACGACATTCGATGTGGTGGACACCGATGGCGCCTATATCGGGGGGGTGATCGCACCGGGTGTGAACCTAAGCCTTGAGGCGCTGCACAACGCGGCCGCCGCGCTGCCCCATGTGGATATCACCAAGCCGCAGGCCGTCATTGGCACCAACACCGTCGCCTGCATGCAATCCGGCGTGTTTTGGGGTTACGTCGGATTGGTGCGTGAGATATGTGCCCGGATCAAGGCGGAACGCGCCCGTGAGATGCGCGTGATTTCAACAGGGGGCCTTGCGCCGCTGTTTCAGCAGACCGAAGCCCTCTTCGATCATTATCAAGACGAATTGACGATGCATGGCCTGACGGTCATCCATCGTTTCAACAAGGAAAATACCTGAACTTATGAGCAGTGAACGACTGATCTACCTGCCCCTTGGGGGGGCGGGTGAAATAGGCATGAACGCCTATGTGTATGGCTACGGCAAACCCGACCAGGAACGCCTGATCGTGGTGGACCTTGGCGTGACCTTTCCGGATATGGACGGCTCGCCCGGTGTGGATTTGATCCTGCCCGACATCACCTGGCTGGCCGAGCGCAAGGACCGCATCGAGGCGATCTTTGTCACCCATGCCCACGAAGACCATGTGGGTGCCATCGCCCACACCTATGACCAGCTGGGCGCGCCGATCTATGCGCGCGCCTTCACCGCCAATATCGCGCGGCGCAAGATGGGCGAACATGGCCATGACGAAGAGGCGGTACGCGTCACCGGCGCATGGCCCGAACAGGTGGAGGTCGGCCCGTTCAAGGTTGGCTTCCTGCCCATGTCCCACTCGATCCCCGAAAGTGCCGCGCTGATCATCGACAGTGCGCATGGCCGAGTGATCCACTCAGGCGATTTCAAGCTGGACGAGACGCCCATCGTGGGTGAGCCCTTTGATCCGGACCTGTGGGCCGAGGTGTCCAAGGATGGAATCAAGGCGCTGGTCTGCGACAGCACAAACGTCTTTTCCCCCAACCCAGGCCGGTCCGAAACAAGTGTCGGGCCCGAGATCGAAAAGCTGGTGCGCGGGCACACGGACGGGATCGTGGTGGCAACCACCTTTGCGTCCAATGTGGCCCGGGTGAAAACACTGGCGGATGCGGGTGCGCGCGCAGGGCGGTCGATTGTGCTGCTTGGTCGGGCGATGCGGCGGATGATCGAAGCGTCGATCGAGACCGGCGTTTTGAAAGACTTCCCCACCGTTGTCAGCCCCGAGGATGCGCGCAGCATTCCGCGTGAAAACCTGATGTTGCTGGTTACGGGCTCGCAAGGCGAACGGCGCGCGGCCTCGGCCCAACTGGCGAACGGCAAGTATATGGGGCTGGAGTTGAAAGAGGGCGATCTGTTCCTTTTTTCGTCGAAAACCATCCCCGGCAACGAGCGCGGCGTGATCCGCATCATGAACCAGCTTTCGGAAAAGGGCGTGGATGTGGTCGATGACTCATCGGGTCTCTATCACGTGTCCGGCCATGCCAATGGGCCGGACATCGCGCGCCTCCATGATATCGTCAATCCACAGATCGTGGTGCCCATGCACGGGGAACACCGGCATTTGCGCGAACACGTCAAGATGGCGGAAAGCGCCGGGCGCATGGGCGTTCTTGCCGTTAACGGGATGATGATCGACCTGTCGGGCAATGCGCCCAAAGTCGCCGAATATATCGAGACGGGCCGGACTTATCTTGATGGGTCAGTGCAGATCGGGGCGCTAGACGGGGTCGTGCGCGACCGCATCCGCATGGCGCTCAACGGGCATGTTCTGGTCACGCTGATTTTGGATGAAGAAGACGAGCCGCTTGGTGATCCGTGGTGTGAAACCATGGGACTGCCGGATATGGGCACGTCCAAGGCGGCGTTGGTCGAGGTGCTCGAAGCGGATATCAGTCAGTTTCTGGGCCGCGCGGATGCCAAGACTCTGCGCGACGACGACAAACTGACCGAAGCCCTGCGTCGCATCGTGCGCAAGTCCGGGCAGGACGAGATTGGCAAGAAGCCCGAAGTCACGGTTGTCATCAGCCGGATGCATTGACGAAAAAGGCGGGCCACAGGCCCGCCTTACGTCTTTGCGATGTGGCGCGGATCAGCTCGCGCGCCGCTCGTCAAAACTCAGCTGGATGAAGGTCGGTGTGTGATCGCCGAGGCCCACGACTTTGTTGCCACCGCGATCCCCGCCCCGATCATCATTGCGCCCCTTGCCGCGACCACCACGTTCGGAAGAACGCCCGCCGCGATTGTTTGACGCTTTCGCCGTTGCCTCTTGTTCAGGCTTGGGCGTGTCTTTGACGTCGGCCTCTTGCGCGGGCGCTTCGGCCTTGACCTCTTCGGGTTGGTTGGCGTCGTCCTTGGACTTGCGCGGACGGCGTGTGCGCTTGGGCTTTGCCTCGGCTTTATCGTCCGCGCTTGCCTCCGCAGGCTCGGGCGCTTTGGTCCCAAGCGGGTTGTCCAGACGCGGGATTTCCTTCTGGATCAGCTTTTCGATGGCGTCGAAGTTCTTTTCGTCACGCGGCACACAGATCATCATTGCCTTGCCATCGCGGCCTGCGCGCCCCGTGCGCCCGATGCGGTGCACATAGTCTTCGGCGTGGCTGGGGACGTCGAAATTGAACACATGGCTGACCGATGGGACATCGAGCCCGCGCGCGGCCACATCCGAGGCTACGAGAAAGCGCAACTCGCCGTTGCGGAACCCTTCCAGCGTGCGGGTTCGTTGGGACTGGTCCAGATCACCGTGGATCGGGGCGGCGTCATAGCCGTATTTTTTCAAGGACTTGGCGACCGTATCCACATCCGTCTTGCGGTTGCAGAAGATGATGGCGTTGGTGCATTTTTCGCCCTCACCATCAATCATCAGGCGCAGCACTTTGCGCTTTTCGCTGGCTTCGCGGTCCTTACGCGACCCCTTGAACATGACCACGCCCTGCTCGATGGTTTCGGAGGCGGTGGCCTGACGCGCCACCTCGATCCGCTCGGGATTGGACAGGAATGTGTTGGTGATCCGCTCGATCTCGGGTGCCATAGTGGCCGAGAAAAACAGGGTCTGGCGGGTAAATGGCGTCAGGCCAAAGATGCGTTCGATGTCGGGAATGAACCCCATGTCGAGCATCCGGTCGGCCTCGTCCACGACCATGACCTTGACGTCATTGAGGATCAGCTTGCCACGCTCGAAGTGGTCAAGCAGGCGACCGGGGGTGGCAATCAGGACGTCGACACCCTTGTCGATCAGGATGTCCTGTTCCTTGAAGGACACGCCGCCGATCAGCAGCGCCTTGGTCAGCTTCACATGCTTGGCGTAGGTGTCGAAGTTCTCGGCAACCTGCGCAGCCAGCTCGCGGGTGGGGCACAACACAAGGCTGCGCGGCATCCGGGCGCGGGCGCGACCGCGGGCGAGCATGGTGATGAGGGGCAGGGTAAAGCTGGCAGTCTTGCCGGTACCGGTCTGGGCGATCCCCAAAACGTCGCGCCCTTCGAGGGCCGGGGGAATCGCGCCCGCCTGAATGGGTGTGGGCGTTTCATAGCCCGCTTCATCAATGGCTTTAAGGACCTTTGGATTGAGGTTCAGATCAGAAAATTTTGTCATGTATGTCCGTATGTTGCGGACACTGACTTGGCCCGCGGCATCATCTGCTGCCGGCCCGAATGGCCCAAGCGGAGGCCTTTGGCCCCGACACGCGCTGCGTCCATAACAAAGGCGTGGGTTGGCGTCAAACGGCAGCGTCGGGGAAGTGTCGGGCAAGCGCTGCTTCGAGGGCCAGATCAACCTCGCGCAGCAGCCCGTGTTTTGAAAGACGCGCACGCAAGGTGGGACTGTCGCCGATCACCTCGTCATAAAAGGCGTGCAAGCCGTTTTCGCCCTGATCATCGTAAAGGTGGGCAAAAAGATCATGCAACGACATGCCGCCCTGATCAGGCGGAGTGGCGGGGCGCAACTCCGACCGGTAGGAGCCTTTGGCGTGGCGATAGGCAAAGGCGGCGCGCCATGCGTCCCAAGAGGGGGCGTGACAGTGGGCCAAAGCGATCTGTGCGATGTCCGCATCCCCGTCAAGCTGGTTGCCGTTCTGGAAGGCGTTGTGGATCTGGATCGAAATGTCGTCCAACCCTTTGCGCACAAACACCTTTCCGGCGACATGGCTGAGGAAGCCCCCCTTGATGTAGGCCCCGAATGTCCGGTAAATCTCGTTGACGATCGTGCGGCGCGCGGGACCTGCGGGGATGAATGCCTTGAAGGCTGTGTCACTTCCCCCGAGCAGCTCCATCGGCCGCACCCGCGCCGTCGTTTGCTGCGCTGGCAGGGCCCCCAAGAGATCGGCAATCGGGGCCGCAGGCACCAGAAATTCATCGACATCCATGTGGATCAGCCAATCGACCTCGGTGCGCCGTTGATAGGCGTGGGTGGCATTCATCGCCTGACGCACTTGGTGCTTGCCGGGTCGCTTGCCCCCCAAACGCTCCCAATGGGCTGTGTCACAGGTTTGAACCCGGATTTTCGGATGTGCTTTCAGATGGTCAAAGGCGACGTCATTTGGCGCATCCAGATAGATATACAGCCGGTGCGCGCCGTGTTCGAGATGATAGGCCGCAAAGCGCAGCACCTTGGGGGCGGGGGCGAGGATGGTGGCCGCGAGGCCCCAGGTGGTCACGGCCTAACCCTCCAGCTTGCCGAAAATGCGGGTCACCTTGTGATCAAGGTCCAGTCGCGCTGTGACCAGCATGTCATGCGCCGCGAGCAGGTCAAGCCGTTCGGGTGTCGCCGCACTCATCTCATGGTGAAAGTGGCGCAGCGCGTCCGGATCCGCATCCCGCATCAGCACCCGTATCAGATGCCCAAGCGGATTGGCGCGCCCTTTGCGGTCATGATAGCTGCCCTTTGCGAGCCGATAGGCCATATACCTTTGAAATGTCTCGAAATCCGGGGCGTGGGCGTGACCAAGCCAAAGGTCGGCAATCGCGCCCCAACCATCGAGATCCTGCCCATTGCGTTGAAAAGCGTGGATGCCAAGCCGGGCTTCCGGCAGGCCGCAGCGTGCGATCAATTTCGGGCTGAGCGTGCTGATGAAACCACCCGGCACATGGGGGCCGTAAGTGGGATAGAGGTGGCGGGCGGCCTCGGGCGTCGCCGCCTTCTTGAAGTGGTGACGCGCGCCGGTACTGTCGAGCATCTCGACCATGGGCACTTTGATATGGGTCGTCTCGGCACTCACCGCCCCAAGCAATTGGCGCAAGGGGGCAGGGGCCAGCAGGTATTCATCGACGTCAAAATGGGCGAGCCAGTCCAGCTTCGTCTGCCGATAGATGCGCGTCGCGTTGAAGGCCTGGCGCATTTGGTGGTTCTCAAAGCTTTGCGCGTGTTTGCCCTGCCAATAGCCCGCATCGCATTGGAAAAACCTGATCCGTCGGTGGCTGAGCCTGTCGGCCAGGGCCGGGTCCGGCGTGTCGAGATGCACAAAAATTCTGTTGGCACCAAGATGCAGGTAGTGCGCCAGAAAGCGTGCCACCTGGGCCATCGGTGCTTTGACAGTGGTGACGACGCCCCACCGCAGATCCGGTTTTGCGGTTTCGTCGTCGGCCACGGTTCAGACCATCATTTCCTTGGTCGCTGTCAGCTTCACGTCCGGATAGTCGCGCCCGACCCGGTCGATATCCCATTGCAAGCGGGTCAGGTAAACGATGTCGCCATCATTGTCGTGCGCAATGTGTTGTTTGTTGCTTTCCGTAAATTTTTCAACGGCTTGTTTGTCGCCGCTCACCCACCGGGCCGAGGTGAACTGCGACTGTTCGAACCGCACGGGCAGCCCGTATTCCAACTCGATCCGGCTGGCGAGCACCTCGAATTGCAACTGCCCGACAACGCCCACGATGAACCCCGACCCGATGGAGGGTTTGAAGACCTTGGCCGCTCCTTCTTCGGCGAATTGCATCAGCGCCTTTTCCAAGTGTTTCGCCTTGAGCGGGTCGCCCGCCCGCACCCCTTGCAACAGTTCCGGGGCAAAGGACGGGATACCCGTCACACGCAAAGCTTCACCTTCGGTGAGCGTGTCACCGATGCGCAATTGGCCGTGGTTGGGGATGCCGATAATGTCACCGGCCCACGCCTCTTCGGCCAATTCGCGGTCCGAGGCCAGAAACATGACAGGGTTCGAGATGGCCATTGGTTTTTTGCTGCGCACATGGGTCAATTTCATGCCGCGCTTGAAGTGACCCGAAGCCATGCGCAGGAAGGCCACGCGGTCGCGATGCTTGGGGTCCATGTTGGCCTGTACTTTGAAGACAAAGCCGGAGACCTTTGTTTCTTCTGGTAAAATCTCGCGTGGTTCCGCCTTTTGGATTTGCGGCTCAGGGCCGTATTGCGCGATCCCGTCCATCAACTCTTTGACTCCGAACGAGTTAATGGCCGAGCCGAACCAGATCGGCGTCAACGTGCCTTGCAACATCGCAACCGGGTCGAGGGGCGGCAGCAATTCGCGCGCCATTTCAAGCTCTTCACGCAGTTGGGTAAGCTGGTCCGCGGGCACGTGTTCGGCGAGTTTTGGATCGCCCAACCCATTAATTTCAATGCTTTCGGCAACCTTGTTGCGGTCGGCGCGGTCCATCAGCTCAAGCCGGTCCCGCAGGATGTCGTAGCAGCCTATGAAATCGCGCCCGACCCCGATGGGCCAAGAGGCGGGGGTGACGTCAATCGCAAGGTTTTCCTGAATTTCGTCAATAATCTCAAAGATATCGCGGCTTTCCCTGTCCATCTTGTTACAAAATGTCAGGATCGGGAGATCGCGCAGGCGGCAGACCTCGAACAGCTTTTGGGTCTGGCTTTCGACGCCTTTGGCCCCGTCGATGACCATGACGGCCGCATCCACCGCCGTCAGCGTGCGATAGGTGTCCTCGGAAAAGTCGGAGTGGCCGGGAGTGTCCACAAGATTGAACCGGAACTCCTGGAAATCAAAAGACATCGCAGAGGCGGAGACCGAAATACCGCGATCCTTTTCCATCGCCATAAAGTCCGAGCGCGTGCGCCGCGCCTCACCTTTGGCCCGCACCTGTCCGGCCATCTGAATGGCACCACCAAACAGCAGGAATTTCTCGGTCAGTGTCGTCTTGCCGGCATCGGGGTGCGAAATGATCGCAAAGGTGCGGCGGCGGGCGACTTCGGGGGGCAATTCTGGACGATTATCAAGCATATGTGCCCTATATCGGCGCGCGAGATAGGGGGCAAGCGCAGGCGTGACGGGCGTTGGGTGGGTGCGATGTCGCAACCGTTGAAGCCGCTCAAGAATACACTTCGGACGGTGCGGCGCTGCCAGCTGGCGAGGGTACTGACAATATCTGGCAGGGGTGCCTGCTACATCATGGCATCACACTTATGGAGGGTGCCCCGATGAACTTGAACGAAATTGCCGCAGAGCTTGTGGCAGGTTGCCGCGAAAACCGGACGCACGCCAATCTGGAGGCGCTTTATGCCCCTGACGCCGTGTCGGTCGAAGCCATTGACAATGGCATGGGTCGCGAGGCCAAGGGCCTCGAGGCGATCGCGGGTAAGCACGCGTGGTGGGAGTCCACGTTTGAGATGCAGGGCGGGGATATCTCTGAACCGATGATGCACGGCCCGGACCGGTTTGCTGTCATTTTCGAGCTGACCGTCAAGCATAAGGAAACTGGCGAGGTCACCGATATGAAAGAGGTCGCGCTTTACACCGTTGCCGACGGGAAAATCGCGCGCGAAGAGTTTTTCTATCCCACCTGAACGAATAACTGATTGTGATCGACCCGCCTTAGAATGTCGGTTGCCGTGCATCGTCCCACCGTGCAAGCCTGCGCGGTGGAGGATGCGTGATGGACGACATGGCGATGGGTATTCTGACGCACACGGCGGCGCTGAACCTTTTGGCGGCAATGCTGTGCGGCGCGGTGATCGGGTCGGAACGTCAGATCCGGCAGCGGATGGCGGGGTTGCGCACCAATGCGCTGGTCGCCGTGGGCGCTGCGGGCTTTGTCGTCTTTGCGGCCCTGTTTCCCGACGATATGAGCCCCACGCGCGTTGCGGCCCAGGTCGTGTCCGGCATCGGTTTTCTGGGGGCGGGCATCATGTTCCGCCACGGCTTCACCATCCATGGCCTCAACACGGCGGCAACCTTGTGGTGCTCGGCGGCGGTTGGTTTGATGTGCGGCACGGGCGCGTATCTGATTGCGCTGACGATGACCGGCATCATCATGTTCATCAATATCGGATTGCGCCCCGTTGTGACGTGGTTTTCGCGTCTGACAAAATCAGGGCAGGACGCATCGGTCGAATTTCACGTGACGCTGTCTTGCGCCCCGACAGACGAGGGTGCGGTCCGTGATCTGGCTTCTGAGATCCCCTCGACCCCAGGCTTTCGCTTGCTGGGGTTGGAGCGCGAGCAGGAGGCGGACCGCGTATTGCTGGAAGTTATCGTATGCGCAGGCACGCGCGGCGAAGAGGCGCTGCGCCAAAGCCTGATGCCGCTGCTGCGCGACCCTCGGGTGTCAAATCTGCATTGGCAGCGCGTGGGGGACAGCACGATTTAGCCGGTGGCCGACCCGAAATGACCGTCGGCTACCCGCGCGGTTACAGCCGAACCTTTGCCCCGCTTCACGCCCGCCGAAACGCCAGCAGCGCGCCGGTCGAACAGCCCGGATCGTAGGTCAAATTGGTTTGCGACATGCAATCCACGATCTTTTTGATCACGCTTGGTGCGTATTTTCGCGGATGCAGCTCGACGATGACGTGACGCACAAATCGGGGCCACGGTTGATCGAACAGCGACTGCTCTGCGCCTTCGATATCCATGATGACCACGTGGGGCTTGTAGGTCTCAAAGAGGTCGGCAAGCAGCAAGGTCGGGACCTCGACCACATCTTCGGGAGACGCGGTGTCATCGGCGATGGACGACCCCCAAAAGACGCGACCCACACGGAACAGCAGGTGATCGCTGCCGATGGAGTCGCCAATGACCGCGCCGTGAATGACGCGCGCGGCGCTTGCCCCGTTGCGGTCCAGGTTCTGGCGGATAACGTCGACGGTCTTGGGGTTGGCCTCGACCGTGGTGACGTTCTGGGGGGCGGTGATCTGGGCGCAGATCGAGCTTATATAGCCAACACCGCCACCCAGTTCGAGGACGCGATGATCCTTTTGAACCCGCATCCGCACGGCCCGCGCTTCGGGGCCCTCATAGTCCTTGGACGACATCTTTTGCGTCAGCTTCTTGTCCAGCAGCGCGTCGGGCACATCCAGCGAGACATCGTCAAAGTCAAAAAGAGCCATGGGGCCGCCCGTGTCTTAAGAGTTGTATGAATGGTGCTGCCTGCACTACCGCGTCGAGGCGCGGCGCAGGATTTCGGCGGCATCCGGGCGATCAAGCAGAGTCTCGGTCACATCAAGGCCAGACAGTCCCGCATCGGTATGTGCGGTCAGTAATGCGCTGACCTCGGTGGGCACGACGGGCGCGCTGCGCGTGTCGATCAGCATGGATTCCGCAGCTATCCCTTCGGCATAGATGATCTGGTGGGTGTCAAACAGCAGCTCGAAATAGTCGACAAACCCGCCATCTTGTACGATCACTGTCTCGCCGTTGACCAGATGGCGCGCCTTGACCAGCAATTCGGAGCGGCCCGCGCCCAAACGGTCGGTGCGCTGGTAGATGAAAAGGCGGTGGCCCGGCGAGACGATCAGATCGCGATCATTGTTCAGCGTGCCCGCGCGGATGCGGATCGGGGCGAAATCCCCCACGGCGCGCACGGTCGCTTCGCCAATCCAGCGGATGGCCTGAATGCCGTCATTGCGGGTGAGGATACGGTCGCCCACGCGCAAATCCTCAATCGGTGTTTGTGCGCCCGAGGCCAGCGTGATGTGGGTGCCGCGCGTAAAGCGGGCGCAGGTCAGGTGCGCAATGCGGGTGCGTAGGTTTTCCGTGTCGATGCCCACAAGTGCGTAGTTGGTTCGTGGTGCCAGTCGCGCCATCGGCAGCAGGTAGGTCTGCGCGATGTGGCCCATCGCGTCCACCTCGACCAGCACCAGGGTATCGGTGGTTTGCCCATCCGGCGACATGAACGTGGCGGCGCAATCCAGGTGGACCGAATTGCCCGGCTGCCCGCGCACACTGCTTTCGGCCACTGTGAAATGCGTGTCATCAAGGACGTTCAGCGTCAGGCGGTCCGTTTCGGCAGCAGCCGAAAGCCTATAGACATCGTCCAGCATCAGATCGTCCGCACATCCAATGGGGTCACCCAGATTTGCGCCCTCGCTCACCACAAAGGCTTCGGCCTGAAAGACAGGCAGATTTTGGGTGGGGGGCAGGTGGGCTTGTGTCATTTAGTCGGGGTCTATTGGTCCTGTTCGCAGAACTGTAACCTAGAATTGTGGCACCATCCGGTCAACGGCCCGGTGTTTTACTGGCGCTTGTGTGAACAGCCCGTTACCGATGGGACAACGACGATCAAGGAGAGAGATGATGGATCTGGGACTTTCAGGAAAGCGGGCGGTGGTGTGTGCCTCCTCCAAGGGTTTGGGTTTGGGCTGTGCCGAGGCGTTGGCCGCTGCGGGCGTGTCGCTGGTGATGAACGCGCGCGGGGCAGAGGCGCTTGAGGCGTCCGCGCAGGCCATTCGCGACACCCATGGAGTCGACGTGGAGACCGTCGCCGCAGATGTCACCACTTCCGAAGGGCAGGCGGCCCTGATCGAGGCGGCAGGTGACGTCGATATACTGGTCAACAACGCGGGCGGCCCCCCTCCGGGCATGTGGACGGACTGGGACCGGGATGACTTCATCGCCGCGCTGGATGCCAACATGCTGGCCCCCATTGCGCTGATCAAAGCACTGGTGCCGGGCATGATGGACCGGGGCTGGGGCCGTGTGGTCAACATCACTTCGCAATCGGTCAAGGCCCCCATCGCGGTTCTGGGCCTGTCCAATGCGGCGCGCACGGGCCTCACGGGCTATGTGGCGGGCACCTCGCGGCAGGTCGCGGGCAGCGGTGTGACCATCAACAACCTGCTGCCAGGCATTCACGCCACCGACCGGGCGGACGCGCTGGATGGCGGTGTGGTCAAGGCCCAGGGGATCACGCTGGACGAGGCCCGCAGCCAACGCGCGGCGACGATCCCGGCGGGGCGCTATGGCACGCGGGAAGAGTTCGGGGCGGCTTGCGCTTTCTTATGCTCGCAACATGCGGGCTTTATTGTGGGACAAAACCTTCTGCTGGATGGCGGGGCGACCGTGGCCACGATCTGATGGCCCGCGCTCTGGCCACATTTTCTCTGAAGGATCAACTCTTTAACGCTGAGTCTCTCGGTGATCTGGCGAATGAATTTGCAGCCGGAGTGCCGGGCTTTGACCGCGCCGCCTTTCACGCGGCGGCGTTGTCGGGCATTGCGGATCGCACGTTGATGGAGTGTCTTGATTGGTTCGCCGATTGCGCCGAACCCTATCTGGCATCGGATTTTCCAACCATGGCGGATCAGTTGGAGGCGGCCATGCCCGCGCCACTTGACCCCACCTTGCGCGATGATGACTTTGGCCGCTTCATCCACGCGGTGCCGGGCGTTTTGGTCGTGCGCCACGGGCTCGAGGATCACAGCGACCGCGCCCTTGATCTGCTGTATGCTGCCACGAAACGGTTTTCGATGGAGTTCTATATTCGTCCCTTCCTGAACCGCTGGCCGGATGAGACCTTGGCGCGGCTGGCGCTCTGGGCGCAGGACGAAAACTATCATGTGCGCCGATTGGTCAGCGAAGGCACAAGGCCCAAACTGCCTTGGGCGCGCAAGGTCGAGGTGGGCGGGGCGCAGACCCTGCCGCTGCTGGATGCGCTGCATGGGGATCAGACCCGCTTTGTCACGCGATCCGTGGCGAACCATCTGAATGATGTGGCCAAAGACGATCCCGCCGCGGTGCTGGACCGGCTGAGCGGATGGGAAAAAGCAGGCACGCAATCCCCGAAGGAGCTGGACTGGATGCGGCGTCATGCCTTGCGCACACTGATCAAGGATGGGCACCCCGGCGCGATGGAAATGCTGGGCTATGCGGGTGATGTCGCTGTAGATGTCGCCCTTGAGGTCGCGACACCTGTGATTGCGTTGGGAGATCCGCTGGACTTTGAGGTCACGATCACCGCATCCGAACCGGCCCCTGTGCTGGTGGACTACCGCATCCGCTTTGCCCGCCCCGGCGGCAAGACGGGAGAGAAGGTGTTCAAGCTGAAGGTGGGCAAGGTCGCGCCTGGCAAGCCGCTTGTCTTGCGCAAGGTCCATAAACTTAAGGCCAACGCGACCACATTTGCGCTTTATCCCGGTGCGCATACGGTGATTTTGCAGGTGAACGGCGTGGACCGGGCCGAGGCGGCGTTTGAGATCACCTGATGCGCCCGGTCGGCGGCTGGTCTGTTTTGAGCACTGCTCTAAAGACGCCCACCCACCGACCCAATCACGTTTATGTGCTGCTTATGGTGTGCGCCTGCGCGCCCTGCTAATTCGCGCGGGACGCATTTTGAAAGCAAGCCGATGTCCCCTGTCATTCTGATCGCCAGCTTTGTATTCCTGATTGTCCTCAGTGTGTTGGCCGCACCCCGCCGCGCGACGGTCGAAGGCTTTTTCGTGGGCCGTGTCGGCACGCAGGCACCGGGATTGTGGGTGCTGGTCCTCAGCCAGGTGACCACATGGATTTTCGCGCGCAGCCTGATGAACGCGGCCATTCTGGGCTACTTCTACGGGATTGCCGGCACGCTCGCCTACGCGGCCTATTACGGCAGTTTCCTGACTGGCGGTTTCATCGTGTCGCGCTTGCGCACGGGTGGGGCAGGGTCGGTGCAGGACTGGTTGGGCACGCGTTTTGGCGCGGTCGGGACGGGCACGTATAATGTGGTGATCGGGCTGCGCTTGTTGTCTGAAGTCTTTGCCAATCTGCTGGTTGTGGGCCTGATCGCAGGTGCGGTGATCGCGGGCAGTGCGACCTACGCCATCGTTCTGGTGTCCATTGTCGGTCTCGCCTACGCGGCATGGGGTGGCCTGAGTGCGGCCTTGCGCACCGATGTCGTACAGATGGCGGTGTTTCTGATCGTCTTTGTCGTCGCTTTCGCATTCCTGATCCTCAGCCCCGGTTTCTCTTGGGGCGCGGTGCTGAGCGCGCCGGGCACGGCGGGGGCCTATAACGGCTGGGTGCTGCTGGTGGTCGCGCTGTTGCAGGTGTTTTCCTATCCGGCCCATGATCCGGTGATGATGGATCGCGGGTTTCTGGCGGATGAGGCCACGACGCGTCGGTCGTTTGTGCATGCGTTCTGGCTGTCGACGCTGTGTATCATCGGCTTTGGATTTTTCGGGATACAGGCCAGCCTTGCGGGCGCAGACTATGAGGCTGAATTGATCGGCACGTGGGCGGGGATGTTCCCGCCATGGGTCTTTGCACTGCTGATGATCTCATTGCTGGTCTCGGCCATGTCCACGCTGGATTCGGCGCTGGCCTCGGCTGCGCGGTTGGTGGTCGAAGAACTGCGCCTTGCACCCCGCTCACTGGCTGGAGGGCGCGCTGTGATGGGCGTGTTCATGGCCCTCGGGGCGGCGCTGACGCTTTGGGGCAATGCGACGCTGTTTGATGCGGTGGCGGTGAGTGGGACGGCCTCCATGTTTCTGACGCCCGTGCTGATCGTGGGGCTCGTGATGGGGCGGGCGGTGCCGGTCTGGTCTTATGGAGTGGCGTTCGCGGCAGCGATCCTGGGGGCATTTGCATACTTCGCGCGGGGCTGGCCAAGCGTTGCCGCGCTGCTGCCCGAAGGGCACAAATACGAGCAGTTGCTGGTGATTTGCGGTGTGGTCCTTGTCGTCGGCTTTGCGGCAGTGCTTGCGGGCGCGCGCCGTGCCTGATACCTCCCGACTGTTTTGATCGGGAATTGACGTGACGTGACTGCGCCTCGGCTTGAAATTCGCAATCTGGTCCGCAGTTTCGGGGGCCGCCGGGTGGTGGATGGCGTCAGCCTGATCATCCAGCCCGGGCAGGTGACGTGTTTGTTGGGCCCGTCGGGATGCGGCAAGTCCACAACACTGCGCATGATTGCCGGGGTCGAGATGCAGGATTCGGGCGAGATCTATGTCGATGGCGCGTTGATCTGCGACACGAAGTTCCGCGTTCCGCCCGAACGGCGCGAGATCGGACTGATGTTTCAGGACTTCGCATTGTTCCCGCATCTGAGCGTGGCGGGCAACGTCGCCTATGGGCTGAGCGGATCGAAGGCCGAAAAACGCGCCCGGGTCGAGGAGATGCTCGACAGGGTGCGCATGTCGCGCTTTATCGACGCCTATCCACACCAACTGTCGGGGGGCGAGCAGCAGCGCATCGCGCTGGCCCGTGCGCTTGCGCCACGTCCCCGGATCATGTTGATGGACGAGCCGTTTTCGGGGCTTGATAATCGCCTGCGCGACGACATTCGCGATGAGACGCTCGCCATCCTCAAGGAAGAGGACACGGGCGTCTTGCTGGTCACGCATGAACCGGACGAGGCGATGCGCATGGCGGACGAGATTGCGCTGATGCGCGACGGTGTGATTGTGCAGCGCGGTGCGCCCTATAATGTCTACACCCGGCCCGTGGATCGTGCCTCGGTCGCGTTTTTCAGTGATGCCAATCGATTGCGGTCGGTGGTTGAGGGCGCGTTGGCGATGACCCCATTTGGCCGCTTTCTGGCCCCTGGTGTGTCGGATGGAACGCCGGTGGACATCGTGTTTCGCCCCCAACACGTCAAGATCGACTTTGACCGCGCAGGTGTCGGCCCCGGACCCACTCCGACCGAAGGGACTGCGGCACGCGCGCACGTGATCCGTGCGCGGTTCATGGGCAACGAAAGCCTGATCGAATTCCGCATGGACGACACCGGCGCGATCATCAAATCCACCGTGCCGGGTGTGTTCCTGCCTCCTGCGGATACGGTGATGTGGCTGCGCATCCGTCGCGACAAATGCTTTGTTTTTGAGAGTGGAGAGGGCCCATGAGTGGACCAATGATCGTGGAATTTGGGCTTGGAACATCGCTCCGGCGAGGAAGCTATACCGAAGCCGCTGCGCGTGCGGTGCGGGCTGCCTTGTGGCGCAATTCGATCAACCTGGCCGAATATATGGGCGTGTCCAAAGAGGACATGGTGATTGAAGTGCGCATTGGATGCGCGCAGCCCGATCGGGTGGATGTGTCCGTTCTGGCTGAGGTGTTTCCCTACGGGTCCACCTCTTTTGTGGTGGAGAAGGGCGGGCTGGACGTGGTGCGCCCAGACGGCGCCGGCAATCCGACGGTAATGGCGCAGGCGGCGTTGATCGTGTCGGTGGAGGGTGCGGCATGAGTGAGCAGCGGTTGATCATTGAGATGGCCCAAGGCGTTGATCTGCATGGGCGCGACGACACCAAAGCGGCGCGGCGCGCGGTCGAGCAGGCCTTGCAGGGCGCGTCCCTGCCGATCTTTGGCACGCTGGATGTGGAGCGCGATACCATGCGGGTGGTCGTTCATATCGGTGTGCGGCGCCCCGAGGTGGTCGATGTGGCGGTGATTGCCGGGCTCTTGCCTTATGGATCGGTCGAGGTTGTCGTGGAAAAGGGCGGCTTGGATGTGCCTGTGGCAGGCGAAGTACATGTAATGGCTGTGGCTGCGCTAGAGGTTTTCCTGCCTGTCCGCTGATCGTCGTGCGGCTCTGTTTGCAGGCACAAAGACGCCCGCCCGCCGACCCCGGTGGCGGGTTACAAATTCGGATCGTAGTCGCTCAGCCGCTTGCCGGGTTCATCCACGAACATCTGCGGCAACGCTTCGGCCGATTGAATGAGATCGACCCGGAACACACGGAAATCTTTGCGTAATTCGCACCATGATGTGAGTGTCCAGACCCGTCCCCAATATTCCATATGCAGCGGGCGAATGGTGCGTGGGGTGATCCGGTCGCCTTTGGAGTGATAGGTGAGGCGCAGCTTTTGGCGCGCGCGGATGGCCGCCCGCAGTGTCGGCATCTGGGCAAAGCCGCGCACTGCATCGGCAAACGGATAGACCGCGAATTTCCATTTATCGGCCTCGGCCACGGTGCGTTCCGGCAGCACTGCGTCGATTTTGTCGGCGAGGCTACCGGCGGCCGCTTTCAGATCGTCATCCGCTGCTTGCGCAACGATCGCCATGCCGAGGTTGAGGGCCTCGAGTTCATGGGCCGTCAACGTCAGCGGGGGCAGGCTGATCGCTTCGGTGATCATATAGCCAACGCCGCGTTCGCCCTGTACGGGCACGCCGGAGGCCACAAGCGTGTCCATATCGCGATAAATCGTGCGCACCGACACCTCAAGCGCGTCCGCCATGTCCTGCGCACGGTGCAACTGCCCGTCACGCAGGATCTGAATGATGTCGAACAGGCGGTCGGTGCGGCGCATGTCAGTCCGGGTGCAAGTGAACAACTGCGTGGCGCATCACCATGTCCGCAGGCTCAATCAACGCCATGAACGGACCCGCCTCGGGGCGTTCGAACATGGCCTTCGCGGCGGCATCAGCGGCAGTCCGGCTGGTCCATGTGATGTGGTCGGTCCACAGACCGTCCTCATCCACGCTGAGCGTGCGGGCGATCATGTCGCCGGTCCCGGTGAGGAACGGCATCAGCCCTTGGGCCGCCTGGACAAAGGCTGCGGCGTCAGCATCCGGTTTCAGGCGGAAGGTCACGATTTCGGCGGTGGTGGTCATTGAGATATCCCTCATCAAAGTTGCGATGGGGTGGGTTATGGCAGGGTCCAACTGACACTAACCTGTCAGTTGGATGCAGGCCAGCGCAAATTTGTGGACCGTCGCGCGGGTTTCGCGCGCTTTGCCGGTCGCAATGGGTTTGCGCGCGCAGCTCTTGGCCCTAGAACGGTGCGCGACTGGCGGCATCTGTGCTGCGCGAAAATGGAGAACATCTCATGTTGAACAATATTGGACTGCCGGGCCTGCTGCTGATTGCGGTTGTGGTACTGGTGCTGTTTGGCCGTGGCAAGATTTCGAGCCTGATGGGTGAAGTCGGCAAAGGCATCACCAGCTTCAAAAAGGGTGTGAGTGAAGGCAATGACGAGCTGGACGCGGCCAAGGTCGAAGAGGCCAAGGATATCACGCCTCAGCCCACGGACATGGGCACGCACCCCAAAACAGACCTGAACGTCGAAAAAGACAAGGTTTAACAGATGCTTGACCTCGGCTGGACCGAGTTGTTGGTCATCGGGATCGTCGCGTTGATCGTGATCGGGCCCAAGGACCTGCCGATGGTGTTCCGACAGGTGGGCCGGTTCGTGGGCAAGGCGCGGGGCATGGCGCGCGAGTTTTCGTCAGCCATGAACCAGGCGGCGGACGAATCCGGCGTGCGCGATCTGCAAAAAACGATCAAGACAGCGACGAACCCGGTTGGCTCGGCGATGGACGGAGTCAAGGAGGCGGCGCGCGATGTGACGTCCTCGCTTAGCAATCTCGATCCTGAAAGCGAGACAGGCAAGATGGCCGCGGAACGTGCTGAAAATGCGCGTAAAATCCAGGCCGCCACTGCCCGTGCGCAGGCCGAGCGGAAGGCCAAGGAAGCCGCAGCCGCCCTCAAGAAGGCCGAAGAGCTGGAGGCCGCCGCGCCCCCCGCCGCAGACCCTGCGAAAGACACCTGAGCCATGAGCGATACCCAAGACGTCGACGACTCCACGGCCCCCCTGATCGAGCATCTGGCGGAGCTGCGCACCCGGCTGATCCGCTCGGTCATGGCGTTCATCGTTGGCATCGTGCTGGCCTTCACCGTGGCCGAGCCGATCCTGCAATTCCTGCTCGAACCGATTGAGGCGACGCTGCGCGAGTTGGGTGATCCTTCGCCCACGATGCAATATACAAGCCCTCAGGAATACCTGTTCACGCTTTTTCGCATTTCGATGGTGTTCGGCTTTGCACTCGCCTTTCCGGTCATCGGCTTTCAGATGTGGCGCTTTGTGGCGCCGGGCCTCTATCGGCAGGAAAAGAACGCCTTCTTGCCATTCCTGATCGCCTCGCCGGTGATGTTCTGCCTTGGCGCGTCGTTTGCGCATTTCGTGGTGACGCCGCTGGCGATGGCCTTTTTCCTCGGCTTTGCGGATGTGCCGTCGATTATTGCTGACATCATGGGTGGGTTTGTGGGCACCGGCGCGACCCCGCTGCCCCCCGATGGCGGCTTGTCGGAAATCACTGGCGTTCCGCCTGTGACGGAGGATGGCATTCGCATCACCTTCTTTGGGAAGGTCAATGAAAGCCTTGATATTACACTGAAATTCATCATGGCCTTTGGCTTGTGCTTCCAATTGCCGGTCTTGCTGACGCTGATGGGTAAAGCTGGCTTGGTCAGCTCGGAGGGCCTCGGCAACGTGCGCAAATACGCGATGGTCGGCATTCTGGTGCTGGCCGCACTTGTCACACCGCCCGATGTCATCACCCAAGGCATCCTGTTCACCGTGGTTTATGGCCTCTACGAGATTTCGATCTTCCTTGTGCGCAGCGTCGAGAAAAAGCGCGACGCCAAGCTGCGCGCCGAAGGATATTTCGACGATGAGGATGAAGACGATCTGGGCGATCTGCCCGAGGACGCGCCCAAGTGATCGACGACCCGATGGACCGCATCGCCGCCGCGCTTGAGCGGATGGCCCCGGCGCCGATGCCAGCGCCTGACTTTGAGGCCGCGCGCGCCTTTGTCTGGCAAACAGGTCCCGACCGCTTGGTGCCGGTGCCGGATGTGGCCCGCATACCGCTTGATCTGCTGGTGGGGATCGACCGGTCGCGCGACACGTTGCTGGCCAACACCCGCCAGTTCGCCAAGGGGCTGCCTGCAAATAACGCATTGCTCTGGGGATCTCGGGGCATGGGAAAATCCAGCCTTGTCAAAGCGGTACACGGCGCGCTTGAAGCGGAATGTCCGACGCTTAAGATCGTTGAACTGCACCGCGAGGACCTGCCGAGCGTGGGCCGCCTGCTGAACGTGCTGCGCGAGGGCAAGGACGCGCGGTTCATCCTCTATTGCGATGATCTGTCCTTCAGCCACGACGACCAGCATTACAAATCCCTCAAGGCGGTGCTGGATGGCGGGATCGAAGGACGGCCTGACAACGTGATCCTGTATGCCACCTCGAACCGGCGCCACCTGATGCCGCGCGACATGATCGAGAACGAGCGAGGCAGTGCCATCAACCCCTCCGAAGCGGTTGAGGAGAAGGTGTCGCTGTCGGATCGCTTTGGGCTGTGGCTGGGCTTTCACGCCTGTGATCAGGACCAGTATCTGGCGATGATCCGGGGCTACTGCGCCGCTTACGGGATCGAGATTGACGACGACACGCTCTGGGCCGAGGCGATTGAGTGGCAAGCCACGCGCGGGTCCCGGTCGGGGCGCGTGGCGTGGCAGTATTTCTGCGATCTGGCAGGGCGACGTGGCGTGCCGCTTTAGGCGGCCAGCAGCTTTGCCTCATACCCGCGCAAACAAGGCGCAACCATCTGCCCATATGTCCCGATATCGGGGAACAGGCGTTCTATTTCGGCGCGGGCTGCGTCGTTGACGGCCCCCATGGCCACGGCACCGGGATACAGTGTCTCGCTCCAGATGCCATGGGCCTGCACCACCTGATGCCGATCCAGAAGCATGTGGCAATAGGTGACCCGACCGCCGACCTTGCGATAGACGCCGTCCATGTTCAGCAGATCGACCGCGCGCACAAGCACCTGATCCTGGCCATAAAACAGCTCGGCCCGCCAGTCTTCCAACAAGATCGCGTGCTGCGGAGAGACAACCAGATCGCGGTCATTTCCAAGCGTACCGGCGGAGATGACGATGGGGGCAAGGGCGTCGTCGGCGACCACGGTGGTGCTGCCCGTCCACAGAATAGGGCGGGCACCATCGGATGCGGTCAACACCAGATCGCCGGGCGCAAGATCCTCGATCCGCACTGGCCCATGGGGCGTTTCGATACATGTGCCGGTGGTAAAGCAGACCACCTGCGCCCCAAGGTCAAGATGAGGTGTGCTGTCGTCGTTTTCGACGATCGCCCCGGTGGTGAGGTCGGTGTTTGGGGGCGGCATGCCATCGGGAAAGACCAGAAAGTACCCGTTCTCGCCCGCGTCCTGCACGTCGTTGTCATCGTTGAGGTCCACGTCGATGACGCCGATGCGCCATGTGGTCGTGCCATCTGTAACCTCGAACGTGTAGTCCCAGATGATCTGCCGCTCGACCCCGTCGACCATCGCGGTCTGTTCCCACGCACCGCCAAAGCGCTCGTTGGGATCGACGAACTCATTGACGTCGCCATCTCCGTTGAACACGGTCGCGCCATCGTTCTCTTCGACGACGAAATAGGTGGTATTTCCCGAGTAACGCCATGTGCCGTTGGGCGCAAAGGCGTAGTTGACGGGCGCGCCGTCAATCGTGGTCTGCGTGCCCCTCAGGGCAAAGGTGTAGGCGTAAAAAACGGCCATAACGAGAAACCAATCCAAACTCTTTCGTCGGATTGTTTCTGAATGCGCAACGGGGCGTGAATGGGGTCATACGGTGCCGTTTGAGTTAAATCAAAGGTCATTTTAAGGCAAATGGGGCGGGTTTGCACGTCAGAGTAGGCATCCAGCCACAGTTGCCACCGCGTGGCCTTATTCGAGGTAGGGGCCTGGGTCCACGCTGTCAAAGCCGTCGCGGACCTCGAAATGCACATATGCGTCTGCATCATTGGCCCGCAATTTGGCGATGGATTGGCCGCGTTTGACGGGATCGCCTTTGGCCACGCTCACATCCGCCACATTGGCATAGACGGTCAGCAGATTGCCCGGGTGGCGGACCACGACGATGGGGACGCCCTCTGCGCTTTTGGTGATTGCTGCCACGGTGCCGTCAGTGGCCGCCTTGACGGCTGTGCCGGGCGCGGCCTTGATGTCGATGCCCTCGTTGCGGCCCTTGGCGTAGTCGCGGATGATGCTGCCCTGTACCGGAAATGCCATGTCCGAGGTCTGCGCAGGTGCGGTTGTCGTGCCAACATCGGCCACAGGTTTGGCCGGGTCTGGTGTGGCGGCGGGCGGATTGGCCGTGTCATCTTCGGGCAGGGGGCGCGCCGCACTTGGAGGCAAAGGCGTGGGTGAGCCGCTGCCGGGCGGCGTCGTGGCGCTGTCGCGCGCCGGGGCGTTCGTACGGGCGACGGGGATCAACAGGAACTGTCCTTCGCGCACGGCAAAGTCGGCCCCAAGCCCGTTCCACTCGGCCAGTGATTTGGCGGGCACTTGATAAAGACGCGCAATGGTAAAGGCGGTCTCGCCCCGTTCGACCCGGTGGCGGATCGGCTCTTGACCCGTCTGGGGCAGGGGTGTTGTCGACACGCCGGGGGCCGCAGGGGTGGGGGCCGCATTGTCGATGGCAGACCCGGCAAGCGTCGTCACATCCACGCTGCCCGGCTGGATCGGACCGGTGCCGATGGCCCCCGTCGCAGGCGAGGGTTCACTGACGCGACGGGGCAGGGCGATCACTTCGCCGGCGCGCAGTGGCACGTCTGGGGCGACCCCGTTGAACCGCCCAAGCTCGGCCGGGGGCAGGCCCACCCGGTTTGCCACATCCGTCAGCGTGTCCCCGCGCCGCGCCACCGCCACTTGGTAGTTCGGATAGGAGATCACGCCCCGATCATCCGCCTGCGGCCGCGACGTCGTCGCATTGCGCACCGCCTCGCGGGTATTGAACCCGCCCTCGGGGCCGCGCAGGTCGAAATCCAGTGGTGTGTCGCAGGCGGCCAGCAGCGCAAGCCCCCCACAGGTAGCCATCAACAGCGCGCCACGGCGTGCGGGGAAATATCGGGTCATCTGCATCGTCCTCTGCCGGGCCCCTCGTAGGCGGGGGCGTTACCGGTTTGGCCCTGTTCTACACCAGTTTTAATCTTTGCCCAAGCCCTCGAGCAGCGGGACAAAGCGCACATCGCGCAATTCGTCATACTCAAGCCCCGTGGCGGTCTTGTGGACCCGGATCAGGCTTTGCACGGCGTCCGACTGACCCACGGGCAGCACCATGATCCCGCCCTCTTTCAACTGCGCTAGCAGGGGGCCGGGGGGGTCTTCGGCGGCAGCTGTGACGATGATCCGATCAAAGGGCGCCTGATCGGGCAGCCCGTGTGAGCCGTCGCCGGTGATGGCGGTGATCGTGTGCAAATCAAGGTTTTCGAAGATGTCGCGCGCCTCGCGCACGAGGCGGCGATGCCGGTCGATGGTGTAAACCCGACGCGCCAGTTTGGCGAGGATCGCGGCCTGATAGCCCGAGCCGGTCCCGACCTCGAGCACTTTGTCGCGCGGTGTGATCTGTAGCGCTTGGGTCATCAACCCCACAACCGAGGGTTGGCTGATCGTCTGCCCGCACGAAATCGGCAGCGGCATATCCTCATAGGCGCGATCCGCGAAAAGCCCACGCACAAAGGGGCCGCGGTCAATTTCTTCCATTGCGCCGAGTACACGTTTGTCCGTCACCCCGCGCGAGCGCAGCGCATAGAGGAACTGCATCTTGCGTGTTGCGAGGTCGTCTTCGCTCATGTGGCGATGCCGGGCAGTTCGGTGAGCATGTCGTGGGCCGTCAGATCCGCGCGCATCGGCGTGACCGAGACATAGCCATCAAGGTTCACCTCGGCGTCGGTGCCCGGCGCGGTGTGAACCTGTTGGTTGCCACCCTTGATCCAGAGATAGTCGCGCCCTGTGGGCGAGGTCGTCGCCTCGGTGTGAAAGCCTGTGCCGGGGCGCAGCCCTTGGGGCACCAGCTTGATCCCCTTCACATCTGCCGCCGCGACCGGGGGCACGTTTACGTTGTAGAACAATTGGTAGCCGGGCTGGACCAATGGCGTGGCGGCGATAATCCGCTCAACCACCTCTTTGCCATGGGCGGCGGAGGCCTCGAACGGGTCGTCTAGCTCACGGTTTGCGGGCCCGAAATATTGCGACAGCCCAATGGACAGCACCCCTTGCAGCGCCCCTTCGATGGCCGCCCCGAGCGTGCCGGAATAAAGCGCGTTTTCCGCAGAGTTGTTGCCGCGGTTCACTCCCGAAAGGATCAGGTCAGGCGGCGTGTCGAGCACTTGGTGCAATCCGGCCAGCACGCAATCGGCGGGGCTGCCCTCGACCGCGAACCTGTTTGGCCCGATCTTCTGGATCATGAAGGGGTGGGCGTAGCTGATGCAGTGGCCGACGCCAGACTGCTCAAAGGCGGGCGCGACGGTCCACACGGCGCCATCGGGGCCAGCAAGGTCGTGCGCGATCTTGTCCAACACGGCGAGCCCGGGCGCTGAAATACCGTCGTCATTTGTGATGAGAATGCGCATGTGCTGCCCCTTTGGTCCTTAGTAGGGCAGCGGCGGTGTGCTGGGCAACTGCGCCAACCCCTCGCGTGAACTTTTTTGGAACAGAGGGGAGCGAGCGTTGCGTGCAGGTTACGCCCGCTGCGCGATATAGCCATGAGAGACCCGCGAGGGCGGCCCGCCCGTAAAGGCGCGCGCTGTGATCGCGGTGAACCCGGCGGCCGTGAGCATGGCGTGGGCCTGATCGGGTGTATAAGCCGCGTTGCCCCACCGCCAGCGCACCAGCGCCGTACACCAGTGCGGTTTGGAGATTGCCATGATCAGCGTACCGCCCGGGCGCAATTGGTCGCGCAGCCACGCAAGGGCTGCATGGGGGTCGTCGAGATGTTCAATGACATGGGCGCACAGCACGATGTCCTGGGGCGGCAGATGTGCCACCTCGTCGCCCACCCCAATGGCGAGCGCTTGTGTCACCGGTAATCTGGTGGCGGCAACCTGCAACATGGCAGGCGAGATATCTGTCAGGGCGAGTGCGGCGGGTGTGCCATGTGCGTCGATCCAGGCCTGCGCAAATGCGCCGGTGCCTGTGCCCACATCCAGCACCGTCGGGGGCGTGGTGGGCGATGGGGCGCTGCGCATCAACTGGGCGTAGGCGTCGATGAACCCGAGTCTGGAGATCCCGTCCTGCCAGCCGGTGGCGGCGGCATCATAGATCGCCTGCAACGCGCCTGATTGGGCAGCGCTGCGGGGGCGATCAAACCGGGGCAGAAGTCGCAACATGCCCCATTGGGCCACGCTTGCGCGGCGTGATCAACCGTTGAATTCCGCCAGAATGCGGTCCGCTTCGATTTTGGGGTCGGTCAGGGCCGCGCGGTCTTCGCCCGGGTGAAAGCGCGCGCGGGTGG
Organism: uncultured Tateyamaria sp.; assembly: GCF_947494755.1. GTDB lineage: Bacteria > Pseudomonadota > Alphaproteobacteria > Rhodobacterales > Rhodobacteraceae > Tateyamaria. The sequence goes on from NZ_CANLVZ010000001.1 coordinate 140,021, forward strand.
CTGTGGGCATGGGATGCGGTGTCGCGATGTGAATGCGCGGCCCGGTTTTGACCGTTTCGGCCTGCCAACTGCGCGCCAGCGCGATCTGGGCCGCCTTGGTGGCCCCGTAGCTGCCATAAAACGGCGCGCCCGACGTCGTGTCATCAAAGAACAGTGCGGCCCCGTCCGTGCCCAAAAGCGGGGCCATGTAGGTGATCAGCGTTCCGGTGGCCGTCATGTTGGCATTCACTGACTTGGCCAAATCCTTGGCGTCGATCATGCCCGCTGGTGCAAGGGGCGCGGCGTGGATGGCGGCGTGAACCCAGAGATCGAGGCTGCCCCATCGGTCATAAATCCCACGGCACAGCGTCTGCATCGCCGCCTCATTGGTGATGTCCATGGGCGCAAGCGTCGCCGCGCCGCCAAGCGCCTTGATCTGGTCGTCCAACTCCTCAAGAGCCCCGGTGGTCTTGGCCACCGCGATGATGTGATGTGTGGGGGCAAGCGCCAGTGCCAACGCGGCCCCGAGGCCCCGCGATGCACCCGTGATAAGAGCGGTTTTGGTCATGCACGCGTCTTGCCCTGTGCGGGCCAAGGCGTCAAGCGGCGCTGGCTCCCGCCGTATCCCGAGGCATTTCGAACTGGCGCGTTCCGGTCCGCGTGCCGAGGATCACCGCGCTGTCCGAAATCGCGACAACCGTGCCTTGGCGCAGCTTGGTTCCGACGCTCACATGCACGATGTCCCCGTTGGCGGAGCGCATAAGGGCACGCCGCGCCTCTGCCGGGCCCATGATCCCGATCAGATGCATCTGGCGCAGGGGCAGGGCGTTGCTTTGGGTGGCTGCGGTCGCGGTGGTGGCGTTGGTTGTATCGCGCATGAAAACCTCGGATCGTCGTCGTTCGAGGCGGGCGCTATCACGCGGGTTTTGGAACGAAAATCTGATTCTCCGTGATTTAGGCGCGGCTTTGCCGATGACGTTTGGGCAGTCGGCGCAAGGATGCCTACACAGCCTGACGTTTCGTCAAATGGTAGGTGAAGGTGAGGTGCGCAAGTTGCCAGAGGGCGTTCGTGGGCAGGTCCGTGTCCAGATCAAACCCCAGACTGCGCCGCCCGTCATTGTGAAACGCGCCCGGAAACCGCGTAGCCATCTGACCGGCCAGATCGGTCTTGCAATCCACGTAAGTGATCAGGCGGTCTGGGACGCTGGGCGACCAGTTCAGCCGCAGCGTGGACCCGATGCGCGGCTTTCGGGGCCGCCACGCGGGCTGTGCCCATTTCAGCGACTCATCAAGCGGGCCAATGTCAGCCTGCGCTGCCACATCAAGAAACAGCGCGCGCATCTGGCCAAAGCGGTGCTGCGCGGCGCCCGGCCATCCAGCGATGAGGGTCAGTTGATCGGAGTGCATGTGGGTCATGGTCGCACGCTAGCCCGCTGTCCTGTCAAGTATCGGCAGCAGGCGTGGTGGTGCAGCGGGCGCGCAGTGTCGCGATATTGGCCGAACCCGGGGCCGTCCATGCCGTCAGGATTTCGGGGTGGCACGCACGGTCAATGTCTTGCAGGGCAATCTGGGCATCCACAATCACCACATTGCGCCGCTTGGGGTAGAGAAACGGCCATGACCCATAAAGACCCCACTGCATGCTTTGGGTGATGGATACGCCTTGCGCCCCGAGCGCGGCGATATCATCCCAGACATCAAGCGTTTCAAGGTGCGGGTCTGTAATGGGGGCCGCGCCGTCGACAAAGATCAGGAACGCCTCGGCCTGATCCACCACGGGCGTGTCGTCCCGGATGGCACCGCTGGTGTCAAAAAGCGCGGCCCAGGGCGCAAACATCTTGTCCGATCCATCCGACAGGGCGACCCCCCAGGTTTTCTCAAGATAGATCGCTGCGACGGGTTTGCCTGTCAGGGTGCTGCGCCAGGTCGAATGGGGTGCGTAGGCTTCGATCATTGCAAGACCAACCGACCACAACCACACCCCTGCGACGAGGATGGCAGTCGCGATGGCCGGACCTTTGATCGACATGCGGCCCTATTCCGCCGCTTTCATCTCGAACCCTTTTTCGATCATGTCCGCAGGCTCGACCGGGTATTCGCCCGAGAAACACGCATCGCAATATTGCGGGCTTGAGGCGTCGCGCCCCTTTGCCTCGCCCACTGCGCGATAAAGCCCGTCGAGCGAGATGAACTTCAGGCTGTCGACGCCAAGATGCTGGGTCATTTCGGCCTCGGACATGGTCGCGGCCAGCAGCTTTTCGCGCTGCGGTGTGTCCACGCCATAAAAACAGGGCCAAGCTGTCGGTGGTGAGGCAATGCGGAAATGGACCTCGGCCGCGCCCGCATCCAGAATCATTTCCTTGATCTTGCGCGAGGTCGTGCCGCGCACCACGCTGTCATCCACGAGAATTACGCGCTTGCCCCTGATGAGCGCGCGATTGACGTTCAGCTTGAGACGCACACCCATGTTGCGGATGCTCTCGGACGGTTCGATGAAGGTGCGGCCCATATACTGATTGCGGATGATCCCCATCGCATAAGGGATGCCCGATTCCATCGAATAACCGATGGCGGCGGGTGTGCCGGAGTCAGGGACTGGGCAGACCAGATCAGCCTCGACCGGGGCCTCCTTGGCCAGTTCGCGCCCGATGTTTTCACGCGTCTCGTAAACCGAGCGGCCCCCGAGGATGCTGTCAGGGCGGCTGAAATAGACATGTTCAAAAATGCAGAAGCGCGACTTTTTGGGCCGGAAGGGGTGGCGGCTTTCAATGCCCTGTTCGGTGATCACGACCATCTCGCCGGGTTCGATCTCGCGGACGAACTCGGCACCGATGATATCCAGCGCACAGGTTTCCGAGCTGAGCACATAGCCCGTTTCCAGCTTGCCCAGCACCAGCGGGCGCACGCCAAGCGGGTCGCGCACGCCGATCAGTTTGGTGCGGGTCATGGCCACCACGGAAAACGCGCCCTCTACCCGGCGCAGCGCATCTTCCATCCGTTCCGGGATGTTGCGTTGCAGGGACCGCGCCATGAGGTGAATGATGCACTCGCTGTCAGACGAGGACTGAAAGATCGAGCCGCGCTCGATCAGCTCGCGGCGCAGCGCGTCGGCATTTGTGATGTTGCCATTGTGCGCGATGGCCGCGCCCCCCATGGCGAACTCACCGAAAAATGGCTGCACGTCGCGGATCGCGGTCTGCCCTTTGGAGCCAGCGGTGGAATAGCGCACGTGCCCAATGGACAGGGCACCGGGCAGCGTCTCCATCACCTTTTGCGAGGTGAAATTGTCGCGCACATAGCCAAAGCGGCGGGCCGAATTGAAACCGTGATCGGGGTCATATGAAACGATCCCGCCCGCTTCCTGTCCCCGGTGTTGCAGGGCGTGCAGGCCGAGGGCCACAAAGTTTGCTGCATCCATGGTGCCAAGGACGCCAAAGATCCCGCACTCTTCTTTCAATTTGTCATCATCGAAGGGATGGGCAGGGGGCATCAGCGCGTCAGCGTCAAAATCGGACAAGGGGCAGCTCCGAATCCAGTGCAGGTTGGTGCGGGGTGTACCAAGCGGGGCCCGCACTGTCACGACGCGATCACCTCTTTGGGCGATGACTTTGCTTCTGGTGTTGCCGCACCGATACGGGCCGCGTCCTTACCCGCCGCAATTGCCCACAAGCGTTTCGTATTGGGTCGTGATCCAGCCAAGCGCCTGTTCGGGGTTCTGATCCTCGATCTGGCCGGTAAAGCGGCCAAAGACTGCCGCAGACCGGCTTTCGTCCACAATTGTGAATTCCTGACCGGTGATCACGGTGTCGTAGACAAAGAACGCAATTGCGACCAGCAGAATGCCGCGGGCCACGCCGAACAGGAACCCAAGCCCCTGATCAAGTCCGCCAAGGGCCGATCGTTGGACGAGGGACGAAAACAGCGGGGTGAACAGCGATACCACGATCAGCGCCAGGGCAAAGACGAGCGCGAAGGCCCCGATAATGCTCAGCTCGCAACTGTCGGCAATGAATTCGCCTACGACCGGGATTTCGCGCACCAGCGGTTCGACCCGGGGCGCGAACAGAAAGGCGAGAATGGCTGCGGCGATCCAGCCGGCGATGGCCATCGCCTCGCGCACGATGCCGCGCCCATAGGCCAGAAGGGCCGACAGGATAATGACCACGGCGACTCCGCCGTCAATGATAGTGAACCCTTCCATGGTCCTTGTCCTTCTTACTGCCCTTGTCGGCGCTATCCTGCGCCGAACACTTCGCCCACAAAACCTGTCAGATCGCTCATCTGGTTCAGTGCCATGCCTTGAACGCCCGGGGCTTTGCCCCCTTTTGGCGCGATTGCGCTGGTGAAACCAAGTTTTTGTGCTTCTTTCAACCTATTTTCGGTCTGGGGGGCCGGGCGCAGGGCTCCGGACAGGCTGATTTCGCCGAAAACCACCGTATCGGCGGGCAGCGCGCTATCCTCGCGTGCACTGAGCAGGGCCGCAGCGACCGCCAGATCGGCGGCGGGTTCGTTGATTTTCATGCCACCTGCGACGTTCAGGTAGACGTCGAGGCCCGCAAAGGGGATGCCGCAGCGCGCTTCGAGCACGGCGAGGATCATGGCAAGCCGCCCGCCATCCCAGCCCACAACTGTGCGCCGCGCCTGCGAGTGGGGCGAGGGCGCGACGAGCGCCTGCAATTCGCACAGGACGGGCCGCGTGCCTTCGATCCCCGCAAAGACGACCGACCCGGGCGACGGCGTGCCGCGCTCGGACAGGAACAGGGCCGAGGGGTTTGTGACCTCGGCCAGCCCCGCACCGGTCATTTCAAACACCCCGATCTCGTCTGCGGGTCCAAAGCGGTTCTTGACCGCGCGCAGGATACGGAACTGGTGGCCGCGCTCGCCCTCGAAATAAAGGACGGTGTCGACCATGTGTTCGACGACGCGGGGGCCTGCGATCTGCCCCTCCTTGGTGACGTGACCGACCAGCACGACGCTGATGCCCTTGCGCTTGGCGAAGGTGGTCAGCTCGTGCGCCGTTGCGCGGACCTGGCTGACGGAGCCCGGCGCGCTGTCCACGGTATCGAGCCACATGGTCTGGATCGAGTCGATGATGGCGAGGCCCGGCGCCTCGGCCTCAAGCGTGGTGAGGATGTTGCGCAGGTTGGTGTCGGCGGCCAGTTGCACGGGTGCGTCATCCAGCCCCAGACGTTGGGCGCGCATGCGGACCTGCGCGCTGGCCTCTTCGCCGCTGACATAGATCGTCTTCATGCCCGCCTTGGCAAAATGCGCCGCCGCCTGAAGCAACAGGGTTGATTTGCCAATGCCGGGGTCACCGCCCACGAGGATCGCCGAGGCGGGCACAAGGCCACCGCCCAACACGCGGTCCAGTTCGGTCATTTGGGATTGGGTGCGGGGGGGCGGCGTTTCCTTGGCGCGCAAATCGGTCAGGGTGACGCCCGTGCCGCGTTTTGCGCCAAGCGCCTTGGCACCGGGACCGGTGGACAGCCCTGCATCTTCGGTGATGGTGTTCCATTCGCCGCATCCGTCGCAGCGCCCGGACCATTTGGTAAAGGACGACCCGCAAGCCGAACAGGAATAGATGGGGTTTTTAGCCATGGCCGAGGGTGTGCCAGCGCGGGGCGGGTGGGTAAAGCCCTATTCTTGGCCCTACTCCGCGCCCTGTTCCAGCCGCGTGGGCAGCTTTGTGATCTTGGCGCTGGTGACCCGTTTGGGACTGGGCGTGTTCAATTCGGGCAACATGGTTTCCAATTCGTCCAGCAACCGCTCCATCTGGGTGCGCGCGACGGCCTCGTCCAACTCGATCCGGTTGATCCACAGCGAGAATTCGGACTGGATCGCGGTGGCATGGGCCAGGCGCTCGTTGAAGCGGTCCACCTCGAATTGGCGTTCCTTGATAAAGGACCGCGCGCGTTCGACCCGGTCATCCGAGAACGCTTCGGCCAGATCGCGGCTGACATGGGACATCTTGGCGGCGAGTTCCAGCACCTCGGGTTCCAGCTGGGCCAGATCGGGGTGGTCGCGCATATGCATCATCCGATCACGCATCTCGTCAAACGCGTCGTTGATGCGGAACGCGCCCTGCCGGTCGGCCGTGTGGGCCAAATGATAGGCGCGCGTCACATCATCAAGGCTGATATCAAAGCGGCGATGCGAGGTTTCAAGTTGCAGGATGCGCCAGTTGGACGGCAGGAAGAAGCACAAGGTCAGCGCAAAAACCGTCAGTCCGACCTGAGCATAGAGGCCCGCATTCGTGATACTCTGCCCGTTCCACTGAACTGCAAGGTCCACCCAAGGCCAGATGCCCGCGGCTGCAAGGCCGGTGCTGACCAGCAAAATCACTGCAAGGGCTGCAAACAGGATGAGCGAAATGCGCTGCATGAAGACGGTCAAAACCTGACCAAAAAATCGTAACTTTTCCATAAGCCTTCCCCCCAGAAGACGTGACTTGGATCAGCTTACAGGGCTAAGGCCCTGTGCAGCAACGATTATTTGTGTGACTTTGCGTGCGCAGTGGCGACAAAGGGCTTTGGATCAGGCGATTGTGTCCGATTTTTCACCAATCGCGCGGGCATTTGTGCCTTGATCCGTGCGCCAACTGACCCAAAGCGAGGTCAGGATACAGGCGGTGAACAGGTAAAGCCCCCATGCGGTTTCAAGCCGCCCGACGCCGATTCCCTTGGCCAACGTGATGTAAAGCGCGATCAGGAAGATGTCGGCCATGGCGAGCTTGCCGAGGATGGTGAGTACAGGCGTGAGGCGCACGCTCAGCAGATTCCAGTGGATCAGTGCCAGTCCGATGGTTTTCAGCAGCGGAGCCACCAACGCAAACAGGGTCACGACCAGCGCGAGGATCACATCGGTTTTCCACAGCGATTGCAAGCCTGTGATGACCGAGATTTCCTTGAGGTTGAACAGCGGCAACAGACCGGCGCGCATCAGCGGCGCAAACCACGACAACGGAAACAGGACAAGGAGGCAAAGGTTGATCCAGCGGTGCATATCTACTCTTGATGGGGGCGGTGTGGGACTGTTTGGCCCCTGAGGGGTCCAAATGCGCCCACCCGCCGTCCCTTTATCTGACGGCCTCGATTGGTCCTGTGGCGCGTCCATGGATGAATTGATCGAGATAGGGATCACCTGCGCTGTCCATCTCGCTGACCGGGCCTGTCCAGCGGATCTTGCCAGCATGCAGCATCGCCACATGGTCCGCAATTGTGCGCACGCTGCTCATATCGTGGGTGATTGTCATGGTGGTCGCGCCCATTTCGCGCACGATTTCGCGGATCAGGTCGTTGATGACCCCAGCCATGATCGGGTCGAGCCCTGTGGTGGGTTCGTCGAAAAAGATGATCTCGGGGTCGGCGGCGATGGCGCGCGCCAGCCCGACGCGCTTTTGCATGCCGCCCGAGAGTTCCGCCGGAAGCCGATCCGCCACATCCGGCGTCAGCCCGACCCGTCGCAGTTTTTCGATGGCGATGTCGCGCGCCTCGGTGCGCGGTTTGGCAAGGCTGCCACGCAGCAGTCGGAACGCGACGTTTTGCCAGACGGGCAGGGAGTCAAAGAGAGCGGCCCCCTGAAACAGCATCCCGAAGCGTGCCAGAAACGCGTCGCGGTCGGTTTGGGTGACGTCGGTGCCATCGACGGTGATTGTGCCTGCATCAGGTGTCACAAGCCCCAGCACGGATTTAATGGCAACCGATTTGCCCGTGCCTGATCCGCCAATGATGACCATGGATGTGCCCTTGGCCACGTGCAGGTTCACGCCTTGCAGGACGTGGTTGGTGCCGAATGCTTTGTGGACGTTGTCGAGAGTGATCATCGGTGTGCGCGCCTCGTGAGGGCGGGATTTGAGTTTGTTTGGCGAGATGAAGCAGGGGGGCTGGGCTGGATCATAGCGAAAAGAACACCCCCGTCAGGACGAAGTTGGCGGCCAGGATCAGCACAGCGGCCGCCTCGACCGACCCCTTGGTGGCGCGGCCCACGCCCTGGGCACCGCGCCCTGAATTCATGCCGAAATAGCAGCCCATCAACGCCGCGATACAGCCAAAGACCGCCCCTTTGGCAAGGCTTGAGGTGATGTCGCGCAGTTGCAGGAAATCCACTGTGTTCTGGATATAGGCGGCGGCGTTGAAGCCAAGCGTACCTGTCGCCACCGCATAGCCGCCAAAGATGCCGATCACGTCCCCGACACCTACGAGCAAGGGCACCACCAGCGTGGCGGCCACGACTCGCGGTGCGATCAGGTATTTCATGGGATGTGTGGACAGGGTCACCAGCGCGTCGATCTGCTCGGTCACCTTCATCGTGGCGATTTCGGCGGCGATAGAGGACGTAACGCGGGCCGCGATCATCAGCCCCACAAGCACGGGGCCCAATTCGCGCACCATCCCGATGGCGACGATCTGTGGCACGACAGCTTCGGCGTTGAAGCGCGCGCCGCCTGCGTAGATTTGCAGCGCCAGCGCGCCCCCCGTGAAGATCGCCGTCAGCCCGACCACCGGCAGCGACAGCCATCCGATGTTGAGCAAGGCCAGCCCGAACTCGCGCGGATAGAAGGGGGGTGTCAGCGCATGGCGCAAGGTGGCGATGCCGAACAGGCTGACCCTCCCGATTGCGGCCAGTAGCCCGAGCACGGCGCGCCCAATCGCGGCCAGAACCCTCATTCGGCGTAGGTCCGGTGATACCGCTGGCCAAGGGATGTCAGGATTTCATAGCCGATGGTGCCGGCGGCGTCGGCCACCATGTCCACGGTTTGCCGCGCCCCGAGCAATTGCAGCGTGTCCGGGTCATGCCCCAGATCGGTCACATCCGCGGTGATCAGGTCCATCGACACACGGCCCACAACCGGGCAGGGGGTGGCGTCAGCAAAGAGGGTCGCTTGCGCCCCCATCGCGCGGATCAGCCCATCGGCATAGCCGCCCGACAGGGTCGCAATGCGTGCATCGCGCGGGGCCTGCCAAACATTGCCGTAGCCCACGGTCTCACCCTTGGCGACATCGCGCACCTGAATGACCGGCAGATCAAGGTTGACCACAGGAGCGGCCCCCTCGAACGGCAACCCGCCATAAAGGCCCACGCCGGGGCGGGTCATGTCGAAATGGTAGGCTCCGCCCATCAGCGTCCCGCCGGTCGCCGCGAGTGAGCGCGGCACATCAAGCCCGTCGGTCATCGCGTGAAATTCCGAGAGTTGGTGCGCATTCATCGGGTGATCAGGCTCGTCCGCGCAGGCCAGATGCGACATGATCAACTGCGGGCCCTGGGCGATGGCAATATCGCGCACCGCAGACCATTCCGGCGGCTCCATTCCCAGACGGTTCATCCCTGTATCAAGCTGGATGCCAAAGGGCGCGCCCGGCAGTGCCTCCACATGGCGCAACATCTGATCGACGGAGTTGAGCAGCGGGGTCAGCGCAGCCTCCTCCACAAGGCGCGTGTCCCCGACCATATGTCCCGAGAAGACATAGATCGTCGGGCCCTGACCCAAAGCGGCACGCAGGATGGCCCCTTCGTTCGCCGTGGCCACGAAAAAGCTGCGCACCCCCGCGCGCGCCAAGGCCCGCCCGGCAACGGGTGATCCGATGCCGTAGCCGTTGGCCTTCACCACGGCCCCGGTTTCCCCCTCTGACAGTGCGTCCAGCGCCTGCCAGTTGCGCACCAAAGCGCCCAGATCAATTGTCAGCGTCGCAGATGTCATGAGCGCGGTTTTGACAGGCAACGTCGCGCGGGGAAAGGGGAAAAGGGGAAATGGCATCGCATCGGGTCCGGCGGTGGCGACCGGGTCAAGGGAAGGCAAAGAGGTCGCGGTTGCGCTCCCAGATCTCCTCGCCAATGAGGCAGTTGTAGCGGCGGGTCTGAGCGCGATAGATCCGTTCGGGCTGGCCTGCGATTTCAAGAACCAGCTTGCGGCGCACCGCATCCTCAAAGGCGGTCCAGGTGTAGACCGGCACCACGAAAGCCCCGGTGCCGCCGATCACGCAGGCGGTGTAATAGGCGTCAAGATCGGGGATGTTCCAGCGCGAGGTCAGATCATCGCTTTGGGTCATGAGGGGCAGGCCGTTGATGGTGATCGCTTGGGCCAGCACCGCATCGCGCGCCGCCGTGACCGGCTCTCCCATGTTATTGGGCCCGTCGCCCGAGACGTCGATCACCCGCCGCAACCCGTCAAATGTGTTGTTCTCGATCGAGCTTGCCGCAAACGCCAGCGCGCCGGAAATCGAGGTGCGGCGCAGCGCATCGCTGTAATTGGCAGTGATTTGCGTGGCGACGCGGGCGGCGTCCTGTGGTGTGGCGATCAGGGTCCATGGCACGATTGTACGCTGATCATAGGCTCCGGCCCATTCGACATAGGTGATTGCAATCCGACCCAACAGGCCCGAGGCGATGGCCCCTGCGACTTCGTCCGAAGTCAGGGCCGCCGCATATCCGCGCCGCTGAATTTCCAACTCGAAAGGCTGCATGGAGCGGGAGACATCGACCGCCAGAAACAGCTCGATATCAACCTCGACCCGGTCTTGGGCCGCCATTGGACCGGCCCAGATCGCCAACAACAGGACTAAGACACGCATGCGACCAGAGGGCCGCACAATGGCTGTCCTGTCCAATCAAAACTGCGTAAAGGAGGCGTGGGCTGGTCGGGCGCTTAAAATTCGCGCTCGCCGCCGCCGTTTTGCCAGGGCTGCACGAGGTTGCCAAAGCGGGTAAAGCGCCCCTCAAAGGACAGATCGACGGTGCCGATGGGGCCGTGGCGCTGCTTGCCGATGATCACCTCAGCGCGGCCATGCAGGCGCTCCATCTCGGCCTGCCATGTCGCCATCGCCTCAAGCTGGTCATCGCCGGGTTTTTCCCGCTCTTTGTAATACTCTTCGCGGAACACGAACATGACCACATCCGCGTCCTGTTCAATCGAGCCCGATTCCCGCAGGTCCGAGAGCTGTGGGCGCTTGTCTTCGCGGTTTTCGACCTGACGGGACAGCTGGGACAGGGCCACCACGGGGATGTTGAGTTCCTTGGCGATGGCTTTGAGGCCCATGGAAATCTCGCCGATTTCCTGCACCCGGTTTTCGGCGACACCGCGGACCAGCTGGAGGTAGTCCACGATCAGCACGTCAAGCCCATGGGTCCGTTTCAGGCGGCGGGCGCGGGCGGCCAGTTGGGCAATCGGGATCGCGGGCGTGTCGTCGATATAAAGCGGGCAGGCCTCGAGTTCCTTGGCGGCGTCCACAAAGCGGCGGAATTCGGTTTCCGTCATATCGCCGCGCCGGATCTGTTCGCTTGGCACTTCGGAGGCTTCGGACAGGATGCGCGCGGCAAGCTGTTCGGCGCTCATCTCGAGCGAGTAGAAGCCGACGACGCCACCCTCGATTGCGCCCTCGGACCCGTCGGGCTTCACGCCGCGCTTATAGGCCTTGGCGATGTTGAAGGCGATGTTGGTGGCCAATGACGTCTTGCCCATCGATGGACGCCCCGCAAGGATCAGCAAGTCAGAGGGGTGCAGTCCCCCCAGCTTTTTGTCCATGTCGATCAGACCGGTCGAGATGCCCGCAAGGCCACCTTCGCGCTGGTAGGCGGCGTTGGCGACATTAACCGCGTCCGTTACCGCCTTGAGAAAGCTTTGAAATCCACCCTCAGAGGTGCCTTGTTCGGCCAGCTTGTAAAGCGCCTGTTCGGCCTCGACGATCTGTTCCTTGGGCTCATTGGCCACATCAACCTTGGCGGCCTTGGCCGAGATGTCGCGGCCCAGAATGATCAGATCGCGACGCACGGCCAGATCATAGATCATCTGCGCATAGTCGCGCACCGCAAAGGCACTGATCGCCGCCCCTGCAAGACGGGCAAGGTAGGCGGGGCCGCCCAGTTCCTTAAGGCCCTCATCATCTTCCATGAACGACTTGAGGGTCACAGGGCTGGCGAGGTTGTTCTTGGCAATCCGCGCGGCTGAAATTTCAAAGATGCGGGCGTGAACGGGGTCGTAGAAATGCTGTGGATTGATGATCGCCGCAACGCGGTCATAGATGTCGTTATTGGTCAGGATCGCGCCCAAAAGCTGCTGCTCGGCTTCGATGGAATGGGGCATGGTGTCGGCGTCCTGAACGGCGACTCCGGTTGGATTGATTGCTGCGATTTCGTTCATGCCTGACCCCGTTGTCCCGTATGTCGATCCCCGGTGTCGTCTTAGCGGAGGGGCGCGCGGAGGTGCAAATTGTATAAGTCTGGGGAAAACGTGTGGAGGCCCCCTGCGCCACTACATCTTGGCGCAGGCGAGGTGCGCGCGTCAATATAAAGTGGGTGCGCGCGCGGCGGCGCGCGCAGAAATCAGCTGCGCGCCGCTTGCCAGCCGCGTGGATCGTTCAGAAATTCCTCAACACCGCTCAGGGTTGCAGAATCAAAGGCCTCACTCGCGCGGGCCTCGGCCAAAACGTCCCACCATGTGCACAGGGCGTGCAAGGTGACGCCGTGATCGCCCAGTGTCTTGTCGGTTTCGGGGAAGATGCCGTAGTTGAAGATCACCGCCGTGTGCGCGCAGGTGGCACCCGTGTCGCGGATCGCATCCACAAAGGACAGTTTAGAGCCACCGTCGGTCGTCAGGTCCTCGACCAGCAGCACGCGTTGGCCCTCGCGCATGTCGCCCTCGATCCGGGCGTTTTTGCCGTACCCTTTCGGCTTTTTGCGCACATAGGTCATGGGAAGGGCCATGCGTTCGGCCACGAATGCGGCAAACGGAATGCCGGCTGTCTCACCACCGGCGATGTTGTCGAACGCTTCGAACCCGGCGTTGCGCATGACGGTTACGGTCAGGAAATCCATCAGCGTGGTGCGGATGCGCGGATGCGAGATCAGCTTGCGGCAATCAATATAGGTCGGGCTTGGCAGGCCCGAGGCCAGCGTGAACGGTTCGGCCGCGTTGAAGTGGACCGCCTTGATTTCGAGCAGCATCCGGGCGGTCAGGCGCGCCATCTCTTCGGGGGTCGGGTGGCTTGTCGGGATCATATGCGTGACTTTCGAATGGTGTGCCGGGTGTGGAGTAGGGAGCCTCCGGCGGGAGTTTGGGTGGCAAGATGAAGACGGATCAGCACACGGACCACTCAAGATCAAAACCGGGGTCAAAGACGGTGACAGGGCCATCTTCGGTGTCGATCTGGACAGGGTAGTTGGGCGCGGATTTGGTGAGCGTGATGGTGTCGGAATTGACGGGCAGGCGGTAAAAGGCGGGGCCGTTGCGCGATGCGAAGGCCTCGAGCCGGTCGAGCGCGGCGTCCTGTTCGAACACCTGCGCAAGGATCGCCATGGTGTTGGGGGCGGTGAAACAGCCCGCGCATCCGCAGGGCAGCAATTTGTTCGCATCCGTGTGGGGCGCACTGTCAGTCCCAAGGAAAAAGCGCACCTCGCCCGATGTCGCAGCCGCGCGCAAGGCAAGCCGGTGCTCTTCACGTTTGGCGACGGGCAGGCAGTAATAGTGCGGTTTGATCCCGCCGGCGAGGATGTGGTTGCGGTTGATCACCAGATGATGGGTGGTGATCGTCGCCCCGAGGCTGTCGTCCTGGGCGCGGGCATACTCAACCGCGTTGGACGTGGTGATATGTTCCATGACAACGCGCAAACCGGGCGTCGCGCGCCGGATCGGATCAAGGACGCGGTCGATGAACACCGCCTCGCGGTCAAAAATGTCGATATCTGCGTCCGTCACCTCGCCGTGGACACACAAGGGCAGCCCGATTTCGGCCATGCGGTCGAGCGTGGCGCGCACGTTGTCGAAATTGGCCACACCCGAGGCCGAATTGGTGGTGGCACCCGCGGGATAGAGTTTGACTGCCTTGATCAGCCCGCTGGCATGGGCAGCGGCCACATCCTCGGGGTCCGTGTCCTCGGTCAGGTAAAGGGTCATCAACGGCTCGAACGCCATGCCACCGGGCAGAGCGGCGAGGATCCGGTCGCGGTAAGCGCGCGCCTGATCGCCTCTCACCACCGGGGGCACCAGATTGGGCATGATGATGGCGCGGGCAAAATGCTGGGCCGTATGCGGCAGAACGGCACGCATCATCGCACCATCGCGCAGATGCAGGTGCCAATCGTCGGGGCGGGCAATCGTCAATGAAGTCATGGTCGCGCGTTAGCACGGGGTGCGGGGCGGTTTCTAGCCCTCCTTGGCGACGTTCTGCGCGGCGGCGGCCTCGCGGGCGGCTTCAAGTTTGGCAAGACGGCGTTGAAAGCGCGGCTCTTCCATCCGGGAGGTCACGTTTTTGATCAGCATATGTGTCAATGCAGTGCGGTCCTGTCGGTCAAGCGCGGCCAGCACGCGGCGCAGATACCAGGGATGGGTGCGCCGGGCACGATAGGCTTGGGCAAAGTTGAGATCATCAAGCGTGCCGTCGGCCACCATTGTCAGCAGATTGGGCAGGATGTCGTCCATGGCCAGAAGGTCACCCTGGATGGCACCGCCCATATTGCGCAGGCGGAATTGTTTGACGGCCGCCCGGGTGAACAGGGCGGCATGCATGGCATCCAGCGTCTCGGCCGGATCATAGAGTACAAAGGCCTGATCGCAAGCATCCAGCATGTCCGGCGCATAGCCATAACGGGAGGTGAAATCAGTGCGCCGCATCTCGCGGAACCGATCGTCCCATTCGGTCACACGCGGATCAAGGGTGGCTTGAGGCTGCACGACCATCACGCGCGCGCCGGGTGCCGCGACAGAAAAGGCAGCCGCTGCATAGCCGCAAGGACCCGCGCCATAAAAGATGACCTGTTCGAAATCATCGAAAAAACCGTCGTCTATCATCCGGTCAAACAGACCAATCACGTGGCGGTCGCGAAACCACGTGTCCCCGTCCGAGGCCACACACAGGTGAGACCAGCCCTGATTGCGCACCATGGACCAGCCAAAGGGTTCGGCTGATTTGGCCAGTGCGCGCATGCCCTGCACGGTCTCAAACGTCACCAGCAATGTGTCGTCACGCCGGATGTGGGCCGCGAAATGCTTGCGTCCAAGGGGTTGGAAAAACCCTTGCTCTTCAGCCACCTTCGCCAATTCGGTCAGCCACTCACCTTTCGGCAAGCCAGCCAGGTCGGTGTAAAAATCGTACTCTGCGTCCTGCATCGCATCATCCTCATCTCCCGCGTTTTTGAGCGGGTTTGGGGTGGGATTAGACGTCCAATACGGCAGAAATAAGAAAAATTTGAGCGACTATTGCGCCGGTCGGGCGGTGACGGGTCAGTCTTGGTCAGCTTTTGCCATGTTGGCAAAGCGGATCATAAACTGTGCCGCCTTGGCAGGCACAGGCCGTGTAGGCGGGGTCATAAGCAATCGGCCAAAAAGCGCGCGAAACGGCTCTTGGGTCATTAGCATCTCAAAGCGCGCCTTGCGCCAGGCGACCGCGCCGTTGTGCAGCGCCGCAAGGGTGCTATCGCCGCGCAGTTCGGCCAAATGCGCGTCACGCGCCGCGTCATAACGGCGGATGGAAGTGTCGGTTTGTGAACAAAAATTCCGCTCGACCCAATAGTCCAAACCCAACATGTCGTCCGAATGCACCGCGCGCCCCCGGTCGGCTTTCAGCACATAGCTTTCCATCGCGCCAAGGGGGTAGTGATTGATCTGCGCCAGCCCGTAATTGGGCCGTCCGTAGTTCGAAAAAATGCGGCGGGTCTTGAACTGATCGTCCAGCGCGCGGCCATGGCTGTCATACCAGCGCGCATTGGCCAGCTTGGCCTCGTCCGCGTCGCGTGGGCGGTGAACGCCCGGTTTTCTGTAGGTACCATCATTGGCGTACAGCGTCTTGAACATCGACGCCCGCCACGGCCAGTTCAGGATATCGGGGGCCCCTTTGGTGAATGTCTCGGTCACCGGCGAATCGGCGTAGCGCACCTGATCATCATTGCCAAACAGGCGCCACGTGAGGGTGATTGCAGTGGCATCCGGCAGGGCGGCGTGCAGGGCGGACAGGGTTCCGTCGCCGGTGTGGACGTTCACGAACTCGTCCACATCCAGCGGCAAGATCCATTCGGCACGCTTGACGCGGCCCATCTTGGCGGCGCGTTTGAGGGCGGTGAATTGGATGCCACCCTTGTCATAGGGGCCGTCATTGCGCACATGTTTGAGCCAGCCCATGGCATCGAGCCGGTCCAGCATCGTGTCGCTGCCATCATCGCAGTCGTTGGAAAAGACAAGGAAATCGTCAAAACCAACCGCCCGGTGATGGGCAAGCCATTCCAGCAAAAACGCGCCTTCGTTGCGCACGGTCAGGATGGCCAGGTGGCTCACTTGGCCACAAATCCAACAAGGCTTCCGGCACTGATGGAGGGGTCATAGACAAGGTTGGCGGCGGCCATCGCCTCAAACACCCGCGCGATGCCAGCAGACCCGATGCGATCCGGATTCAGCTTGATCAGGGTGTGCCGCACAGTTGGCAGCGGTACGCCTTTGAACACATCCGCCTCACCCCCCTCGATATTGCACAGGATCACGGTGGGCTTGATGTCCTTCACCGCGCCCTTGGCGTTGATCATATCGACGGTCACGGATGTGCTCTCGCGCCCGTCAAAGGGTAACAGCGACGACAGCGGCGCGTAGGACTGTAGCAGAAACGGAACCGTGGATTTGCGCGGACCCAGAACGGCATTCGTCAGCTGGACATTCTGAATGCCATTGGTGGCAAGCATGGCCTCGGCATAGCGCACAACAGCCGCGTTGCCGTCATAGCCGTGGATCATCGCGACGTCGCGCTGCTTGGCGATCATGCCGGTCACGAACCCAAGCCCGCTGCCGAGTTCCAGCACCGTGTCGCCCGGCTGCACCACCTCAAGCGCCGCGGCCAGAAAGGCCTGATCGTAGCGGCCCAAACGCAATTTCTTGCGGATTTTCGGGGTCAGATAGTCTGGGTCCAAGGGGAACTTGAGCGCGCCCACCTTGATATGCCCATCGGGATCGATTGTGCCGCTGCCGTCCATGTCAACTTTCCATGTCGAGGGCCAAAGCATAGGCCACGCGTTCGGTTTCCGTCAATTTGACCTTGAGGGCCTGTTCATACAGCTCTTTGAATTCGGGGTTCTTGTGCAACTCGTCGGCTTTGGCGCGGTGCCATTGCAAGCCCTTTTCGTGCCAGCCGCACAGTTCCTTGTCTTCCATCAAGATTTCGAACTCGGCGTGCAGGCGGGGCAGGTTGCGCTTGATTGTGATGTCGCGGAAATCGGACCAATCCATGCGGATCCAGTAGTTGATCCCGATGGAGCGATCCACGTGTAGGGCGCGGCCCCTCTGCCGCTTGATCAAAAAGGATTCGGCGGAGCGCAACGCGTAGTGATTGAGTTGCAGCAGATCATAACCAATTGACTTTTTCGAACTTCTCCATCCGTTTTCTGCCGCTTCTTTGGTCATATCCTTGCCGGAACCATTCACCCATCGCACTTTATCCTTTTTCTCGGGGACAAGTTTGTTGGGGCGGTGACAACTGATTTTTTCGTAGGCCCCGATGTTCTTGAACATGGTTTTGAACCCCCAGACCGTGTGCGGTTTGGGGCAGTATTTCGGGGCGCAGTGATCAAACTGGTCGATCACAAAGTCGTCCGCCAGATCGGTAACGCCGTTATGTCCGAACAGCCGCCATGTCATCGCAACATTCGTCGCATCCGGCACCGCATCAAAGAAATCCTGCAAGGTCCCGTTGCCGGTGCGCACGTTCATGAACTCGTCCACGTCGATGTGTATAATCCAGTCGGCATTCTTGATCAGCGGCTCTTTGAGCGACCGATTCAGCGCGTATTGCTGGGGTGAATTGCCCTTCCAGCCGTCATTGTTGCGATGCTGGACGACGCCCATCTGTTGCAATCGGTCGAGGATCTCGGTCGTCCCGTCCTCGCACCCGTTGGTGTAGATCAGGAAGTTATCGACGCCCATCGCGCGGTGATAGGCGACCCATTCGATGATGTAGGGGGCCTCGTTTTTCATGCAGCCAACGATGACATTCCCGGTCGAGCCTTTGGGCAGATCGCGGGGCGGGATTGGGGTGTAGGCCGCGGCCATCTCTTCTTCGTTCACCGCGCCGAGGCGATTGTGCGGCGCAAAGGACGATGTGCGCAGCTTTTCAAAGTTCTGCACGGCGAGCGGAGGCATGAGCGCACGCGCGCCGTCGCTGAGCCCGTCCGTCTTGGTGTCGGGGGCAACCTCGGCCCGCGCGGGCGAGGGGCTGGCATTGACACGGGCCAGATCAGCGGCCTTGGATTTGCGTTCTTCCTGCGTGGCCTTGTTGATCCGCCACATGAACCCAAGCAAATATTGCGAGGCGCGAAATCCTCGGATCGGGTCCGCCTCGACCCACGCGGCTTGTGCAGACGGGGCTTTGAACAGCGATTTGGGCAGTCCGTGCTTGGCCGTCAACGCCTTGTTTTCTTTTGCAAACGCCTTAGAGATCGCCGACAAGGTGCCGGGATCAATCGGATCACCGTCCACCTGAATTTCATGCACGAATGAGCGCCACAACTGACGCGGCAGGATCAGCTTCTCGCCCTCCAGCACACGCAGGATCAGCGCGTTCAACTGACGCCCCCGGGCCAGCCATGCGGCGGAAATCGGGGCAGGCGGTTCGTCAGCCGCAGCCTTGCCGATGGCGCTTTCAATCTGAAAGGCGGCGCGAATTTCGTCCGTGACGGTTTCGGCTGCAAATGCCGCTGCATCATAGGCCCGAAACGTCAGCGCACCGTCCCCGAACACGGCGTTCCAATGATCCTCAAGTGCGGTGTAATCCAGCCAGAACGCCGCTCCCTGGCTTTCGGCAAAAATCCCGGCCTGCGCGTTGATGGCAGGCGTTGCGGCCAGCGCTGCATCCCACCACCGACCGGCCCCGACAAGCGCAAGTTCCTGATCGAGTGACGTACCGCGCCCTTCGAATATCTGCTCGCCATAGTGGCGCGCCAGCAGGTGGGCAGGTTCATCAATGTGCGCGACAACGCGAATATCAGAGGACAGCGGCGCAAGCATGTCGCGCAGCCGTTCCAGTTCAGAGCGCGAGGCCAGCGAAACGCCCAGTTGCGATGCAGACAGGATCAGATGGTCGGGGGTGTGCTGCGCCACTTCCTTCGTCAGATCAGCGATCAGCGCCTCGCGCAGCACCTGCTGTTTGTCGCCCGTGATATAGCCCCGATTGTAGCGTAGCGGGTCGATATGCTCAGGGTCGGTGACGGCCATATAGAGGCGCGTGTGGTTCTTGTTACCGGGGCTGCGCGCGAACAGGATGCCCTTGGTGATCAACTGATCGCGTTTGGCCGCCAAGACGGATTGCAGCCGGTCCGCGCCCACCTGTTCAAGCCCGATGTGCAGGTGGATCTTCATCCCACGACCTCACTAAGTGTGTTCACGTTAAGCCTGCCCCACCAGGGCAGGTCAAAGCCCAGAAACGCACTGATCTGATCACGGGCATCCGGGGCAGCCACGTCATATTCAAAGAAATCCGGATCGTCGCGAAACAGTGCGCGCAGATGGGCGTAATGCGCCTCGATCCACTGGACGCGCTGCGCAGTCGTCTCGCCATAGCCTGCGGGCAGGCCCGGCGCATTTGTGGCGGGCAGGCGCGACGTACCCAGATCGGACCAGGCCAGCATGGATTGCGAGATCTTGAAGCTATCCCGGTTGGAGGCCAGAAATTTGACGCCGGGATGATGGACGCGAATGGCCTCGATCAGCCCATGATCCATCTGCGGCCAGAGCGAGCGGGAATGTTGCAGCACGCTCATCTCGCTCAGCGCTTCGAACCTGGGCAGGTAAGTGGCAGGATCGCCCGTCTCGTAATATCCGCGATAAAGCAGATCGGCGACGAATTGGCCGTGCAGGTCGGTGACCGGGGTCTGATGGGGCAATATCCTGTGATCCGCTGCATGCAGACCGCCACGGCGCAACGCCTTTGCCAATGTGGTAGTCCCGGTTTTGGGCAGGCCAAGATTGACGACCTTCAGTGTCATGCAGCCGGATCCATCAGACCCAAAGAGATCAACATCGCCTCTTCCTGCGGAGGCAGGGTCGAGGCGGCGCGCAGCTGCGCCTGCATCTCGCGGTAGCTGTCCTGCTGCAGCAATTCGTCCCGCTTGGCGATATGTGCTGTCACGCAAGCATCATGCAGGTCTTTGATATCCTTGTATTTCTTCAGCTCCGCCAGCGCCTTGTTCAGATCGGGCAGATAGCGTTGGATGCTGGTATCTTCCCAGGCGGGATCATTGCGCTCGCGCCAATAGGTATCGTCAAAGGCGCGGTTTTCGCGGTTCACATCGCCCCGGTCGTTCTTGACCAGATAGCTGTCGAGGCTGCGCAGCGCATAATGGTTCAACGTCGCATGGGCGCGCGCGCCATGTGCCGGAAATCGGCGGATGCGGCGCGGGTTAGCGGCCACCAGAAAGCGGTGCGGCACGCGGCGCGCGGACCCATCCGTCCACTCGGGCCGCTCTTTGCCCTTTTGAAACGGGCGATGGGCGCCGTAGTATTTCAAAGGAAAGTCGTGGCGCACCAGTGACTTGACCTCAATCGCGGCCTCACCGCACCACAGATCCGGGTTATGGGATCGGGTGAACTGGCCGATCACAGGGGCATCCTCGAACGCCTCGATCCCGTTATTGGCAAAGAACTGAAAGTTGATCGATATCGCCTGCGGATCGCCGCAAGCCTCGACAAGGGCAGGGATCGTGTGATCGCCCACATGGATGTTCAAAAACTCGTCCACATCCGCAATCCAGACCCAATCGGCCTGCATCACGATGTCCTGACGGCGCGCGTCCTTCAGCGCCTCCATCTGGTAATTCCGCCCCTCGGCGGGGTTGGGGAGGTGCTGGCAGATGCCCCGTGCGGCCAGCGCATCCAGCAGATCATCCGTCCCATCGCTGCAATCATTGGAGTAAAACAGATGGTCCGTCACACCGATCAACTGATTGAACGCAATCCATTCCAGCAGGAACGGCCCCTCGTTTTTCACACAGGTCACAGCTGTCACGCGCATGCGCAGTCCGCCTCGGTCATTGGGATCATGGCCCGCCGCCTCTCATGGGTCCGGGTGCGTTATGCCTCGGACCTCGTTTTCATCATCTTAACATCATGCCAGTTGCGGTGAATCCCGTCAACGACAGGGGGTTGACGCAGCCCCCCCACGGTGCAGTTTGGACACGCAAAGGGGAGCATCATGCCGCACACAGATACCATCGACGCCGTCCAGGAAATGCTGGGCGATCAGGGCTATGTCTGTGACCGCGCGCTCGGGACAGTTGTGTTCCTCAGCCTGTCGCTCGGGCGGCCCCTGTTTCTCGAGGGTGAGGCGGGCGTGGGCAAGACCGAAATCGCCAAGGCGCTGTCGGCGGGGCTTGGGCGGCGGCTGATCCGGTTGCAATGCTATGAGGGGCTTGATGCGTCCTCGGCCGTTTACGAGTGGAACTTTCCGGCCCAGATGGTCGCCATCCGCACAGCCGAGGCGGCAGGGGGCGCGGACCGCAAGGCGCTGCAAACGGAACTGTTTAGCGACGAGTACCTGATCGAACGGCCACTGCTGGATGCGATGCGCCCAGACAAAAACGGTGCGCCCGTCCTGCTGATCGACGAGTTGGACCGCACGGACGAGCCATTCGAGGCCTTCCTGCTCGAAGCGCTCAGCGATTTTCAGGTGACGATCCCAGAACTCGGCACGATTAAGGCGCCCGAGCCGCCCATCGTGATCCTCACCTCCAACCGCACGCGCGAGGTGCATGACGCGCTCAAACGGCGCTGCCTCTATCACTGGGTGGACTATCCCACATTCGACCGGGAACTCGAAATCCTGACCGCACAAGCCCCCGAGGCCGCCGAGACACTCAGCAAGGAAGTTGTCGCCTTCGTCCAGCGCCTGCGCACCGAGGATCTGTTCAAGAAACCGGGGGTGGCCGAAACCATCGACTGGGCCAAATGCCTGCTGGCGCTTGACGTGATCACGCTTAGCCCCGAGGTGATTGCCGACACGCTTGGCGCGATCCTGAAATACCAGGACGACATCCAGAAACTGCAGGGCTCCGAGGCCAAACGGCTGCTGGACGAGGCAAAAGCCAGCCTGGAACCGGCCTGACGCGATGACATGTGCACCTGTGATCCACATTGGCGGCTGGCCGGGCGCGGGCAAAAAGACCATTGGCCGGATCGTGGCCGAGCGATTGAATGGGCGACTGATCCATAACCACATCATGCTCGACGCGTCGCGGGCCATCTATGCGCGCAATACGCCCGAGAGCATTGCAATGCGCGAAGAGGTGCGGTCGCTTGTTCTGGCCCATGCGCGGCGCTTGCCTGAAGACGTGCCCATTGTTCTGACGGACGCATTGGCCGATGAACCGGCGGCCGGACCGTTGTTCCAGCCAACGCTGCAGCTTGCCAAAGATCGAAATGCACCGCTGCGGGCGTTCGTGTTGGATCTGACTGTCGAGGAAAACCAACGCCGGCTTTCAGATCCTGCGCGGTCGGGCGGACATAAGTTAACAGATGTCGATCTGCTGAAGGCTCTGCGCAGGCGAGACCGGTTATTTCTTCCTGACGACGCGGTTGTCATTGATGTGACGGACATGTCTGTGCATGCCGCAGCGGATCGGATTTGCGCGCATTTGGACCGCCCTGATGCCTGAATACGCCCCACTCAATCTCCCGGACGAGCCGAAACTTGCAGGCAACATCACTCATTTCGCGCGCGCCCTGCGCCGCGCGGGCATCCCCATTGGCCCGGGTCGGATCATCGACGCGATCCGCGCAGTGGAGGCGGCGGGGTTTACGCAAAAACGGGATTTCTACTGGACACTGCACGCCTGCTTTGTCTCAAAGCCCGAACAGCGCACGGTTTTTGCCCAGATATTCCGGCTCTACTGGCGCGATCCGCGATACCTTGAACACATGATGGCGGCGATGTTGCCTGCAGTGCGCGGCGTCCAGGAAGATCGCGGCGCGCACGCCGCCGAAAAACGCGCTGCCGAGGCGTTGCTGGACGGGGCAGGGGCCCTCGATGTCGATGAGCCCGAACAGGAAGACGGGACCGAGATCGAGGTCGACGCCTCGCTGACCATGTCTGCCGAGGAAAAGCTGAAGACGCTCGATTTCGAACAGATGAGCACGGCGGAAATGGCGCAGGCCAAGGCGATGCTGGCAAGGATGCGCCTGCCGGTGGACCCGGTCCCGACGCGGCGCAGCAAGGCGGCGGGCATGGGGCGCATCGACAGCGCCCGCACCTTGCGCGCGGCCATGCGACAGGGCGGAGAACTCCATGATCTCAAGTGGAAAACGCCGCGCGCGCGCTATCCAAATTTGGTGGTGCTGTGCGACATTTCCGGTTCGATGAGCCAGTATTCCCGCGCCGTCCTGCATTTTTTGCATGCCGTGAGCAATGCCAAGGGTGCGGGATGGGCGCGTGTGCATGCTTTCACCTTCGGCACGCGGCTGACCAACATCTCGCGCCACCTCGATCAGCGCGACGTGGACGCTGCCCTCAAGGCCGCAGGGGCCGAGGCACAGGATTGGGAAGGCGGCACGCGGATCGGGGTGTGTCTTGAGACCTTCAATCGCGACTGGTCGCGGCGCGTCATGGGGCAGGGGGCTGTTGTTCTTTTGATCACCGATGGGTTGGATCGGGACGACCCGGACGCCTTGGCCAAACAGATGGAGCGGCTGCACCTTTCTTCCCGCCGCCTGATCTGGATCAATCCTTTGTTGCGATGGGACGAATTCGCTCCGAAGGCGCGCGGTATTGCGGCGATGCTGCCACATGTGGACAGTTTCCGCGCGGGCCACTCGATAGCCTCACTGGAAGAGTTGGCCGCCGTGATCTCGAAACGCGACGACGTGGGCGACCGGGATCGCCTGTTGCGTCAGGTAGCGTCCTGACGGGCCGGGACCGGGACTGTTTTGGCGTGCGCCAAAAAGCGCCCGCCCACCAACCCTTTTAGGCGAAGGTCTCGCCAAAGCTACTGCGATAGATCGCGCTCAATTCGGCCAATTGCGCCCCGGATTGGCCGAACCATACGCTATCGGAGGTGAACTTGCCCACCGACTTGATCGGCACGTCCGCGCGCCCCGCCGCGATCATCAGCGCCTCGGCCTTATCGAAATTGCATGCCACCAAATAGCGGCCCTGATCCTCGCCAAACAGCGTGCCCATGTCGCTGCTATCAAGCCAGATGCCCACGCCCGCCGCCTCGGCCAATTCGAATGCGGCCAGCGCAAGGCCCCCATCCGACAGATCGGTACAGGCTGTGATGAACGCGCGGTTGTCGCGGATGAAATCGCCGTGGCGCTTTTCGAGGTCGAGATCCACCGCAGGCGCGTCCCCTTCGGCGCGCCCGAACACTTCGGCGAGCAGTGCGGATTGACCCAAATGTCCGCCGCATTCCCCGATCATCAGCGCCACATGCCCGTCGCGTACATCGCAGCCGATCATCTCATCATCCGAGGCCAAGAGCCCGACCGCCCCGATGGTGGGGGTCGGCAGGATACCCACCCCGTCGGTTTCGTTGTAGAGCGACACATTGCCCGACACGATCGGCATATCGAGCGCCGCGCAAGCCTGTCCGATCCCGTCGAGCGCGCCAACGAATTGGCCCATGATCTCCGGCTTTTCGGGATTGCCGAAATTGAGATTGTCGGTGGTCGCGAGGGGCTTTGCGCCCACAGCGGTGAGGTTGCGATAGGCCTCGGCCACCGCCTGCTTGCCGCCCATCACAGGGTTCGCTTTGACATAGCGCGGGGTCACATCTGACGTAAAAGCGAGCGATTTTTCCGTGCCGTGGACGCGTACGATGCCCGCGCCCATGCCCGGCGTGCGGGCGCTGTTGGCCATGACCATGGTGTCGTATTGCTCGTACACCCACTGTTTGGCGGCATAATTCGGGCTGGAAATCAGCGCGCGCAGCCCGTCGATCGGATCGACCGCCGGCACATCGCCAAGCGGCTCTGCGGCAGGGGTTGGCACCCACGGGCGGTCGTATTCCGGCGCTTCGGACGAGAGTTTGGACAGCGGCAGATCGGCCTTCACCTCGCCGCCATGCTCGATGATGAACCGATCCTCGGCGATGGTTTCGCCAACGATGGCGAAATCAAGGTCCCATTTGTCGAACACGGCCTTGGCTTCGGCCTCCAACTCGGGCTTAAGGACCATCAGCATCCGTTCTTGGGACTCCGACAGCATCATCTCATAGGCCGTCATCGCCGTTTCGCGGACCGGCACGGCGTCGAGGTTCAGCCGCACCCCGAGCCCGCCCTTGTCGCCCATTTCCACGGCGGAACAGGTGAGGCCCGCGGCCCCCATGTCCTGAATGGAGATCACCGCACCGGTTCGCATCAACTCCAGCGTGGCTTCCATAAGCCGCTTTTCCGTGAAGGGGTCGCCGACCTGCACGGTAGGCCGCTTTTCCTCGATGGTGTCGTCGAACTCGGCCGAGGCCATGGTGGCCCCGCCCACGCCATCCCGGCCTGTCTTGGCCCCCAGATAGACAACGGGCATGCCCACACCGGAGGCGGCGGAATAGAAAATCTTGTCCGCATCCGCGAGCCCGGCGGCGAAAGCGTTCACAAGGCAGTTGCCGTTGTAAGCCGGATCGAAACGGACCTCGCCCCCCACACATGGCACACCGAAGGCGTTGCCGTAGCCGCCGACACCTTCGACGACACCGTGCACAAGCTGGCGGGTCTTGGGGTGATCGGGCATCCCGAAGGACAGTGCATTCATCGCAGCGATGGGGCGCGCACCCATGGTGAAGACGTCACGCAGGATGCCACCCACGCCAGTCGCGGCGCCCTGATAGGGTTCGATATAGGAGGGGTGGTTGTGGCTTTCCATCTTGAAAACAACGGCTTGGCCGTCGCCGATATCCACAACGCCTGCGTTCTCACCGGGGCCGCAGATGACCTGCGGACCGGTGGTTGGCAGCTTTTTGAGGTGCAGTTTTGAGGACTTGTACGAACAGTGCTCGTTCCACATTGCCGAGAAGATGCCGAGTTCGGTGAAGGTCGGCGTGCGGCCCATGATTTCGAGGATGCGGGCATATTCATCCGGGCTGAGGCCGTGGCTCGCGATCAGGTCATCGGTGATCTGTGGTTCTTGCATGGTCTGTCCCCCGGCGGCGTTGGGCGCTCTTTAGAGCAGGTGACGCCGAGGGGGAAGAGGGCACGCGCGTGTTACGGTGTGGGAGGATCAGACCGGTGTTGGTTCGGTGATCAAGCGCGTTGCGTATGTCAGCGCGGGCTCAGCAGAATGACCTCAATCGGGGAACTGTCGTCGGTAAAGGACTTCTTGGCCTTGTTGCGTAGGCGCTGCTTGTCCGCGTCCAGCACCAGATCATTGCCGCGCAGGGTCAGCTGGTTGGTTAGGACGGTGATGATGATCTCTTTGCCGCCACTGGGAAAAAACACGCGCCCACCGCTTGAGCGCAGGAACATCCGCGTCCGCTCCTTGTCGATATTGATTCCGTTCGAAGTTCCGACAACGACGCCATCCGAGGACAGCACGCGCAAACCACTTTTGCCGTTGATCGCCTGCACCTCAGCAGGGCTAAGCTCTGCTTGCGCCTCGGCGGCGGCAAGGGAAAGCGCGAGGCTGATGGCGACAGATGTGGCAAAAGATTTCAAGGCTGGCATGGCGTCCTCCGGGGGCTGATGTGAAGGATACGGGGGATGCGGCGCGCCGGATGACATAGGGTCAACCTTTGTGCAGAAGCCCGCCAAGATGCCGTGTGGATCGCGGTTATTACCACAAGAAAGCGGGCCACCCCGATTTGGGGTGACCCGCCCGGTCCAGAGATCACATCCCTGAAAACTTCAATGCGGTCTTAGGACTCTGGAAAGTCGACCTTCACGGAACCACCTGTGGCACCACGCGCCTGGTAAAGTTCTTCCTGTGTCGCGGCCAACACGATCGCACCGTCAAACACGGCCACGTCGGCGGGAGCGATGGTCAGCTCCATCGTGTCGCCTTCAAACAGCAGATCCGCTTCCAGATCCACCATCACATAGGCGCGGCCTTCGTCGTTGACCTCAAAGGTCTCGATGGTGCCGATCAGAGTGCCATCTTCGCTGATGACCTGATCGCCCACGGTCTGCTCGATCACGGTGACCATGTCAGCCGAACCGGCCAGCGATTTGGCGGGGTCGAATGTGTAGGTCTCGGTGCTGGCCAGCAGAGGTGTCGCGGCCAATGCGATGGCTGTCGATGCGATCAGGGCAGTTTTGCGAATAGTCATGTTTGTCTCCTTTTCGTTTCTATGACTTCGGCGACACAACGGACCCAAGCCCTTATCGTTCCACGAAAAAGAGGGAAAAAAGGTAGAAAATATCTGCAACTTTCAGGCCCCGTTATAGTTAACGAGAGTCGCAGTCGAAAGCGTATTTCAGTCCCCGGGTTTTTCGGGTTTCGCCCGGTCTGCGGCCATCTCCTGGGCCGCTTGTGTGGCCGCAGCGGCGACCGTCTTTGTCTCGTCCTCGGTCAATTTGTGACCGTCTTCCAGACCCGGCAGGGCGACACGGACCTCGCGGCGGGCGAACTCAAGGCCGTTTTCCTCAAACGCTTTGTTCACACGATTGTAGATTTCCTTGCGCAGCACAAACTGAGTGCCGGGCTTGGCCATGAACTTGCCCCGGATCACGATGCCCACATCGTCAAACTCGAACACGCCCTGGCTTTTGAACGGTTGCAGGAAGTCGTCCTTGAACTGATCGAGCGCCATCATTTCCTGGCCAATCTTCTTGAACAGCTTGCGCACCTTTTCGGGGTCGGTGCCAAAAGGCACGGTAAAGCGCAGTTTCATGATCACCCAGTCACGCGAAAAGTTCGTGATTTTGGGGATTTCGCCATAGGGCAGGGTGTGAACGGGCCCCTTATGGTGGCGCAACTGCATGGAGCGGATCGAGATTTTCTCGACCGTGCCCATGGTACCATCAACCTCGACATATTCACCGGTGCGGAAGGCGTCATCGACCAGAAAGAAGATGCCAGACACCACATCCGTTACCAGTTTCTGTGCGCCAAAGCCGATGGCGAGGCCGACGATACCGGCACCGGCCAGCAGGGGTGTGGTGTCCACGCCGATATTGCTTAGCGCCAACAGAATGAACAGCACGACGATGGCGGCCTGCGACACCCCAAGGATCAACGGCAAAACCGTGGACAGACGCGAGCCGCCCGCGCCGCCGCCATCGCCGGTGTCCTCGGTGTCGGGGTCATAGCCTGCCGAGGTTTGCTCGGCTGCCAACTTGCGGTTGATGTAAAGCGAGACGAGTTCATAGATGACGTAGCCGATCGAGATGATCATCAGGAACTCAAGCACATTGGCGGCCAGCCGTTCGCCCACACCGGCCGAGGCCAGACTGCCCGGCGTCATCCCCCAGAACCGCCCGATCAGGATCAGAACGATGCCAAAGACCACCACGCGGCCCACCCGGATATAGGACCGTTTGGCCGCATAGTGGGCGCGTTCGGCGATAGGCCCCTCGCCGGTCATGGGCGGGGCCGCGTGTCGCACGATGGCGCGGATCGTCGTGTCCATCGCGGGGGCGAAAAACAGCAGGAACATGGTCTTGTAGTGGGGCGCATTGGCCAGCAGCTCGAAGTTGCCGTAGCTCACCACGATATTGACCACCCACCACGTGCCGATCGACACCACGATCGCGAAAATGGGGTAAATCCGCGCGATCTGCTCTTCGATGGGACTGACGTCGGCGTCTGCCCCACGCATCATCGTGACCAGTCCTTCGCGATAGCGCCAGATCACAAAGACCAGATAGGCGTGCACCGCAAAGTTCAGCCAGAACCCAAGCCGGGTTTCCCCCATCGGCACCCCGTTGGCTGCATTGAACGGCAACAGAACGAAACTGAGCCCGATCAGGAACACCAGCCAGAAGTTGTGAAACACCATCGCCTTGGCGGTTTGATCATCCGTATACACGATCCGGTAGGTCGGATTGTCCGGCGCCATCAGAAAGCGGACAAAGGCCATCGCCATACGTGGCAAACCGATCAGGAATGGACCGACAAGCATGATGAACGGATGATAGAACTGCGGCACCACGTAGACGGTGATCAGGTAGGCGGCGACGATAAAAACGCCCACTGCCACGATATTGCCCGTCAGGCGTGCACCCAACGCCCCCAGTTTCTGGCGCAGGGTCTGATCGGCAGGGGCAACCGGCGGCAGCACCAGCCATTTGCGCACAATGCGGCGAAACGCCAACTCGACCGCGAGCCCGCCAAAGGTTGCAAGGGCAAAGAACCCGAGCAGGCGCAGCAAGCCGTCCACACCTAGAAAATTCCCAAAGTTCGAAAAGGCGCGGGCCTGACTGCTGAACATCAAGGGCACCCGCTTGATCGCCTCTGTGATCGTCGCCACGGCACCTGTGGTGGCGTGATAGAAAAAGTCGTTCACATCCGCGTCGTCGGCCCCTTCCTCAACCGCTTGCGCGTTCAGCTGATCCAGCAGCAGACCGCGCACCTGTGCGTCCGACAATCGCGAGATCAGCGCATTGGCGGCCTCTTCGGTCAGCGGGTCGGGCAGGGCCGGGGTTGCGCTGTCCGCCGCGTGCGAGGTGGTCGAGAACAAAGATTGTGCGTGGGCAGGTGCCGCCGCAAGCACCAGCGTCGCCAGGATCAGGCACAGGGGCCCCATGAGTGCATATTTAATGGTCATGTGTCCCCCGCGCGCTGTTTGCGTCTTGTGGGCATAGCGTGCGTTTCTGGGCGGCGTGACGCAAGGGGAAGGCGCGAGCATTTCGACAAACGCGCAAAAAAAAGGCCGAGCGCTAAGCTCGGCCAAGTCCAACAGGGAGGTATGAAGATCGCGCCGAAGCGCCATGTCTCTTCACGGATCGAGTTAGGCCCGCCAATGCCCCCAATCAAGGCACTTTGTGAACTTCACATGACATGTCCGGCATGCACCATTTGCATAGCTCAGGCGTTTTCTTTTTCCCTCAACATCTTACGGTAGGCTACCAGCTCGTCCTGCACAAAGTCGCGGAAGGCGGCGATCCGCTTGGATTGCCGTAATTCTTCTGGATATGCCAGAAAAACGGGCACATCAGCAGACTCGATATCCGGCAGCACCTGCACGAGTCGCGCGTCGTTCAGGGCCACGTAGTCCGGCAAAATCCCAAGGCCCAGGTCCTGCAACACGGCCTGAAGCACCCCGAAGTAGTTGTTCACCGTCAACAGGCTGCGCACCTCATAGGTCAGCAAATGTTGCACCAAAGAAGAACTTGCCCCGACCTGCGCGGCCTTCACGCTTTGGCAGATCAGGCGATGATCGCGCAGGTCTTCCAGATCTTCGGGCACCCCGTTGGCATCGAGATAATTTTGTGTCGCAAAAAGCTGCATTTTGACGGTCATCAGTTTCTTGCGGACCAAGTCGGCCTGACTTGGCTCTTTCATGCGTATGGCCACGTCGGCCTCGCGCATCGGCAGGTCCAGCACCCGTTCCTCCAGCATCAGATCAACGCGCAGGTCGGGGTATTGGGCGTAGAGTTTCGCCAGCCGGGGGGCCAGCCACAGCGTGCCGAACCCGATGGTGGTGGTCACACGCAGATCGCCAAACACTTCCTCTTCGCTGTCGCGAATGCGCGCGCTGGCGGTGTCGAGCCGCTTGTTCATGGCCGTGGTCGCGTCAAACAGCAGCTCACCCTGTTCGGTCAGGATCAGCCCGCGTGCGTGCCGGTGAAACAGCGTCGCGTTCAGCGATTCCTCAAGCCCGCGGATCTGACGTGACACGGCCGACTGGCTGAGGTTCAGCTTGTCGCCCGCATGGGTCAGGCTGCCCGCGTCCGCAACCGCGTGAAAAATTCTGAGCTTGTCCCAATCCATATTCCGAACATCCGTAAAATTTGCCTGACACTACATCAATTGACGTAGTTTCACACCGCACGGGTAAGGGGAACATGAAGATAACAAAAATATGTGTATACAGGTCAGTCTTTGTGACCTATATTTGAGCATAGATATGCAAGACTAGGTTGTATCTGGTAATGTCAGTCGGGCAGGGAGGCCGCGCATGAGCACGCAAAAGATTTCACTGAACGACCGGTATGACTTGGATAAAAGCCCTGTGCTGCTCAATGGCACGCAGGCGTTGGTGCGTTTGATGCTGATGCAAAAGGCGCGTGACGTTGCCGCAGGGCTGAACACCGCCGGTTTGGTGACAGGCTATCGCGGATCCCCGCTTGGGGCCGTCGATCTGCAGATGCTGCGCGCGGCCAAGCAGCTTGCCGCCGCCGATGTGACCTTTCAGCCCGGCCTGAACGAGGACCTGGCCGCCACCGCCCTGTGGGGGGCACAGCAGGCCGAAGTGCGGGGCGAAGGCAAGTATGATGGCGTCTTTGGTCTGTGGTACGGCAAGGGACCCGGCGTGGACCGTACGGGCGACGTGATGCGCCACGCCAATATGGCGGGCTCCTCGACCCATGGCGGCGTGCTGATGGCAATGGGGGATGACCATACCGGCGAATCCTCGACCGTGCTGCACCAATCCGAATTTGCGATGGTGGACGCCTACATGCCCGTCGTTTCGCCCGCAGGTGTGCAGGAGATCATGGATTACGGCCTTTATGGCATCGCGCTTAGTCGCTATGCGGGCGTCTGGGTTGGTCTCAAGACGATGAAGGACACGGTTGAGGCCACGTCCGTGGTGGATGGCGATCCGCATCGTCTGAAATTCGTGCCTGCCAATTATCCCATGCCCGAAGGCGGGCTGAACATTCGCCTGGTAGATGAGCGCATCGCCCAAGAGGCGCGCTTGATAGATCACAAACGCTATGCCGCCGAAGCCTTTGCGAATGCGAACAAGATGGACAAGCGGATGTGGGGCAAGCCAGGTGCCAAGATCGGGTTGGTTGCGGCAGGCAAGAACTGGCTTGATCTGGTCCATGCCCTGTCACTGCTGAACATTGACGCCGATGAGGCTGAGCGGCTTGGCATCACCACCTACAAGGTCGGTCAGACCTGGCCGCTGGATATGAAGGGCTTTAACGACTGGGCCGAGGGCCTCGATCTGATTGTCGTGGTCGAGGAAAAGCGCAAGCTGATCGAGGTGCAGATCAAGGAAGCGATCTTTGACAACCGGCAGGGCCGCCGCGTTTATGGCGGCACCAAGGAGGGGCGCGAATTCTTCAGCGCGAAATGGGCACTTGATCCGGTCGAGATCGCGACCAAGCTGGGTCAGGTCCTGATCGACGAGGGGCGCGAGACCGACGGCATCAAGGCGGGCATGCTGACGCTGGACGAGGCGCGTCGGTCCGACAATGCCGAGGAAATCGCCGCCCGTTTACCCTATTTCTGCTCGGGCTGTCCGCACAACTCCTCCACGAAGGTGCCCGAGGGCAGTCGCGCCTATGCGGGCATCGGCTGCCACTTCATGGCGCAGTGGATGGACCGCGAAACACTTGGCTACACCCATATGGGCGGCGAGGGCGTGAACTGGATTGGCGAGGCGCCGTTTTCCAAGCGAAACCACGTGTTCCAGAACCTTGGCGACGGCACCTACAACCACTCCGGCGTGCAGGCAATCCGGGCGGCTTTGGCTGCGGGTACCAACATCACCTACAAGATCCTCTACAACGACGCCGTCGCCATGACCGGGGGTCAGACAAACGAAGGCGGACTTGATCCATACCGCATCGTGAACGAAGTCCGCGCGATGGGCTGCGAAAACGTCGTCGTGGTCTATGACGACAAGGAAGACGTGGATCTCTCCCGCTTCCCGTCCGGCGTGCCCACCCACGAACGCGCGGACTTGCAAAGCGTGCAGGAACGGCTGGCCAAGACCGAAGGTGTCAGCGTCATGGTCTATGTCCAGACCTGCGCGGCCGAAAAGCGCCGCCGCCGCAAGCGCGGAACCTTCCCCGACATCGACAAGCGCGTGTTCATCAACACCGATGTTTGCGAGGGCTGCGGCGATTGCGGGGTGCAGTCCAACTGCGTCTCCATCGTGCCTGTCGAGACCGAGTTGGGCCGAAAGCGCGCGATTGATCAATCCTCCTGCAACAAGGATTTTTCCTGCGTAAAAGGGTTCTGCCCGTCCTTCGTGACGCTTGAAGGCGCGCAGGTGAAGAAGCAGGCGACCACCACGCTGGACCTGCCCGACCTGCCGATGCCGCGCCTGCCCGCGATCCGGGGCACGTGGAATGTCGTGATCACCGGGGTCGGGGGCACGGGCGTCGTCACCATCGGGGCCGTCATGGCCCAGGCCGCCCATATCGACGGCAAGGGTGCCGGCATGATGGAGATGGCGGGCCTCGCCCAGAAGGGCGGTGCGGTGCATATCCACTGCCGTCTTGCCAATGATCCCCACGACATCAGCGCCATTCGCGTGGCGACCGGCGAGGCGGACGCCCTGATCGGCGGCGATCTGGTGGTGAGTGCGGGGGCCAAGACGCTCGGGCTGACCAGTGCGGGGCGCACCGGCGCGGTCGTGAACAGCCACGAGATCATCACCGGCGATTTCACACGTGACACCGAATTCCTGTT
This sequence comes from uncultured Tateyamaria sp., assembly GCF_947494755.1. Lineage (GTDB taxonomy): Bacteria > Pseudomonadota > Alphaproteobacteria > Rhodobacterales > Rhodobacteraceae > Tateyamaria. Next base: position 173,470 of record NZ_CANLVZ010000001.1, read on the forward strand.
GCCGACCGACCGGCTTGCCCTCGCGCTTGAGGCGCGGATGCGCGACCGGGTGGATATGTTTGATGCCTCCGAGCTTGCCAAGGCCACGATGGGGGACTCGATCTTTTCCAACATGATGATCTTTGGGGCCGCCTGGCAGCGCGGTCTTGTGCCGCTGAGCTATGAGGCGATCACTGTGGCCATCGATCTGAACGGCACCGCCGTCGACAAGAACCTGCGCGCCTTTGAAATCGGGCGGTGGGCGGTGCTGCACCCCGAAGAAGCGGCGCGGGTGTCGGCTCCGAACGTTATCCAACTGCCCAAAACTGTTGAGGACAAGATCGCCTTCCGCACCGATCATCTGGTGAAATACCAGTCCAAACGGCTCGCCAAACGCTATCGCAAGCTGGTGGATGGGGTTGCAGACGAAACGGTGAAAGAGGCGGTTGCCAAGGGCTATCACAAGCTGCTGGCCTACAAGGACGAATACGAGGTCGCGCGCCTGCATCTCGATACCGAGGCCAAGGCGCGTACGCAGTTCGACGGCGATTTCAAGATGAAATTCCACCTCGCTCCGCCGCTGTTGTCCAAGGAAGGATCAGACGGGCGGCCCATGAAAAAGGAATACGGGCCCGGCATGATGCGCAACTTCCGGCTGCTGGCGCGGATGAAAGGGCTGCGGGGCACGCCGCTGGACCCGTTCGGCTACACCGCCGAGCGCAAGATGGAACGCGCGCTGATCAAACAATATGAGGCGGACATGAAAGAGGTGCTGCCCAAGCTTGATGATCAGACCCGTGACGCGGTTATGGCATTGGCGGCCCTTCCGTTGGATATTCGCGGGTTCGGACCGGTCAAACAGGCCAATGAGGCCAAGGCCGCCAAGCGTCGCGAGGAATTGCTGGCCGTGATCCGCGCCGGGGGCAGCCCGCGCGCCATGGCCGCACAATAGCGTCATGGCTGCGTCATAGAGGCTAGGCAGACTTGGCTTGGCCCCTTAGATAGGGCCTATAGAGACAGACCTTTTCAGAGGCTCCGATGCCCAACCGCAACCGGCAGATCACCCGCGAAATCAGCTATTCCCATTCGGCGGAAACGAAGGGCGGTCGCGCGCTGATCCGGCTGATGGAGAATACGACGGGCCGGCTGCGGCTGATCAAGCGCGCCCAAGGCTACGAGGACGAAGTGGCGGCTGGCCGTGATTTCTGGGCAGTGATGGTCGAACGCTATGGGCTGAGCCTGGATGTGGTGGGCGGATCGCTTGACAATATTCCGCGTAATAAGCCACTGATTGTAATAGCAAATCACCCCTACGGGATTCTGGATGGTCTGATTATGGGTCACATCCTGTCCATGGTGCGCGGTGATTTTAGGATCATGGCCAACTCGGTCTTCAAAAAGGCCGAAGAGTTGAACCGCGTGCTGCTGCCCATCAGCTTTGCTGACACCCGCGAAGCGATGGCGCTGAATGTGGCCACGCGCAAGGAATCGTTGCGCTATCTGGGGACGGGTGGGGCCATCGGTATCTTTCCGGGTGGCACTGTCAGCACCGCCGCCAAGCCGTTCTCTCGGCCCATGGATCCCGGCTGGCGCAGCTTTACCGCCCGCATGGTGGCCAAATCCGAGGCGACGGTGGTTCCGCTCTATTTCGACGGACACACAAGCCGTCTGTTCCAGATCGCAAGTCACACTCATAACACCCTACGCCTTGGTCTGTTGATCAAAGAGTTCAAAAAGCGGGTCGATACGCCGGTGCGCGTTGTGATCGGCGACCCTATCGAGCGGGCGGTTTTGGACCCAATGGCCGGGAACCCCAAACAGATGATGGAATTCCTGCGCAAAGCCACGTATGAGCTGAACCCGAACCCGGTGAAGGTCTTTGATCTGGGCTATGAATTCGAAGAGCGGCACCGCAGCTAGGGCAGCGCAACATGGCAGTTGGCATTTTTGATTCCGGTCTGGGCGGCTTGACCGTACTGGACGCTGCGCAAACGCGGCTGCCGGATGTGGAATTCATCTATCTCGCCGACAGCGCCAATGCCCCTTATGGCGTGCGCACGGCGGATGACATCTATGCGCTGACCTGCGCGGCGGTGCAGCGGTTGTTCGATGCGGGTTGTGATCTGGTGATTTTGGCGTGCAACACCGCGTCGGCAGCAGCCTTGCGGCGCATGCAGGAAGGTTGGGTGCCAGAGGGCAAACGTGTGCTTGGCGTATTCGTCCCGATGATCGAGGCGCTGACAGAGCGGCAGTGGGGCGACAATTCCCCGCCGCGTGAGGTTGGCGTGCAGCATGTGGCTTTGTTTGCGACGCCTGCCACCGTTGCAAGCCGCGCGTTCCAACGCGAGTTGGCGTTTCGTGCCATCGGCGTGGATGTCGAGGCGCAGGCCTGCGGCGGTGTGGTTGATGCCATCGAAGACGGCGACATGATCCTGGCGGATGCGCTGGTGCGCAGCCATGTGGATGCGCTGAAACGCAAGATGCCATCGCCGCAAGCGGCCATCCTTGGCTGCACCCACTATCCGCTGATGCAGGAGCAGTTTCAGGACGCGCTTGGGGCGGACGTGGCGGTCTATTCGCAGGCCAGCCTCGTGGGCGAAAGCCTCGCCGACTATCTGACCCGCCATCCCGACAAGATGGGCACGGGGGCCTCGGCCTATCTGACCACGGGCGATCCCAAGACCGTGAGCACCCGCGCCACCCAGTTTTTGCGACGACAGATCAGCTTTGATGCCGCTTGATCTGACCCTTTTCTGGACTTGAAAACATGATGTACAATATCGCAATTCTGGGCGCTTCCGGCTACACGGGCGCTGAACTGATCCGGTTGATCGCCGGGCATCCCTTCATTGAAATTAAAGCCTTGGGGGCTTTTTCGAAAGCGGGTCAACCGCTCGCGGCGGTGTTTCCGCATCTGCGCCACCTCGATCTGCCTGATATGGTGGCTTTTGATCGGATCGATTGGGCGGGCATTGATCTGTGTTTCTGCGCGCTGCCCCACAAAACGAGCCAGGAGGTCATCTCGGGCCTGCCGCGTGATCTGAAGATCGTGGACCTGTCTGCCGACTTCCGGCTGCGCGACCCAGAGGCCTATGCCAAATGGTACGGCAATCCGCACAGCGCGGTCGAGATGCAGGGCGAGGCCGTTTATGGCCTGACCGAGTTTTACCGGGACGAGATCGCTGCGGCGCGTTTGGTCGCCGGGACCGGGTGCAATGCTGCCACGGGCCAGTTTGCGCTACGGCCTTTGATTGCAGCAAGGGTGATTGATCTGGACGACATCATCCTCGACCTCAAAGCGGCTGTGTCCGGTGCGGGGCGGGCGCTCAAGGAAAACTTGCTGCATGCGGAATTGTCCGAAGGCTATCACGCCTATGCCACGGGCGGGACGCACCGGCATTTGGGGGAGTTCGATCAGGAATTCAGCAAGGTCGCCGGGCGCGAGGTCCACATCCAGTTCCAGCCGCACCTGATCCCGGCCAATCGGGGGATTTTGGGCACCGCCTATGTCAAAGGGGAAGCGCAGGTGATCCATGACACGCTGGCGTCGGCATACGCTGCGGAGCCATTCATCGAAGTGCTGCCCATGGGCGAGGTTCCGAGCACGCGGCACATCCGTGGATCGAATTTTTGTCATATTGGCGTGGCCCCTGATCGGATTTCGGGGCGCCCGGTGGTTGTGGCAGCACTCGACAATTTGACGAAAGGGTCATCGGGCCAAGCGTTGCAAAACGCCAATCTGATGTTAGGTATATCCGAGACCGAGGGGCTGATGATGGCCCCGCTATTCCCGTGAGCCTATGAAAAGCCTCAAGAAACAGCGCCGCATCCAGATCGTCGCCCTCGCGGCGGTGGCGCTGACCGTATCCACGGTTCTGATCGGCTATGCAATGCGCGACGGCATCAATTTCTTTCGCGCGCCAAGTCAGATCGTGGCCGAACCGCCCGGACCCAACGAGGTGTTTCGCATCGGTGGGCTCGTCGCCGAAGGGTCATTGATCCGGGGGCAGGGCGAATCGATCCGGTTTGAAGTGACGGATGGCGGCGCGGCTGTTCCGGTGGTCTTTACCGGCGTTTTGCCCGATCTCTTTGAGGAAAATCAGGGTATGGTCGGCACAGGCCGCTACATCAACGGTGTCTTCGAAGCCTCTGAAATTTTGGCGAAACATGACGAGACGTACATGCCGGCCGAAGTCGTGGATGCGCTGAAAGAGCAGGGCGTCTATCAGGACCCCAATGGCTAACGTACGCACGGGTTAAGTCCGGTTAACCAACATAAATGCAGTGTTGCCCCATGGAACGCCATGAGGGGGTAAACATGCAGACCGTCCGAGAGATTGCCAAAGAGATTGTAGCCCGAGAGGGCGGTTTTGTGAATGACCCCGACGATCCGGGCGGGGCCACCAATTTCGGGGTGACGATCCACACGATGGAGCGGCTCGGCCTTGATCTGGACCGCGACGGCGATGTGGATGTGCGCGACGTGCGCGCGCTGACCCGCGCGCAGGCCGTCGACATCTTCGTCACTCATTATTTCGAGCGTCCTCGCATTGCCGAGCTGCCTGACGTGCTGCACGCCACGGTGTTCGATATGTACGTGAACGCTGGCGGCAACGCGATCAAGATCCTGCAGCGCCTGCTGACCGAGATGGGCTTTCCCTGTGCCGTCGATGGGGCGTTGGGGCCGCAATCGATCGGTGCGGCGCGGTCGGCCTATGCCTCCGCGCCCGGCCATCTGGTCGATGCTTACGGGATCGCCCGGCGCAATTATTACTTCCGCATCGCGGATCAGCGCCCGGCCAGCCGCAAATACGCGCGCAGCCGGGCCGGCGGCAAGGGCGGGTGGATCAAGCGCGCCGAAGAGTTCATCGCGCCCCGCTTTCATCTGAGCGCAGCGCAGTTTCAGGAAAGGGTGGCGACATGGGGTTGATGGAGCGGGTTCTGAGCCTCGTCTTTGGCGGTGGTGGCAACGTGGTCAAGGATACGGTCGAGGTGTTTCGCGAGAACGCGGAGGCTGGATCGGCGCGGGCGCAGGCTGTGCAGATGCAGGCCATGCGCGAGTTCGGACAGGAATTCATGGTGCCGCGTCAGGGGATGTTCGACCGGGTGATGGATGGGTTGAACCGCTTGCCACGCCCCGCGCTGGCGTTGGGGACGTTGGGCCTGTTTGTGTCGGCGATGGTCGCGCCCTTGTGGTTTGCCGAGCGGATGCAGGGCATTGCGCTGGTGCCAGAGCCGCTGTGGTGGCTGCTTGGCGTGATCGTCTCCTTCTATTTCGGGGCGCGTCATCAGGTCAAAGCACAGCAATTTCAGCGCGAGATCGTGGAGACGATACACCGTGTGCCGGAGGTGATGGAGAATGTCGCAGCCCTGCGCGAGATGCGCGCGGGCAGTGTGGGTGTGGCAGCCACGGGCGGCGATGCGCGCCTGACCACGGCGTCGCTGCTGCCTGATACGAATTTGGCTGTTGAGGAATGGCGGCGCGCGGCGTGATCTGAAGGCCGCTTGCGCGACGCCAAATTTTGGGGGGCGCTGCCCCCGGCCTTGCGGCCTCCCCCGAGGTATTTTGAGCGAAAGGAAAGGGCTGGCGATGTCGTGATGCGACATATCCGTCAGACCCATTGGCGCGCGCGCGCGGGCATCCTATAACCTTCGTATGATTACAGAACTCGGCCACTTCGCCCTCGTCCTCGCCTTCGTTGTCGCCATCATTCAAGCGGTTGTGCCCATGATTGGGGCCTGGCGGGGCCATGCGGGCTGGATGGCGATGGCCCAGCCTGCGGCCTCGGCCCAATTCTATCTGATTGCAGTCGCCTTCGGCGCGCTGATGTATGCGTTCATCGTCTCAGACTTTTCGCTGCGTCTGGTGGTGCTGAACAGCCATTCTGCCAAACCGATGCTCTACAAGATTTCCGGCACGTGGGGCAATCACGAGGGGTCCATGCTGCTCTGGGTGCTGATCGTGGCCCTGTTCGGGGCCATGGCGGCCTGGTTCGGCGACAACCTGCCGCCCTCGCTGCGCGCCCGTGTGCTGGCCGTTCAGGGGGCCATCGGGGTCGCGTTCCTGGCCTTTATCTTGTTCACCTCGAACCCGTTTTTGCGCCTTGCCGTGCCGCCCTTTGACGGGCAGGACCTGAACCCGCTGTTGCAGGATCCGGGTTTGGCGTTTCATCCGCCGTTTCTGTATCTTGGCTATGTGGGCCTCAGCATGGCATTTTCCTTTGCCGTAGCGGCTCTGATCGAAGGGCGCGTGGATGCGGCATGGGGCCGGTGGGTGCGCCCGTGGACGCTGGCGGCCTGGGTCTTTCTGACCATCGGCATCGCCCTTGGGTCATGGTGGGCCTATTACGAGCTTGGCTGGGGTGGTTTCTGGTTCTGGGATCCGGTCGAGAATGCGTCCTTCATGCCGTGGTTGCTGGCCGCCGCCCTGGTCCATTCGGCCATCGTCGTGGAAAAGCGCGAAAGCCTGAAAAGCTGGACCATATTGCTCGCCATTCTCGCCTTTGGCTTTTCGTTAATCGGAACGTTCATCGTCCGCTCCGGCCTGCTGACGTCTGTCCATGCCTTTGCCAATGACCCCGAGCGGGGCGTGTTCATTCTGATGATCATGGGCTTTTTCATGGGGGGGGCGCTGATCCTGTTTGCGTTTCGCGCCAGCGCGATGGAGGCGCGCGGCGTCTTTGGCATGCTCAGTCGCGAAAGCGCGCTGGTGGCGAACAATGCCCTGCTGGCGGTCAGCTGTTTCGTGGTTTTTGTCGGCACCATGTGGCCGCTCGTCGCCGAGATGTTTTTTGACCGCAAGCTGAGTGTGGGGCCGCCGTTTTTCAACATGGCGTTCACGCCGTTCATGGTGGTGTTGGGCCTCATCCTGCCGATCGGTGCGATGATGCCGTGGAAGCGGGGGCAATTGACCCGCGCGATGCGCCCCTTGCGCTATGTGTTCGTGCTGGCGCTGGCCTTTGGTGGGCTGGCCTGGGCGATGCAGACCGGGCGCAGCCTGATCGGCCCGATGGGCGCCTTTCTTGGGGCGTGGCTGGTCATGGGGGCCGCTGTCGACATCGCAAGCCGCACCGGGCAGCGGTTCAATGCCGCGCGTCTGTTCCGTTTGCCGCGTGCCGATTGGGGCAAGGCTGTGGCCCATGGCGGTCTCGGGATCACGATGCTGGGGGTGGCTGGCCTGACCTCGTGGCAGTCCGAGGACATTCGCGTCGCCCAGATCGGCGAACCTTTCGAGGTCGGCGGCTACACCCTGACCCTCGACGGCGTCGAGGATGTGGAGGGGCCGAACTTCCTCGCCACGGTGGGCACGCTGACGCTGGCCAAGGACGGGCGGTTCATCGCGACGCTGAAGCCGGAAAAGCGGATTTATCCGGTTGCGCAAATGCCCACGACCGAAGCGGCCATCGATTACAACCTCGCGCGCGATGTTTATGTGGTGATCGGGGATGCGCAGGTGAACGGGGGTTGGGCGGTGCGCACGTATATCAAGCCGCTGACCAACTGGATCTGGATCGGCTGTGCGCTGATGTCTCTTGGCGGATTGCTGAGCCTCACCGACCGACGCTTCCGTGTCGCGGTCGGGGCGCGCAAGACAGCCAAGCCGGTGCCTGCGGAATGAGGTGGCTGGCCGTCACGTTGTGGTTCGTGCTGAGCGGCGCGGCCCTTGCGCTTGATCCTTCCGAGATGCTGGAGGATCCGGCGCTTGAAGCGCAGGCGCGCGAACTCGACCGCGCCTTGCGCTGTGTGGTGTGCCAGTCGGAATCCGTCGCCTCGTCCAACGCCCAATGGGCCATCGACACACGCCGTGTCATCCGCGAACAGGTGGCAGCGGGGCAAACCAACGCGCAGATCATAGCGTTCTTCGTCGAACGCTATGGGGAATTCGTGCTGATGAACCCGCGCGTGTCGGGCTCGAACTGGCTGCTTTGGGCGGCAGGGCCGCTGATGCTGCTGATGGCGGCAATCATGGGGTTTGTGTACCTGCGTGGGCGCAGCACAGCGAGCGCCACGACCGAGGCGGGCCTCAGCGAGGCTGAAACCAAGCGCCTGCGCGAGATTATGGATGAGTGACGGCGCGTAGGGGCTGTTCTAAACTGATCGGTTTGGTATGCAGGGTTCAACCCACATGGGAGAGCTTTGGGCATGAACTACGAGACCCTGACATATGACCTGACCGACGGCGTGGCACTGATCACGTTGAACCGGCCCGATGTGATGAACGCGCTGACCACACAGATGCGGGCCGAGATCGAAGTCGCGGTGACCCATGTGGGCAAGACGGCGCGTGTGGTGGTGCTGACGGGGGCGGGGCGGGCGTTTTGCTCGGGTCAGGATTTGGGCGACCGGGCCAATGCTGCGAACCTCGATCTCGAACGCACGTTGCGTGATGAATACACGCCCATGCTGAACGCGATCGTGGACTGTCCTGTGCCGACCATAGCGGCGGTGAATGGGGCGGCTGCGGGGGCAGGGGCCAACCTTGCGCTGGCCTGCGATGTGGTGATCGCGTCGGAAAAAGCGTACTTTCTCCAAGCCTTTACCCGGATCGGCCTGATCCCGGATGCGGGGGGTACCTATGTGATGCCGCGCACGATGGGGATGGCCAAGGCGATGGGGGCGGCGCTGTTCGCCGACAAGATCACGGCGCGTCAGGCCGATGACTGGGGCATGATCTGGGAAGCGGTCGCCGATGACGGTTTCGACGCCCATTGGCGCGCCCGGGCGACACATCTCGCCAACGGACCGACCAAGGCCTATGCCGCCGCCAAGCGCGTGATCCGGGGAAGCTGGGCCAATGATTTCGAGGGTCAGTTGGCCGCCGAAGCTGCCGAGCAGGGCGATTGCGGCCAAAGCCGCGACTTCCGCGAGGGCGTGCTGGCGTTTGTCGAGAAACGCAAACCCGATTTCGAAGGGCGCTGAGGCAGCCTCACCCCGAACCGAAACCCCCTCGGGAACGAAAAACGCCCCCGCTTAAGCGGAGGCGTCATCATAATCCGTCGTCGGATCAGCGGCTTTCGATATCAACGTAATCCCGCGATGTCTCGCCCAGATACAGCTGGCGAGGACGCCCGATTTTGTTTTGTGGGTCTGCGATCATCTCTTTCCACTGCGAAATCCAGCCCACCGTGCGGCTGAGCGCAAAGATCGGCGTGAACATCGATGTGGGGAAACCCATCGCCTCCAGGATAATGCCCGAATAGAAATCCACATTCGGGAACAGCTTTTTCTCGGCGAAATACGGATCTTCGAGAGCCGCTTTTTCGAGTTCCTTGGCGACCTGGAGGACGGGATTGTTTTCGACGCCAAGCAGTTCCAGCACCTCGTCGGCGGACTGTTTCATCACCGTCGCGCGCGGGTCGAAGTTCTTGTAGACGCGGTGCCCAAAGCCCATCAGGCGGAACGGATCGTCCTTGTCCTTGGCGCGAGCGATGTATTCGGGGATTTTGTCGACGGTGCCAATTTCCTTGAGCATCTCAAGGCAGGCTTGGTTGGCACCGCCATGGGCCGGCCCCCAAAGGCAGGCGATCCCGGCGGCGATACAGGCAAAGGGGTTGGCACCCGAAGATGAGGCCAGGCGCACAGTCGAGGTCGATGCGTTCTGCTCGTGATCGGCGTGCAGCGTAAAGATACGGTCCATCGCGCGGCTGAGGATCGGGTTGACCTCATAGTCCTCGGCAGGGACGGCAAAACACATGCGCAGGAAGTTGGAGGCATAGTCCAGATCGTTGCGCGGATAGACAAAAGGTTGCCCGATGGAGAACTTGTAGGCCCAGGCCGCGATTGTGGGCATCTTGGCAATCAGGCGGATCGAAGCGACCTCGCGCTGGTGGGCGTCGGTGATGTCGGTGCTGTCATGGTAAAAGGCCGACATGGCGCCGACAACGCCCGTCATGATCGCCATCGGGTGCGCATCCCGGCGGAACCCGCGATAGAAATACTGCATCTGCTCGTGCAGCATCGTGTGGTTGGTGACGAGGCTTTCAAATTCCTCGAGCTGGGCCGCCGAAGGCAACTCGCCATACAGCAGCAAATAGCAGACTTCGAGATAGTGGGATTTTTCCGCGAGTTGGTCGATCGGATAGCCGCGGTGCAGCAGCACACCCTCGCCGCCGTCGATGAACGTGATGGTGCTGTCGCAACTTGCCGTCGAGGTAAAGCCCGGGTCGTAAGTGAACACGCCCGCCTGCCCGTAGAGCTTGCGGATATCGAGAACATCGGGGCCCGCCGTGGGCGAATGGATCGGCAGGTCATAGGAGTCCTCTCCGATCGTCAGCGTTGCGGATTTTTGTGCGTCAGCCATCAGGTCTTCCTTTTCGTCACAGGGCAGGTTCGGGCCTGCCGGGGCGGCAACAGATGTCACGGTCCCATCGTTAGACTGCGCGCACGTAACCAGAGGTTAACCCCGGCGTCAGGCGGCAGCGTCCGTCAGTCTGGCAAGGGTTTCTTGGCGCCCCAGAACCAGCATCATGTCAAAAACCGAAGGCGTTACGGCCCGGCCTGCAAGCGCGGCACGCAAGGGGCCCGCCAGTTTGCCGAATTTGGTGTCCTGATCTGTCGCGAAATCGTTCAGGACTGCCTCCAAACTGTTACGATCCCAAGTAACGGTTTGCAGATGCGGCGTCAATTGGCTCAGCATACCACGGGATACCGTATCAAGTGCTTTTGATGCCTTGTCGTCCGGCGCAATGGGGCGCTCAGCAAGGATAAAGTGCGCTTTATCAAGGAGTTCAGGGAAGGTCTTGGACCGTTCCTTGACGAACGGCATTGCCGCCAAAAGTCCCTCGACCTGCGATTGTTTCAACGCCGGGCGACCGGCTGCTGTCAGAAATGTGCTGATTTCTTGCTGCAATGCGGCATCATCCATCTGGGCCATGTGCTGCCCGCAGAGATTTTCGAGCTTTTTGAGGTCGAACCGCGCCGGGTTTTTGCCGATCCCGCTGAGATCAAACCACTCCTTGGCCTGCGCATCGTCAAAGAATTCGTCGTCCCCATGGCTCCACCCGAGCCGGGCCAGGTAGTTGCGCATCCCTGCCGCCGGGTAGCCCATCACCTGATATTCCTGCGCCCCGAGCGCGCCGTGCCGTTTGGACAGTTTCTTGCCGTCCGGCCCGTGGATCAGCGGAATATGGGCCCAGGTCGGCACGGTCCAGCCCATCGCGGTGTAGATCATCATCTGACGCGCCGCATTGTTCAGGTGATCATCGCCCCGGATCACATGGGTCACTGCCATATCGTGGTCGTCAACCACGACAGCCAGCATATAGACCGGCGTACCGTCCCCGCGCAGCAGTACCATATCATCAAGCTGGCGGTTGTTGATTGTCACATCGCCCTGCACTTCATCGCGGATTACGGTTTCGCCGTCGCGCGGGGCCTTGATGCGCACCACATAGGGCAGGTCGGGATGTGTGCTCGGGTCCGCGTCGCGCCATGGCGACTGGTACAGGGTCGAGCGCCCCTCGGCCCTGGCCGCCTCGCGAAAGGCGGCGATCTCGTCCTGGGTGGCAAAGCATTTGTAGGCCTTGCCCTCGGCCAGCAATTGGTGGGCCACCTCGGCGTGCCGGTCGGCGCGGTCGAACTGGCTGATCACCTCGCCGTCATGGTCCAGCCCCAGCCACGCCATCCCGTCAAGGATCGCCTGCGTCGCCTCTGGGGTAGACCGCGCGCGGTCCGTATCCTCGATCCGCAGCAGAAATTTACCGCCCCGCCCGCGCGCATAAAGCCAGTTGAACAGCGCCGTGCGCGCGCCACCAATATGCAGAAAGCCGGTGGGCGAGGGGGCGAAACGGGTGACAACGGGCTGAGACATAAGCGGGCCGTTTACCTTTCAGTAACCATGCGAGGGATAGGGTTCGGGCTCCTGATACTCAGCATGGGCCACAGGGGCAAGCATGGGCCTTGGCCAATCCATTCGTGACACGTTTCTCTACCAGCGCGGCCATCTGTTCGGCTGGCTACCCGTCGGCATGGCCATCGGGATCGCGGTGTTCTTCGGGCTGCGGTTTGAGCCATCTGTGGTGCTGATTGGCGCGGTCCTTGTGGCTGGCGGCGCTGCGGCGCTGTTGGCGCGATATGTGGATGAAAGGGTGTCGCCGCTGCTTGTCTTTGCCGCGATGATTGCGCTTGGCTTTGTGCTGGCGGGCTGGCGGGCGCACGGCGTGGCGGGCCCTGTGATTGACTGGCGCTACTACGGTCCTGTCGAGGGGCGGGTCGTCGGCATGGATCGCAGCGGGTCGGACGCGGTGCGCCTGACGCTCGATCAGGTCAAGCTCGACCGGGTGTCGCCTGAAGACACGCCCACGCGCGTGCGGATTTCGCTGCACGGCGATGCGAGCCTCGGGATCGCACCAAGTCCCGGTCTACGCGTGATGACCACCGCACATCTCAGCCCGCCCGGCGGGCCGGTCGAACCGGGCGGGTTTGATTTTCAACGCCATGCGTGGTTCGCGGAACTGGGCGCAGTGGGCTACACGCGGGTGCCTCTGGTCGCGATTTCCGCCCCGCAATTCGATCTGCGCCAGATGGTGTTCGGCATCCGCATGAGTGTCTCGGCTCGTGTGCAAGAGGTGCTGCCCGGTGATGTGGGCGGGTTTGCCGCCGCCGTCACCACAGGGGATCGCAGCGGCATTTCCCAAGACGGTCTGGACGATTTGCGCGCGTCCAATACAGCTCATTTGCTTGCCATCTCGGGCCTGCACATGGGGTTGCTGAGCGGCTTTGTCTTTGGCCTCTTGCGGTTGATCTTTGCGTTGATCCCGCTGATCGCATTGCATTGGCCCGCACGGAAAATGGCGGCTGTGGGCGCGTTGATTGCGGCGTCGGTCTACCTCGCGCTGTCGGGCGGCAATGTCGCGACCGAGCGGGCCTTTGTCATGGTTGCGGTGGCCCTCTGCGCAATCCTGATCGACCGGCGCGCCATCAGTTTGCGGGCGGTGGCGATTGCAGCCTTGATCGTGCTTTCCTTGCGCCCCGAAGCGTTGATGGGGCCGGGGTTCCAGATGTCCTTTGCCGCCACGACCGCACTGGTGGCGGTGTTCGGCTGGATGCGCGATGCGGAGTGGCAGTTGGGTCCGAAATGGGCGCAGCCGGTTGTCGGTGTGATGCTGTCCTCGGCCATTGCGGGGCTCGCCACTGCGCCCATCGGGGCGGCGCATTTCAACGCAATCGCGCATTACGGATTGATCGCTAACCTTGCCAGCGTGCCCTTGATGGGGGTGCTGGTGATCCCTGCCGCGGTGCTGGCGCTGGCCTTGGCCCCGTTCGGGGCGGAGGCGGTGGGCCTATGGCTCATGGGCGCGGGGTTGCAGTGGATCCTGTGGGTGGCGGACTATGTGTCGTCACTTGAGGGGGCACGCGGCTATGTGCCGGAGCCGGGGGCATGGGTGCTGCCGGTCATGGCGATGGGCGCGCTGTTTGTGATCCTGTGGCAAGGGCGGGTCCGTTTTGCCGGAGTTGCGGCGATGGCGGGCGCGGTGATGCTGTGGCAATCAGGCGCGCGCCCAACGGTGCTGATCGCCGATACCGGGGGGCTTGTGGGCGTTATGACGGATGAGGGCCGCGCGCTCAGCAAGCCGAAAGGGGCCGGGTTCGTCGCGCGCAACTGGCTTGAGAATGACGGCGAGGGGATCGACCAAGAGGCCGCCGCAGCGCGCTGGCCCGATGATGTGCCGGTGATCCACCTCAGCGGTAAAAGGGCGCTTGCGAGCTTCGATGGCTGCGCACCCGGCCAGATCGTGGTCGTCAATGGCACGCTTGAGAATACAGAAAATGGGGCATGTCTGCTGCTGGATGCAAAACTGTTGCGGAAAACCGGATCGGTTGCGGTGCTGGGGCAGGGCGCGGACGCCAAACTGGTCACCGCACGGGATGTGACGGGGGATCGGATGTGGTCGGGGTGGCGGCGCTATGCGGCACCGGCCTTGGCGCTGTCTCAAACCGATTTGACGTTGGCGCAAAAGTAAGGCGGACCTGTTGGTCCGCCCCTGCGTTGCGTAAATCTGACGGCGGTGATCAGTAGGTGCGGATCAGCCCGACCAGCTTGCCCTGCACCTTCACATGCCCCACCGGAAACACACGGGTCTCGTAGGCGGGATTGGCCGCTTCGAGCGCGATCTGGTCGCCGCGGCGCATATAGCGTTTCAGGGTCGCCTCGTGATCCTCGACCAGTGCAACCACGATATCACCATTGTCCGCGGCGGACGTCTCGCGGATCACAACAACATCGCCGTCATTGATCCCGGCGTCGATCATCGAATCCCCTTTGACTTCAAGGGCATAGTGATCGCCTTGCCCGGACAGCATCTGCCCAGGCACAGCCACCGAATGGGACACCTCGGAAATGGCCGAGATCGGGACACCAGCAGCAATCCGGCCCATTACGGGCAACTCGACCGCGTGTACCGCCTCGACCGACATGGCCGAAGGGGGTGGGGGCAGGTCGGGGCGGTCGCCATCAATGACCTTGGGCGTAAAGCCGGAGGCCGCGCCGCCAAGCGCTTCGGGCAGGCGCACCACCTCGATGGCGCGGGCGCGGTGGGCGAGGCGGCGGATGAACCCGCGTTCCTCAAGGGCTGTGATCAGCCGGTGAATCCCGGATTTGGAGCGTAGATCAAGCGCCTCTTTCATCTCGTCAAAACTGGGCGGCACGCCATCGCGCTGCACCCGTTTGTGGATGAACTCCAGCAGATCCAACTGCTTTTTCGTCAACATGCCCTGTCCTCCGTTTTGTCGCGTACCAAATGTCATTGGTTTGCGTTTGTTCTACGGACGTTCTTGTTTTGTGTCAACTGGTCAGAGCAAAGCGATGGTGTCGACAAGATCACCGGGCACGCGGGCGGGATCATTTGGGGGCCGCACGATCAGCGCATTGGAGCGGGCAAGCACCGACAGAAGCGAGCTGTCCTGCGCACCCGCACCCTGCACGGTGCCGTCTTGGATTGTGCCGCGCATGTAATGCTCGCGCGGCCCGTTCTGATCCAGAGGGGCCGAGAGTGGCAACGCCACCCGCGCCGCAGGTGCCTGCCCAAGCCCCAGCATCGCGTTGATCATTGGCGTCAGAAACACGGTGCCGCAGACCATGGCAGAGACCGGATTGCCGGGCAGGCCCACCATCGCCGTGCCATTCAGACGCCCCGCCATCAGCGGTTTGCCGGGGCGCATGGCAACTTTGTAGAACGATTGCTCCATACCCAGATCAGCGGCAACACCGCCAACCAGATCATGATCGCCCACCGATGCGCCACCGATTGTGACAATAAGATCAGCGCCTTGGGCGAGGGCAAAAACGGTGCGCAACGCACTGTCGCTGTCGCGCGCAATGGGCAGCATACGGGTCTGCGCGCCCACAGCCTCAAACATCGCGGCCAGTCCGAACGTGTTGGAGGCGATGATCTGGTCCGCACCGGGATCTTCGCCGGGCTGCACCAGTTCATCCCCGGTCGAGATGATGGCCACCACGGGTGCGTGGTGTACGGGCACTTCAGGGATGTTCATGGCTGCGAGCAAGGCGATGTCGCCCGGTGACAGGCGGCGGGGGGCCTCAAGCGCCATGCCTGCGGTGAAATCGACGCCTGCGGGGCGGATATTGTCCTTTGGGCCGGGATCGTCGGTGATGGTGATCAGATCGCCCGTGCGGGTTACGTCCTCTTGGATGACAACCTTGTCGGCCCCCTCGGGCACAGGTGCGCCGGTGAATATCCGTACGGCATGACCTGCGCCAAGCGTGCTAGTCCAGCGATGCCCTGCGGCGGCTTCGCCCACCACCTTGAACTGAGCGTGCAGGTCGGCCTCGACCCCCTTGAGCGCGTAGCCATCCATGGAGGAGGCCGCAAAAGGGGGCTGGGTGCGCCGGGCTGTGACGGTTTCGGCGAGGATGCGGCCATGTGCTGCGCGCAGCGGGACCGTTTCGACGGGCAAAGGGTCGGCAAGGGCAAAGAGATGGTCAAGCGCTTGGGCGACGGTGATCATGGGGCCTCGTAACGCCCTGATTTCCCGCCGTCTTTCAGGCGCACGCGCAGCCCGCCGATTTCCATGCCCTTATCCACGGCCTTGGCCATGTCGTAGACCGTCAGCGCAGCGGTGGAAGCGGCGGTCAGCGCCTCCATCTCGACCCCGGTCTGGCCGGTGGTTTTGACCGTGGCAGTGATACGCAGGCCGGGCAGGTCCGCATCGGGTTTGATATCCACGGCCACCTTCGTGATCGGCAGCGGGTGGCACAGCGGAATGAGTGTCGAAGTCTGCTTGGCCCCCATGATCCCGGCCAAGCGGGCCACACCGATCACGTCACCCTTCTTTGCCCGCCCTTCGGTAACGATATCAAAGGTTTCAGGACGCATCTTGATCCAGGCCTCGGCCACTGCGATGCGGTGGGTGACGTCCTTGTCGGATACATCGACCATATGCGCGGCCCCCGAGGCGTCGAAGTGGGTCAGCGCCATCCTACATCCCCCCGCCCGCATTCAGCGGATTGGCGAGCAACGTGCGCGTCGCACCCGCCACATCCGCCTGCCGCATCAGGCTTTCCCCGATCAGGAAGGTGCGGGCGCCATACATCGCCAGATCAGCCAGATCAGCCGGGGTGTTCAGCCCGCTTTCGGCCACGATCATCCGATCCATGGGCACCTGTTTGGACAGCATCCGCGTGGTGTCGAGGGTCACGTCAAAGGTCTTGAGATTGCGGTTGTTGATCCCAATGAGGGGGCTTTTCAAGGCGGAGGCCCGTTCCAGTTCAGCAGCGTCATGCACTTCGATCAGCGCATCCATGCCCCAGGTTGTGGCCGCATCCTCCAGTTCTTGGGCCTGCACGTCGCTGACCGAGGCCATGATGATCAGGATACAGTCCGCCCCGATGCTGCGCGCCTCGGCCACCTGATAGGTGTCGTACATGAAATCCTTGCGCAGCGCGGGCAGGTCGCAGGCGTTGCGGGCTTGGGTGAGGAAGTCCTTGGCCCCCTGAAAACTTGGCGTATCGGTGAGCACCGACAGGCAGGTCGCCCCGCCTTCGGCATAGGCGGCGGCAAGGGCGGCGGGATCAAAGTCCTCGCGGATCAAGCCCTTGGAGGGGCTCGCCTTTTTGATCTCGGCGATCAGCCCGTAGGCTTCGCGGCTGGCATATTGCAGCGCCTCGGCAAAGGGGCGCACGGGGCCTGCCTCTTGCGCTTCGGCCTCGACCACCTCAAGCGGTTTGGCGGCCTTGTCGGCGGCGATCTCCTCCAGTTTGTAGGCTTTGATCTTGTCGAGGATCGTGTCGGTCATGGCGGTGGCCCTTGCGGATGGGGTGGGACCGAGGGGCCTGCCCCTCGGGCTCCCCGCGGTATTTTTGGTCAAAAGAAGCGGTCAGACGGTGCTTTGCGTGATCTGTGCCACTGCTTTCAGTTTAGCCTGTGCTGCGCCGCTGTCGATGCTGGTGCGGGCCTGTTCCACGCCGTCCTTGAGGGAGTCGGCGTGGCCAGCCACCTTGAGCGCGGCAGCGGCGTTGAGAAGAACCGCATCGCGATAGGCGTTTTGGGCTCCGTTGAGCAGCGCGTCGAAGGCCTTGGCGTTGTCTTCGGGTGTGCCGCCTACGATGTCCTCAAACGGGTGGGTGGGCAGTCCGGCCTCTTCGGGGTGGAGTTCGAAGTCGGCCACGGTGCCGTTTTCCAGCGCGGAGACCCACGAGATGCCCGTGATGGTCAACTCATCCGTCCCGTCCGAGCCGTGCACAAGCCATGCCGCTTCTGAGCCGAGTTGCCCAAGCGTTTCGGCCATGGGCCGGATCAGATCGCGAGAGAATGCGCCTGTCAGTTGCCGTTTCACCCCTGCCGGGTTCGTGAGGGGGCCGAGAATGTTGAAGATCGTGCGCGTCCCAAGCTCGGCCCGGGTGGGCATGACATGGGCGATGGCGGGGTGGTGCATGGGGGCCATCATAAAGCCGATCCCGGCCTCGTGGATCGCCTTTTCAACGATCTTTGGGCCCACCATCACGTTGATCCCCATCTGCGTGAGCGCATCCGCCGCGCCGGATTTGGAGCTGAGGTTACGGTTGCCGTGTTTGGCCACGGGCACGCCTGCACCGGCCACCACAAAGGCGGTGGCGGTCGAGATATTCAGCGTGCCTTTGCCATCCCCGCCGGTGCCGACAATGTCCATCGCGCCCTCGGGGGCCTGCACCGCGTTGCATTTGGCGCGCATGACGGCGGCGGCAGCGGCGTATTCATCGACCGTCTCGCCGCGTGTGCGCAGCGCCATCAGCAGCCCGCCGATCTGGCTTGGTGTTGCCTCGCCGTCAAAGAGGATCTGGAAAGCGGCCTCGGCCTGTGCGCGGCTCAGTGGCCCGTTGGCGGCCGCATCAATGAGGGGTTTGAGAGCATCACTCATGCTGGCACCGCCATCAGGTCTGTGAAGTTGCGCAGCAGCGCGTGCCCGTGTTCTGAGCGGATGGATTCAGGGTGGAATTGCACACCGTGGATCGGCAACTCGCGGTGGGAAAGGCCCATGATCGTGCCGTCCTCGACCTCGGCGGTGATCTCGAGGCAGTCAGGCAGGCTGGCCCGGTCCACGGTCAGGGAATGATAGCGGGTGGCCTCGAAGGGGGTGGGCAGCCCGGCAAAAAGGCCGGTGCCTGTATGGTGCATCGTGCCGACCTTGCCGTGTACGATATCGGGCGCGCGCACGACTTTGCCGCCAAAAGCCTGCCCGATGGTCTGATGCCCAAGGCACACGCCCATCAGCGGCACGCGGGTTTCAGCCGCCGCTTGCGTCAGCGCCAGACAAATTCCCGCCTGATCGGGATCGCACGGCCCCGGAGACAGCAAAATCCCCGCGGGGCGCATCCCCATCGCCTCTTGAACGTCCAGCGCATCATTGCGGCGCACCACCACATCGGTGCCCAATTCGCCCAGATAGTGGACCAGATTGTAGGTAAAACTGTCGTAATTGTCGATCAGCAGCAGCATCGTGAAATCTCGTATTCCAAGGGGGCGCATAGGGCCTTATAGTTGCGCGCATACATGCTCAGGCTTGCCCGTGACCGTCAAGGGGACGCGCGGTCTGGACGACGGGATAAAGCAGACGGCACGTTACACCGCAAAGCGGGGGCGGCCACAAAAACGGGCGGAGACAGCGACATGGCACGGGGATTTCTGAGCGGCTTGGTATGGGGCGGCGTGGCCAGTGTGCTGGGAGCCGGGATTGTGTCGGTCGTGGCCGAAGGGCCATCGCGCCCCGATGCGGTTGTCGAGGCCCCGACCGAAACCCGCGCCCCCGAGGCCGGAGAGGCGAGCACTGCAACGGCGGTGACCGACGCGGACCTGGCCCGCAACGCCAACGCCCCGGAAGTGGCAGAGCCTGAGGCGGACGATGTGGCCTCGGTCGCGGAGGCCGGATCGGACACCGCTGTGGTGCCTCAGACCGGTGCGGCGGACGATCTGGCGGGCCCCGCCGAGGCGACTGATACAGGCGCGGTCGATGTGGGAGATGTCGCCCCTGTGCAACCCTCGACCCAAGGGGACGCGCCTGTGGTGCCCGGCTCCGAAACCGAGTTGTCGATCTCGACCGATCCTGCGCAGCCTCCGGCCCCTGAAATGTCCGACACCTCCACCGCCTTTGCCCCCGAGGCGGACGTCGCGCCAGACAGCCCCGCCTCCGAAGATCCCGCGCCACAAGCACCTGATACGACCCCCGCACCCAGTGCGCCTGATGTGGCCGATGCCCCGGCTGATCCGCCCGCCGACGACATTGCGGCCCTGGCCCCCGGGGACGCGGCGCAACCGGGCCGCCCAACGATTGGTGAACCTGCGGGATCGCTGGTGGACCGCACCCCAGAGGTGCCCACGACCACCGACACCACTGCGGAGGCCGAGGCAAGCCCCTCTGATGCTCCGCCCATTGTGGCCTTTGCCGCGCCGTTCGAGAACCCGGATGACAAGCCGTTGATGTCCATCGTGCTGATCGACAGCGGCGTTGATCTGACGGGTGGGCCGGTTGGCCTCGCCGCGTTGCAAACCTTTCCCTATCCGCTGAGCTTTGCGGTCGAGGCGACCCTGCCGGATGCGCAGGCCCGCATGGCAAGTTACCGCGCCGAAGGGTTTGAGGTGATGGCGCTGATGGACTTGCCGACCGGAGCCACGGCGGGCGATGCCGAGGTCGCCTTGTCCGCTGCGCTTGATGCTGTCCCCGAAGCGGTGGCGGTGATGGAGGGAACCGGCGAGGGGATGCAGGGCAGTCGCGACGCCTCGGATCAGATCACCGATGCGTTGTTGGCCTCGGGCCACGGCCTCGTCTTGCAGTCCAAAGGGCTCAACACCGCACAGAAACTCGCGGCGCGCGATGGCGTGCCCGCAGGTCTGGTGTTCCGCGACTTTGACAGCGCGGATCAAAGTCCGACGGTGATCCGACGCTTTCTGGATCAGGCCGCGTTTCGCGCCGGTCAGGAGGGGGGCGTGATCATGGTGGGTCGCGTGCGCCCCGACACGATCTCGGCGCTGTTGTTGTGGGGGTTGCAGGACCGGGCAGAGCGGGTCGCGCTTGCGCCGATCTCGGCTGTGCTGACCACGTTGAACACGGCCCAATAAGCGTCAGATAATCTCATCTTCGTCGAACAGCGGGTCGCTGTCGAGCTGTACGGTCAATGCCTCGACCGTGTCCTCATCCGCCTTCGGGCTGAGGGCGGCCAGGTGGAACACTGCGTCGCCCTCGTTCACGACAGGCAGCACGGCGCGCCCGATCAGAATGCCGGGGGCCGGGGCCAGCAATTCGGTTTCGGCCTGGCCTGCGGGGTCCGAGACAGCGGCCAGCACATCGCCCTTTTCGACGATCTCCCCTTCGGCGCGGAAGGTGCGCAACAGACCTCCAACAGGCGCGCGCAACCAGGATGAGGCAAGACAGATCAGCGATGGGGTGCGGGCCTTGGCGATGCCTTTGGCGGCCACCATACCCTGATCGCGCATCACCCGCAGAATGCCCGCCAGCCCGACGCGCACCGCGAACTCGTCAAACCGCAGCCCTTCGCCGGCTTCATAAAGCAGCACCGGCGTGCCGCGCTCTGCCGCCTCGCCGCGCAGGGACCCGTCGCGCAAGGGCGAGGTCAGGATCACCGGCGCCCCGAAGGCCTGCGCCATGCGCGCCGTGGTCGTGTCGCGTGGTGTGACGCGGATCTGGGGCAGGTTGGTGCGGTGCTCGGCTGCGGAATGCAGATCAATCCCGAAGTCGCACCGCAACACGACCTCGCGCAGAAAGATATGCGCCAAACGCGACCCAAGCGAGCCGGATGAGGAACCGGGAAAACAGCGGTTCAAATCGCGCCGATCCGGCAAATAGCGCGAGCGGGCCAGAAAGCCGAAACTGTTAACGACCGGGACCACAAGCAAGGTGCCGCGCAAGGCGTTGATTTGCGGGGCGCGCAGCAGCCGTCGCACGATCTCGACCCCGATCACCTCGTCTCCGTGGACGGCGGCGCTGACAAACATGGTGGGGCCGGGGCGCTTGCCGTGAATGACCTCGACGCTGAGGTTGATGGGCGTGTGATCCGGCAGGGCCGAGACGGGCAGAGCGACAGTTGCGCGGGTTCCGGGGGCGACTTCGACGCCACCCAGGGTGAACGGCTCAACCGGCACGGCGGTCCTCATCGGAGGGGGTAGTCGCAGCGATCAGACACATCACCGATTGCCCCCCGCAAACCGCGCCGCATCCTCGGCGGCGCGCCGGATGGCACCGGATTTGTGCACCGTCTCCATGAATTCGGCCTCGGGGTCGCTGTCATAGACAACCCCGCCGCCCGCCTGGATATACAGCTTTTGATCCTGCACCACGGCGGTGCGCAGCGCGATACACATGTCCATATCGCCGCCCGCGCTGAAATAACCGACGCCGCCGCCATAGACGCCGCGCTTTTCGGGTTCCAACTCGTCGATGATCTCCATCGCTCGGACCTTGGGTGCGCCAGACACCGTGCCTGCGGGCATCCCGGCAAAGAACGCATCCAGCGCGTCCTTGCCCTCTGCCAATTCGCCCACGACGTTGGACACGATGTGCATCACGTGAGAATAACGTTCGACGATGAACTCTTCGGTGGGGCGCACGGTGCCGATGCGCGCCACCCGGCCCACATCGTTGCGGCCCAGATCGAGCAGCATCAGATGCTCGGCCAGTTCCTTCTTGTCGGCCAACAGATCGGCCTCGAGCGCGCGGTCCTCTTCCGGGGTCGCGCCGCGTTTGCGGGTGCCAGCGATGGGGCGGATCGTGACCTCGTTGCCGAACACGCGCACAAGGATTTCGGGGCTTGCCCCGATCACCTGAAAGCCGCCGAAGTTGAAATAGAACATGAAGGGCGACGGGTTGGTGCGGCGCAGCGAACGATAAAGCGCAAAGGGCGGCTCGCGAAACTCCTGCGTCCAGCGTTGCGCCGGCACCACCTGAAAGATGTCGCCCGCCTTGATATAGTCGCGCGCTTTTTCGACGGCCTGCATATAGCCTGATTTGGTAAAATTCGACACCGGGTCCGCCACGCTGCCTGCATCGCCCAGATCGCGGGTTTCGGACGGCATCGCGCGTTCCAGATCGCGCACCGCGTCCATGACACGCTCGGCGGCTTGGGCATAGGCGGCGCGGGCCGATTGCCCGTCGCTGACCCATGCGGGCGAGACCACGGTGACCTCACCCTTGACCCCATCCAGCACCGCAATGACCGAGGGGCGCAGCATGATTGCATCGGGCAGGCCAAGCGGGTCGGGGTTCACATCCGGCAGATGTTCGACAAGGCGCACCATGTCATAGCCAAGATAGCCAAACAGGCCCGCCGCGGCCTGGGGCAGATCGTCAGGCAGATCGATGCGGCTTTCGGCGATCAGATCGCGCAATACGTCGAGCGGGTCGCCCGCGACATCCTCGAACGCGTCCCCGTCATAGCGGGCGGTGCGGTTGATGGCCGAGGTCGTGCCGCGACAGCGCCAGATCAGGTCGGGCTTCATCCCCACGATGGAATAGCGCCCCCGCACTTCGCCGCCCGTCACCGACTCGAGCACAAAGGCGTCCTTTTGCGCGCCCGTGAGCTTGAGCATCAGCGACACCGGCGTGTCGAGATCGGCCGCAAGCCGGGTATAGACCACCTGATTGTGCCCCGCGTCATAGGCGGCGGCAAACGTGTCGAAATCAGGGATCAGCGCCATTAGGGAAAGTTCACATGCACAGCGTCCAGCGCCTGCTGGTTGATCTGTGGGCTGGCGCGCACGACGACATCCTCGGAAAAGATGTTGAACAACTCGGTTGCAACCATCTGGCCGACCTCAGCACTCAGCCCTTCGGTTTCGCCCTGCAGATCTTCATTCTCGGTCGCCGGGTTGATCCCGTCCAGACGCACGATCAGGACCGCGCCAAAATCGGGGACGACGCGCACATCACCCGTCTCCATCTCGAAGACCGTCGTCATGAACGAGGGCGGTGTGCCTTGGACAAAGGCGCTGCGGTCCTGGTCTTTTTCGATAATGGAATCAAGGGATTGGCTGGCGAAACTTTGCCCTTCTTGCAATGCGGGCAAGATCGCCTCGGCCTGTGCGGACAGGGCGGTTTCAGCCTGCGCGGCCTCCCAATTGCTGCGCACGTCGTCCTCGACATCCTCGAAGGGGGCCGGGCGCGGCGGCAGGACTTCCTCAAGGCGCATGGCGACAATGCCGCCTTCGTCGAGCGCGATGATTTCAGGGAAATCCTCAATTGTCAGGGCGGCGGCCGCGGCGCGGAAATCGTCGTAGGCTGCGATGCCTTCGTCCTGCGCAGGAAACCAGTCGATGCTGCCAAGCTGCATGTCCGTCTCGGTGCCCAACTCTTCGAGCGTGGCCCCCCCGGCGAGCAGATCGTCATATTCCTCGGCTGAAAAGGCGACCTGACGGCTGGCGGCATCCAATGCCAGTTCCTGCTGGATCTCGGCGCGGGCGTCCTCGAACGAGGTTTGTTGCGCGGCCAGAACACCATTCACGCGGAACAGTGCAGGCCCAAGGGCCGAGGGCAGGGGGCCGACCACATCACCGACCTCGGCGGCAAACACGGCCTCACCGGCGGCGTCGAGTTCAAGGCGGGATACATCGCCCAGATCGACATCCTCAAGGGTCAGGCCACGGTCCTGCACCAGCGCATCAAACGTGGTGCCGTTTACCTCAAGCTGTGCGGCGGCCTGATCGGCTGACGCCTCATCCAGATAGACCAGCCGTTCAACCAGTCGCCGCTCGGGGCGGTTATACTCGTCAGCGCGCGTCTCATATTCGGCGCGCAAAGTCGCCTCTTCGACCTCGACTGTATCAAGGATCATGTCGGGGAGCAGGCTCACATAGGTGATCCGCTTGGTTTCGGGCAGTTCGTAGTCGTCAATGTTCTCGTCGTAAAAGGCGCGCAGCACCTCGTTTGTAGGCGTATCAAGCGGGGTGGTCAGATCGCTTTGATCAAGGCGGACCCATGTGAAGTCGCGGGTTTCGCCCAGAAAGGCCACAAGCGTTTCGGCGTAGGTGTCGGGCATCGAAATCCCCGACATGATTGCACCCTGCAGGAGGGACCGCGCCACCTCGTCGCGCAACTGCTGTTCAAACTCCGCTTCGCTGCTGCCCGAATTGCTGAGTGCAAAGCTGTAGGCTTCGCGATCAAAGCTGCCATCAAGGCCGCGGAAGGAGGGGATATTCAGGATTTCGTCACGCAGGGTTTCGTCCCCCACGCTGAGGCCCATCTGATCTGCCTCGTGATCAAGCGCGCGGGCCCGCACCAATTGGGACAGAACAGCCTGATCAAGCCCGATGGCTTGGGCCCGTGCAAAGGTCAATTGGTTGCCGGTTTGTTGGCTGACGGCCTGAATCTCCTGCTGGAGATTGCGGGCATAATCCTGCACGTCGATATACTTGTCACCGACCTGACCCACGGTGCGGATCGTGCCGCTGAGGTTCGTTGCCCCAAAGCCGCCAAGTGCCAGAATAAGCAGACCCAAAAGGATCCAGACTGCGGTTTTCGAAAAGGAGTTCGTGCCCTTGGCCATGCGTGCTCTCTTGGGTAAGAAACGGGTTTTGCGTTGTCTATCTGTGCGCGCGGGGGCGGGCAAGGGCCGTTGCGTTCACAGCTTCAGGGCCGAGAGCCTTGCGTAAAGGTCGGCAATGCCACGCGCGTCGAGATTTGCGAAGGCGATGCGGAGTTGCCGCGCGCCCTCCGGCGATCCATCAGGCCAGAACATCGTACCCGGCAGGCACAGGATACCGGCCTCCTTCACCAATTTGGGCGCAAGGTCAGCCGAGGAGATGTCGAACGGGTGTTCGAGATAGGCGAAATAGGCCCCAAGCCCGAGCAGTTGCCACCCTTTGTCCGTGAGGGCGTCGAAGCCATCCGTGATGGCGGCGCGACGCGCAAGGATTTCATCGCGCTCGCCCGCGACCCACTGGCCGAGGTTTTCCAAGCCCCAGAGGGCGGCGTATTGCCCGATCTGGCCGGGGCAGATCGCGACGGTGTCGAGGAATTTTTCCGCCTCTGCCAGCCGCTTCGCCGATGTGACCAGCGCACCCACACGGTGCCCGGTCAGCCGGTAGGCTTTGGAAAAGGAATAGAGGTGGATGAACGTCTCGTCCCACTTGTTTTGAAAAAAGAGCGGGTGGGGCGCGCCCGTACGGCTGTCGAAATCGCGATAGGTTTCATCGACGATCAGCGCGATGCCATGTTTCTGCGCCAGTTTGAAAAAGGCCAGCACCAGATCGGCAGGGTATTCGACGCCCGCCGGGTTGTTGGGGGTTACAAGGGCGATGGCGCGAGTGCGCGGTGTGATCAGGGCGCGGGCGGCAGCGACATCCGGCAGCATACCTGCGCCAACAGGCAGGGCGACGGCGGTCACGCCGGTCATGTCCAACCACATTTTATGGTTGAAATACCACGGGGTTGGCAAGATAACTTCATCCCCTTCGGCGCACAGCGATGATAGCGCCGCCGCAAAGGCCTGATTGCAGCCCGAAGTGATCGCCACCTGATCCGGCGTTGTGTGTGCACCGTAATGCGCATTGATCTGCGCACTGAGGCCGTCGCGCAATGCAGGCATCCCCAGAACGGGCCCGTAAAGATGCGCGTCGTCCTGCGTCAGCGCCGCGTCGGCCATGGCTTGGCGCAACGCGGGCGGGGGTGGGTCGACCGGGGCCGCCTGGCTGACATTGATCAGGGGCCGGTCGGGCGCAAAGGTGGCCCCTTCAAGCCAGCGCCGCGCCTCCATGACCGGGGGCGGAAAGGTGGCGGCGGTGCGGGTGATCGGCATGGGGGCCTCCGTCTCGATGACGCCGGAGCCTCCGGCGATTTTTTGGGGAACTGAGATGAAGGGGGAGCTAATCCGTGCCGCGATAGGGCTGGACGTATTGCAGCGCCATGTCCCATGGGAAGAAGATCCACGTATCCTGACTGACGCCCGTGATGAACGTATCCACCATCGGCTCGCCCTTGGGCTTGGCATATACGGTGGCGAAATGCGCCTTGGGATAGAGCGCGCGCACGACTTCAAGGGTTTTGCCCGAGTCCACCAGATCGTCGATGATCAGGATACCGTCGCCGTCGCCCATCAGCTCTGTATCGGGCGATTTCAGCACTGTTGCGCTGCCTTGGGTCTGGTGGTCGTAGGATTTCACGGAAATCGTGTCGACGGTGCGTACATCCAATTCGCGCGCGATGATCATGGCCGGGGCCATGCCGCCCCGTGTGATCGCGACGATACCACGCCAACTGCCCTCATCCGGCCCTTTGCCATCCAGCCGCCAAGCCAGCGCGCGGCTGTCACGGTGGATTTGATCCCAACTGATGTGGAACCCTTTTTCGTGAGGCAGGCGGCTTTGGTCGTCGGCAGACATATTACTTCTCCAGAATCAGGCGCAGGCCAAGCGCGCCGAGTAGGGCGGCAGCGATGCGGTCAAGCAGGGGTTTGAGACTGACATAGCCCGCGCGCGCAGGCCCCGAGCTGAGCAGGGTGGCGAGCAGGCTGTAAAAGGCCAGTTCGAGCAGCCAGTGGTTCAGCACAATCAGCGCGACGTCAGCAGCCGCCAGCCCCTGGGGGAAGATGACCACGATGACAGCGGCAGCGAACAACATGGATTTCGGATTGCCCGCATTGACCAGCAGTCCGGACGCAAAGGCGCGCCCTTTTGGCGTCGGGGCATCGCCCAGAGGCCGCCGGGCATGCCGCCATGTCTGGATCGCAATCCAGATCAGGTAAGCCGCACCGCCGAGTTTCAGCGCGGTGTATGTCCATGGAAACAGGGTGAATACGGCCTCAAGCCCCAGAAAGGCCGCCAGCGTCCAGAGGGCTGCAGCGGTGCCAAGACCCAGACCCGTGGCCAGACCTGCCATCCGGCCCGAGGCCACCGTCATCCGTGTGATATAAAGCATCGCCGCCCCCGGTGAGGCGAGGGCTGCCAGCAGGACCACGTTGAAGGCCAGAAGGTCGGGAAGGGTCAGGCCCATCGCTTAACCCTTTGAGATGTCAGGGGCGTCGACCGCCTTCATACCAACCACGTGATAGCCTGCATCCACGTGCAGGTTCTCACCCGTCGTGCCCGAGCCGAGGTCAGAAAGCAGGTAAAGCGCGGATTTGCCCACATCGTCGATGGTCACATTGCGGCGCAGGGGCGAATTATATTCGTTCCACTTCATGATATAGCGGAAATCGCCGATGCCCGAGGCGGCCAGCGTCTTGATCGGGCCGGCGCTGATGGCGTTGACGCGGATACCGTCCTTGCCCAGATCCTCGGCCAGATATTTGACGGACGCCTCAAGCGCAGCCTTGGCCACACCCATGACGTTGTAATGCGGCATGACCTGCTCGGCCCCGTAATAGGTGAGGGTCAGCGCGCTGGCACCGGGCTTCATCATCTTTTCGGCGCGCTGCATGATCGCGGTAAAGGAATAGACCGAGATATCCATGGTCAGCGCAAAGTTGCCGCGAGTGGTGTCGACATAGCGGCCGCGCAACTCGTTTTTGTCTGAGAACCCAATGGCATGGACGACAAAATCAAGGCTGTCCCACCGCTCTTTGAGGCCTTCAAACAGTGCATCCATCGATGCTTCGTCACCTACATCGCAAGGCAACACGATATCGCTGTCCAACTGACCGGCCAATGGATCGACCCGTTTTTTCAGCGCATCGCCCTGATAGGAAAACGCCAGTTCCGCGCCTGCCTCGTGCAGGGTGCGTGCAATGCCCCATGCGATCGACTTGTCGTTGGCCAGACCCATAATAAGGCCCCGTTTGCCCGCCATCAAATTGCTTGCCATGTGCTGCGCGTCCCGTCCCCGTGTTTTATGACGCACAGCTTTAGGCCATTGCCCCAGAGGCATCAAGGGAGGGCAGTGTGGTTGAAGCGCGGCTGTGACAACGCTAGCTGTGCGCAAACCCTTTAGGAGTTGCGATATGGCGGACCGGGACGGAAAATTTGCAGGCGACAGCCCGTTTGAGATCGTGCGCGCGTGGATGGCGGAGGCCGAGCAGGCCGAGCCGAACGACGCAAACGCCATCGCGCTCAGCACGGTGGATGCGTCTGGCATGCCCAATGCGCGCATGGTGCTTTTGAAGGATGTCGAGGATGACGCCTTTGTATTTTATACCAACTACACCTCCGCCAAGGCGGGGGAGTTGGACAGCGCCAAAAAGGCGGCCTTTGTGATGCACTGGAAGTCGCTGCGCCGACAAGTGCGCGTGCGTGGCGATGTCGAAAAAGAGAATGGCCCCAAAGCGGATGCCTACTATGCGTCGCGCTCGCTCAAATCGCGGCTTGGGGCGTGGGCGTCGGACCAAAGCGCCCCGCTCGACAGCCGCGCCACGCTGATGGCAGAGGTCGCCAAGGTCACCGCCAAACACGGCCACAACCCCAAGCGCCCGCCGTTTTGGGGCGGCTACCGCATCATCCCGACCGAAGTCGAATTCTGGGCGGATGGCGCATTTCGACTGCATGATCGGTTCCGTTGGACCCGCCTAAATCCCGCAGAACCTTGGGAAATTGTGCGCCTGAACCCGTGAATTTCATGTGACATGAAATGCAATTGACTGTAAGTAAACAACTTTTTCGGGTTGAAACCGGAGTGCAAAATAGCGCAAGTCTAACACTACGTCATAGGACACTCAAAGAAAGACGCACGGTGTCAGATCACATCGAAGAGCCGGACCTGGTTGCAGGTACAGTCAAATGGTTCGATCCCGTCAAAGGGTTCGGCTTTATTGTTGCGACTTCCGGTGGCCCTGACATCTTGCTTCATGTCAATGTGCTGCGCAATTTCGGCCAATCCTCTATCGCGGACGGAACGGCCATTGATGTGCGCGTGCAAAAGACGGATCGCGGCGTGCAGGCGGTCGAAGTGGTGCATATCGTTCCGCCCCACCAGGAAGAGGGCTCCGCGCTGAGCGACATCGCCGATCTGGATATGGTCGAAGTGTCCAATGCGCCGCTGCAACCGGGGCGGGTCAAGTGGTTCGACAAGGGCAAGGGATTTGGCTTTGCCAATGTGTTTGGCCTGACCGAAGATGTGTTCCTGCATGTCGAGGTGCTGCGCCGCTCGGGCCTGTCGGATTTGCAACCGGGCGAGGCGCTCGCGATGCGCGTCATCGACGGCAAACGCGGCCGCATGGCGGCAGAGGTGCTGGCATGGGAAGCAGCCCTGAACCGCGATGACGACTAAAGCCCACGCGTTGCGGACCCGGATGGCAGCGGCTTTGGTCGCCCTTTTCTGGTTGGTATCTCAAGCGGCGGCGAATTGCAGCGACACCCAGGTTTGGGTCCGGGGCGACTTTGGCCAGGCGCGTTTCAATGTCGAAATTGCCGATGATGATGCGACCCGCGCCTTGGGGTTGATGAATCGCACCGAGATGGCGACGTCGGCGGGGATGCTGTTTATCTACCCTGCGCCGACTCGGTTGTCGTTCTGGATGCGCAACACGCTCATTCCGCTCGACATGCTGTTTGCCGATGAAACCGGCGTGATCCGCCACATCCATGAAAACGCGATTCCCCTTGATGAGACGCCCATCCAGGGCGGTGACGGGCTGACTCACGTGCTTGAAATCAACGGCGGGCTGGCCAGCCAGCTTGGGATTTCCGTGGGCGATGCGCTGCGCCACCCCAGCTTTGATCAGATGGACGCCGCTTGGGCGTGTTAGGTCTTTTCAATCGCGCAAAGCACGTCTAAGAGAGGCGCACGGTCGGAGCGTGGCGCAGCCTGGTAGCGCACCTGTTTTGGGTACAGGGGGTCGGAGGTTCGAATCCTCTCGCTCCGACCATTTTCAAAACTTTGATGTGAGACTGGCGGCGGCTGCGCTTTTCGATGGCCGTGTACGACGTGCTGCCGTTTGCGGTCCGCGCGCTAGTTGTCCCATCCGGGTTCATTTGGATCGCTGGAAAACAGCGCGATCTTGTTGCCCTGAGGGTCACGCAGATAACTGACATAGAAATGTGGGCCGTAGGTTGAACGGAAGCCGGGCTGCCCCTCATCGGCCCCACCGGCCGCGAGGGCCGCGGCGTGCAGGTCGCGCACGTGTTGTTGACTGCGCGCCTCAAACGCCACCATTGCGCCGTTCCCTGCCGAGGCGGGCCGCCCATCGAAGGTCGGCTTGACGTAGAAGTCGGGAAACATCGGGCGCTGGCCGGGAGGGACGGGCAGTGCATAGCTCAGCCCCTCGGGACCTTCCGAAAGCCTATAGTCCAGAGCTGGCAGCAACGCGTTGTAAAACCGTTTGGCCCGGGCAATGTCATCAGCACCGACGGTGACATAGGCGATCATAGGGGGCGTGTCCTTTTCAGTGTGCTGCGGTCTCGCCTCGTCGATACAATATTGCATCGAACAACACACGTGTCCTGTCACCGCCGGGGCGCGTTCAGAGCGTGGACCCGTTTCAGGTATTGGCCGCCGTTCCGCCCGTCGCCGCAAGCAGGCGATCCATGAGGCCATCGAGTGCGCGTTGCTTGAAATAGATGCGCCGCGCGTTGCCGGACTTTTGCACGACCTCGGCAAAGTAAGACAGTTCGACCACGAAGTTGCCCGCATTTTCATCCGTCGTTTTCTGAACCACCAGGGTGGGGGCCTCAAGCGCCCCGTCATATTGCAACAGCAGAAACGCGGCCACATCTGGCGGGGGCAGGATGCGGCACTGCAAAACCCCGGTCGAGACCTCACGCAAGACATCCCCCGGCGCGTCGCACGAGGCACGGAAGGCCGAATCTAGCGGTTCGGGCATTGTGGCAAAAACTGCGCGACGAACGGGCAGGTCTTGTTCTGAATTGACCGGTTTCTCTACATATTGTGGTGCGCAGGCGCCAAGGGCGACCAACAAAAAGGGCAAAATGGGTCGCATGAGAGGCCTTTGTGTGGGGGATGTGATCAGATGACCATATTTTCCGCAGCGCGGCAAAAGCTTTCTCCTCACAGCTGTGTCAACTGTGGATAACTTCACGTGAAGCATCCACAGGCCCATCTAAGTCAGCCGGTTTATTCGACAAATTGGGGTGGGGCCGGGGGATGGTTTTCCCTTGCGTCAATGGCGTGAATCGGGGGGTGGCGGGATCGGCGAATACCCGCCGGTTGGTCAAGGAAAAAGTTGCGAAAAAAGATTCAAAATTGCGTTGACGTCGCCCCCTTGAATACGTCACCTTGTGTGGGCCGGATCGTTCACCACAACATTTAGTGGCCAACACTAGGGGTGATCAATCGGGTACGAGGGACATAACATACACGCCAATTTAACCGGCTTTTCGATCTGCGTGCCAGATTTCCATCTGCGCACACCCGTATCGTCTTGTTTGTTTGTCCCGTCGTATCGGCACCACATGAGGGCCCCTGCAACGTCGGGTCAGTCCTTGGAAACGACACATGCTGGAAACGAGGCAGCGCGATGAAAATTGAACGTCAATTCACCAAGACCGGTCAGGACGCCTATGCCGACCTTGATTTCGTGACCACAGTGTCCGAGATCCGCAATCCGGACGGCACAATCGTCTTTCGTCTGGACGAGGTCGAGGTGCCCGCCAAGTGGTCACAAGTGGCCAGCGACGTCATCGCGCAGAAATACTTCCGCAAAGCGGGCGTGCCTTCCGAACTGGTGAAGGTCAAAGAGGCGGGCGTGCCGGAGTTCCTGTGGCGTTCGAAAGCCGCCGAAGGGGCCGAGATGGGTGGTGAGACGTCCTCCAAGCAGGTGTTTGACCGTCTGGCCGGTGCCTGGGCCTATTGGGGTTGGAAGGGCGGCTATTTCACCACCGAAGAAGATGCGCGCGCCTATTATGACGAAATGCGCCACATGCTTGCCACGCAACGCGCCGCCCCCAACTCGCCGCAGTGGTTCAACACCGGCCTGCACTGGGCGTATGGTATCGACGGGCCGGCTCAAGGCCACCACTATGTCGATTACAAGACCGGCAAGCTGACGAAATCCAAATCCTCCTACGAACATCCGCAACCGCATGCCTGCTTTATCCAGTCCGTGTCGGACGATCTGGTGAATGACGGTGGCATCATGGATCTGTGGGTCCGCGAGGCGCGCCTGTTCAAGTATGGCTCCGGTACGGGCACCAACTTTTCCTCCCTGCGCGGTGAAGGCGAAAGCCTGTCGGGCGGTGGTAAATCCTCGGGCCTCATGGGTTTCCTGAAAATCGGTGACCGTGCTGCGGGTGCCATCAAATCGGGCGGTACGACGCGCCGTGCGGCCAAGATGGTGATCGTCGATGCCGACCACCCCGATATCGAAGACTTCATCAACTGGAAGGTCATCGAAGAGCAGAAAGTGGCGAGCATCGTCGCAGGCTCCAAGATGCACGAAGAGAAGCTGAACAGCCTCTTTGCGGCGATCAAGGCATGGGACGGGGCGATTGAAGATGCGTATGATCCCAAAAAGAACGACGCGTTGAAAGAAGCTGTCAAAGCTGCGAAAAAAGTCGCGATCCCCGAGACTTACGTCAAGCGCGTGCTGGACTATGCGCGTCAGGGTCACACCTCGATTGAGTTCCCCACATACGATACCGATTGGGACTCAGAGGCCTACAACTCCGTTTCGGGCCAGAACTCGAACAACTCGATCCGCGTCACCAACGCGTTCCTCACGGCAGTAGAAAAAGACGCCGATTGGGAGCTGATCAACCGCGTGAACGGCAAGGTGCAAAAGGTCGTGAAGGCTCGGGATCTGTGGGCACAAGTCGGCCACGCGGCATGGGCCTGTGCCGATCCGGGCATCCAGTACCACGACACGGTCAACGACTGGCACACATGCCCCGAAGATGGCGCGATCCGTGGCTCGAACCCGTGTTCCGAATACATGTTCCTTGACGACACGGCCTGTAACCTGGCCTCGATGAACCTGCTGACCTTCCTCAAAGACGGCCAGTTTCAGGTCGAGGATTACATGCACGCCTCGCGTCTGTGGACAGTGACGCTGGAAATCTCGGTGATGATGGCGCAGTTCCCGTCCAAAGAAATCGCGCAGCGGTCCTATGACTTCCGCACCCTTGGTCTGGGCTATGCCAACATCGGCGGTTTGCTGATGAACATGGGTCACGGCTATGACAGTGACGAGGGCCGCGCGCTGTGCGGTGCGCTGACCGCGATCATGACCGGCGTGGCCTATGCCACATCCGCCGAGATGGCGGGTGAGTTGGGGCCGTTCCCCGGCTACAAGAAAAACGCCGACCACATGCTGCGGGTGATGCGCAATCACCGCACGGCCGCGTACGGGGCGAGCGAGGGCTACGAGAAACTGGCGGTGAAACCTGTTGCCCTCGATCACGCCAACTGCCCCGATCCACGTCTGATCGATCTGGCCATGTCCACATGGGACGAGGCGCTGAAACTGGGCGAAGCCCACGGCTATCGTAACGCCCAATCGACCGTGATCGCGCCCACCGGCACCATCGGTCTGGTCATGGATTGTGACACCACCGGGATCGAGCCCGACTTCGCGCTGGTGAAGTTCAAGAAACTCGCGGGGGGCGGTTATTTCAAGATCATCAACCGGTCTGTCCCTGCGGCGCTTGAAAACCTCGGCTACGGGTCGGCCCAGATCGAAGAAATCGTGTCCTACGCGGTTGGTCACGGCTCCATCGGGAACAGCCCTGCAATCAACCACACGTCGCTGACGGGGCATGGCTTTGGCCCCAACGAGTTGGCGAAAGTGGACGCAGCGCTCGAAAGCGCATTCGACATCCGCTTCGTGTTCAATCAGTGGACATTGGGCGAAGAGTTCTGCACCCAAGTCCTTGGCATCCCTGCCGAAAAGCTGAACGATCCGACTTTCGATCTGCTGAAATCGCTTGGTTTCTCCAAGGCGGATATCGACGCGGCGAACGACCATGTTTGCGGCACCATGACCCTCGAAGGGGCACCGCACCTCAAGGAAAGCCACTACCACATCTTTGACTGCGCGAACCCGTGCGGCAAGAAAGGCAAGCGGTTCCTGAACGTCGACAGCCACATCACCATGATGGCCGCGGCACAGTCGTTCATCTCGGGCGCGATCTCCAAAACGATCAATATGCCCAACGATGCGACCATCGAGGACTGCCAGAAAGCCTATGAGCTCAGCTGGTCCCTCGGGGTGAAGGCCAACGCGCTCTACCGCGACGGCTCTAAACTCTCGCAACCTCTGGCGGCATCGCTGGTCGAGGATGACGAGGACGCCCAGGAAGTGCTGGAAAGCGGCGCACCGTCCGAAAAGGCGGCTGTGCTGGCCGAAAAAATCGTCGAAAAGATCATCGTCAAGGAAATCGTCAAATCGCACCGGGAAAAGATGCCGCAACGTCGCAAGGGCTATACCCAGAAGGCGATTGTGGGCGGCCACAAGGTCTATCTGCGCACCGGTGAATACGAAGACGGCAACCTGGGCGAAATCTTCATCGACATGCACAAGGAAGGGGCGGGCTTCCGCGCCATGATGAACAACTTCGCCATCGCGGTGTCGGTTGGTCTGCAATACGGTGTGCCGCTCGAAGAGTTCGTGGATGCCTTCACCTTCACCAAATTCGAGCCTGCGGGCATGGTGCAGGGCAATGACAGCATCAAGAACGCGACATCCATTCTGGACTATGTGTTCCGCGAACTGGCCGTCAGCTATCTGGATCGCACGGACCTCGCGCATGTGAAACCCGAAGGGGCGACCTTCGACACGCTTGGTCAGGGCGAAGAGGAGGGGGTGTCCAACCTTTCCGAACTGAGCGAGACAGCGGCGTCCAAGTCCTTGGAAGTACTGAAACAAATCAGCTCGACGGGGTACTTGCGCAAGCGTCTGCCTCAGGATCTGGTGGTGTTGCAGGGCGGCATGGCCGAGCCAAGCGGGATGGCGGTAGACGCCGCCGTCGCCCTCGAAACCCTGGTGCCCGAAGTGGCGGTCAGCGGCGGTGTCGCGGTCAGCACGACGACGACAGCGGTCTCTTCGGGGTCAGTCGGTCTGGATGCGCGCACCAAAGCGAAAATGCAGGGCTACGAGGGCGAGGCCTGCGGCGAATGCGGCAACTACACCCTCGTGCGCAACGGCACCTGCATGAAATGCAACACCTGCGGCGGAACGTCGGGGTGTAGCTGATGGGGTATTCGATGCGTTCTATGCGAGACATAATGAAAAAACTGTCCTTGAACGGCGAGGTGCGCGACCTGCTGAGGCAATTTAATTTGAGTCCTCAGATTGCCAACAAGGCAGCATCAGTCAAAAAACTATCCGAGGGTCTTGGAGTGGATGTGCATCGTACCGACTTGCCGCGCGGCATGGCCGGTCGTTTGGTGCAGGACCCTTTCTCGGAGAGTAGTTACGCTATCGAGGTGAACAAGAGCCACGATGTTCGAAGCCAACGATTTACAGTGCTCCATGAATTGGGTCACTTCTTACTCCATGCGGATCGTACAGATTTCCTAGCTGAACCAATGCACTTGAATAGATCTTCTGATGAATTCTACTTCGATACTACTCAAGAGCAGGAGGCAAACGACTTCGCGGATACGTTGTTGTTTGGGGACGGGGCACTTGCGGCAGCTCACTCTCTTTATCGAGGCGATGTTCCTTCTTTGGCCCACTATTTTGGCGTCACTGAGCCGATGGTGAAAGTTGCTCTGAGGAAATTTGGAGTAGTTTGAGAGAGTTACGTGTCCCGGGGAAGGGATGCGAGGGGGTCGGGCCGGTTTCGGTCGGTCCGGTCCCCGACGAAGATAGGGTGGGGCGGTACGTTACGTCCCCCCACCTTTACACGGGGCGGGTGCGCTCGCCCCTAACGACGTTCAGGCCGCAGGCAAAAAAGTACCGGGCGGTTAACATATTGAGCCTGAACGGCGAAACTAACGGGGAGCGTTCGCGCTCCCCTTTTTTGTGGGGGGGCGATCCTGCTGCGGTTTACGGCAGCAGTTTCGATGCGCAGAGTGCAGGCTT
Organism: uncultured Tateyamaria sp.; assembly: GCF_947494755.1. Classification (GTDB taxonomy): domain Bacteria; phylum Pseudomonadota; class Alphaproteobacteria; order Rhodobacterales; family Rhodobacteraceae; genus Tateyamaria. The sequence continues at coordinate 209,798 of NZ_CANLVZ010000001.1, forward strand.
TGACATGCCTAGACCGTTTCTCGACAGCGGACGTTCACGCCGAACGCAGCGAACGGAAATTTTGAGCCCAACTTGACCGATGCTGCGCCTTGCGCGAATGGCGGCTTCCGTTCACACTTCGATCCAGAACGAAGCATTTGAAAGACGATACTTGATATGGGTTTGCCAACAACCATCATCGAGGATCGCCACATGCTACTGAATTATCTTTACACAAATTTCTTTGAGGAAACTCAGTTCTCAGATGCCATCGGCACGACGACCGAAGACCTTCACGCGCTGATCGATGCAAAAGTCTTTCCCGCCCCATCCTATGTCTACGATGGCAGCGGTCGGTCGATGTCATTCGTCGCGGATTTCATAGACCAGCAAACATATCGCTTTCATCTTCGCGGCCATACTGATTGGTATCGCGACATCACCCAACTCGGCCTTGATTCCGAAACCCGTGCCCGAGATCATTTCTTCAGCCGATATGACCATGCAAAAAACGCATTCCTTACCAGCCCCCTCGGCGCTGAGTTGCAGGCACAAGCTCCTGCCGTCGCGGATCAATTCGATAAGGAACACGCCACCTCGACCTGGGGTCACTTCCTGAAAGGTGTATACGGTGTCTGCACCCGCGATGGTCGGCCGGAGTCTGTATTTCTAAAACAGGCTGGTGTGATGTTCATTGAACAGATGATTGGTGTTGGACCCGAGAAGCTGTCGCATGAAAAAACGGGCTTGCTTCGCCGCGCTGTCGACTTTCTTGACAGGGTGGAGTCCGACTTTGCGCCTCACGAGGCACCGAAAGCATCGCGCCAGCGTTGTATCGCAGATGTAAGGGCGCAATTCTTTGATATGAAAGCTGCATGAAAGAGGGACCAGACATCGCCCGAATTGCCGCGCTGATCGGTGATCCAGCACGGGCAAACATGCTGACGGCCTTGATGAGTGGAAAGGCTCTAACCGCTACCGAACTGGCAGCGGAGGCGGGTGTCACCCCACAGACTGCCAGTGTGCATCTGGGCAAGATGACAGAGGTACATATTCTTCAAAAGAGAAAGCAGGGCCGCCACAGATACTACGCGATACGCGACGAGAACGTGGCCGACGTCATTGCTGGTTTGATGGGTCTTGCTGAAAAAGTGGGCCTCACACGTACGCGAACCGGGCCAAGAGATGCCGCCCTGCGAACGGCACGGAGCTGCTACAATCATCTCGCAGGCGACATGGGAGTACGACTCTTCGATGCACTCTATGAACGTGGCTATCTATCGAGATCAGGTGAAGACTTAAGATTAACCGATGCAGGGCACGATTTTTTCGCAGATTTTGGCATCGACTTTTCAGCCCTGGATCAGAAAACATCCCCGATGTGCCGGGAGTGCTTAGACTGGAGCGCGCGCCGATCTCATCTATCGGGCAATCTTGGCCGTGCGATCCTCGATAGGTTGATAGAGCTGAACTGGGCTGCTCGTGATACCAACAGCCGAGCGATTATCTTCACGAAAAGAGGCAAAGCTGCATTCATCGACACATTTGGATAACCGGACATTGGCGCAAGTGCGGCGAATTCACACTTCGTCCCGCACTGCGTGAGTTCGTGTATCATGTGGCGAATGGCAGGTGTACGGTTAAGGTGGGGAATCTGATATTCTTACCGTACCAGTTATGTGAGACATGAAATCAGCCAGTTTTATTTGGTTCGCGCTTGGTCGGGGGCTGTAACACTGATCGAACCCCTTATGATACGATCCTGCCCCTTACCGTAATCGACACCTTAACGGGGGATCTAGCACTCAGCCGCACTCGACCCCTATTTGTCTGCAAACAGCAGTTTCAGATACGTACGAAACAGCATGATCTGCTCAGAGGCGTTGTTGTGCTCGCGAAGGGCGCGTTGCAGGACCAATCCGCCTTCTACCACGCCGGACACCATATCGCCGAGAGCGTCCATATTGACAGCTTCACGGGGCTCATAGACCTGCGCAATCTCTTCAAACATCCCCCGAAACCGCTTGCGCCAACCAAGGATAGCCTGCCGGTTCAGATCGCGCACGCCCTCATCAAACAAGCGATCCTGATAGGCTGTTGAGGCAATTACGCAGCCAGGATGCCCAGAAGGCATCTCTTCAAGCATCTCGGCCAAAAGCTTCAAACCTATGAGCATGCAATGAAGTGGGTCATCGTTGAGTTCGCGGGCGCGCGCAAAGAGATCATCATAGAGCGCGTTTTCGGCATCAATGTATCGTTCCAGCATTGCCCGGGCCAATGCGTTCTTGTCTTTGAAATGATAAAAGAACCCGCCGCGTGAGATTTCGGCCCCGGCCACGATCTCTTCGATTGACGTGGCCTCAAACCCTTTTTCGAGAACCGCCGCCTCTGCAATGTTGAGGATTCGGCTGCGTGTATCAATTTTCTGATCCATTGATCCCGTCCTGGCTGTACTGCGAGTCCAGTTGACCCCTTTTCTACGGTCCGATGCCGATCATGACGCTGCTTTCGACGCTGAAAATAAGGGCAAAAACAGATTCAGACAACCGTACCACGCGGCAACTATCTGCCCGATACAGCCTCAGGCTAGTCCTTTTGCATCAACTGCAATGGAAAACCTCAATGCGTATTCAAGAATTGACCAATGCCAAACGTTTCTTTCTCTCCGACGGAGGGCTTGAGACATACATGATCTTTGAAAAGGGATATGATCTTCCTTGTTTCTCAGCGGCGGTATTGCTCGACTGCGAACCGGGACGCCGCGACCTGACGGAGTATTTTGAGCGCTTCATCGGCATTGCGCGCCAATCCAATCGTGGTTTTATTCTGGATGCACCAACGTGGCGCGCCGGAACAGCTTGGGCCGGTCCATTGGGACAGACCCTTTTGGAGGTCATTGAGACGAACAAGCGTGCCGTTGCCTTTGTCTCTGACATCCGTGACCAGCAAGAAACTTCGAGCTCTCCGATCCTGATCAACGGCCTGGTCGGCCCAGCGGGCGATGCTTACGCGCCCGATACAATGCTCGCCCCTCAAGACGCGTTGCTTATCCACGCCCCGCAAGTCCATGCCCTGGGCAAGGCAGGCGTGGATATGATCAGCGCAATGACGCTGACTCATGCAGGTGAGGCCATTGGAATTGTACAGGCCGCCAAGGAAATCGACATCCCAGTCGTGATTGCCTTCACCTTGGAAACTGATGGATGTCTTCCGTCCGGTCAGTCGTTGGGCGATGCCATTGCCGAGGTCGATGCGGCAACCAACGGCGGCCCGATCTACTACATGATCAACTGTGCCCATCCGGATCACTTCCGAGATGTGATTGACACGTCTGAGGCATGGACGCTGCGCATTGGCGGTCTTCGCTCCAATGCTTCGCGGATGAGCCATGCTGAGCTGGACGAGGCCGAGGTATTGGATGCCGGTGATCCGGTCGAGCTTGGTCAACTCAGCGCGGAGCTTCTTGCGCTCCTCCCGAACATCCGTGTGATTGGTGGCTGTTGCGGCACTGATCATCGGCATGTGGGCTGCATTGCCGGGCACGATCACGCCCGCTCGGCAGCCTAATTTCTAACCACTCCCAACACCTTCTCCCTGAAAGGAAAACTCCAATGTTGAAAACACTTATCTCTTCTTCTGCCCTGATCTTATCAATGACCAGCTTTGCACAAGCGGACGCCCTGACGGCATTTGACGTGGCCGAAGATCATACCCGTATCCATATGGCGGCAGCGCCCGTGCACGAAAACGGGATGCCCGCGCACGGCAACGCTTTCGTCAGCCAGGGTTACATCTACCCCGAAGGCACACTTGCCGATGGTGTTGTCGGCGTTCAAGAAGACGGCAGCCCCGTTTTCCCAGAGCTGGTTCTGGGCACCTGGACTTGCGATGGCTACTTTGTGGGCGAAGCCGGGAACGCCACGACAGGTGTGTGGGTTATCAGTCGGCAGGTCTTTGCCTTTGATGACGGCGCAACGATCATTACGCAAGGCACTGAAATCGCAGATATCGGCAAGGCCAACCTGCGCCCCGTGACTGGCGCAACCGGCTCATACGCTGAATTTGATGGCGGTCTGATCCAGACCACTTTGGGCTTCAACGATTTCTGGGGTTTGAGCGCGACCTACACGTTTGAAGATCACCCGATGGACAAGGAAAAAGCCCAAGACGCTTCTTACTCTGGCCATAACCCCATCGATGAGGATGACCATCTGGAATGGGACTCCGGCGTGCCTGTCGGCCCGGTCTTTGATGCCAGTGTCATCCCGTCGATCTAAGGCCTGACGCTTGCGGTCGGGGCCGTCTCCCGCCCCGACCGCATCCAGCTATCCTCGAAAGGACCCTCAAAATGAACATTCAAACGACTTCTCTGATCCGCCAGGCAGATGCCTCTGATGCAGAAAGTCTGGCGAGGCTGATCAACCTCGCGGGTGAAGGCATCCCGAATTGGCTGTGGGCCCGCGCCTGCGTCGAAGGACAAACGCCGCTGGACATCGGCATAGAGCGGGCCAAGCGCACGCAGGGCGGCTTCTCTTACACGAACGCATTGGTCGCAGATCGGTACGGCTATCCCATTGGCATGGTTCTGAGCTATGCGATTACCGCAGCGCCCGCTGAGAACCCCGACGAATTGCCTGCGCCAATTGCCCCATTTGTCGCGTTGGAAAAACTGTCAGTCGATACTTGGTTTGTGAATGCTCTGGCTGTGTTTGCCGAAGGCCAAAATCACGGCATTGGTTCGCAACTGCTTGCGGCGGCAGAAGAGTTGGCGCAGGCAAACGGCTTCGTGGAAATGAGCATTCAAGTCTACAGCCAGAACAAGGGTGCAGTTCGGCTCTATGAGAGGCTTGGGTACCAGCTTGTGGCACGTGAACCGGTGCGTTTGCACCCGTGTCCGCCGTATTACACAGGCGATGTTCTGCTGCTCATCAAGAAGCTCAAGAACCAGCCGAAACCCTGAGCATCGCGCTCAACAAACAGCATTAGTTCCCAAATTTGGAGATTTCCCTTGGCCAGGAGAATGTCACCCCTATCGATATTGGCTACGTTGTCCATTACTGGCTTGGCCGCGGCCTTTGCAGCCCAAGCTGGTGAGGAAGCCCAGCTGTCTGTCCCACTTCCGCGGCCACTTGAGGACACGGATTTCCTCTATGACGGAGCACCTGCACCGTCGCTTGTAGAACTTGGACGGAACCTGTTTTTTGATCCTGTTCTATCTGGGAACGGAAACATTTCCTGCGGCACGTGTCATGATCCCGCCTTGGGGTCAGGTGATGGGTTGGCGCTGGGTATCGGTGAAGGCGGGGTGGGCTCAGGTTCGGATCGCGCAACCGCCGATCCTGTGACTGGCAGGGTGCCACGAAACGCGCAGCCGCTCTGGAACATCGGTGCGCGCAGCTATGTCTCGATGTTTCACGACGGTCGAGTCGAGGAATTGGATGGCTCTCACACGACGCTCGCGATCCGCAATCCAGCCGGGCGAGATTTGCCCAAAAATCTATCTGGTGTGCTGACGGCACAGGCGTTTTTTCCAGTCACTTCTCCAATTGAGATGGCAGGCCAATATGGGGAAAACCCGATTGCGGAGGCTGCACATCACGAAGATCGACCTGCGATCTGGAATATGTTGGCGCAGCGCGTTGCGACGCACATCAATTATTTTGAGATGATGCAGTTTGCTTTTCCGGAGATCACATCTCCCGACCAAGTCACCTATAGCCACATCGCGGAAGCGCTCGCTGCCTTCCAAACCGTCGCCTTTCGTTCGGACCAAAGCCAATTCGACGCTGTTCTGCGCACTGGTGAATTGTCGATCCTGTCGCCTGCCGCTCAAAACGGAGCCGACCTCTTCTATGGCAAAGCCAAATGTGCGGACTGCCATAGCGGACCGCTCCTCACGGATCATCAATTTCATGCTATTGCGGTGCCTCAGATTGGACCAGGCAAGGGCCATGGAGGCGACATGACCTACCTGCGAACGACCGGCCTGCCGGGTCGAACTGAGGACGAGGGTCGTTACCGCGTTACAAGCGATCCTGCGGACCTGTTTGCATTCCGCACGCCTTCCCTGCGTAACGTTGAACTGACTGGTCCTTGGGGGCATAGCGGTGCGTTTGATAAACTAGATGACATGGTCCGACATCATCTTGATCCAAAAACAAGCCTCACCGCATTCGATCCGGCAGAGGTGCTGTTGCCGCCTCTTGCAAGTCTTCAACGCCTGAAATCCCGGGGGTCTGGTTTAAGCTTTGCGCCGCTAGAGCCTGGTCGGCGTGCCGCCTTCGACCGACGGGACAGCTGGGTCATGCGCTCAAGCGATTTGCGCCAGCGTATCGCTTCAGCAAACGTCCTGACACCCATTGCGCTTACCGAGGATGAGATCCGGGATCTTATTTCGTTTCTAGAAACTCTGACCGACCCATCTGCTCTCGACCGCAGTGAGATGATCCCCATCCATCTGCCCTCCGGACTGCCGCCGCAACCTACTGCAGCGGTGTCAAAACAACACGTCTCTGAGACAGAGTGAAGAGGGGTATATAACGGACATTGGGATAGTTCTTGAAAGGAAACCGGCATTGTTTGCCGTAGCGCCCCCGACGCTCTATCGCACCTGACCTGAACCCTCATTCCAGCGGAGCGCTGTCCGCTTTTGACCGTAACGAAAACTCAGAAAAAGACGAAGACAATGATTACACCTGTGAACCCGGAGCACATTGCGCCGCCTGCCAGCCACTATACACATGGTTTCCTTATTGATGCGGGCGCTAACTGGATGACCCTTTCCGGCCAGTTGGGCGAAAGGGCGGACGGAACCTGCCCCGAAAGCATCGGAGAACAGGCCCAGATTGCGTGGGCAAACGTGTTGGCCGTTCTCGAGCAGAAGGCCTTTGGCGTTGCGAATGTCGTCAAAGTCACAAGCTATATCGTCGGGGAAGAGAATATTCCGGACTACGTTCAGGTGCATCGTGAGGTCGTTGGCGACTACCTTCCTCCCTGGACTTTGGTCGTCGTCGGGGCGTTAGGGCATCCGAATTACAAGATCGAGATTGACGTTACCGCAGCCGGGTAGGCGGAAATCATCCGCTATTAATATTGAACAGTGCGTTATCAATAAGTGCTTTTTGACAATGTGGATCCAGACGGTCGTCGCATAAGCGGCCTGCCAGCGAAGAAGCGGATTGAAATCGAGCTTCCAAAACCACTTTGAATGGCTGCTCTGGTGAAAGCCACTGCAGCGCAACAAAAAACTTGCCGCGACTGCGAATAGATGCTGCGCCAGCGAAGGCTGGAAAACGAATGGCGGCAAAGTCCGCCTCTTACCAATTCAGCCCGCGCAAAATACATGTCAGTTATTGAAGATTAGCGCAGGCAGCAACGCGTCCAGTCTGGGCTGGCAGCAGTCGTTTGGTTTGCGCCGAGCAAACCATAGTCGAGTGCGCCCCACAGCCTTTCCAACACTGCGGATTCAACACGCTGCGTTAGGCTAAGGCATCCCCCCTCACTCCTCCGCCAGCGTCATCCGCAGCCTTGCCCGTGCCCGCGCAAGTCGCGACATCACCGTTCCAAGGGGCAATCCCGTGGCGCGGGAAAGGGCGCGAGGGGAGGTTTCTCCGGCAATCACAAGGTCCAGCAATTGTCGCTGGGGCGTGGGCAGCATCGTGATTGCCGCCAGCGTGTCCGCGCAATCCAGCCGGATCAGCGCGTCGGGTTCGGTCATGGCGTGATCCTCTTCGAGCTCGTCCGTGGCCACGCGCCGCCAGTCGCGCCGCGCGCGGTTCGTGAGCGTGCGCATCGCATAGGCGTTCAGATCGTCGATGTTTTTCCCATCTGCGATCCGCTGGCACAGGCTGAGCAAGGTGTCCTGCACGATATCCTCGGCTTCGGTGCGCGAGCGGGCCAGGCGTCTGGCCCGGCGGGTCAGCATCGGGATCAGCGGCACGAGGCGGGGCGGGGTGTTCTGCATGGTGTGTGTCATGAATATAAGGTGCGCCTTTGCAGGCGGTCTGCCTAGCCCGGGGGTTTTTGCCGATCGCCAGAGGCCCCCCTTTTTGGGCAAAGCCCCGCCCATGTCTGAGGCACCAATCGGCGTGGCCTCGCGGGTTTTCAGATACGTGCCCTTGGGGTGGATGCGAGAGGCCCGCTGCGGCTCATACACTGTGAGGGCGCCACTCACGGACCCTCGCAATGCAAAACTCAAAGGGAGTTTCCAATGACCAAAATTGCTTCGCTGACGTTCATGGCCGCGCTGGCCATTCCTGCCCTCGCAATGGGACAAAGTGCGTCCGGGCTGGATGTGAACGGCGATGGCGTTCTGACCATTGACGAGGTTCAGGCCAGCTTTCCTGAGGTCACGTCTGACGCGTTCACCGCGATGGATCTGAATGCCGATGGTGCGCTGGACGCAGATGAGATCACAGCCGCACAGGAGGCGGGCCTGATGCCTGCCACTGACGGCTAGAGGGACTTGCTGACCCGTCTGGACCTGTCTGGACGGATCAGTAGGCTGTGAGGTCCGGTCTCCCCCCAGGGGCCGGGCCTCATTTTTTTGGATGTGCCGGGTCAGTGTGAGCCACGCGTTAGGGAGTCTTCCCAGACTGAACGGGGCCGGGCGCGTGTAAGGCGGACGTGTCGTCCGCCCGCTTTTGTGGCTGGCTCGGGTTGGCTGCGTTCAGAAGCGGATCGAGCCCCACACCGTCGGCGTTGTGGCATCCGCGTCCAGGCCGGTGCCGCTGATATCATCGAAGTTGTGCTCAAGCAGTTCGGCCCCGACGGTATGTTGATCCGTGATCTGGTAGGACACGCCGATCCCGTAGAATTCACCGGATTCCGAACCGAGCGATGTGTCCGCCTCTGCCACACCGGCCATGACGTACCCAAGCGCCTGTCCGACATCATACCCTGCTTTCACCTTCAGCCGCGCAACGTCGTCCACATCGACGCCGCCGCCCAGATCGATATCGGTCAAGTCATAGTCAAGCTCGCCACCCGGGACGAATGTGCCGAAGTCGTAGTTGTAACCGACATGCACTCCATAAAGGAAATCGTCCCCGTCTGCGCCGCCGCTGGCATCCACATCGCCGTATCCGAGTTGCACACCGGCATATCCGCCGGTCCACTCATCGCCCAGGGTCGGAGCGGGTGCGACGGTCATTGGCACTGTGGCTGCGGCAGCCGGGGCCGGGGTGTTGACGCTGACAGCTTGGGCCGCGCTTGCGGCAAATGTCAGTGCAGTGGCTGCGCTGGTGGCGATCAGCTTTGCGCGTGTCCTCATACTGCTCCTTCGTTTTTTGGGCTGCTTTGTCTTTGTTTTTGACTGCTGATGCTCTCCAACTGGGAAGGAATACGTTCAGCTCGACCATTGCTCTGCCGCTGCCTTCTGCGTGGGCAGTCCTTTGCACATTCTTGCTGTGCGCGTGCGCAAAAAGCTGCTTGTCGGGCGTCGCAAACAGGACAGATTGGCGCAAACTGGCGCATTACCCTGACGCCGGAGACCCGGATACAGTCGCCGACCGCGTGGTGGTCCACTGATCTGGTGATGAGCAGGGAGGCTTGTCATGCAAGGATGCCGCAGCAAGATCGCGCTGGTGGCCCGCACCATCGGGGCCGAGCGTGGCCGTGCGGCCCGTGGACGCCCCTGTTCTGTCTGACCCGTTGCCTTTCAATTGACGCCCAGACAGATGGACACCCCCGAACATGAACGAACAGACCCCTTTGCGCACAGGTGGCCGTGCGGCCCGTCGCGCCGCCCGTGCTGCCCCATTGGCAGACCACCTGCGCCCCATTCGCGCCGGTATGGAAGGGGGGCGCTATAACCCCCTGAGCGAGGCCGAGGTGCAGCGCATCCATGTCGCAGCACTTGATGCGCTTGAAACCATCGGCCTTGCAGATGCCCCACCAAGCGGGGTGGCCTACCTGACCGCCGCCGGGGCCCTGCAGGGCGAGGATGGCCGTATCCGGTTCCCCCGCGCGCTGGTCGAGGATACGTTGGCCCGCGCCAACCGATCGCTGACCCTGCACGGGCGCGACCCGGCCCATGACCTCGAACTCTCAGGGGCCCGTGTACACTACGGCACCGCTGGTGCAGCTGTGAACTTGGTCGAAATCGACGGAGAGACATACCGCGAATGCGGTGTGCAGGATCTGCATGACGCCGCGCGCATCGCCGACACCCTCGACAACATTCATTTTTTGCAACGCCCTATGGTTTGTCGCGACATCCCCGATACGATGGAGATGGAGTACAACTCGATCTACGCCTGCGTGTCGGGCACCACCAAGCACGTCGGCGCGAGCTTTTCCGAGCCCGAATGCGTCGCCCCCGCGATCGAGATGCTGCACATGATCGCGGGCGGTGAGGACAAGTGGCGCGAGCGCCCCTTCGTGTCCAACTCCAACTGCTTTGTCGTGCCCCCGATGAAATTCGCCCCCGAAAGCTGCCTCGTGATGGAGGAATCTATCAAACACGGCATGCCGGTGTTGTTGCTGTCCGCAGGGATGGCCGGGGCAACGGCGCCCTCGACCATCGCAGGGGCCATCGTGCAGGCCACGGCGGAATGCCTGGCGGGCCTTGTCTATGTGAACGCCGTCAAACCCGGCGCGCCTGCGATCTTTGGCACATGGCCCTTCGGCCTCGATCTGCGCACGGGGGCCATGTCCATCGGGTCGGGCGAGCAAGCCTTGCTGACGGCGGGCTGTGGTCAGATGCACCGGTTCTACGATCTGCCGGGCGGGTCTGCGGGGGGCGCGTCGGATTCCAAACTGCCCAACATGCAGGCCGGGTGGGAGCAGATGTGTTCCAATCTCACCGCGGGTCTGTCGGGTGTGAACATGGTTTATGAGGCGGCGGGCATGCATGCCTCACTGCTTGGGTTCTGCCATGAATCGCTGATTCTCGCGGATGATGTGATCGGGCAGGCGCTGCGCTGCGTGCGCGGCATCGAGGTCACGGATGAAACCCTCGCCCTCGATCAGATCGCGGATGTGTGCATGAACGGCCCTGGGCACTACCTCGGGACTGAACAGACGCTGAGTCGGATGCAGTCGGACATGGTTTACCCGACCTTCGGCGATCGCACCTCGCCCAAAGAATGGGTGGAGTTGGGCAAGCCCGATCTGCTGGCCCGTGCCACCGCGCGCAAGGAAGAGATCCTGGCGTCACGGCCCGCAGCGGCCCTTGATCCGGGCCTTGATGCTGCGATCCGGGCGCAGTTCAACATCCATTTGCCAGCGCGCTAGAGGTCGGGGCAGGGCGGAGGACACCTCCGCCTTACGGTACCTCAAGTCAGCGTTTCGGCAAAATCGCAGAGCGTTTTCAAAGCCGTCTCAAAGGCCGCGTCCTCAATCGTCATGGCAACGCGGATATGCCCGGCGGCGGCCTCTCCGAAACTCTCGCCCGGCATGACGGCGATGTGGTGCGTGTCGAGCAGGGCGTTGGCGAAGTCGTTCCCGCTCATCCCCGTCGCGCGGATGTCGAGCATTAGGTACATCGCCCCTTGCGCCGGGATCAGCCCCACGGCATTTTGCTGCGCCAGCACGTCGCGCGCCAAGGCGCGACGGCGTTCGAAGGGCGCCGCGATCTCGGCCTCGAACGCGGTGCCCTGGTTCAGCGCAAAGACGCTTGCATCCTGAATGAACCCCGGCACTCCGTAGGTCGTATGCGTGGCAAAGGTGATCAGGTGGTCGATGATCTCAGCCGGTCCGATCAGCCAGCCACAGCGCGAGCCGGTCATGGCGTGGCTTTTGGACATGGACCCGACGACCAGCGTGCGCCCGGCCATGTCGGGCAGGGCGCGCGGGCTGAGATGCGTACCCTCCCACACTTGGGTGTCATAGACCTCGTCCGAGATTAGCCACAACCCGTGGCTTTGGCAGACTTCGGCGATCCCCTCCATCGTGGCTTGGGAGTATACCGTGCCGGTGGGATTGTTGGGCGAGTTGATCAGCAGGCTTTTGGCGTTTTGAGTGGCGCGCGCGGCGGCGTCGATGTCGCTGGCGCGCGGCTGAAACGCGTCCTCGGCCCGCGTCTTGATCGCGTGCGGGATGGCAGAGACGCCCCGCAGCGTGCCGGGGTAGGTGGCATAGTATGGGTCAAGGTAAAGTGCCGTGTCGCCGGGATCGCAGGTCGCGGCATGGGCGGCAAACAGCGCCGATTGCCCGCCCGGAGTAATCAGCACGTTGTCGCGGGTGGTGGGCACGCCTGTGCGCTCTTGCGTGCGCTTGGCGACGGTGTCGCGCAAGGCGTCGATGCCCGGCACCATGGCGTATCCTGTGTGCCCGCCCATGGCCGCGCGGTGCATGTCCTGCAGGATGGGTGCTGCGGTGCGGATGTCGTGTTCGCCGATGGTCAGCTCGGTCACAGGCGTGCCTGCAGCGATCAACTTGCGCGCCTTGATAAACACGTCCCACCCGTCAGAGCCGCCCCCTGTCAGGGTGGTGATCCGCTTGGACATGGGGGTGTGGATGGTCATGTGCGCCTCGCGGGATTGGGGTTTGGCCCAAGGGGTCAGAGGGGTGGCGGTTTGTCAATATGTGGGTGATGTGCGGAGTGCCAGGTCAGGCTTGGTGGCGCTGCCCCCGGCTGCGCCTCCCCCGCGGTATTTTGGGTCAAAAGAAGATTTGAGGCGTCAGTCGGCTGAGGGCGTGGGGGCGAGCGTGGCTTGCAGTTTCTTGGGCAGGCTGGCGCGGATGATCTTGTAGGAGGTGAGGATCCTGTCCTGCATTTCGCTTGCATCCTTGCCGTCAAAGGGGATGCGCACCCAGGAGCGGTGAAAGTATTTTGCTTTGGTCGCCGCTCCGATTTCGATCAGAAACTGGGCGCTGTCCACATCGGCGCATTTCACCGACACTCCGTCATTGGCGATCCCGATGCAGGCGAACATTTTGTCACCCACTTTCCATGCGTCCAATCCACCTTCGTGGTGGCTGGCCCAGTGTGCGCCGGGCAGGGCGGCGCAGATCATATCGACGGTTTCGCGGCTCATGGGCACAGAGTGGCGCGAAGTGGCCATTGAAACAAGCCTTGACCCCAAGTCGTGTCGCGCGCTAGGCCTACGCCCATGACCCGGATGATTTGCATTTCCTGCTGCATTATCTGCTGAGCATCTCAGCGGGCCGGTTCACTGTTTTCATAACATCTGAGACTTGATAGGCCCGCGCCAACCTTTGTCGCGCGAGACCCTTCATGTCGATCACCCTCTATAATACCGCCACCCGCCGCAAGGAGCTTTTCGAGCCCATCGATCCTGCGAATGTGCGCATGTATCTGTGTGGCCCGACGGTCTATGACCGCGCCCATCTAGGCAATGCGCGCCCCGTGCTGGTCTTTGACGTGCTCAACCGTTTGCTGCGCCACGTTTATGGCGAGGGTGCGGTGACCTATGTGCGCAATTTCACGGATGTGGATGACAAGATCAACGCGACGGCTTTGGCGCGCCAAAAGGCAGGTTCGGCGGGTACGCTTGAGGAGCTGGTGGCCGAGCGCACGGACGAGACGATCGCTTGGTATCACGCCGACATGGATGCGCTTGGGGCCTTGCGCCCGGATCACGAACCGCGCGCGACGCAGTATATCGCACAGATGATCGCCATGATCGAAGGGCTGATCGCGGATGACTTCGCCTACGCGCGCGACGGTCACGTGCTGTTTCGGGTGCGCGCCTACGAGGCTTATGGCGCGCTGTCGGGGCGGTCAGTCGATGACATGATCGCAGGCGCCCGGGTCGAGGTGGCGCCGTACAAAGAAGACCCGATGGACTTCGTGCTCTGGAAGCCCTCGGACGACGAGCTGCCCGGATGGGACAGCCCATGGGGCCGGGGCCGTCCGGGCTGGCATATCGAGTGCTCGGCGATGGCCTATGAGCTGTTGGGCAAGTTTGATCCAGAAAAGCGCGGTCGTTTTGACATTCACGGCGGAGGCAACGATTTGCAGTTTCCGCACCACGAGAATGAGATCGCGCAGAGCAAATGTGCGGGCCACGACTTTGCCAATGTGTGGCTGCACAACGAGATGTTGCAGGTCGAGGGCAAGAAGATGTCCAAGTCTCTGGGCAATTTCTTCACCGTGCGGGATTTGCTCGATCAGGGGGTGCCGGGTGAGGTGATCCGCTTTGTGATGCTGAGCACGCATTACCGCAAGCCGATGGACTGGACCGAGAAGAAACGGGCGGAGGCGGAGGCGACTTTGAGGAAGTGGCGGGAGCACACCAACCACTACCCCCTGGTATTGGCGGACCAGAGAGCTTGGGATGCGCTGGCTGACGATTTGAATTTGGCTGAAGTGTTTATGCGGATGCACAGCCTATTCGACCAAGGTCATTTTTCCACGCTTAAAGCTACCGGCCATTTCATCGGGCTTCTCGGCGACGAGATGGGGGATTGGATGCATGAGGATGAACACGAGTACGAATTGATTGCTCAACTCGTTGAGATCCGAAATCAAGCGCGTTCAGCAAAGGATTTTTCTAAGTCGGATCAAGTTCGTGACGGTTTAAGGGAGATCGGCATTGTTGGACGTGATACAAGTGAGGGCTTTAAATTTGAGATTGATAGCGGCCCGGCCCACCGGGCGGTCTCTACTGATCTAGTAGCCGAAAATGGTGGGCTGTTTTCATACGGGACTAAACGGCTTTCCGACTGGCGCTCAAAGAAGCTGAAAAATCTTCTGGAGGCTCTCAAATGACCCGTGCTCAACTTAGGCCAGCCCCCGACCGCGGGTGGGGGTCTAGCCCCCGCCCGGGGGGGCGGTCGGGGGCTGGCCGTGACGCAAGCGCCACGGCCCGGTCATTGCAATCAACCGCTACAAGAGTGTCGATGCCATGACCGAACGCCTCTCCCTCTTCGACACCACCCTGCGTGACGGACAGCAGACCCAAGGCGTGCAATTCTCGACCTCGGACAAGCTGCAGATCGCGCAGGCTCTCGACACGCTCGGCGTCGACTATATCGAAGGCGGCTGGCCTGGGGCCAACCCGACCGACAGCGCCTTTTTCGACGCTCCGCCGAAAACGCGCGCGACCTTCACCGCCTTTGGCATGACCAAGCGGGCAGGTATCAGTGCGGAAAACGACGACGTGCTGGCCGCCGTGCTGAATGCGGGCACACCCGGCGTCTGCCTCGTGGGCAAGACCCATGATTTTCATGTCAAGACCGCCCTCGGCATCTCGCTGGACGAAAACACCACCAACATCGCGCAATCCTTTGCCCATGTGATCGCGCAAGGGCGGGAGGCTGTGTTTGATGCCGAACATTTCTTTGATGGATACAAATCCAATCCCGACTACGCACTGCAAGCCGTCCACGCCGCCTATGACGCAGGCGCGCGCTGGATTGCGCTCTGTGACACCAATGGCGGCACGCTGCCCCATGACATCCACGACATCACCAAGGCGGTGATCGCCTCGGGCATTTCCGGCGACCGCCTTGGCATCCACACGCACAATGACACCGAGAACGCGGTGGCCGGATCGCTGGCGGCGGTCGACGCGGGCGCGCGCCAGATCCAGGGCACGCTCAACGGTCTGGGCGAGCGCTGCGGCAATGCCAACCTCACGGCTCTGATCCCGATCCTGCTGCTGAAAGAACCCTATGCCAGCCGGTTCGAGACCGGGGTGAGCCTTGAGGCGCTCCAAGGGCTGACCAAAACCTCGCGCATGCTTGACGATATCCTGAACCGGGTGCCGCAGAAACAGGCGGCGTTCGTGGGGGGATCGGCCTTTGCACACAAGGCGGGGCTGCATGCCAGCGCGATCCTAAAGGATCCCACCACCTATGAGCATATCGAGCCCGCGCTGGTCGGCAATGCGCGCATCATCCCCATGTCCAATCAGGCGGGCCAGTCCAATCTGCGCAAACGGCTTGGCGATATGGGGCTGAAGGTCGCGCCAAAGGACCCGGCGCTATCGGTGATCCTTGATCGGATCAAGACGCGTGAGGCGGATGGTTATAGCTATGACACGGCCCAAGCCTCGTTCGAGCTGCTGGCGCGGGATGCGTTGGGGCTGATGCCGGAGTTCTTCGAGGTCAAGCGCTACCGCGTCACGATCGAGCGGCGCAAGAACAAGCGCAATCGTATGGTGTCGTTGTCCGAGGCCGTTGTGGTGGTGAAGGTCGATGGGACAAAGATGCTGTCGGTCAGCGAGTCCATGGACGAACAGGGGACGGATCGTGGCCCCGTTAACGCGCTGTTCAAGGCTTTGGCCAAGGATCTGGGTCGCTATCAGGCCAATGTGGAGGACATACGGCTGGTGGACTTCAAGGTGCGCATCACTCAAGGCGGCACCGAAGCCGTCACTCGCGTCATCATCGACAGCGAGGACGGTCAGGGGCGACGCTGGTCCACGGTCGGCGTGTCGGCCAACATCGTGGACGCGAGTTTCGAGGCCCTGTTGGACGCGATCCGCTGGAAACTGGTGCAGGACGGCGTGGCATGAGGGGGGCCGTAAGGCGCACCTTTGGTGCGCCCGCGTGAGCCTGCCCGAACCTGTCATTGCCTGCGCGCGCATCGTGGAACAGGGCGACCCGGACCGATTTCGCACCGTCATGGCCGCGCCCGTGGCGGCGCGCGCGATGCTGTTTCCGATCTATGCGATGAATGTCGAGGTTTCGCGCGCGCCCTGGGTCACGCAGGAGGCGATGATCGCCGAGATGCGCCTGCAATGGTGGCGTGATGCGCTCGAGGAAATTGCCCGAGGGCGCGCGGTGCGCAAGCATGAGGTCACGACCCCATTGGCCGGTGTGATCGGCCCCGAGCAGGCCAAAATGCTGGATGAAAGCGTGACCGCGCGGCGATGGGATATTTACCCCGAGCCTTTCGAGGATGAGGCGCATATGGACGCCTATATCGACCAGACGGCCGGGCATCTGATGTGGACAGCGGCCGCCGCGCTCGGCGCGCCTGCGCAAGCTGAGGGCGACGTGCGTGCGTTGGCTTTCGCAGCGGGGACGGCAGCATTTCTGCGGGCGGTGCCCGCCTTGGCGGCTGCGGGTCGCATTCCGCTGCTTGATGGTACGCATGAGGGGCTGATCGTACTGGCGAAACGGGCCAAGGCACGGAGCGTGCGGCCCGCATTGCCCAAGGCTGCCCGCCCGGCCTTGTGGCCCGCAATCGGCGCCGGAAAACTGCTCGATCAGGTGATCCGGAACCCTCAAGCGGTCGGTGATGGGACGCTGCCCGCACCGCTCACGCCGCTGCGCTTGGGCCTCAGCGCCACGACCGGGCGGCTCGCACTCTAAACTGTCGCGGCGCGCTGGCGCATCATCAGCCAGATGATCGACGCCCCGGCCAGCACGAGGAAGGGGACCATCGCGATATTGACCGCCGCCCAGCCCTCGACTGGGTCCCCGCCGATGCAGTTCATCAACCCGCCTGAGGCGAGCGAGGCGACGGTGACCCCGCCAAAGACGATCAGGTCGTTCATGCCCTGCATCCGGCCACGTTCCTGCGCGGTATGGGCCCCGGCGAGCATGGTGGTGGCACCGATAAAGCCAAAATTCCAGCCAAGACCGAGCAGGAAGAGGGCGACATAGAAGTTGCTCAACTCGACCCCATTCAGCGCCACGATCCCGGCCCCGCCAAGGATCGCGAGGCCCAAGCCCATGATCCGCTCGACCCCGAAACGGGTGATGAGGTGGCCGGTGAAGAAGGACGGCGCGAACATCGCAAGCACATGTACGGTGACGACATTGGCTGCGTCCGGCTCGGTGAACCCGCAACCCACCACTGCCAGCGGGGTCGACGTCATCACAAGGTTCATCAGCGCATAGGACACCGCCGCACAGATCACCGCGACGGCGATGCGCGGGCTGGCGAGCAGCTCGGCGCGGGTCCGTCCGGGGCCATCCGTGGCAGAGGGCGGCGGCGGTTTGGGAATGTCGAGCAGCAGGAACAGCGCCATGCCCATCAGGTTGAAGCCCATCGCGACCCAGTAGATCGGGATGTAGCGGGCGACCGTCGCGTCCACTGCCCCGGCGGTCACATAAGCGACAACCTGCGGTCCGATGATGGCCGACAACAGCCCACCGGCCATCACATAGGAAATCGCCTTGGGCCGGAACGCATCAGACGCGGTGTCGGCGGCAGCAAAGCGGTAAAACCCTTGCGCTGACATGTAGATGCCGGTCATGTAGCTGCCCACGAGGAACAGCCAGAAGCTGCCGATGCTGAGCGCCCAAACTCCGATAGCGGCCCCAACCAGCCCACCAAGGGCACCAAGGATGAACCCGGTTTTGCGCCCAAACCGTTGCATCACGTTCGACAGCCACGGCGCGGTCGTCATCGACCCGAAGACGATCAGCGAGATCGGCAGGGTGGCCAGACAGGCAATGGGCGAAAGCTGCTGACCCGCCAGCCCTGCAACCACGAACATCATGGTGATCTGGCTGCCCAGAAAGGCTTGGGCGGCCACCAGCACGGCCACATTGCGCTTGGCGCGGGTGTCATCCACTTGGGTCATAAGCACTGACTAGACCGCCTGCCTGCGCGCGGCAAGCGCCCCGTACTCTGCGTGCGCGCACAAACGGTTGCGCAGGGCAGGGATGGCACTAGGGTGGGGCCATGACCACATCCCCGTTGATCGCTGTTCTGGCCGGTGCCCGCGAGGTGCACGACGCGGTCGCATGGCTGAACGCGGCACAGGCGCGGGCCTGCGTGGTCTGGGGACGCGAGGGCGAGGCGGTGCCGCTTGGGCTGTCGGAACATGCCACCGTGCCTGCCGATACCCGCGCCATTGTCGATGTGAGCCACGCCTTTGATGTGTTCACCCGCATTGGCGCCCTCGCCGCTGTTCCACACGCCGCTTATGCGCGGGTGGGGCGCGATCCGTGGATGCCGGGCGCGGGGGAAAAGTGGCAACAGGTCAACACGATGGAACAGGCCGTCGCCGCTTTGCCCGCTGGCGCGCGGGTGTTTGCCGCGACCGGGCGCGGCAGCCTGACCGAGCTTGCCCGCCACCGGGGTCGCGTGTTCCTGCGCCAACTGACTGCGCACCGCGAGCCAACGGGCTTTGGCAATTGCGAATTTGTGTTTGGGTCGGCCCCTCTGGATGCGGCAGGGGAGGCCGAGCTGCTGAAACGCCTCGAGATTGACGTGGTTCTGGCGCGCAATATCGGGGGCCCGGATGCCTTTCCCAAAGTGCAGGCAGCGCGTGATCTGGGCTTGCCGGTGGTGATGCTGCGCCCACCTGCATTGCCATCGGGGCCACGGTTGCGCAGTGCCGAACAGATGGCCGACTGGCTCAAGACCCTATGAGTGGACGCATCATCGAAACAGAGGCGGATGTGGTCGAAGGGGCGGCGTGGCTGGCAGCCCATGACCCGGCTCTTGCCCGGGCGCTCAAGATCGCAGGCCCGCTGCCGCTGCGCCGTCGTCCGGACGGGTTTGCCGCACTTTTCAACGCGATCATCGGGCAGCAGGTCAGCACTGCGTCTGCGGCGGCAATCTGGGGCCGGCTTGAAGCCGAAGGGCTGACCTCGCCAGTCCCCATCATCGCTGCCGGAGAGGACGGGTTGCGCGCGGCGGGCCTCAGCCGTCAAAAGATCGCCTACGCGCTGGCGCTGGCCGAGGCGGGCATAGATTATGATGCCCTGCGCACAGCGCCCGATGCTGAGGTGATCGCGACCCTCACAGCCGTGAAAGGCATCGGGGTCTGGACGGCGGAGATCTATGCGATGTTCGCTTTGGGTCGGGCGGATGTGTTTGCACCGGGCGATCTGGCCCTGCAGGAGGCCGCGCGCCTGATCTATGATCTGCCCGCACGCCCAACCGAAAAGGCCTTGCGCGCCATGGCCGCCGACTGGAGCCCGTGGCGGGCGGTTGCCGCGCGCCTGTTCTTTACCTATTACCGGGTGGCCAAGGGCCGGGAAGGGATCACATGACACGGGTGTTGCAAGCAGGGCGGGTCGAACCGCAATCGGGCGCATTGCGCTCGATCGTCGTATTTCTGCATGGCTACGGGGCCAATGGGGCGGACCTGCTCGGGTTGGCCGAGCCGCTGAAGGATCATCTGCCCGACACGCTGTTCGTGGCCCCCGACGCGCCTGAACAAATCCCGGGCTATCCGGGCGGCTACCAGTGGTTCCCGATCCCGTGGATCGATGGTAGCAGTGAGGAAGAGGCCGAGCGCGGCTTGAATGCCGCCGCCGAAGACCTCAACGCCTTTCTCGACGCGCTGATGGTGGATGAGGATGTGCTGCCAGAACAGGTCGTGCTGTTCGGTTTTTCCCAAGGGACGATGATATCGCTGCATGTGGCCCCGCGCCGCGAGGACCCTGTGGCGGGGATCGTGGCCTTTTCGGGCCGTCTGCTGAACCCCGAAGTGCTGGCCGACGAGGTGGTCAGCCGCCCGCCGATCCTGCTGGTGCACGGCGATCAGGACGATGTGGTGCCACCACAGTCACTGCCGCAGGCCGCAGAGGCCCTGCAAGAGGCCGGGTGGAAGGACGTATATGCGCACGTCATGGAAGGGACCGCGCATGGGATTGCGCAGGACGGGCTGAGCGTTGCGCTCGCCTTCATGCGCGACAAGCTGGGGCTGTGAAAGTGATGCACTTGCGCAAGGTGGCCTGGGTTCTGGCGCTGGCAGCACTTGGCGCGACGGCGGGTCCGCACTGGATGGGCACCCCGGTATCCGCGCAGGATACAGGTGAAGAACAGACGACACCAGATACGCCCGCGACCCCCATGGTTCCGCTGGAGACCACGCTTGGGCGCCAATTCGTGCTGCTGCTGGAGGGCGTGAAGTCGCCATTAATCCTGCCCAACATGCTGCAACTTGATGCGGCCACGGCTGGATGGAATTTCGCCGCAGCGCCGCAAAGCCTGCTGGACGTTGATGCCTATGTGCTGATGGCCGACAACTGGGATGCGGTGCGGGCGATGTCGTCACACGTGTTGCACAACGTGATGGTGGCCAATCTGGACGGGGTGAGCAACGAGGTGGGGATGCGCTGGTTCTCGGTGACGCTGAACCTGTCGGACGGGTCGGGGCATCCGGTGCAGGTGGTGCTGGGCAACCGGTCCGGGTTGACCCAGATCACACCGTTCTGCCTGTCGATGATGCTGCATGATATCGCACGGTTTTCGCACAATCAGGATCAGTTTTCGACCGCAACGGCAGGGCCGGGGACCGGCTGGCGATCCTGCGGGGCGCAGGGCTGGACCAGCGTGGCTGACATGAGAGCACGCCCGGTCGAGTAGGGCGTTTCAGCAGAGCGCTCCGAAAGGAACCCGGCGGGGGCTGGCCTCTTGCGAGACCTGCGCCCGTTTCCACGCCGCATAGATCACAAAACCGATCTGCGGTTCGGCGCGCATCAAACGCGCGGCTGTCTTGCCCGATATCCGCTTCAGCCCGAACAGGCCCGCCGAGGTCATGACTGCGCGAAACCCAAGCGGGCACATGGGCGCGTGACGCGCATCCTCAAGGGTGACGTCAAACTCTTGCCGGCCGGCCAGCAGATCACGGGCGATGGCCTGAACCGAGTGCCATTGATCCATCAACTGGCGCTGCGCGCATTGGGCTTCTGAGGCTTGGGTCATTGCCACATAGGGATCGTCGCATTGGGCGTGATAGACCGACGCCCCGTTTTCAAACACCACATACCACAGCAGATCACCCCCCGTCGTGATCGCGCGGTAGGCGGTCATGGTGCCGAAATCCGACCGGATCGCATTGGCCGGATCATACCACAGGGCCACCGCATGTGTGGTGTCATGGATGAAATCGGTGGGGGTGGTCCCGCCCGTGTCAGCCATCGGGCGTGCGGCATGCAAGCGCTTGAACAGACGGGCAGTGCGCTTGGCAGGGGCAGGCAATGACATGTGTGGGCTCCAAAAAATCAGTGGCAGCGGAGAGCCTCGGTATCGACTAAAATGAGGTCGCAAGAGCATCCGCCTTGAATTGCGGTCATATTGCGCCGTTACAACGTCGCAGGCGAGTGGTGTATTCCTTACCTTTGATCGATATGGCGCTTTTTCCTGGCCCAAGCGGCGCGATGGCGCGCGTCATTTGCCTGTTACGCCTACACCCTATGCAATATGCGACATAT
Organism: uncultured Tateyamaria sp.; assembly: GCF_947494755.1. Lineage (GTDB taxonomy): Bacteria > Pseudomonadota > Alphaproteobacteria > Rhodobacterales > Rhodobacteraceae > Tateyamaria. Next base: position 231,815 of record NZ_CANLVZ010000001.1, read on the forward strand.
CGTGGTGGACTGCGCTCTTGCAGATCGGTTTCCACAAGATATAGTCGCGATATAAGGCTGGGGCGGCTCCCCGCTCTGGTGTCAGTTTTGGCGGACCGGGCAAGGATGGAGTCACGCGAGATGGACGGCGATTTCAGAACAGATTTTGTGCGCAGCTCTGGCGCGCTCAGGCATCACCCGGCGCTGGTGCTGAATGCGGATTATCGACCGCTCAGTTACTACCCGCTGTCGCTGTGGCCCTGGCAGGAGGCGATCAAGGCGGCCTGGCTCGACAGGGTGGATATCGTCGCTGAATATGACGAAGTGGTGCGAAGCCCGAGTACCGAGATCAGGATACCGTCGGTTGTCGTCCTCAAAGACTATGTCAAACCTCAAAAGCGCGTGGCCTTTACGCGCTTTAATTTATTTCTGAGGGATGAATTTCGCTGCCAGTATTGCGGCGCGCGGGGCGATTTGACCTTTGATCACGTGGTGCCCCGCGCCAGTGGTGGTGTGACCAGTTGGCAAAACGTGGTCGCGGCCTGCAGCCCTTGCAACCTGCGCAAAGGGTCCAAACCGCTGCACCGCACCGGCATGGGCCTGCGCAAACCGCCCCGCCAACCCGCCGCCGAAGAGTTGCGCAACATGGGCCGAAAATTCCCGCCCAACCATCTGCACGAAAGCTGGATGGATTTTCTTTATTGGGATGCTGAACTGGAAGCGTGATTCAATCACGAAGGTGATTGCATCAAGTGGCAAGGACTGCTTTCGCAAGAAAGCTGCCGGACACACCCTCACGATGGCGCGACGAGGTCAAGTCAAGCCGCCAGATCAATCCAGACCGGCACGTGATCCGACGGCTTTTCCTCGGCCCGCACCTGCTTGTCGATCTGACAGTCGGTCATCATGTCCGCGCAGGCAGGCGACATCAGGAAATGGTCGATACGAATGCCGTCATCACGGTTCCACGCGCCCGCTTGATAGTCCCAGAATGAATAGTGACCGGGCCCGAGGCTGCGCGCACGGAAGGCTTCGGTCAGCCCGAGATTGATCAGGCGGCGATAGGCGGTGCGGCTTTCCAGCCGGAACAATGCGTCCTCGCGCCATGCGTCGGGCCGTTTGGCATCTTCGGCCTGGGGTATGATGTTGTAATCACCCGCCATCAGAAATGGAGTCTCTTCGGCCAGCAATTCCACGGCACGCTGGCGCAACCGCTCCATCCAGGCCAGCTTGTAGTCGTATTTCGGCCCCGGTGCCGGGTTGCCGTTGGGCAGGTACAGACCGCACAGGCGCACCGCTTGGCTCTCGCCCATTACCGTCGCTTCGATATAGCGGGCCTGTTCGTCACTCTCATCGCCGGGCAGGCCACGGCTCACGTCTTCCAGCGGCAATTTAGACAGGATGCCGACGCCGTTGAACGACTTTTGCCCGTGCGTTTCGACATTGTATCCGCGGTCTTCGAACATCTCGCGGGGGAAATTTTCGTCCACGGATTTGATTTCCTGCATCAGCACCACGTCAGGCTGCGCCGCATCAAGCCATCGCGGCAGCGCCTCGGCGCGCGCTTTGATCCCGTTGATGTTGAACGTCGCGATTTTCATAAAGGGCCTCCGCTGCCTGTTGATCCAGATGTGACCGATCCGTTCGGGGATCGCAAGCAGGCTGCGCCGCGCGGTCGGTGAACGCTTTTTCAACGATCTGATTCGGCGTGCGGTGAGGCTGATTCCGGGCGAGCGGCTCTCGATCCATGAAAAATCGGCGCTGTGGACAAATTTTTTTTGCAACCGATCAGGCAACAACATCTGTCCAGAGGTCAGCACCTTCTGAGGGGGTCTTCATGTGGATAAACCGCCAGAAAACACGCGTAAGGAGAATTTGTGCTTCGCAACACACTTTTAACGAGCAAAGGTTGAGAGGTCACAACCAAGAGATGAAAAGGACCTCAACATGACTGCTCAACGTAAAGTTTCTGTCTCAACCACTACCACTGAAATCGACGGCCTGCACTGCGGCGATGCGACTGAAATGTTTTCGTCCGGCTTGGCCCCGGCGGCGAGTGATGCACTGATGGGTGATGCGATTTCCATGTTTTCTTCAGGCTCTGCGCCAATGGCCAGCGAAGCCAGTGCAGGGGACGCGGTCGAGATGTTCTCGTCAGGCTCCACAGCGACAACAGCGCACACCACAACAGGTGATGCCGTCCACATGTTCTCGTCTGGTTCGGCCCCCACGGCCAGCGATGCAACAGCAGGGGATGCGACTGAAATGTTCTCCTCCGGCTCTGCACCAACCGCTTCGGATGCAACAACGGGTGATGCGACGCACATGTTCTCCTCCGGCTCCACGCCCACCGCTTCGGATGCCAGCGCAGGGGACGCGACAGAAATGTTCTCCTCCGGCTCGGCCCCTGTCACGGGCACTGTGACGGATGGTGCGGTGACTGGCCTCTTCTCGTCGGGCTCGTAAACGTCGCTGCCGCGGCGGGACGACATATTGCAATCAAAAGGACACTACCCCCATGTCAAATGTCATTGCCCTCAACGTCCTGCCGCGCCGCCAACGTTTGGCCGAGCGAACCGACGCCCTGATCGACGGCTTCGCCCGCCATCGCCGCATCCAGGATGATGTGTTCTGGCTGAAAGAGAACGCCGAACTGCTCAACATTCTGGAATGCACCGGCACGCCTGTGTCCCAAGAGGCGCTGACGCCGCACCTGGCCTTTTACGGCAGTCTGACCGAGCGGTTGCAGTTTTTCCCGCAATATTACCGGTTCCTGCTGTCCATTGGCCTCGACCTCGAAGACCTTGGTGTGGCCGGCGCGCAAATGGAGCGTCTGTGTGAATGGGTCGCCAAACAGGGCCTGCCCGAAGCGGAGCTAAGCGATCTGCAACGCGCCGAAGCGCGCCGGTTGCTGGCGCGGCGCGGTGTGCACACAGCGGCGGCTGATCCGGGCCTCGATGACCGGTTGCACGCCTTCATCAATCGCCCGGCCACCTTTGCGCTGCCCAATAAAAAGGCGGCCTACGAGCTGACGCATATCGTGTTCTATCTGTCCGAATACGGGCGCAAGGACCCCGGCCTCGACCCCCGGGCGCTGGTCAGTCTGGAATACGCAGGCATTCTTGCGCTTCTGGATCAGAACATGGATTTGCTGGCTGAGATCTGTGTCGCCATGCGCCAGGCTGGCCAGGCCGCGAACCCGGTGTGGGAAGCGGCGGTGCGCCAGACCGTCAATGGCTTTGACGTTCGGCAAGACGGCGATGCGCCGCTGTCGGATGACTATCATGAATATCTTGTGGCCAACTGGGCCTGCGCCACGGCTGGTCAGGACCAGATGGCGCGCGCCGTGCCCGAGGGGCGTGCCGTGTTCCAACGTCCGGTTCTGGCGGCAGGGGCGTTGCGCCCGATGTCCTCGGCGCTGCTGAGTTTCGCGGATGCACGCAGCGCGGATTGGGAGCAGATGCAGGCGGGCCTATACGATATGCTTGACCCTGACGCCGGAGACACATTGCGCACAAGCGAGGCGTCCTCGCCCCATTTCGCCGCTTTCTTTGAGCAATTCGCGCGGGCCGTGCCCGCCTGAGGCGTCACATCGAAAAGGATGTGCCGCAGCCGCAGGAACTGGTCGCGTTCGGGTTTTCGATCACAAAACGCGCGCCGATCAGCTCTTCGGAAAAGTCGATGGTGGCGTTGGACAGGAAGGGCAGGCTAATCGCGTCCACCACGACCTTTTGTCCGGCCCCTTCGAGGATCAGATCATCCTCTTTGGGCTGATCGAGCGCAATCTCGTACTGAAAGCCGGAACATCCACCCCCCTCAACAGCCACGCGCAGGGCCTGACCCTGATCTGCGGCCCCGATTTCAGCCAGACGTTCGAACGCGCGGGAGGTCACGGTGGGGGGGAGTTGCATCTGTCGGCTCCGATCACTGTTTGCGGGTGCGGCGGTTTCAATCGCGCTGCACCTGCAATATATGGATCATTGGAACAGGCGACAAGGATCAGCAACATGACCGCGCCCTTTGCCTCTGATCCTGCGCGTGCCCGGGGACGGCGTGTGCCGGAGACAGAGTTGCCCTTTCGCTCGTGTTTTCAGCGCGACCGGGACAGGATCATCCATGCCTCGGCCTTTCGCCGGCTCAAGCACAAGACACAAGTGTTTGTCGAACATGAGGGTGATTATTACCGCACACGGCTGACCCATTCGATTGAAGTGGCGCAGGTGGCACGCACCATTGCGGGGGCTTTGGGGCTGAACGATTGTCTGACCGAGGCCATCGCGTTGGCCCATGATCTGGGCCACCCGCCCTTCGGGCACACCGGCGAGGATGCGTTGCAGGCGCTGATGGCGCCCTATGGCGGCTTCGATCACAATGCCCAAGCCATCAAGATTGTGACGCAGCTTGAGCGTCACTATGCCGAATTTGATGGGTTGAACCTGACATGGGAATGCCTTGAGGGGATCGCCAAGCATAATGGACCGGTGACCGGTGATCTGCCTTTCGCGCTGGCGGAATACAACGCGATCCATAATCTCGAACTCGACACCCATGCCAGTGCCGAAGCGCAGGTGGCCGCCCTTTCCGACGACATCGCCTATAACAACCACGATCTGCATGACGGGCTGCGGGCCGGGCTGTTTGACGAGGATGACATCCTGCACCTGCCCATGATCGGGGCCGCATATGCCGAAGTGGATGCGCAATATCCGGGCCTTGACCCCATGCGGCGGCGTCACGAGGCGTTGCGGCGCGTCTTTGGGCAGATGGTCAGCGATGTGGTCGCAACCTCGGGTGAGTTATTGAGCACAAGCAAGGCTCAATCGGTCGAGGATATCCGCCATCTTGGACGCCCTGTGATCCGGTTTTCCGACCGCCTCTGGGCCGATCTGCAGGACATTCGCGCATTCCTGTTCACCAATATGTACCGCGCCCCAAGCGTCATGGAAAAGCGCGCCCAAGTCACCCAGGTGGTCGAGGATCTGTTCCCGCTGTTCATGGAACAACCCGAACTGCTGCCCCCGGAATGGCGCCGCCACGCCACAGGGGGCGATGAAACGGCGCTCGCACGGGCGGTCTCGGACTATATCTCGGGCATGACGGACCGCTACGCGTTGCAGGAACATGCGCGCCTGATCGTGGAGCCTGATTGACGCGCCCGGTGGCCGTGATACACCGCCCGAACCCTAACCTGAGTAACTGAGACATGAACCTTTTCGCCGATATCCGCGCCCTTGTGCTGTCCGACCTTGCCGCCATGGTGGCAGATGGCGCGCTGCCCGAAGGGCTGTCGACTGACAACGTCGCGGTGGAGCCGCCGCGGGATGCAGCGCACGGCGATATGGCGACGAATGCGGCGATGGTTCTGGCCAAACCGGCGGGGATGAAACCGCGCGATATTGCCGAGACACTCGCCACCCGGCTGTCAAATGATCCACGCGTCACCAGCGCCGAGGTGGCCGGGCCGGGGTTCCTGAACCTGCGGTTGGCACCCGTCGTGTGGCAGGGGATTGTGGGGGATGTCTTGGCGGCAGGCGCGGATTTTGGCCGCTCTGATATGGGCGCAGGCAAGCGGGTGAACGTCGAATATGTCTCGGCCAACCCCACGGGGCCTCTGCACGTGGGCCACACGCGCGGCGCGGTGTTCGGGGATGCGCTGGCCTCACTGCTCGCCTTTGCGGGCCACGATGTGACACGCGAATACTATATCAATGACGGCGGCGCGCAGGTCGATGTGCTCGCGCGGTCGGTATACCTGCGCTATCTCGAAGCGCACGGACAGGACGTCGCCTTTCCCGATGGCACCTATCCCGGCGACTATCTGATCGAAGTCGGCCAGGCGCTGAAGGAAAAGGTCGGCGACAGGTTCGTCGACAAAGGCGAGCAATTCTGGCTGGATGAGGTGCGCGACTACGCGACCCAAGCGATGATGGACCTGATCCGGGCCGACCTCAAAGCCCTCGGCGTCGAGATGGACGTGTTCTATTCCGAAAAGTCGCTCTATGGCACGGGTCGGATCGAAGCGGCGCTGGACGATCTGCGTTCCAAGGGCCTGATCTACGAAGGCGTGCTTGAGCCACCCAAGGGCAAAAAGCCCGAGGATTGGGAGCCGCGTAAGCAAACGCTGTTCAAGTCCACCGACCACGGGGACGATGTGGACCGGCCTGTGATGAAGTCGGATGGGGCGTGGACCTATTTCGCACCCGACATCGCCTATCACTATGACAAGATCACGCGACAGAACCCGGATGGAACCGTGGGCTTTGATGCGCTGATCGACGTCTTCGGGGCCGATCATGGCGGATATGTCAAACGGATGAAAGCGGCCGTCAGCGCGCTGTCGGGGGGCACCGTCCCGCTCGACATCAAACTGACGCAACTGGTTAAGCTGTTCAAAAACGGCGAGCCGTTCAAGATGTCCAAGCGGGCTGGGACTTTCGTGACCCTGCGCGATGTGGTCGATCAGGTCGGCCCCGGCGTGACCCGGTTTCACATGCTGACGCGCAAGAACGACGCGCCGCTCGATTTCGATTTCGACAAGGTGCTGGAGCAAAGCCGCGAAAACCCGGTGTTTTACGTCCAATACGCATTCGCGCGGGTGACGTCCGTTCTGGGCAAGGCCGAAGAGGCGGGGATTGCCGTCGATGATGGGACGCTGGCCGCCGCCGACCTGTCGAAACTCGATCACGAGGCGGAATTGGCGCTTGCGGCGAAGCTCGCCGAATGGCCCCGGCTGGTTGAAACGGCGGCGCGCAGCAATGAACCGCACCGGATCGCCTTCTACCTTTATGATCTGGCGGGCACCTTCCACGGGCTTTGGAACCGGGGCAACGACGTTCCCTCCTTACGCTTCCTGCAAGAGGGTGCGGCCACCTCGCAGGCAAAAATTGCCCTCGCGCGTGCCTGCGCCGTTGTAATTGCGGCTGGCCTTGGTATTCTTGGCGTAGAACCAGCCAAAGAGCTGCGTTAGCCCCGCCAAAAGGGGCACAGCAGGCACCGACTTCCCCTTGCGCTTCTTTGGGGCGCACCCACAATCAGATGATCCGCGCGGGCACGCATCGGCGCGGACAACGAGGCACAGATGGCAGATATGCAGTTCACCCACCATGTGGGTCACGTGGGATATACATCCCCCAACACAACTTCAAAAACGCCTTCCAACCCACTGAAGAACATGACCAATCTGGCAGGGGCTGCCGTGTCTCTGGCGCTGATCGCGGGCGTGTCGATCTGGGGCTACAAGCTGGTGATGCGCGATGTTTCGGGCATTCCGGTGGTGCGCGCGGCTGAGGGGGACATGCGCATCCGACCAAGTGAACCGGGCGGACAGCTTGCACAAAACACCGGCCTTGCCGTGAACGAAGTGGCCGCCGTCGGCGAAGCATCCGGCCCTGTGGATCGGCTCGTTCTGGCCCCGCGCCCCATGGATCTAAGCGACGAAGATTTGCCGATGACAGCCAAAACGGTGGCCCCCGTGCAACAGCCTGAACCGCTGAACGTGTCCGCCAGTTTTGAGACGTCGCCGCGTGATGTGCTGGCGATCGACAATGTGGACGACCTTGTGAACCAGCTTACCGCCGGGGTCGACGCCATCGATGCTGACCCGGTTGAGCCGGAGCCGGCCAGCATTGCTGCCGCCGCGGTGCCCGCTCCTGCCGCGACAGCATCCGAGCCAAGCGTCACGGGCCCCGGACCATCCCAATCCAGGCGTCCCCAATTGCGCCCCAAAAGCGCGCCGGCTGTTGTCGTGCCCGTCGCAGCCATTGCCGAGGCGCAAGGCACGCAAGACCTTGATGCAGCAACGATTCCGACCGGCACCCGTCTCGTGCAGCTTGGGGCCTTCGACAGCCCCGAAATCGCGCGCGAACAGTGGGACAAGATGCAGGGTCGCTTTGGCGACTACCTCAAGGGCAAGGACCGGATTGTACAGCAGGCGCAATCGGGCGGGCGCACCTTTTACCGTCTGCGCGCCCACGGTTTTGCCGACCTCAGCGACGCGCGCCGGTTCTGTTCGGCCCTTGTTGCCGAAGGCGCGGACTGCATCCCGGTCGTCACGCGATGAATTTCGGCGCGACCATTCTCGACGCGGATGGGGGGGCACTCAGTGTCGACGAAAAGGCGTTCTTTCGTGAGGCTGACCCGTTCGGCTTCATCCTGTTTGCCCGCAACATCGACACGCCGGATCAGGTCTATGGCCTGTGCTCTGAAATGCGCGAGGCTGTGGGGCGCGACGCCCCGATCACCATTGATCAAGAGGGCGGGCGCGTGCAGCGTCTGCGCGGGCCAACCTGGACGGAACATCTGCCGCCGCTAGACTTCGTACGCCGCGCCGGAGACAATGCAGAACGCGCAATGTACTTGCGTCACAGGCACATAGCGCACGAACTTAAAGCCCTCAGCATCGACAGCAATTGCGCGCCGATGGTCGATATCATCGTCAAGGACACCCATGATTTTCTGCGCAACCGCTGTTACGGCACGTCGCCCGCGGACATCGCCCTGCTTGGCCGCGCCGCCGCCGACGGCATGCTGGACGGGGGTGTTCTGCCAGTGCTCAAGCACATTCCGGGCCATGGGCGCACCGATCTGGATAGCCACTATGATCTACCGCGCGTGGACGTGAGCCTTGATACACTGCGCGAGACGGATTTTGCTCCGTTTCACGCGCTGAATGACCTGCCTATGGGGATGACCGCCCACGTGGTCTATGAGGCCGTCGATGAGGTGCCAGCCACCCTGTCGCGCGCCACAATGACCCTGATCCGCGAAGAGATCGGCTTTGACGGGCTCATTATGACGGACGATATCGGAATGAAGGCGCTGAGTGGGACCGTGGATCAGATCGCGCGCCGGTCGCTTGAGGCGGGTTGCGACGTGATCCTCCATTGCAATGCACCGCTTGCCAGCCGGATCGCCTCTGCCAATGCGGCGGGCCCTATGAGTGATGCCGCGCAACGCCGGGCCGAGGCCGCATTGGCCGCCCGTCGCACCCCTGATGACATTGACATTGCCGACCTGAACGCCGAACTTGAGGCGCTTTTGGGCGGGGGCGTGTGACGATGAGCAGGCATGGCTGAAGACAGCTTTGAAGAAGACAGCGTGTCGGTTGCCGACCGCCTCGCTGCCGAGGCGCTGATCATTGACGTGGACGGGTACGAGGGGCCGCTGGACCTGCTCTTGACCCTGTCGCGGACCCAAAAAGTCGATCTGCGCAAGATTTCGGTGCTGCAACTGGCGCATCAATATCTCGCTTTTGTCGAAAAAGCGAAACAGTTGCGCCTAGAACTGGCTGCTGACTATCTGGTGATGGCGGCCTGGCTCGCCTTCCTTAAATCCCGCCTGCTCTTGCCGCCCGACCCGACCGAAGAGGGGCCATCTGGCGAAGAACTGGCCGCCCATCTGGCCTTTCAGCTCGAACGCCTGCAAGCGATGCGCGATGCCGCCGCGCGGTTGATGGCGCGCGACCAGTTGGGCAGGGATTTCTTTGCACGCGGCCAGTCCGAGATGGTCACGCGGGTGCGCAAGGTGACCTATTCGGCGACCCTGCTTGATCTGATGCAAGGCTATGCCCGCATCCGCACCCGCGACGAATTCCGCCCCTTCGTGATGGACCGCGACGCAGTGTTCACGATGGAACAGGCGCTTGAGCGGATGCGCGGGTTGATCGGCTATGCGGGCGAGTGGACCGACATTCTGTCCTATCTGCCCGAAGGGTGGGAACTGGACCCGATCAAGCGCCGCTCGGCCACAGCGGCAACCTTTGCCGCCAGCCTCGAACTGGTCAAGGAAGGCCACCTCGAAATCCGGCAAACCGACACATTCGCGCCGATCCAACTGCGCAAACGAGATGAGCCCCGTGACAGAAGCACCTGAAGAAAAAGAAGAAAGCCTGTTTGAAGCCCCTCCGATGGCTGAACAGGAACGGATGGTCGAGGCGATCCTGTTTGCGACCGCCGAACCCATCACCGTGCGTGAACTTGAGGCGCGGATGCCCCATGGCTGCGACCCGGCAGAGGCGCTGGTTTACCTGCGCAAACGCTATGAGGGGCGCGGCGTGCAGGTGATGAAGATCGGTGATGCCTGGGCGATCCGCACCGCCGCTGACCTTGGGTTCCTCATGCAAAAGGAAACGGTCGAGACGCGCAAGCTGTCCCGCGCCGCCATCGAAACGCTCGCCATCATCGCCTATCACCAGCCCGTCACCCGCGCCGAGATCGAGGAGATCCGGGGCGTGTCCGTCAGCCGGGGCACGGTGGATCAATTGCTTGAACTCGAATGGATCCGGTTCGGGCGGCGCAAGATGACGCCGGGGCGGCCTGTGACCTTTGTGGTCACGCAAACCTTCCTTGATCACTTTGGCCTTGAGAACGCGCGCGATCTGCCCGGCCTCAAGGAATTGCGTGCTGCCGGATTGCTGGAAAATCGCCCGCCGCCCGGCACGATGCCCGGCCCCGAGACCGAAGAAGAGGCCGAAGACACCGAAGGCCAATCCGAGCTCTTTGAGGATTAGAGACCGGGCGGGCCTGAAATTCGCCGCATTTGATGCTATATTGAACGCAACAGGACGCAGAACAGGGCAGGAGCAGTGCCATGAATGCAAATCAGATCATCAACATGGTCATGCGCATCATCATGCGCAAAGCGATCAATTCTGGGATCAATGCGGGTGTGAACCGCATCGGGCGGGGTCGTAAATCGGGGCCGCCACCGGTCCAGAACCGGGCGCGCCAGCCGCAAAATCAGATGGCTGAAAGCTTTGACATCGACGACGACGCCCCACCGACCCAAGCGGAAATCCGGCAGGTGCGCGCGGCGCGTCGCGCGGCCAAACAGGCCCGCGCCCAGAACAATCAGGGCTGAGCTGACCACGGTCCGGTCAGGAAAACCCCCGTTGATCCACTATAAGTAGTGCCCTAGCGTACCCCCATTGCTTTCAAGTGGGGGATTTAAGCTATGGGCGATAACACGACGGGAAACCGTGTGGGCTCCGTTTCGTTGGGGGTCACGGTTGTGGCCCTTTACGTGTTGTTTGTGATGCTCGTCACGTTTGGCTTTGGCAGCTACATCTATCGCACCGCCTGGCAAAGCGAACCCATGCGCACCCAGATCGAAGGCGACACCGCGACCGCCGGGCAAGACGCGGATATCGACAACATGATCTTTATCCTGCGCCGCGAGCAGAACCTCGAATATGCCAAGCTGCAGCTGGCCGAGGGCCTGCGCGATCTGCGCAGACAGGTGGCCGATTACGAGGCGCGGATCCGGTTGTCCTTTGGCCCGATCAATCGCGACCGCGAGACGCTGCGGGTGCAGGCGGATCTGATCGTGGCAGACCTGACCGAGTATCAATACGCCCTGCAAGCCCCGGCGCGCAGCAGATATGAGCTGGTGTTGAACCAGACCGGCCTTGGCCCGCACACCCGCGTGACGACCCTGATCAGCGTGGTTGAGGAGGGGATCGGGGACGCCGACCTTGATGCGGCTGGCCGGGACGCCTTTACCACCATGGCCAACGCCTCCCGGCTCAGGCTGGACGACCTGCTGGCCGCGCTTGAGCGTACAAACAAGGCTTCGCACGATCTTCAGCAGGAACGCGATGTGGTCAAAGACCAGATCACAGCCCTTGAGGCGCAGCGCGGCCAGCATGACGAGCGCATCAAGGCGCTGCGCGAGGTGCTGCCGATCGGGTCCGTGACCCGCGCCCGGCTGGCGGCCTTGTCGATGAATATACCGCTGATCCCGGATGCGTTGATGCGGCTGGTCAGTTTCCCCACCATCTTCCTGACCCTAATCGTGACCATTGCGGCAGGGGGGTTGGGCACCGTGGTTGCGTTCTCGCGCCGTTACTATTCCTCGGCGCATGCCGATACGCTGACCCTGTCGCGCCTGTTCGTGAATGTGGGCGAGGGGATTGCCGCCGCCATCGCGATCTTTTTGTTTTCCGGGGCGGGTATGCTGGCCCTGACCCAAGGCGGGGGCACAGGCAATGACGTCGAACTCAGCCCCTATACCGTGGCCTTTATCGCCTTCCTGTCAGGATTCATGGCAGAGGATGCGTTTGCCTCGATCCAATCGGCGGGCAAGCGCATTTTCAAGCGGGACATGCCCAACGACACGGAGGTCAACGTACCACCACCCGAGGCGGGCGACCCCGCCTAATGCGGCGCGGCGAAGTGTTTGGAGAGCTTAAGGCCCTGGCCCTGATAGTTTGATGCGATCCCCGCGCCATACATCTGTTCGGGGCGCGCCTTCATCCGCTCATAGATCAGCCGACCGACGATCTGGCCGTGTTCCAGCACGAAGGGGGCCTCATGGCAGCGCACCTCAAGCACACCGCGTGATCCGGCCCCGCCCGCAGGGTCGTGCCCAAAGCCGGGATCGAAAAAGCCTGCATAATGGACCCGGAACTCACCGACCATGGCAAGGTAGGGGGCCATTTCGGCGGCATAATCGGGCGGGATGTGGACCGCTTCGCGGCTGACCAGAATGTAAAACGCGCCGGGGTCCAGAATGATGTGACCATCGCTGCTGTGGACGTCTTCCCAGAATTCGGTCGGATCATAGTGCCCGATCCTGTCCAGATCGATCACACCGGTGTGGGGCTTGGCGCGGTAGCCAACCAGTGTGGTGTCCTTCAGGCGCAGATCGACCGAGAACCCCAATCCCTCGTCAATGACCGCAGTCCCATCAACGAGGGGCATATCCGCGTGAAGCGCCCGCAATTCGTCGTCACCCAACACCGCCTGACCATCGCGAAACCGGATTTGGTTGAGACGCATGCCGGGCCGGACCAGAACAGAGAACGAGCGTGGGCAAATCTCGGCATAAAGCGGCCCCTGATAGCCCGGCGCGATCCGGTCAAACTCGGCTCCGCCATCGGTGATCAGCCGGGTCAGCAGATCAAGTCGCCCGGTCGAGCTTTTGGCGTTGGCGACCGCCTGAATGCCCTCGGGCAGGTCCAACCGCTCCATTAAGGGCACCACGTAGACACAGCCCTTCTCAAGAACGGCCCCATCCGACAGATCGACCCGGTGCATTTCAAATTCGGTCAGGCGATCCGTGACCGTGCGCCCATGCCCCGCCAGAAACGAGGCGCGCACGCGGTAGGCCACATGGCCAAGGCGCAGATCAAGGCTGGCGGGCTGCACTTGGGCATCGGTGATCGCCACATCAGCCGCGATTTCGGCGCGGGCAATCATGGTCTTCAGATGTGTGTCTGCAAGTACGCCGGTCATCCCATCCCCTCGATATCGTTGGCTTTCAGGGCGGCGATGCATGGCCCCGTAGCGCGGAAGCCGTTGTAAATGGTCGGGCTAGCAGGACTCGAACCTGCGACCTTCCGTCCCCCAGACGGACGCGCTACCAGGCTGCGCCATAGCCCGACTTTGCCCGTGTCATAACCGAATTTTGGCCGGGGGCAAGGGGGAATTGGCACGGATGGACGTTCTTGGCTTAGGGGGCGTCGGTGCGGGTGCCAGCCATCTGATCGCGCAGCGCGGACAGTTGGGCGACAAGGGGGCGGATCGCGCTGATCTGATCGGGGCTGAGCCGGTCAATCTGGCCGACACGCGTCAGCGCGGAGGGCGCAACCTCATAGCTGGCCGGGTCCGCATCATCTGGCACATCCACCACACGGGCGACCGGGCTTGTGGGCGCGGGCGCAAGCGGCTCGGTCAGGAAAGATGGCAGGGTGTGTGTTTCGGCAGGCGCAGGCTCGGCAGGGGCCTCGGTTGCAATTTGAGGCTCGACCTCAGGCTCGGTCTCTGGTGCGGGTTCAGGCGCGCTGGCCGCAATCGGCTCGGGAATTGGGTCGAGGGGTGCGGCCGGTGCCTCTGGCGCTATGTCAGAGGGGGGCGGGTCTGTCGGCATTGGGGCTACGTCAGCCTCAAAAGGAGCGGCCTCGGGTGTTGTATCCTCGGGCGGCTCAACAGGCTCGGGCTGCGCTTGTGGCGTGACCTCTGCCGCCTGCATCGGCTCTGCCGGTGGTGTAGGCTCGGCCAGCACGTCGGGCATGGTTGGGGGTGGCGGTGCAGCAGCGTCCGGTGGCTCCACCGGCGTGGGGGACAGCACGGTTTCGGACAGAAAGGCCGCGTTGGCCTCGGTCGGTTCGCGCGAGATCGGAGGTGGCGCGCTTGGGACTGGGGCGGGGGGAATATCCTCCTCCACATGGGTCACCAGATCGCTGTCAAGCTGCGCCTCGGTTTCCTCGTCCAAGGGTTTGGACATGTCCGAGACATAGGCCATGCCCTCTTCGCGCAGGATTTTCTGGACGCCCTTGATTGTCAGCCCATCGTCGTGCAGCAATTTGCGGATGCCGCCCAACAGCAGCATGTCGGCGGGGCGGTAATACCGCCGTCCACCTGCGCGTTTGACGGGTTTCACCTGAGTAAACTTGCTTTCCCAGAACCGCAGCACGTGGGTTTGCACCCCGAGCCAGTCAGCCACTTCAGAGATGGTGCGAAAGGCGTCTGCGGATTTGCTCATCGGCTCAGGACTTGTTGCCGCTGGCCACACGATCTTTCATCAGATGCGAGGGGCGGAAGGTCAGGACCCGGCGCGGGTTGATCGGCACCTCTTCGCCCGTTTTGGGGTTGCGGCCCACGCGGGCGGACTTGTTGCGCACCGAGAATGTGCCAAAGGACGAAATTTTGACCTGCTCGCCCTTCACCAGCGAATCAGACATGTGATCCAGCACGCTTTCAACCAATTGCGCGCTTTCATTCCGCGACAAACCCACCTCGCGAAATACCGCTTCGCTCAGGTCCATCCGCGTCAAAGTCTTGTCAGTCATGTGAACTCCCCTTTGGTGAAGCATAAGTGGAGTGGAAATTCCGAGTCAATATCAATGGCTTGGACAATGGACGAAAACTGCAATCAGAGCGAGTGCGTCTTAAGACATAGCGGCTCAAAACAGCATTTTCACCAGCGCAGCACGACCGCGCCCCAAGCCAGACCACCGCCAATCGCCTCGGTCACGATCAGATCGCCGTCCTTGATCTGTCCGCGGGCGCGCCCCACCGACAGTGCCAAGGGGATTGAAGCCGCCGAGGTGTTGCCGTGGTCCTGAACGGTGACCACGACACGCTCCATCGGGACATTCATCTTTTTGGCGGTGCCTTGAATGATGCGGATATTGGCCTGATGGGGTACGATCCATGTGACGTCCTCCGCTGTCACTCCGGCACTGTCCATGGCCGTGTGGGCGGTGCTCGCCAGCTTTTCGACCGCGTGGCGGAAGACCTGATTGCCCTGCATCCGCAGATAGCCGCTCGTGCCGGTGCTGACGCCCCCATCCACATATAAAAGGTCGCGGTGGCGCCCGTCCGAGTTGAGGTCCGTGGCCAGAATACCGCGATCCTGCGCGGTCCCCGCACCCTCCTGCGCCTCAAGCACCAGTGCGCCTGCGCCATCGCCAAACAGCACGCAGGTGGCGCGGTCGGTCCAGTCCATGATCTTGGAGAACGTCTCGGCCCCGATCACCAGCACCCGTTTGGCCTGACCGGACACGATCAGCGCGTTGGCATTGGTCAACGCATAGACGAACCCCGCACAGACCGCCTGAATGTCAAAGGCAAAGCCGCGCGTCATGCCCAGTTGGGCCTGTACCATCGTGGCTGCCGACGGAAAGGTCAGATCGGGGGTCGAGGTTGCCAGGACAATGGCGTCGATGTCGTTCACATCCATTCCAGCATCGGCCAAGGCGGCCTGTGCGGCTGCGGTTGCCATTGAAGATGTGGTGTCGTTTTCAGTGGCAAAATGGCGCCGCTCAATTCCGGAACGGGCGCGAATCCACTCATCCGTGGTCTCAAGCGTGGCCTCGAATTCGGCGTTTTCGACCACGCGCGCAGGCAAATAGTGCCCGACACCGCGCACAACGGCACGCAAGGTCATGTTTCGCTCTCCTCAGCCTGCATCGTCACTTTGGCGACGCGCGCAGCCAGCTTATCGTTAAAGCCAAGTTCGGCCAATTGGGCCGCAAGCTTGATGGCGGCCGACACACCCGTAGCATCTGCGCCCCCGTGCGATTTGACAACCGTACCATTCAGGCCAAGGAACACGCCCCCATTGACCCGGCGCGGATCGATCCGCTTTTTGAGGCGGCGCAGCGAGGTGAACGCGAGCAACGAGGCCAGGCGCGACAGGGGCGAGAATTTGAAGGCCTCGCGCAGCCGTTCGCCGATGAGAGTCGCGGTGCCTTCGCCGGTCTTGATGGCGACGTTGCCGGTAAAGCCGTCGGTGATGACCACGTCCGCCATGTCACCCGAGATATCGCCACCCTCGACAAAGCCGACAAATTCGAAATCGGCAGCGCCCGCGTGATCCTTGATCAGCTCATAGGCTTCTTTCAATTCGGCGCGACCCTTGTGCTCTTCGGTGCCCACATTCAGCAGGCCGATGCGGGGGCGGGACAGGTCAAGGCCGTTGCGGGCATAGGATGCGCCCATGAGCGCAAAGCGCAGCAGATCGTCAGCATCCGCGCGCACATCCGCGCCCACATCGAGCATCACATTGAAGCCCTGGGGGTTTGAACTGGGGTAAAGCACGGCAATAGCGGGGCGGTTCACGCCGGGCAGCTTGCGCAGGCGGATCATCGACAAAGCCATGAGCGCGCCGGTGTTGCCGCAGCTGACGGCCACGGTGGCCTCGCCCGCGCGCACCGATTCGATAGCGGACCACATTGAGGTGTCCTTGCCGTTGCGCACCACGTGGCTGGGCTTGTCTTCCATGGTCACGACGTCTGCGGCGTCGCGAATCTCGCAGCGGTCGGCAAGGCCCTTGCGGCGCGCGACCAGCCGTTCAAGCTCGTCCTTGGGGCCGTGCAGGATAAAGCCGAGTTTGGGATTGATCTGTGCAGAAGTCGCACAGCCAGACACAACAACGGCGGGGCCCGCGTCCCCGCCCATTGCGTCAACAGAAAGTATGATCGGAAAAGCGAGCGCTGACCTCGTGTCGGCCGTATCGGATGGGGGGGCCGTCATTGCTGATGTCTTGCGTGTATCGCTTTCAATCCACTTAGGCCGCGTCGTCTTCCAGATCGATCTCTTCGGTCAGGGCGACAACTTCGTTGTCGTCGTAGTGACCGCAGGCTGCACAGATATGGTGGGGGCGTTTCAGCTCGCCACAGTTGGTGCACTCGTTGGGGTTTGCGGCGGTCAAGCTGTCGTGGGCGCGGCGATTGTTGCGGCGCGATTTCGACACTTTGTTCTGTTGCACAGCCATTGGAATGGGCCTTTGGATTTGGGCAGAGCCGCATCGCAAAGCGACGGGGATGCGAGATTGTCAGGTCGCCCGACAAAGGGGCGCGGTTTAAATCGCCCGACAAAGGGGCGCGGTTTGGGTTGCCCTGCAAAGGGGCACGGGTTCGATCATCCTGATCAGGTGTGACGTGCGTTTAGGCAAGTGCCCACGCCATGTCCAACCGAAAATTGCGTGAAGGGCGCAAAATACTCAATCCATCCTTGCGTGCAAGGGCAAATCAGTCCTCCTTGTCGCCCTCCATCTGCGCCTTGAGGTCCGCAAGCCCTGCAAAGGGGCGAATGGCCTCGTCGGTGAGGGGGGCCACACCCGGCTCAGTCAGAATCGTTTCGCCCAATGCGGCGTCCGGCGCGCGCGGATATTCGGGCACCGCAAGGCTCAGCGCTTCGATCAGGATCGCCTCGGGGTCAATCCACTGGCCAAGGGGTTCGATGGTGTCATCCTCGGGCATTTCCACCTCGTCGCCCTCGGCCACATCCTCGTCCGGGCGGAAGTCATGCACGAAGAGGCGGCGCACCGGCACATCGAGCCGCGTGGTGACAGGCACAAGTGTCACGCCGCAGGGCTGGGTCACCGTCGCCCCCAATGTGCCCTCAAGGTGCCAGTCTCTCGCGCCATGCCCCGAGATGGCCCCGGCAAAGCGCACCTTGCGCAACCCGCTGAGGTCTAGCGTGTCAGCCATGGCGGCCATCGCTGCGGCATCGGGGACCACTTCGAAAGCCGTCTCACTGTTCTGGGACAGGTCGGCCACACGCAGGGCCGCACGTGACGGAGGGGTCTTTGACATGCTGGATGCTTTCGTTTCTTGAACCGGAGGAAACCTTTTAGTAAGTCGGGATAAAAGCACTCCGCCTCCTGAGCAAGGGGCGGCGCAACAAAGGGGGGTCACAATGCGGACCTTTACACCACTTCTCGGCGCAGTTCTGGCGCTTTCGCTGGCGGGCTGTTCCCCCACGTTTCGCAACCACGGCTATGTTCCCGACGACGAAGACCTTCAGGAGCTTGCAGTCGGCATCGATACCCGCGCTTCGGTCGAGGATCTGGTGGGCCCCCCAACCGCGGGCGGTGTTCTTGAAGGCGGCAACTATTTCTATGTACGCAGCCGCGTGCGCACCTTCGCGTTCACGCGCCCCACGATCATCGAACGTCAGGTACTGGCTGTCAGCTTTGACGAGGCGGGCGTGCTGTCCAATATCGAACGGTTCGGGCTAGAGGACGGGCGCGTTGTACCCTTGTCGCGCCGTGTGACCGAAAGTGGCGTGACCGACACCAACATCATTCGCCAGCTCTTTGGCAATATCGGGCGCATCGGGGCAGGCGGCGTCTTTGGCGACAACTGATCACGCCTGTCATCCTTCTGTCGCGCGCGCCGTGGCATATGTCATGTGTCACCGCCCATGGCAGGAGATGTGAGGCATGATCGGGCTGTCCAAGGGCCGCTATCTGGCAGAGCAGGCGCAGAGCGCGCATGATATCGCGGCCGCCCAGGCCCTGCGCGCCCGCTGCTTCGGCGTGGATCTGGACGGAGACGCCTTTGATGACCGCTGCGTTCACATTCTGATCCGCCGGGTGATGGACGGCGCGGTCGTGTGCTGTTTTCGGATGATGCCGTTGGCGGCTGGCGATATCTCTCAAAGCTATTCCGCTCAGTATTACGAGCTGACCGCATTGGAAGGCTATGCAGGCAACCTTGTTGAAATGGGCCGCTTTTGCGTCGACCCCGAGATGAGTGACCCTGACATCCTGCGCGTCGCGTGGGGGGCGATGACGGCCTATGTCGACGCCAATGAGGTGACGCTGCTGTTTGGTTGTTCGTCCTTTGCTGGCACCGAGACGGCGGATTATCTGGACGCCTTTGCCATGCTCAAGGCCCGCCATCTGGCCCCCAACCGCTGGCTGCCGCGCGTCAAGGCCCCCCATGTCTTCAAATATGCCGCCCGCCTGCGCCGCAAGCCGGATGCGAAAAAGGCGATGCTGCGCATGCCACCCTTGTTGCGCACCTATTTGATGATGGGCGGATGGGTCAGCGACCATGCGGTTGTGGATCGCCAACTCAACACGTTGCACGTCTTTACAGGGGTCGAGATTGGGGCAATCCCACCGGCGCGCAAACGGCTTTTGCGGGCCGTGCTGGGCTGAGGTCGGACCGAGGGGCCGGCCCCTCGGACACCCTGCGGTATTTTTGGTCAAAGGAAGGGGCAAGGGGGCGGTGTGGTTGACCCTGAGGGCCTGACCCACTAGCTGCGCGTCATGGCACGTGTACCCCTTCTGCAGCTTTCCGATATTTCCCTCACCTTCGGGGGCGATCCTGTGTTTGACGACCTGTCCCTGGTTGTCCAACCCGGTGATCGCGTGGCCCTTGTGGGCCGCAACGGCTCGGGCAAGTCGACGTTGATGAAAGTCATGGGCGGGCTGGTCGAGCCTGATCGCGGCGAGATCGTGGCGGGCCCCGGCGTGACGGTGGGATATATGGAGCAGGACCCGGATATGTCCGGCTTTACAACGCTCGGTGATTTCGCGATGCACGGGCTGCATGCGTCGGATCTCTACAAGGTGGAGCGCGCCGGGGCCGGTCTGAAGTTTGATCCCGCCCGTCCTGTGTCCACCGCCTCCGGTGGCGAGCGTCGCCGCGCGGCTTTGGCTCGGCTGATGGCCGAAGAGCCGGGGTTGATGCTGCTCGACGAGCCAACCAACCATCTGGATATTGAGGCCATCGCCTGGCTTGAAAGTGAGTTGAAGACCACCCGCGCCGGTTTCGTGCTGATCAGCCACGACCGTGCGTTTCTGCGTGAACTGACCCGCGCAACCCTATGGATCGACAGGGGAATGGTGCGCCGTCAGGAAAAGGGGTTCGATGCGTTTGAGGCGTGGCGCGACACCACGTGGGAAGAGGAAGACACTCAACGCCACAAACTCAACCGCAAGATCAAGGCCGAGGCCCGGTGGGCCGTTGAGGGCATCAGTGCGCGGCGCAAGCGCAATCAGGGCCGTGTGCGCGCCTTGCAGGAGTTGCGCGCCGAACGCGCCAGCCAGATCAAGCGGCAGGGTACGGCCGCGATGGCTTTTGGCGCGGGCCAGAAATCAGGGCGCAAGGTGATCGAGGCCAAGGACATCTCCAAAGCCTTCGGTGAAAAGGTGATCGCGCAGCCGTTTTCGCTGACCGTGCAGCGGGGCGACCGCATCGCCTTTGTCGGCCCCAACGGCGTGGGCAAGACCACCATTCTGAACATCCTGACGGGGCAGATTGCGCCCGACACCGGCACCGTGACCCTTGGCACCAACCTCGATATCGCGCTGTTTGATCAGGCACGAGCCAAGCTGGATGGCGACATGACCCTGTGGGACAGCCTGACGGGCGACCCCGACATGCGCGTCAGCGGCAAGGCCGATCAGGTCATGGTGCGTGGCACGCCCAAACATGTGGTGGGCTATCTCAAGGAATTTTTGTTTGATGACGCCCAAGCCCGCGCGCCTGTGCGTTCGCTGTCTGGGGGAGAAAAGGCGCGGTTATTACTGGCCAAGATCATGGCGAAACCGTCGAACCTGCTGGTGCTGGACGAGCCGACGAACGATTTGGATGTCGAAACGCTCGATCTCTTGCAGGACCTGATCGACCAGTATGATGGGACCGTGATGCTGGTGAGCCACGACCGCGATTTTCTGGACCGAGTCGCTGTGACCACCATCGCGATGGAGGGGGACGGCAAAGCGGTTGTCTATGCGGGTGGGTGGTCGGATTACCGCAGTCAGCGCGGTGCAGACGAAAGGGCTGAAATCCAAGCGAAATCAAAAGTGTCCGGGATGAAGTCGAAGCCAGAAAGCGCGCCAACGTCGGGCCTGACCTTCACCGAAAAGCATCGTCTCGAGACCTTGCCCGCCGAGTTGGAGCGCCTCGAGGCGGAGATCAACAAGATCCAGGAATTGATGAGTGATCCGAACCTGTTCACCGAAAATCCCGTGAAGTTCCAGAAGGCGACGGATGCGCTGATTGAACGCCAGTCCAAGCTGGATGCCGCCGAGGAAGAATGGCTGGCGTTGGAAGAGAAGGCACAAGCCTAGCGGGCGCGGGCGGCTGCTCCGATGACTGTTTCATCTGGCCCCACGTCCTTGGTCACGACGCTGCCTGCACCGATTATGGCGCGCGTGCCGATGGTCACACCCGGCAGTACAATCGCACCCGCGCCTATCCAGACATCCGCCCCGATCGTGACGGGATGCGCTATTTCGATGCCTGCCCGCCGCTTGACGGGGTCGCGATGGTGATCCGCACACAGGATTTGTGCTCCGGGTCCGATCATCGTCCCGTCCCCGATATGAACGGGCGCACTGTCGAGGATCACGCAGCCCGCATTGATAAAAACATCGACGCCGAGATGGATGTTGCGCCCATATGAACAGTGGAACGGCGCTTCGATCAGGCAGTTGGGGCCGTGGTCGCCGAAGAGGGCAGATAAGGGGGCACTGAGCGTGCGGCGTTGTGCCGGGGGTAACGTATTGTGGGTGTGCACCGCATCCAGCGCGATGCAGCGCAAGTCCTCAAGCTCATCATCAAGGCACGTATACCACATACCTGCTTCCATCTTGTGCCGCTCGGATTGCATTATCGCATCCGCAATGCGCCATCGAGCCGGATCACCTCGCCGTTCAGATACCCCATCTCGACAATAAACGCGGCCAGCCGCCCAAACTCGTTCGGATCACCAAGGCGGGGTGGGTTCGGCACATCCGCGGCCAGACCCGCCTGCACATCTTCGGGCAATCCGGCCAGCATGGGGGTCTTGAAGATACCCGGCGCGATGGTCATCACCCGCACGCCGCTGCTGGCCAGATCCCGGGCCATAGGCAGGGTCAGCCCCACGATCCCGCCCTTGGAGGCCGCATAGGCCGCTTGCCCCTTTTGCCCGTCAAAGGCCGCGACCGAGGCCGTGTTGATGATCACGCCGCGCGCGCCATCGGGTTCTGGCGTGTTGTCGGCCATGGCGGCGGCGGCCAGACGGGCCACGTTGAAGCTGCCCACCAGATTGATGTCGATGGTCTTCTGGAAGGCGGGCAGGGGGTGGGGGCCATCGCGGCCAACCGTCTTAATACCCAATGCGATGCCGGCGCAGTTTACGGCTGCATTGATCCCACCCATCTTGTCGCGCGCCAGATCAATGGCCGCCTGAACCGAGGCCTCGTCCGTCACATCCGTCTCGGCAAAGTGCCCGCCAATCTCGGCTGCGACCTCCGGACCCCGATTCGAATCGCGATCCAGCAGGGTGACTTGCGCGCCCAGAGACGCGAAATGGCGCGCCGTTGCTTCTCCAAGCCCTGACGCGCCGCCCGTTACTACCGCTTGAGTTGTGTTGAGTTGCATCGACAGGACCTCCGGACAGATTTGAACACACGTTCAGTTAGCCGCAAAGAGACGGGCGACGCAACCGCGCCGCCTAGCCTTTGTGGATCCAGCCCCCGCCAAAGATCCGGCTGCTGTCGCGGTCGTAAAAGACACAGGCCTGGCCCGGGGATACGCCTGCTTCGGCGGCGACCAGTTCGACAGTGGCCTCCGTCGCGCTGATAGGCCGAATCACGGCGTCGGTGGGCGGGCGGGTCGAGCGGACTTTGACCGCCACGTGCCATTCCGATTGGCTGTCGAGCGGAACATCGCCGAGCCAGTTGATCTCGCGAACAGGGACGGTACGGGTCGCAAGCATCTCCTTGGGGCCGACGATGACCTGACGGGCATCCGCGTCCAGTTTCACCACGTAAAGCGGGTCCGCCAGCCCCCCGATCCCGAGGCCGCGCCGCTGCCCGATCGTGTAGTTGATCACGCCATCATGGGCCGCCAGAACGCGCCCTTCGGTGTCCACAATATCACCCGGTGCCGCCGCCTCGGGGCGCAGCTTGCGGATGACAGAGGCGTAGTCGCCGTTGGGTACGAAGCAGATGTCCTGACTGTCGGGTTTGTCGGCCACGCTCAGCCCGTATTTGGCCGCCAAGGCCCGCGTATCATCCTTGGACGGCAGGTGCCCAAGCGGGAAGCGCAGGTAGTCGAGTTGCTCGGGCGTGGTCGAAAACAGGAAGTAGCTTTGATCGCGCGCGGCATCTGCTGCACTGTGCAGTTCCGCGCCAAAATCGCCCATTTTGCGTTGTATATAGTGCCCCGTGGCCATGCAGTCCGCCTCAAGATCCTTGGCTGTTTCCAGCAGGTCCTTGAATTTCACGCGCTCATTGCAGCGGATGCAGGGCACCGGCGTGGCTCCGCCCAGATAGCTGTCGGCGAACTCGTAGATCACTGCGTCTTTGAAGACGTTTTCATAATCGAGCACATAGTGGGGAAAGCCCATTTCCTCGGCCACGCGGCGCGCATCATGGATGTCACGACCCGCACAGCACGCTCCCTTTTTGGCCAGCGCAGCCCCGTGATCGTACAGCTGCAAGGTGACGCCCACGACGTCGTAGCCTTGGGTCTTGAGTTCGGCCGCCACGACCGAACTGTCCACGCCGCCAGACATCGCGACAACCACGCGGGTGTCGGCCGGGGACTTGGCAAAACCAAGCGAGTTGAGCGGACCGGATTGGTCAAGCATGGGGCATCTCCGGGAGGGTTCGGCGCATATATATGAAAATGCGAAATAGTCTCAAGGGGCCGTTTAACGCCGCATTAAATGCCAGCGCCGATGTTGGGCAAAACCAAGACAAGAGCGGTGCAATGTATTTGAAAAAAGTCGATGGCCCACGGGCGGTCTCTCTGCCGGATGGCACGGTATTAACGCAGGCGGATTTGCCCCCCAAAACGACCCGACGATGGGTCGCCTCGCGCAAGGCGGCTGTGGTGCGCGGGGTGGCCTTTGGGTTGATTAGCCAAGAGGTCGCGCTTGAGCGATACGGCATCTCCGAAGAGGAGTTTGTGGAATGGGTGCGCGCTGTGTCCGAACATGGCGAAGAGGCATTGAAGGCGACGGCACTTCAAAAGTATAGACAACCTTAGGTTGTTGTGCTATCTCTGTCTCAAGGGTAACGTGTGGTTAACCTTTTCAGTTCACGTTTAGTTCAGCCCAAGACACCCCAAGTTTGGAGAGCCTAGAATGCGTGTGCTGCTTGTTGAAGATGACCCGACGACGTCCAAAAGTATTGAGTTGATGCTGACCCATGCCAACCTGAACGTCTATGCGACGGACCTGGGGGAAGAAGGGATCGATCTGGCCAAGCTTTATGACTACGATCTGATCCTTCTGGACCTCGATCTGCCGGACATGAACGGGCACGAGGTGCTGCGTCAATTGCGGCTGGCACGTGTCGAAACGCCGATCCTGATCCTGTCCGGTGCGGACGATACTGAAAACAAGATCAAGGGTTTTGGCTTTGGTGCAGACGACTATTTGACCAAACCATTCCACCGCGAAGAACTGGTGGCCCGCATTCACGCCATCATCCGCCGCTCCAAAGGCCATTCGCAATCGGTCATCAATACGGGTGATGTGTCGGTGAACCTGGATGCCAAGACCGTCAGCGTCGATAGCAAGACCGTCCATCTGACCGGAAAAGAATACCAGATGCTCGAGCTGCTCTCGCTGCGCAAGGGCACGACGCTCACCAAAGAGATGTTCCTCAACCACCTTTATGGCGGCATGGATGAGCCCGAGTTGAAGATCATTGACGTTTTCATCTGCAAACTGCGCAAGAAACTCAGCACCGCGACGGGTGGGCAGAACTATATCGAAACGGTTTGGGGGCGGGGCTATGTGCTGAGGGACCCGGAACCGGCACAGGATACCGGGGATGAACGGCTCGCCATCGGCGCCTGATCCTATCTGGATTTCTCTCGGCAATCGGCCAGCGCAGTTCATGGGGGCGCTGGCCGTTTTCATTTGTCGGTCCGGGTTGCGGGTCATCAATGACTGGACGCTGGCGGCCCGCGCTTCTATCTCTTGGCCTGAACCGGACGAGGGACACCGTGACAGCGCAGACCCCACTAGCAGATTTGGATGAACAGGCGGCGAGGGACGAACTCGCCCGTTTGGCGCAGGTGTTGGGGGAGGCGAATGCCGCCTATCATGCAAGCGATGACCCAGTTACTTCAGATGCGGACTATGACGCGCTGAAACGGCGCAATTCCGAAATCGAGGCGCGGTTTCCGGCGCTTAAACGCAAGGACAGTCCATCCGAACAGGTGGGCGCGACCCCGTCCGAAGGGTTTTCAAAAGTTACCCATGCCGTGTCAATGCTGTCACTGGCCAACGCGTTCGACGACACGGACGTGGTCGAATTTGACGGACGCATTCGCAAATACCTGGGGCTGGATGGCGCGGCTGCGCTGTCTTATACGGCCGAGCCAAAGATTGATGGGCTGTCCCTGTCACTCCGCTATGAAAAGGGCGAGCTGGTGCAGGCCGCAACCCGTGGCGACGGTGCTGTGGGCGAGAATGTAACGGCCAACGCCCGCACCATCGACACGGTGCCGCAATCCTTGAGTGGCGCACCGGACGTCCTTGAGGTGCGCGGCGAAGTCTACATGTCTCATCCCGACTTCGAGGCGCTGAATGAACGCCAGGCGGAGGCGGGCCAAAAACCGTTTGCGAACCCGCGCAATGCCGCTGCAGGCTCTTTGCGCCAGCTTGATGCAACCATCACCCGTGCACGGCCGCTGGAATTCTTTGCCTATGCCTGGGGTGCCTTGTCCGAGCCGTTGGCGGACACTCAAATGGGCGCGATTGACCGGCTGAGCGCGCTCGGATTTCAAACAAATCCGTTGACGGCCATATGCGACAGCCCCGAGGCGATGATCGCCCACTACCGGGAGATCGAACAACAGCGCGCCAGCCTTGGCTATGACATCGACGGGGTTGTGTACAAAGTGAACGACCTTGGGTTACAGGGCCGGCTTGGGTTCCGCTCCACCACACCGCGATGGGCGATTGCGCACAAATTCCCCGCGGAATTGGCGTGGACGCGGCTGGAATCCATCGACATTCAGGTCGGACGCACGGGTGCGTTGTCGCCGGTCGCACGGCTCGCGCCGGTCACGGTGGGCGGCGTTGTCGTCTCGAACGCGACGCTCCACAACGAAGACTACATCGCTGGCCGCGACAACAAAGGGTCCGAAATCCGCGACGGCAAGGACATCCGCGTGGGCGACTGGGTGCAGGTGTACCGCGCTGGCGATGTTATCCCGAAGGTTGCGGATGTCGATCTGTCCAAACGCGCCGAAGACGCCCCCGTGTTTTTGATGCCGCAGACCTGTCCGCAATGCGACAGCGACGCGGTGCGCGAGCCGGGTGATGCAATCCGACGCTGCACGGGTGGGCTGATCTGTCCCGCGCAAGCTGTTGAAAAACTGAAACACTTTGTAGGCCGGTCCGCTTTTGACATCGACGGTTTGGGGGCCAAACAAGTCGAACAATTCTATGCCGATGGCTGGATCGCCGAACCTGCGGACATTTTCGAGTTGCGCGCAAAATATGGCTCGGGTGTGAAGCAGCTCAAGAACCGCGAAGGGTGGGGCGACAAATCAGCATCCAACCTCTTTGACGCCATCGACGACCGTCGGACCATTGCGCTTAACCGTGTGATCTTCGCGCTTGGGATCCGACATGTGGGCGATTCGGCGGCGAACCTTCTGGCTCTGCATTTTGGGACGTGGGACGCCTTCAGCACCGCAATGCGCACCGCGCAAGAAGGCAACGCGGCGTGGGACGATCTGCTGAGCATCGACGGCGTCGGCGCGGTGATGGCAAAATCGCTTGCGACCACCTTCAACCAAACGGCTGAAATCGCCAGCATTGACCGGTTGGTCGCACATCTGGACATCGAGGCCGCCGCGCGCCCGGATACGGATGGCAGCCCTGTGGCAGGCAAAACCGTCGTGTTCACCGGCACGCTCGAGAAAATGACCCGGGCGGAGGCAAAGGCGCGCGCGGAGGCATTGGGGGCCAAGGTATCTGGCTCCGTCAGTGCCAAAACCGACATTCTGGTGGCTGGCCCGGGGGCCGGTTCCAAGGCCAAAAAGGCCGCGGAATTGGGCATCGAAATGCTGGACGAAGATGCGTGGTTGGACTTGATTGCCGCGTCATGAGCCGCCCCGAAGTCCTGTTTCCGCTTTTTGCCGACCTTGAAACGCTCGATGGAGTGGGGCCGAAAACGGCGCAGAACCTTGGGCACATGGGCATTCAGGCCCCTCGCGATGTGCTGTTCACGCTGCCCCATACCGGCATTGATCGCACCCTGCGCGACAGTTTGGAGGGCGCGCCGCTGCCCGGTACCTTCACGGTCAAGATCAAGGTCGGCGCACACCACCCGTCGCGCAATCGGGGCGGGGCCTACCGCATTCATGTCGAAGATGCGCAAACCAGTTTCCAGCTGGTGTTTTTCCATGGGCGCAGCGATTACCTGAACAAAGTGTTGCCGGTCGGCAGTGAAAGGGTCGTGTCGGGCAAGGTCGAGATGTTCGATGGTGTCGCCAATATGGTGCATCCCGACCACATTCTGCCCCCCGAGGAGGCCGATCAGATCCCGCAATTCGAACCGGTCTATCCGCTGACGGCGGGGGTGACGCAAAAGACGATGTTCAAAGCGTCTCGCGCTGCGCTGACGCGGTTGCCGGACGTGGCCGAATGGGTTGATCCGGGCCAGATTGTGCAGGCCAAATGGCCGGATTTTGCGAGCGCCATGCAGGCCGCGCACAGCCCCGAGGCGCAGGGTGATCTGTCGGCCACGTCAGGGCCACGCACCCGCTTGGCATATGATGAATTGTTTGCCCATCAATTGACCCTCGCGCTGGCCCGGGCGTCCGAACGGCATGTGGCCGGGCGACCATCGGTGGGGACACAAGCGTTGCAGCAAAAGGTGCGTGCCGACTTGCCCTTTGCGCCGACCGGCGCGCAGGAACGCGCGATTGCGGACATTGCAGACGACATGGCCAAGCCCGTTCGGATGAACCGGTTGCTGCAAGGGGATGTGGGCGCGGGCAAGACGCTGGTGGCGTTCATGGCGCTGCTGATCGCGGTCGAGGCGGGCGGGCAGGGCGTAATGATGGCCCCGACGGAAATCCTTGCGCGTCAACACCTTGAGGGCTTGCAGCCCCTCGCCGAAAGCGCAGGCGTTGTTTTGGAAATACTGACCGGACGGGACAAAGGCAGCGAACGACGCGCCAAGCTGGCAGCCCTTGCGCGGGGCGACATACATATTCTGGTGGGCACGCACGCCGTGTTTCAGGACGATGTGCAGTTTGACGATCTGCGCTTGGCCATCGTGGATGAACAGCACCGGTTTGGGGTGCGCCAACGGCTGGCCTTGGGTAAGAAAGGCGGGACGGCAGATGTTCTGGTGATGACCGCCACACCGATCCCGCGATCCTTGGCGCTGGCGCAATACGGCGACATGGACGTCTCCGTGCTGGATGAAAAACCGCCCGGTCGCAAGCCGATCAAGACGGCGCTGGTCAGCACCGGGCGCATCGAAGAGGTGATCGCGCGCTTGCAAGCCGTCATGGCCGAGGGGCGTCAGTGTTACTGGGTGTGCCCGTTGGTCGAAGAAAGCGAGGCACTGGATCTGACGGCGGCCGAGGAGCGGTTCAAACGGTTGCGCGCGGTCTTGGGCGAGGGACGCGTGGGGTTGGTGCATGGACAAATGCCGCCTGCCGAAAAGGACGCCGCCATGGCGCGGTTTCAAGCAGGTGAAACCGGCGTTCTGGTCGCCACGACCGTGATCGAGGTTGGGGTGAACGTGCCAAATGCCACGATCATGGTGATCGAACGGGCGGAGACATTCGGGCTGGCCCAGCTCCACCAATTGCGCGGCAGGGTCGGGCGGGGCGAGGCGGCCTCGACCTGCTTGCTGATGTATCAGGCACCGCTGTCAGAGGCGGGGCGCAAACGGCTCGAAGTGCTGCGCGAAACCGAGGACGGGTTTCGCATCTCGGAAACCGACCTGCAGATGCGCGGATACGGAGACCTGATCGGAACCGCGCAATCGGGCGTCCCCCGGTTTCGGATTGCGGATCTGGAACGGCAGAGTGCGTTGATGGCCGTCGCCCAAAGTGACGCGCGCAAATTGCTTGTGGATGATCCGACCTTGCAAAGTCCGCGCGGGCAGGCTGCGCGTGTTCTGCTGTGGTTGATGCGGCAGGACGAGGCCATTCGTTTGATATCAGTGGGTTAGCGCCCGGGTTCCGAAAAGTTCACAAATGTTCTTAAAAAGTTCTTTACGCATCATTAAGAATGTGAGAACAAAGAGGCAACTTAAGAACGGAGACGCCGACATGACCACGCTGCGCCACATCAAACAGATTGCCACCCGGGCCGAAGCGACATTGCTTCAGGATGCACTTGGGGCGGCGGCATTGATGGTGATGCTGGTGGTGGGTCTGCATCTGCCGTCCTTGATCTGATTACTGCCTGCGTACTTGCTTTGATCCTCTTTGCGCCCGTCCCAAATTGGCGCTACCTTTCGTAACCGGCTCTGCCTGTCGATTACGAATTCCCCCAATTGCCTCGGGGGATAACGGATCTGTCCCCCGCAAGACACGCTTTCCTTGCGCCGCCATCCTTACAGGATGTGCGGCGTTTTTTTTGGATAAAGCCGCCGCTGGTTAAAACGTATAGGCCAGTCGCAAGCCGCCCCAATGCTGTCCTCGCACGGTGATCGGGGCCGACAAATCCTTCATCATCACAAATTGCCCGCCTCCCATATCGCGCCGGTACACCTGCAGCAGGAACGGGGCTGTGTTGCGCCCGGCCTTCAGGCCCACCCGATCATTGAAAATACGCCGATTGCGGCAATGGGCGGTGTTCCAGATGACATCATCGCGCGGTGGTTGCGCGAATTTGCGATTGTGCGTCGGCAGATAACCGTTCACATCCACCGCTGCGCAGAAGACAACGCGGGGATCAAAGGCGAGTGCCGGTTCCTGTATCGCGGGCAGCACGGTATCAAGCAGGTCGACATAGGCAGTGCGCACCTGTTCGGGGGCCGTGCCCGGAATGGGCACATAGGTGCGGTCAAACAGGGCTAGTACGCTGATCCTGCCTTGATCGATGGCCTCTTCGAACACCTTGGTGATGGCTGCGGCCTGCGCGCGCACATAGTCGACAAAGGGCGCGTCATCGGTCAGCCCGCCAAGGTCAGCGGTGGACTGCACAATTTCTTCGGATGTGTCAATCAACCGCTCGACCCGGGCGTGGGCCTGTTTGATTCCGTCTGTGGTGGCCACGATACTGCTGCCGATCTCTGTCATGTCGGGGGCGAACAACTCGACAGCGGCGCGCACTTTCTTTGTTTCAGCATCGATGCGGTCGGCTTGAGACTTCGTGTCGCCCACCGATCGCTCCATCCTGCTGAGCGCCTGATCGGTCTCGGTGCTGTGCTCCATCAGTTTGGTGGCACGTTCGGCCACGTCCTGCGCTTCGACGCCAAGGGCCGAGATCCAGCCGGTCAATGTCTCGATATTTGTTGAAATCTGCGCGGCGGCGGCCTTGGTCTTTTGCGACAGCTCATTGATGGCCTCAGCCACCACGGCAAAGCCGCGCCCGCTCTCACCGGCACGGGCCGCCTCGATCTTGGCGTTGATGGCCAGCGTGTTCACCTGCATCGAGATCGCGGCAATCTGTGAGTTGTTGGATTTCACGGCCTTGAGTGTTTCGCCCACATCATCGCTGCGCTCTGACAACCCTTGGACCCATGTCGCGACCTCGCGCGATTGGGTGCCAAACGCGCGTATCAAAGCGGCGGAGTGGCTGACATCTTCGGATGTGCGCGCCACGCTATCCTCAAGATCGCTTGCCGCCTCTTGCGCGGCATCATTGGCGGTTTCGATCTGTCGGCTTTCCCGCTCAAGCGCCGACAGGGCGGCGCGCTGATCGCGGGCCTGTGCCTCGACCATGTCAAGAAACCCCGCAATATCAACGATTTCATACCCAAGCGCAGAGGCCGCACGTGCAAGCGCATTCAACTGCGGCATATCGGGAAATTCAGGGTGGGCCGTCATCCAGTCACTTTCGCCGCCTAAAGGTTGGCTACCTTTAGGCGCTAATCGTTCAGATTTGGCTAATATCGACGCTCAGGCGCAGTCGGACTGCACCGCTTGTTCCATCGCTTCGACCGTGGCCTCGATGCTGAGGAGGATGGAGGCGTGGCGATTCTTGTACTCGCGCGCAGGTTCCAGCACCTCAAACCCGTCAAAGGGCGCGGATGGGACAGGCCCGCCTGATTTCAGCATCGCGCGCAGACTGTCACGCGCCACGATCACCTCGTCCAGCGTTCGCCCGATGATCGCGCCGCCCGCAACTGCCGCCGCAGCCTGGCCCAGTGCGCAGGCTTTGACGTCCTGGCCAAAGCCCACGATTTTGCCGTCCGCCACGTTCACATCCACCGTGACAGTCGAGCCGCACAAGGGCGATCGTTTCTTGACGCTGGCATCCGGGTCGGGCAGGCGGGCGTGATGCGGAATGTCGGCCGCCAGCGCGAGGATCCGGTTCGAGTAGAGTTTGATCAGGTCCGTATCAGCTGGCATATGCGTGGCGTCTCTGGTGTCAGTTGCGCTTTGTCCTTACATAAGCGGGTCTGATCCAGATTCAAAAAGGTTTTGCCATGAGTGACGTTTTTGACCCCGCCACGGTGCAGTTCAATGCGCAAGGGCTGGTGCCCGCAATTGCGCAGGATGTGGACAGCGGCGAGGTTCTGATGATGGCTTGGATGAATGTCGAAGCGTTGCGCCGCTCGCTTGAGACCCGGCGGGTGACCTATTGGTCGCGCTCGCGGCAGGAGTTCTGGATCAAGGGCGAGACATCGGGCCATGTACAGGACCTGGTGTCGCTGCGCATTGACTGCGATCGGGACTGTATCCTGATGCAGGTGCGCCAGACCGGGCCTGCATGTCACACGGGGCGGCGTACCTGTTTTTATACCGATGTAACAGAGGGTTGCGAAGTGGAGTTGATGTCATATATGGTATGATGCGGCCTGCGCGCCCGATTGGCGCTCACCCTGTCAGGTCTGAAGGTCACAACCCGATCATGGCGCGGATATCGTCGGGCGATCTGCCCTCGGCGCGGTAGGTCGCAAGGCTGCGTGCATCGTCCCGTTTGGCCAGCCGTTTGCCCGCCTCATCCCGGATCAGCGCATGGTGGTGATAGCGCGGCGTGGGCAGGTCCAGCAGCTGTTGCAAGAGGACGTGGATCGCTGTGGCCGGGGCGAGGTCGACGCCGCGCACCACATCCGTGATCTTTTGGGCCGCGTCATCCACGACGACCGAAAGGTGATAGGATGTGCCCATGTCCCGGCGCGCCAAGACGATGTCGCCAATGGTGCGCACGGGATCGTCTGCGCTGATCTCGCCCGCGTTTAACCCGGTTTCGACATATGGTCTGAGCGTGATGGGTGACGTGGCCCTACCCATATCGAGCCGCAGCGCGTGGTCCTGCGGGCGCGGCCCGGTGCGGGGATGTTTGGTGCGGCAGATGCCGGGATAGATCAGCCCATCGGGGCCGTGCAGTGGCGCACCCTCCTGCGGCGCGCTGAGCGTCTCGGCAATGTCGCGCCGATTGCAGTCACAGCGATAAAGCAGCCCCGCCGCCCACAACCGATCCAACGCGTGGTGGTATGTCGCGAGCCGGTCCGATTGGCGCATCACAGGGGTTGGCCAGGTCAGCCCCAGCCATCTCAGATCGTCGTAAATCTGCGCCTCCCAGGCAGGGCGGGCGCGGCCTTGATCGATGTCCTCGATCCGCAGCAGGAAGTCACCATTGTGCCGGGCCGCGATCTGCTCAGCGAGCAAGGCGGAATAGGCATGCCCCAGATGCAGTGGTCCGGTCGGGGACGGTGCAAAGCGGGTTCGAAATGTCACGCTTTCTCAAGTATATAGACGGTGGAGTTGAGGTTGATGCCGGGCAGATGTGCGCCAGCCTCCTTGAACAACAAACGGGCGGCACCGCAGTCGGTCCATTCCGATACCCCGGCCATGTTTGCGGGGTCCTCAAGGGCGTGATCATTGAAGGAAAAGACCAGTTTGCCATCGGGTGGCAACGCACGCATCAACTGGTGCAGCACGCTGATCGGGGCTGCGCCTGCGCCAATGACGCCGATGGCGGCCATGGCTTTGTAATCGGTGCGCGGCAGGTCTTGCCCCGCTTCGATCTGGTTTAGATGCCGATAGACCCCTTTTTCGCGTGCTCCGTTGAGCATTTCCTCGGACAGATCTACGCCATCGATGGTGCCGAACCCGGCATGTTTGAGGGCAAGGCCGGAGAGCCCGGTGCCGCATCCGAAATCCAGGACGGGGGCGGCCAGATCATCGACCTGCCGCGCCAGCGCATCCGCACAGCGCCCCGGTGTTGCATAGCCGTTTTCGCTGACTTCGGCCTCGTAGCTTGCGGCCCAGTCATCATAGAGCGTGCGCGTGGAGGCGGCGTCACGGGCCTTGTACGCCTTGTTCAGAAATTTTGTCATGACGCCAGTTTAGGCGGTGAGACGTCCAGTGGCTAGGGGCCGCCTCAAGACCTGCACCTGAGGGCCAGCCCCCAGACCCCCGCGGTATTTTTGGTCAAAAGAAATCAGGCCGCCTTGGCTTGAGGGGCGAGCCAGTCTTGCCAATCGATTTTGGCGCGGTCTGTATAAGCTTTGTAGCGGTCCTTGCGCCCTCTGCGCCCACCTTTCAGGCCCTCGACCGGGGGGAACAGCCCGAAATTGACGTTCATTGGCTGAAATGTCTTTGCATCCGCCCCGCCGGTGATGTGGGTGATCAATGCGCCCATGGCGGTCGTATCTGGCGGGGGGGCGAGCGTGCCTCCCAGAATTTCGGTCGCAGCCATGCGCCCCGCTAGCAGACCCATGGCGGCGGATTCCACATAACCTTCGACGCCGGTGATCTGACCGGCAAAGCGGATGTTGGGACGGGATTTGAGGCGCATGTCCGCGCTGAGCAGTGTGGGGGCGTTCAGGAACGTGTTGCGGTGAATGCCGCCAAGACGGGCGAACCGTGCATTCTCGAGACCCGGAATTTTTTTAAAAACATCCCCTTGTGCGCCATACTTCATCTTGGTTTGAAACCCGACAATGTTGTAGAGCGTGCCCAGTTTGTTGTCGCGCCGCAATTGGACGACGGCATAGGGTTTGACGTCGGGCGCATGCGGATTGGTGAGGCCCACCGGCTTCATCGGGCCAAAGCGCAAGGTTTCGCGGCCCCGTTCGGCCATCACCTCAATGGGCAGGCAGCCGTCGAAATACCCGGCTGTCTCGCCCTCGTGAAACTCGGTTTTGTCGGCGGCCAGCAGCGCGTCTATAAACGCCTCGTATTGGTCACGATCCATGGGGCAGTTGAGGTAGGCGGTGCGCTCTTCCTCGGTTTCACCCTTGTCATAGCGCGATTGCATCCACGCTTTGCTCATGTCGATGCTGTCGTGGTAAATGATCGGCGCGATGGCGTCGAAGAAGGCGAGCGCCTCGGCCCCCGTCTCGGCTGCGATGGCCTGACCCAAGGCTGACGACGTCAGCGGCCCGGTCGCGATGATCCAGTGGCCATCCTCCGGCAGGGCGGTGATTTCCCCATACTCAACACGGATATTGGGGTGCGCCATCAGCGCATCCGTCACCGATTGGGCAAAAGGCTCGCGGTCCACAGCCAATGCGCCACCCGCAGGCAGGCGGTGTTTGTCCGCCGTCTGCATGATCAACCCATTGGCCGCCCGCATTTCCCAGTGCAGCAGGCCGACTGCGTTTTGCTCGCTATCGTCAGAGCGGAATGAATTGGAACACACCATCTCACCAAGCAGTCCGGTCTGGTGGGCGAAGGTGCCAACCTCGGGGCGCATTTCGTGGATAACCACCGAAATACCCATATGTGCGGCCTGCCAGGCGGCTTCGGACCCGGCCATGCCGCCGCCCACGATGTGTAATATGTCTGTCATGGCGCGGATGTAGGGCATGGACCACGCACGCGCAACCGCGGGGTGGGTTCTGGCTTATATTGCTGTGGGGTGGTTTTGGGGTCGCCGCTGCGGGAATGGTCGATCAGTGAGAGGCTGATCTGGAGGGACCTTCCGCCGGCGGCGACCCAAAAGTGTGACAGTTCCGATGAACCGTGTCCTATTTGTGCCGCATTTGCGCCCAAATTACTACGCTTGATTTGGAAATAATCCGGGCCTGATTTGGAAACAATTCAAAATCCCACGTAATTTCATTCAATTTCAAAGGGTTATTGATTCCACTCTGGCGTGCGCTTGGCGATAAAGGCTGCGATCCCTTCCTGCGTGTCGCGGTCGGCGAGGTTCTTGACCATGACATCCCCGGTGTAGGCATAGGCGTCTGCCGTGCTCATCTGGGCCTGGGCATAGAACGCCTCTTTGCCAATTTTGACGGCGCTGCCCAATTTGTCGGCGATTTTCCGGGCGAGGACGGCGGTTGCGCTTTCCAGATCGTCGGGTGCAACGGCATGGTTGATCAGGCCCAGCTCAGCCGCGCGCGCGGCTTCGATGAAATCGCCAGTTGTGAGCATTTCAAAGGCGTGCTTGCGCGGGATGTTGCGTGACAGCGCAACCATCGGGGTCGAGCAGAACAGGCCGATATTGACCCCGTTGACCCCAAATCGTGTGCCATGTGCTGCCACGGCCAGATCGCAGGTCGCAACCAGCTGGCACCCGGCAGCCGTTGCGATCCCGTGGACCTGGGCGATCACGGGTTGGGGCAGGGACTGGATGCGGGTCATCATCGCCGCGCAGCGGTCAAACAGATCCGCAAAGTAGGCGGTGCCGCCATCTTCGGCTTGTCGCCCGGCGGTCATCTGTTTGAGGTCATGGCCTGCGCAAAAGGCCTTGCCCGCGCCAGACAGGACCACCGCGCGAATGCCGCGATCCTCGGCGATCTCGTCGAGCGTCGTGTGCACCGCCGCGATCATCTCGTCCGACAGCGCATTCAACCGCTCGGGCGCGTTCATGCGCAGATGCGCCACCGCGCCTGTGACCTCACGTTCCAGAATTGCCATCTTGCCCTCCTCCCGGTTTCGAGCAAACCCTACGTCACGCCAGCAGTGAGGAAAAGCATGCGAACCGTGATGACCGCCACCGAGATGAACGCGTTTCTGCAAAAGGTGTTTCTGGAAGTGGCGGGGGAGTTCAACGTCGAAGAGGTAACAGAGGCGGGCGTGACCTTGCGATTATTGGTACAAGATCACCATTTGCGCCCCGGTGGTACAATCTCGGGGCCCGCGATGTTCGGGCTGGCCGACGTGACCGCCTATATGGTCACGCTGGCCCATATCGGGCCGCGCGCGCTGGCGGTCACCACGAACTGTTCGATTGATTTCATGCGCAAGCCTGCCGCAGGTGTTGATCTGATCGGTCAGGGTCGTCTGCTGAAGCTGGGCAAGCAATTGTCTGTGTCAGACGTGCTGATCTTTTCCGAGGGGATGGCGCAGCCCGTCGCGCGTGCCAGCCTAACCTATGCGATCCCGCCGCAAGGTGTCGATCTGCCTTGAGTGGGATGGCTTTAGTGTATGTCAAATAGTGAAAAGGCGGCCGGGGTAGACCCGGCCGCAAGGAAGAGGTCTGGCGGATGCCACGGGGATGTCACGCCCGCCAGAACACACGCTGTGCTTCGATCGAGGCGGCAGCGGGTGTCAGTCCCACATCGCGCAACTGCGCTGGCGTCAGTTGCGCCAGGGCCAGTCGTGACCGGCGGCGTGTGGCCCATTTCGACAGCAGTACCGCACATTTGAGCGCGACAACCGAGGCCGCAGGAATGCGGGTTTGCGCCATCAGATAGGCGAGGTTCTGGTCTGCGTTCATGATGCGGTGTGTCATGGGAAATCTCCTGTAATTGTATTGACACAATATAGCAAAGCTGCCAGAAATAACGGTACAATAGTGGTGCGTACTAAATCTACGGAAATATTGTAATGGATACAATTTGGCGGCCGGACCTGCTTGATACACCGGGGCCGAAATACAAAGCGGTGATGGAGGCCATTCGCGCCCGGATCGCCTCAAATCACCTGAAAAACGGTGAAAAGCTGCCTCCGGTGCGTGATCTGGCATGGAAGCTGGGTATAACGCCGGGGACGGTTGCCCGCGCCTATACGCTGCTTACGGACGATGGCACGCTGCGCGCCGAGGTGGGGCGGGGCACGTTTGTCGCCACGCCCGATCCCAAGACGCCGCTGTGGACGGACATCCCGCTTGAGGTGGATTCAGCCACGCACAATTCGGAATACCAACCCTATCAGGTCAATCTGTTCTCGCCGCACTTGCCGAGTGTGGGGCAGGCGACGCTGATCCGGACCTTGCTGG
The DNA here is from genome assembly GCF_947494755.1 of uncultured Tateyamaria sp. GTDB lineage: Bacteria > Pseudomonadota > Alphaproteobacteria > Rhodobacterales > Rhodobacteraceae > Tateyamaria. The sequence goes on from NZ_CANLVZ010000001.1 coordinate 269,302, forward strand.
CTGAGGTTGCCGCCGATCCGCCATCGGGCATGATGCACTACCCGACCCGCAGCGGGGCCGCGCCTGCGCGCGAGGCGGCTAAAGCGTGGTTGTCTTCCGCTCCTTTGGGATCGTTCAGCGCGGATGATATCGTGCTTTCCCATGGCGGGCAGAACGCCATCATGCTGATCTTTCAGGCCCTTTTGCGGGGCCGTCGCCCGGCTGTACTGGTCGAGGATCTGGCCTATCCCGGCTTTCGCCGCGCTGCCGAATTGCTGCGCGCGGATGTAATCCCGGTGGCCATGGACGAACATGGTGTGATGCCCGACGCGCTTGAGGCCGCGATCAAGGCGCATGACGCGCAGGTCTTTTGCACCTCGCCTGAGGTCCACAATCCGACCTGCGGGTTTACGCCGGAGGCGCGGCGCGCCGAGCTGGTCGAGGTGATCCGCCGCCACGATCTGAGCATTCTTGAGGATGATTGCTATCGCCTTGGGGCCGCGCAGGCCCCAAGTTATCGGATGCTTGCACCCGAGCGCAGTTGGTACATCTCGTCCATCTCGAAATCCGTCACCCCGGCCTTGCGCCTTGGCATTGCGGTTGCGCCCAAGGGGCAGGCGGCAGTGTTGCGGCGCACGGCGGAGTATTCCTTTTTCGGGTTGGCCACGCCGATGACGGATTTGGCGGCCAAGCTGCTGATCCATCCAGACCTCGCGCCGATGATGCAGCGGGCCCGGGATGAAATTGGGGCCTATGTCCATTGCGCGGTCAATGTGCTGGGCAGCTATGATCTGGAATGGCGCAGCGATGTGCCCTTTCTGTGGCTGCGTCTGCCCGAAGGGTGGCGGGCCGGGGCCTTTGTGCAGGCGGCGGAAGCGCAAGGCGTGCGCATCCGCGCGGCCGAGGAATATGCCTGCCGCGATGCGCGTGCGCCCCATGCGGTGCGTTTTGCGGTCAACGCAGGTGTGGGCATCGAAAGTTATGAGCGTGCCTTGGTGCGCCTGCGCGATCTTCTCAACAATCCACCCGAATCCATCGGGGTCTAAAGCAGGCCCGCCGCGCCCCAGAACAGCCCGAACGCCACCGTCGCCGAGGACAGCGCCGCCGCGTAGCCTGCCAGTTTCCATGTCGAAAAGGGCCGCTCGCCAAAGGTGCGCCCCCGCATCCCGCACACCACTACCTTCTTGGCTCGCCCCTTGTAGCTATAGTGCAGAATCCACACGGGCAGCAGGATGCGCCGATAATGGATACCGGTCGTGGCGGCCTGATAGCCGATATTGTGCACGCCGGATCTGTTGATGTCGTCCTTGATGTGGTTGCGGATCAGCAGGTCCTTGTCGTCCTCATTGGCGGCCAGCCCCTCGTGGACGCTCTGGTGGTGCTGTTCGGCGGCGAACCCGGCCAGATACCCTGCCCGGTAGGGGCGCAGATTGGCTGGCTGGAAATCATGCAGGATGCCGTCGCGGATCAGGGGTGTCACATGGGGCGAGGCGGGCACCAGCAGATCGTCAAAGCGGATGGTCATGCCCCCCTGCACCTTGTGGGTGCGCGTCTTTTTGTTGTGGCGCGTGGTGTACATTGCCCAATATTGCACCGCCTCTTTGCTATCAAAGGTCCAGAACGGGACATAGATGCCCGCAACCCGCCCCTTGGCCACGATCCCGGCCAGATCGCGCGGCGCGGCAAGGCGACGCGCGACCCACGCCAGCGCGGCCTTCTGGGCATCACTGTCGGGCACCCGGAACGGGATCAGCGCCATCGGCTCATAGGCCCGATCACCGTCCGCCAGCACCACGGGGCCATCGCAATAGGCACAGCGCGTGCTGAGCGAGGGGCCGACAAAGGTCACCGTCCCGCCGCAGGTCTCGCAGCGGTGGACCGTGGCGTCGATCTGCGCCGGGGCCTCGGAGGTGTCGGTGTCGGGATCAAAGGGGTATTCATGGCCTGCGCGGGCGTCATCCTCGGTCTCAAGCCGGCGGGGGGTGCCACAGCTTTGACAGACCAGCGCTTGGGGGGCCGGATCGTAAAGGCACTGGCCCGCGCAGGACGGGCATTGCAATTCGGCCTGTAGCGCGCCGCTCATCGGTCGGACTCCATCAGGGCGACGGCGATTTCCAGCAGGATGCGCAGGCGCAGCCAGCCACGGTCAATCGCCCCCGCCAGATCGCCGCTGACGCCCCAATCGCCGATGATGGTTGCGATGAACCACGTGGTCATTAGCCAGAACGCAATGATGGACCAGCCCCCGATGCTGCGCAGCCAGCCGGCCGAGCCTTGCCGCAACTCGTGCTTGGCCTCATAGACGGTGATCAGTTTGCGCACGGTCGGAATGCCCGCAAGGGTGGCCACAACGATCAAGGCCAAGGTCGCCAGTGCCGGAAAAAACGCCAAATCGGATATCACGTCGAAAGGGGCCTTTGGGTTGTCAAAATCGTCAAGGCCCCTTGTTGCAGATGTGGGGTGGGGTGCAAGGGTTGAAAGTTGCCCTCAAATTGGGGTAATATGATACCGTATTTATAAAGCATTGATTTACATTTATTTTAACTGACTTCACGTCATTGACGCGCCCCTTGACCCCCCATATAACGCCCCAATCTGAAATTCGACCCCTTAGGGATGCGACACATGAAAACCTTTACCGCAACACCTGCGGACATCGAAAAAAAGTGGATCATCATTGATGCCGAAGGCATCGTGCTGGGCCGCCTTGCCTCGATCGTCGCCATGCGCCTGCGTGGCAAGCACAAACCGTCCTTCACGCCTCACATGGATTGTGGTGACAACGTCATCATCATCAATGCCGAGAAGATCCAGCTGACCGGCAACAAGCGTCAGGAAAGTCACTACTGGCACACTGGCCACCCCGGCGGCATCAAATCGCGCACCAAAGAGCAAATGCTCGAGGGTAAGTATCCTGAGCGTGTCGTGACCCTCGCGGTCAAGCGGATGCTGCCCGGCAACCGTCTGAGCCGTCAGATCATGACCAACCTGCGCGTTTATGCCGGGGCGGATCACCCCCACGAGGCGCAAAGCCCCGAAGTTCTGGATGTTGCGTCCATGAACGCCAAAAACACGCGGAGCGCATGAGCATGGCTGACGAAATCAACACACTCGAAGACCTGCAAGCCGTTGCGGGCGACGCCGCCCCCGAAGCGGTTGAGGTCATCCACCGCGAGCCCGTTCGTGACGAGCTGGGCCGCTCCTATGCCACAGGCAAACGCAAGGACGCGGTCGCCCGTGTCTGGATCAAACCCGGTTCGGGCAAGGTCACTGTCAACGGCAAGGAAATGAACACCTATTTTGCACGCCCCGTGCTGCAAATGATCCTCGCACAGCCGTTCACGGTCGCAGGGGTCGAAGGCCAGTTTGACGTGGTTGCTACCGTCAAAGGTGGCGGGCTCTCGGGTCAGGCCGGTGCGGTCAAGCACGGCGTGTCCAAAGCGTTGCAGCTTTATGATCCCTCACTGCGTGGCGCATTGAAAGCCGCAGGCTTCCTGACCCGCGACAGCCGCGTTGTGGAACGCAAGAAATACGGTAAGGCCAAGGCGCGCAAGAGCTTTCAGTTCTCCAAACGCTAAACCCTTCGATATTAAGATCAAAAGCCCGCTTTTCAGTGGGCTTTTTTTCTGGCCGTTGCCTGTTGCGGCCCCTAGATTTGCCCTCGGGGGCAGGGCGGGCAAGAACACCGGGATGGGGCCATGGACGCGACCGATATCATTGATCTGGACCAGACAGAGCTGATCGCCCAGGGCGAGAACAGGTTGGTCTATCAGCATCCCAACCAAGATAACGTGCTGATCAAGCTGCCAAAATCGACCAGCAAGGACCTGCGCAAGCTCAAGACCCGCTGGATCAACAGGCCCGCGTTGATCCGCTTTGGCAGCCTGCGCACGATGCAGCGCGAACAGGAAGAATATGTTGCCCTGCTGTGGCGCAACGGTGCGCTGCCCTCGTTCCTGCCGCGCCTGATGGGCTATTGCGAAACCAGCGCAGGACCCGGCGCGCTGGTTGAAAAGATCGTGGATGTGGACGGCGCGCTGGCCCCCACAGTCAAGGCGTTTTGCCAGGCTGGTCACGCTACGGCGGCGTTCGCCGACAAGCTGGCCGCGTTTTTCGATTACTTGGCCGATCAGGGCTGCATCGCCAGTGGGATCCACTGGGGCAACATCGTCGTCATTGATGGCGGCACCCGGTTTTATCTGGTCGATGGGCTGGGTGAGATCGTGTTGATCAAGACCCAGTGGCTGTCAGAGCGGCTGCGCCGTCGCAATCTGGAAAAGCAGAAACAGGCGATGCTGGTGCAGGTCCGCAATCGCATCCCCTAGACGGGCGTCACTCGTCGGGGCGGATCAGCCCCAGACCCCGCAGGTAGATCCCGATGCCGGTTTCCAGCAGGTCTTCGGGCGGAAAGGGCGAGGCGCGGCCCGGTGAGTTGCGTGCGAACAATTCGACCACCCCGTGGCTCATTGCCCAAATATGGGCCGAAAACATCGACGCAGGCGGGCGTTTATCCGCCGGGATATGCTCGCTGAGGTCACCAGCGGCCTTTTCCAACACCGCATTGGCGCGCGCGGCCACATCCGCAAGTTCGGGGGTGCGGTTGACGGAAATTCCCGCCTCGAACATCGCGATGTAGTGGCCCGGAAAGCGGCGGGCAAAGGCAAGATAGGCGCGCCCCGTCGCCTCGAATGCCGCCAGTGCCGAGGGTTGACCGGATTGGTAGGCGTGTTCCATGAGGTCCGCAAAGATGCCATAGCCCTGACGCGCGCATTCGGCGATCAGGTCGGCGCGTCCTTCGTAGTGGCGATAGACGGCTGCCGGCGTCACGCCCGCCTTCTTGGCCGCTTCGGACAGCGTAAAGCCCGTCGGCCCCTTTTCCTCGATCAGAACGAGGGCGGCATCAATCAGGGCCTGCCTCAGGTTTCCGTGGTGATAGCCCCGTTTAGGCATCCCAGATGTCCGGCCCACCACAGATACCTTTGTCAGTCTCTCCAATGGCTTGGGCGTCTTTATTCGTGTAGTCGAGCCCATGCAGAACCGTGCGGATCGCCGCAAGGCGCGCGCGTTTCTTGTCGTCTGAGCGCACGATGGTCCACGGGGCAATGTCCGTGTGGGTCTTGTCGAGCGTTTCGCGGATCGCCGCCGAATAGGCGTCCCATTTCTTGAGGCCTTCGACGTCGATCCAGCTGAGTTTCCACTGCTTGAGGCGGTCTCGCTCACGCGCGCGGATCCGGCGCAATTGCTCGGCCCGCCCGACATTCAGCCAGAACTTGAACAGGTGAATGCCGTCCTCGACTATCATCCGCTCAACCGGGTTCACCTGTTCAAAAAACAGGGCGCGCTGTTCGGGTGTGCAAAAGCCGAAAACATGCTCGACCACACCGCGATTATACCAGCTGCGATCAAAGAAGGTGATCTGTCCCCCGGCGGGCAACTGGTTGATATAGCGCTGGAAATACCATTGGCTGGCTTCGGTTTCGGTAGGTTTTGACAAGGCCACCACGCGCGCGCCGCGCGGGTTCAAGTTCTCGCGGAACCGTTTGATCGTACCGCCCTTGCCAGCCGCATCGCGCCCTTCGAACACGCAAGCCACGCGGGCACCCGTTTCGTTGACCCAGGCCTGCATCTTGACCAGCTCGATCTGCAGCGCCTCCATCTCGGCGTCATAGACCTTTCCCTTCATCCGCTGATCATGGGGGTAGGACGGGGCGAGGATGTCGTCCTTGTCCGCGTCCTTGATCGCTGCGCGAATGTCATCTGGCGCACCGTTTTCATAAAAATCGGAGATCGCCCCGTCAAAGGGAAGGGTCATGGCATGGTCCAAGTTACTGCTCTTAACATGCAATATGGGGTAGGGCGACGGTTAACGCAAACCCGGTAGTGTCTCAGTTTGAAATTGCTTTCTTTTTGTAGGGACCGCGCGTCTTGGGCGCTTGTGCACGCGCATCGACTAAGCCAACAATCCAAGCTGTATCGCGCAGCGTGTCGGAAACACCGGCGGCCATTGCAGGTGTCATTTTCAACGTCTTGTGCATACGCACGAAGTTGTAATGCACAAAGTACAGCGAAAGCATGTGCAGATGGTTTTCCAGCTTCTTGCTGAAACCGTTGGTCAGACAGGTGAAGCGACGCATGCCCATGCGCATTGTGAGGTTTTGACGCTCAACGTAGGACGTGCTGACCAGTTCTTCGACAGGTTGCCCAATGACAGCCTCTTTCTTGATGCCTGTGCACTCGGCGGGGCTGTACTTGCGCTCTGCGGTCTTACCGCCAGTCTCGCCGTAAATCTTCACGAGCATGGCATAGTCAATGTCTGAACCAAACGCATCCTCAACGGCGCTGAGGTAAGCCTTGTGGCCGTCTGTGGTAAGCTGAACGCGGTTTGTCAGGCGGTCGCGCAGATCAAACATGAACTCGTGCGCTGTTGTCGCGGAGCGGTCACCTACCTCATAGGACAGGATCATTTTGCTGTCTGCGTCGATAGCAGTCCACGTCCACACGTCGCCAGCGCCATCAGGGGCGGCTTTGGCAGTCTTTACGTTCTTGTCTTTAGCGTAGCAGAACGACCAGATTTCATCACACTCAACGCGAGTTGAGCCTACATTGCGCACTGTCTCGTCATGGTATGCCGCACAGGCTTCACCAGCCTCTATCAACAGCTTTGTCACTGTGTTGATTGATACACCTACAACCCGGCTGATTGAGCGCATGGAATTACCCTCTACCATCATGTTCAGGATCATTGCGCGGGTTTTGATGTCAAGTTTGTTCATACCTTTGTTATAGTTGTTTTATATTTACTTAACAGGCAAAAATTTCAGTTTAAATATTTGCGAGTCGTTCTGCCAAGTTATCCCAGTCTTCTTCAAGCATGTCTTCAACCGTGGATATAGGCAGTTGAAGCTTGTCAGCTAGGCCATCCAGCGTGAGAATGCCTTCTGTGACTTTCTGCCTTGCAATAACTCTCGCCGCTTTGGGGAATAGAAGCATTAATCCCTTTTGTTGAGCCAGCATGTCAGCCGCAACCTTCATCGTCATTCGCGGCTCATCCCCTATCGCCGCACTCCCGCTCAGCACCTGCGCCAACTCCATTATGTCTTCAGGATCGCTTGTTCGTGAAACGTGCGCATCACACACGTGCACAAGCTCTTTGGCGCAAATAATTCTTTGCAGCAGAATGTCTACATTTGCAGGATAGACGATAAGTGAAACCAGATTGGGTTCCGAGTACATCCCCCCCGAAGGTTCCGTGAATTGAACGTAAGTTCCAAGAAGTTGGTTTAAGTCCATTTCCTCTTCAACCAAGCGTATATCATCCTGATACCCCATCTCGATAAGGGCATCGCAAATCTCCTCAATTTCTATTGGGAGTTCTGTTCTGCCGTCAAACTTTGATTGAAGATTTTTGAACAACATTTTGCTCCAAATGAAATAGGCCCGATAAAAATCGGGCCTACCACAATTTGGGAATGCATAACAAGTTGTTACATGGGCGTTTTCTCACGGCCCGTTTTCGGCGGGTTGTGCGGCATACCCCTGTCAATCGCAGACTTAATGACGCGCCTTGCCTCTTCGCACATACCTTCACTAGTGGAGTCGGTACCTGCTAGAAACTTAACGTTATGTAACTCACGGCCACCTTCAGACAGAAGGTCGTGGAGTCCTGACGAACAAAGTTGAGTCATTTCCTTCTCTCCTTTTTGCCACCGAGCGCTAGCGGCTTGATTTGCTATCTCTGAACGGCGCTCTGCGCTCAGAATATCATTTCGTGCTTTCGCACCAGCTACACCGCTTTTGCGGCGATTCTTTGACACGTAAGAGGTTTCTTCCTCCTCACCTGTCGCTATCTTTGCTACCATAACCGACATCCCAATGGAGTCGGCTGGCCGCTTCTGTCCGTTTGGGCCTTTCGGCATGTCAACCCTCTCTCGCGTTGTAAATGTAGACTCACATGTCAACGCTTTTTTCTCTTGTACACACTCATTGACTACCACAACAAGTCGATTCGCGCACTATTTTAGTTCGGCTGCGACATATGTTGCCAACATGTCAATGGTTAACATCCAATAAATGTAGGTCACTGTGACTGTCCTTTCAAGGCATCAACTCAACACACTCGCGTTAACGTTTGGTTAGCGTACGGCGGTTTCTACAATGGATTGTAAGGACCAATTTCAAACTGAGACACTACCGCAAACCCGCACGCGCCGCGACGCGGTCAATGGCGTCGATCACGGCCTCGGGGTGGGTGTGTTGTGGCATGTGGCCGACGCCTTCGAGGACTGTGACATTGGCCCCATCGATCTGATCCGGCAGCTTGGCGGAGTGGACCGTCAGAGGCACGATGGTGTCCGCATCGCCGTGCACGATTTCAACCGGTACGGAGATGTCGCCGTATTCCTGAGCCATCTCAACCACATAAGGACGCAACCAGTTCACTTGACGCGCATTCGCACGCATAGAGTTGCGGCGCAGGATCAGGGCAGGGCCGACGTGCTCGATATAGCCTTCGGGTGCTGCCTGAGGGGTAAAGATATTCGCCACAATCGAGTCCACATAAGCCTGCGGCACAAATGCGGAAAGCACAGGCACCACCAGCGCGCCGCCCCACGCCGACCCATTGACCGTGTAGGTCCAGCCCAGTTCGCCCGGCCACGGGTTTGCGACCCCTGCCACGGACACGACGCCTGCCAGATCGTCAAATTCAAGCGCCCATGCCAGCGCGACGATCCCGCCAAAGGAGTGGCCCAGCACAATGGGGTTTTCGACACCAAGCTGGTCTGTGGCCGCCTTGAGCAGTCGGGCTTGGTCGCTGGGGCTGGCATGGCCAGTGGACCATGCGCGTTTGTGTTCGGGGTCGATTTGGTCGGTCCAGCCCAGACCGGGACGATCCAAAATGGTGACGCGGTATCTCTCTGCGAGCGTTTGGGCAAAGCCGAGCGTGAATTCGCGGGTGTTCCCCGAGGCCCCGTGGATCAAGACCAGATCGGGGCCGCTGCCCATCTGTTCGGCGTGGACTTGCACGCCATTCACATCGAGCATTTGCCCGGTCGGAGGATAGGCGGCAGCCGCGTCGCGCTCGCGTTTCAGCGCGTAGAATTGCACCAGACCGATGCACAGAACGACGACGGCCAAAAGCACCCACAGTGTTGTTTTCATATCGTTATCCTCGCAAGTCAGTGCGATCTTGACCGATCCGCTCCATCTCGTATGGGGTGGTGAGATAGATCTCGGACAGCCAGTTGCCATAGAGCAGATGCGCGTGGCTGCGCCAGCGGTTTGCGGGTGTCTGGCTGGGATCGTTTTCGGGGAAATAGCCGACCGGAACGGCAATCTTGGCCCCTTCGACCTGTACGGATTCCAGATCGCGGTCATATTCCTGTTTCAGTGTATCGCTGTCATATTCAAAGTGGTTCAGGATATAGAGCGCGCGGTGGTCGGGGTCTTCGATCAGGCAGGGGCCGGTGACGTCCGAGCCGAGCAGGATGGGCAGGCCCGCAGCCTCGACCTCGGGGCGGCGCACTTCGGTCCAGCGGCTGACGGGCACGACGCAATCATCCGAAAAGCCGCGCAGGTAGGGCGAGGCGGGTGCGAGGTTCGCGTGCCGATAGGCCCCGAACAGTTTCGCGCCAAGCAGGTGTTTGGGCACTTTGTGGAAGTGGTGCAGCATCGCCATGCCGCCCCAGCACACACCAAACGTGGAATGTACGTTGGTCTGTGTCCAGTCCATGACCTGTTCCAGCTCGTCCCAGTAGTCCACATCCTCGAAGTCGAGATGTTCGATGGGCGCGCCGGTGATGATCAGCCCGTCGAATTTCTGGCCCCTCACGGCCGAGAAGGGCTGATAGAAACTCTCCATATGTTCGGCGGCGGTGTTGCGCGTCTCGTGATCGGACATGCGGATCAGCGTGAGTTCGATTTGCAGCGGGGTGGCCCCGATCAGGCGCGCAAACTGGGTTTCGGTCTGGATCTTCTTTGGCATCAGATTAAGCAGCCCGATCTTGAGCGGCCGGATGTCCTGATGGGCCGCCAGCTCTTCGTCCATCACCATCACGCCCTCGTTCGTCAGAACGTCATAGGCGGGCAGGGTGGAGGGGAGCTTGATGGGCATGAGGGTGGTCCTGATGGCGCACGGGGAGAGATGCATATTTATGGAACAATGAAGCGAAAGGTGCAGATAGCCCTAGGGTGCACGTCGCTCAAGGGCCATGGCGACCAGATCGACAAAATCCGCTTCACCTTTGAGCGAGGCGACCTCGTCGGCGGTCACAGTCACGCCCCATCGCGACATCGCCTCGTAGCGCGGCTGGCGGTGAGCGAGCGCGCGCGCGTAGGTCCAGCGCACGAAGGCATCGGGGTCGACTTTGTCTTCGCCAAGGCCGGTTTCCCCCAGATAACTGTTCCAGCAGTCGAGCAAAAAGGCGGGCTGATAGGCCATCGGCTTGGGGGCCTTGTCAAACCGCGCGATCAGGGCGGCGGTGTGGGCTGCGTCCCCTTTGATCCAGATTGGCAGGCAGGCGGCGCTGAGGCTCTGCATCAGCGCGTCGTTGTCGTCGTGCGGGTCCACCCACTCACAGATGGAGCCGCCCGTGTCGCAGATGAAATGCGGGTAGCCGTACAAATCATGCGCCCGATCCGCAAAATGCCTCGTGTCGTTCAGGGCCGCGACTTCGGAGGTGCGGAACTGCTCTTGCCGCCGCCGGTATTCATCGATGGGCAGACCGCCTTTGTCCGCATCGCCGGGCTTGCCCAGGTAGGTCGACACCGGGTTCAGATTATCAAAGGTGATGTTCGAGCCGATATAGATGCTGTCGCTGAGCAGAAGCGCGCGCAGGAACGGTACTTTCATCGCCTCGGCCTTGGCATTGTCGGCGATCAGCTCGCCCATGTAGCGTGTGCCGATCCGGTAATCGATCGAGTAGTGAAACCAATTGCCTGAGGCGCGCACGGTCGTGGACATATGCGTCTTGCCCAAGCCCGACATGCCATAGACCAGCACGCGTTTTTGCGCGGCGGCGCGCCAGTGGTCGGCATCGCGGTAAAGCATGTGCGTGGTTCCTGTCCCCGTGGTCGTGCGGGATGTCCTAGCCGGGGGGGCGGGGGCGGTCAACGGCTCTGCCCCGGATCAGGGTCCAGATGCGCCCATCAAGGATCATCAGGCCGAGCGCCAGCAGGGCAAAGCCTGCAAATGCGTTAGGGCTGAGCGCCTCGCCCCGCACCACCGCACCAAGCGTAATGGCGACGGGCGCGATCAGCAGGGTGACCAGCATCAGATTGCCTGACCCGGCCACGGCCAGCACGCGGTAATAGAGCAGATAGGCCCCCGCCGTTGCGATCAGCGCGTAATAGGCGATGGCAAGTATCGTATCGGTTTGCAGGGCGAGCGTGATCGGCCCGTCGATGATCCACGCCATCGGCAGGGTGATCAGCGTCGATCCGGTCAGCATACCCGCCGCCGCCACCTGTGGGGCCAGCCCGCCAAGCCGCTTGCGCGCCCAGACCCCGGCGAGCGCATAGCTGATCGTGCCCGCGATGATCGCCAGTTGCGCAAGGCTGCGCAGATCGAAGCTGCGGAAATTCTCGAGCCCGATGGCGGTGGCGACTCCGAAAAAGCCCAAGGTGACGCCGATCCCCTTGCGCAAGGTGATCCGCTCATCCGCAAAGAAAAGTGCCGCGGCGACCACCCCGAAAATGGCTGTGGCCGCGTTCAGGATCGAGGTCAGCCCGGTTTCGATATGCAGCTGCCCCCAAGCCATCAACCCAAAGGGAATGACGTTGTTGAGCAGCCCCATGCCCAGAAATCCGACCCAGATGCGCGGATCGCGCGGGATCGGCAGGCGCATCGCGATCACCACGGCCCAGAGCGCCAGCATCGCCCACCCGGTGCGATGCGCCACAGAGGTCAGCGGAGCCACCTCGTCCAGCGCAATGCGAATCGACAGGAACGAGCCGCCCCAAATGAAGGCAAGCAACAGCATCTCGGCCCAGGCCCGGCCCGTCATGGTTTTCTGGAGTGTCATTGGGCGATCAATGGCAGAGCGGGGGGCAGGCCACCACCCGAATCCTGCGCAAAGAAAAACCCCGCCCGGTGATCCGGACGGGGGTGATATCGTGTTGCCTGCGAAGCGGTGCAGATCAGAAGTTGAAGCCGATGCGGAAGCCGAAAGCGATGGCGTCGTTGTCGTCAAAGTCTGCAACGCCGCTGGCCGAGTTCACCAGCTGATCGCCGGGCTCGACATAGCTGATGCCGCCCGAGATTGTGGCGATGTCACCTACATAGCGCGCACCGATTGCAATGCCGCGCGACCCGCTTGTGGGGGCCAATGCGGTTGTGGATGGTGTTACGCTATCGGTTTCATAGCTGATCGAGATTGAGGCCGACCAACGCTCGGAGAACTGACGGCCCACACCGATGTTATAGGCGGTGCTGTCGTCAGCGAAGTTGACGAAGTTGATACCGTCCACGTCCGCGGCAAACGGAGTGCCGGCGACACCTGCGGTTGTATCCGGCGTCGTCAGGTTGAAGCCGTCATATTTGGAATGGCGAATAGACCCGAACAACAGGGTGCCTTCGGCAATACCTGTCTGGAATTCGAGATTGATGCTTTCAGGGAAGGAGACCCCGAACTGGACTTCTTTCTGATCGAGGATCGCCGTGCGGGCGACATCGGTGAAGAAAGTTTGCGTACCTTCGAACTCTGCCTCGATGGCTTCGTTATAGGACAACGCGATCCGCAACGCGATCTCGGGACGCTCATACGCGACACCGACCACGGCACCGAAGTCATAGTCGCTGTCTGCTTCAAGAGAGATCGGCAGCGAAGGCGCTGCGTTCAGCGCCACAAGCGCAGGGACAGGGATGGGAGGCAGACCACCAAAGAACGGATTAGCCGTGAAGGTGTCGATGAACCCGTCTACCTTCAGTGCACGTGCCCCGATGATACCCGACCAGTTGTCGTTGAACTTGTAGCGCCCGATCAGCGAGATCTGGTTCGAGCTTACGCCTGCACCACCTCCCAAAAACGGCGAGTCATCGTCATACTGGATGTCCGCGCCATAGGGTTCTTCAAGGATCAGCGCGACGCTGATCTGGTCTGTCAGGTCGGTCTTGAAGGCGAGGCCCGGCGTGTCAAAGCTTTTGAGCGGGTCGTCAACACCGTCGGCGCGTGCGTTTGGCTCGATATGCCCATAGCTGAATTGAACATAGCTGCCAGTCTCACCACCTTTTTCGAAAAGGGGCCCCAGAAACTGGGACGAGCGGTCGATGCCGCCAGCTTGTGCCGTGAACGCAGAGGCCGTGAGTGCGGCGGCTGCGAGTACGCGAGTCTTCATTCGTAATCCTCCCAAAAATGCGCATCTGTGTTCCCCGATGATGCGCCTTGGGAGGGAATAAGCCTTTTTCAACCCCTATCGGTCAATATTGACCCTAGGGCAGAGCGGATCGTCGTGACGAAGCGTCATATTTTTGTGACTTTCGGGTCACAGCCCATCTTTTGGGCGCGTTTCGACCCAGATGTTGAGGTAATTGCCCCCGAAGATGATCAGCGCCCCGACAAAAACCCAGATATCAACGACTTCGCCGTAAACAAGCATCCCGATCACAGCGATGGTGGGCAGTCGGATAAAGTCGATCGGCACTACCACCGTCGCAGGCGCAATCGACAGCGCATTGGTCAGACAGTAATGCGCCAGCAGCCCTGCGCACCCGATCAGAAACACCCACGGCCCCGTATTGGCATCGGGCAGGGTGATATCTCCGTCATAGCCTGCCATGACCAGCCCCATGACCAGCTGCATGGACGTCAGCCAGAACAGGATCGACCCGATCCCCTCATTGCGTGTCAGCTTTTTGGTCAGCATGATCGTCAGCGCAAAAAAGATCGCGGAGGAGGCGGCGGTGATCAAACCTGCATTGATGCCCGCCATATCGGGGCGCGCCACGATCAGGATGCCGATGAACCCAAGCACAGCCGCAAGGGCGCGCACAGGGGTGAGCTTTTCGCCCAGGATGAGCGGGCTTAGAACGATCACCCAGATCGGAGATGTGAATTCAAGGGCGAACACCTGGGCCAGCGGTATGACCGTTACTGCGTAGAACCACAGGTTCTGGCCGGTGAAATGTGCCGCATTGCGCAGCAGGTGTGTGCCGATCCGCTGTGTCTGAATGCTGCGCCAGTGGCCTGTCATGCTGAGCAATGCGCAGACGATCACCACCCCGACTACGCTGCGATACATCATGATCTCAAACGTATCGAGTTGGTGTGCCACCTCGCGTCCGGCCACGGCCATGGTCGAAAAGGATGCAATCGATCCCGACATCCACAGCGCGGCCTTGAGCACGGGGTTCATGGCATGCCCGTGATCTTGTAGTCGCGCGTGATGCCTTTGGTCTGGATCGCCCAATCCGAGGCGGCGGCGCGGGTGTTGTGGGCGGTGAAGGCGTCGGGCGTGGTGAATTCTTCGGCCACGTCCCAGATCAGCGGGTCGTCGGTTGGAGTGACCTCAAAGGACACACACCCCGCCTCGGCCCGCGTCAGCCCGATATGCTCTGGCAAGGCGGCGCGCACCCGTGCTGCCTCGCCTGCGGTGGCGCAGCGCAAGGTGCCGGTCAGGGTCACTCCCATTCAATCGTGCCCGGAGGTTTCGATGTGATGTCATAGGTCACCCGGTTGATCCCCGGCACCTCATTGATGATCCGCGTGGCCGTTTCGCCAAGAAAGTCGTGGGTGAAGGGGTAGTAGTCTGCCGTCATCCCGTCCACCGAGGTCACGGCCCGCAACGCGCAGGCATAATCATAGGTCCGCCCGTCGCCCATGACACCCACGGTGCGCACAGGCAGGATGGCTACAAAGGCCTGCCAGATCTCGTCATAGAGCCCGTGTTTGCGGATCTGATCGATATAGACCGCATCCGCTTCGCGCAGGATATCCAGTTTGGGCCGCGTGATCTCACCAGGGCAGCGGATCGCTAGGCCCGGACCCGGAAAGGGGTGACGCCCGATAAAGCTGGCGGGCAGGCCCAACTCGCGCCCCAAGGCGCGCACCTCGTCCTTGAACAGCTCGCGCAGGGGTTCAACGAGTTTCAGACCCATCTTTTCCGGCAGGCCGCCCACATTGTGGTGGGATTTGATCGTGACCGAGGGGCCACCGCTGAACGAGACCGATTCGATAACGTCCGGATAAAGCGTGCCTTGGGCCAGAAATTCGGCCCCCTCGACCTGATCGGCGTATTTCTGGAACACGTCGATGAAAAGGCGGCCAATGATCTTGCGCTTGGTTTCAGGATCGGATTGCCCTTCTAGTTCACCAAGGAATAGGTCTGCCTCGTCCGCATGAATCAGCGGGATGTTGTAATTGTCGCGGAACATGGCGACGACCTCGTCCGCCTCGTTCTTGCGCAAGAGGCCATGATCGACGAAGACGCAAGTGAGCTGGTCGCCGATGGCCTCGTGGATCAGCACCGCGGCCACCGACGAATCGACACCGCCCGAGAGGCCACAGATGACCTGTTTGTCGCCCACCTGATCGCGGATCGCCTGAATGGCTTGTTCGCGGTAGGCACCCATCGTCCAGTCGCCGGTGAACCCGGCCAATTTCACGAAATTCTCGTAGAGTTTCGCGCCCTTGGGGGTGTGGTGGACCTCGGGGTGGAACTGCACCGCATAGAAGTGGCGGCTCGTATCGGCGGTGATGGCGTAAGGCGCGTTAGGCGAGGTGCCGTAGACCTCGAAACCCGGGGCAAGCTGGCTGACATGGTCGCCATGGCTCATCCAGACCTGCTCGCGCCCGTCGGCAAACCAGCCCTCAACCAGATCAAGCGGGCTTGCCGGTGTCACAAAGGCGCGCCCGAACTCTGCCGTGCCGCCGCCGCCCGAGATTTTGCCGCCCGTGACCGCGCCGCCAAGCTGCTGCATCATCACCTGTTGCCCATAACAGATGCCAAGGACGGGCACGCCCATGGTGAACAGGGCGTCAGGCGCGCGTGGGCTGCCCTCGCGGGTGACGCTGTCAGGTCCCCCCGACAGAATCACCGCACGCGGCGCCATCTCGCGCAGGAACGCTTCGGTGACGTTCTGATAGGGGTGAATTTCGCAATAGACATTCAACTCGCGCAGGCGGCGCGCGATCAACTGCGTCACCTGGCTGCCGAAATCAATGATGAGGAGGCGGTCATGGGTCTGTTCTGTCATGACTGTGCAATAGGCGGGCACCCCGCTGGTGGCAAGGTCAGCCGAAAGGCAGCCCGCGTGCGCCCACCGATTTTTTTGGGGGGCTGGCAGGGGAAGTGTCGCTTTTTTCCCGGTTGCGGCGCTATCCGCGCGCGGCAAACATCCCGATAGGGTAATCAGCAGTCCACCAGTTGGGTTGAAGGGGATCAGCGATGACCGAGGAGGCAACACGCAGACGAGGGCGCGGGGGCGGTGGTGCTGCCCGCCGGGCAGAGCGCACGGCGGTGTCCTTTGAGACGGCCAAATACATTGAGCGCAACATCCCCAACTTCGAAGTGCTGACCGAAGAGGCGCTCGACATCATCGAAACCAACGCCGAGACGATCCTCGAAGAGGTTGGCGTGAACTTTCCCGACAATCCCGCAGCCCTGAGGCGCTGGGCCGATGCGGGGGCTGATATTGACGGCGACCGGGTGCGTATTCCCAAGGGCCTTGCGCGCAAACTCTGCGCGACAGCCCCTGCCTCTTATACCCAACATGCGCGCAACCCCGAGCGCTCGGTTGTGGTGGGGGGCAAGAACCTTGTGCTGGCCCCGGTCTATGGCCCGCCGTTTGTGCGCGATGCCACCGGAGGGCGCCGCTATGCCACGATGGAGGATTTCCGCAACTTCGTGAAGCTGGGCTACATGTCCAAGTGGCTGCACCATTCGGGCGGCACAGTGTGCGAACCCACGGATATCGCCGTTAACAAACGCCACCTCGACATGCTGCACGCCCACATGACGCTGTCGGACAAGCCGTTCATGGGGTCGGTGACTGAACCAAGCCGGGCACGCGATTCGGTCGAGATGGCGGAAATTCTGTTCGGTAAGGACTTTGTTGCCGACAACACGGTCATGACGTCTCTGATCAATATCAACTCGCCCATGACCTTTGATGATGTGATGATGGGTGCGCTTGAGGTCTATGCCCAAGCCAATCAGGCCTGCATCATTTCGCCCTTTATCGTCGGCGGAGCCATGGCCCCTGTGTCTGTTGCGGGTACGTTGACGCAAGTGTTTGCCGAGGTGCTGGCCGGCATTGCCTATTCGCAGTTGTGTCGCGCGGGCGCGCCTGTTGTGATGGGGGCCTTCGTGACCTCGATCGACATGAATTCCGGGGCACCCACATTCGGCACGCCAGAAGCGGCCCATATCACATACGGGGCAGGACAGTTGGCGCGGCGCATGGGGCTGCCATACCGCTCGGCGGGGTCATTCTGCGGCTCAAAGCTGCCCGACGCGCAGGCGGCTTACGAGACGTCCAATTCGCTGAACATGGGACTGCTGGCGGGTGTGAACTTCATGCTGCACTCCTGCGGGTGGCTTGAGGGCGGGCTGGTCAGTTCCTACGAGAAATTCGTGATGGATGCGGATCAGCTTGGCGCGCTGCACCATCTGGCAGCGGGCGTTTCGATGGATGCCAATGCGCAGGCCATGGACGCGATTCGAGAAGTTGGCCCCGGCGGGCACTATCTGGGCTGCGCGCACACGCAGGAAAACTTTAAATCGGCGTTCTGGAAGTCCGATCTGCTGGACTACAAACCGTTTGAGACATGGGAAGACGAAGGCGCACGCGATACGGCGCAACTGGCCTCCCTGCGGGTTCAGAAGATGCTGGGCGACTACCAGCAACCCGCGCTTGATCCGGCAATCCGCGAGGCGCTGGATACTTATGTCGCCGAGAAAAAGGCCGCAGAGCCCGACAGCTTTATGTAGTCGGGCCTGCCGGGTCGATCAGGACGCCACCGGATCGGCCTGAGCGGCGCGCAGGATGCGCGCTTCGCCCACAATGGCGATCAGAATGTCGATATGGCGTAACAGGCTGTAGGACGAATCATCGCCTATGCGCATCGTGTTGAGATCACCTTCGATCTCCATCAGACGCATCAGGGCGGCCCCGTGGCGCGGCAGGCTGCCATATCCCAACAGACGGGGCAGATGGGCCGTGCGACGGTAATCTTCGGCTCCGATACGGGCAGCGCGCATCAACAGGCGTGGACGGTGCAGGGCGTTCAACATGGATAGGATATCTTGCATTTCCGGTGCTCCTTCAGGTCTGTGTCATACCGATCCCCACCGGCGATGACCCTGTCACCTTGACACAACCTGAGCGGGTGTTGCGTACAGCGCTGAGTGCCCGTTCGTTCGTTTATCAACTGTTTATCTTTTGGAAACAATGCTGGGCACATCGACGAATGTTAACGAACAAGTAACCAATGCACCCTTAGGTTGTGTGGATAAACTGTGGAAAACCGAAGCGTCGCGCAATGACTTCGGACCCGGTAGGAAGAGGACGGACACAACATCATGTACCAGACTGACAGGCCACACCCTGTGCTGTCGGGGATGCCCCCTTGGGTGCCCGACGCCGCCTTGCACTACCTTGCGCATACCGAGGCCGGTTTGCCGATCCGCGAACTGGCGCGCAAGTCCGGCTGCCACGCCTCTACCGTTCTGCGCCAGATCCGCCGGTTCGAGACCCGGCGCGATGATCCGCTGATCGATGCGGTGCTGCGCAAGCTGGGATCACGGGTTACCCGCAAAGGTTCGTCGACTGCACCTGCGCAACAAAAGGAATGCTCTGATATGCATGCTGTCGCACTTGATCAAAGCCCCGATACACCGACCCTGAACCGGGATGCGCAACGTATCCTGCGCCGCCTGTGCGAGACCGGGGCGGTGCTGGCCGTTGCGGTCGATATGGAAAAGGCCGTTGTCGTGCGCGATGGCGCAACGGGGGCAAGCACCCGCACGGCCGTGGTCGATCGCAAGGTGGCCGAGGCCATGGCCTTGCAGGACTGGATTGTCGCCGATACCGCCGGACGCATCACCCGCTACAAGATCACGCCCGCGGGCCGCGCCGCTTTGGCCGACATGATGGGTGAGGTCGGGCATGACATGCAGGGCATGGCCGAAACGCCCGCCGAATTTGCGGATCAGCATCGCGTGTGGGGTGAACGCACGGTGCGCGACAACGAAACAGGGCAGCCGCGCAAGGTGCGCTACAATCTGGCCGAATCTCCGCTGACCGCCCTTGCGCGGCGCCGCGACAAGGGGGGCGCACCGTTCCTGACGGATGATCTGGTGACGGCGGGCGAGCGTTTGCGCGAAGATTTCGAGCTGGCGCAGATGGGCCCGCGCGTGGCCCAGAACTGGGACCGGTTTCTGACCGGCGGCGGGCGCGGTGGATTTGCGCAGGACAGTGGGGTGGGCAACGGACCTGAGGGCGCGCGGCGTCGTGTGGGCCATGCGCTCAAGGATCTTGGGCCGGGTCTGTCGGATGTGGTTTTGCGCTGCTGTTGTTACCTCGAAGGGCTGGAATCGGCGGAAAAACGGCTCGGCTGGTCGGCGCGGTCCGGCAAGATCGTGCTGCGCATCGCGCTGATGCGCCTGAAACAGCATTATGCGGAGACGACGGGACCAGGGGGCGGCATGATTGGCTGACCTCTTTTGATCCTGATTGAAATGGCGCTGCGATCCCTCCCTCGCAGCGCCATTTTTTTTATCTGGCGTGATCTGATTGGTGCTGCGCGACACGATATTTAAGGCGGCTCTGCCCCCGGCCGTGCGGCCTCCCCCGGAGTTTACTTGGCAAGATGAAGCTGGATCGGCATTAGGGGGCTGAGGCTGTGGCGGCGGGAGGTATGATGTCGGAGCAGAATAGAGAGGGGCTGGCGCTGTTGATCCTGCGCCTTGGTTTGGCGTGGTTCATTTTTCTGTGGGCGGCGCACAAAATCATCACGCCCAAGCAATATCAGGGGCTTGCCCGACATTTTGATGGTGTCGATCTGGAATTTACCACCATTTATGCTGTGGCGGCTGTGCAAATCCTGATCTGTGTGTTGGTGGCCATTGGGGCCGTGCGCTGGATCAGCTATCCGGCCTTGGCGCTGATGCATCTATTTACCGTTCTGCGCCGGTGGGAGGGGTTCTTTGATCCCTTCGCCCTCAATGATCGCGGATTTCCCATTCACCGCAATCAGGTCATTGATCTGGCTGTGCTGGGCGCAATGATCGCCTTGATCCTGTTGATCCACCGCGATCGTTGGAGCGTGGGCGCGTGGTGGAAAGGGCGCGGCGCATAGCGGCCATGCGCCGCGTGGTATTCTTTTGCGCCCGCCTTATGTTAGAAACAGTTTAACGCTGAACTATTCCGAGGCTTTGCCCATGCGCGATTTGAAAATCCCTGAACAGCGCCACCCTGAAAAGGCGCGCCGTCCTGACAATCCGCAGCCAAAGAAGCCTGACTGGATCCGGGTCAAGGCCCCCGGCGGCGCGGGCTATACCGAAACGGCCAAGATCATGCGCGACAACAACCTCGTGACGGTCTGCGAAGAGGCCGGATGCCCCAATGTGGGCGAATGCTGGTCGCAAGGGCACGCCACGATGATGATCATGGGCGAGGTCTGCACGCGCGCCTGCACGTTCTGCAACATCGCCACCGGCAAGCCGCCCGAGGATCTCGATGCGTTCGAGCCGGGCCGCGTGGCCCACGCCGTCGAGAAACTGGGCTTGAACCATGTGGTCATCACCTCCGTAGACCGCGACGATGTCGAGGATGGTGGGGCAGACCACTTTGCCCAGACCATCCGCGCCATTCGTCACCGCAGTCCGGGCACGACCATCGAAATCCTGACCCCTGATTTTATTCGCTGTGATCCGAGTGTGTTGGAGGTCGTTGTTGAAGCGCGCCCGGACGTGTTCAACCACAACCTCGAAACCGTGCCGGGCCTTTACCCCGAGGTGCGCCCGGGTGCGCGCTATTTCCATTCTTTGCGGCTGCTGCAGCGGGTCAAGGAGATGGACCCGTCCATGTTCACCAAATCGGGCATCATGGTTGGCCTTGGCGAAGACCGCCAATCGGTCATGCAGGTCATGGAAGACATGCGCGCCGCCGACATCGATTTCCTGACCATTGGGCAGTATTTGCAGCCCACGCCCAAGCACCACCGCGTCGACCGCTTTGTGCATCCCGACGAATTTTCAGCCTATGAAAAGGCGGCCTATGGCAAGGGGTTCCTGATGGTCTCGGCCACGCCGCTCACCCGCTCGTCCTATCATGCGGGGGAGGATTTTGCGCAGTTGCGCGATGCGCGGCAGAAAAAGCTGAACCTCGCCTGAAGAGGTCAAGGGATTGCGGGCAGGGCTTTGACATAGGCTGCGATGGCGGCGCGGTCTGCTTCGGGCAGCTGTGACAGATTTTCGACGACCTCTGCCATTTCGCCGCCTGCGCTGTCGTAGTCAGGCGTGAAACCGGATGTGAAATAGGCGATCAGGTCGGCCTCGCTCCACTCTAGTGCTGCCGGGGTAATGTTGGGGATGGTGCCCTTGCCGGAAGGGTTGGGGGCACCGGCCATCCAGCCTGTGCGATCAAGCCCGCCAAGGGCGTTGCGCGATGTGTGGCACTCGGCGCAATGGGCCAGCCCTTCGGCGAGATAACGGCCGCGCTGCACAACAGGGTTATCCGTTGCCACCACGAAATCCTCGGCCACAAACAATCGCTTCCACAGCCCCAGACCGCGCCGGATGTTGAAGGGAAAGCCGACATCATGGGGGCGGTTTTCAACCTCACTGGGCGGCAGCGTCTGGATATAGGCAAAAAGGTCAATGACATCGCCGGGGGTGGCGCGTTGGTAGGCCGCATACGGAAAAGCGGGATAGTAGTGCTGTCCCTGGGGTGAGACGCCCAAGGTCACCGCGCGAGCAAAACCCTGCGCCGACCACTCGCCGATGCCTTGATCAAGGTCGGGCGAGATATTGGGAGCATAGAACGTGCCGAATTCGGTCACAAAAGGCAGCCCGCCCGCAAGAATGGGCAGGGCCGCGCTGTCGGTTTCGGCCTCGGGGGCGGTGTGGCAAGACGCACATCCCCCAGCGTGAAAGATCAGCGCGCCGTTGTCGGGGTCGGGAACGTGGCCCGCTGCGAACGTGTCGGGCAGGGATGCGGGCCGGGTCAAAACCCAGCCCAAGCCAGCAGCCAAAACCGCCAGCACGACGCCCACCCGCAGAACCCATCTCATGACGCGCGTTTAGTTCTGTGGACCGCGATAGGGTTTGTGGCAGGCCCCGCAGGCATCACCCACACCTTTCATCGCACCGCGCAGCGCCTCAAGGTCCGTGCCAGCGGCTTCCACCATCGCCGCTGCTGCGGTTTCCAGACCAATGGCCTTTTCCTCGAAGCCTGCGGCGTCGCTCCAGATTTCGGCCTTGGCGCGCGATCCGGCAACGGCACCCTGTTCTGTACCTGCAATCCACAACACGGCCCGGTTCATGGAGGCGGCGGCCGCCAGGTTTTCTGCGGCGGCCGTGGCCGTTGCGGCGTCATAAGGCGTTTCGCCCTTGGCCATGCTGCCAAGCAGCCCGGTGTGATAGGAAATCATGCCCATTTGTGCGTTGCGGGCTTTGACCGCCCCTTCAAGCGCCGGATTGGCGTGGCTGGCAGCAAAAGCGGCAACGGTCACGGCTGTCACCCCGAGGGTCGTCATGGCGAGACTGGAAAGACGCATTGTATGAAACTCCTTTTTCTTGGCTGTGCCACAGTGGTAGCGCAAAAGCCGCGCGCGCCATAATCACAACTGCCGGGTGCTGTAAAAATCGGGCTTCTTATGGTGATGGCCCGCCTGCATCCTAGGGCTGTCTGAGGTGTCATATGACATGGTGACGTTTGCGTAAGTCACGGATTAAGCGGGAAAAAACGCAAAGGACAACAACCTGTGCGTGTGGCGGTTTTGCTTGACAGGTCTGGGTGTTCAACCGACGATAGAAAGCAAGGGAACTGAACACAATGGGGGGGCCACATGAGCGATAAATCGACGATTATTGAGAAATTGAAAGGCATCATCAGCCGTTTGGATCCAAAGCAGTCGGACGTAGCCATTTGTCATTTACGCGACGCGATTGCCGCAATTGAGGCGGTGAGTGCAGGGCGGGCGACCGAATATGCGCGCGACGACATCATTCGCAACGGCGTGGTCGGACGGGTTACGCCGTTTCGGTGAACCGGACCTTGCCGATATAGGGCAGGTTCCGGTTGC
The DNA here is from genome assembly GCF_947494755.1 of uncultured Tateyamaria sp. GTDB lineage: Bacteria > Pseudomonadota > Alphaproteobacteria > Rhodobacterales > Rhodobacteraceae > Tateyamaria. Next base: position 292,524 of record NZ_CANLVZ010000001.1, read on the forward strand.
GTTGGGCAAAGTCGATCCCGTAGCCCACAACAAATTCATCGGGTATTTCGAAGCCCGTCCAATTGGCTTTGACGTCGACTTCGCGCCGGCTTGGCTTGTCGAGCAGCGCAATGGTGCGCAGCTTGGCGGGGTTGCGCCCTTTGAGCAGGCGGATGACGTGGTGCATCGTATATCCGGTGTCCACGATATCCTCGACCACCAGTACGTCGCGCCCTTCAATTGCGCCGCGTAAATCCTTGAGAATGCGTACCTCTCGGCTGCTTTCCATGCCGTCGCCATAGGAAGACGCTTCGAGGAAATCGACCTCGATCGGCAGGTCCAGCTCGCGCACAAGGTCTGCGATGAACACGAAACTGCCGCGCAACAGGCCCACCACGACCAGTTTGTCGGTGCCGTCAAACTCGGTCTGAATTTCGCGGCACAGCGCCTCGATCCTGGCCGCGATGGCCTTGGCCGAGATCATCTGGTCTATGACATATGGCCGCTGCGACATGGTCGTCCCCTTGATTTTACGGACCTTTCGCGACACATCCATGCGCAACCGTTCCTGCAAGGCCCTGTCTAACCCAATGCCCACCCATTCCGAAACCCGCTTCCTGCCCTACACAGCGCAACAGATGTATGATCTGGTCGCCGATGTGGCCTCGTACCCCGAATTTCTCCCATGGTGTGCGGCGGCGCGGGTGCGCAAGGTGACCCCAAAAGGCGATCACGAGGTGATGGAGGCCGATCTGGTCATCAGCTTCAAGGTGTTTCGCGAACGCTTCACCAGTCGGGTGGTTTTGTATCCCGAGGCCCACAAGATCGACACGGAATATCTGGACGGCCCGTTCCGCTATATGAAGTCGAACTGGGCGTTTTCGGAGGCCGAGGGCGGCTGTGAGGTGTCGTTTTTCGTGGACTTCGAGTTCAAGAATGCGATCCTGCAAGGCATCATCGGCGTCGTGTTCAACGAAGCGATGCAGCGCATTGTGCGTGCGTTCGAGCGGCGGGCCGCCGCGCTTTACAGCTGAGCCCGGCATGGGGTTGGCCTGACCCGGCGGGGAGGATGTTTTGCAACACGCGGGCGGTGAGATCACCGATTTGCTGCTGGACTATGCGCAGGCCACGCCCCCATCCGAGGTGCGCGATGTCACGGCGCTGTCGCTGCTGGATTGGGCGGCTTGCGGGATTGCAGGCCATGCCGAGGGCGCGTTTGCGCAGTGGAGCGCCACGCTGAGCACATCCGGACCATGCGTGCGCTTTGATGGTGTGCAAGCGAGCGCAACCGAGGCGGCGCTGGTGAACGGCACTTTGTCCCATGCGCTCGACTACGACGACACCCACTTTGCCCATATCGGTCACCCATCGGTCGTGATGTGTTCGACAGCGCTGGCTGTCGCCGAAGGGCAGGGCGCGACGTTGTCCCAGATGCTTGATGCGGCCCTTGTCGGGGCGGAGGCGTCGGTGGCGGCGGGCCTTTGGCTGGGGCGCGATCACTATCAGGTCGGGTATCACCAGACCGCAACGGCAGGGGCCTTTGGAGCAACCGTGGCGGCGGGTCGCTTGTTGGCGCTGACGCGTGCTGAGATGCGTCAGGCCTTGGGCCTGTGCGCCAGCATGGCCTCGGGGCTGAAGGCGCAGTTCGGTACCATGGGCAAACCGCTGAACGCCGGGCTGGCCGCGCGCACAGGTGTCGAGGCTGCGCAGTGGGCGGCGGCCGGCATGACTGCCGCGGCCGATGGGCTGGCAGGTCCGCTCGGGTTCGGCGAGACGCATCACGGCACCAATGCCCCGGCTCCGTTCAACTGGCGCATGGGCGGCGTCAGCCACAAGTTTCACGCTTGCTGCCACGGGCTGCATGCCGCGCTCGAGGCTGTGCGCCGCGTTGAGATGGCGGGCGCAAAGGCGGTGACAGTCCACACCCATCCCCGCTGGCTGTCGGTCTGCAACCAGCCCGCACCGGAGACAGGGTTAGGGGCCAAGTTTTCATTTGCGCATGTCTTGGCAATGGCGGCGTACGGGCTTGATACAGGCGATATCGCGTCGTTCAGTGACGCCTGCGCGCAAGCCCCCGATCTTGTGAGCTTCCGGCAGAAAGTGCGCGTTGCGGGGGACGAAAGCCTGTCGGAAATGCAGGCGCGCATCGACATCGACGGACAGGTCTATGTCCACGATCTGGATGCCCCCTTGCCGTTTGAGACCCGCCGCCAACGTATACAAGCAAAAGCCCGCGCGCTGGTGGGCGCACGGGCGGATGATCTGTGGCAGATGATCGAGGCAAATGACCTGCCGCGATTTGCTCAGCTGCTGACGTCGTAGGCCCGCTCGCCATGTACGATCAGGTCGAGGCCGTTGACCTCGGTTTCCTCGTCCACGCGCAGCGGCGTGATGATCCGCACAACGAACACCAGCACGACAGTGACGATAAGGGTGTAAACACCTACAATCACCAGCGATCCAAGCTGCGCGGCCCATGCGCCAGCGCCAAAGACCGCAATCATGATTGTGCCAAAGATGCCGCCGACGCCGTGGACCGCAAACACATCCAGCGTGTCGTCGATTTTCAAAGCGTTGCGGATCAGGTTCACCGCCTCCTGACACAAGACGCCCGCGACGCCTCCGATGATCAGCGCCTCGACCGGGCCAACAAAGCCAGAGGCGGGCGTGATCGAGGCGAGACCCGCGATTGTGCCCGTGACCATGCCTACAAGGCTCGCCTTGCCGAACTTGACCTTTTCCCACAGCGCCCAGGTGAGCGACGCGGTGGCAGCCGAGATATGTGTGACTGTCAGTGCCATCGCAGCACCACCGTCTGCGGCCAGTTGCGAGCCACCGTTGAACCCGAACCAGCCAACCCAGAGCAGGGCTGCGCCCATCATCACCATGCCGGGGTTGTGCGGCGGAGTTGTCGCGTTCCGACGCGCGCCAAGGAACACGGCCAGCACAAGGGCTGCGATGCCTGCGGTTTCGTGCACCACGATGCCACCCGCAAAGTCGCGCACGCCGACCTCGCCAAAGATGCCGCCATCCGCCAGCATGCCACCACCCCAGACCCAGTGGACGACGGGCGCATAGCACAAGAGCATCCAGAGCCCCGAGAACAGTAGCACAAAGCCAAAGCCTATCCGCTCAACATAGGCGCCGACAATCAGCGCAGGCGTGATGATCGCGAATGTCATCTGAAAGGCGAAGAACAGGATTTCGGGCAAGGTGCCGCTGAGCGACTCCGCCGTCACACCGCTGAGCAGCAGTTTATCAAGACCACCCCAATAGCCGCTGTCCCCACCGCCAAAGGCGATGGAATACCCGACAACGAACCACAGGATGCTCATCAAACAGGCAATCGCATAGCAGTGCATGAAAACGCTCAGCACATTGCGCGCCCGCACCAGCCCGCCGTAAAACAGCGCCAGCCCCGGCAAAGTCATCATCAGCACCAAGGCCGTGGCCACGATGATCCACGCTGTATCCGCTCCGTTCATGTTGTCCCCTCCGACAGATGTGTTTTCAGCGGCCATGGCGGAGGACGCGTGCGGAAAAAAGAGGCGATGGGCCCTGAAGGCGGCGCGAGAACGGGCAAAACGCAAACTGCACAAAAATAGGGCAAAAATTTATGGTGGGTGATTAATATGCGGGCGCTTGATGAAGTGGTGGCGCTAGCCGTTGTCCATGCGGTTTTTCAACATGGTCAAGGCGTGGTCGCGGGCTGCCTTACGGACGTTGGCGCGCCCCATGGCACCGAACTCGACTGTTTCGCACTGCATTCCCGACCCATCGGCGACGGCGAAGCAGACGCGGCCTTCGGGCTTGAACTCGGACCCGCCCGGACCTGCGATGCCGGTGATCGAGACGGCCAGTTGCACGGGGGCGTGCGCCAAGGCCCCGGCGGCCATTTCGCGCGCAACCTCTTCGCTGACCGCGCCATGCGCCTCGAGAGTGGCGGGCGAGACCCCCAGCATCTCGATCTTGGCGATATTCGTGTAGGTGACAAAGCCCCGTTCGACCACGGCGGATGATCCGGGGATGTCCGTCAGGGCCGCTGCGACCATGCCGCCGGTGCAGCTTTCGGCGGTGGCGATCATGACGCCTTTGGCTTTGGCGCGCTCAAGGATTTCTGCCGCAAGGCTCATCGCATGAGCACCCCATGGGCGAGGGCGGCGAGGGCGAGCACGCCGATGGCCGCAAAAACGCCTGCGATGACGTCATCCAGCATCACCCCAAGCGCGTCACCCCGCCGGTCAGCCCAACCCACCAGCCACGGCTTCCAGATGTCGAACAGGCGAAACAGGACAAAGGCGGCGATCCAGCCAGGCCACATGACCAGAATATCGAGGCCGCGATCCCATGCGGCATAGGACAGCGGGGCGAGCGCGGTCCATTGGCCGACCACTTCGTCTGCAACGATCTCGGAGGGGTCGTGATCTGTCGTACCGGCGGTCACGTGCGCCGTCGCCCACCACGCGGCGACAAAATAGAGGGCTGTCGCTGCGACCAGCAGCGGAAAGCCTCCGATCTGGTGCAAGACCCACGCCATTGGCAGCGCCACAGCCGATCCCCACGTGCCGGGGGCCGGGCGGAGGTAACCAACGCCACCGACCGTGGCGAGCATCCGCGCGATCATGGCCGCACCAGTGCGCAGGTCGCGATGCAGGCGATGCCCTCGCCGCGTCCCGTGAACCCGAGCCGTTCGGAGGTGGTCGCCTTGACCGACACCCGCGCCACATCCAGTCCCATGATATCGGCCATCACTTCACGCATCCGTTCCGCATGCGGCCCGACCTTGGGAAACTCGCAGATCAGAGTGCAGTCCACATTGGAAATCTCGAATCCCATCTCACACGCCAGATCGACCGCATGACGCAGGAAAATATGGCTCTCGGCCCCTTTCCACTGCGGATCAGAGGGCGGGAAATGCTGCCCGATGTCACCCTGCGCCAAAGCGCCATAGATCGCGTCCGTCACCGTGTGCATCCCCACATCCGCGTCCGAGTGACCGACAAGCCCTGCATCATGGGGCACGTTGACGCCACAAAGGGTCACATGGGTGCCGGGGCCAAAGGCGTGCACGTCAAACCCATTGCCCAGTCTAATGTCCATCGCGTCCTCGCATGATCCGTTCGGCCCGCGCGAAGTCGGCGGGGTGGGTGATTTTCAGGTTGTCTTCGTCGCCCGGCACGATGGCGACATCAAGCCCAAAGGCGCGCGCCACCTCCACATCATCCGCCGCATCGCCGTGATGGGCTGCATGAGCGGCTCTGATGGCGGCGGTGTGAAACCCTTGCGGGGTCTGGGCGCGGTAAAGGCCCGCCCGATCCTGCGCGCCGGTCACGTGGCCGTCTTGCCCCGTCCACAGCGCATCGGTGACGGGCAGGGCGGGGGCAGCTCCGGGGGTGCCGGAGAGGGCGGCAATGACCGCGCTGATGGTTTGGGGCGCGACCAGAGGGCGGGCAACATCGTGGATCAGCACATGATCCGCGCTACACGCAGCAAGGCCATTCTGGACGGACGCCGCACGGGTCGCTCCGCCGTGTACGTAGATCACCTTGTCGCTGAGGTAGGGGGCCGCGCGCTGAACATCATCGGGATGCAGGACCAGCACGATCTGGTCGATCTGTGGATGGGCCTCGAACACCTGCAAGGTGTGTGCCAGCACCGGCGCACCCTTCAGCATTTGCCACTGTTTGGGCACGTCTCCGCCCGCGCGCAGGCCCCGGCCAGCCGCCACGATGATGGCAGCGGTCATGGGACGATATCGGGCGTTTGCAGCATGCCCAAATCTCTATGCGCTTGGCCTGTGGCTGTCCATGCCCTGCGCGATGCGTGGAATATGCACAAAAAACAGGCAACCGTGCTAAACCATCGTCACGAAACCCTTTGCCTTGATTGAGTACACCTTGAGGCTGGGGTAGCTGAGAGAGACCGCACAAGGATTAGGCACATATCCATGGCCTTCGGACCACTCAACATGACCGCACCTGTGATGCTGGCCCCGATGGCCGGGATCACGGATTTGCCGTTCCGCAGCCTCGTGGCGCGGTTCGGGGCGGGCATGGTCGTGTCCGAAATGGTGGCGAGCCACGATATGCTGAATGCCCGCCCCGGTAGCCGCGAAAAGGCGGAACTGGGATTGGATGCAGCGGCCACAGCCGTGCAGCTTGCGGGCCGCGAGGCTGCACCCATGGCGGAGGCCGCGAAGATGGTGGCCGGGCAGGGTGCGCAGGTCATCGACATCAACATGGGCTGTCCTGCGAAAAAGGTGACGCAAGGCTATTCCGGTTCGGCCCTCATGCGTGACCCTGACCACGCGCTGACGCTGATCGAAGCGGTGGTGCGCGCGGTGGACATTCCGGTGACGCTGAAAACCCGGCTTGGCTGGGATGACGCGCTGATGAACGCGCCCGAGATCGCGGCGCGCGCCGAGGCGGCGGGCATCCAGCAGATCGTGATCCACGGGCGCACGCGCTGCCAGTTTTACAAAGGGCAGGCGGATTGGGCCGCCATCCGGGCTGTCAAGGACGCGGTGTCGATCCCGGTGATTGCAAACGGGGACATTGTGGATATGGCCTCTGCCCGCGCGGCGCTGCGTTTGTCCGGCGCGGATGGCGTGATGATCGGGCGCGGGGCGCAGGGGCGACCCTGGCTTCTGGCCGAGATTTCCCATGCGCTTTATGGCACGCCCGCGCCTGAGGTTCCCGAAGGGACTGATTTTGTCGACATGGTCCTCGATCACTACGCCGAGATGCTGCGCTTTTACGGTGATGTGCTGGGCCTGCGGGTCGCGCGTAAACATCTGGGCTGGTTCATGGACACAGCAGGCACACCTGCTGGCCTGCGCCGCGCCGTCCTGACGGCGAAGACTCCTGCCGAAACGCTCAAGGTTCTGCCCCGCGCCCTCATGCCCGGCGCTGACGTGGCGGCGGCATGACCGGGGCGGGGGACCTTTGGGCGTCGCTGCCTGTGCCTGCCATCGTGATCGGGCCGCAGGACGAGATTGTCGATATCAACTCCGCCGCCGAAGGGTTTTTCAACTCGTCGGCGAAGACGATGCGGGGGCTGCCTGTTTGGGATCAGTTGGCAGTGGACGCCCCGCTTGAGGACAGTCTGGCGCGTGCGCGCAAGAACGGCACGCCGTTGTTTGTGAACGATGTGGATGTGGGTAACGGGCAGCGCGCGCCGCTGCAATGCGCTTTGCAGATCGCACCGTTTGTGGGCGCGCCTGAACATATGGTCATGATGATCTCGCCCCGGGAACTGGCCGGACGGATGACGCAGAACCATTCGGCGAAATCGGCCGCGAAATCCGCCATCGGCATGGCCGAGATGCTGGCGCATGAAATCAAGAACCCTTTGGCGGGGATCACCGGTGCGGCGCAACTCCTCAGCATGAGCCTTGAGCCGCAAGACCTTGAACTCACGGACCTTATTGTCGAGGAAAGCCGACGGATCGTGAAGCTCCTGGAGCAGGTGGAGCAGTTTGGCAACCTCTCGCCCCCCGATCTGAAAGCGGTCAATATCCACGATGTTCTGGACCGCGCGCGCCGCTCGGCGCTACTTGGGTTCGGAGCGCAAATGACGATCATCGAGGATTACGACCCCTCGCTGCCGCTGGCCTATGGGGACCCCGATCAGCTGTTGCAGGTGGTCCTGAACCTGCTCAAGAACGCATCCGAGGCCGCCGGGGACAATGGCGGTACCATCCGGCTGCATAGCTATTTCGAACATTCTTTCCGGCTGCGTCGCGCGGATGGGACGGGCACCTCGCTGCCCTTGCAGATCGAGATCATTGACGATGGCCCCGGCCTGCCGGACACGATTGCCGCCGACATCTTCGACCCCTTCGTATCGGGCAAGGAAAACGGTACCGGCCTTGGCCTTGCGCTGGTCAGCAAGATCATATCGGACCACGCGGGCTGGATTTCAGTCACATCCGTGCCCGGACACACCGTATTCCGCCTGTCCCTGCCGCGCACGCCCAAACCTGAAACCGCAGATACTGCATCTGACTCACACGAGGATTAATCGATGGATGGCACCGTTCTGGTCGCGGATGACGACCGCACAATCCGAACCGTTCTGACGCAGGCGCTTACACGTGCAGGGTGCAAGGTCCACGCCACATCCAGTCTGACGACGCTCATGCGATGGGTGGGCGAAGGCAAAGGCGATGTGGTCATTTCCGACGTCATGATGCCGGATGGCAATGGGCTCGAGATGTTGCCCAAGATCAATCAGGACCGCCCCGGCCTGCCGGTCATCGTGATCTCGGCCCAGAATACGATCATGACGGCGATTCAGGCGGCCGAGGCCGAAGCCTATGACTATCTGCCCAAGCCGTTTGACCTGCCCGATCTGATGAAACGCACCGCCAAAGCGCTCGAGATGAAGGCGCATAGCCCGATGCGGGTGGACAGTGACGAGCGTCCGGACGAGCTGCCGCTTGTGGGGCGCACCGCCGTCATGCAGGCGCTGTACCGCGTTGTGGCGCGGGTGATGAATACCGATCTGCCGGTGCTGATCTGGGGTGAGAGCGGAACAGGTAAGTCCTTGATCGCACGGGCCATTCACGACTTCTCCGACCGGCGTACCCTGCCGTTCGTCACCATCACCGCCGCAGAACTGCAGGACCTCGAAGGGCCTGCCCGCGTGTTGGCCCGCGTCAAAGGCGGCACCCTACTGATCGATGAAATTGCCGACATTCCCGAAGAATTGCAGGCCCGTATCGTGCGCATGATGGACACGCCCGGCGAATATGTGCCGCGGTTTCTGGCCACGTCGCAAAGCGATCTGACCGCGGCGATGGAGGCGGGGATGGTGCGCAAGGATCTCTATTATCGGCTGTCTGGCGCGACGCTCAAAGTGCCTGCGTTGCGCGAACGGGTCGATGACATCCCGCTGCTTGGCGAACATTTTCTGGGCCGGGTCGAAAAGGCAGGGCAGGCCCGGCGCGTGCTGTCAGAAGGAGCGGCAGAGATTTTCCGCACTTATAGCTGGCCCGGCAACGTCCGCCAGTTGGAAAACGCAGTGCGCCGCCTTGGGCTGACCAGCCGCGCGGTCGAAATCTCGGCCGCTGAGGTCGAACAGGTCCTCGGCAGCCAGCCCGAGTTGGACCCGATCCGCAGTTCGGGCGACACAGAAAAGCTGGGGGCCTCCGTCGCGCGTCACCTCAAGCGATATTTCGACCTGCACGGCAATATGTTGCCGCCTTCGGGCCTCTATCAGCGGATTCTGCGCGAGGTTGAGGCCCCGCTGATCGAGATTGCGCTGGATGCAACCGGCGGAAATCAGGCGAAATGTGCCGATTTGCTGGGAATTAACCGCAATACCCTGCGGAAGAAGATCACAGACCTGGATATAGAGGTGACACGGCGTCGTAAGTTGATGTAATACTGCCACACACCCGTGGCTGATGGGGCGCACCGCCCCGCTGACCACCGGATATGGCGGTAATGGCGCGCAAGTGCCACATCATCGAGGACATGCCACGTGGCATCTGGGACACGCACCACTTGGTGGATGACGCTGGCACGCTTGCGCCGACGCAGGCGTGTGCGCAACGCCGCGACCCTTGGGTTGGTGGTTTTGGGCCCGGTTCTGGCGATCACCACTTTCCTTGTTCTTGGCCCGCTTGATCAGGGGTCAAGCGCGCCGTCCTTGCGGCTGATCTTGTTGGCCGATCTGGTCTATGTGCTGGTCGTTGCCGCCCTTGTCCTGTCCCAGATCGGGCGTTTGATTGCCGCGCGGCGGGCCAAATCTGCCGGGTCACGCTTGCACATGCGTCTGACGGGCGCTTTTGCGCTTTTGGCGTTGATCCCGACCGTGACTGTGGCCGTGTTTGCGGGGCTGACCGTCAATATTGGTCTTGAGGGCTGGTTTTCGGACCGGGTCAGCCAGGTGGTCGGCAACTCGCTGGCCGCCGCCGAAGCCTATGAGACCGAACAGCGCGAAGACCTGATCACCGATGCGCGCGCCTTGGCCCGTTATATCGATCAGGTGCGGGCCGCCCAGAGTGTGGCCGACCGCGAAGTGCTCGCAGACGGGCAACTGCAGGTCCAGCGCGGCCTGCGCGAGGCGTTTCTGGTGGACGGCACCGGCGCTTTGCGCACGCGCGGCGACCGGTCCTACCTCTTTGATTTCGAGATGCCGACGCAGGACCACATTACGCAGGCCATTGAAACCGGCGGGCTGGTGATCGAGGACTGGCCCAACAACGAATTCCGCGCGCTGGTGCCGCTGGCCAGCTACGTGGACCGGTTTCTTTATATCAGCCGCGAGGTGGACGGCGAAATCCTGTCACTCCTGGACGAAACGCAGGAAACTGTGCGGCTTTATCAACAGCTTGAGGCGGACAGGGGCCGTGTGCTGTTTGACTTTGGCGTGCTTTACCTGGGCTTTGCGGTGGTACTGATCCTGGCGGCGATCTGGCTTGGGTTCTGGTTCGCTGAGCGTTTGTCAGGCCCTGTGGGGCGGCTGACGGGGGCGGCGCAGCGCGTCGGTGCGGGAGATCTGGACGTGCAGGTCCGCGAAGAAGAAGGCGACGACGAAATCGCGATGCTGGGCCGTTATTTCAACCAGATGACCAAGCAACTCAAAGGGCAACGGCAAAGTCTGCTGGACACAACCGAACAGATTGAACGGCGCCGTCGCCTGTTTGATTCCGTGCTCTCCTCCGTCACCTCAGGCGTGATCGGGGTCGATCCCGAGGGCAAGGTGACACTCGTCAACCGCTCCGCTGCGCGTCTGCTGGAATGGGGGGAGGATCGCGAATCTGTCCCTCTCGCGGTTGCGATTCCTGAATTGGCGGCGCTGTTTGCCTTGCTCAAGGCGGGGCCGCAGGAAACGACCCAGGGCGAGGTCAAGGTGACCCGCGAAGGTCGCTTGGAAAACCTGTTGGTGCGCATGGCGACCCGCCGCAGCGAAGAGGGGCGGCTTGAGGGCTATGTGATCGCGTTTGAGGACGTGACCGACCTTGTGAGCGCGCAGCGGATGGCCGCCTGGGGCGATGTGGCCCGCCGCATCGCGCATGAAATCAAGAACCCGCTGACCCCCATCCAGCTGAGCGCCGAACGGATCAAACGCAAATTCGCCCCCAAACTGGGCGAGGACAGTGACAGCCTTGAGCAGATGACGGATGTGATCGTGCGCCAGACTGGCGACCTGCGCCGGATCGTCGATGAATTTTCCAAGTTTGCGCGGATGCCCGAACCCGATCGCCAATCCCATGACATTGCATTAATCGTGCGCGACGCCATCCTGCTTCAGCGCGCCGGGCAGCCGGATGTCACCTTTGACGCCGATCTGCCGGACGCGCCTGTGATGGGCGATGTGGACGCAACAATGATTTCGCAGGCCCTGACAAACCTGATTAAGAACGCGGGCGAAGCCATTGTGACCTTGAACGAAAAGGGGCTCACACCCGAAGGGCACGTGCCCCGCGTTGAGGTTGCGATGACCACAGACACCAACGGCGCGCATATCACGATTGCAGACAACGGGATCGGCCTGCCCGAAGATCGCGCACGCCTGTTTGAACCCTATGTCACGACCCGAAACGAAGGCACCGGCCTTGGCCTGCCCATCGTGAAGAAGATTATCGAAGAACACGGGGGAACCCTCACCCTCGAAGATGCGGCCCCGTTCGAGGGCCAGACACATGCCGGGGCGATGGCGGTCATCACGCTGCCCATCACCATCCCGGGCCAAGTTGAGCAGGAGCAAGCGGTATGAGCGACATTTTGATCGTGGATGACGAGCGCGATATTCGGGAGCTGATCTCGGATATCCTCGAGGACGAAGGCTATGCCACGCGGCTAGCGGGGAACTCGGACGATGCGATGGCAGCGATCAACACCGCAGCCCCGGCGCTGATGATCCTCGACATCTGGCTCAAGGACAGCCGGATGGACGGGATCGACATCCTCAAGACGGTCAAGCGCGACAACCCGGATGTGCCCGTGGTGATCATTTCGGGCCACGGCAATATCGAGATCGCTGTCGCCGCGATCAAGCAGGGGGCCTATGACTTCATCGAAAAGCCCTTCAACATCGACCAGTTGCTTGTCGTCATTCGCCGCGCCATGGAAACGTCGCGCCTGCGCCGCGAAAACCAGAGCCTGCGCCGCCCTGAGGTCGCCCAATCAGCCATCGTCGGATCATCGGCCTCATTCCGTGGCCTGATCTCGCAACTGGATAAGGTGACGAAATCCAATGGCCGCGTGATGCTGACCGGCCCCGCCGGGTCGGGCAAAGAGGTCGCCGCCCGCTATATCCACGCCAAATCCAACCGCGCGGATGCCCCCTTTGTCACCGTGAATTGCGCCGGGGTCGCGCCTGAAAACATGGAAGAGGTGTTGTTTGGGCGCGAAACGCCCGAGCGCGGCATCGAAAAAGGGCTGCTCGAGCAGGCCCATGGCGGCGTGATCTATTTCGATGAGGTGGCCGACATGCCCATCGGCACCCAGTCCAAGATCCTGCGGGTGCTGGTAGATCAACAATTTCAACGGGTTGGTGGCACCGACAAGGTGCGCGTCGATCTGCGCGTCATCTCCTCGACCAACCGTGATCTGGAGCAGGCGATTGCCGCCGAAACCTTCCGTCAGGAGCTCTATCATCGTCTGAACGTGGTGCCGATCCCGGTGCCAAGCCTTGAGGAGCGGCGCGAGGATATTCCCGTTCTGGCAGCCCATTTCATCGAGGAGTTCAACACCGCCCAAGGCCTGCCCAAGCGCGCGCTGAGCGAGGATGCCGCGGCCCTGCTGCAAACCATGGTGTGGCCGGGGAATGTGCGTCAGCTCAAGAACATGATCGAACGGGTGCTGATCCTGGGTGAAGGTACGGGCCCCATCGAGGCACGCGAGCTGCCCGGCTCCGAAGAGCCGACGGGCGAAGAGGGGCGCGTGGTGCTGTCGGGCGCGCTGGCGACCTTGCCGCTGCGCGAGGCCCGCGAGGCGTTCGAGCGCGAATACCTGCTAACCCAGATCAACCGTTTTGGCGGCAATATCAGCCGCACGGCGAATTTCGTCGGCATGGAACGCTCGGCCCTGCACCGCAAACTGAAATCGCTTGGGGTCGTGACCTCATCCAAGGCGGGCGCACGTGTAGCGCATCTGGACGAGGCGGACAGCGAGGCGGGCTAGCGCGCCCGCACCCCAAGCTGGGCCAGAACGTCGAGCCCTTGCATGTTCAGAAAGTGCAGAATGTCGATGAACACCCAGTTTTCGGCCAGCTTGTCCCCGTCGCGCCGATAGATGTCTACGACCCGCATATCCGCCTTTTGCCCCGAGGGCGGCAGGCCCAGAAACGGCCCCGTGCACTCCATCGTCAGGTTCGGCCAGCCGAAAAACCCGCCATAAGCCCCTTCGGCCATGCGGCAGATGTGCCCGTTGAAGGTGCGCGCGCCCAATTGGGTTCGAAACGGGCGCTGATGCTGCTCGACGTAGCGATCAATGGTATAGGTCGCGCCGATGCCTGTGGGCCCCCACCAGATCATGTCGTCATTCCAGTCGCGCGCCAGTTCCTGCTGCGGCGTCAGCGGCAGGACACCTGCATTGGCCTGATCAATAGCGTGTATCATGGCGTGGATGCGGTCGAGCGTCTTTTGCCCTTCGGCGGGGTCCTGATCGTCAAAAAGCAGCCCGTCATGAGTCATCGGCCCGGGTTGCACCAGTTGGGCGGCGGTCATGTCCGGCAGGGGGTATTGGCCCGCCTGCGCCATCAGGTGCAGCAGGTCCACGAACAGCGCCTGTTCGATGATCTGGTCATTCTCGACGCGTGAGAATTCGGCGTAGCGGATCATCACGATCTTGCGGGTGGGCTGGATGCCGAGAAAGGGTGCGTCGAACAGCGCCATCAAATGGCCCATCGAGGCGACCCAGGTACCGCGGCCTTCATCCAGATGGTTTTGTCCGGCAAAGAAGATGTCTTGTCGCCGCTGCACCCGCGACATCGCCGTCAACAGCGGCGTCCAGAAGGTGTCGGCAATGGCCTGAGGGCCGGTCTGGACGTGAAACGGGTGCATGCCGCGCCAAGTGGCATCTGCGCTCAGATGCTCGGCAAGCGCGTCCCCGACAGTGCCCGCATCGGCGCGCGCAAGGGCGGCGTGGTGGGCCTGCACGCAGGCCTTTGCACGGTATAAATCAGTCATATTTATCCTTGGGTGACGATACGGAACCCGCCACCCTCGGTGCGGATAGCACAGCTGGCGGAGTTGAGGCGGGGCAGCACGGGCGAGGGGCCAAGTGGCGCGGCCTCGGCCACACCGCGCGGGCAGGTGGGTACCTCGACAGGGCGATAGCCGCGATCTCCCATGCACAGCGATTTGACGCGGGCGCGCAGGTCGGCGTTCACGTCGACTGAGTAAATCTCACCCGGAACCCAATAGCCGCCGTGATTGTAACAGTGCCCCTTGTGATTACAGACCTTGCGCGAAATGTAGCGTGGCGGGTATTGCCGGACTTTGGTGGCCACCGGCGCATCGCGCAAGGCGGCCACATCGCAGCGCGTGTTATCCCGTTCGAGCTGGGCAAAACTGACGCCCTCGGCATAGTAGGTGGATACAGGCGCGCATCCGCTCAACCCCGACAGCACCAAAACTGAAACAACACCTCGCATGCCGTCAAGAGTGGCCCAAGCCCTGGGTTTTGACAATCGCCATTTGCGCCATCGGGATCAATTTGAACGACAGCCCCCTTTGGGCCAAAGCGTTGACCGGGGCCGTCCGGTCTGTCATGCCATGTGGCTGAAATGGCGGCGCATCGGGGCGCGCCAACACGGGGACAACGATGAAAGTCATCATCTGTGGGGCAGGTCAGGTTGGCTGGCAGATTGCCCGCCACCTTTCGGGTGAACGCAACGACGTCACCGTGGTCGACAACGACCCCGAACTCGTGCGTCGTGCGACGGATACGCTGGATGTTCAAGGGGTTGCGGGGTTTGCCAGCTACCCCGACGTGCTCGACCGGGCCGGCGCGCGCGATGCGGATATGATCATCGCCGCTACCCATTCGGATGAGGTCAACATGGTGACCTGTCAGGTGGCCCACTCGGTCTTTGGCATCAACCGCAAGATCGCACGGCTGCGCAGCCAGTCCTATCTGACGGCGATCTATTCCGACCTTTACCGGCGCGATCACATGCCCATCGATGTGGTGATTTCACCCGAGCGCGAGGTGGCCGCGGCCGCGTTGCAACGCCTCAGCGCGCCCGCCGCCTTTGACACCGAGTTGTTCATTGACGGGCAGGCCCAGCTTTTGGGCATTGCACTGGATGCCGACTGCCCGGTGTTGAACACGCCGCTGCGCCAGTTGACCGACCTCTTTTCCACCCTGCGTGTGGTGGTCGTGGGCGTGCGCCGCGACGGCACCCTTTTTGCCCCCGAAGCCAGCGACCAGCTGTTTGAGGGCGACGAAGCCTATGTCTTTTCCCATGTGGACGATGTGCCCCGTACGATGGAGGTCTTTGGCAAGACGATGGCCAAACAGGAGCGGGTCGTGCTTGTGGGGGGGGGCAATGTGGGCCTGACCGTTGCCCGCGCGCTCGAAAAACGGGTCAAGCGGGTGCGGGCCAAGATGATCGAACGCAACCGGCGCTGCGCCGAACTGGCTGCCGAGGCGCTGGAGCGTACCATTGTGCTGAATGGCGACGGGCTGGATGTGACCCTGCTGACCGAGGCGGGCATTTCGCGGGCTGATGCGATGCTGGCGGTCACGGATGACGACAAGACCAACATGCTGGCGGCCGTGCGCGCCAAGGCCGAGGGTTGCCCTTACGCCATCGCGCTGATCAACGACCCCACGCTGGTGCCGATGATGGGCCCCCTTGGCATTGACGCCTATATCAACCCGCGCGCCACCACCGTGTCCTCGATCCTGCGCCATATCCGGCACGGGCGCGTGCGCTCGGTCTATTCCATCGGGGACGCGGATGCCGAGGTGATCGAGGCCGAAGTGCTGTCGACCTCGCCACTCGCAGGCAAGAAGATCAACGAGATCGACTTTCCCGAAGGCGTGCTGATCGGGGCCGTGCGCAAGGGCACAGACGTGATCCGCCCCGTCGGCCGCACCCGCATCGATGAGGGGGATGTGATCGCGATCTTTGCGCTGGCCAAAGACGTCCCCGAGGTGGAGCGCCTGATGCAAGTGTCCATCGACTTTTTCTGATGCCGGATCGCGCTCACCAGCGCCCCGGACTGTGGGCAAGCGTGCAGCAATTGCCGCTGTTCCTGCTGTTGGTGGGCCTGTTCTCTGCCGCGATGCTGGTGCCCGCCGTGTACGGAGGGGTTGTGCGCGAACTGGTTACGGCGCGGGCGTTTTTATATTCTGGATTGCTCGGATTGGCCGCCTTCGCGCTGATAGGTCTGGCCCATGCGGGCCGCGAGACGCGCTATGGCACGCTTGGCCCCTTGTTGTCGCTGCTGTGTGCGTTTGTGTTTCTGCCAGTGATCTTGGCCGTCCCGTTCTATGAGGGGTTGCGCACAACCACCTTTCTGAATGCCTATGTCGAAATGGTCAGCGCGATCACGACGACAGGGGCGACATTGTTTGACGACCCCGGTCGCCTGAATGGCCCGCTGCATCTGTGGCGCGCCATCGTGGGCTGGATGGGCGGGCTGATGATGTGGGTCGCGGCCTCGGCCATTCTGGCCCCCCTGAACCTCGGAGGGTTCGAAGTCACGGCGCGGGCCGAACGCGGGCGCAAATCCTCGCGCGATTTCGGGATGACGGCCCCCGAAGTGCGCAACCGCATTGCCAAGGTCGCCGCCGTGCTGGTGCCAATTTACGTCGCGCTGACGCTGCTGTTGTGGGTGTTGCTGGCGGTCGGTGGCGATCCGGCGCTGACGGCGGTGTGTCACGCGATGGCGATCATGGCGACCTCTGGCATCTCGCCCGTGGGCGGGCTGACGGGCGCGGGCGCAGGGATCGCTGGCGAAGCGGTGATGCTGCTGTTCATGCTGTTTGCCTTGTCGCGACTGACCTTTTCGACGGACACGGTCACGGCGGATGTCGATAGCGGTGGGCTGCGGCGCGACCCGGAATTTCGGATCGGGATTGCACTGGTGATCGTGGTGCCGCTGGTTCTGTTCTTTCGCCACTTCATGGGCGCGTTCGACGTCGCCGCTGAGGACGAGTTGCGCGATGCGGGCCGCGCGCTCTGGGGCAGCGCATTCACGGTGCTGTCCTTTCTGACAACCACCGGTTTTGCATCGGCCAACTGGGTGGACGCGCAGTCGTGGTCCGGGCTGCAGACGCCGGGGCTGCTGCTGATGGGGCTGGCCCTTGTGGGTGGCGGGGTTGCGACGACGGCGGGCGGGGTGAAACTGTTACGGGTCTATGCGCTCTACAAAAACGGGCTGCGCGAGATGGAGCGGCTGGTGCATCCGTCCTCGGTTGGCGGTGCGGCCACGATGAGCGGGCGCTTGCAAAAGGGTGGGGCCTTCATTGCGTGGATCTTTTTCATGCTGTTTGCGTTGACGCTCGCGCTGGTATCGATCCTTTTGTCACTGGCCGGGGTCGATTTCGACACGGCGCTGATTATCGCGATCGCGGGCCTGTCCACCACCGGTCCCTTGCTGGATGTGGCCGCTGACATGCCCATTCAACTGATCGAAATGACCGGTGCCGCCAAAAGTATTTTTGTCGCCGCCATGGTGCTGGGGCGCCTTGAGACACTGGCGATCATCGCCCTTTTCACACCGGATTTGTGGCGCGGGTAGGCGGGTGTGCGCACTAGGTCCGTAACGGACTGTTTTTTGGGGTGGAATCTTCGCAACCCCCGCGACATACTCCGCGCCGAGGGACGGTCTGATCCGCAGGCCTAAGCAAGAAAAAAAGGGTTTAACCGACATGGCTTCGGACAGACAGAATTTACAAGACGCATTTCTCAATCACGTGCGCAAGACCAAGGTTCCAGTGACCATTTTTCTGATCAACGGCGTGAAATTGCAGGGTGTTATCACCTGGTTTGACAACTTTTGTGTGCTGTTGCGCCGGGATGGGCAAAGCCAGCTGGTCTACAAACACGCGATCTCGACGATCATGCCAAGCCAGCCGATCAGCCTTTATGAGGGCGAAGACGCTTCTTGATGGGTGAGCAGCCGGAGTTCACCCGCGCCTGGGTTCTCCACCCCGATATCAAATCCGACAAAGACCGGCGCGAGCCCAGGTTTGCGCTGGCCGAAGCCGTTTCACTGGCCCATGCCCTGCCTGAATTGCAGGTGGTGGGCGAAACGATTGTCCCTCTGCCCAAGGTGCGGGCCGGTCTGCTGTTTGGCTCGGGCAAGATCGAGGAACTGGGCAAGCTGATCCATGACGCCGAGGTCGAACTGGTCCTGATCGATGGCCCCGTCACCCCTGTGCAGCAGCGCAATCTAGAGAAAGCGTGGAAGGTCAAACTGCTCGACCGCACCGGGCTGATCCTCGAAATCTTCTCGGACCGCGCCGCCACCCGTGAAGGCGTGTTGCAGGTCGAGATGGCCGCACTCAGCTATCAACGCACCCGATTGGTGCGCGCCTGGACCCACCTCGAACGGCAACGCGGTGGCCTTGGTTTCGTTGGCGGCCCCGGCGAGACCCAGATCGAGGCGGACCGCCGTGCCATCGACACCCAGCTTGTGCGCCTGCGCCGCCAACTCGACAAGGTGGTCAAGACCCGCACCCTGCACCGCGCCGCGCGCGCCAAGGTGCCCTATCCAATCGTCGCTTTGGTGGGTTATACCAACGCCGGCAAATCCACTCTGTTCAACCGCCTGACCGGGGCGGACGTGATGGCCAAGGATATGCTGTTCGCCACGCTCGATCCGACCATGCGCCGGGTTGAGCTTGAGGATGGCCCAGAGGTGATCCTGTCCGACACGGTCGGCTTCATCTCGGATCTGCCCACGGAACTGGTCGCCTCCTTCCGCGCCACGCTCGAAGAGGTGTTGGCGGCTGACATCGTGCTGCATGTGCGCGACATCTCACACCCCGAAACAGAGGCGCAGGCTGACGACGTTCAGACAATCCTTGCTGATCTCGGTGTCGGGGAGGAGCGTACCCAATTCGAAGTCTGGAACAAGATCGACCTGTTGCCCTCCGAAGAGGCCGAAGCGATGCGCGCCCGCGCAGCCCGCGAAGACGGGGTGTTTGCGATGTCCGCGATCACCGGCGAAGGGATCGAGGCACTGCTGACCCATGTGGCCGAGACCCTGCAAGGTGCGGTCATCGCAGAAACGGTTGTGCTGCCCTATGCCGAGGGGCGCAAGCGCGCGTGGTTGTTTGAACAGGACGTGGTCGAAGCCGAACGGCAGGATGAGAATGGCTTTGCCTTCGATGTCCGCTGGAGCGCCATTCAAAAGGCGCGCTTCGACGGTCTTTGAAGTCTGTCTGGTCTGTTTCAGGGGAAAGTTCTGGCAGGCGGTGTGCTCAGATCGCCCGCCACGCGCCGGGCGCAAGCCCGTCCACAGACCACTCACCAATTCGTGCCCGGATCAGCCGCAGTGTGGGAAAGCCCACATGCGCCGTCATCCGTCGCACCTGCCGGTTGCGCCCTTCGCGCAAGGTGAGTGACAGCCAACTGTCGGGCACCGATTTGCGCACCCTGATGGGCGGATCACGCGGCCAGAGGTCAGCCGGTGCGTCCATGCGCATGGCGCGCGCAGGCTTGGTCGGTCCGTCCTTCAGCGTGACACCGGAGGCCAGTGCGTGCAGGGCATCCTCTTTAATCTCGCCCTCCACCTGCACCCAATAGGTTTTGGGGGCCTTAAACTTGGGGTGTGCGATCCGGGCCTGCAACGCGCCATCGCTGGTCAGCACCATCAGCCCCTCGCTGTCGCGATCCAGCCGTCCGGCGGGATAGACACCCGGAAGATCGATATAGGCCGACAGGGTAGGGCGCGGCGATCCCTCGGTTCCCCTGTCGGTAAACTGCGACAGCACTCCGAAGGGCTTGTTGAACAGGATCGTGGTCACGCGCGCAGCCGTTGCTTGCATATTTTTGGAACAATGAAGGGCAAGGGGCGCGTCACTGGAGCGGTTCGAGCCGGGTGATGCCGACCGAAGCCGCCCGCGCCAAGCCTTCATCCAGAGACATCGGAATATATTCGCCGCGCCGCCAGAGTTGCGCCAGATCGTCGTAGTGGCGCGACAGGAAGTGGCCCGACTGCCCGGTGGAAATCACGAAGACCGAAGAGTTGGGGTCGGCGAAATCATAGACACCGCGATAGCCTGCGCCATGCACATTCTCGAACGGGTCGGGGCCAGTGCCGCGTGTCAGGCCGCGTTGCAGCGTGTTGTCACCGCCGGAGGTCGATTGACGGATGTTGACGAAGTAACGCAGGATCGGCACCTCGCCCAGAACGGCATGGTCATGCGTGGCCTGATGCGCATCGCCCCACCGCAGGGATTCAAGCTGGGTGCCCCAGGTCTCACCAATCCAGATCAGCGCATCATCAAGCGACAGGCGTGCCATGTCCGCGCAGGTCTCCACCGGGGCGGATTGGCGTACGTCACACCACACCGCCGCCCCGTCCACATCGCGGAAGGCGCGCTCGATGAACAGCGGCTCAACATGGGTGAGCGCATCCGCCAGCGGCCCCAGATCATCGCGCGCCATGCGGTCCTGCAAGGCGCGCAGCCAGGCGGCATAGATCAGCGGCTCGGGCCAGTGCTCATTCATCTCACCGTTCCACTCGGCCAGCAGGGCAAGCGCGCGCTGGCGTTGCCGCTCTGGCGTTCCATCTGGGGCGGCCTCGCCGGTGAACCACAGCTCGGCCCCGATCAGTGGCAGAAGCGAGCGGGCCGTGAAGCTGACCGTATCAAGCTGCGCCTCGATGAAGCTGTCGCGGGTATGGACTTCACGCGCCTGCATCAGCCGCTTCCAGCGCTGCACCCGCTGCGTGTCGCCCCAGTGAAAGCTCACGTGATTGGGAAAGGGGCGGTCGACCGTCTTGTTGTTCGTGTTGCCCAGGATCCCGCCCACGGGCGACACAAAGCCGGGGTTCGAGGTGTAGGGCATCCGGCCCTGCCAGCGGTTTTCGGGCCGCCATCCGAGCGCAGGCATCCGGCCCTGGCTTTGGTGGTTGGCGTCGCGGCGCGGGATTGCCCCCACGGTTTTCATCGCGATGCTGCCCCGGTCCACGAGGGTCAGGTTCTGGGCGGGCGCGATATGCGCCTCGGACGCAGTGATCGCCTCGGCCACGGTCTGTGCCTTCATGATCCCGAGGGCGCCGCTGACGGAGGTGTCATTGGGGCTGAGCACCGTCCAGGCGAGTGCGGCCACATGGCCGGGAGGGGTGATCGTGCCGAGATTGCGGAAACTGCCGGGCAGGACGGGGCCATTGTCGCTCCAGCGCAGGGTGAGGGTGATGGGATCGGCCCCCTTGATCTCGATGATCGAGGCGCGGGAGTCGAACGGTTTGAACCCGTCCGGCGTGCGGTATTCTTCGGAATTGTCGGGGTTCAGCTCTTCGATCATCACGTCCTGATCATCGACGTAAGCTGTTGTCAGCCCCCACCCCAGGCGATCCGAGCGCCCCGTCAGGATCAGCGGCAGGCCGGGGATGCTGCCCCCGATGACACCGCCGGTGCGCAACTCGAGCCGTGCGAGATACCAGATCGCGGGGGCGGAAAAGCCAAGATGCGGATCATTGGCCAAAAGCGTGCCACCAGAGGCCGAGCGGGACGCGGCGGCGGCCCATGCATTGGACGCACCTGCAAAGCCGCGGGTCTTGAAGGGCGACAGCGGGTGTGCGGGCCGCTCAGCGGCGGCGGCGTAAGTGGGCGCGGCCCCCGGCACAAGCTGGGCGTATTCGGGCAGGCTGGCGATGCCGGCCCCGGGAGTGTCGGGCAGGATGTCGGCAAGGCGCGCGTCGTCCTCAAGCGCCAGTGAGATGCGGGCGCGCAGGACTTCCTCGGTCAAATGACCCGAAAGCTGCAAGCCCATCAGTTTGGCAATGGCAAGGCTGTCGGCGGGCCGCCACGGCGCAAGTGGCGTGGAAAAAAGGAACATCTCGGGCGCACCGCGCCCCAGGGCTTCGGCGTTGATCTGGTCAAGCCGCGCATTGACCCCGGCGGCATAGGCGGTGAGTGCGGCAGTGGTGGCGGCATCCTGCGCGGCAACAGACTCGACCGACAGGCGGTAAAGGTCGAGCCGTCTCACAAAACTGTCGATATCGACCGTGGCGGTGCCGAACACTTCGCTGAGGCGGCCCTGCGCCGTGCGCCGCAGCATCATCATTTGCCACAGCCGATCCTGTGCGTGTGCAAACCCAAGCCCGTGGAACACATCCGCGTCCGTCTCGCCAAAGATGTGCGGCACGTTGGCGTTGTCGCGCACAATCTCGACCGGGGCCGAGATCGCAGGCACCCGCACGGTGGTGTGGTAGTTGGGCAGCGAACGCGCGGCGAGGTAATAGACCATGCCCACACCGATCACCCCAAGCAGGATCAGCCCCGCCGTGATCCGCACCAGCCATTGAAAAACCACTGCCATATGCTTGCCGCCATGCCTTGTTGCTGCGTTGACCCTTGGGCCGTGACTGTTAGGTAGGCAAGGGAAGAAGCGCAAGCCACGGGCGGCGCAAAATTGGAAGGGATCAGCATGGCGAAACTGGCATTTCTGGGTATGGGTGTGATGGGGGCCCCGATGGCGGGGCATTTGCAAAGCGCAGGGCATGACGTCACCGTCTATAACCGCACCGCATCGCGGGCGCAGGATTGGGTCGAGGCCCACGGCGGAGCGATGGCCAAGACCCCGCGCGAGGCGGCGCAGGGTGCGGATTTCGTGATGGCCTGTGTGGGCAATGACGATGATCTGCGCAGCGTGTGCCTGGGCGAAGATGGTGCCTTTGCCGGAATGGGGTCGGGCGCTGTGTTTATTGATCACACCACGGTCTCGGCACGTGTGACGGCCGAGCTTAATGATGCGGCGGACGCGGTGCAGATCAGTTTCGTGGATGCCCCGATTTCGGGCGGGCAGGCGGGGGCCGAGAATGGCGCGCTGTCGATCATGTGTGGGGGGGACGAGGGTGCCTATGCCCGCGCCGAGCCGATTATGCAGTCCTATGCCAAGCTGTGCCGCCGGATCGGTGAGAGCGGTGCAGGCCAGATGACCAAGATGTGCAATCAGATTGCCATTGCAGGGCTGGTGCAGGGATTGTCCGAGGCGCTGCATTTTGCCGACAAGGCGGGGCTGGATGGTCGCGCGGTGGTCGAGGTGATTTCGCAAGGTGCGGCGGGATCGTGGCAGATGAACAATCGCTATGAAACGATGCTGGACGATCAGTTCGAGCATGGTTTTGCGGTCGACTGGATGCGCAAGGATCTGGGCATCTGCCTTGATACGGCCAATGAGAATGGCGCGAGCCTGCCGGTGGCGGCTTTGGTCGATCAGTTCTACAAGGACGTCCAGAAGATGGGCGGTGGACGGTGGGACACGTCAAGCCTGTTCAAACGCCTCAAGGCACTTGGGTAAGGTGTCTGGTCGGGGGACGGGACTGTTTTGACCCCCCTGGGGTCAAAATGCGCCCGCCCGCCGACCCCTGATCACGGAATGATGCGTGTGTATTTGGTGCCCTCAAGCGTTGCCCCAAGCCGCAAACCGGCCCGTGCAAAGACCGCCGCCAAAACCGGCGAAAGCGCTGTGGTTGTGTCCGCAGCGACCCCGTCGCCTTGATCGGAGAACACATATTCCACATCTCCCCCTGCGGCCCATCCCGGGGAGCGGCGGAATTTCAGCAGCGCCTCTTCGGTCATAAAAAACAGCACATGCGCGAATTGCTGGGCACCGATTTGCAACCCGCCCGAGCCCTTGACGACCGAGTAGTAGTCAACGGTGATCTCGTCGATCAAAAGCGCGCCGCGCCCGTAGGCACCACCAAAGCCAAGCCCCGCTTCGGTCACAAGGGGCATCACGAGGATGCCATTGGCCTTTTGCGCGAGGTTTCGGGTGTTGGGGTAGGCGCGATACATCTCGTCGAGGGTGGCTGAGACGCGCGCGTCGATGATGTTGGAGCCTTGTCCGCCGACGCCGTTGCCACATGCGGCAAGCACGCCCGTGCTGGCCAGTGCGCCTGCGGCGAACGCGCGCCGCGACAAAATTTTATGGGTCATGTTGAACCGCCTGTACTGCTTTGCATTGCTGCGTGGTTGGTCCACGCTTGTGTACAACTTACGCTGATTGACCGGGTTTGTCACTATGGGTTGGGGGGTGCGCGGCTTTCTGCTGGGGTTTTTTGCGCCTTTGGCCTGCTGCCAAGCGCGTGAGTCTTTGATTTGAGGGGCTCTGCCCCGTCCTTGCGGACTCCCCGCGGTATTTTGGGTCAAAAGAAGGGTCGGGATGCCGTAAGGCGGAGGTGTCCTCCGCCCTTGTCAGGCGTTCAGCAGCCGGGCTGCGGCCGGGGCGAAATAGGTCAAAATGCCGTCGCAGCCCGCCCGTTTGAACGCCATAAGGCTTTCCATCATCACCCGGTCATGATCGACCCACCCATTGTCACTGGCCGCCTTGATCATCGCGTATTCGCCGGACACTTGATATGCGAAGGTCGGTGCGCCAAATTCCGTTTTCACCCGGCGGCAGATGTCGAGATAGGGCAGGCCGGGTTTGACCATGACCATGTCTGCGCCTTCGCTCAAATCCCGTTCGATCAGCCGCATCGCCTCGTCCGAATTGCCCGGGTCCATCTGGTAGGTCTTCTTGTCTCCGGTCAGCGCGCCGGAGGCGCCCACGGCATCGCGGAAGGGCCCGTAGAAGGCGCTCGCATATTTGGCGGCATAGCTGAGGATCATCACGTTCTGATGGTTTGCGTTCTCGAGCGCCGTGCGGATCGCGCCGATCCGTCCGTCCATCATGTCCGACGGGCCGATGATGTCGGCCCCAGCCTCGGCCTGGGACAGCGCCATCTTGACCAGCGCCTCGATGGTGCGGTCGTTCACGATTTCGCCGTCTTCGACAAAGCCGTCATGGCCATTGATGTTGTAGGTATCGAGCGCCACATCCGTCATGATAGCGATCTCGGGCACGGCCTCTTTTATGGCTCTGATCGCCCGGTTGGCGTGGTTGTCGGGATCCCAAGCGCCCGCGCAATCTTCGGTGCGCTCTTCGAGCCCGGTATAGGGAAAAATGCAGATCGCAGGGATACCCAGATCGTGGGCTTCGCGCGCGGCTTCGACCACCTTGTCGACGGATCGGCGCATGACGCCCGGCATTGAGGGGATAGGCTCTTCGATTCCTGTCCCTGCACGCACAAAAACGGGCCAGATGAAGTCATCGACCGTCAGGGTGTTCTGGCGCACAAGGCCCCGGATCGCGGCACTTTGGCGGGTGCGCCGCAGGCGCGTTGCGGGATAGGGGGCGGTCGTGGGGCGCATCGTATCTGTCCAGTTTGAGTGACACCTCATGGGTGGCATGGATTTTTGCGCGCAGCAACCCTTGGCCACGCGGCGCGCGCGCGCTAAGAGGGGCGTCAAATACCCAAGCGCGGCAGATCTGCGACAGTGGGGCAGGGGCGACAGGGCAAGGCGTGAACTGGTACGACAACATCTTGGAATTGATCGACATGCGCTCGTTCTCGAACCTGTGGTTCTGGATTGCGCTGGCCGTTGTGTGGTCGACGGCAAGCCACTGGGTGCTGGGCGTGCCCTTTGACATGGTGGCCCGCGCGCGCCGCTACGGGGGGCAATCGGCCGAGGATCTTGAGGATCTCGTGCGCATCAACACCCATCGTCTGCTCTTTATCGGGCAGGTGTCGGGGCTTTGGGCCCTGGGCTTTGTCTGTTTCAGCCTGACAGCACTTGGCCTGCTTGGCTTTGTCTACAAGGTCGAATTTGCACAGGCTGTGTTTTTACTGGGCTTTCCCCTGTCCATCGTCGGGGCGCTCAACCTGTCCACCGCGCGGCTGATCCAGGCCGAGGGGGCGCAGGGCGAGGCATTGTGGCGCCGTTTGACCCGCCACCGCACATGGGTGCAGGCCGTGGGCATGGTATCGATTTTCGTCACCGCGCTGTGGGGGATGTTCCAAAACCTGTCCGTTGGCCCCTTCGGCGGTTGACAGCACGGCCCGAAGCCCCAATTGAAACGTCCTGTTTCCGCCATACTGTTTCCCCCATAGGCGTTAGTCCATGAACCATGTCACCGTATCCGGCGCGCCCGAGGGGTTTGATGCCAAACTGATCCTCGATGAGGTCGCTGCGCGCGGCCCTGTCCTGCATGTGGCGCGCGATGACAAGCGGCTGGCGGCGATGCAGGCGGCGTTACGGTTCTTTGCGCCCGACATGCCGGTGCTGGTGTTTCCGGGCTGGGATTGCCTGCCCTATGACCGGGTGTCGCCCAATGCGGACATCTCGGCGCAGCGCATGGCGACGCTGGCGGCCCTCGTGCATGGGATGCCGGAAAAATTCATCCTGTTGACCACACTGAATGCTGCGACACAGCGGGTGCCGGCGCGTGCGTTGCTGGCTGAGGCGGCCTTTACCGCCACCGTGGGCAGCCGTGTGGATGAAGGGGCGTTGCGCGCCTTTCTGGTCCGCATGGGGTTCGTGCAAAGCCCGACCGTGATGGAGCCAGGGGATTATGCCATTCGCGGCGGTATCATCGACATCTATCCGCCCGGGGACCTCGGCCCCGTCCGCCTTGATCTGTTCGGCGATCTGCTCGATGGCGCACGCCGCTTTGATCCCGCGACGCAGCGCACCACAGAAAAGCTCGACATGATCGAACTTGCACCGGTGTCCGAGGTCATTCTGGACGACGCCGCCGTCACCCGCTTTCGCCAGAACTACCGGTTGGAATTCGGGGCGGCGGGCACGGACGATCCGCTCTATGAAGCGATCAGTGCGGGGCGCAAGGCCCAAGGGGCCGAGCATTGGATGGCCTTCTTTCATGACCATCTCGACACGCTGTTCGACTATTTGCCGGGGGCGACGACTTCGCTGGATGAACAGGTGACCCCCTCGCGGCTGGCCCGGTGGGAGAGCATTGAGGATCAGTACGAGACGCGGCGGTTGGCGATGGTGAACCGCTCAAAAATGGATTCGGTTTACAAACCCGCACCGCCCGGCGGGCTCTACCTGGATGATGCGGCCTGGGCGGCGGCGGTGGCGGATGCCCGTGTGCTGCAATTCGGCCAGCTTGTGCAGGCGACCGGCCCCGGCGTGATCGATGCCGGCGGGCGGATCGGGCGCAATTTCTCGCCCGAACGCCAGCAGGAAAGCATCAGCCTTTTCGGGGCATTGGCGGCGCATATAAAAGCGAAACTTGAAGTTGGACCGGTCGTCATCGCCAGCTATTCGGACGGGGCGCGCGAACGGCTGACAGGCCTCATCGAAGACGAAGGCGTGGCCGAGGCCGTGCCCATCACCGACGCCACCCGGATCGGCAAGCGCGGCCTGCATCTGGCCGTCTGGGCGCTGGAACACGGGTTCGAGGCAACGGGCATCACTGTCATTTCGGAACAGGATGTGTTGGGGGATCGCCTCATCCGCCGCCCCGCGCGCAAACGCCGTGCCGAGAATTTCCTGACCGAAGCGCAAAGCCTCACGCCCGGTGATCTGGTGGTGCATGTGGACCATGGGATCGGGCGCTACCAAGGCATGGAGGTGGTGACCGCCGCTGGCGCTGCCCACGAATGTCTGTTACTGGAATATGCAGAGAGATCAAAGCTTTATCTGCCGGTCGAGAACATCGAACTGCTGTCCAAATACGGGCACGAGGAAGGGTTGCTCGACAAGTTGGGTGGCGGCGCGTGGCAGGCCAAGAAAGCCCGCCTGAAAGAGCGCATTCGTGAGATGGCGGACCGGCTGATCCGAATCGCGGCCGAGCGCGCCTTGCGCAAGGCCCCCATTCTCGAGCCGCCCCCCGGCATGTGGGACGCGTTTTCGGCGCGCTTTCCGTATCAGGAGACGGACGATCAGTTGGCGGCCATCGGCGCGGTCATCGACGATCTGACCAGCGGTGCCCCGATGGATCGGCTGATTTGCGGCGATGTCGGCTTTGGCAAGACTGAGGTGGCGATGCGCGCCGCCTTTGTGGCCGCTATGTCAGGTGTGCAGGTGGCGGTGATTGCGCCCACCACCTTGCTTGCGCGTCAGCACTACAAGAGCTTTGCCGAACGGTTCCGCGGCTTTCCCATCGAGGTGCGCCAACTCAGCCGCTTTGTCAGCGCCAAGGACGCGAGTGCGACCCGCGAGGCGATGTCGCGCGGCACCGCTGATATCGTGATTGGCACGCATGCGCTGCTGGCCAAGGGCGTACGCTTCATGAACCTCGGCCTGTTAGTTATTGATGAAGAACAGAAATTCGGGGTCACCCACAAGGAACGCCTTAAGCAATTGCGCAGTGATGTGCATGTGCTGACGCTGACCGCGACGCCCATCCCTCGTACGCTGCAACTGAGCCTGACAGGCGTGCGCGATCTGTCGATCATCGGTACGCCACCCGTGGATCGGCTGGCGATCCGCACCTATGTGTCCGAATTCGACGCGGTTACGATCCGCGAGGCGCTGCTGCGCGAGCACTATCGCGGCGGGCAGTCCTTTTATGTGGTGCCGCGCGTCAGCGACCTGCCCGAGATTGAGGAATTTCTAAAGGATCAACTGCCGGAACTGACTTATGTGATCGCGCATGGGCAGATGGCGGCGGGTGAACTCGATGACCGCATGAACGCGTTTTATGACGGCAAATACGACGTGCTGCTGGCCACGACAATTGTGGAATCCGGCCTCGACATTCCGACGGCCAACACGATGGTAATCCACCGCGCCGACATGTTTGGCCTCGCGCAGCTTTACCAGATCCGGGGGCGGGTGGGCCGCTCGAAAACCCGCGCCTATGCGTATCTGACGACCAAACCGCGCGCGAAACTCACAGCGACAGCAGAAAAGCGGCTACGCGTGCTTGGCAGCCTCGACACGCTCGGGGCCGGGTTCACGCTGGCCTCACAAGACCTCGACATTCGCGGGGCGGGCAACCTGCTCGGCGAAGAACAATCAGGCCAGATGCGCGATGTGGGTTTCGAGCTTTACCAATCCATGCTGGAAGAGGCGATTGCCAAGATCAAATCGGGTGAGACCGAAGGCATCATCGATGGCGACGAACAGTGGGCCCCGCAGATCAACCTCGGGGTGCCCGTGCTGATACCCGAGGAGTACGTGCCCGATCTGGATGTGCGTCTGGGGCTCTATCGGCGCCTGTCTGGCCTCAGCACGAAGGTTGAGTTGGAAGGGTTCGCTGCCGAGTTGATCGATCGGTTCGGGCCTCTGCCGAAGGAAGTGAACACGCTGATGCTGGTCGTGCGTATCAAGGCGATGTGCAAGCGCGCAGGCATCGCCAAACTCGACGGCGGGCCGAAAGGGGCGACGATCCAGTTCCACAATGACAAGTTCGCCTCACCCCAGGGATTGGTCGAATTCATCAACGATCAGAGGGGCTTGGCCAAGGTCAAGGACAACAAGATCGTGGTGCGGCGCGACTGGAAATCGGACGCGGACAAGATCAAGGGCGGCTTTGCCATCGCCCGTGATCTGGCCGAAAAGGTGATCGACGCCAAGAAGAAAAAGAAGAAGGCGAAAGCCTAAGCCATCTGCGCTTTTTCCGCACGACGCATGTACTGCATCATCACCGAGGCGACGATGCAGGCGACCAGCACGGTGGCCACAAGCGCCATGGGGGTCCCGTCAAAGAGCATGCCAATGGGCGAGGCCAGCGCCGCGCCAAGCACGGTCGACACCGCGCCGATCACGGATGCGGCCATGCCCGCGATGTGGCCCATCGGCTCCATCGCGATGGCGTTGAGGTTGGCGACGGTGAGCCCGCCCTGAAACATCACGCCCCACTGCCAGAAGATGTAGAACGCAAAGAGCCCCGGCAGATCCGCCATCATCCACATCACGAAGACCCCAGAAATAATCAGCTGTGCGGCCAGCGCCCATGTCACAAGGCGACGCATCCCGAAACGGCCCACAATGGCGGCGTTGAGCAGGCTCGACACCCCCGAGGCCAAAGCGATAGCGCCGAACCACCATGGAAAACTCTCGGCCCGATCAAAGGTCACCTCAAAGATGGGTTGCACCATGGTCAGGATCGAAAACAGGATCATCAGCATCAGTGTCTGCACGAAGATCGACAGCCGAACGGTGGGGTGGGCGAACATCTGACGGACCGCATCCGCCATCAGAGGCAGTCGCATTGGGCGGCGGTTTTCGGGCGGCAGCGTCTCGGACATGCGGGTGGCGAACCAGATCAGGATGATCAGCGCAAACAGCACAAAGGACGGGAAAATGGCGCGCCAGCCAAAGGCCGCGGCGATCCAGGACCCCACCAGCGGTGCGGCGGCAGGCACCAGCAGAAACACCATCATCGTCAGGGACAGAATGCTCGCCATGCCGCGCCCGCTGTATAGATCGCGGATGATCGCAGCTGACACAACACGCGGCCCGGCGGCCCCAAGCCCTTGCAGGATCCTGGCCGCCAGCATCAACTCCAGAGTGGGGGCGATCCACGCCAGCACCGCCCCAAGCGCATAGATGGCAAG
The DNA here is from genome assembly GCF_947494755.1 of uncultured Tateyamaria sp. Taxonomy (GTDB): domain Bacteria; phylum Pseudomonadota; class Alphaproteobacteria; order Rhodobacterales; family Rhodobacteraceae; genus Tateyamaria. The sequence continues at coordinate 323,002 of NZ_CANLVZ010000001.1, forward strand.
CCCGATATAGACCACAGGCTTGCGCCCAATAGCGTCCGAAAGAGGCCCCGTGATGAATGTCCCGATGCCCATGCCGACCAAAAACATGGTCATGATCAGCGCCGCCTGCTCGACCCCGCCCGGCGCGATGTCGGTCGCTATCGCGGGCAGCGCGGTCAGCATCGCGTCAATGGAAAACGCAATCGTGGCAAACATCATTGCCATCAGCGCGATGAATTCCGGCTTACTCGCCCGTTGGCCGGGGGGGCTGGTCATTGGAAGCGATGTCCTCGATGCAAGAAGGCGGCGACGCGCGTTGGCGTCACTTTGTGGGTCTATACACCGATTGGCAACGATCAGAGGTTGAAAGTTGCCTGATTGGTAAAAATTTTAGCGGTTTACGTAGGGTCAGTCGGCGGTTTCTTGCAACTCAGCGATCACTTTGGCCCAAAGTTCGGGCGGCTGTGCGCCGGGCACCGCGTGTTTGCCACCGACGATAAAGGTCGGTACCGAGTTAACACCCATCTGCCGGCTGTGCGCATCGCGGGCTGCGATGTCGGCCCGGTCAGCGTCCGAGGCGAGCAGTTTGGACACCACGGCGGCGTCCATCTCAATGCTGTCGGCGATGTCGGCCAACACTTCGTGATCCCCGATGTCGCGGGTGTCGACAAAATACGCCTTGAACAGAGCCGATACGGCGGCGGTTTGTTTCCCCTCGATCCCGGCCCAGTGGATCAGCCGGTGGGCATCAAGCGTGTTGGGCGTGCGCTTCATCCCTTCGAAGTCAATCTTGAGACCGGCCTTTTCTGCGTGTTCCACAACGGGAGCATAGGCGCGCACCGCGCCCTCCTTGCCGCCGAACTTGCCCTCAAGATAGGCGCGCCGGTCCATTCCCTCAGCGGCCATGTCGGGATTGAGCTGAAACGGATGCCATTCGATGACGAACGGGTGGTCGGGATGGGCCGCCAGTGCTCGGTCCAGATGTGCCTTGCCGATATAGCACCACGGGCAGATCGGGTCGGACATGATGTCGAGTTTGATGGGATCAGCCATATCAGGGCGCTTTCGTTGAGGGCCAGAACAGGTGCAGGCGACGGCGCAGCAACTTGCCGTTGGCCCCTGTGGGCAGGGATTGCAGATGAACATAGGCGCGCGGGTGTTTGTAGGGCGCCAGCTTGTCCTGCACATAGGCGCGCAGGTCCGTTTCGTCCAGTGGGTGGGGGCCGGTATAGAAGGCGGCGATGATGCGGGTTCCAGGTTTGACCTCGATCTGAGTAACGCCAACCGCCCCAAGCCCGGGCGCGTTGGCCAGTGCGGCTTCGACCTCGAGCGGAGAGACCCGGTAGCCGCCCGCATTCATCAGATCGTCATTGCGGCCCAGATAGGTGATCTGCCCTTCACGGTCCATTTCGCCGATATCGCCGGTCAGGAACCAGTCGCCCTGAAACTTGGCTGCCGTCTCATCCGGCTGGCTCAGATAGCCCAGCATCAGCCCCGGATCGGAGCGGTGTATGGCGATCACGCCGGGCGTGTCGCGCGGCACTGGCCCTGCGTCATCCACGATGGCCACGCGTCGCCCCGGCTGCGGACGCCCCAAGGTCTCGGGCGTGCCGGGATGCGCGGGCGAGGCCGAGATGAAGGTGGAACATTCCGACATCCCATAGGCTTCAAAAAGCGGCGTGCCGGTCGCATCTGCCCATGCGGTGTGCGTGGTGGGCGGCAGCTTTTCCCCTGCACTCAGCCCGTGACGCAGGGCGGGCATCGCAGGCAAGGCGCTGCGCCCCAGCATCTGCCGGTAGACGCCAGGGGCAGCCGCAAAGATCGTGGCGCGGTGTCGGGCCAGTAACCCGCCGAGCATGTCGGGTGTCGTGCCAGGACCGGGGATCAGTGCCGTTGCGCCCACTGACCACGGATCCATCAGCCCGGTCCCAAGCGTATAGGTCCAGTTGAAGGCACCTGCATGCATCATCACGTCCGATTGGGTCAGCCCATACCAGCCGTCGTGCATCATCTGGCGCGCCCAGATCGCGCGGTGCGCATGACCCACCGCGCGCGGCGTGCCTGAGGTGCCAGAGGTGTAAATCACATAGCCGAGCCGATCCGGATCGCCCATATGCCACGCCGCGGGGGGCTGTTTGCGCATCTCGCGCAGCGTCTGCAGCCCGATCTCGGGCGCGCCGGCTGCCGAGGCCACATGGGGGTCGCGCAGGACCACGCGCGGGTTCAGCTCCGCAATGATCGCAGCCACCTCGGCGGAAGTCAGGGCTGCGGATGTCGGGATTGGTACCAGCCCAACGGCCAGCGCGCTGAGGTAGGCGATGGGAAAGTCCACCGTATTGCCAAGGCGCATCAGCACGGTGTCACCCGGGGCAAACCCGGCCCGCAGAAACCCGGCCCCGGTGCCAAGCACCGCCGCCTTCAGCGCCCGATATGTCAGCGTTTGGACCCCGTCTGGCAGAAGCACCGACACGGCCACTTTGTCGGCCAGCACGTCGGCATGGGCGAGCACATACGCGGCCATGTTGAACGGGTCAGGGCAGGGGGCCGCAGGGCCCGTGTCGTAAAGGCTGCGCATAACGTATCGCTAGTGCGCGGGGGCGGACGTTGCAAGCCTGCGGACGGCGTCCTATAGAGTCGGACATGCAAGGAAAAGACCCCAAATCCCTGATCCAGATCGCCCGCGCCACGGGCCATGCGGACGTGGCCGAACCGCTTGATCTGGGTGCCCGCGTGCGCGAATTGCGCAAAGCCCGCGACTGGACGCTGGAACAAGCGGCGGGGCAGGCGGGGCTTGCCCGCTCGACCCTGTCCAAGATCGAGAACGGGCAGATGTCGCCGACCTATGAGGCGTTGAAAAAGCTGGCCGTGGGGCTTGAGATTTCAGTGCCGCAACTGTTCACGCCTCCCGAAAGTGGCCAGATCAACGGGCGCATGGCGGTCACGAAGTCAGGTGAGGGCAACGCCCAAGCCACGGTTACCTATGAGCACGAGTTGCTCGCCGAAACCCTGACCAAGAAACAGATGTTGCCCTATCGTGCCAGAGTGCGCGCGCGCTCGATGGATGAATTTGACGGGTGGGTGCGCCATGACGGCGAGGAATTTCTGTACGTGCTCACAGGCGTGATCAAGCTGTTCACCGAGTTCTACGAACCGGTCGAAATGCGCCGCGGCGACAGTGCCTATTATGACGCGACCATGGGGCACAATGTGGTCTCGGCCAGTGACGACGACGCGCTGATCCTGTGGGTCACCTCACTGGCATAATCGCTTAGGCAGTTTGCAATGCTGCCATCCGATCCAGATACGCATCAAACGCGCGCTGTGCATCCTTGAGGCTCATGTCATGCGTGGCCGCCAGATAGCTTTCAAACCGGTCCTGATCAGCTTTCAGAAATGGCATGGCGCTCGGCTCAAGATGTGGAAATTCGGCGCAGAGCGCGCGGTAACTTGCCGCCCAATCGCGGGTCAGGTCACTCCAGGTCATTGTCGTCCCCCGTCTCATGTGGTCCGGCCAACTGGCCGGTGTGGGTGGCGCTGCATCTCCCATAATGCCGCGCCGCTGCGCACAGGTTGGGTTATATGTCGATTTGGTGACGGATCAACCTTGGCGGTCAAAGAGTTTGCGCAAGGTCAGGTGGGCCAGCCCGACAGCCAGAAGTTGAAAGGCAATGAACCCAAGGACATGGCCTGGATAGATGCCGGCGAACGTGTCCGAAAGACTGCGCGCGATGGTCACCGCCGGATTGGCGAAACTGGTGGAAGACGTGAACCAGTAAGCTCCCGTTATGTAAAGCGCGACGAGCGTGGGCACAGCGTCAGGGCGCGATCGCAGCCCGCCGAAAATCACGAAAAGCAGGCCCCATGTCGCCACCACCTCTGACCACCACTGCGCGGGGCCGGTGCGGTGCAGCGTTTCGGAGGTCTGCAGGATCGGCAGATCGAACATCGCGTGGGTGGCCCAGACCCCGAGGATGCCTCCGGTGATCTGCACCGCAACATACATCAGCGCAGGCCGCGTCGTGATCTCTCCGCGCAGCCAAAAGGCCAGGGTCACCGCCGGGTTGAAATGCGCGCGTGAAATCGGCCCCAGCACCGTGATGATGACATAGAGGATACAGCCCGTCGCAATCGCATTGGCCAGCAGCGCGATGGCGGTATTTCCACCCGCCAACGCCGCGCCCATGATGCCCGAGCCGACCACACCGATCAGCAGCAGGGCGGTGCCGATCCCCTCGGCCCACAGCTTGTGGATCATGCGCTTACTCTTCGTACCACCAGAATTGCGGCATCCAGTCCGGCCCGTCGCCATAGATCGGGATCACGTCCGGGTATTTCATCTCGGCGATATGGGCGATGCGACCCGTGGTGAACTGCCAGAACGGCACCACATAGCGTCCCGCCGTCAGCAGCCGGTCGAGCGCACGGGTGGCGGCGATGGACTCCTCGCGGCTGGTGGCGGCCAGCATCGTCTCGATCATCGCATCGATGGCCGGGTCCTTCGCGCCCATCAGGTTAGGCGTGCCCTCCTGATCGGCGGCTTCCGAACCCCAATAGAAAAACTGCTCGTTGCCGGGGCTGAGCGACATGGCACGCCGGTGATAAGTCATGTCGAAATCGAAGGTCGAGGTGCGCGCGGTGAATTGCGCGCCGTCCACCAGATCGGTATCGACAGTGATCCCCATCTGGGTGAGAGCTTGCGTGTAAAGGTCTGCAATCGCACGATCTTCGGTGCGTTGCTGATCGAGCAGGATGGTGAAGGTCAGCGGGTTGCCGTCCGCATCCGACAGCTTGCCGTTCTGAGTGGTCCACCCGGCCTCTTCCATCAGCGCCAAGGCGCGGCGCAATCCTGCGCGGTTGCGCAAGGTGCCATCGCTTTGAGGCATCTCGTAGCCCTCCATCACGCCGGGCAGCAGATTGCCGTTGAACGGGGCCAGCAGCTCGGCCACGCGGCCTTTGGCGGGGCCGGGCTCCATCGCGAGCGGCGAGTTCGAGAAGTAGGAGGTGATGCGCGGCTGTGCGCCGCCGGTCAGCGTGTCGTTGATATATTCGAAGTTGAAGGCGGTGATCAGCGCCTCGCGCACGCGCCAGTCGTCAAAGGGCGCGCGGCGGGTGTTCATCACAAAGCCGGTGATGCCCGAAGGTTTCTGATGCGCGATCTCGGTCTTGACCACGTCGCCCGCAGCGGCGCGGGGGAAATCGTACTGGCTCGCCCATGTCTCGGCGTTGAATTCGCGGATGGCCGACACGTCACCAGCCTTGAACGCCTCGAATACCACATCACCGTCGCCGTAGAAGTCGATGGTGATCTCGTCGAAATTGAAGGTGCCGCGCATGAAGTTGATGTCGGCCCCCCAATAGTCGGGGTTGCGGGTGAGGGTGACACTACGCGCCGCCTCGAAATCGCTGATCACATAGGCACCTGACCCGATGGGCACGTCATTGATCGTGGCGGCGGCGAAATCCTTCCCCTCCCACTGCGCTTTTTGGAGGATGGGGCGCATTCCCGCCAACAGGGCCAGTTCGCGGTTGTCGGCGTTGAAGGTGAACTTGACCTTGCGCTCGCCCGTCTGCTCAAGGCTCTCGATCTGGTCCCACAGGCTGCGATAGCGGCCGTGACCTTGGGTACCGAGGGTTTCGTAAGACCAGATCACATCCTCGACCGTGACGGGGCTGCCATCCGAAAATGTCGCCTCGGGGCGGAGGGTGAATTCGACCCAGGTGCGCGCCTCGTCCGTCTCAATCGATTCGGCGAGCAAGCCGTAAAGCGCAAATGGCTCACCCCGGTTCCGGCCCATCAGGCTTTCATGTGTTAAGAAACGGAGCTGCCAGGGCACGTTGCCTTTCTGTATGTAAGGGTTCAGCGAATCAAAACTGCCCGTGTTGGCCAGCGTAATCGACCCACCTTTGGGCGCATCACGATTCGCATGGGGAAGAGACACAAAATCCGGTGGCAGTAGTGGGTCGCCATACATAGCTATGCCATGTTGTGGCTCTGCTAGTATGTACCCCGGGGCAGCGACCAGCCCGGCCAGAATCGCGCCCCGGGTGCATTTTTTGACCCGCTCAAAGTGGAAAAAATCGAGTGCCATTTCGTCAACAATCCCTGTCTGCCCTTGTTTTGTTAACAATAGCGATGCGCGGACCTTTACGCATTATCAAACTTTTAGCTTGGACTCTTTGCGCGGCATTGCGTATAACAAGGGCACTGCTCGATAGGTTTCTTGCCTGTATGAAACCTGCCTCAATAACTTAACGCCAGCTTCGTGCTGGCGTTTTTTTTTGACCCCGAGCCATGCTGGACCATCCCGCCATTCCGCTTGTGGGCTCCCCGTGACATGCTGCGCGCAACAGTCGATTAGGAGAGCGGCACCATGGCATTTGAAATCTCACTTGGCGGCAAAACAGCCGTCATCACGGGCTCCAATTCCGGGATCGGTCTGGGCATGGCGTGGGAACTGGCGCGGGCGGGGGCGGATGTGGTGCTGAACTCGTTCACCGACACTGAAGAGGACCACGCGCTGGCCCGCGACATCGCGGATGCGACCAGCACGAACACCCGCTACATCCAGGGCGACATGTCCAAGGGCGATCAATGCCGTGCGCTGATCGATCAGGCGGGTGCCTGCGATATCCTGATCAACAACGCAGGCATCCAGCATGTGGCACCGATCCCCGAGTTTCCGGTCGACAAGTGGGATGCGATCCTCGCCATCAACCTCAGCTCGGCCTTTCACACGACCGCTGCCGCGCTGCCGATGATGCGCGCCGCCGGGTGGGGGCGGGTCATCAACATCTCTTCCGCGCACGGGCTGACGGCCTCGCCCTACAAGGCCGCCTATATCGCGGCCAAGCATGGCATTGTCGGGCTGACCAAGACCACCGCGCTTGAAACCGCCGAAGAGCCGATCACCGCCAACGCTATCTGTCCAGGCTACGTGCTGACGCCCATCGTGGAAAAGCAGATCCCCGACACGATGCGCGAGTACGACATGAGCCGCGAAGAGGTGATCCAGAACGTCATGCTGAAACGTCAGCCGTCCAAGGAATTCGCGACGACCGAACAGATGGGCGGCACCGCCGTGTTCCTGTGCTCAAGCGCTGCCGATCAGATCACCGGGACGACGATCAGCGTGGATGGGGGATGGACGGCGCTGTGATGCACCGGGTCTGAGCCTCTCGGACCTGCGGCTCCTGTACCAATGTCACTCAGGCGGTAACGTCGGATCCTTGCCATTGGGGTAAACCAGCCCTGCCGAAATCACCAGTTTCGCCGCATCCTCGACCGTCATGTCGAGTTCAATGATGTCCTCAGCCGGAAAGAACAACAGAAAGCCCGAGGTCGGATTGGGCGTAGTGGGCACAAAGATGCTCAGCAACTCGCCGCCATTGCCTGCGCGTTCACTGACCTCGCCCTTGGCGGTGGTCGAAATGAAGCCGATCGCCCAGATGCCGCGGCGCGGGTATTCGATCAGGCACGCCTTTTCGAACGAGCGTTCGGATTGGGCGAATACCGTCTCGGAAATCTGCTTGATCCCAGAATAGATCGAGCGGACGACGGGCGTGCGCTCCACCAGACTTTCAGCATAACGGATGAGCGAGCGGCCGATATAGCCCTTGGCGATCCATCCGATAAAGATGGTGAAGGTCAGGAAGACGATCACACCGACGCCGCGCACGTTCACGCGAATCCAGTCGGGGTTTTCGATCCGCACCCCGTTGGCTTCGATAAAGCGCGGGTTGCCCAGCCAATAGTTCACAAGCGCATCGGGTTGCCATGCACCCGGCACCAGCGGCCAGACGAACCCGTCAATCCACCCGATCACCGTCCAGATCAGCCAGATCGTCAGCCCCACAGGTGCGATGACCACCAACCCTGTCAGGAACGAGGCCCGCAGTCGCGAAAACAGGCCGGGACGGCGGGGTTCTGGGTCGAAGGGGGTGTTCATACAATTTCCGCGTTAAACTCTGGGGGATAGGTAGGCCAACGGGCCAGTCTCTACAATGGCTTGCGGCGGGGTTTGGGCATGGGCGTCAGGCGGACGGGGCCTGATCGCTCAAATGGGTGGCGATTGCGGCGGCCAGCCGGGCGTTGTTGCGCACCAGCGCGATGTTGGCCGTTAGCGAGGCCCCCTCGGTCAGCTCGAAGATGCGTTGCAGCAGGTAGGGGGTGACGCCCTTGCCGGTGATCCCGTGGGTCTGGGCGTCCTTGGTCGCAGTGGCGATGATGGGGGCTAGCACATCGCGCGCGATTTCGGCCTCAGCCGGAATGGGGTTGGCAACGAGCTGTCCGCCCGGAATGCCAAGGGCCGCGCGTTGCACATGGGCCGCCGCGATTGTGGCCGGATCATCCATGCGCAGCGGTGCCATTATCCCCGCGCTGCGCGACCAGAAGGCGGGCATGTGGTCCTGCCCATAGGCAATGACGGGCACGCCTTGCGTTTCCAGCACCTCAAGCGTTTTGGGGATGTCGAGGATCGCTTTGGCCCCTGCGGCCACCACCGTCACCGGCGTTTGGGCCAGTTCCATCAGATCGGCGGAAATGTCGAACGACCCCTCGGCCCCCTTATGCACGCCGCCGATGCCGCCGGTCGCAAAGACTTTGATGCCTGCCAGATGTGCGGCGATCATGGTGGCGGCCACAGTCGTCGCGCCAGTGCCACCGCTTGCCATGCAGGCGGCCATGTCGGCCCGGCTGAGCTTGGCGACATTGCGCGCTTGCGCCAACGCCTCAAGCTGGTCATCGGTCAGCCCCACATGCAGCGTGCCCTCAATCACCGCCATCGTGGCAGGCTCGGCCCCTGCGGCGCGGATATCTGCCTCGACCTGTCGCGCGACCTCAAGGTTTTGCGGATAGGGCATACCGTGGGTGATGATCGTGCTTTCGAGCGCCACAACGGGCGTGCCGGCCTCGAGGGCCGCAGCGACAGATGGGGAGGGGGCAAACTGGCTCATCCGGGGGTCTTTCCTGAAACATAGATTGCGGCGGCGGTCAGGGCATCCGACAGGGCCGTTTCACGGTCCGCGCCGCGCCCTTCGGCGGCGATGTGGGCCGCCATGAATGTGTCACCCGCACCCGTGACACGCGTAACAAGCACCTGAGGCGGGGTGTGGGTGATCAGCCCATCCTTAGTCCCTTCGGCGGCCATATCGCCCCCATCGGTGACAAGCACACGGTCCGCGCCACGCTCGATCAGCCCATGGGCTGCATCCGGGGCGCTGTCAAAGGCGCGCTGGCACAGCAATCCGGCCTCTTCGAGGTTCACATAGAGCGTCCCGCGGCTTTCGTTCAGAAACGGGGCCAGGCGCTCTGCCTTGCCGGGCGAGGCGGGGGCGACGCGCAAGTCGGCCTGCGCCAGAACCGGGCTGGTCGCAATCTCTCGCAGCAGCTCGAGCGTGAGGTTGCCGTCAAGCGCGACGAGGCCGGGGTAGGGATCATCGGTGGTTGCCAGCGTGCCATCTGTGAGCGGGCGCAGGATCTTGGCACCGGCGGTTTCCAGCGAATGCGCATCGGCAATGGCGGCAATCAGCCCATTCGCGCCTTCGACGGCCATATAGCGGTCGGTTGGCAGATCTTCGGAGCGGTAGACGGTATCGGTGATCAGCCCGCGCGCGGCACAGGCGGCGATCAGTTCGTCCCCTTCGGCATCGCGCCCGATGGCGGTCAACAAGGCGGGGGTCAAACCAAAGCGGGCCAGCGTCATCGCGATGTTCAGGGCCACCCCACCGGGCAGGCGCGTGATATGCCCCGGCACGTCGGACCCCTGCCGCATCGCGCGCGACGACCGCCCGATCACGTCCCACAGGACCGATCCAATACACAAGATGTCAGGACTGGCGTTCATGGGCCTTGTTGTGACGGGGCGGGGGCCAAGGTGCAAGGCTTAGGGGGCAGGAACCCCAAAGGTCAGCGCGGCCCAGAACGTGTCCCACACGGCTTCTTCGCTGTCAGAGATCGGCGCGATCACCACCGCATCGAACAGATAGTCATATCCGGGGCTGACGGGGATGCGGGCAATGCCGGCTTCATCCGTGCGGTGCAGGGTGATGGCGACCGTCTCATCCGGGGCGCGGGCAAACACCTCGACCTGTGCGTCAGCGCGCGGGTCGCCCTGATAGAGAACCTGCACCTGCATGGCGCCGTCAAAGTCGTCCGCATAGGGGTTCGTGATCGCCACAAACTCGGTCTTGAGGCCAAGCGCGCGGTCCATACCAAGCGCCTCGCCAACGCCGACCAACGCCTTGGCGTGGCGGGTGTAGCGTTCCTTGAACGGCGGTTCGGGAAAGCCGTTTTCGGCGTGACGCGCCTTGATGTTGGCGAAGTCCTTATGATCCGCGAATTTCTGGAACTTGGCCCACTCTTTATAGGTGACAAAGGACGGCGTTGTTTCATGTACCACCACCGCAAGGCCATCGAGCGGAGCGGGCACATCGAGGGCAGGGCGGTCGCCCATGCGCCCCTCGACCGGGCGAACGGTATCGCCTACGACCACGTCAAAGCGGGTAAAGTTGCGCGGAAAATAGGACAGGGACGTGCCGACAAACTCCTGCCCGTTTTTGAGGTCTGCCACAATTTTTCCCGCTGACGAGACTTGATAGGCTTGCGGTTCAATCCAGAACTCATGAGCGGTTGCAACGCTCGCGCAAATCGCGCACCAAAGCGCGAGGATAAAACGGGGCAGAGTCATGGAAAACACCTCTTTCATTCGACTGCACAAGCTGCGGCATTGGGCGGCGATGTCAAGCATCTGGCTTGTGCTTTCGGCAGGCGCTGCACTGGCCCACGAGGTCGTGCCCACGATTGCGGATATCACAGTCGCGGATGGTGCGGTTAGCATCGAGATGCGCGTAAACGTCGAGGCGCAACTGTCGGGCATTGATCTGGATGAGATCGAGGATACCGACAATGCCGACAACCCATCTGCCTATGATGACTTGCGGGCGCTGAGCACGGAAGAGTTGGCCACGCGTCTGGACGATCTGGTGGCCACATGGAACGCACTGCCTTTGGTGCGTGTGGATGGCGCGCCTGTGCCGCTCTCTTTGCAGGGTGCTGCCGTGCCTGTGGTGCCGGACCTCGAATTGCCACGCATATCGGAACTGAAATTGACAGGTGTTGTTGATGCCGCCGCCAGTGTCGAGATCGCATGGCCGGACGGCGCGGGCGATCTGGTTCTGCGCCAGCAGGGGGTGAGCGAGCCTTACACGGGGATCATTCTGGGCGGTGATACCTCCGGGCCGATTACCGTTGCAGGGGGCGATGTGGCCGGTGGCTGGGCCACCTTCGCAGATTACGTCCCCGTCGGTTTTGATCACATCCTGCCCAAGGGCCTGGATCACATTCTATTTGTTTTGGGGCTGTTCTTTCTCTCCACGCAGTTGGGCCCGCTCTTGTGGCAGGTCAGTGCCTTCACGCTGGCTCATACCGTTACCTTGGCCCTTGGCGCGTTGGGTCTGGTGAACGTGCCCGGCAGCATTGTCGAGCCGTTGATTGCGGCCTCGATTGTCTATGTCGCGATTGAGAACATCTTTGCCCGTGGGTTGAACAAATGGCGCACGCTGATCGTGTTCGGCTTTGGGCTGTTGCACGGGTTGGGTTTTGCATCCGTGTTGGGGGAGTTCGGGCTGCCCGAGGCGCAGTTCATCCCGGCCCTGATCGGCTTCAACGTCGGTGTCGAGTTGGGGCAGCTGACGGTCATCGCGATGGCCGCGATTGCGCTGTGGCTTGGCTGTCAGGCCGCCGCGCGCGCCAAGTTCGAAGGGGTGCAGGAGCTGGTGGCGGAGTACCCCGTCATGTTCCGCGCCTGGTCGGTGACAGGGTCGCTGATCATTGCGGTTATCGCGATCTATTGGGTGGTCGAGCGGACGCTACTTTAACGCCGCCGTTAGGGTGGTCAGGGCCGCTGCGGGATCGTCTGCGGCCCAGATTTCCTCTCCGATTCCGAAAAAGTCTGTCATGGGGGCCAGGCGGGCGATGCTGTGTGCCGTCAGCCCCCCTTCGGCAACACAAGGCACTTCGATCATTTCGGACCACCATTGGAACAGATCATCGGGGGCTGTGGCCTCATCCGCGATGCCGCTAATGGGCCCGAACGATATGTAGTCCGCACCGGCTTCGCCTGCTGACATGCCCGCATGGCGCGAGGTGCCGCAATTGCTGCCCACGATGGCGTCCGGCCCAAGTGTCTTGCGCGCGTCGCGTACCGATTTGGCCGCATCCATGAGGTGTACGCCGTCGAGCCCCAACCGTTCGGCCAGCGAGACGTGGTCTGTCAGCACAATCGCCACGTCCCGCGCATGGGCCACCTCACGGCAGGCATCGGCGGCGCGCGCGATGGTGTCTTCATCGCGGGTGGCGAGGGTCAGCCGGATACAGGCGACGGCGTGGGCATCCAGCACGCGTCCCAATTGATCGGGAAAGCGCGACAGCTCGATCACATGCGGGCTCAGCAGATAGAGTTGGGGCTGTTCGGGGGGCTGCTCTGTCTCGGTCATGGCGCATCCTTTGTGTTGGTCGTGGCTCTAGCGGATGTTGGGGCGGAAAGACAACTTTTATGCCTCCGGCGGGCATATTTTTCAGAACAATGAAGGGATTGGCCTTTGCGGATAGGATCGGGTAGACGCCGCTCATGACACCGACATTTGTTCTGACACGGCCCCAGATGGGCGAGAATATCGGCATGGCCGCGCGTGCGATGCTGAACTTTGGCGTGGACCGGATGCGCCTTGTCGATCCGCGCGATGGCTGGCCCAATCAGGCGGCTGTTGCGCTGGCCAGCGGGGCGGGCCGCGTGCTGGACGGCGCGACCGTGCACGCCGATCTGGCCGGGGCGCTGGCCGATTGCACCTATGTATATGCCACCACCGCGCGCCAGCGTGATTTGACCAAGGATGTGTTCAGTCCGGAGGCGGCGATGAAGGATGCCACCGCCCGGATCGCTGCCGGAGGTCATGTGGCGGTCATGTTCGGCCCCGAACGCGCAGGCCTTGAGAATGAGGACATCGCGCAGGCCAATGCACTGATTTCGGTGCCGGTGAACCCCGAGTTTCCCTCGCTCAACCTTGCCCAATGCGTACTGCTTGTGGGCTATGAGTGGATGCGGGTGTCGGGCGAGGTCACCGCGCAAACCACTGAACTCGCAGGTGGCCAATGGGCCAGCCAGGACGAGGTGCATCACCTGTCGCGCCATTTCGAGGAGCGGCTGGACGAGGCGGGATTCTTCTTTCCCGAGCACAAGGCCGAGTCCATGCGCCTGAACCTGCGCAATATGTGGAGCCGGATGCCGCTGACCCGCGCGGATGTGCAGACCCTGCACGGCATGCTGCGTCAGATGGTCCGGTGGGCGACGCGGCGGTGACGCTGGACCTATCCGGCGCGCGGGCCTAGGTTGCCCGGCGACGCGGACGACGAGGCAGAGATGGCGAAGAAGCGCAGCATTTTCGAAGAGGTAGACAGCGCCGAAAAGCCGGTCGCACAGGCTGGCGCCATCGATGCAGGCCGGGGCGGGGCGCGCGGTGCGATCCGGGTGTGGCTGTGGATGTTGTTCACGCTGGTGGTCGCGATGATCGCCGTGGGCGGGCTGACCCGTTTGACCGACAGCGGGCTGTCGATCACCGAATGGCGCCCCTTCACCGGAGCGATCCCGCCGCTCAATGCCGCCGACTGGGCCAGTGAGTTTGCCAAATACCAAGCCATTGACGAGTTCCGCCTGCAAAACGCGTGGATGGAGCTGTCGGATTTCAAGGTTATCTACTGGTGGGAGTGGGGCCATCGCCAGTTGGGCCGGGTGATCGGTGTGGTCTGGGCGCTCGGGTTCCTATGGTTCCTGCTGCGCCGCCAAATCCCTGTGGGCTGGACATGGCCGCTCTTGGGACTTGGGCTGCTTGGGGGTCTGCAAGGCGCGATTGGGTGGTGGATGGTGTCGAGCGGCGTGACCTCGGGCGAAAGCGTGGTGGACGTGGCGAGCTATCGGCTTACCACACATCTGGGCCTCGCCTTTGTCATCCTCGGCTTCATCGCCTGGTATATCTATCACATGGGCCGGAGCGAGCGGGACCTGATGCAGGCGCGTCGGGCCCGCGAGACCAGGCTGTTCGGCATGTCCACGGGGCTGATGCACTTTGCCTTCCTGCAAATTCTGATCGGGGCGCTGGTGGCGGGGATCGACGCGGGTCGCACCTATACCGACTGGCCACTGATGGGCGGGCAGGTCTTTCCCGCGACCGCCTTTGTGTTCGAGCCCTGGTGGCGCAACTTGTTTGAAAGCCCCGGTCTTGTGCAATTCGTACACCGGGTGTCGGGCTATCTGCTGTTTGCCTTTGCCGTCGTTGTCTGGCAGCGCGGGCGCAAATCGGCCCATGGGCGTACGCGATTTGCCTTCAACGCGGTGATGGCCGCGATGGCGGTGCAGATTGCAGTGGGCATTGTGACCGTCCTTTATGGCGCACCATGGCAGATCGCGATTGTGCACCAGTTCCTTGCCGTGATCCTGTGGGCGCTGATCCTGCGCGCGCGCTTCCTGGCCGCCTATCCCATATCCACATCCATCCGAGGGAGTGTCTGAGATGACCGCCTATGACGATCTGATGGCGTTCAGCCATGACACCCAAGCCTTGTCCCAAGTGGCGGGGCGCTTGGGCTGGGATCAGGAAACGATCATGCCGCGCGGAGCGGCACCCCAACGCGCCGAAGAGATGGCAGCGATGGAGGGTGTGTTGCACGCCCGCCGCACCGATCCGCGGGTGGGGGACTGGCTGGGGGCGATCGACAGCGCGACGCTCGATCCGGTCGGCGCGGCCAATGTGCGCGAAATCAAACGCAGCTATGAGCGCGCAATGAAGGTGCCCGCCGATCTTGCCGCGACGCTGGCGCGGGTGACGTCCACCGCTCAAGGCAAATGGGCCGAGGCGCGGGCCGCCGATGACGTTGCCGCCTTCTTGCCTGTCCTGGCCGAGGTCGTGGACCTCAAGCGGCAGGAGGGGGCTGCGCTGGCGGCAGGGGGCGACATCTATGACGCGATGCTCGCTGACTATGAACCCGGCACGACGGCGGCCGATCTAGATGCGATGTTCGGGGCGCTGCGCCCCGGCCTGACCGCCTTGCGGGCCGCGATCCTCGATCAACCCGCGCCGAAAGGCGTGTCGGGCACATTCGACGAAGCCGCACAGCTCAAGCTGAGCGCGCTGCTGGCGCAGACCTTTGGCTATGACACAAACCACGGGCGGATCGATAAGGCGGTGCATCCGTTCTCCTCCGGCTCCGGCCTTGATGTGCGCATCACCACGCGCACCAATCCGACCGATCCGTTCAACTGCTTCTATTCCACCATCCACGAGGTCGGGCACGCCTGCTACGAACAGAACATCAGCCCCGACTACCTGCTGACCCCGCTTGGATCGGGCGTGTCGATGGGCGTGCACGAAAGCCAAAGCCGCATCTACGAAAACCAGATCGGACGCGGGCGGGCCTTCACAGGGTGGCTCTATGGCCAGATGCGCGATGCGTTCGGCGATTTCGGGATTGAGGGCGAGGATGCGTTCTATGCCACGGTCAACCGGGTGAGCGACGGCTATATCCGCACCGAGGCGGACGAGGTGCAGTACAATCTACACGTGCTGCTGCGCTTTGATCTGGAACGCGCGCTGATGACGGGTGATTTGCAGGTCGGCGATCTGGAGGCGGCTTGGAACGACCGGTTCAAGGCGGATTTCGGATATGCCGTCGACAAGCCCTCGAACGGGGTCCTGCAGGATGTGCACTGGTCCGTGGGGCTGTTCGGGTATTTCCCGACCTACTCGCTCGGCAATGTCTATGCGGGCTGTCTGAACGAGGCGATGCGGGGGGCGTTGCCCGATCTGGACGCGCAGTTGGGGCAGGGGGACACCTCGGCGGCGACAGGCTGGCTAAGGGACAATCTGCAGACCCACGGCGGACTTTATGCCCCGCGCGAGGTCATCGAAAGGGCCAGCGGTATGACCCCGGGGCCCGCGCCATTGCTGGCCTATCTCGAGGCGAAGTTCGCTGATATCTACGGGCTCTGATCGCGACGGTTTCGGCACGGTTTGGCCCTATCACTCACATATTCACCGCGTACCCCTGCATCAATCTGAGGTTGTGAAAGGGGCAGGATATGCTGCGCGCGATGATTTTGGGGCTGGTGATGGCGGTCACGCCTGCGGTGGCGGGAGAGTTTGACCACAACACGCTGATCGCGCTGGTGCGCGACAATGATCGGGTCGGCGTGGATGCGTTTCTGAACGAGGCGCACGAGGCCGTCGGCCAGGGCACGCTGAGCGCCGATGGCATCCGCGATCTGTTTATCAACCTGTCACGCACGCACCCGCAGACCGCGCGTTTTGTGCGCAAATGGGTCGAAGATGCCCCCGACAACGCGAATGCACAGATCGCGCGGGCCTGGAGCATCTGGCACGAGGCCTATCAGATCCAATGGCTCGAACATCGCGAGGTGGACCGGCTGACCACGATGCGCAATGCCGCCGTCGATCACGCCCTGCGGGCACTGGCGCTCAAACCGACCCTGATCCCGGTGTCAGATGCTGTGCTGCGCATGTTTGCCCATGATGCGCGCATCGGAAATCCGGCGCAGGAACTGCATGACGTGATGATGCGCGATCCGAATTGGGGATCGTTGCAGCGGGCCATGCCATTGCTCGGACGGCGCGGAGACCAAGTCCTCTCGGCGCTGTGTCTGACCTACGGGCCGATGGTCAAACCCGATGCGACCGCCAAATGCGAGATCTATACTCAGGCTCATTACGGTACAGCATACGGGGTCGATTACGCGGTCAGGCCCGGTTACGACCCAGACGATCTGACACTGGTCATCGCGCGGGCCCATGCCTTGGTGAACGCCTATCCGGTGGCGCGGCTGACGACCGCACAAGTGGACTGGCTCGAAGAGACGTTGCTGACATTTGAGGGCGACGTGTACCAGTTCATGCAGATGTTCGACATCGCCGGACGGTTTTCGCAAAAGATCAGCCACGTGCACAGCCGCCACGCGATCACGCGGCGGTTCAAGAAGGCGCATCTGACCAAGGCCGAGGCGTTTCTGGAGGAGGATCCCTACAACGCCAAGCTGATGCATATCGTCCAAGGCGTCGCCTTTCAGCCCGATTTCGAGGTCGTGCATGACCCGAATGTCGGTGTGCGCGTTGTGGACAAGAAACCGGAGATCCTCAACCTTGCAGAAGAGCGCGCGCGGGAACTCGGCAGGCAACTGCAACTGTTGGAATTTATGGGCCGCCGTCTGATCCTGACCCCACTGTCGGGTGCAACCTGGGGGGACTATGCCATCCAGATGAGCTATGCGGACGACAATCGATATCTCTTCGAGGTCGATGCCGCCTTTGAGAACGCGATCGCTTACGCCGACAAGCCCAGCATCGCGTTGGATATTTACTTGGGGCACAAGGAAGGACAGGCCGAATTCTACGCCTTCCGCGATCACGAAGACCTGCAAGAGACGTGGGATCAGATCGGCGAGATCAACTATGCAACCGAAGTGCTGTGCCCGACCTTGCGTGCCTATCTACTGCGTCAGGCCATTTGCCCGAAAGACGACCGGGTGCAACACTTGTGCCCGACCGGTCCGTCCTATGATGAGGACAGAGTGGCCGCGATACTGAACGAAGCACGCGCGACGCCTCAGTGCAAAGGGATAGTGAGTGCGGACCTGGTGGATTTGATGTACGTTCCGGTGCCCGCGTCAGAGGCTATTATCGGCTGGAAGTGATCAGCCCTCGGCCCCGTCCTCCTCATCCCCCTGATCCGCGATCCAGGCGACGCTCACGACTTCCTCGTTCTTGCCGGTGTCAAACACCTTGACGCCGCCTGCGCTGCGCGAGCGGAAGCTGATGCCCTCGACGGGCACCCGGATCGACTGGCCTTTGGAGGTGGCAAGCATGATTTGGTCGTCCATCTCGACCGGGAACGAGGCGACGATGTCACCGCCGCGCATGGCCTTGTCCATCGCCGTGACGCCAAGCCCGCCGCGGCCGCGCACCGGGTAGTCGTGACTGGAGGACAGCTTGCCCGCGCCCTTGGCCGTGATCGTCAGGATCAGGTTCTCTGCCGCCGACATTTCGGCATAGCGGGTCTGGTCGATGGTGGCGTTGGCGTCAGTTTCTTCTTCATCCGACACATCAACATCGTCCGCCAACCCTGCGACGGCCCTGCGCATTTTCAGATATGCAGCGCGCTCATCGCTGGTCGCGTCAAAGTGGCGGATGATCGACATCGACACGACCTTGTCGGCCCCGTTCAGCTTGATACCACGCACCCCGACACTGGCGCGGCTGTTGAACACGCGCACATCCGTTGCCGGGAAGCGGATGGCGCGGCCCGAGTTCGTAACCAGCATCACATCGTCATCGTTGGAGGCAATGCGCGCATTGATCAGGGTGGTTTCGGCGTGTTCGTCCTCGAATTTCATCGCGATCTTGCCGTTGCGCATGACGTTGGTGAAATCCGACAGCTTGTTGCGGCGCACGGTTCCAGCCGAGGTGGCAAAGACCACCTGCAGATCATCCCATTCCTTTTCGTCCCGGTCCACCGGCATAATCGCGGCAATGCTGACCCCTTGGGGGATCGGCAGGATATTGATGATCGCCTTGCCTTTGGAGGTGCGACCGCCTTGCGGCAAACGCCAGGTCTTGAGTTTGTAGACCATGCCGTCGGTGGTAAAGAACAGCAATTGGGTGTGCGTGTTGGCGACAAAGAGGGTGGTGATCACGTCCTCTTCCTTGGTCTGCATGCCGGACACACCCTTGCCGCCGCGTTTCTGGCTGCGGAAATCGGCCAGCGGCGTGCGCTTGATGTAGCCGCCCGAGGTGACGGTCACGACCATATCCTCGCGCTCGATCAGGTCCTCGTCTTCCATGTCGCCGGACCAGTCCACGATCTCGGTGCGGCGGGGGACGGCGAACAGCTCACGCGTTTCGGTCAACTCGGCGGCGATGATGCCCATGATGCGTTCGCGTGATCCCAGAATCTCCAAGTATTCCTTGATCTTACCGGCCAATTCTTCAAGTTCGTCGGTGACTTCCTTGACCCCGATCTGAGTAAGGCGTTGCAGGCGCAGTTCAAGGATCGCGCGGGCTTGCGTTTCGGACAGGTTATAGGTGCCGTCCTCGTTCGCGGTGTGGGTCGGATCGTCGATCAGCGCGATATAGGGCAGGATCGATTCCGCAGGCCAACGGCGTTCCATCAGACGGCTGCGCGCCTCGGCAGCATCTGCGGATTGACGGATGGTGGCCACCACCTCGTCGATATTGGTGACGGCGACGGCCAGCCCGCACAGGATGTGGCTGCGCTCGCGCGCTTTGCGCAACTCAAACGCGGTGCGGCGGGCAACAACTTCCTCGCGGAAGCCTATGAAACTAGTGAGAAAACGGCGCAGCGTTAGTTGTTCGGGGCGTCCCCCATTCAGGGCCAGCATGTTGCAGCCGAAATAGACTTGCATGGGGGTGAAGCGGAACAGTTGGTTCAACACCACCTCGGCGGTGGCGTCGCGCTTCAGCTCGACCACGACACGCACACCGTTGCGGTCGGATTCATCCTGGACGTGGGCGATGCCTTCGATTTTCTTGTCGCGGGCCGCTTCGGCGATCCGCTCGATCATGGTGGCCTTGTTCACCTGATAGGGAATCTCATCAATAACAATGGCGTAGCGGTCTTTCCTGATCTCTTCAACGCGGGTCTTGGATCGCACAATGACCGATCCGCGCCCCTCAAGATAGGCTTTGCGTGCGCCGGAGCGGCCCAACATGATCCCACCGGTGGGGAAGTCGGGTCCGGGCACATAGTCGATCAACTGCTCAGAGCTAAGATCAGGGTCTTCGATCAGTGCCAGGCAGGCGTCGACCACTTCGCCCAAGTTATGAGGCGGAATGTTGGTGGCCATGCCTACGGCGATGCCGCCAGCCCCGTTGACCAGCATGTTGGGGAAACGGGCGGGCAGAACCGTGGGTTCGCGATCCTTACCGTCATAATTGTCTTGAAAATCAACGGTGTCCTTGTCGATGTCGGCCAGCACGAAGGCTGCAGGCTTGTCCATCCGCACCTCGGTATAGCGCATGGCCGCCGGGTTATCGCCGTCCATCGAGCCAAAGTTGCCCTGGCCATCGAGCAGCGGCAGCGACATGGAAAAATCCTGCGCCATGCGCACCAGCGCGTCATAGATCGCGGAGTCGCCGTGGGGATGATATTTCCCCATCACGTCGCCGACAGGTCGGGCGGATTTGCGGTAGGATTTGTCGTGCGTGTTCCCCGTCTCGTGCATGGCGTAAAGAATGCGGCGATGCACCGGTTTCAGACCGTCGCGCAGGTCGGGAATGGCGCGGCTGACGATGACGGACATCGCGTAGTCCAGATAGGACGTGCGCATCTCGTGTTCGATTGAAACCGTCGGCCCGTCGTATTCGGGCCGTTCGGGGATCATTTCATCATCGTTTTCAGGGGGTTGTGGCGTGTCGTTCACGTGAGGCAGCCCGTTTATATGTGGGGTCTATATCTTGGGGGTCACCCTAACAGATACAGCATATAAGGTGCAATGCCTGTTGGCGGATCGAAGCCGTCGTACGCCAAAGGCGCACCTCGCGGCGCACGCCAGTGTGGGAGTTGCGTGTAGAAACGGGCCGCGATCAGGCCGAACAGGACGCCCCGCCAAGCACGCAGAATTTGGCGCAATGGGGATGGTTGAGCGGTACGTCGCCCTCGGCCTCTGCCAGTGTCGCGCCGAGCTCGAATTGCGGATCATAAGGCAGCAGGGTGCAGGCTAGAACCGCAGGTGCCTCCGCGCCTTTACGCTTCACCACCATGCGGGAGGACGAGCACATCACTGCCTCGGGGTGCTTGTTCAGGATCGACCAGCATTGTGTCGTGATTTCGGGGACTTCGACCCGCGCGTCCATCTCGGGAAACAGGACGGTCGCACCGGGGTTGAACGCGTCAATGTCCCAGCCATGCGTGGCATAAAGGGAAGCGTAGCCATCGCGCGCCTCATCCTCGCTTTCTGCCATCTCGATGCGCCCCGCCACGGCGAGGCGCGCCCCGATCGAGGACAGCCAGTTGATGCCCGCCAGCGTCTTTTCGAACGTGCCCACGCCGCGTTCGGCGTCGTGAATGTGGGGGGCGTAGTGATCGACGCTGATCCGGAAAGTCAGCTTGTCCCCATAGGTCTCGACCAGTTCGACCAAGCCGTCCTTGACCTTGGGGCGCATCATCGGGGCCATGGCGTTGGTCAAGATCAGGACGTCATAGCCGCGCACCAGGCTGCGCCCGACCATGTCCAGAAATTCGGGATTCATGAACGGCTCGCCCCCGGTAAAGGCGATCTCGCGCACGTTCCAGTCGCGCGCCTCAAGCTGGTCAAGGTAGTCCGACACCTCGTTGGCGGTGATATAGACCAGCGCATCGTTGGTGGGCGAGCTTTCGATATAGCAGTTCGTGCAGGCGATGTTGCACAGCGTGCCGGTGTTGAACCACAGCGTCTCGGGGTTGGAGAGGGCGACACGCGCCCGGGCCTCGCCTTTGGCGGTGACATCGGGGTCCTGAAACTTGCCCAGATTTGCGAGGTCTTTCATCGAAGGTATTTCCGTTTGTTATAGCCGTGCAGCGGACTTGTGCCGTGACTAGACCTAGAACCGCAAGTCTTTGATAGAAAGAGCATCTATCCCGGTTTGACGCCTTTGTGATAAGCAGTGGCATAAGCCGCCGCCGCGGACCCTTTCCTGCGTTGAGTATCCGTTTGAAACTGTTTATGTTTGCGCAAACATATCAAGGAGCACTTGCCATGGTGTCGCGCGTCATTCCGGTCGAAGCTTTTGATCTGGTTATCTTTGGAGGCACGGGCGACCTGGCGCGTCGCAAAATCCTGCCGGGGCTGTTCCGCCGCTATTGTGCAGGGCAGATGCCTGAAAATTCGCGCGTGATCGGCGCGGCACGCGGTGACATGGACAATGACGGCTACCGCGCATTTGTTGCCGAAGCGGTGCGCGAGTTTGGCGGACGGCGCAGCTGCGAAGACGGCACGCTAGACGGATTTCTTGAGCGGATGGCGTTTGTGTCGATCGACGCGCGCGGCGAAAAGGGCTGGTCCGAGATGGCGGAGCTGATGCGCCCGGATGTCGTGCGTGCCTTTTACTTTTCGGTCGCGCCCAGCCTGTTTGGCGATCTGGCCGAGCGGCTGAACCAGCATGGCCTCACCGATGACAGCAGCCGCATCGTCGTCGAAAAACCCTTTGGCCGCGATCTGGACAGCGCGCGCGCGCTGAACCGTGATCTGGCCGCCTATTTCGACGAGGGTCAGATTTACCGGATCGATCACTATTTGGGCAAGGAGACGGTGCAAAACCTCATGGCCGTGCGCTTTGGTAACATGTTGTTCGAACCACTTTGGAATTCGCAATACGTTGACCACATTCAGATCACCGTGGCCGAAACGGTTGGTGTCGGCGGGCGGGGCGAATATTACGACAAGTCCGGCGCGATGCGCGACATGGTACAGAACCACCTGATGCAGCTGTTGTGCCTGATCGCGATGGAGCCGCCGTCGAAATTCGACCCCGACGCGGTGCGCGACGAGAAACTGAAAGTCATCCGCGCCCTTGACCCGGTTGAGCCGCACCACATCGTGCGTGGCCAATATGACGCGACCGAGGGCGCGGAAAGCTATCGCGAAGAGGTGGGCGATCCGCGCTCGCGCACTGAAAGCTATATCGCGATGAAGCTGGGGATTTCGAACTGGCGGTGGGCCGGAACCCCGTTTTATCTGCGCACCGGCAAACGGCTCAAGGCGCGCAGCAGCGAGATCACCATCGTGTTCAAGGAACTCAATCACTCGATCTTTGGAGAGGCGGGGGATCACCGCAACGAGTTGTCGATCCGCCTGCAACCCAATGAGGGGATAGAGTTGGGCGTGACCATCAAGGAGCCCGGGCCAGGCGGGATGCGGCTGATCAATGTGCCGCTGGATATGTCCTTTGCCCAGGCCCTTGGCGCGGATGCCGAGGATCCGCCCGATGCCTATGAGCGCCTTATCATGGATGTGATCCGGGGCAATCAGACCCTGTTCATGCGCGGCGATGAGGTCGAAGCCGCCTGGGCCTGGACCGATCCGATCATCAATGGTTGGGACGCACGCGGCGATGTGCCGAAAACCTACGAAAGCGGCAGTGAGGGACCGGTCGATGCGGTTCAATTGCTGGCCCGCGATACCCGTGTCTGGCGTAAGGTGTCTCCATGAAACTGATCGAATATCCCGACCGTGAAATGCTGGCCATGGGCCTGGCTGATACGCTGGCAAGCGAGTTGAAAAACTGTTTGCTGGTGCATCCCCATGCCTCTTTCGTGGTGCCGGGGGGGACAACGCCGGGGCCGATCTTTGACAGCCTGTGTGCGGCGCGTCTGGATTGGGACCGGGTGCATGTGATGCTGAGCGACGAGCGATGGGTGCCCGAAGATCACGACCGCTCGAACGCCAAATTGCTCAAGGAACGGTTGTTTGTCGAACGCGCGGCAGAGGCCCAATTCGTGCCGTTTCACCAGCCGGGCAAGACGCCCGACGAGGCCGCGCTTGAGTTGTCGGGGCGCTTGCAGGGCGAGATGCCGATATCACTGCTGTTGCTCGGCATGGGGGCGGACATGCACACAGCCTCGCTGTTTCCGGGGGCGGTCGGTCTTGAGGCGATGCTGGCGGATGATGCGCCCCTCGTGGTGCCCGTGTCCGTTGACGGGCAGGAGCCGCGCATTTCCTTTTCCGGCCCCGCACTTGCGGGCGCGATGGCCAAGCATCTGGTGATCTTTGGTAGCGAAAAGCGCGCCGCTTTGGAGGCTGCGCAATCTCTTGACCCGCGCGAGGCCCCCATCCGGGCTGTGATGAGCGGTCTGACAGTGCATTGGGCGGAGTGAGCCATGTGGAATAAATTGCAGGCCAAACAGGCGGATGTAGCCGACCGCGCGATCCTAGATCTGTTTGACGGGGCACGGGCTGATGCGTTTTCGGTGCAGACCCAGCATATGCGGTTTGACTATTCCAAGACCAACATTGATGCCGACACCCGCGCGCTGCTGCTTGAGTTGGCGGACACGGCGCAAGTTGCCGCCCGCCGCGATGCGATGTTTGCAGGCGCCAAGATCAACGAGACCGAAGGGCGCGCTGTGCTGCACACCGCCCTGCGCAATCTGGACGGCGATGCGGTCGAGGTGGAAGGCGTGGACGTCATGCCGGAGGTTTTGGCGACGCTGGATCGCATGAGCGCATATGCGGATAGCGTGCGCCGCTCTGCTATCACGGATGTGGTCAATATCGGCATTGGTGGCTCTGATCTGGGTCCGGCCATGGCGGTGCAGGCCTTGTCGCCTTACCGCAACGGGCCGCGTTGTCATTTCGTCTCGAACGTCGATGGGGCGCATATCGCCGACACGCTGCGCGGATTGGATGCAAAGACCACGCTGGTGATTGTCGCCTCCAAAACCTTCACGACAATCGAGACCATGACCAATGCCCGCACGGCGCGGGCCTGGATGAAGGATCACGGCGGCGATCCGAACGCCCAATTCGCTGCGCTATCGACGAATATGGAAAAGACGGCTGATTTCGGCATTCCGGCCGACCGCGTCTTTGGCTTTGAGGATTGGGTCGGCGGGCGCTATTCGCTGTGGGGGCCGATTGGCCTCAGCATCATGTTGGCCATTGGGGCAGAGGGATTCCGCGCGTTCTTGCGCGGTGCGCAGGACATGGATCGTCACTTCTGTGCCGCCGAGGGGGCCGAGAATATGCCGCTGATGCTGGCCCTTGTCGGCATCTGGCACCGGCAGGTCTGTGGTCATGCCACCCGCGCGGTGCTGCCCTACGATCAGCGCCTTGGCCAATTGCCCGCCTATCTGCAACAGCTTGAGATGGAGTCCAACGGCAAGTCCGTTGGCATGGATGGTGCGCCGCTGCCGGTTGAGAGTGGCCCGGTGGTTTGGGGCGCGCCCGGCACAAACGGGCAGCATGCGTTCTATCAGTTGATCCATCAGGGCACGTCGGTCATTCCGTGTGAGTTCATGGTGGCGGCCAACGGGCATGAGGACGATCTGCGCCATCACCACGACCTGCTGGTCGCCAACTGCCTGGCCCAGTCCGAGGCGCTGCTGCGGGGTCGGTCGCTCGACGAGGCGCGCGCCAAGATCTCCGGGTCGTTTGAGGGGGCCGAGTTGGAACGTCAGGCGGCGCACCGGGTGTTTGCGGGCAATCGGCCGTCGACCACACTGATCTATCCGATGCTGGATCCGTTCACACTTGGTCAGATCATCGCGCTGTATGAACACCGTGTGTTTGTGGAAGGCGTCATTCTGGGTCTGAATTCCTATGACCAGTGGGGCGTGGAACTGGGCAAGGAACTGGCCACGGCCTTGCAGCCGGTTGTCGAGGGTGCGGCATCGGCGGACGGCAAGGATGGATCCACGCAAAGCCTTGTCGCCTATCTGCACGCCCATCGCCAGGACGCACCCTAAGAAGTGAGCGCCTGACGGCGCACATGATGTTTTGCGCCTGCTTTTGGCAGTCGCGGTGCCTCCGGCGGCGGTATTTTGGGTCGTAAGAAACGGGCTGTTCCGGCTCGTCTTTGCCCATACGTGTGCGGTTGTCCGCTTGCGTATGGGCCTCATGGGGGATTTCCTGACCTGCCGTGAAGCCCCCACAGCGCGTACCCTGATGTCACGCGAGACTTATTTTCGCTGATCACTTTTAACATATCAGGAGGCCAATATTATGGCTGGTACCCATCACGGGCTGTCACGGCTCGACCAACTTATGAAAGCATGTATCAACGGTGAGGGGCCCGCGCGCCCCTTTGCCCAGACCCTTGGGCGGCTCATGCCGGCCAACCCGGTGCATATCAAGAATATCACACACGGCGACGTCATTCAGGCGCTTGATGATCTTTCACAGACCATGGCCGCGACCGACAACACGGATGGCCCTGCGGATGCGGGCATGACTTTTTTTGGTCAGTTCGTGGATCACGACATTACGCTCGATGCCACATCGGCTTTGGGCACACGGATTGATCCGGCCACCATCCCGAATGTGCGCACGCCAAGCCTGGATCTGGATTGTGTTTATGGGGCTGGCCCCGAGGCGTCGCCGCATCTTTATGGCGCGGGCGAGGCTGAGCAGTTCCTGGTCCATGGCCGCGATGACAACCACCGCGATCTCGCGCGCACCTGTGCGGGCAAAGCCCTGATCGGAGATCCGCGCAATGACGAGAACGTTCTGGTCGCGCAAGTCCAGTCGATCTTTATCGAGCTGCACAACATTCTGATGAGCAAGCGGGTCGAGGGTGGTGATGCGGCCAGCGACATCAAGGCTTGCGCGCATGAGGGCATGCCCAAACATGTCTGGCATGATCATGTGTCGCCCAAACTGGCGAACTTTCAGGAGGTGCGCCGCTTTATCCGGCTGCACTACCAGTGGATCGTGTGGTGCGAGTTGTTGCCGGCCTTCGTCACGCAGGACTGTCTGGACTGGGCGCTGGATCATCACGCCTTTGGCTGGGATGCGCCTGTGATGCCGGTGGAGTTCACCGGAGCCGCCTATCGGTTTGGTCACGCCACGACGCAGTTTGAATACGCACTGCGCGATGGCGAGGCGGCACGTGGACTGTTTGCCTTGCCTGGCTTTGGGCCGCGCCCCGAGGACGGCAACATCGACTACCCGATGTTCTTTGGCATGAATGGTGATGTGAACTCGCAAAAGGCGCGACCCGTGGGGCCAAAACTGGGCTCTCCTTTGCTGAACCTGCCCTTTGTGCATGACACCATCGCGCTGGCGGATATCGACGAAGAGCTGACGCTGGCCCAATCGCGCAACCTTGCCCTGCGTAACATGGTGCGGGATCGCTATACCTATCAGCTTGCCAGCGGTCAGCAGGTCGCGGCCCGTCTGGGCACCGATCCTGTCCACGTGCCCGATGTGCTGAAACACAAGGGTATCACCAAGACGCCGCTGTGGTTCTACTGCCTGCAAGAGGCTGAGCAGCACGGCAATGGCAAGTTGACCGGGGCGGGGGGGCGCGTGGTCGCCTCTGTCTTTGCCAACCTGTTGCGGCGCGACCCGACCACCTTCCTGCATATCCCGCATTTCAAACCCTGGCACGGGTTTGCAGGGCAGCCAAGCGTATTGGCGGGTCTGATTGCTTATGTGGAGGCCAATCGCGGGCATATCGCCCATGCTGACGCCTTGCGCTGCGGGTAAGCGCGCAAACAACGGCCAACGGGGCGGGCCATGTGTCCGCCCCTTTTTCGTCCGCATCAATCGCTTGCCAGTTGCAGCGCCCCTTGGCAGGTTGGTGGAACCGGGGACGTGCGGAGACACGGGCGCCTCGCCACACCAAAGGGAGGCCCGCCATGCTTGGCCAAATGATGAACTTTCCCCTGACCATTTCGTCGCTGATTGACCATGCGGCGCGGTTTCACGGGGACACCAGTATCGTGTCGGTCAACACCGGCGGCGGGGTCGAGGACACCACGTGGGGACAAGTGGGGGCCAATGCGCACCGTTTGGGGGATGCGCTGTTGGGCCTTGGCCTTGAGCCGCAGGCGCGCTGTGCCACCATTGCTTGGAACAACCGCCGCCATCTTGAGATCTACTTTGGCGTGTCTGGCGCGGGCCTTGTCTGCCACACGATCAACCCGCGTCTGTTTCCCGAGCAGTTGGTCTATATCATCAACCACGCCGAAGACCGCGTGCTGTTCATCGACCGCACGTTCATCCCGCTGGTCAAGGCGATCCGCGACAAGCTGCCGGGGGTTGAGCATATCGTGCTGATGGAGGGCCGTGATGACGCGGCGGCGGCCGAGATCGAGGGGCTGAAATTCTATGACGAGTTGATCGGCGACGGCGCGCCCGATTTTGCATGGCCCGAGTTCGACGAAAATACAGCCTCATCGCTGTGCTATACGTCCGGCACGACCGGGAATCCCAAGGGTGTGCTCTATTCCCACCGCTCGACCGTGCTGCATTCCTTTGCCTCCAACCTCAACGACTGCATCGGCTTTTCGGCCATGGATGTGGTGCTGCCCGTGGTCCCGATGTTCCATGTGAACGCGTGGGGCACGCCTTATGCCTGCGCGATGGTCGGCGCGCGTATGGTTCTGCCGGGCCCCGGTCTGGACGGGCCGTCGCTGGTGGGACTGATCGACACCTACAAGGTCGGGATTGCCTTGGGGGTGCCGACGATCTGGCTGGGGCTGTTGGGTGAGGCCAGGAAATCCGGCTCCAAACTTGAAAGCCTGACGCGGACGGTTGTGGGTGGGTCCGCCTGTCCGCCCTCGATGATGGCCGCCTTCCGTGATGAGTACGGGGTCGAGACGATCCACGCCTGGGGCATGACCGAGATGTCGCCGCTTGGTTCGTCCAATCAACCGCTGGCCAAACACAAGGACTTGCCGCAGGCCGAACAGCATGCGCTCCGTGAAAATCAGGGGCGCCCGCCGTGGGGCGTGGATCTCAAGATCGTGGACCCGGATGGGGCCGAACTGCCCCGCGACGGGGTGGCGCAGGGTGATCTGATGGTGCGCGGGCACTGGATTCTCGACAGCTATTTCCTGAGCACCCGGGACGAGACGCTGACGGATGACTGGTTCCACACCGGCGATGTCGCCACGTTGGACCCGGACGGCTATCTGTCGATCAAGGATCGCTCAAAGGACATCATCAAGTCCGGGGGCGAGTGGATTTCATCCGTCGATCTGGAAAACATCGCCATTGCGCATCCTGCGCTCGCGGATGCTGCGGTCATCGGTGCGCGTCACGAGAAATGGGATGAGCGGCCGGTGCTCGTGGCTGTCGCCGCCGAGGGGCAGGACCCGTCCGAGGATGAGGTGCTGTCGATCTTCGACGGCAAGATCGCCAAGTGGCAGGTGCCGGATCGTGTCGTGTTCACCGATGTGCTGCCGCGCAACGCGACAGGCAAGGTACTCAAGCGGAACCTGCGCGAGACGTTCGGCGAAGTGCTGATCGGGTAGGGGCCGGGGCACGGGCCCACGACCGGGCGATTGGCGCACAGCACTTATCGGCGATCAGATGGCGCTTGGAGGGTGACGATACGCGCTTTGCAGCGCATGTGTGATATCTCGGTTGGATGTGCTCGCGGGGTCAGCGCTGAAGGGTGGTGACCTGCTGCGTGCGATTGGCGTGGATAAGGGCGACCGAGCGCCCTAACGTCAGGCTAACAAGAGTCGCGGTTCAGGTATCCCTCACACTGATCGCGTGATCATCGCATTCAACTGGACCTCAGGCACAAGGGCGGCGTCCCGGTTGTCGATCCGGGACGGATCTACACGCTGCGAGGCACGCTGGAGCCTGTTAACACCCGCGCGCGGCTGACAGCAGCGATAGCCGCCGGAGCGGTGTCGGCCTCGGGCGGTGCAGATTTGCTCTACGCCTGTGACCTCATGGCAAACCTGAGTCTGGCCCATCAGGCCGAGCGGATCAAACGTGGGAACAAACCGACCAATTGCCTTGATCCGTTCGTGCTGTCCGACTTTGAACGCAGCCACCTGCGCGATGCGTTTGTCGTTGTCAAAACCATGCAAACGGCTGCCGGGTCTGGTAAAGCTGCGCTAGGATGGCCTATATTTCTGGAATTGATCACCACTGTCTGTGCCGGGATCGCCGGGGCAGGCGTCGCGTTGCTGCTCAACATCGCCGCACGGCGGCGCTTGCCCAAATGGGTGATGCCTGTGGCTGCGGGTCTGGGCATGACCATCTCGAACGGACACACATGGTTCGAGCGCACGCCAGACTGCCTCCCGTAGAGGATAGACATTGCAACGACCATGCAGGAGCAAAGCTGGCTGCGCTCCGGGATCCAAATGTGCACCCATATCAAACGATTTACCGTTGCTGACCTTGCCACGACCCGCACCAATGAAAACCTGCCTGATCAGCGGCTGACCACCACACAGCTTTGGCCGATGCAACGGCAACAGCAGACGTTCTGGTCAGACTTTTTGCCTCTGCTGGAAGCGTGCGAGTTTGTCCCTTTAGGGGACTTGATCGCAGTCGCGCGGCCTAGCTGTGCGCGACGCTCGGCCCGAATGTCTCGAAATGAATGCGGTCCGTTGGTACCCCCAGGTCCTCCAAACCGGATATGATGGCGGAAATGAACTTGGCCGGGCCGCACAGCAGATAATCCGCATCCGGCCCAACCTGTATCTCTGCGATGTCCTTGGCCGTGACGCGCCCCCTGCGGGCGACCTCCCGGTCCGCAAGGTCAGCGTCCTG
Organism: uncultured Tateyamaria sp.; assembly: GCF_947494755.1. Classification (GTDB taxonomy): domain Bacteria; phylum Pseudomonadota; class Alphaproteobacteria; order Rhodobacterales; family Rhodobacteraceae; genus Tateyamaria. The sequence continues at coordinate 353,274 of NZ_CANLVZ010000001.1, forward strand.
CGCCTGGCTGTAGAACGTGTGCTGATGCAGGTTTTCGTGGCGCGCCATCAGATCCGCGACCTCGGCTTGCAACGCGTGATCGAGTTGCGTGCGTGCGCCATGCGCATACCACGCGGTTCAGGTGGTGGCGGCAGCCGCATGCAGCATAGACACCATGGGGGTCAGCCCGACGCCTGCACTGATCAGCACAACCGGCCCGCAGCCCTCGGGCAGCACAAACACACCTGACGGGTCGCGCGCCTCGATGATGTCGCCGATGCGCAGGTGATCATGCGGAAATCGGCAAATGCTGGCCGGGCAGGAACGAGGGCAGGGGGCGCCCATCCACCGGGGCGACGTAAAACGAGCTGATGTCAGCCGTTTCGGCGTCGCGCCGTGCCAGTAGCAATTGGCGCGATTGCGATTCCAGCCTGTCCCACCGCAGCGACATCGCACCGGGACGCCAGATCACCTGATCGATCTCGACGTTGACCATGCCTCGGGGTCATGGGCGTTTTGAGCCGCCCAATCGATGTCGGCGCGTCCGGTCACATGCAGCAGACCGCCCGTTTTGAAATCGACGAACAGCAGACCGATGCGCGGGTTCGACACCAGATTGCCAATCGTGTTGAAAAAGTTGTTGCCCACATAGTCGGGGATTTGCAGATGAGTGCCGTCCACCACATGCACAAAGCCCGGCGCGCCGCCGCGGTGGGACGCATCATAGCCATTGGACGCCGCACCCGTTTCACCTTGGTGACCTGATCCGATGAACATCGTGTCTGCCACCCCGATCAGGGCGATTTGGGCATCACTCAGCGCGTCGGTCCTCTGCGCTTGGACAGTGGTGGTTCTGGTCACACGGGTCCAAGAACGTTCGTGGATATATTGAGGGCAATTACCAAAAGTTTGTTCGATATCAATGCTATAATTGCCATCCTTCGCGCGCATCATCCCGCTAAATCGGTTACGTCGACGGCTTGCCAACTCGATGCCCAAGACACCAATCTGGGTGCCGGTCTGAAAGGCGTCGGCCAGCGGATCGGTCGGGTCAATATCCGTGTCCAGTTCGATCAAACGCGGATGGGGCACGCGTGCAAAGCCCTCGGGCCCTTCGACAAGGGTGATCCACGTCTGCCCCGTCGCATCCGCGCCGGACACCAAGAGAAAGGGGAGCGAGGTGTGAAACGCCTGATGCTCTTGGGGCAGATAGTCGCGAATGAAGCCACCCGCCCATGCCGCCACATCGCCCACACCAGCGCGCGCCTGCGCCGTCAACTCACCTGCGTGAAAAGGTTGGTTGAGGTCCAGCTTCGTCATGTCATGGGTCCTTTCGAGCGTCGGCAATGAGGGACGTGCCAGAGCCGAACGGGCAACCGGCACGCCGCAATGGTTAGCCAACGCCGCAGCTCGGCCGCCTCTTTGGGGTCGGTGGGCAGCCAGTGCGAGCCCTTTGCGTAGGTCTGCACCAGATAGATCAAAATCGCGTTGCTGTCGGTGAGTGCGTCGCCGCCGTCATTGATTGCGGGAACAAGGCCAAAGGGGCTGATCTTGAGATACTCAGGTGCCTTGTGCGCGCCATTGGTCTCATAAGCCACGCCCAGAAAGGCGAGCATCAATGCCACCCGATGACAATGACTGGATTTCGGGTTGCGAAAGAGCTTAACAGTCATGGCGTAGTCAATTGAAATTGGGGGAGAAATCTAGAGATCGAGATCGCTTAAGCCGGGGTGGTCATCCGGGCGGCGCCCAAGTGGCCAGCGAAACTTGCGGTCGGTTTCTGTGATCGGCTTTTCGTTGATCGAAGCGTGCCGGTGCGCCATGTAGCCGTTCTCGTCGAACTCCCAGTTCTCGTTGCCATAGGCGCGGAACCAGTTGCCGCTGTCGTCGTGATATTCATAGGCGTAGCGCACGGCGATGCGGTTGCCGCCGAAGGTCCACAGCTCTTTGATCAGGCGATAGTCGTGCTCTTTGTCCCATTTGCGGGTCAGGAAGGCTTCGATTTCAGCGCGTCCTTGGGGGAATTCCGCGCGGTTGCGCCATTTGCTGTCAGCCGTGTAGGCCAGCGCGACCTTTGCCGGATTGCGACCGTTCCAGCCATCTTCGGCCAATCGGACCTTTTCGCGTGCGGTGTCTTCGGTGAAAGGGGGCAGCGGATGGCGGGGGGCTTCAGGTGTCATGCAGTGATCCTTTGGGTGCAGCAGGTTGTGCTTGAGGATTAACGTAATTGGGCTGTCTGACGAATGAATGCGGATAGTCTGAAAGACACTATTTCGTGTTTTGACCATACTGCTGTGCCGCCTTGGATCGTTTGCGAAGCCTTGAGGTGTTCATTGCGGTCGCCGAGGCCGAGAGTTTTGCCGAAGGCGCGAGCGGCACGGCACGCCGCAAACGCTGGCCGACCTGGCCGAACATCAGATCGTGTCGGGACCAGCGGTGGGGCAGACGACGGATTGGCGCTTTGGCGTGGATCAGTCAGAGGTGGTTCGGCTGAAACCGCGCCTGCGTGTGAGCAGCGTGGCGGCCTCGATTGCCGCCGCACGCCAAGGCTGGGGTCTGGTGCGCGCGCTGTCTTATCAGGTTGGCACCGAATTGCAGGACGGTCAGCTACAAAGCGTGTTGCGCGCACAGGAGCCGGCCCCGTTGCCCATCCATCTGGTCCATGTCGAGGGGCGGCGCGCGCCGGCCAAGGTCAGATCGTTCATCGACTTTGCCAAGGCGCGGCTGCGATCTGCCGAAATGCTGCAGTGAGGTGGTGGGCCGGAAGGTCTTGCGGCTCGGAAGCCGTCTAGGACGCCGCAGGTTTGGCGCTTGTGGCGCGGGACAGGACGAACAGCGCCAAGGCCCCTCCAACCCCGATCAGGTCCGAGACCAAGCCGCCCTCAATCATGAAGAGCGCGACAATGATCAGCCCGCCACGGATCGGCCAGGCGGCACTGCGCGCCGCCCACCATCCCTGCACGCCCGAGGACAAGAGGAAGACGCCGAAGATCGCCGTCGCCCCGGCGCGCAACACTTCGAACCACGTCCCGTCCATCAGCAGGGCGGAGTTGTAAAAGAACATGAACGGCACGATGAAGGCGGCGATCCCGATCTTGAACGAGGCGACGGACGTGGCCATCGGGTTGGCCCCTGAAATGCCTGCAGCGGCGTAACTGGCCAGCGCCACAGGGGGCGTGATGGCGGACACGACCGCGAAGTAGAACACAAAGAAGTGGGCGGTGAGGGCCGGAATACCCAATTGTACCAGCCCCGGTGCCACAACGCTGGCCGCAACCGCATAGGCCGCAGTCGTCGGCATCCCCATCCCCAACAGGATCGAGATGCACATGGCAAAGAACAGCGCGAGCAACTGGTTGGTGTCGGCAATGCTCAGCAACACCGACGAGAACCGCGCGCCCACCCCGGTGAGCGAAATGACCCCCACGATGATGCCCGCGCAGGCACAGACCGCGATGATCTGGATCGACATGGTTCCCGCCAACTCAAACGCTTTGGCAATGGATCTGGGTCCCATCCGGTAGGGCGTGAACCAGCTGACCACAGCCGCCGCAGCCGTCGCCAATGTGCCTGCGCGGATTACCGAATAGCCCATGAAAAGTGCGGCGATCAGAATGATGATCGGCAGGAACAGGAACACCCGGCGGATCATGTCGCGGAACTTGGGCAACTCGTCCTCGCGCATGCCGCGCATCCCGAGCTTGGCGGCCTCGAAATCGACCATGAAATAGACAGACACGAAATAGAGGATCGCCGGAATGATCGCGGCAATCGCAATGTCCGTGTAGGGAATGCCGGTGATCTCGGCCATGATGAAGGCACCGGCCCCCATGATCGGCGGCATGATCTGCCCACCGGTGGAGGCTGCGGCCTCAACCGCGCCAGCGGTCGTCGGCTTGTACCCTACCTTTTTCATCAGGGGGATCGTCAGCGAGCCTGTGGCCACCACATTGCCCGCAGAGGTCCCGTTGATCATGCCCATCAGCCCGCTGGCAAAGATCGACACCTTGGCCGGGCCACCCCGCGCGCGCCCGGCGGCGGCAAAGGCGAAGTTGACGAAATATTCGCCCACCTTCGAGGCCTGCAGGAAGGCCGCAAAGATAATGAACAGGATGATATAGGTGGACGACACCGCCGTGGTCGGCCCCAGAATCCCCGCGTCCGTATAGACCTGGCTGAAGAAACGCTGCCACGCGATGTCCGGCGCATTGAGGAAGCCGGGCAGAAGGTCACCGACAAACACATAGACCAGAAAGATGCCGGCGATGATGATCAGCGCAAGACCGGCCACGCGCCGGGTCAGTTCCATGATCAGGGCCGTGCCTGCGACGGCTGCAAGGCTCATCCCGATGGGCGCAAAGGGGGTGCCCGTGGCATTGCGCATCAAGGTGCCAAAGATCGTGATCAGATAGATCGCGACGCCCACAGCGCAGACCGCAAGCAGCAGGTCAGCCGACGCAATCGCACCCCGCACCCGGGGGCGTATCCAGCCAAGGACGATGCCAATGGCCGTCGCCGCGATCAACGGCACGCCGTAGTGCCAGATTTCGGCGTTACGGATGCCCGCATCGATGCCGTTCCACAGCACACCGTTTGCAATCTGATTGGCAAAGCCTGCGGCGGTGTAACAGGCATAAAGTGCAGGCAGCAAAGCCAGATAGGCGATCATGTCCAGCGGATGCCTGCCGCCCGTGTCCTTGTCTGGAAAGGCCCGCGCGGAATAAAGCAGGAAGCCAAGGATCAGGGCCCCCGCGATATGAACGATGCGGAAATTCCATGTCTCCATCGGAAAGACCGGCAGGCCGGGAATATCAATACCGGTCCACGCATTGATGGACCAGCCGTTCAGCACCGCCATGTGGAAGATCGCATAAAGTCCCGAGATCGCCGCAATGGCGAGATAGGCCCGACCGGTGAACGCGCGGCGGTTGTCTTCAACGGGTTCGTCGTCAACACCTTCGACCTTGATGGGCTCTTCGGACAGGGCATCCATTTCGGCGTTGTCGGTCATTATACGTCTCCGCTGTGCCGCCGCCACCTAACGGGTGACGCAGCATTCCAGTCTGCCTGGACCTCAGATGATATGAAAAAGCGGTGACCACACAACAGGTATGGTCACCGCGCAGGGCTTAATTGCCGTGGATTTGATCGGCAGGGATATCAGCACCTGCATTATCGATGAACCACTGGGCGGCACCGGGGTGCCACGCAATCACGCCGCCATTCTTGTTCCAGTTTTCGGGCAAGGTGGAGCGCGCCGCCTTGTGGATGTTCATCATCCGCTCGTTGTCGGACATGATGATGTCCACGACCGCGTTGACCATGCTGTCGGGCAGATCGCAATTGGCGATGGCAAAGTTCCACATCGACACCGACCGCGCGTCACTTTCCAGCGTCGAATAGGTGCTGGCCGCGATATCGAAAGGGGCGACGGGGAAGGCCTCCATGATGGTCGCCTGCTCGGCTTCGGTGAACTCAATGATGTTCACATCCGTCTGCACCTCAAGCTGGCTGACCGCAGGGACCGGCACACCGGCGGCAAAAGCGATCACGTCGATCAAACCATCCTGAAGCTGGCCACCAAGGTCGCTCCACGATCCGTTGCGACGCTCAAACTCGACGCCCAATGTCTCCATCATGCGCGGGAAATACGTGTCCGAGGTGGAGCCTGCGGGGCCAAACCCGATCCGCGATCCTGCCGGGATATCCGCAATGGTGGTGATGCCGGATGAGGACAGCGCGGTCACGGAAAACGGCGTCTGATACATCGGGAACATCGCGCAGGCATTCGTCATCTCAAGGCCAGGCGCGATCGGGCTGAGGCCCGCAATCGCTTCGGCTGCGGGGCCCATGGTTGTCATGCCGAACTGCGCGTCACCTGTGTGCACGAGCGCCATATTCTGACCCGGACCGCCCGTGACTTCGCCGCCACCGGTCAGCCCCAACTCTTCGGCCACCAGATTGGCCCAGCCGGAGCCGTAAGCGAAATACGTACCACCCTGCGATGCGGTGGCCACGGTAAAGCTCTCTGGCCAGCCTGTCCGATCTTCCTGGGCAAATGCTGTTGTTGCGACGAGTGCGGATGCCGCAAAGGTTGCAGTCCACTTCATAGATGTATCCTCCACTGATGTTGGCCCGGTCCTTGCTGGATCAGTGCATGTTGATCGGGACGTCCGAAGACGCCTTGTGCGACCTTACGTAAGCGGCGAACGGAAATTCTCAACGAATACCCCTCTTTTTTTGTAAGGCTTGCGCGTCTTGCGGGTCAAACTGCGCGGTCAGCAGGTCCAGGCGTCGCCCTGCAAAGTCTTCGGTCCGCGTCACCAGCATAAGCGAGCGGTGGATCGTGCCCGGTGCTGCAAACTCCACCAGATCGCCAGCGCCATAGCGCCGGACGTCCGGGGCAGGCAGCAAGGTAAAACCAAGGCCCGCCTTAACACAGCCCATGATCGCTTCGAGGTTGTCGAGTACGATGGTGGGCGCGTCGGCGGGGCGCGCGTTGGACGGCATGGCATCCGCGATCAACTGACCAATGCCTGTTTGCGGCATGAAGTGAAAGAACGGCGTATGGGTCATCAGCCCCTCAAGCCCGCCACCTGCAATGCGCGCCGCAGCTGCAAACACAAAGGGTTCGCGGCGCAATTCCACTTCGCGCAGCCCTTGCACATATCCGGTGGTGCCCGTCACAACGGCCGCATCAAGGCCCCCGGTCAGCACCTTTTCCTGCAGCGCCTTGGACAGCCCGGTTTCAAAGGCGAATGTGGCGCGCCTCATACTGGCTTGGGTGTTTTTCAAAAAGCTGGGCAGCAGGCGCGCGGCGGCCGAGGTGACAAAGCCGACGCGGAAATGCCCCACCAGATCGTCGTCCTGCACACATAGATCACGCAGCGCATCTTCGCACGCGATCACTCCCTCGGCTTTGTCCACAACAGCCCGGCCCATCGGCGTCAGGCGCGGGGGTCTGACCGAGCGGTCAAAGAGCTGCACGCCCAACTCCACCTCAAGCGCCTTCATCTGCATCGACAGCGCTGAAAGGGTCATGTTCAGTTGCTCGGACGCTTTCAGGAACGAACCGACTTTTGCGATCTTGAGAAGGCTTCTGAGGGCGCGCGTTTGCATTCTTCAGTTATCCTGAATTTGATGTTCATTTTTATTCCGTTGAGTTGAAGAAATCCAGGGGTAAACTTGAGCCGACCCCATTCGGAGTATGGACCATGACACATCCCGCCGTCGCCGCCGCCAGAGACTTGGCCCCGGCCTTTGCGCGCCGCGCCGCCATTTGGGACACCGAACGACGTTATTGCTGGGACAACGTGGCCGATCTGGTGGATGCGCGCATCATGGGCATGAGCATCCCGGCGGAACATGGCGGTCTGGGGGCCAGCTATCTTGATGTGGTGCAGGTTGTCGAAGAGGTGGCCAAGGCCTGTACATTGACCGCCCGAGTGATTGTCGAGGCGAACATGGGTGCGATCGGCGCGGTCATGGCCTATGGCACCGACGCGCAAAAAGCGTTCTGCGCGCCCATCGTGTTGGCGGGCGACAAACCAGCCATTTGCATCACCGAGCCGGACGCCGGAAGTGCCGCGACCGACATGCGCACCACAGCCCGCAAACGCGGCGACACCTATGTGATCAATGGCACGAAACACTGGATCACGGGGGGAGGCGTGTCCAAGCTCCATCTCGTTTTTGCCCGCGTTCAGGATGAGGCGGGCCATGATCAGGGCATCGGCGGGTTTATCGTGCATGTGGACGCCGACAGGGGGGGCATGCCTGACGGGTTCAGGATCACGGGTCGCGAACGCACGATGGGCCTGTGCGGTATGCCCGAGGCGACGTTGGTGTTCGACAACCTCGTGATCGACGCGGAATGGGCGCTTGTGCCGCCCTCTGGCTTTCGCGGCGGATTTGCCGATCTGATGAATGCCTATAACGCGCAGCGCGTGGGCGCAGGCACCATCGCGATGGGCGTGGCGGCGGGCGCTTATGAGCGGGCCAGAGATTACCTGCTCGCGCGGCACCAGTTTGGCCGTCCGCTTGCGGAATTTCAGGGCCTGCAATGGATGCTGGCGGATATGGACACGCAGATCACCGCCGCGCGCCTGATGCTGCATGATGCGGCGGCCTCACGTGGGCCAAATGGCAGCCAGTTCCCCGATATGACACGCGCGGCGCGGGCGAAGCTGTTCGCGTCCGAGATGGGCATCAAGGTCGTGAACGACGCGCTTCAGATGTTCGGGGCGCGCGGTTACGGCAGCGATGAACCGCTTGAACGGATGTACCGCGACGTGCGCATGTTCACCATCGGCGGCGGCACCGCGCAAATCCTGCGCACCCAGATCGCGGGCGCGGCCCTTGGAATCAAGACGCCGCAAACCCGCGATGGGTACGCATCGCCCCCTGCGATGCACCTGCACGCAGCCGAGTAGTTTTACAGCAACCCGTCGGGCATTTTCTGCTCGGCCGCGGTGTTGGCGCGGCGGAAATAGAGCGTCACAAGCGTCGACACGATCACGATGAACAGCGAATAAAGCACCGGCACCGCGTTCACCGCCTGTTGCTCAGCACCCGAGAAAGTGAAGGCGACGATGGCGATGGCGAGCGGTCCGTTCTGAATGCCCGTCTCAAGCCCCACAGTGCGCGCATTGCGCGGATGCAAACGCAGCGCCTTGGCAAACAGATAGCCCACCGTGATCCCGATCAGCCCAAGCGCGATGGACGCCGCATAAGTCGCCCACCCCGTCTCCATCAGGAACGCGAAATTGCGCGGGATCCAGGACACGATCAGGAACGCGATAAAGAAAACGGCCAGCAGTGAGCCCATGAATTCGGTCACCGCGCCCACATTCGCGTTCAGTTTGCGCAGCACCATGCCAATCGCCACAGGCACGAGCAGCAGGATCAGAGTCGCAATGATGTTTTCGCGCGGGATGTCGACATCCAGCGCGCCGGCATAGACCACCAGCACGATGGGAATCAGTACTACGCCAAACACTGTCGAGGTGACCGTCATGAGGACCGACAGCGCGAGGTTGCCCTTGGAAAAATAGGTAAAGATGTTGGAGGTCGTGCCGCCGGGCATGCAGGACATGATTAGGATGCCGATCTTGATCGGGTCCGACACCGGCAGGGTAAGGGCCAGAAAAAAGCCAATGAGCGGCATCGCCCCGTATTGCGACGCCACCCCGATCATCAGCCCATAGGGCCGTTTGAGCGCAAGGATGAAATCGCGCGGCGTCAGCGACGCCCCCATGCCAAGCATGATCACAAAGATCATGAGCGCGAGAATTGCCTGTTCGAATTGTCCGACCATGTCGAGATCTACCTGTTGAGAGTGTTCTTAGGACGCAGCGCGTGTGGCTGTGTCGGGCTGGCGCAGATCCTTGCGCAGGATCTTACCCACGTTGGATTTCGGCAGATCGTCACGGAATTCGACGGTCTTGGGCACCTTGTAGGCGGTCAGATGCTCTTTGCAGTAGGCGCGGATGGCTTCGGGGCTGAGTGTGGCGTCGTGCACCACCACGAAGGCTTTGACCGCCTCGCCGGAGGCCCCATCAGGCACCCCGATCACAGCCGCTTCCATGATGCCGGGATGGCGGGCCAGACAATCCTCGATCTCGTTTGGATAGACGTTGAACCCCGAGACGAGCACCATGTCTTTCTTGCGATCCACGATGGAGAAATAGCCGTCCTTGTCCATGATCCCGATGTCACCGGTCAGCAGCCAATCATCGCGCATGGTCTTTGCGGTCTCATCCGGGCGGTTCCAATAGCCCTTCATGATCTGCGGGCCGCGTGCGGCCAGTTCGCCAGCCTCGCCCTGGAGGACCTCATTGCCGGCCTCATCCACGCAGCGCACCTCGGTCGAAGGCACGGGGATCCCGATGGAGTTCGCACGCGTCTTGCCAAGCGGGTTGAAGGTGATCACGGGCGAGGATTCCGTCAGCCCGTATCCTTCAAGCACCGGCTTGCCCGTCACCTCCTGCCATCGCTCTGCGACCGAGCTTTGCAGGGCCATGCCGCCGGAGGACGCAAATTTGAGCGATTTGGGCGGCGTGTCCTGAAACCAGACCTCGTTGGTGAGCCCGTTGAACAGCGTGTTCACACCGCTCATCCAGGTGATCGGGTAGTTTTCAAAGGCGCGCTTGAGGTTGCTGAGGGGGCGCGGGTTGGGGATCAGAATGTTGCGCGCCCCGAGGTAGTAAAACCCAAGCAGGTTCACAGTGAACGCAAATATATGATAAAGAGGCAGGGCCGTCAGCGCCGTCTCATTGCCTTTCTCGACGCCGCTGATCATCTCCATGGTCTGTTCCATGTTCATCATCAGGTTGGCATGGGTCAGCATCGCGCCCTTGGCCACACCTGTCGTGCCGCCGGTATATTGCAGGCACGCGATATCCTCCGGCGACAGGGCCGCGCGGTAGCTTTCGACCGCGATGCTGTTGCGCTTGCTGTACTGATGGCCTGCCGCGATGGCGTCCGGCAGGCGGATATGGGGCAGGGTGATCGGGGCCAGTGTGCGGTCCCAGTGCTTTTGCACCAGCCGCACGATGCCGCGTGGCATGGCGGGGAAGAACTCGGCCACTTGCGTCACGATGACGTTGGGTATGGGATGCCCCTTCAGGGCTTTGGTCAGCTTTTCGGCAAAGATGTCCACGACGATCAGCGCCTGCGGATCGGAGTCCGCAAACTGGTGGGCCATCTCCTCGGCTGTATACAGCGGATTGACGTTCACCACGACGCATCCGGCCTTGAGGATCGCAAAGGCCACAACCGGGAAGGATAACCCGTTGGGCATCTGAACCGCCACCCGGTCGCCCCGTTTCAGCCCTGCCGTTTCGCGCAGGTACACTGCCAGCCCGTCCGACATCTCGTCCACTTGGGCAAAGCTGAGGGTGCCGTTCATCCCGTTGGGCAAACAGGCGGTAAAGGCAGGCCGGTCTTTGTAGAGGTTGGATACCGCGCTGACCATGTCGCCAATGGTGCGATACTGTGCGGTCGCAATCTCAGTGCGCATGGACGGGTCATAAAACGCGGTCCATGGATGGTGTGATTGGCTCATAATCCCTCCCGAGAATCTTCGTCCACAAAACAGCCGTTTGGTCCGTATATTCAAAACTTTCGCAGATGCGACTGTTACTCGTGGTCACATGTGCGTCCCGTACCGATTTTTCGCATGCCGCAAGAAGGGGCACTCGCCTCATCTGACGCAATAAAACGGTGTTTGTCGTGCTGCGCGCCTTTTCCCGCCGCCCTCATCGAACGGTCACCAGCGCAATTATGAGCCAACTTGAGTTTTTGTCGCATGCGTGTCAGGTTTTGTAGGTCAAAAGCGCGTGCCGACACGAACGTACGGCAACCGATGGCAACGCACCAGTACCGGTGCATGGGAGGAACAATGAAAAGATCACTGCTCGGCGGCCTTGCCGCATCCACCGCAATTCTGTTTCCAATGATTGCTTCGGCGCAGACCGAGGTCCAATTCTGGCACGCCTTCACAGGCCGTCTTGGCGAGTTGGTCAAGGCCCAGGTCGAAGAGTTTAACGCCAGCCAAAGCGACTATGTCGTCGTCGAAAGCCACAAGGGCAACTATTCCGAAACGCTGAACGCAGGGATTGCCGCATTTCGTGCGGGCGAGCAGCCCCATATCCTGATGGTGTTCGAGGTCGGCACAGCCACGATGATGGCCGCGGGTGGTGCGATCAAGCCTGTGCATGAAGTGATGGCTCAAAGCGGTGCCGAGTTCGATCCCGACGCATATATCGGAGCCGTCAAGGGGTATTACACCTCGACCGATGGTGAGATGCTATCGCTGCCCTTCAACTCCTCTACCCCTGTTTTGTGGGTGAACCGGGACGCGATGCAGGAAGCGGGCGTTGATCCCGACACGGACCTCTCCACATGGCAGAATGTGGGCGCGGTTCTGGACCAGTTGAAAGAGGGCGGCGAAGAGTGCGGCCTTGTCACCGCATGGCAAAGCTGGATCCACCTCGAAAACTTCTCGGCCTATCATGATGTGCCGTTTGCAACGCAGGACAACGGCTTTGCCGGTCTCGACACTGAGTTGGCCTTGAACGGTCCGGCGCAGATTGCGCACCTGACGGCGATGGGCGAGTGGGCACAGGACGGCAAGTTCATCTATACCGGTCGGCGTAATGAGGGCGGTGCAAACTTCCGCGCAGGTGAATGCGCGCTCTTTACCGAAAGTTCGGCAGGCTATGCGGGCATCAGTTCCGAAGCCGAGTTCGAATTTGACGTGCGCCCCTTGCCCTATTGGGAAGGGGTCGGCAACGCGCCGCAAAACACCATCATCGGCGGGGCCTCGCTCTGGGTGATGGAGGGGCATGAAGACGCGGAATACAAAGGCGTCGGTGAATTCCTCAGCTTCCTGTCCTCGTCCGATGTGCAGGCGTCGTGGCACCAGAACACCGGCTATCTGCCCATCACCGCCGAAGCGGGTGTGGCGACCCGTGCCGCCGGTTTCTATGAGCAGAACCCCGGCACGGACATCGCTGTGATCCAGATGACGGCCAAGGAACCGACAGCCAATTCCAAAGGTCTGCGCCTTGGGTCTTTCGATCAGATCCGTGGCATCATCGACGAAGAGCTGGAAGGCATCTGGGCGGGTGACAAGACCGCGCAAGAGGCGATGGACAGCGCCAAGGAACGTGGCGACGCGCTGTTGCGCCGCTTTGAAGCCGCCAACCGCTAAGCGGACGGCATAAGGGCGGGCCTGCATCGGGCCCGCCCGTTTTTCTTGGGGGCAGTGATATGGAAAAGCGCGTCACGTTTCGCGGCTGGTGGTTGCCGGCGCTTTTGATTGCGCCCCAAGTTCTGATTTCGGCGGTGTTTTTCTTTTACCCGGCAGGGCAGGCGATCTGGCAGTCGCTTTTCATTCCGGACCCGTTCGGGCTGTCTTCGCAATTCGTGGGTCTGGGTAACTTTGAATTCCTGCTCAGCGACAAATTCTACCGCGCCTCGTTTGCGACGACGGCCGTCTTTTCCATTCTGGTCACGCTGTGTTCGATGATCCCGGCCCTGTTTCTGGCCGTGATCGCAGACCGGCTGATCAAAGGCTCGGGCGTCTATCGTACGCTGCTGATCTGGCCCTACGCGGTCGCCCCGGCGGTCGCAGGCGTGCTGTGGCTGTTCATGTTCAACACCCGCGTCGGCGTGGTGTCGTGGTATCTGGGCAATCTCGGCTATGATTGGAACCACGTGCTGAACGGGGGCGAAGCAATGGGGCTGGTTGTCGTCGCGTCGGCCTGGGGGCGGATCAGCTACAACTTCCTGTTCTTCTTTGCGGCCCTTCAGGCGGTCCCGAAATCGGTGATCGAGGCGGCAGCCATTGACGGCGCGCGGTTCTGGAAGCGGTTCTGGACCATTGTGCTGCCGCTGCTCTCACCCACGACATTCTTCCTGTTGGTCGTGAACGTCGTCTATTCTTTCTTTGAAACCTTTGGCGTGATCCACACCATCACCTCGGGCGGGCCACAACAATCGACCACCATTCTGGTCTACAAGGTCTTCTCGGACGGGTTCGTGGGGCAGGACCTTGGTTCTTCCTCGGCCCAGTCTGTGATCTTGCTGATCGTCGTGGGCCTGCTGACGGTGATCCAGTTCAAGTTCGTGGAAAAGCGGGTGCATTACTGATGGCGCGCGAAATACATGGGATGGTGGAAAAGCGCGGGGCCGGGCTGTGGCTGACCCATGTGTTCATGATCCTTGGCGTGCTGGTGATTTTCTTTCCGATCTGGCTGGCCTTTGTGGCCTCGACCGTCTCGCAACCCGAAATCGTGCGCCCACCCATGCCGCTGCTGCCGGGCGATAGGTTCTGGGAAAACTATTCAGCGGCCCTGTTTTCAGGCGTCAACGTCCCGGTTGCCACGATGTTGTTCAACAGCCTCGTCATGGCCATCGGGATCGCGGTGGGCAAGATCGTGATCTCGCTACTGTCCGCCTTTGCCATCGTCTATTTCCGCTTTCCGGGGCGGAACGTGTTTTTTTGGATGATCTTTCTGACGCTGATGCTGCCGGTCGAGGTGCGCATCGTGCCCACCTATGAAGTTGTAGCCGGGTTCGGGATGCTCAACAGCTATAGCGGGCTGATCTTTCCGCTGATTGCCTCGGCCACGGCCACCTTCCTGTTCCGCCAGTTTTTCCTGACGATCCCGGATGAGCTGGCAGAGGCCGCGCGTGTGGACGGTGCCCGCCCCATGCGGTTTTTCTGGGACATCGTGGTCCCGATGAGTCGGACAAACGTCGCGGCCCTGTTTGTGATCCTGTTCATCTATGGGTGGAACCAATATCTGTGGCCACTTTTGATCACCACGGACCCCGAAATGAACACCATCGTCATGGGCATCAAACAGATGTTCCCGTCAGGCGATGATGTCGCCGACTGGCCGGTGATCATGGCCACGTCCATCCTTGCGATGATCCCCCCGGTGATTGTCGTGGTCAGCATGCAACGGCTGTTTATTCGCGGCCTTGTGGACAGTGAGAAATAACATCATGGCGACCATTACCCTCAACGACGTCAAAAAGAACTTCGGCCCGACCCACGTGATCCATGGCATCAGCGCGGGAATTGCGGATGGTGAGTTTATCGTGATCGTTGGGCCCTCCGGCTGCGGGAAATCCACGCTGTTGCGCATGGTTGCGGGGCTCGAGACGATCTCTTCGGGGGAGGTGCTGATCAACGATGCGCGCGCCAATGACAAGGAACCGATGGACCGGGACGTGGCCATGGTGTTCCAGAACTATGCACTGTATCCGCATATGTCGGTGCGCCAGAATATGGGCTACGGGCTGAAGATCGCCAAGATGCCCAAGGATCAGATCAAGGCCAAGGTCGAAGAGGTTGCGGCGATGCTGCAACTTTCGCCCTTGCTGGACCGCAAGCCCAAGCAGCTTTCGGGCGGGCAGCGTCAGCGCGTTGCGATGGGCCGCGCGATTGTGCGCGAACCGGCGGTGTTCCTGTTTGACGAACCTTTGTCCAATCTGGACGCCAAGCTGCGCGTGCAGATGCGTCTTGAGATCAAGGAGCTGCAATCAAAACTCGGCATCACCGCGATGTATGTGACCCATGATCAGGTCGAGGCGATGACAATGGCCGACAGGATGATCGTGATGAACGCCGGCGTGGTCGAACAGATCGGCACCCCGCTTGAGGTCTATGAGACCCCGCGCACGCTGTTTGCCGCGCAGTTTATCGGCAGCCCGGCGATGAATATCGTCGATGCTGAGGTGAAGGGCGGTCAGGCTCTGGTCGACGGTCGGGTTGTCACGGCCACGGCAGGGCCGGACGGGCCGGTCAAGCTCGGCATCCGGCCCGAGCATATGGATGTGGCCGAGGACGGCCCCCTTCATGCCTTGGTTCAAATGACCGAACCGCTTGGGGCCAACACACTGTTTCACAGCAAGCTGACGGGATCCTCCGAGAGTTTCACGATCAGCCTGCAAGGCGTGCATGCGCCGTCGAGCCATGGTCAGACCATGCGTTTTGCGGTGCAGCCGGGGCAGGCGCATATCTTTGACGCCGAGACCGGGTTGCGCCGGACCACGTGACCGGATGTGGTCCTTGCTAGGCCGGATGCATCTGCTGTGACAGGTGGTCCGGTGTTCTGGCAGGTTGATCCTGTGGCTCTGGGTGGTCCGCCTCGATCGGCAGCCGTGCAATTGTTGATCCGGCAAGGTCGGTGACAAGCTCTGCCAAGGCGCTGGCCCCATTTTCCTGCATCTGCTGACCCGCAAGCCGCGCGCCTGCCTGCGCCATCCGATCCCGATTGGCGGGGTCCAGAAGGTGCGACAGCGCCCCGGCCTCATCAAAGGGCGCATCCCGGCGGACCATCAGCCCACAGCGCATGTCAACCGCATAGCGCGCCCGCTCGATCTGCTGATCCATCTGCGCATGTTCATTCGGCACCCAGAGCGTGGGCAATCCGGCGGCCAGATGTTCGCAGAAGGTGTTGTATCCGGGGGCTGCCACGGCAAAGTCGAAAGCGGACAGATATTGCGCAAACGGATAGCCCGTCAGCCGCGCGATGGTGGCGGGCACATCCAGACGCTGTTGCGCAATTTGCCATTCCGCAAGGGCAAGACCCACGCCCGCCCGCCCGCTCAGCCCGTCGATGACGCGGGTGGTGATCCCGGCGAGGTCAAAGTTGTTGCCCGATCCTGTCGCCACCAGCACGTTCGTGTTCGCAGGGTCGAGGCCAAGCGCAGCGCAGGCCTCCGCTCTGCCAGGCCGCTCGGCCTCATCCAGAATGCGCACAGGCGGCACGCTGCGGGTCTGCCCGGCATAGTCGAGTGTTGGTCCGTGATCGTAGGCCCAAGCGGGATCAAGCGGTTCGACAACAACATCGAATGCTCCCCCACGCTCAAGTGCCGCGATGTCGCGTCCTGCCCCCCACATCGCGCGCCGTATCCAGACCGACGCGATGCACGGACGGCGTGCCAAGGCGTTCAGCAACCCCTGAAACGGCACATTGCCGTCAAAGATCACCACCTCCGGTTTGTAGAATGCGAATGTCGCCTCAAGCGCTGCGGCCAGGCCGATGATCCAATGGGCTTTGGCCTGCCCGTAGGTCGTGTGATACGGCAGGTGTTCGCTGACAAAGCCGAACTGGCGGACGGTGTCGACGGCGCGCGAGTGGCTCACGAACACCGGCTGAAGGCGGACGGGCAGTCGCCGCGCCACGGCCAGTTGCCGGGTGAGATGCCCCATCCCGATCCCATTGGTCGAATAGAACAGCACGCGCGCATTCGGGGTCGTATGGATCGCAGGCGCAAAAGCGGTGACTGAGGGCGCACCGATCAGCGCCGCGACCCGGTCCACGAAAAGGCCGGGCGCAAATATCTCGCGTTGCACGGCAATGCCGGCCTGCCGGGTCCCCTCCATCAGGTCCGGGTTCAGCTTGAGGTCGATGGCCGCCTGAACCAGCGCGTGCGCGTCGCCGTAGACCGCCGCACCGCCAAAGATCTCGCGATAGGGTTCGGGCAGGCACGGCACAACCCCCGCCGATATCGCCATCAGCGCCTCGACCGGCACCGGGTCGTCATGGGCAAGGTCAGCATTGGCAAGCAGATCGACCTTGGCCAGAAATGAGTCGAGCGGCAGATGATCATCCGGCCATCTTTCGACCGGGGCAGGGGAGGGGCAACCCTCGCCCGTCTCATTAACCAGCCCCCGTTCGCGCAAGGCAACAAGGGGGGTGGCGCGAAACGGGTCGGGCCATGTCGATGCGGGACGTGCCCGCGCGATGCGCGTCCGTCCAATTGTGGGCCGCGCACGTTCGGCTGCGTCGGCACGCACGTGGGTCAGATCGGGGGCGACGGGGGCCCAGTCCTGATCCGTCAGGGGCCAATCGGGTGCGGCATAGACCATCGCGTCGCGCGCAATCATCGAGGTCGGAGCCCATACGGTCGTACCGCCCATGACCATCTCGGCCCGCGCACGCAGGCGATTACGGGCAGGTCTGTCGAGGCTGGCGAGCGCCGCAGGACGCTCCACCGTGACAACGCGGTGCTGCGCGTCAATCCGGGGCGCGCGGATCAGGTTGGCCGCAAAGAGGCGCGCATCGAAGGTCAGGGCGAGCGTACAGAGTACGGCAGCCTCCGGTCCAACCCGGCGCACGTCACCCGCCTTGACCAAGGCGCGCAGATCAGGATCGACCGTATAGGGATCGGCCCGCACCGCATCGCTGATCACCGGCGCGACGGCGATGCTGTATCCGGCCTTTGTGAGGGCGGTGATGGCGGCGCTGTGACAGGGAGCCGCGATATCGCCCACGCGGATGTCCGCGAGGATCAGGATATCAACTTCAACCGGTGTCGCGCCGCTGGTCAGGTTGCCCGACACGAAAGGCCCGAAGCAAAGGTGCCGCGTTCACCGGGGGCAAAGGCGATTGTCTCGACCTGCGTGGCGGCGCGACGGGCGGAAGGGCGGGTGGCTTTGCTGACCACATAAAGCCCGTCCCGTCCGCGACTGCCGGGTTTGAACATGACATAGCTGTTCAGCTTGTATTCTTCGACGGTGCCGTTGGCTGCCCTTACGCGCGGTTGGGGCGTGCGCACCTGACCCGATGGGGTCTGACATTGCACCGCTGCGTTGATCGGCCCGGTGTAGCGCAACGCCATGGGCGTGCCCGAGGGGGTTTGCGCCGCCACGCTGAACCCGAGCGACTGAAGGCGCGTCACGTCCTCAGCGGTCGAGCGGGATGAGACCGGAGCCTCGTCACAGGCCGCCAAAAGCAGCGGCAGCGCCAGGGCGGTGGCACAGAAATATCGGTTCATCATCGTCTGTCTCCTAATACGTTTCTGAAATGACGGCTAAAATATCAATCGTTATAGGTCCTGAGGGCAGGGGAACTCCTTGTTCGGCAAAAACGTCGGCCAAGGCGGCCTGGGTGCCTGCACCCAATTGGCCATCGGCAGCGCCGGGCTGTTTGCCCGCGCGCGCCAACATCAGTTGCGCGGCCGTGACAAACTCGGCCTCGCTGTAATTTGCAACGCGTTCGGCGATCTGCTCGGCAAGGGCCGCGTCATCGGACAGGCTCAGCGCCTTTGCATAAAGCGCCAGCGCTTCGGGGCGGTTCTGTTCAACCCCGCGGCCCGTTTCCGTCAGCTTGGCCAGATCAATGGCGGCGCGCGGTACCCCCCCCGCGACCGCCTGACGATACCACGTCGCAGCGGTCGCAAAATCCGGTTCCACCCCGTCGTTTGAGGCAAAGACCCGACCGGCATCGCGTGCCGCCCATGGATTGCCCTCAGCGGCCACGCTGTAAAGGGTGCGCGCACGCGCAATGTCCTTGTCGACGCCGCGCCCGGTCTCGTAAAGTTTGGCCAGCGCGCGCTCCGCGCCATAGACCCCTTCTTCAATCGCGCGTTCAAACAGCAGAGCGGCGCGCGCCGGGTCATCAAACAGCGGTGTTTGCGACGCATAAAGCCGGGCGAGCCGGAAATAGGCTTCGCCGTCGCCTTGCTGGGCCGCGCGCACATAAAGCCGGGCGGCCGCCTCCACATCGGGGGGGGTGCCCTGGCCTTGCTCGTACATGATACCCAAACGGGTCATGCCGTTGGGCACCTGGCGCGAGGCGGCTGTTTCGAACCAGAACCGCGCCTGTTCAAAGTCCTGCGCGATGCCGTCCCCATCCTGATACATGCGGGCAAGGCGGGTCTGTGCGGTCAACTCGCCGGACTTGGCCGCCTGGATATACCACCGCTTGGCCTCTTCGGGATTGGCCTCTACCCCCAGCCCCTTCTTGTAGAACTCGCCCAGATTGGTCATCGCCCAATCATTGCCGCGCGCGGCACCCCGTTCGTAAAATTCGCGGGCCTTTGCGTAATCCTGCGGCACGCCGACTCCTGCGCGGTGGACCCAGGCTAGCGCAGTCAGCGCCGCAGTGTCGCCCGCAGCCGCAGCCGCCTCGAACAGCTCATAGGCCCGGCCAAAGTCCCGCGCGACGGCCTGTCCATCCAAATGCATCTGGCCCAGATAGACCATGGCGTTGACATATCCCGCCTCGACCGCGCGAACCTGCCAGACGCGCGCGTCCTCATAGCGGCCCGCAGCGCGGTAGGCGCGCGCCAGTTGCGCCCAGAAGCGTACCACATCGGGGTAACGGGCGATGGCTAACTCGCACACGACGATGGCCCCTTCGAAATTCCGCTCAAGGATGAACTGGCGCGTGCCCGCCGTGACCCGTTCGCTGTCATAAGGGTTGCCCGCCAGCATGTCGCAGGCATCCACATAGCTTTCGACATCAACCGCAACCGGCTCGGTCGCGCCGCCCTCGCCCAGCACTTTGCCCTCAAGTGTCTCACGCCCACCGTTGGAGCCGACATGGGGTTCGAATTCGGACGTCTCACCGGCGCGCACGTAATGCACCGCGCCCTGCGCCAGTGGCGTGCCATCCGCCGCGCGCACCTCGCCCAGTCGGGGCGCGCGGGACACATAGACCCATCCCTCCGTCCCCTCATCCGACAGGGTAACCTCGGAGGGGCCGACCCCGATCGGCACCGCGTGGGCGTCGCTGTCGAGCCGCGCAATGACATCCGCGCGAAACTCGGTTTGGGCCGCCTCGGTCTGGGGCTGCAAAACGGGCAGGGCCGGGTCAGGCGCGCTCACAGCATCTGGCGCGCCGCCCAAGGCCGCGATGCGCGCGCTTGCATCATCGGCAAAGGCCCCACCGGGACTGGTCTTGATATAGGCCTCGAACGCGTCCAGCCGGTCAGAGCCTTCGATTGCCCGCCAAAAGATACGGTCCACGATGCGCTGTGGGGGCAGGGTGCCCAATGTGTCGCCCTCGGCCCCGAGCCCGGTGGTCGCGCCGCGCAGATCGGCGGTGTCGGGCTTGAAATAGAACGGATTTTCAAGCGTGCTCGTGGTCCAGGCAATCTGCTGGCCGTCAGTGCGTTCCCGCACGCCGCCGCGCACACGGCGGAACAGCTCGGCCAGTTCAAGGCCCGGCTCGTCGATGGTTTCGGCGATAGAGGCGGTGTAGGGGCTGTGCTGGCCGACACCGTCAAAGGCGACCGCGCCGGGGGCGGTGGCAAAGCTGATCATCGTTTCGCTGTCACCGGCCGTCATCTCGGCCAGCCCGCCGGTCGAGGCCTCAGACAACAGGACCAGCCCGCGCTGTACCTCATCGCGCGACTGTCCGATGGTGATGGCGCGGGTCGCAATTTCGTCCGCGTCCTGGCTGGTGATGTCGATAAACGGGTTGTTGCGGCAGGCATCCAGCAGCACGATGTTCAGCCGCGCGCCGGACCTATCCATGATGTCCACGAACAGTTGCGCATCGACCGATTGGGCGCGCAGATCATCGACCGAGGACGGCGCGACCGAGATCGGCAACAGATAGTTGCGCCCGCCCACCTGCACCCCGTGACCGGCATAAAAAAACAGCGCCTCACTGCCCTCGCGCAGGCGGCTGCGGAAGGTGGCAAGGTCGGCCAGCATCGTCTCGCGATCCGCATCGATGCTCTCGATCACCTCGAAACCGGACTCCCACAGCTTTTCGGCAATAAGTCGCGCATCGTTGGCCGGATTGGGCAGAGATTCGACATTCTGATAGGCCGAATTGCCGATCACAAGGGCGACGCGGGACGCATTTTGGGGCGTCGTGTCGTCTTGGGACAGAGCGGCGGATCCGACCGTGATCGCGGCCAGCACAACGCAGCAGCCCAGCTTGGTCCGCTGGAATGACTCCCCAAACCGGGGGCAGGTCAGGTGGTTAGTAAAGATCCCCACGCCCGTCATCTCGTTGAGTGTTGCCGGTGGTCTGGCTGGGGCTGGCGGTGCGGCGCGGCACCGAGAGATTGACGCTTTGGGCGATGTCAGAGCGTGAAAAACCTGGGTTTTCGCGCGCCAACTGGAATTCCACGATGGCCATGAACGCCGCTTTGGCGCGGGGGCCGGTCGGGCTTTGACGCAGATAATTCTCGGCCTGAGCCTGTGTCGTGAACGTATCGCTGCCAAAATTTTGGGCGCGCACGGCCCCCGGCAAACCGATGACGCCGATCAGCAAAACCAATTGTCCCACAATCCAACTGCGCATGAGAAGGCCCCCCTTACCCTACGTCAAAGGATAGAAACCGGCACCGGGTCGTGTCAACTAAGGTCCCTCGCGCATCGGCGCGGTCTCGCCAAAACGCCCGGCCTGTGCCAGAGTTGGACATGTTCAATGCCGTTTCTCCCGGTCCGGTTGAGGTGTGCTTCTACCCGGACTACCGTGACTTTAATCCCTATCAGGACCTGCTTTATCGGTCCCTTGGACCCTCTGTTATCGCGACACCGCTCGCCAGTGTTGCCGACCTTGGGTCAAGGGCCATATCGAGCCACGTTCTGCATCTGCATTGGGAGACGGCTGCCATCTCCAGCGGGGCCATGACGGCCCAGGGGTTACTGGATGCCTTGTCCGCCTTTCGCGACCGGGGTGGGCGGATTGTGTGGACCATGCACAACCTGATGCCCCACAACCCGCGAGAGCGCGCCGCCGCCGCACAGATCCGCAATGGCCTGCTGGCACTGGCGGATGTGGTGCACGTCCATTCGTTGCCTGCCTTGGCGGCGGCGATGGCGCACCACACGCTGCCCCTGGCCAAGGTCCGCATCATCGCGCATGGCAACTACGATGGGGTCTATCCCGTTGTGCCCCGCGCCACGGCCCGTACCGCACTGGGGTTGGACGGCGCGCGCATGGTGGTGCTGCTGGCAGGGCAAATGCGCGCCTACAAGTCCCCCGGCGCGCTTGTTGAAGCATTCCAACAGGTTGGCGGAGCGGATGATCGGCTGATCCTTGCCGGTCACCGCGCCTCTGACGTCAAGGATCTGTCGATCCCGGATGATCCGCGCATTATGAGCCGGATGGAATTTTTGGATGCCGACGATCTTGCGCAGGTGCACGGGGCCGCTGATGTGGTGGTGCTGCCTTACACGGACTCCCTGACATCCGGGTCTGCCATTCTGGCGCAGACCCTTGGGCGCGGTGTATTGGGCACGGACACGCCCGGTTTGCGGGACGTGGTGGCCATGCCCACCACAGGGGTTTTGTTCGATGGGGATGAATTGGCGGACGCGTTGCGGAATGCCCTGGCCGAGGGACCGGCAGTGTGGGCCGCACGTGGCAAGGCCGCAGCGCGCGCCAGCCGGGCGCGTGACTGGACCGTTCTAGGGGCCTCGTGGCGCGCGCTGTTTACGGAACTCGCCGCGTCGCCGCGCTCTGACAGAGTGATTGAACCATGACTTTTGACGCGATCCCTCCCGGTGACAACGCTGACGGATCAGACCGCCCCGCCGACGCGTTTGAGGCGGCATGGCCCTTCAACGCGGACAGCGCGCAGGTCGAGGGATTGCTGCGCAGCGACCGGTTTATGTCGATCATGCTGGTTGATGTCACGGGGCTGCACTGGGATCAGATCGCCACCTATCTGGACACCGTGCGCGAGACGGCACGAACCAAGGAAATGGTGCCGGTGTTCATCGTTGATCTGATCGACTATCGCCCTCTGATCGCGGAAAATCTGGCCTATGACACGCTGCCCAATGCGGCCCTCAACGCGCCCCTTGCACCTGAACTTGACTGGCCCAGCTACCTTGCATGGCGTCGCACCCTGTTGCGGGACAAATGGCATCCTGCCGCGATCATCACCTTGGGCCCCCACGCGGAATGGGAGGCACCATGATCGATCTTGCCACCTGTGATGTGGTGTTCCTCAGCTTTGATGAGCCCAATGCGGAGGACCATTTTGAGCGCATCCAGAAGGCGGTGCCCCGCACGCGCCGGGTGTCCGGGGTCAAAGGGTTCGACGCCGCGCATCGCCGCGCCGGAGAGGTCTGTGCCTCACCTCACGTGATCACCATAGATGCCGACAACGTGCTGCTTGACCCGGAATTCCTGTCAGCCCGCTTTGACATCGCGCCACGGGATCGCGCGCGGGTGTTTTCGTTCAGCGCGCGCAACAGGGTCAACGGGCTGCGCTATGGCAATGGCGGGGTAAAGATCTGGCCGCGCAGCACGCTGTTGACCCTCCAGACCCACGAGAACGCGGCGGGCTCAAAGGGGGCCGTCGATTTCTGCTGGACGGTGCCGTATTATCAAGTGAACCGGTTGCTCTCCGAGGTGGTTGTGACGGGATCAGACTATCAGGCGTTTCGGGCCGGATTTCGCGAAGGGGTCAAGCTGAACCTGGCGGACGGTCAGATCGCCTATGACGCCTATCCGGACCTGCCGCGGGCTGAGGCGCTTGTGACCCATATCGGGCCGCGCAACCTTGATCGGCTCAAGGTGTGGTGCTCGGTCGGGGCGGATGTGGAACGTGGCGACTGGGCCATATTTGGTGCGCGACTTGGCTGTGTCATGGCCGCACTTGAGGGGTTCAACATCGCCAAGGTGGCCGACTATGGGTGGATGGATTATTTCTGGTCCGAGCGGATTGCGCCGCACTATACCGACCCCGAGGCGCGGGCGGCACGGACCGAGGCGCTTGGGGTGCAGTTGAACGCGGCGCTGGACCTTGGACTTGATACGCTGGACGCTGCGGCCTCGGAATATTTCAAGTCGACCTTTCAGGGGCACCGGGCCTATGGGGCGATGCGCGTGGTATGACAGACAGCCCGGACAGGCGCGCGATCATTCGATCTCGATGATAAAGGCGCGGCCGGTGCGGGGCAGGTTCACATCGTTCCATTCATTACCGGTGAACTTTTCGAGGTCCATATCCTTGGTCCATCGGTAAAAGGTTGCATATTCGCTGTCGTAATCGACCCCGTTGTTGGGATTACCATAAGACCAGTTGGTGAAGGACACCGGCTGGTCGTTGACCCATGACCAGCCACCATCCGGCTCGCGGCCCTCTTTCTTTTGATAGAACCCAAAGGTGGGCCCATAGCTGTGGCGCCCTTGGCCGGCATTGCTGACCTGCCAGAACCGATCATCCCGGCTGACGAGCTGGTAAACAAAGTCGTTTTCCTCCGCATCGCTCATCACGGCGAGATATCCGCCCGCTCGTTCGGCCAATGCCTGTGCCTCGGGCCATTGCATGCGCCATGCCAGCACCCCGATGTAAAGGTGATCGCCATACCAGCCATAAAGGATCTCCCACTCCTTCAATACCTCGGCGGCGCGGATCAGCCGCGGGTCCGTTTCGACCTGCGCCAGCGCATCAGGAGCCCATTTACGTGCGTCTAGGGAGGAATATATCGGGATGGTGCCGACCTCGAGGCCCGACACATCAATTCCCATCGCGCGCACAGTGAATTCGGTCATGATGCCGGTCGAGGGCAGCTGGTTGGCTTGCTGGAAATCCGCGATTGCCTTGCGGGTTGTGTCGCCCATCACCCCGTCTGCGATGCCTGCCTCATAGCCCAAGGTGGCGAGTTTCGTCTGGATCAGCCGAATGTCGGCAACGGTCAGGCCAAGGCTTTCCTGGTCGCTGCCGCGATCCGTGCCCTCGCTTGCGAGATTTGCGACCGCGATGTTGTCGGACCGGGCGAGGGCGTCGCGTTCCTGCGCGGCAAGGCTGGCAAACTGGCTGTCGGGAAAGCGTTCCAGAAACACCGACCAGCCGCGCAGAGAGTTCATCTCGCGCACCGCCTCATACAGCGCCTGCTCGCGTTGAAAGGCGAGGGTCTGGCCCGCCTCGCCCTCACCGATCTTGAGGTAGATTTCGGTCGCCAGATCGTTGTTGATGATCGGAATCTGCTTGTCTTCGGTCTCGAGCTTCACGTCACCGATGACGCGTTTCATGACGCTGAGGATTTCGGAGTTGGGCGTGTCCAGATGGCGGGCGACCGAGGCGGCAAAGGGCGAATTCGCACCCGCCCCATCATAGGCGACCTGACCGGGGGAGGCTGAAAACACCACCATCGCACCTTGCGCAGAGGCCCTCAGCGGCACGAGTCCACGGGTCTGTAACGCCCGGCTTTCGGAAAAATTGTCCTGATAGAACGCATTGGCTAGCGGATTGTCGCGGCAGGCATCCACAAAGATCAGCGAGGCGCGCGCACTGTTCTGAACCGCCTTGATGATCGCATCAATCGGCGTCGTCTCTGACGGAATGTCAAATTCAGTGCTCAGCTTGGCATCGGTGCCAAGGAAGTAGTTGCGCCCTTCAAACTGCATCCCGTGCCCTGCGAGGTAGACGAAGGTGACGTCCGCATTCTTGTTGTCGTCCAGAAACTGCGACAGGCTTTGGCCGATTTCGGCGCGCGTGAGGTCTTCGTGCAGGGTGACGTCGAAATCAAGGCTTTCGAGGACCTCACCGATCAATCGGACGTCCGCAGACGGGTTCTGCAGGTTGGCGGCATGCGCATAGGCGCCGTTGCCCAACAGGAAGGCGGTGCGCTTTTCGGCAGTGGCAGGCAACATGCCGCCAACCAGAAAAAGCAGTGCGATCAGTATTTGAAAATTCAGTCGAATCATGACGAAGTCCCCACTTGACGTTGGGGAATGGTATCCGCGTCAGATCGGATGTCGCAACAAAATGCTGGACGCAAGGAGGACAGAGAGCTTGACCACCCGGCCAGCGCATCCCGAACCCCTGCGGCGAAAAAATTTGGCATGTGCCGCCCGGTGCGATACGCTTTGGGCAGATTGCTCATATATTTTTATGAAGGAATTCCAATGATACGCCTCGACACATTTCTGGTCGCAGCCACGGTCAGCCTTGCTGGCCTCCAGGCCCCCGCCATGGCACAGAACGCGGCCGACCAAACCGTCGAAGAGATGACGGAAAATTTCAAAAAGCAGAAAACGCGTGGATTGGTGATTGCAACGCCAAGCACCGACATCGCAACGACCGATACCGCCACGACCAATGACACCACGGTCGCCGCGACCACGACCACCACTGCGCCAGTGGCCGAAGAGCTTGCCGTGATCGTTCCAAAGGACGAGCAGGTGAACGTGAACGTGGCCTTCGACTTTGACTCCGCGGCCTTGCGCGCCGATCAAAAGCCGAAGCTGGGTGCGCTATGCGATGCGCTCAAGGCGGCTGATGTTCAAAAGATACGCATTCTGGGGCACACCGATGCGTCAGGGTCCGCCAGCTACAACGAACGCCTGTCTAAACTGCGCGCCGAAGAGGTGAAGCGGTTCTTGACCTCTGATTGCGGCTATCCGGCCGAGCGGATGGAGGCGGTGGGCGCGGGCGAGCGGTTCCCGTTCGATCCGGACGATCCGTTAAGCGATGTCAACCGGCGCGTCGAATTCCAAGCGTTGAGCTAGGCGTGAACATGGGTTGCGGCACCAAGTCCCGACGCGAGGACCGATTGTGAGTTCCAAGACCAATCGCGGCATCTTTCAAATCGGGGATGTGCTCAACAACACGTATCGCATCGACAAGGTGCTCGGCCTTGGCGGCACATCCGAAGTCTATCGCGCCAAAAGCGAGATTTCGGGCCGCGTCGTAGCGGTCAAGGCGCTGCGCACCGAGTTTTCACGCGACGAGGCCTTTCTGGCGCTGATGACCCGCGAAGAAGAGATGCGCGAGATCCGCCATGATGCGATTGTGCGCTATTACGACAACCAGCGCACCGATGATGGGCATGTCTATCTGGTGATGGATTATGTCGATGGCCCGGGTCTGGATCGCAAGCTCAAGGACGGTGGGATGTCGGCGGAGGACCTGCTGATCGTGGCGCGCCGGGTGGCCGAGGGTCTGGTTGCCGCCCATCGCAAGAATATCGTTCACCGTGATCTGTCGCCCGACAACATCATCCTGCGCGATGGTGATCCCAACGACGCGGTGATCATCGACTTTGGCATCGCCAAGGACACCAATCCCGGTGCCGAGACCATCGTGGGCAATGAGTTCGCGGGCAAATACGCCTATGCCGCCCCCGAGCAGTTGAGCGGTCAGACCGACGCGCGTGCCGATATCTACGCGTTGGGCGCGTTGTTGCTGTCGACCTTCCGGGGCAAGAAGCCCAATATCGGCAACAACCTGATGGACGTGGTCAAGATCAAGGCGCAGCCTTTGGACACCAACGGCGTGCCCGAGCCGCTGAAGTCACTGATCGACCGGATGACCACGCCAGACCGCGCACATCGCCTGCAAACCGCGCAAGCGGTGCTGGATGCGCTTGCGCCCGCTGATGCGCCCGACGACGACCGCACGGTTGTGGTACGCCGCATTGCGCCGGACCCCACGCCCGAGGCCCCCACGGTCACGCAGGCCCCCGTTGCTCCAGCCGAGACCACACCGCCTTCTGCTGCGCCCCCCAAGCGGCGGGGCATCGTGCCAATTCTGGCCGTGCTCGCCGTCGCAGCCATGGGCGCGGGCGCTTACGTGTCGGGTGCCTTGGACGGGTTGTTTGGCCCGCGATACCCCGTGGTCGATCCCTACACGCTGGTGGTGTCGCGTGCCGAGAACGAACAGCCGCTGGCGGTGGGTCATGTTCCGTCCGAATCGGCCCGCGATGCGCTGGACAGCCTGGTCGGGCAGTCGGGCGGCACTACCGAACTGACCCTGGCCACAGGGGATATCCCGTCCAGTTGGGACGCGGATGTTCTGCGCCTTGTCGATGCGGTCAGCCATCTGCCCGATTGGCGCGTGCATGCAGATGCACAGCGCGTCCAGATCAGCGGGCTGACCTACGACAAAACGGAACAGGACACGCTGACCGCAGCCCTGACCGATGGAGAGATCAAGGGCGCGCTCGATGTTGTGGCGCGCATCGACCTTGGCCCCCGGTTTCTGGACCCACAGACCTTGGCCCCGATCCTGCAAGCCCATCAGAACTGCGGCGATCTGCAGGTGATGGATGCGCCGCTAACCGGCTATCCAAACGGGGGGCAGGTGGTTGTGGCCGGGCGGCTTGAAAGTGCCGCGACCCGCGACAGCCTGTCGGATCAGTTGACGGAGGCCATCGGGGACCGCAGCCTCGCGCTTGAGGTCGACATTCTGAACCCCACGCTCTGTCTGATTGATGGCGTCCTGCCAAATGTTCCCGAGGCGGGGGTCGGCATCGACTTCAAGAACGGGGCGGACGGCGCGCTCAATGCGACGGGCGATTTCTATGTCGGCCAAAATCCGGTCATCGAGGTCATCGTCCCGCCCGAGATGACGGAGGGGTATCTGTTTGTGTCTGCCTTGGATGTCTCGGGCAACGTCTTTCATCTGCTGCCAAACCTGTTCATGACCGACAACAGCCTTGCGGACCTGCGCGCCGGGCGCGAGGGCGATCTGAGGCTTCGGGTAGCGCACAGTGCGGCGGATGGGCAGGACGGCAGCAAGCTGGCCTTTCTGGTTGATGACACCTCTCTGGGCAAAACCAAGATCATCGTCATCCACTCGGACCGCCAGATCTTTGACGGGCTGCGCCCGACAACGGAATCCGCAGGCGGCTATGCAGATGCGCTGGCCCAACGGCTCGGGTCACTCAATTCGCTGGACAGCCGCATTCTGACTACGCTTGAGCGCTGATGTGGATCGCGCCGCCAAGGTGACCGTCGACGTCACGCCCCATCATGGGCGCAAACAAGAACGGGCGCAGATTTCTCTGCGCCCGTTCGTGCCTTTGGTGCAGCCCGGTCGCTTTAGCCGACCAGTGCGCCATCCGTGCGCTTGATCGCCACGATGGAGGACCGGGGCAGGGAGCCTTCGCCATCGGGGAACGGCTCGTCCGGGTGCTGGATGCCGACGAACATCGTGCGCCGGTCACTTGACCAGGTAAGGCCGGTGACCTCCGATCCCCGTGGGCCCGTCATGAAGCGGCGGATTTCACCCGTTACGGGATCGCCCGCCAGCATCTGGTTGTTGCCCATGCCCGCGAATTCGCCTTCGTTTTCATCATCGCCGTCGGTCTGGATCCACACGATGCCGGTGCTGTCGAACTGCATCCCGTCGGGCGCGTTGAACATGTTGCCCTCGTTCACGTTGTCCGAGCCACCATAGGCGGTGTCGCCATGCACGACCGGGTTTCCGGCCATCACGTAGAGATCCCATTCGAACGTGGTCGAGGCGTGGTTGTCGCCATCGGGGCGCCAGCGCACGATCTGGCCAAAGTTGTTTTCTTCTCGTGGGTTAGGGCCATTGGCTGAGGTGTCATCCCCGCCCGCATTGGGTTTCACGCCGCGGTTCTTGTTGTTGGTCAGACAGCAATAGGCCTCGACGGCCGTCGGGTTCACCGCAACCCATTCGGGACGGTCCATGGTGGTCGCACCCACCGCGGAGGCCGCCATACGGCTGAAGATCGCGATGTTGGCCGCATCCATACCGGTTGCGGCAGGGGTCAGGGCCATCCATTCGCCCGACATGTCATCGTTGAACTTTGCGGCGTAAAGCTGGCCCTCGCTTAGCAGCGTCGAGGTGTCCCCGCCGGGAACGTATTTGTCGCGGCTGAGCCACTTGTAAATGAACTCGCCCCGCTCATCGTCTCCCATATAGACCGCGACCCGGCCATCGGGCGTCAGCGCGCAGGCGGCGTTCTCGTGCTTGAAGCGGCCCAGGGCGGTGTGCTTGATCGGCGTGCTGTCGGGATCGGCGGGATCGATTTCCACGATATAGCCAACACGGTGCGGCTCGTTCGGGTTTTGGCTCACATCAAAGCGGGCGTCCCACTTGTGATAGTCATATCCCCAACCCTCTTCGCCGATGCCGTAGCGGGTGTAGCCGGCGGCCAAAACTTCGTCGGTGGGCAAGCCGTCGGTGGAGCCGAAATAGCCGTTGAAATTCTCTTCGCAGGTCAGATAGGTGCCCCAGGGCGTGCGGCCCGACCCGCAGTTGTTCATTGTACCAAGCGATGCAGTCCCGGTCGGATCGGCCTCGGTTTTCAGCAAGTCATGGCCTGCGGCGGGGCCGTCGATGGTCATGGGCGTATTGTGATGGATGCGGCGGTTGTAGGGGCTGTCGACGACGACCTCCCAGCCATCGGGGCCTTCGGCGACTTCCATCACCGTGACACCCTGCAATTGCTGCAACAACACGACGTCTTCGGCCGAGGCGGGGACGCCCTCTTCGGTGTTGGGCAGGTTGATCTTGCGATTGGCGTATTCGCTGTTCACGGCGATCAGCTCGGTGCCACCGCCGATGTTAAACAACTCCATCCCGTCCGTGTTCTCGCCGAACACCCGGTCCGACCCGGCGGAGGGGACACCGTTGGCGGCGTCAAAAGCGGGTGCATCGGAAAACAACGGATCGCCCCACCGCACCATCACCTTCCATTCGTATCCATCGGGCACATGGACGGTGCCGTCTGTCTGGATGGGCAATTGTTCAAAGGCGAAGCGGTCGGATTGACCGGCCATCGCCGCGGTCCCTTTCAGCATAGAGGTGCCCATGACAGCAGCACCAGAGCCAAAGGCAACCACGCCGCCCATGAACCCACGGCGCGAAATCGCGGCCTCGACCACGCGGTCGAAGTCCTGAACGTCAGGGCGGGGAAAGTTCATCTCGTCCCACTCATCAGGGGACATGGTGGCTAGGTCGATATCTTTCATATCTGGCTCCGTAGGGCTGGAATGTTGAGGCGCGAAATAGCGCGTGATCAGGGCTTAGCCCGGCTTTTCAACACATTTGTGACATGGGCGCAGAAAGACCGGTGCGTTATTCTCGCAGGGCGCGAAATACTGGCGGGTCTTTGCCGATACGCCTCAGTCTTTCGGCAGGTGGTTCTGCCGGGCGGGGCCGCGATATTTCTCGGTCAGTCGCGCCTCGACCTCGCTGCCGTCCTTGAGGAAGGGCAGCACGCCTTTGGTGGCTGATGCGCCGCGCGAGGTGACGATATCTGCTTCGGATTTGGTGACCCGTTGCGACATGCGCAGGCCCCACTCGTGCAGATATCCGGTCAGCCGTGCGATGACGTCTTGATGCGTGTCGCTTTTGGCGAGGTCATTGAATTCCTGCGGGTCCTCGTGCAGGTCAAACAGCATCTCGCGCAGGCTGTCCGCAGCGCAGTGCATAAGTTTGTAGCGCCCATCGAACACCATGAAGAGGCGGCAGTCGCGCGGGGCGAGGCCGAGTTTTGCGGCGGGCGGTTGGGCGGAGAAATCGTATTCCGAGATCACGTAGTGCCGCCAGTCCGGAGCCTCGCCACGCAGCCAGGGCAACAGGCTGCGCCCTTCGATGATGTGGTCGGGCACGGTGCCACCTGCGGCCTCGACAAAGGTGGCGGCCAGATCAATGGATTCGACCAGCACGTCCGAGACCTTGCCGCGGGTGCTGTCTGCCGCGCCGCGCGGATCGTAGAGGATCATCGGCACCTTGACTGAAGGGTCGTGAAACAGGTTCTTTTCCCCAAGCCAGTGATCGCCCAGATAGTCGCCATGATCCGAGGTGAGCACGATCATGGTGTTTTTGTCTTGCCCTGTCGCCTCCAGATGGTCGAGCAGGCGGCCCAACTGGTCGTCGCACTGTTTGATCAGACCCATATAGGCGGGGATCACCTTGGCGCGGACCTCTTCATCCTGAAAGGCACGGCCTACGGGGCCGTTCATGAAGGCATCAAAGATCGGATGTGCATCGACGCGCTCGGCGTCACTGCGCACCGGAGCGGGCACGTGGTCGGGCCCGTACATCGACGCATAGGGTTCGGGCACGATATAGGGCCAGTGCGGCTTGATATAGCTCAGATGCGCGCACCACGGCCCTTCGATTGCGTCGATGAATTTGATCGCCTCAGATGTCAGCCAGGGTGTCTCGCTGTGTTCCTCGCGGATATTGGCGGGCAGGTCGGTGTTGTCGAACATCCAGCCGGATGCGATCTGGCCGTCCTTGATGCCCGCATTGGCGTAATCCGCCCAAGGGTTCGTGCCGTCATAGCCTTGCGACTTGAGATATTCGTTGTAAGGGCTTCGTTTTTCATCATAAAATCCGTCAGGCCCTTCGGCCCAGAGCCCATCGTCACGCACCCAGGGGTCAAAGCCGCACTCGGACTGGCGCACCCCGATCACGCTGCCCGGATCAAGGCCAAGGCGTTCCATACCTGCGG
Source organism: uncultured Tateyamaria sp. (assembly GCF_947494755.1). Classification (GTDB taxonomy): domain Bacteria; phylum Pseudomonadota; class Alphaproteobacteria; order Rhodobacterales; family Rhodobacteraceae; genus Tateyamaria. Next base: position 385,693 of record NZ_CANLVZ010000001.1, read on the forward strand.
CGTCTGCCCTCATATGGGTCTTGCCGATCAGGTGGCAGGACATGCCGAGGCGGCGCAGATGATCGCCCATCGTCTGCTCACCCACCCGCAGCGGAAAGCCGTTCCAATGCGCCCCATGGCTCGCCGCATAGCGCCCGGTATAATAGCACATGCGCGACCCGCCACAGATCGGGGATTGCACGTACGCATTGGTGAACCGCATGCCTTTGGCCGCGACCCGGTCGAAATTGGGGGTGTGCAGGGTGGGATGGCCTGCGCAGCTGAGGTAGTCGAACCGCAACTGGTCATACATCACGAACAGAATGTTCAAATCGGGCTACTCTCCGAGGGTTTGCAGCCGATCCCGTACGGCCATGACCGAAGAGTAGGTGGAGACGGAGTAGGGCACAAGGAAGGTCAGCATGCATTTGGCCCAGGCGATGGGGGTCATCGCACCGCTCGCCATTTTGTCCCCGTGGTTGATCAACGCAATGACGATGCCCACGATCAGCGCAATCTTGGACGCGCGCCGCATCACGGTCGGGTCGGTCGCGATGGACCAGAAGGAAGGGATTACCTCAGCCATGGGATCGACATGGCGCAGGTGGCCCCGTGTCACAAGCCATGCGTCAGCGGCCTCACGGATCGGTGAGAGCTCGTGTCTGATCTGTGATGGGTGGTTGGAGCGGGTAACGAGAATCGAACTCGTAACTAAAGCTTGGGAAGCTGCCGTGATACCTTTTCACCATACCCGCGCGCTGATCGTGGGATAGGCAAGGCGGCGGTTGCCGTCAAGCCGATTTGCGGGCGGTGAACAGATTGATACAGGCCGGGATGCGCACTCTGTCGCCCTGCACATATGCCGCAAAACGAGCCGCAATCGCAGTACCGAGGGCTGCCCGTTGTGCCTCATCCGCCTCAAAATGGCGCAAGGCGCGATCAGCGGGGCCAATATCGCAGCACAGGTTGGCGACGTCCGTGAGGCTGCCTTGCGGGGTGAGATGCAGGTCGATTTCGTCCGCCTCGATCTCGACCAATCCGGCGGTCTCCAGCATCGCACAGGTCCGCTCCGCGTCCTCAAAGGCGAACGGGCCGGGCAGGGAGCGATCCACTTTGGGCATGCGGCCCAGCACCTCGGCAGCCGCTGCGGCGGGGTCCATGAAAAACGGGTTTTGCGGGGCAGGCCCCCACGCGGCAAAGGTCATCACGCCGCCCGGTTCCAGCGCGCGGCCCATGTTTGCGAACGCCGCCGCACTGTCGTCAAAGAACATGACCCCAAAGCGCGAGATCAACGCATCATAGAGCGGGCCTTCAAAGCTGTGACCTTGGGCGTCTGCCTTGATCAGATCAGTATTCGTGCGTCCGTCCAACCGGGATTGTGCCAGCGCCAGCATGGAGGTTGCGATATCGACACCGGTCACGTGGCCGTCTTCTCCGACCTGCTCGAGCGCATCCAGAACGCTGGCCCCCGTGCCGCATCCGATGTCGAGGACGCGCATCCCCGGCGTCAACGACGCATGGGTCAACACCAGATCCAGCACTGGCTGCATCAGGGCATCCATCTGTTCCTGCAAGGCGACCCAAGCGGGGCCTGCGCTGACGTCCCAGAATTCTTCCTGATCCGTGTTCATGCTGTGCGCCTCCTGCGGCGGCGGCCGCCCCCTTCGCTGTCGCCGCCTGTGTTAAAGCTGACATCGGGCAGGGAGACCACGCTGTTCAGGATGGGAAAGGGATCGGCCGAGTTGGGAATGGCCGAGGCGTTGACGAAATGCTCCTGAAAGCGCGGCTCGATGGCCGTCTCGACCTTGTGGATGCGGCGCACCGTCTCTTCGATCTCGCGCCGTGCGTCCCGGTTCAGCAGAGCGATACGTGCGCCTGTGCCTGCGGCGTTGCCCGCCGAGGTCACCTTGTCGAGCGGCGCGTCGGGGATCATCCCCAGCACCATCGCGTGTTTGGGTGAGATATGCGCACCGAATGCCCCGGCCAGCACCACGCGATCAACGCGATCAACCTCGAACTTGTCCATCAACAGGCGCGCCCCGGAATAAAGCGCGGCCTTGGCCATCTGGATGGCGCGGATGTCGGGGTTGGTGACGGTAATGCGCGGCCCGCCCGTGGCCGTCCCGTCATGCAGCAGATAGGAATGGGTGCGTCCGTCCTCGATGCAGCGGTCGGTGCCGGTCTGGGCCGCACTGCCGATCAGGCCCGACGGATCGAGCAGGCCCGCAAGCCGCATCTCGGCAATCGCCTCGATGATGCCCGAGCCGCAAATGCCGGTGATCCCGCTGGCGGCCGCGGCATGATCAAAGCCGTCCTCGTCCGACCACAGATCGACACCGATGATGCGAAACCGGGGCTCTTTGGTGGTGGGGTCAATCTCCACCCGTTCGATGGCACCGGGGGCGGCGCGCTGACCGGAGGTGATCTGTGCCCCTTCAAAGGCAGGGCCGGTGGGGGACGAACAGGCCAGCACTTTGTCTTTGTTGCCAAGCAGGATTTCGGCGTTGGTGCCGACATCGACGACCAACACGAGGTCTTCGGATTTGTCGGGCGCTTCGCTGAGGGCAACGGCGGCGGCGTCCGCGCCCACATGGCCCGCGATGCAGGGCAGCAGATAGATGCGGGCAGAGGGGTGGATGTTGAGGTCGAGATCATCGGCGCGCAGGCGCATGCTGTCGGATGTCGCCAGCGCGAACGGGGCTTGTCCCAATTCGAAAGGATCGATGCCCAGAAAGAGGTGGTGCATGACCGGATTGCAGACAAACACCGCATCCACGATCAGTCCCTTGTCGATATGGGCCTCGGTTGCGATCTGGGTGAACAGTGCATTCATGCCCTCGCGCACCGCGCGCGTCATCTCACCGGCACCGCCTGCGTTCATCATACCGTAACTGACCCGGCTCATCAGGTCTTCGCCAAAGCGGATTTGCGGGTTCATGATGCCGGAAGAGGCGACAACCTCGCCCGAAATAAGATCACACAGATGGGCGGCGATAGTGGTCGAGCCGAGATCGACCGCAAGGCCATAGACCGTCCCGTCGTAATAGCCCGGCCAGACATGCATGATGCGAGGTGCGTTTTCCTCGTCGCCCAGGTGGATTGCGGCGGTGACCTTCCACGCGCCTTTGCGCAGCACAGGCTGCAAGGTCTGCAGGATATGCAGATCGGCATGAATGTTCGTGATGCCCCAATCGGCTTCAATGGCGCGCACCAGACGCTCGAGGTCCCCCGAAGGCTCGTGCATGTCCGGCTCTTCGACCTCAACATAATAGAGCTTGGTTGAGGGGTTCATGATGATGTCGCGCGCTTCCGCCCGCTTGCGCACCACCTGCTTGTGCACCTGGCTTTCGGGGGGGACGTCGATCACCACATCGCCCTGCACGGTGGCCTGACACCCAAGGCGACGCCCGTCGATCAGGCCACGCTTGGATTTGTAGCGCTCTTCCACGGTGTTCCACTCCGACAGGGCGTCCTCCTCGACCGTTACGCCGTGCTTGGAGAACTCGCCGTAGCTTGGGGTGATCTGGCATTTCGAACAGATCCCGCGCCCGCCGCAGACGGAATCAAGGTCCACCCCCAATTGCCGGGCCGCCGTCAGGATCGGCGTGCCGGCGGGAAAGTGTCCGCGTTTGCCGGACGGTGTGAAAACGACAAGTGGATCGGTGCTCATGCGGGGCCTCGGGTCTTGGAATTTCGGTCACAATACCGGGGCGCACGCTGTGCGAAAGGGGACAAACGACATCCTCGCCGAATGCAGCGTCGTATTTGGATGGAAACCGACCCTCCGGCGGGAGGCCGCAGGCCGGGGGTCTGGCCCCTGATCGCTGCTGACCCTAGTGATGACCGCGTGCATGAAAGACAAACCCAAGCAGGTTCATCAGCACCTGGGCCGCCAGAACAGCCGTGCTGCCTGTCGGGTCATAGTCCGGTGCTACCTCGACCAGATCGATCCCGACCACGTCATGGGAGCGGCTGACCCGCTGCAACATCTCGAGCACATCGTAATAGAGAAACCCACCATGGCTCGGGGTGCCGGTACCGGGTGCAATGGATGGGCAAAAGGCGTCGATGTCGATGGTGATGTAGACCCGCACGTCCTTGGGAAGTCGCGCAACGACCCCGTCGGGGCCCAGGGCGCGGGCCTGGCGCACCGACAGGATGTCGGCACCCATGGCGCGCGCATCGGCATATCCTTCTTTCGCGGTCGAGCTGACATTGCGGATGCCCACTTGCGTCAGGCCCGTCACGTAAGGCTGCTCGGCGGCGCGGCGCATGGGATTTCCGTGACCGTGCCGCACACCGTGCCGCTCATCCACGAAGTCGAGATGCGCGTCGATCTGTAGAATGTGGATCGGCCCCTGATCATCAAAGGCCCTGATGCAGGGGATGTTGATCGAATGATCCCCACCGATGGTGACGGGCAGCGCCTTTGCGGCGAGTGCCGCCCGCACGCCGGTTTCGATGTTGCGGTGCGATCCTTCGGTGTCGGTGTGGATGATGTCCGCATCGCCCATGTCCACGATCCGCACGCTTTCGGGCAGGTAGGTCGCGTCATCCTCATGATCATAAGCGCCGGCATGCCCGAAGCTGAACAACGTGGACGCCTCGCGCACTGCCCGCGGACCAAAACGAGCGCCTGACCGCCACTGGGTTCCCGCATCAAAGGGCGCGCCAAGGATGGCCACATCGGCGTCCAAAGCGCTCCAATCCTCGACATATGGCCGTTTGCCAAAGGTCGCGATCCCCACAAAGGGCAGGTTCAACCGCCCAGCATCATATCCATGTGTCATGGCGCGCACTCTGATCGCGCGGGCCGGAACGTGCAAGACGCGCGATTGCCCCTTTCCATTCAACCCGGCCCGTGAAATAGGGACGTGCCAACTGAAACTCCCTGTTGCGAGGTGTGTGATGGAGATTCGTGAGGCCCTTACCTTTGATGATGTTCTGCTGGTTCCGGCCGCGTCGAACGTGCTGCCAAGCACGGCCGACACCCGCACCCGCGTCACACGCAGCATTGATCTCAACATCCCGCTGCTCAGTTCGGCCATGGATACCGTGACCGAAGGGCGCATGGCCATCGCGATGGCGCAGGCCGGCGGCATGGGCGTTGTCCATCGCAATCTGGACATCGAGGCGCAGGCCCGCGAGATCCGCCGCGTCAAACGGTTCGAAAGCGGGATCGTCTATAACCCCATCACTTTGCGTGCGGATCAGACCCTGGCCGATGCCAAGGCGCTGCAAGATCGCTACCGGGTCACGGGTTTTCCGGTCGTGGACGATCAGGGCCGTGTGGTGGGCATTGTGACCAACCGCGACATGCGCTTTGCCAGTGACGACGCGACCCCCGTGTCCGTCATGATGACCTCTGATAAGCTCGCCATCCTCGTCGAACCTGCGGACCGGGACGAGGCCATCAGCCTGATGAAATCGCGCCGGATCGAGAAGTTGCTGGTCACCGACAAGGGAGGCAAGCTGACGGGGCTGCTGACCCTCAAGGACACTGAACAGGCGGTTTTGAATCCAACGGCTTGCAAGGACGGTCTGGGCCGTTTGCGTGTTGCTGCCGCGTCGACCGTTGGCGATGCGGGGTTTGAGCGCGCCGAGGCGCTGGTGGATGCTGGGGTCGATATGATTGTGATCGACACTGCCCATGGACATTCCGAAGGGGTGGCCGAGGCGGTGCGCCGGGCCAAGAACCTCTCCAATGAAGTGCAGATCGTTGCGGGCAATGTGGCCACAGGTGCCGCCACCCGCGCGCTGATCGATGCGGGTGCGGATGCGATCAAGGTCGGTATCGGCCCCGGCTCGATCTGCACCACGCGCATGGTGGCCGGGGTTGGCGTGCCCCAATTGACGGCCATCATGGACTGCGCGGCGGCGGCGGGTGATGTGCCCGTGATCGCGGACGGCGGCATCAAGTTCTCGGGCGATTTTGCCAAGGCCATCGCGGCGGGCGCGTCCTGCGCCATGGTCGGCTCCATGATCGCAGGAACGGACGAGTCGCCCGGCGAGGTGATCTTGTATCAGGGCCGCAGCTTCAAATCATATCGCGGCATGGGCTCGCTTGGGGCCATGGCACGCGGCTCGGCGGATCGCTATTTCCAGAAGGATGCGGCCAGCGACAAACTGGTGCCCGAGGGGATCGAAGGGCAGGTGCCCTACAAGGGCTCGGCCGGGGCAGTCATTCACCAGCTTGTCGGCGGATTGCGCGCTGCGATGGGATATACTGGCTGCGCTACCGTCGAAGAGATGCGCAAGAATTGCGCCTTCGTGAAGATCACGGGCGCGGGCCTCAAAGAAAGCCACGTGCATGATGTGCAGATCACGCGCGAGTCGCCGAACTATCGGGTTATGTGATATAACAGGCGCTTATAGCGTTACATTAAAGTAAGGACGGAGCCATGACACCCGGCGCACGCGTGGCTGCGGCCATCGAAATTCTGGACGCCATTGTCGCGGGTCAACCGGCGGAGCAGACACTGACCCGGTGGGCGCGGGGCAACCGCTTTGCAGGCTCCAAAGACCGTGCCGCGATCCGTGATCACGTTTTTGATGCGTTGCGCCACTGGCGCAGTGATGCGCTGCGCGGTGGCGGCGTCACGGGCCGTGCGCGGATGATCGGCCGTATGCGCGGGGCAGGTCTGGATGTGGATGCGGTCTTTGACGGCGTCGGGCACGCCCCCGCACCGCTCAGCGTTGAGGAGCGCGCCGCGGGGCAAGCGCCAGAAATGCAGGGTGATCGATGGGATATGCCGGATTGGCTTGTCCACATCTTCAAAGACAGCCTTGGCGACAGCGCAGAGGCCACTGCAATGGCACTGACCGAACGGGCCCCAATATCCTTGCGGGTCAACACCGCCAAGACGGATGTGGCTGCCGCGCGAGAGATGCTCGCCTCTGACGGGGTCGAGACCGCGCCCAATGCCCGCGCTGCGACGGCGTTAACCGTGATTGAGGGGCCGCGCCGCGTCCGTGGCGCGCGCGCGTTCAATGAGGGTCTGGTCGAGATGCAGGATGCCTCCGGGCAGGCCGCCATCGCACAGTTGATCGGGCAAGGCCGTGCCCTTGATTATTGTGCAGGCGGCGGGGGCAAGGCGTTGGCCTTGGCCGCGCAGGGCTGGACCGTGAGCGCCCATGATATCAACCCGTCAAGGATGCGGGATCTGCCCGCGCGTGCGGACCGAGGCGGGCACACGATCGAGGTTTTGGCCCCCGACGCGGTGGACCAAAGCGCGCACTTTGACCTTGTTCTGTGCGATGCTCCCTGTTCGGGCGCTGGCACATGGCGCCGCGCGCCCGAGGCGAAATGGGCGCTGACACCTGCGCGTCTGGAGGAGCTTGTGGCGTTGCAACGTTCCGTTTTGCAATCGGCGGTGCCTCTGGTCTCGGAAAAGGGCGTCTTGGCCTATGCGACCTGCTCGGTTTTGCAGGCCGAGAACGACGCTCAGATCGCTTGGTTTCTGGATGCAAACCCGGACTGGGACGCCTTGAGCATGACGCATTGGCCAGTGGATGATCAGGGGGATGGCTTCTTTCTGGCACGGCTTGCGCGGCGCTGACGGCGACACAACCTTAAGCATAGAGACAATCGGTATGGTTGTGCTAAGGTGCTCCGAGCGCCTGTTTCTATATGTCGATTAAGTCGCAATTAACGGGTTTGCAGGCACAACACGTGCAACGAATCGACAAGGATGAGGTTTTTGGTGACCGATAGCGCGCTCTCCCCGGCCACGAACTCTCGGTTTTCGCAGATGCGCAGTACCCATGCCTACAGTGTGTTGGGGGCTGCGGTACTGCTTGGGGTGATGGCCGCGTTGGTGCCCGAACGGGTGATCCAGATGGGCCTGACGGCGGCATCTTTGGGCCTACTTGGCCTGGGCCTTGCCGTCATGTTTGCAACGCGCCAAGCAAACGCGCGGCGCAATATGACCATTGAGGCGGTGTCGGGCTTTATCGAGAAAGACGCGTCGCCCAGCTTCGTCTGTGACCAAGACGGGGAAGTAGTCCGCGCCAATGCTGCCGCGCGCAAGGCCTATGGCACGCGCGGCGGTGAAACGCTTGCAGGCACCTTGCGCAACACATTTGCCAATCCGGGCGGTATTTTGTTCCGCCTGCAGGGCGTGGCCAAGGATGCAGGCTCCGCGCGCGAAGATATTGTGACGCGCAAAGGCCACATGCGGTTGGCCGTGCATGACATGGGCGATTCCAGGCTGTTATGGCGGCTTGAGGCGGTGCCCGACATCGGTCAGGGGCGCGGGGCGGACGGCCCGGGCTTGCCCATGATCATGATCGGGCGCACCGGCGCGATTTTATACATGAACGAGCCTGCGCGCACCTTGATCGGGGGGCGCGTCAAATCGCTGGATGCGGTATTTGAAAAGCTGCCGGTTGCCTATGGACAAACCAATGGCATCGCAACAGCCGAGGGACCGGTCGACGTTTTGGCGACCCGTGTTGATGCAGGTGCCGGGCGCACAGCGGTCTATTTGCTGCCACCGCCTGAGGGCAAGGCAGACACCGGCGCATGGTCTTCTTTCGAGGATTTGCCTGTTCCGCTGGTCCGTTTTTCGCCGGACGGAACGGTGCGCAGTTTCAACCGCAAAGGGGCAGACCTTATCGGGCCCGACCTTGTCGAAGGGGTGCACATCTCGGCCATCATGGAAGGGCTAGGGCGCCCGATTTCCGACTGGCTTGGCGAAACCGTGTCAGGCCGTGCCGTTCAGCAATCCGAATTCTTGCGATTGAAACGGACCGACAAGGAGATGTTTGTTCAGGTTGCCCTGAACCGCATGAATGACCTTGATGAGGTGTCCATTGTCGGCGTGCTCGCGGACGCAACCGAATTGAAAACGCTTGAGGCGCAATTCGTGCAAAGCCAGAAAATGCAGGCCATTGGCCAGTTGGCTGGCGGCGTGGCGCACGACTTCAACAATTTGCTCACGGCGATCTCGGGCCATTGCGACTTGCTCTTGCTGCGTCATGACCAGGGCGACTCTGATTATAGCGACCTCGTGCAGATCAATCAGAACGCCAATCGTGCCGCCGCCTTGGTTGGCCAGCTTCTCGCGTTTTCACGTAAGCAAACGTTGCGTCCAGAAGAGCTTGATCTGCGCGACACGATGTCTGACCTGACCCATTTGCTGAACCGCTTGGTGGGTGAAAAGGTGAGCCTCAGCCTGACACATGACCCGGTCCTCAAACCGATCCGCGCGGACAAACGCCAGTTGGAACAGGTGTTGATGAACCTTGTTGTCAATGCGCGTGACGCGATGCGCGAGGGCGGGGTTATTGAGATCGAAACCGAGTGCATCACCCTTACCGAACCGTTGGAACGTGACCGTGTGAGTGTGCCCGTTGGTGATTATGTCTGTCTGCGCGTGAAAGATGCGGGAGTCGGTATCCCGGCGGACAAATTGCAAAAAGTGTTTGAACCGTTTTATACAACGAAGCGCACAGGTGAGGGGACGGGTCTGGGACTGTCCACAGCCTATGGCATCGTAAAGCAAACCGGCGGGTTCATCTTTGTCGACAGCAAGCTGGATGAAGGCACCTGCTTTTCAATTATGTTCCCGGTTCTCGAGCAGACGGCAGAGAAGCCGAAGAAGGTCGCCAAGCCCCTTGTCGCGTCTGAACCGAAACATGGGGACGGTGTTATCCTGCTGGTCGAGGATGAAGCGCCGGTGCGCGCCTTTGCCAGTCGCGCGCTGCGGTTGCGCGGCTATACAGTGCTCGAGGCGGACTCGGCCGAAGCGGCCCTCAAGACCTTGGAAGACGCGAGTTTGAATGTGGATCTGTTCGTGACGGACGTGGTTATGCCGGGCAAGGATGGGCCCAGTTGGGTGAAAGAGGCGCTGGTGGAGCGCCCCGAAGTGCGCGTCGTGTTCGTTTCGGGATATGCCGAAGACAGGCTGAGCGATCAGCAAGACAGCATTCCAAATTCGGTGTTTCTGCCCAAACCGTTTTCGTTAAATGATCTGGCCGAGACGGTGCATAAACAACTTCACTGACAGCCATCAGGTGATTGGGATACTGTCATATAACTCAAACTCTTCTGCACATTTGCGTCGAAAGCGTTGTTCGACATCTTTAGACAGCTTTTGTGGAATCGATGGCGACACATTCTCGCGTGCCAGCTCGAACGTGACACCGAGTCGATCGGTCAGAAATGATGTGAGGCGGTCGGGATTTTCGTACCGAAACAAATGCGTCACACCTGTCCCATTGGGTTGCGTTTCAAGAAATTTGAATTGGCTGCCAACGTCGGCAAAGGGGGGCTTTTGCCCTTTCATGTAGGCCAGCACGAAATCATCAAAGCTGATCCCATGGGTCGCGTTCGGCTTGCCTTCCATGAAAGGGCGTTGGCGATAGCGCCACCAACTGCCCAGCCAACTGATCGGCTCGCGCATCACGGCCATTACCTCAAGCTCGACGTCGCACACCCTCAAAAACATTGGCCGCACAAATCGGTTATACCGATAGACCGGCGCGTGTTTCAGCATGGCGGGTTCGGAAATGATCAGATCTGCATGCGGGCGCAGCGCGGTTTCGTAAGCGGTGGTGCCGGTTTTGGGCACGGACAAGAACGCCAGCTTTGCCTTGTAAAATACCAACATGTGCCTGTCCGATCATCATTTTTCATGTCTCTTTGGTCTGTAAACTACTCCTTAATATCTTCAGGCAAAAGATGGATGCAGAGATTTTAATTGAAATGTTCTTCTTTTGATCTCATAAGGAACACAATGAGAACATCGCCAAGGGCACGGTAGCGATTGCCGGTTTGAAGCGGGTATGACACAAAGGAAAAAACCATGGCAACGGCAGACCTTTTGACAATGACAGACAAGAAATCAGCAGACAAACAAAAGGCGCTGGACAGCGCTTTGGCCCAGATCGAACGCCAGTTTGGTAAAGGGTCGATCATGAAGCTTGGGGCCGAAGGCGCGGTGCAGGACATCAAGGCCAGCTCGACAGGCAGCCTTGGGTTGGATATCGCGCTTGGCATCGGTGGATTGCCGATGGGGCGCATTATCGAGATTTATGGCCCGGAATCATCGGGTAAGACGACATTGACGCTGCACTGTGTGGCAGAACAGCAGAAATCCGGTGGTGTCTGCGCCTTTGTGGATGCCGAACATGCGCTTGATCCGCAATACGCCAAAAAGCTGGGCGTCGACATTGATGAGCTGCTGATTTCGCAACCCGATACTGGCGAGCAGGCGTTGGAGATCACGGACACGCTGGTGCGCTCTGGAGCGGTCAATATGGTTGTGGTCGATTCGGTGGCCGCGCTCACGCCCAAGTCGGAACTTGAAGGCGATATGGGCGACAGCAGCGTTGGCGTGCAGGCACGTCTGATGAGTCAGGCCATGCGGAAACTGACCGGATCGATCAGCCGTTCGAATTGTATGGTTATTTTCATCAACCAAATCCGGATGAAAATCGGCGTCATGTTTGGCTCGCCGGAAACCACGACCGGGGGCAACGCGCTGAAGTTTTATTCGTCTGTTCGGCTGGATATCCGCCGCATCGGCGCATTGAAAGACCGCGACGAAGTCGTTGGCAACGCAACCCGCGTGAAAGTCGTCAAAAACAAGGTGGCACCCCCGTTCAAGCAGGTCGAATTCGACATCATGTACGGCGAAGGCATCTCGAAAATGGGCGAGTTGCTGGATCTTGGTGTCAAAGCCGGTGTCGTCGAAAAGTCGGGGTCGTGGTTCAGCTACGGGGATGAGCGTATCGGCCAAGGCCGTGAAAATGCAAAGTCCTTCCTGAAAGAGAATGCGCATATGGCCGTTGAAATCGAAGACAAAATTCGCGCAGCGCACGGTCTCGATTTCGACATGTCGCCCGGAGAGAAAACCGAAGACGACGACATTCTGGAAGCATAAACAGTCGGGTCAGGGGATGCCCAGAAATCCCTGACGTGTTCGACGGGACACGGACAATATCCGGAACAGGCTGTCACGACGGTGGCAGCCTGTTTCGTTTGTGGACAGTCGGTAGCGGCGGCGGTATGTCAGTGCAACCCCAAGACGTTTCGGAGCAGACGACATGCAATCGCTCAACGATATCCGCTCGACCTTTCTGAATTACTTTGAAAAACAAGGGCATGCGGCCGTTCCATCCAGTCCGCTTGTGCCGCGCAATGACCCAACATTGATGTTCGTCAACTCGGGCATGGTGCAGTTCAAGAACCTGTTCACCGGTTTGGAAAAGCGGGACTATGCGCGCGCGACGAGTGCGCAAAAATGCGTGCGGGCCGGGGGCAAACACAACGATCTCGATAATGTTGGCTATACGGCGCGCCATCACACGTTTTTCGAGATGCTCGGCAACTTCAGCTTTGGGGACTATTTCAAAGAAGAGGCGATCCCGTTTGCGTGGAACCTGATCACTGGCGAGTTTGGCATTCCGAAAGATCGCCTTTACGTCACGGTCTATCATACAGATGACCAAGCTTTTGATATCTGGAAGAAAATTGGCGTCCCCGAAGAGCGGATCATTCGGATCGCGACCTCGGACAATTTTTGGCAAATGGGTCCGACCGGTCCGTGCGGTCCCTGTACCGAGATATTTTATGACCATGGGGATCACATCTGGGGCGGTCCTCCGGGCAGCCCCGAAGAGGATGGTGACCGGTTTATCGAGATTTGGAACATCGTCTTCATGCAAAACGAGCAGTTTGAAGACGGCTCGATGGTCGATCTCGATATGCAGTCGATCGATACGGGCATGGGCCTCGAACGCATCGGCGCGCTTTTGCAGGGCAGCCATGACAACTACGATACCGACCTTTTCAAGTCGCTGATCGAGGCATCTGCGCAGGCCACGGGCGTCGATCCCTATGGTGATGAAAACGTGCATCACCGCGTTATCGCGGACCATTTGCGTTCGACCTCGTTTTTGATCGCGGACGGGGTGATGCCTTCGAACGACGGGCGGGGTTATGTGCTGCGCCGGATCATGCGCCGTGCGATGCGACACGCGCATTTGTTGGGTGCCAAAGACCCGGTCATGCACCAGCTTGTGCCCGCACTTGTCCGTCAAATGGGGGCCGCTTACCCTGAACTTGGGCAGGCGCAGGCTATGATTACAGAGACGCTGGAAGCCGAAGAGAAACGGTTCAAACAGACCCTTGAGCGTGGCCTGAAGTTGCTCGACGAAGAGGTGGGTGGCCTGCGTGACGGTGCGGATCTCTCCGGTGCGGCGGCATTCAAGCTCTATGACACCTACGGTTTTCCGCTGGACTTGACCCAGGACGCCTTGCGCGAAAAGGGTTTTGGGGTCGACACCGACGGCTTTGACGCGGCCATGGCTGAGCAAAAGGCCAAGGCCCGCGCGGCCTGGTCCGGGTCCGGCGAGGCGGCGGATGCGACGGTCTGGTTTGATGTTGCGGACGCCAATGGGGCCACGGATTTCCTCGGCTACGACACCGAAACGGCTGAGGCGCAGATCACCGCGCTGGTGGTAGAAGGCGCGGAGACGACAGCGGCCGAGGCAGGCACGACGGTCCATATTGCGTTGAACCAAACCCCGTTTTATGCCGAAAGCGGCGGCCAGGTCGGGGACACGGGCCTGATCCGCACCGAAAATGGGGAGGCGCGCGTCGTTGATACGCGTAAGACGGCTGGCGTCTTCGTTCATATTGCCGAAGTCACAAAAGGAAGCCTTTCCAAGGGTGAAGCGGCTGTCCTTGAAGTAGATCACACGCGTCGGCAGACCATTCGGGCCAATCACTCCGCGACCCACCTCCTGCACGAGGCGCTGCGCGAGACATTGGGCGAGCATGTGGCACAGCGCGGTTCGTTGAACGCACCGGACCGGCTCCGTTTCGATTTCAGCCACACCAAAGCCTTGTCGTCGGATGAGTTGCGGCAGGTCGAGGCGGACGTGAACGCCTATATCCGCCAGAACAGCACCGTCGAAACCCGGATCATGACGCCCGACGATGCGCGCGCCTTGGGCGCTCAGGCGCTGTTTGGGGAGAAGTACGGCGATGAGGTGCGGGTTGTGTCGATGGGCAAACACGCCGGTTCCGGCAAGGGCGTAGGTGGCGACACATATTCGCTGGAATTGTGCGGCGGCACCCATGTGCGACAGACCGGCGATATTGGAGCTTTTGTGACGCTTGGCGACAGCGCATCAAGCGCGGGCGTTCGCCGGATCGAGGCGCTGACAGGGCAGGCCGCCATGGACCATTTGCGTGCGCAGGACCAGCTGCTTGCCGAGGCTGCCGCAGAGTTGAAAGCCCCGACGCAGGACGTGCCTGCGCGTCTCAAACTGCTGCTCGAAGAACGCAAGGCGCTCACCAGCGAGGTCGCTCAATTGCGCCGTGATCTGGCGATGTCTGGCGGCGGTCAATCCGCGCCGGACGTGCAGGATATCAACGGGACAGCGTTCATCGCGCAAGTGGTCAGCGGTGTCATGGGCAAGGACCTGCCTGCACTGATTGACGAGCATAAGCAGCGCCTTGGCAGTGGTGCTGTGTTGTTGATCGCGGATGCAGACGGCAAGGTTGCGGTCGCCGCGGGGGTCACACAGGACAAGGCTGACAGCCTCAGCGCGGTCGATTTGGTCAAGGCCGCTGTCGCCGAACTGGGCGGCAAAGGCGGCGGCGGACGCGCCGACCTTGCCCAAGGAGGTGCCAAGGATGCCAGCAATGCCGATGCTGCCATTGCAGCCGCTCAAGCCATCATAGGAGGATAGGATGCCAGCACTTTGGATCGCTCATGTCACCGTCACCGACGAAGAGGCGTATAAGAAATACGCCGCAGGAGCCACTGCGGCCATCGCTGAACACGGAGGCACCTTCATCGCGCGCGGCGGGCGGTATGTGCAGCTTGAAGGCACGGACCGGCCCCGCAATGTGGTCGCGAGGTTCCCAGATGTCGAAACCGCCGAGCGCTGCTATCATTCGGAGACGTATCAGGCCGCGCTGGCCCATGCCCGCGGCGCATCCGAGCGCGAACTCATGATCCTGGAAACGACCGAATAACCTTCTTTTGACTGAAAATACCGTGGGGTCTGGGGCAAAGCCCCAGTCCGGCGGTTAGCCCGCGCGCGCCATGCGTTTGCGCTCATGCGGATCCAGAAACCGCTTGCGCAGCCGGATCGCGTTCGGCGTCACTTCGACCAGTTCGTCGTCGTCGATATAGGCAATCGCCTCTTCCAGCGACATGGTGATAGGGGTCGTCAGACGCACCGCTTCGTCTGTACCTGAGGCACGCACGTTCGTCAGCTTCTTACCCTTCAATGGGTTCACTTCCAGATCGTTGTTCCGGCTGTGCTCGCCAATGATCATGCCGGTATAGACGTCTGCCTGCGCCCCGATGAACATCCGGCCCCGCTCTTCGAGGTTCCAGAGCGCAAAGGCGACGGACTGCCCATTTTCCATTGAGATCAGCACACCTGCGCGACGGCCCGGGATGGCACCTTTGTGCGGTGCCCATTCATGAAAGACGCGGTTCAGCACGCCCGTGCCGCGCGTGTCGGTCAGAAATTCACCGTGATAGCCGATCAGCCCGCGCGAGGGCACGTGGGCGACGATGCGGGTCTTGCCCGCGCCGGCAGGCTTCATTTCGACCAGCTCGCCTTTGCGGGTGCCAGTCAGTTTCTCGATCACGGCGCCGGAATATTCGTCATCGACGTCGATGGTCGCCTCTTCGATGGGTTCGTGGCGCACCCCGTCGATCTCCTGAAACAGAACCTGCGGGCGGGAAATCGACAGCTCGAACCCCTCGCGACGCATGTTTTCGATCAGCACGCCCATCTGCAATTCGCCGCGTCCTGCCACTTCGAACGCGTCACCACCGGGCGTGTCGCTGATCTTGATGGCGACGTTGGATTCTGCCTCTTTCATCAGCCGGTCCCGTATGACGCGCGACTGCACCTTTTTGCCGTCCCGTCCGGCAAGGGGGGAGTCGTTGATGCCGAAGGTGACGGTGATGGTGGGCGGGTCAATCGGTTGGGCCGGGATCGCGTCGGCCACGGATTGTTCGGCCAGCGTGTCGGCCACGGTCGCCTTGGTCATGCCCGCGATGGACACGATGTCGCCCGCTTCGGCCACATCAATCGCCGTTTGATCCAGACCACGGAAGGCGAGGATCTTGGTGCAGCGGAAGTTTTCGATCAACGTGCCGTCGCGCGACATCGCCTTGATCGTCTGGCCCGCTTTCAATGTGCCGGACTCGACACGGCCCGTCAGCAGCCGACCCAGAAACGGATCACCGCCAAGGGTTGTGGCAAGCATGGTAAACGGCTTGTCCGCATCCGCCAACTGAGCGGGGGCAGGGACGTGATCAAGGATCAGGTCGAACAGCGCATCAAGGCCCTTGCGCGGTCCGTCCAGCTCGTGATCGGCCCAACCGGCACGTCCCGAGGCGTACATGGAGGGGAAATCCAACTGCTCGTCGGTCGCGTCCAGATTGGCAAAGAGATCGAAACATTCGTCCAGCGCGCGGTCAGGCTCACCATCGGGTTTGTCGACCTTGTTGACGACGACGATAGGGCGCAGGCCCAATTTCAGCGCCTTGGAGGTCACGAATTTTGTCTGCGGCATCGGCCCTTCGGCGGCATCGACCAGCAGCACGACGCCATCGACCATCGACAGGATCCGCTCGACCTCGCCCCCGAAATCGGCGTGGCCGGGGGTGTCGACAATATTGATGCGCGTGCCCTTCCACTCGACCGATGTGGGCTTGGCAAAGATGGTGATCCCGCGCTCGCGCTCCAGATCGTTGCTGTCCATGGCCCGCTCGGTCGTGGCCTGATTTTCGCGGTAGGTGCCGGACTGTTTCAGCAACTCGTCCACAAGCGTCGTCTTGCCGTGGTCAACGTGTGCGATGATGGCGATATTGCGCAGATCCATGTCGGGCCTCTTTGATGCGTACAAAACCCGTGGATGCGGGCGGTTGTGCGGCCCATATCGCGCCGCGCCGCAGAAAGAAAGGTCTAGTGTGTCGCGGTGTTCGAGAACAGCTGAATGACCACAATGCCCGCGATGATGAGCCCCAGCCCCAAGAGCGCGGCGCCGTCCAGACGTTGCCCGAACACTGCAAAGCCGATCAGCGCAATCAACACGATCCCAAGGCCGGACCAGAGCGCATAGGCGATCCCGACGGGGATGTATTTCAGCGCAATACCGAGGAAGTAGAACGCCACCCCGTAGGCGAGGACAACAACCACGGTTGGCCCGAACCGGGTGAACTGATTGCTCGCCTGCAACGCGGTGGTCCCGATGGTTTCAGCCGTCACCGCCAAAACCAGGTAGATGTAGTGAAGCGGCATGGCGCGCCCTCGTGTTCAGCCCTTGATCGGCCAAACCTCTGGACGCGCCGGGGTGAAGTCAAGCGGCGTCGCGCACGCTGTCATCATCGTCCCGCCCCATCTTGAGCGGCTCGTCAAATGTGAGCGTGCGATAGGGGAAGGGGATCTCGATACCCGCATCATCCAGCGCGCGTTTGACCGACGCGACCACCTGATCGCGCGAGCGGCGGATGTCGACGGGCTTGGGCCGCGTCCACCACGTCACCTCGAAGTTGATGGCGCTGTCGGCAAATTCCTGTGCAAAGATCTGGATCGGCAGATCGTCCTTGAGCACCGTGTCGCAGGCCGCAACCGCCTGTTCGATCACATCGCGGGCGGTGTCTACATCCTCTTTGTAGGCGACACCGCAGATAACGGTTGTGCGGCGCACGTCGCGGTTGGTGCGGATCGTCAGCGGGTTTTGGAAAAACAACTTGTTGGGCGCGACCACCAATTGTCCGTCCGTCTGACGGATCAGCGTCTCGCGCATGGCGATACGCTCGACCTGCCCTTCGATCCCTTCGCATTCGACATAATCGCCGTCATCAAAGGTCTTGCGCACCAGCAGGCTGACACCGGCAAAGAAGTTTTCGAGCATGTCACGCGCTGCAAACGCGACCGCCAAACCGCCCACACCGGCGGCAGCAAACATGTTGGCAATCGACAAGGTCGGAAAGGCGATGGTTGCCGCGATCAGTAAGCCGAGGGTCCACAGTGTCACTTTGGTCAGCAATACCGCCACATCCTGCAGGTTCGACCGTAAGCGCCGCGTCAGCCGTCGTGCCACTATTTTGGCCGCAAACACGACCGCCCAGACCACGAACAGGAACAGCGTCGCAAAGATCAGATTGGGCAGGATTTTCCAAAAACTCTCAAGATAGCCCGACAGCTTTTCCTGCATGGGGGCAGGAAAGATGGACCACAGGTTGGTCAGAAAATCTTGCATCGGAACCTCGCGCAATGAATGCTAAATCTTCAACACCGCGACGCGCCATATGGTTCCGCAAAGCGAAAAGGGCCCGGCAATGGCCGAGCCCTTTTGGAATGCGATGTCGAACCGTTAGCCTTTGAGGGCGGCGTTCAGGTTCTCGTCGATCTTTTCAAGGAAGCCCATCGTGGTGAGCCATTTCTGATCGGGGCCGACCAGCAGCGCGAGGTCCTTGGTCATGTGTCCGCTTTCGACCGTGTCCACGATGACCTTTTCCAGCGTTTCGGCAAAGTTCATCAGGGGCGCGTTGTCGTCCAGCTTTGCGCGGTGCTTGAGCCCGCCGGTCCAGGCGTAGATGGACGCGATCGAGTTGGTCGAGGTTTCCTCGCCCTTCTGGTGCTGACGATAGTGGCGTGTGACGGTGCCGTGCGCCGCTTCGGCCTCGACGATCTTGCCATCGGGCGTCATCAGTTGCGAGGTCATCAAGCCCAATGAGCCAAAGCCCTGCGCCACGGTGTCGGACTGCACGTCGCCGTCGTAGTTCTTACAAGCCCAGACGAACCCGCCGGACCACTTCATCGCGGCCGCGACCATGTCGTCGATCAGACGGTGCTCATAGGTGATACCCGCCTCTTTGAATTTCGCTTCGAATTCCTGTTCAAACACCTCTTGAAAGATCAGCATGAACTGGCCGTCATACTGTTTCAGGATCGTATTCTTGGTGGACAGGTACACAGGCCAGCCCAGGTTCAGACCGTAATTCAGCGAGGCGCGCGCAAAGTCGCGGATGCTGTCATCAAGGTTGTACATGCCCATATAGACGCCCGACGAGGGGGCCTTGAACACTTCGCGTTCGTCCACGGTGCCGTCTTCGCCGACAAATTTCATGGTCAGCGTGCCGGGGCCGGGGAATTTCATGTCCGTGGCGCGGTACTGATCGCCAAAGGCATGGCGCCCGATCACGATGGGCTGGGTCCAGCCGGGCACAAGGCGCGGCACGTTCGAACAAATGATGGGCTGGCGGAACACAACACCGCCAAGGATGTTGCGGATGGTGCCGTTCGGGCTGCGCCACATCTGCTTGAGGCCAAATTCCTCGACCCGCGCCTCGTCCGGCGTGATGGTCGCGCATTTGACGGCCACGCCGACCTCTTTGGTCTTTTCGGCGGAATCGATGGTGATCTGGTCGTTGGTTTCATCCCGCGACTCGATCCCGAGATCGTAATAAAGCAGGTCCAGATCGAGGTAGGGCGTGATCAGCTTTTTCTTGATGAAGTCCCAGATGATGCGGGTCATTTCATCGCCGTCCATCTCGACGATGGGATTTTCTACCTTGATCTTGGTCATGGGCGGGTCCTTTGGGTTACGAGTATTTCGCGCAGCGCATAGCGCGTCTGCGGCAGAATTGGAAGCCGTGTATGCGATTGTATACTGAGATTATGTGACGCATTATAGACTGGCATCATACCCGTATGAGGGCTGCGGTATAGTCGGGGCTTGCTGAATCTTGCCATCTGCGCGCGCATGGCAGGTTTCTGCCATCGCAGCGGCGGCGCAGTTACTGACGCGCCTGTTTGCGGTATTTGCCCGGGCTCATACCCACCCGTTTGCCAAACAGCGTGGTCATGTGCGACTGGCTTGAGAAACCGGTCGCATAGGCCAGGTCGGCCAATGACTGATCGGAGTTGATCAGTTGCTCTTTGAGTTCGATCAGGCGCAACTCGATCAGGTAGCTGTGGGGCGGCACCCCGGTCGTCGCCTTGAAGGCGCGGGTGAAGGCAAAGACGTCCATATCGACGAGGCTGGCCAATGTGTCGAGCCCGCCGGGGTTTTCGAGTGTTTCGGTCATGTGTTCGACCACGCGGTTCAACTCGGTGTCGGACAGTTCGAAGGTCGAAATAGGTTTGGATGCGCGGGCGTTCTGACGGCGCAAAACAAGCAGGGCAATCTGCTGGGCCAGCGTTTCGGCGTAAAGTTCACCCCCCGCCGAGGGCATCCGCGCCTCATCCAGCAGGGCCGTCGCGCAGCGGCGCATGGCGTCGTCGTGGACGCCGACAAACGACCATGTCTCGAAATTCTCGGGATCACCGTGGTGCATTGCTCCCCAGGCATCTCGAAAAAAACTGTCGTCTATCAGGATTTGTTGCAAAACCATCTTGCCTTCCATCGCGACGCTCGCCACGAAGCCAGACGTGGTGCATTGCACCGATCCCGGCGTCAGCAGATATTCTTTTGGCGCACCCGGTTCGAGGTTGAGGTCCAGTTCCGCCCGTTGCCGGCCAGACAACAAAGCCTCAAACAAGTGGAATCCCTTAAGTCCTCCTTGGAAGTCACCATCGCCCTGATCACAGACATAAGTGTCGACCCGGGACCAATTCAGGCTTGGGCGTTCTTGAATTTGCGCGCATGCATCGTTTTGCATCCAATTCACCATGTCTTTTCGCAAGGTGTGTTCTGTCATGTCGATTTGCCCACAAGTTTGCCTCGGTCCCACGGCTTGTGCATCTTAGCTATACCGATGACATAGCACAGTCTTGCAGTCGTGCTCCATTTTTCACATTTTTGCAGAACCTGCGGCGTTTATATGCTCCGCGCGGCGAAAAATGCAGCGATCCGCTGGCGCGCATAGTCCCACAAACCGGGCGCACCGCGTGCGATCTTTGTGCCCACACGTTCGGCAATCATGGCCTCGGACACATCGTAATCCGTCCAACTGCCCCCGCCCGAGGCGAGGTTCAGCATTGGCGGCTGGAACCGGTCCAGCGCCTTGGCGAATTGAGCAGTCGGGGTCTCGGCGGCTTCGAACTCTTCCCAGATCGCGCGCAACTCGGCGGCGATGTCGGCGGGCAGCAGCCCATAAATGCGGTCCGCTGCGGCCTGTTCCTGCGCGGCCACGGCAGCGGCATCCACATCCTCAAAGATCGGGTTGTCGCCTGCGTCGATCTCCACCAGATCGTGTAGGATTAACATTCTGACCACGCGGTTGATGTCGACACCCGGCCCGGCCTGATCCGCCAGCACCAGTGCATAAAGCGTCAGATGCCAGGAATGTTCGGCGCTGTTCTCCGCGCGACTGCCATCGGCGAGGGTCGTAGCGCGGGTGATCGACTTCAGCTTGTCGGCCTCGTTCAGAAAGGCGATCTGCTGATCCAGCCTGCTCACTCGGATTTGGCGGCGGCTTGGTGTGCCTTCAGCTTTTGAGCCAGAAACCGGCGGCCCGCATCGTTGGCCATCCGTGTGCGCACAGCCGTCAAAAACGCCTCTTCGAGGGTTTGCGAGGACGCGCCGAGCACGTCGCCCACCTGCATGAACAGCCGGTCATCCCCAATCTCGCCCTGCACGGCGAGGCACTCCTCGGCCAGCCGGTTGGCCATTTCGATGACAACGGGATCGGCCATCAGCGCGACGTCTCGGTCAGGCGGCGTTTGACGTAATCGGTCGTGTGTCCGATCAGCGTATCCATGTGCGGCTCTTCAAAGAAGTGCCCGGCCCCGTCGATCTGGGTGTGGGTGATGGTGATGCCCTTTTGTTCGTGCAGCTTGTTCACGAGGCCCTCGGTGTCGGCGGGCGGGGCCACGCGGTCGGCCGTGCCGTTGATGATCAGGCCCGAGGACGGGCAGGGGGCCAGAAACGAAAAGTCGTACATGTTCGCGGGCGGCGAGACACTGATGAATCCCGTGATTTCGGGGCGGCGCATCAGCAGCTGCATCCCGATCCACGCGCCAAAGCTGAAACCGGCAACCCAGCAATGCTTGGAGTTGTTGTTCATGGATTGCAGGTAGTCGAGGGCCGAGGCTGCATCGGACAGCTCTCCGATCCCCTGATCATATTCACCCTGGCTACGCCCCACGCCGCGGAAGTTAAAGCGCAGCACTGTGAAGCCCATGTTGAAAAACGCGTAATGCAGCGAATGCACCACTTTGTGGTTCATGGTTCCGCCAAACTGGGGATGCGGGTGCAACACAATCGCGATGGGCGCGTCACGTTCTTTCTGGGGGTGGTAGCGGCCTTCGAGGCGGCCTTCGGGTCCGGGAAAAATGACCTCGGGCATATGCGTGTCTGTCCTCGCGCGTTTTTTGAGGGTCCGATTTCTTGACGAAATTGATCGGACACCTTAGAACGTTTCTAAATTGCTGGGCAGGCTCGTGGTCCTGCGGTGAAAAGGGATGTATGGCCTATGGGCTGTGACGTCAATTGGGGGTGGATGGGCGATGAAACTTTCAACAAAGGGGCGGTATGCGATGGTCGCACTGGCGGACATTGCCTTGCAGCCGGGCGAAGATCTGGTGAGCCTGAGCGACATTTCGAGCCGTCAGGACATTTCGCTGCCCTATCTTGAACAGTTGTTCGTGAAATTGCGCCGCGCCAACCTTGTGCAGTCGGTGCGGGGGCCGGGGGGCGGGTATCGCCTTGCCCGCTCGGCGTCGGACATTCGTGTGGCGGACATTCTTGAGGCCGTCGATGAAAAGGTCGATGCGATGCACAAGGGAGCCGGGGCTTCGGGGGCTGCATCCGGGTCGCGCGCGCAGTCGCTGACCAATCGCCTTTGGGAGGGGTTGAGCGCCCATGTCTATGTGTTTTTGCACCAGACGCGGCTGTCGGATGTGATCGGCAATGATCTTGTGCCGTGCCCGGCGGTGCCCAACCTTATGGCGGTGGTGGATGAAGCGTAGTGTGGTGTGCGGGCCAGCCCCCAAACATACCTTTTATTGGGGGCCAGCCCCCAAACCCCCAGAGTTTCCGTGGCAAGATGAAAGATGGATCAGGTGAGCCGTATCTACCTCGATCATAATGCGACGACCCCATTGAGGGCAGAGGCGCGCGCGGCGATGGTCGCGGCGATGGATGTGGTTGGCAATCCATCCTCTGTGCATGCGGAAGGGCGCGCGGCCAAGTCTTTGGTCGAGACGGCACGTGCGCAGGTGGCGCGCGCCATGGGGGCTGCGGACGCTGACATCGTGTTTGTGTCCAGCGCGACCGAGGCGGCGGCCTTGGCCTGTGCGGGGCGTGATCTTGTGGCGGCACCGATCGAACATGATGCGGTCGGCGCGTGGGTCGCGGATCGGTTGGCCGTGGATCGGCGCGGAACCGTAGACTTGGATGAACCCCGTGACAGCGCGCTCCAATTGGCCAACTCGGAAACGGGGGTCATGCAGGACGTGCCAGCAGGCACCGCAGTCAGCGATATGACCCAGGCCTTGGGCAAGGTCGCAATTGAGTTCGACACTTCTGGTATCGATATGGCGTTGATCTCTGCGCACAAGCTTGGCGGGCCCAAAGGGGTTGGCGCGCTGGTGTTGCGCCGGGGCCTTGATGTGACCCCGACCCTGCGCGGTGGGGGGCAGGAAATGGGGCGCCGGTCAGGCACCGAGAACATCATCGGAATTGCTGGATTTGGTGCCGCAGCCGCTGCGGCGCAGGTTGACGTGGAGGCAGGCAAATGGGCGGAAATCGAGAAACTTAGAAATATTCTAGAAAGTGCTCTTGAGGCTGCCTCAAATACGACTATTTTTATCGGGAAAGAAGCGCGCCGGCTTCCCAACACCGCCTGCTTTGCGACGCCTCAATGGAAGGGCGAGACGCAGGTGATGCAGATGGATCTGGCGGGCTTTGCCATTTCAGCCGGATCCGCTTGTTCAAGTGGCAAAGTCAAAACCAGCAAGGTGCTGACGGCCATGGGATTTGGGCACGTTGCGGGCAATGCGGTCCGCGTGTCGCTTGGGCTGGAAACGACGGAACAGGATGTGATGCGCTTTGCCGACATATGGGCGCAAAAGTTGAAGAAACACGAGGCGCGGGCCGCCTAAGGCCTGAAGCACGAGGGGAAATGTCTGATATGGACAATGTTGTAGACGATGTGGTGGTCAAGGATGGCGTTGATCAGGAAACGGTTGATGCGGTTCGCGAGGTTGGCGGCGCGTACAAATATGGCTGGGAAACCGACATCGAAATGGAATACGCCCCCAAGGGCCTGTCCCCCGATATCGTCAAGTTGATTTCCGAGAAAAACGAAGAACCTGAGTGGATGCTCGAATGGCGTCTGGCAGCTTACGAGCGCTGGCTGCAAAAGGAAGAGCCCAAATGGGCGATGGTCGACTATCCCGAGATCGATTTTCAGGATCAGTATTACTACGCGCGGCCCAAATCCATGGAGGTCAAGCCCAAGTCGCTGGACGAGGTCGACCCCAAGCTGCTGGAGACATATGCAAAGCTCGGTATTCCGCTGAAAGAGCAGATGATCCTTGCAGGGGTAGAGGGCGCTGAAAACGCAAGCGACGAGCCACGAAAGGTCGCCGTCGACGCGGTTTTTGACTCCGTCTCGGTCGGCACGACCTTCAAGGACGAGCTGGCCAAGGCGGGCGTTATCTTCTGCTCGATCTCCGAAGCGATCAAGGATCATCCCGAACTGGTCAAAAAGTACCTCGGCTCGGTCGTGCCGGTGTCGGACAATTACTATGCGACACTGAATTCGGCTGTGTTCTCGGATGGCTCGTTTGTCTACGTGCCCCCCGGCGTGCGCTGCCCGATGGAGTTGAGCACCTATTTCCGCATCAATGCGGAAAACACCGGCCAGTTCGAACGCACGCTGATCATTGCCGACAAGGGCTCTTACGTGTCCTACCTCGAAGGGTGCACCGCGCCGCAGCGTGACATCGCCCAACTGCATGCCGCCGTGGTCGAAATCATCATCGAAGAAGATGCCGAGGTGAAATATTCGACCGTTCAGAACTGGTATCCGGGCGATGAAAACGGCAAGGGAGGGATCTACAACTTCGTCACCAAGCGCGCCGATTGCCGTGGCGACCGGGCCAAGGTCATGTGGACGCAAGTGGAAACCGGCTCGGCTGTGACGTGGAAATATCCGTCCTGCATCCTGCGCGGCAATGACAGCCAGGGCGAGTTTTACTCCATCGCCATCGCCAACAACATGCAGCAGGCCGACACCGGCACCAAGATGATCCATCTGGGCAAGAACACCAAGTCGCGCATCGTGTCCAAAGGCATCAGCGCGGGCAAGGCGCAAAACACCTATCGCGGGCTCGTGTCGATGCACCCCAAGGCCAAGGAGTCGCGCAACTATACCCAATGCGACAGCCTGTTGATCGGGGACAAATGCGGGGCGCATACCGTGCCGTATATCGAGGTCAAGAACAACTCGAGCCGGGTCGAACACGAGGCGACCACCTCGAAGGTGGATGACGACCAGCTGTTCTACTGCCGCAGCCGGGGCATGGACGAGGAGGAGGCCGTGGCCCTCGTTGTCAACGGGTTCTGCAAGGATGTACTTCAGGCCCTACCAATGGAATTTGCGATGGAAGCCCAACAGCTTGTGGCGATTTCGCTTGAAGGGTCGGTGGGCTGATCGTGGCGGAGTCTGAGCATAAACGACCCAACATTCTAGCAACGATGCTGGGATGGGTCGCGCTTGGCGCGGTGCTGGGGGCTGGCTTGGGAGCGATCTTTGCGCCACCCCTGACGGTTGGTTTCACGGTTGCGGGGGCGATGACAGGCGGGGCCGCCCGTGCGGCGCGGTTCATGTTTGCGTCCAAGCCCGGAGTGGATGACGAGCGATGATCCAGGAGCTTGTTCAACAGTCCGCAGGGGCCGCTGTTGGCGTGTTTATCGGCACGCTGATCGGGCTTTATATGCGCAAACGTAAGGGCAAGACCTCGACCGGATTGCTTGGCGGTTCGCCCTTTATCATCGCCTCGGCTGCGGCGGGGGCCGCGTTGCTGGCGATGATGCTTTACACCTTTCTCAGCGGGGGGGCGGCATGATCCTGACCACCACAAACACCGTCGAGGGTTACAAGATCACAGACTATCGCGGCATCGTTGTCGGCGAAGCGATCATGGGTGCCAACGTGGTGCGCGACTTCTTTGCGGGCATCACGGACATCATCGGGGGGCGCTCGGGCGCTTATGAATCCAAGCTGCAGGATGCGCGCGATACGGCCATGAAGGAATTGGAAGAGCGCGCCGCACAGGTCGGCGCCAACGCGGTTGTCGGCATCGACCTCGACTACGAAGTGGTCGGGGACAGCATGCTGATGGTGTCCGTTTCGGGCACCGCCGTGATCATCGGATAAACGCGCGTCATGCGCCAAGGGAAGAAGAAAAAATGCTGAATATCAAAAACCTGCACGTGAAACTCGAGGAAGAGGACAAGCAGATCCTCAAAGGCGTCGATCTGAGTGTCGAGGCGGGCAAGGTGCATGCGATCATGGGCCCGAACGGGTCGGGCAAGTCCACGTTGTCCTATGTGCTGTCTGGCAAGGATGGCTATGAGGTGACCGAAGGGGCGGCCTACCTGGGCGACATTGATCTGCTCGATATCGACCCCGAAGAGCGCGCGGCTGCCGGCCTGTTCCTCGCCTTCCAATACCCGGTCGAAATTCCCGGCGTCGGCAACATGACCTTTCTGCGCACGGCTGTGAACGCACAGCGCAAAGCGCGCGGCGAAGAGGAAATGAGCGCCGCAGAGTTCCTCAAGGTCGTGCGCGCACGCGCCAAGGAACTGAAGATCGACGCCGATATGCTCAAGCGCCCGGTCAATGTCGGTTTCTCAGGTGGTGAGAAAAAGCGCAATGAAATCCTGCAGATGGCGATGCTTGAACCCAAGATGTGTATTCTTGACGAAACGGATTCGGGTCTGGACGTTGACGCGATGAAGCTGGTCGCCGAAGGCGTGAATGCACTGCGCAACGAGGGCCGCGGCTTTCTCGTGATCACCCACTATCAGCGCCTTCTGGACCACATCAAACCCGACGTCGTGCACATCATGGCCGATGGGCGCATTGTGAAAACCGGTGGGCCGGAGCTGGCGCTTGAAGTTGAAAACAACGGGTATGCCGACATTCTGGCTGAGGTGGCGTGATGAGCGCGACCGCAGAACAGCCGAATGCGACCGAAGCGCGGATCGCAAACCTGAACCTGCGCTCGGAGGGATGGTCTGGCTCAGCACGCGCGGATGCGGTGACCCGGCTGCGCGCGATGGGCTTGCCCGAACGGCGCGATGAATATTGGAAGTTCACCCGCCCCGATGCGCTGACCCAGGCTGATGCGCCCGAAGCGGCTGTATTCCATGCAGGCGAGGCTGCGCTTTTCGCCAGTACGGACACGTTGACGATTGTGTTTGATGATGGGGTGTTCAACCCTGATGCGTCCGATGCGCTCGCCATGGATTACCTCAGCATCGAACGGCTGGCCGAGGCGGATGCGGACATCCACTGGGCCAAAGGCGTCTACGGCGTCCTCGAGGCGCGCGGCCAGACGCCTGTGCCGCGCCCCTTGGCCGCGCTCAACACCGCCTTTGCCACCGATGGCGTGTTGATCCATGTGACGGGCAAGGTGCCCAAACCGATCAGCCTTGTCTACAATCACAGCGATGAGACGTCCGATGCGATCCTGCACCATGTGATCAAGCTGGACGCCGGGGCCGAACTGACCGTGCTTGAAAACGGCCCGGCCGCCGCCCGGTTCAACAAGGTGATGGAGGTCGATATTGCCGACACAGCCACCTTCCACCATGTGCGCGCGCAGGGGCGCGACCATGAACGGCGCGCCGCGACGCACCTTTTTGCGCGCTTGGGGACCGAATCCACCTTCAAATCCTTTACGTTGACCGTGAACGGACGACTGACGCGCAATGAATGCGTGATTGAGTTGACCGGCGATGATGCGATTGCGCACGTGGCTGGGGCCTGTGTTGGCGATGGTGATTTCCACCACGATGACACGGTGTTCATCACCCACGATGCGGAGCGGTGCGAAAGCCGTCAGGTCTTTAAGAAAGTGCTGCGCAACGGGGCTGTGGGTGTGTTTCAGGGCAAAATCCTCGTCAAGGCGGGCGCGCAGAAGACCGATGGCTATCAGATCAGCCAATCGCTTTTGCTGGATGGTGACAGCGAATTCCTCGCCAAGCCCGAGCTGGAAATCTATGCCGATGACGTGGTGTGTTCGCACGGCTCGACCTCGGGCGCGATTGACGAAGAGGCGTTGTTCTACCTGCGCTCGCGCGGCGTGCCGGAGGCACCGGCCACTGACCTTCTGACCCTCGCGTTTCTGGCCGAAGCGGTTGAGGAGATCGAAGACGAAGGTCTGCGTGACGTCATGGTAGATCGCCTCGAGGGCTGGCTGGAGCGGCATCGAGGCTGATGGCGCTGACCCACAACATTGCCGCGACCTATCGAGGGCCGGGCCAGGTGATCCGCCGTTTGCTTGATCTTGGACAACGCGAGGACCGGGCGCTGGCCTATCTGATGGGGGCCTGCGCGCTGATCTTTGTGGCGCAGCTGCCGCGCCTGTCGCGCGAGGCCCATCTGACGGGGCAGGATCTGAACATGCTGATGGGGGCGACCCTAATGGCTTGGCTGTTCATTGCGCCCCTGCTGTTTTACGCGATTGCATTTCTGGTGCGCGGGATTGGCCGTGTGCTGGGCGGGCAAGGGGATGCGTATGGCGCGCGCCTTGCGCTGTTTTGGGCGCTGTTTGCCTCGACCCCGTTGATCCTGCTGCACGGGTTGGTCGCCGGTTTCATCGGTCCGGGCCTTGAGATGCAGATTGTCGGATTGGTCTGGTGCTGCGTTTTTTTGTGGTTCTGGATCGGCGGCACCATCGCGCAGGAGCGGCGCCCATGACGAATTGGACTCAATTGGCCGTCGACACGGTGCGCGACCCCAAAAGTGCTGCCGACCGCATCATGGGCTGGGACCTCGATCGCGCCACGCTTTACATGGCGCTGTGTGCGGTGGCGGCGATCAATGCGATCCTGGCCAGCGGGCCTGTCATTCTGACGGGCCAGTCGGTTGACGATGTGGCGCGCGAGGCGCTGCCGATCCTCGCCTTGCTGGAGCGGCCCATATTGCTGTTCGTCCTGATCGCGGGCGGGCTTGTTGTGATGGTGCAGGGCCTGTTCTGGGCCGGGCGGGCCATGGGCGGGCAGGGCGACATGAGCGACCTGCTGGCCTTGCTGGTCTGGTTGCAAGCGCTGCGTGCAGTGGCGCAGGCCGCCATCCTGGTGCTCAGCTTTGCGGTGCCGACCCTTGCGGGGCTGGCCGCCTTGGGCGTGATGATCCTGGCCTTTTGGCTGATGCTGCATTTCATCAGCGCGGCCTTGCGATTTGACTCTCTTTTGCGCGCGCTTGGGCTGCTGATTGCGGTCGTGGTGGGTGTCTTTATCGGACTGATGCTGATCCTGACCCTGATGGGCGTGTCAGCCGGAGGACTTTGATATGTACGATGTAAATCGCATCCGTGCCGATTTCCCGATCCTGTCGCGCGAAGTGAATGGCAAGCCGCTGGTTTACCTTGACAACGGGGCCTCCGCACAGAAACCGCAGGTGGTGATCGACGCCATTTCGCGCGCCTATTCCGAGGAATATGCCAACGTCCACCGTGGCCTGCATTTCCTGTCGAACCTCGCCACGGACAATTACGAATCCGTGCGCGCCAAGATCGCCGCGTTCCTGAATGCCGGGTCCGAAGACGAGATCATCTTCAACTCAGGCACCACCGAGGGAATCAACATGGTCGCTTATGGCTGGGCCATGCCGCGCCTTGAAGCGGGCGACGAGATCATCCTCAGCGTGATGGAACACCACGCCAATATTGTGCCATGGCATTTTCTGCGCGAACGGCAGGGCGTGATGCTGAAATGGGTGGATGTGGATGCGACCGGCGCGCTTGATCCGCAAAAGGTGCTGGATGCCATCACGCCCAAGACCAAGCTGATTGCCGTGACCCATATGTCCAACGTGCTTGGCACCAAGGTCGATGTGAAAACGATCTGCGCGGGCGCACATGAAAAGGGCGTGCCTGTGCTGGTCGATGGCTCGCAGGCGGCGGTGCATATGCCTGTGGATGTGCAGGATATCGGCGCGGATTTCTACGCGATCACCGGCCACAAACTCTACGGCCCCTCCGGGTCGGGCGCGATTTACGTCAAGGCGGACCGGATGGCCGAAATGCGCCCCTTCATAGGGGGTGGTGACATGATCAAGGAGGTCGCCAAGGACGCGGTGACCTATAATGATGGCCCAATGCGCTTTGAGGCGGGTACGCCCGGCATCGTCCAGATGATCGGCCTTGGCGTGGCGATTGACTATATGATGGGTCACGGGATGGACGCGATCCAGGCCCACGAGGATCAGTTGCGCGACTACGCGGTGGATCGGCTGAACGGTCTGAACTGGCTTCAAGTACAGGGCACAACCCCCGACAAAGGCGCGATTTTTTCGTTCACGCTGGACGGGGCTGGGCATGCGCATGACATCTCGACCATCCTCGACAAGAAGGGGGTCGCGGTGCGCGCGGGCCAGCATTGTACCGGCCCGTTGATGGAGCATCTGGGGCTGACCGCGACCTGCCGCGCGTCCTTCGGGATGTATAACACCACGGATGAGGTCGACGCGCTGATCGACGCGTTGGAGCTGGCGCACGATCTGTTTGCCTGAGGCACCACATCACCCGAGATTAGCAATTGCAGCACCTTCGGCACCCGGCTATACCGCCGGGCAGTGATCCTTTGGCTGGACAGCGCGTGGCGCACGGACGGCGGAGGGCAAAACCATCGCGGATGACGTGCGAATGCACCAAATACGCGCACAACGTGGTCGCATAGCTCAGCTGGATAGAGCGCTGCCCTCCGAAGGCAGAGGTCCCAGGTTCGAATCCTGGTGCGATCGCCACTTTTTCCCGCACCGGGTCAGGAAACATGTCCCAATGTGTTCTTGCTTAGTTCTCGTCGGTCTGATCTATTCGGGCAAAGCGGGGGTCACAGGCTTTGCGTAGTTTCTATGAATTCTTTGCGGGTGGGGGCATGGCCCTGGCCGGTCTTGGTGAGGGGTGGCAATGCCTGCTGGCCAATGATTTCGACCACAAGAAAGCCGAGACATATCGCGCGAACTGGGGCGGCGATCATCTGATCGTCGACGATATTCGCAACATCGCACCCGAAGACATGCCCGGCAAACCCGATATGGTGTGGGGCTCTTTCCCGTGTCAGGATTTGTCGTTGGCGGGTGAGGGCGCGGGGCTGAGAGGTGACCGCTCCGGAACCTTCTGGCCATTTATTCACCATATTCAGGCGCTGCGCGACGAGGGCCGCGCGCCGGGTATCATCGCATTGGAAAATGTGCTTGGCACGCTGACCTCGCACAAGGGCGCGGATTTCACCGCGATCTGCGAGGCGCTCAGCAGCCTTGGTTATCGATATGGCGCGATCGTTGCCGATGCGGTGCATTTCGTGCCGCAATCACGACCGCGCCTTTTCATCATCGCTGTGCGCGCTGATGTGACGGCGCCCGCGCTCACGATCTCTGACGGGCCCAAAACCCCTTGGCACCCGACCAGTTTGAAAAACGCTTTTGGCAGATTGCCAAGCGCGTTGCAGGACAACTGGCTGTGGTGGTCCATGCCGACGCCGCCACAACGCCAGACCAAGTTCGCCGATTTTGTGGAGGATAGGCCGACCTCCACCAAATGGCACAGCGCGTCCGAGACGACGACGCTGCTGTCGATGATGTCCGAGGTGAACCTGGCCAAGGTCGAGACGGCCAAGGCGGCGGGCGTGAAAATGGTCGGAACGATTTACAAACGCACGCGCCACGAACACGGCATCAAGGTGCAGCGCGCCGAAATCCGCTTTGACGAGATTGCCGGATGTCTGCGCACACCTGCGGGTGGGTCATCTCGCCAGTTGATTATGGTGGTCGAAGGCAAAAAGATCAGATCGCGCTTGATTTCCACCCGCGAGACCGCGCGCCTGATGGGGCTGCCTGACAGCTATGCACTGCCCGCCCGCTATAACGAGGCCTACCACCTGACCGGCGATGGCGTTGCGGTTCCGGTCGTGCGCTACATCGCCGAGCATCTGTTTGAAAAGCTGATCTCGAAAACAGAACCTGCCCAAGGCCGGGTGGGCGCGTGAGCGAAATACCCTGCGAAAAGAACGCCGAGCTGCGCAAAAAGATCCTTGAGTTCGCCGAGGTGCTCAAGACCCAGGCGCATACGCTTGGCGATCATGGCCTCGACGAGCAGGACTTCTATCAGTCCGGTCTGTTCCGAGGCACGATCGAGCGTATCAGAGGCCAGTTTTCCGCATCGATGAAGGAAAAGCGGGATTTTGTCTCGCTGGTCCTCAGCCATATGCAGGAGGGCGGTTACATCACGGATTGGGGGTCGGCGGGCGAGGCCAACCGCCATGACTACGTTGTGACGCTCAACACCGGACGAACCGCGATCATCGAGTTGAAAGGGTGTCTGGACGGGAACAACACCAACATCTTTGAACGTCCCCCGCACGCAGATGAGTTCATTGTGTGGAGCGTGTGCAGCAACCCGGGTGCTGATCCGCGCCACAATGTCTGGTCCGGCATCCACACCCGTTTGAGCGCCGAGATGATCGACCGCAATCAGCGGATCGACGGGCTGGTCGTCTGGGATTGGATTTGTGGCACGCTGGCCCGACCCTGCCCGAAACTGGCAACGGATCAGACTCGGCTGACCGAAGTTGGCCCCTATCGTGTGCCACCGCCGTGCATTTATCTCTTTCCCGGCACCGTCCCCAGCCCCCGCAACAATCCCAAACCGCGCGTCAATGCGTTGTCGGATGTCGGTATTCTTGACGCGATGCATCAATGTTTTGGCGGTCTGGATAGGGAATTGAACCGGGTCGAGTTCGAAGTGGGGCATGAGGGGGTCGAGACCGTGCGCACCACATCCATCTCGCGCGGTGGGGTCGAGCAGAAAAAGAGCAGCCCGACGCCGATCCGTCGCTCATGACGGGAGGGCCTTGCCTGCGCTTTCGCGGCGAGGATCGTCGAGACATTGTGCGTTTCACGCCGGCACTGGTGTTGCTCGCTGAGTTCGCCAAGCGTTGTTCCGATCCCGATACATAAAAAGGCGCGAACCCATGTGGGACGCGCCTTTCAGTTCAATTCAAAAGCGGCTGCCTAAAGTCAGCCGCCCCAACTGCGCACGACGCCGCAATCCATATGCACAAAATTCGAACCGGAATATTTGCCAACCCCGCCGCCGCGACAGGCCACGGCAGCGCGTGCCATCTGGCTGACCGAGCGTGTGGAAAGGCGCAAGTCAGCGGCTTGGCCTTTCATGTGCAGGGAATTCTTGGCCACACCGCCGCTGCGCGAGCGCAACATGGCGTTGGTCTTGGGGCTGCGATATCCCGAAAGCAACATGTAGGGTTCGTCGACATCCAAAAGGTTGTGTGCAGCGGCCATGATGTCGACAGTGCGCAGGTCCATGTTTTTCACGTCATCCGTACGCCAGTCCCGCATGAAGTGGTTCACTTCCTGCACTGCGTCCTTGATGTAGTCACCTTCGATCCAATAGATCATGTCGATGCGTTCGCCCGTCCGTCCGGAATACATCCGGAGGCGGCGAATATCGCCTGATCCGCGCAGGAACCCTGCTGCGTTGGAGTAGGTTGGTGCGGCTGTGATCGCTGTTGCCGCAAATGCGCCCAAAAGTGCGCGGCGGGTCATACCCGTAGTGTTTTCATGTGTCATTTTACTGCGCGCCCCGTACGCCTGCCTGCCCATGATGTTACACGGGTCTTCTCATCTCGTCCCCAGATGTACCATATCTATGTCATAGCACGATTCGTTTACCAAGTGCTGAATCTGTCACACATTTCATCGCAACTGATTTTGGCAAATTCTTGCGCAAATTGTATCTTTTGTGGCGCAGCCCCCAGCCAACGATGCACATGCGCATCAGGTCCGGCCAACTTCGCTAAATGTTGGGGTTGTGAATGGACACTCCACAATCGGATTTGAGATATATTCACGCACTGGCAAGAGATTTATTTTACGAGGTGCGATATGACTGTGACCGTTTCGAATTTCTGGACGCCCCGCATTTGGGCAACGCTGCTCGCGGTTACGCTGGCCTTGGTGCTGACCGGGCTGCCTCAAGCGGCGACGGCGCAGGTCACAGCATTCAAACAAGCCGTGGCAGAATCCGCCGCGCGCGATGCGGACATCGCGGCCTTTTACAAGGCAAACGGTTACGCGAGCCTGTGGACAGGCCGCTCGGGCAAGGAACGCCAGCGTCGCGTCGCATTGTTCAAGGCGCTCGACGGGGCGGGCAATCATGGCCTGCCGGCCGGACGCTACGATGCCGCCGGATTGCAAGCCAAGATGAAGGCCGCCAAGACCGAGCGTGATCGCGGTCTGGTCGAGGTCGAACTCAGCCGAACCTTTCTGCAATACGCGCGGGATCTGCAGACCGGCGTGCTGGTCCCGAGCCGTGTGGACAGCGCCATTGTGCGTCAGGTGCCATACCGGGATCGCACGTCCTATCTGGTGAACTTCTCCAAATCCTCGCCGGGCGGCTTCTTCAAGGCGCTGGCCCCCAAGACTATGGAATACAACGCTCTGATGAAGGAAAAGCTGCGGATGGAGCGGTTGCTGTCCAAAGGCGGGTGGGGCGCACGGGTTCCGGCCAAGGCGTTGAAACCGGGCCAGTCGGGTGGCGAAGTCGTTGCAATGCGCAACCGGCTGATCGCGATGGGCTTCCTCAAGCGGACCAACAGCCAGACATATGACGCAGCGATGCAATCCGCTGTGCAGCAATTCCAGCTCGCCCATGGCCTGGCTGCCGACGGTGTCGCCGGGGCGGGCACGATGGCCGAAATCAACAAGGACGTGCAGGCCCGCCTGCAGTCAATCATCGTCGCGATGGAGCGGGAACGGTGGGTCAATCAAGAGCGCGGCAAACGCCACATTCTGGTGAACATCCCCGACTTTACCGCCAAGGTCATCGACAACGGCAAGGTCACCTTTCAGACGCGATCTGTGGTCGGGGCCAACAAAGATGATCGCCCCACGCCTGAATTCTCGGATGTGATGGAATTCATGGTGATCAACCCAAGCTGGTATGTGCCGCGCTCCATCGTGACCAAGGAATATCTGCCTGAACTCAAGCGCAATCGCAACGCGGTCAAGCACATTGAAATTACCGACAGCAAGGGACGCAAGGTGAACCGGGGCGCGGTGAATTTCTCGCAATACACCGAAAAGACGTTTCCCTTCGCGATGCGCCAGCCGCCCAGCAAAGGCAATGCCTTGGGCCTCGTGAAGTTCATGTTCCCAAACGTGCACAACATCTACCTGCACGACACGCCGGCCAAGAACCTCTTTGGCCGCGAGGTGCGGGCCTACAGTCATGGCTGCGTGCGTCTGGCGGATCCGTTCGACTTTGCCTATGCGCTGCTTGCCAAGCAGGAAGCCAACCCGGAAAAGTACTTTCAGTCGGTATTGGCCACGGGCCGCGAGACGCGGGTTGATCTGAAATCGCCTGTGCCGGTGCACATCATCTATCGCACGGCCTTTACCACCGCCAAAGGGCACACCCAGTATCGCCGCGACATCTATGGCCGGGATGCCAAGGTCTGGCGTGAGTTGTCCAATGCAGGGGTGGCTCTGCGCGCGGTTCAGGGGTAAGTCATGCCCCTGAACACGAGGGGGCATTGATGCGATATACAATTGACGCTTTGGCCACCGCCCTTGAGGCGCAGGCCGTTGGGGACACCAGCCTGGTCATAACGGCGCTGGCCGAGCCGGGCGATGCAGGGCCCGGCGATCTCGCGCTTGCGGGCACACCGAAATATGCCGAGACGCTAAAGGAAGGGCAGGCCGAGGCGGCGATGCTTTGGGCGGATGCGGATTGGCAGGCCCTTGGGCTCGAGGCGGCCATCCTTCCCAAGCGCCCGCGCTTTGCGATGTCGCGGCTGACCTCGATGATGGATCCGGGCCAGGGCTTTGCGCCCGGTATCCACAGCGCGGCAATCATCGATCCCTCAGCCCAGATCGGGGCGGATGTGAGCATCGGCCCCGGTGCCGTGATTGGCCCGGAGGCGGTGATTGGCGACGGGTCCGTGATCGGGCCGCTGTCATATGTTGGCTGGCAGGCGCAACTGGGGCCGGGGGCCTTCTTGCGCGAACATGTCAGCATCGGGGCCAGGGTAAGGATCGGGGCGCGCTTCATGGCCCATCCCGGCGCGCGGATCGGCGGCGACGGGTTTTCCTTTGTGACGCCCGAGAAGGGCGCGGTCGAGGCGGTCCGCGAAACCCTTGGCGAGCAAGGCGAGAGTGCGGGCCAGCCTTGGGCGCGGATCGCGAGTCTGGGCGGTGTCGAGATCGCTGATGACGTCGAGATCGGGGCAAACACCACCGTCGACAATGGCACCATCCGCGCAACCCGCATCGGAGCGCGCACGAAGATCGACGCGCTGGTTCAGATCGGGCACAACGTGGTCATAGGGACAGACAATCTACTTTGCGCGCTTGTCGGCATCGCAGGGTCCACCACCATGGGCAATTTCGTGGTCTGCGCCGGTCAGGTCGGCGTGGCGGACAACCTGAAAATCGGGGACCGGGTTGTGATCACGGCCGGGTCCAAGGTGCTGAGTTCAGTGCACCGCGGCAAGGTGATGATGGGCTATCCTGCCACCGAAATGAAGGGGCAGATCGACACCTACAAGGCGCTGCGCCGACTGCCCCGCTATTTGCGCGACATCACCGAGCTCAAGAAAGCGGTTTTCAAGGCGGACCCCAGTGACTAAATCAACGCCAGAACGGGCAAAGGGATTGCTGCCATGAGCGTGCAGGACAAGGTGATCGAAATCGTCGCCGAACAGGCGGTGCTTGAACCGGGGGACGTCCATTTGGACAGCACACTTGAGGACCTTGGGATCGACAGTCTGGGCCTCGTCGAAAGCATCTTTGCAATCGAGGAAGAGTTCGACATATCCGTGCCCTTCAACGCCAATGAGCCGACCAAGAGCGACTTTGATATCTCGACCGTGCGTTCGATCATCGCCGGGATCGAAACACTGATTGCGGATCAAAAGGCCTGATGCACCGCGTTGTCATCACGGGGGCCGGCACGGTCAACGCCCTTGGCCATGATGTTGCCGACACGCTTGAGGCGATGCGCGAAGGACGCTGCGGGATCGGCGCGCTCGACTTTCAGGATGTGGACCGGCTGTCGATCAAGATTGGCGGGCAGGTGCGCGGGTTCGAGGCCGAGGGGCGGTACAATCGCCAGCAGATGAGCCTTTATGACCGCTTCACCCAATTCACCCTTGCCGCCGCCAAAGAGGCGATCGCCCAATCCGGCCTGACCTTCACCGGTGAACGCGCAGCCAAATCCGGCGTCGTTCTGGGCACCGCAGGGGGTGGGGTCAGCACGTGGGATGCCAATTACCGCTCGGTCTATGAAGAGGGCAAGAACCGGGTGCATCCCTTTGTCGTGCCCAAGCTGATGAACAACGCCGCCGCGTCGCATGTAAGTATGGAATACAATCTCAAGGGGCCGTCCTTTACGGTCTCGACGGCCTGCGCGTCCTCCAATCACGCCATGGCCCAGGCCTTTCAGATGGTGCGCAGCGGCATGGCCCCGGCCATGGTCACGGGCGGGTCTGAATCCATGCTGTGCTTTGGCGGGGTCAAGGCGTGGGAAGGCTTGCGCGTCATGTCCAAGGACGCGTGCCGCCCATTCTCGGCTAACCGAAACGGTATGGTGCAGGGCGAGGGTGCGGGCGTCTTTGTCTTCGAAGAGTTCGAACACGCGCGTGCGCGCGGTGCGGACATCCTGTGTGAAGTCGTCGGGTTCGCCATGTCCTCCGATGCCGCTGACATCGTGATGCCGTCCAAGAACGGGGCGGCGCGGGCGATGGAGGGTGCCTTGGCCGATGCGCGCATCAACGCCGATCAGGTCGGCTATATCAACGCCCACGGCACCGGCACCGCCGCCAATGACAAAACCGAATGCGCCGCCGTGGCGGATGTGTTCGGGCCGCATGCGGACAAGCTGATGATCTCGTCCACCAAGTCCATGCACGGGCATCTGATCGGGGGGACGGGGGCCGTCGAATTGCTCGCCTGTATCATGGCGTTGCGGGACGGCATCATCGCGCCCACCATCGGCTATGAAGAACCCGACCCCGAATGTGCGCTCGACGTGGTGCCAAACGAGGCGCGTGAGGCCAAGATCGACGTGGCCCTGTCCAACGCCTTTGCATTCGGGGGCATGAACGCGGTCATCGCCACACGCCGGATCTGAAACGCGAAAGGCCACCCCGGTTTGCGGGATGGCCCTTCAAGGACGCGACTGAGCGGGCTCAGTTCTGTGCGATTGTCGTCTTGTTATAGGACGCGGTGAAGCCGGTGAGCGACAAGGTCAACTCAACCTTCTGATCGGGTGCCTGTGCAGGCACCAGCGTGACAGTGGCCGCGTTGCCATTGCGGAAGGCCGCAACTTCCTCGGCCACCATGCCGACCCGCGAATAGCACCCGATGGGGTTGCAGAACGCATAAGGATAGCGGCGCGCCTGGCCCCCATCGACCTGAATGGTCAATTGCTGGGGCAGCGAGGTTTCCAGCGGTACGATGATCGTGGCACCGGCAACGGCACGGCCACCATCGGGCAGGCGGAAGATCGAGATCTCGGCAACCGGCGTGCCTTCGTCATCCTGCATCAGCTGATACATCTGGCAGGGGTCTTCGCCGTCTTCGGTCTTGATACAGCGCAGTTCCCAATCGCCATTCTTTTCGGCCACATAGTTCTGGCCAACCTGCGGACCGCTGGCGTCTTCACCAAGGCTCAGCTGATCTTCGATCGAGGGCCCGCCGGTCTCGGCATCAGTTTCCGCCTCTGCGGCGGGCGCGTCTGTATCTGTGGTTTCGGTGTCTGTGGATTGTGCCATCAGTGCGGCAGGCAACAAAAATGCCATCGACAAGGCAATCAGAGAAATACGCATATCAGATCCGTCTTGTTTCACTTCGCAGGCGAGATAGCACGCCCGGAACCTGCTGTCAGGGCCAAAGCGTAAAGATTTGATGCAAGGGTTGCGGGCGCAGGCTGAAACGCAAAAAAGAGGGCCCCAAAGCCCCCTTTTTCAGGTATTTTTTCTCCCCGTCGGACTGGCCGACTTATTGCTGGTGACGTTACGAGAGGACCCGATAACGGTCAACAGCTAATACGTGCCAATGCGGTCACAATCTGTGACAACGGGCGTTTGAACAAAAAAAAGGCCGCGCACAAGGCGCGGCCAGTCTGACAGGGAGGAAATGTTCCACGCCAGGAGGACTCTTAGGCGGGAACAAGAACACTATGGCACCCAAGTGTTAACTTTGTATGGTCGGGGCGACAGTGCCCATGGACAAAAGGTTAATACACATGAGCGACGACATCTTTATCGGCGGCGGCGGCCTTGAATACGGCACGCCCCAAGGATTGACCCTGAAATACGCCAACCGCCATGGCCTGATCGCCGGGGCGACAGGGACGGGCAAGACGGTGACTTTGCAAATCCTCGCCGAAGGGTTCTCGAACGCTGGTGTTCCGGTGTTCCTGTCGGACGTCAAAGGAGACCTGTCGGGCCTCGCCAAGTCCGGCACCTCGGACCACAAACTGCACGGCCCGTTCACCGAACGCGCGGCCAAGATCGGCTTTGATGATTACAGCTACCACGCGTGCCCCGTCACGTTCTGGGATCTTTTTGGAGATCAGGGCCACCCCGTGCGCACCACGATCAGCGAAATGGGCCCGCTGTTGCTGGCCCGATTGCTGGAACTGACCGAGGCGCAAGAGGGCATCCTCAACATCGCCTTCCGCCTCTCGGACGAAGAGGGCCTGCCGCTGCTGGACCTCAAGGACTTGCAAGCACTGCTGGTGTGGATCGGCGAGAATGCCAAATCACTGTCGCTGCGCTATGGCAACGTGTCGACGCAATCCATCGGGGCCATCCAGCGCCGCCTGCTCGTGCTCGAAAATCAGGGCGGGGCGGGGCTGTTCGGCGAACCCGCGCTGGAACTTGCGGACCTGATGCGCACCGATGCGGACGGGCGCGGCATGATCAACATTCTGGCCGCCGACAAGCTGATGGGCGCGCCGGGCCTTTATGCGACCTTCCTGCTGTGGCTGTTGTCGGAACTCTTCGAGGAACTGCCCGAGGTGGGCGATCCGGACAAGCCCAAGCTCGTCTTCTTCTTCGACGAGGCGCATCTGCTGTTCGAGGACGCGCCCAAGGCTTTGGTCGACAAGGTCGAACAGGTCGCGCGTCTCATCCGCTCCAAGGGGGTCGGGGTCTACTTCATCACGCAGAACCCGGCCGACGTGCCCGAGGATATTCTGGGCCAGCTCGGCAACCGCATACAGCACGCCTTGCGCGCCTTCACGGCCAAGGATCGCAAGGAATTGCGCATGGCGGCCGAAACCTACCGCGAGAACCCGCGCTTTTCGACCGAAGAGGCCATTCGCGAGGTCGGCGTGGGCGAGGCGGTGACCTCGATGCTGCAAAAGAAAGGCGTGCCGGGGATTGTCGAACGCACGCTGATCCGCCCGCCATCCTCGCAACTTGGACCCATCACCAAGGCGGAACGCGCCGCGCACATGTCGGCGGGCGATATGGCCGGGAAATACGACACGCCGCTGGATCGCAAATCCGCCTTCGAGATGCTGAAAGAGCGCGCCGACAAGGCCGCGAGCGAAGCCGCCAAGGCCGAGGAAAAGGCCGAAGAGGCTGGCCCGGTGCTGCGCGAATTCAACGCGGGCCGGCGCTACGCAGGCACCCGCGTGACACGCTCCACCTCGCGCAAGACACGATCCGCGCCGGCCTTTGGCGAGGCGATGACCAAGATGGTGGTGAAGGAACTGACGGGCGTGACCGGTAGGCGTATGGTGCGCGGAATATTGGGCGGATTGTTCAAGGGGCGGTGAGGTGTGGGGGGAGAAGGCGCTGGCCGGCGGTTGCGGCGAAGGTATGAAAAGAGGTCAGACCTATGAAGTTACTGCATGATCGCGAATGACCGTTTTCGGGAAGTTGCGCCTACGCTGCATGTGCAAAGACCTGTGTTACTTGGACTTTGAGAACGCGCCCCAAAGAGGTTTTTGGGCCTGCCGTGGAGAACGCCATTAGTATCTACTTTGCGCTTTTAGTATCGAGTCTAAGCGGGCCTATATTCTCGGCAAACCATTTCATCGCCTCCGAGCAAGTCCCATTTACCGAGCCTTCGGCGCCGTCAATATTGCTAGGGAAGTACCGCCGCGATGTAAAATACACATCAACTTCGCAGTGCAGATTGCCACCTAAGCTAGCAGCACCGTAGAGGAAGTTGAGAGAGAAAGGCTCAGCCGTACTTTCGGTTGCGGTCCAGCTTGTAAAACGGGGCACAAAACTTGAATATTTGACTGAAAAGAGCCGATTTCCTTCCGGAGATATCTGAGCTGGGGGGACCGTAAAACCCGCTTCGACGACGTGCGTACCGTCGCCCTGCTTCAGACTAATTCTTAGATCGAAGTCTCTGACCAACGTTGGAAGTTCACCTAAATTAGCGATGAAGAACGAAAATTCACTTTCGTTGAAGCGATCCACTTGAACAATAAGTCGCGGGCTGGCAGGTTCCTTCACTGTACTGAAATACAATGCAGCAAAAGATACAATCAAGGCTAATAAGGAAACAGCAAGTGTGCCAAGGTTGGCAAAAGAATTGACCCGGTGCAGAAATCTATTTTGACTTGAGTTGCATTGCCCACAGACCTTTGCATTCTCAGCAATATCTTCACCACAGGCATGACACTGACTTTTCATAGAATTTCTAATATTGTTTCGCTTACAATGTGACTTTATTTCGGAGACTCATAAATAGTAGTCAGTTGACGTGGTTGCAACGAGCATCCCGCCCTGTCAGGTTGATATCAGAAGCACAAACAAAATTGGTCGTGGCGAACTTGTCATGACTTATACATATCTTCAGCACCTCACGAAAACATGCACCTTTTTAATGCGTATATCTGGTGAGGGTCACTGGTCTATAGGTTTACGTTTAATAACAGCGGACATCAAAAACGACAGTCTCAACGGCAGCTTTGGTCGCGGGATCTGACCCCGATCTCTCATCAAGCCACTCGGCCGTACTCGACTCCGCCCCTACCTCTCAGGGATCAGCCCGCGCGGGCTGAACCTCAGCACCAGCAGCAACACCAATCCCATCGTCAGCAACCGCATATGCGCCGCTGACTCGAGCAGGTGATCGCGCAGCCAGTAGCCCTCGGTCATGCCGGACGTGACGAATTGCATGAGGCCCAGACCGATCGGCTCGACCATCACCCAGAGCCACCAGATCAGGAAGCCACCCAGAACTGCGCCCAGATTGTTGCCCGATCCGCCCACGATCACCATCACCCAGACAAGGAAGGTAAAGCGCAGGGGCTGGTAGGTGCCGGGCGTCAACTGCCCGTCCAGCGTCGTCATCATCGCCCCCGCGATCCCGCAGATCGCAGAGCCGAGCACGAAGACCTGCAAATGGCGTGCGGTCACGTCTTTGCCCATGGCTTCGGCGGCGACCTCGTTGTCGCGGATCGCGCGCATCATCCGCCCCCAGGGCGAGTGCAGCGCCCGTTGGGCCAGCATAAACAAGACGATCAGCACGGCTGCGAACAGGCCCGCATAGATCAGCTTGACCCAGATCGTCGAGGCAAAGACCGGATCGAGGCCGAAGCCCGCGACGCGTTCGACAAAGGCCGGATCGTTCTGCAGGTCGATCTCGTAAGGGGCAGGGCGGGGCAGGCCGACCACGTTCTTGACCCCGCGCGCCAGCCAGTCTTCGTTCTTGAGAACGGCGATGATGATCTCGGCGATGCCGAGGGTCGCGATGGCCAGATAATCCGAGCGCAGGCCAAGGGCCGTCTTACCGATGATCCACGCGGCCCCTGCTGCGAGCAATCCGCCCACCGGCCACGCGATCAGCACCGGCAGGCCGAGCCCGCCGAGATAACCCGCATTGGCCGGATTGATCGCCTCGACGGCCTGCACCCCGCCATCGAAAACCGCGCGATAGACAAAAAAGCCGACGATCAGGATTGCGATCAGACCGAGCGCGCGCAACCGCCCCTTGGGCAGCGCGCCATAGGCCAGGATGGCCCCCACGATCGTCGCGGCCCCGAGGATCAGCGCAGTGACGACCCGCACGCCACCGGCGGCCCAGGCCTCCGGCTCGGGCGGCATCGAAATCAATACTGTGGCCAGACCGCCAAGGGCGACAAAGCCCATGATGCCGACATTGAACAGCCCGGCAAAACCCCATTGCAGGTTCACGCCGAGGGCCATGATCGCCGAGATCAGCCCGAAATTCAGCACGAACAGCGCCGAGTTCCAGCTTTGGATAAAGCCGGTGCCGATGATCAGCACGGCGATGAAGGCGAAATAGGCGATATTGCGCGTCATGTCCGTCATACCGATTTCCCCGCAAACAGGCCCGTAGGCCGGAACAACAGCACGATCAGCAGGATCACGAAGCTGACGGCGAATTTATAGTCGGTGGACAAAAGCTGCGCCAACCCGTCCGGCGCAAGGGCGTCGGGCAGGGCGTAGGTGGCGACCTTTTTCCAGGCATAGGTGATGGTGACTTCGGAAAACGCGATGACGAAGCCCCCCGCGATGGCCCCGATGGGCGATCCAAGCCCGCCCACGATGGCCGCCGCAAAGATCGGCAATAGAAGCTGGAAATAGACGAACGGTTTGAACGACTTATCAAGCCCGTAGAGCACGCCCGCAATCGTCGCCAGCGCCGCCACGATCAGCCAGGTGACCATCACGACCCGTTCGGGGTTGATGCCCGAGAGCAGCGCGAGGTCTTCGTTATCGGAATAGGCGCGCATGGATTTGCCGGTGCGCGTGCGGTTCAGGAAATAGAACAGCAGTGCGACAACAATCACGGCGGTGATGACCGTGATGCCTTGGGTGGTCTTGATCGCCAACCCTTCCTTGAGGCCCGTCAACGCCTTGAAATCGCGCACCGAAATGATGAACCGCTCACCATCCGAAAACCGCTGATCATCGGGGCCAATGATGAACCGCACAAGGCCGTTCATGATGAACATCACGCCAAGCGAGACGATGACGAAGATCACCGGCTTGGCCTTTTGGGTACGGTAGAATTTGTAGATGCCTCGATCTGTCGCAAGGATCAGCGCGGCACAACCCGCAATGCCGAAGGGCAGGGCGAGCAGGGCCGTGGGCAGTGGCCCGCCGGAAATCCCGACGCTCTGAAAGGCCCATGTGACAAGGATCGTGCACATCGTGCCAAAGGCCATCGTGTCGCCATGAGCGAAGTTGGAAAACCGCAAAATGCCGTAGATCAGCGTGACGCCAAGTGCGCCAAGGGCAAGCTGCGAGCCATAGGCAATGGCTGGGATCAGGACGAAGTTCGACAGGGCCACAATGGCGTTGAGGAGGTCCATTATTTAGTTACCTCACATAGTCCTGCGTACTGGCTCTGGGCAAGTTGGTTCCCTACGACGGTGTGTCTGCTATGAACTGCGGTGCCAGAATTTGAAACAGTTGTGGATTGGATGGCCCCTGACCGCAGGGGCTCTAAAAAAGTGACAGCGCCCTCGCCTTGATATGACGAAACATCTGCAACTACATTATTACCAATTAGTACAGATTTTCCTGCAATTGTGTCGGAAACAAACTCCAGTGCAAAGTCGGTTACTTCGCATCCCGTCGATGGTCGACAGAACACATCAAATTTGCAGACATAACGTATAGTCTCAGCAGACGACGCTGAAGCGACTAAAAATGCGACAACAAAGCTGGATTTTCGACACAAATATCGCACGCCTAGCCCCCCAG
This sequence comes from uncultured Tateyamaria sp., assembly GCF_947494755.1. Lineage (GTDB taxonomy): Bacteria > Pseudomonadota > Alphaproteobacteria > Rhodobacterales > Rhodobacteraceae > Tateyamaria. Next base: position 430,568 of record NZ_CANLVZ010000001.1, read on the forward strand.
AAAACTTTTGCGCACTTCGGGATCGGCCAGCAATTCCTTGCCCGTCCCCGTAAACGCATTGCGCCCCTGAACGAGCACGTATCCTTTGTCCGCGATCTCAAGGGCCTGGCGGGCGTTCTGTTCCACCATCAGGATCGGAATGCCGGTGCGGGCCACCTCGATGATCCGGTCAAACAGCTCGTCCATGACAATGGGCGACACGCCTGCGGTCGGCTCGTCCAGCATCAGCACCTTGGGCTGGGTCATCAGCGCGCGCCCCACGGCGACCTGCTGGCGCTGCCCGCCTGACAACTCGCCGGCCGCCTGATTGCGCTTTTCCTTGAGGATCGGGAAGAGATCATAGACCTGCGCCATGGTGCCGCGAAAATCATCGCGCCGGATAAAGGCCCCCATTTCAAGGTTTTCCTCAACCGTCATGGAGGTGAAGATATTCGAGGTCTGGGGCACAAACCCCATGCCCTTGCTGACCCGGTCCTGGGGGGACAGGGATGTGATATCCTCACCGTCCAGCCGAACCGACCCCTGGCGCACGTTCAGCATCCCGAACACGGCCTTCATCGCTGTGGATTTCCCGGCGCCATTGGGGCCGACGATGACGGCAATCTCACCGGGGTTCACCGCAATCGTACAGTCATGCAGAATATCGGGCCCGGCTCCATATCCGCCGGTCATCGTATCGCCAATCAGAAAGGCCGACCCGGTGTCCATCGCCTGACCTGTGCCGGGTGACGGGCGCAAGGTCCCGGCACCTTTCGGGTTGGCAATTGACGCTTCGCGATTGCCACGGGTGTCCTGATAAGGGTCGTCGCTCATGCGTCACCTCCGCAGACCCGACCGTGTTTCTTTTGACCAAAAATACCGCGGGGCGCGCCAAGGGCGGCTCCCCTCGCCTCGGTCGGATTGGCGCAGCCAATTCGAAACAGGATCATGCGCCCACCTTGTCTTTGTTTTTCAGGCCCGTGCCCAGATAGGCCTCGATCACCTGCTCATTGGCCTTGATTTCGGCCAGGGTGCCTTCGGCCAGCACCTTGCCCTCGGCCATGCAGATAACCGGATCGCAGATGCGACCGATAAAATCCATGTCGTGTTCGATCACAACAAAGGTGTAGTTGCGTTCCTGATTGAGCCGCAGGATGGCGTCGCCGATCGTGTTGAGCAGGGTGCGGTTCACGCCGGCACCCACCTCGTCCAGAAAGACGATCTTGGCATCGACCATCATCGTGCGCCCGAGTTCCAGCAGTTTCTTCTGCCCGCCCGACACCTGACCCGCTTTGTGATCGGCCAAATGTTCGATGGTGAGGAATTCGAGTACCTCGTCGGCCTTGGCGGCCAGTGCGCGTTCGGCATCCGCGATGCGCCTGCGCCCGAACCAGGTATTCCACAGTGTTTCGCCCACTTGATTGCCCGGCACCATCATCAGGTTCTCGCGGCAGCTCATCGACGAAAACTCGTGCGCAATCTGAAAGGTGCGCAGCAACCCCTTGTGAAACAGGGTGTGGGGCGGCAGACCGGTGATGTCCTCACCGTCCATGGTGACACGACCTGAAGTCGGTTGAAGAACGCCTGCGATCACATTGAAAAGCGTGGTCTTTCCAGCGCCGTTCGGTCCAATCAATCCGGTGATCGAGCCGGGCTGGATCGTCAGGGTTGCCCCGTCCACCGCGTGAAAGCCGCCGAAATGTTTGTGGATGTCGTCAACGACGATCATGTCTATCCCCGATTGTGCCTTGCGCCGCTTTAAGTGCGGTCTTCAAGATATTGAAACAGCCCGGGGATTTCGCCCCGGGCTGCTTGTTCACCGATCCGAAATCAGCGGAATTTGATGGTCGAATAGACGCCGTCGGCGAATTCGATTTCCTGATAGTTGCCCGCCGATTCACCGGGGCCGATCAGTTCCACAGCCGAGGCACCGACATAATCGATATCTTCGCCCGCCTTGATCAGCTCAAGACCCTTGGCCAACTCACCGGGGAAAATCTGCACGCCGGGCGCGTTGGCCACGTGAAACACGTGCTCTTTGTAGTCCGCGCTGTCGGTCGAGTTGGCAGCCTGCATCGCGAACATCAGCAGCGCAGCGGCGTCATAGCTTTCTGGGGCGAATGCGCCCGTGCCGTCAAAACCAGCCGCTTCGGCCAGTTCGACAAAGCTTGCAGCGCCGGGGCTGTCTGTGCCGGGATAGGCACCGTAGGATCCGTTCAGTTCTTCACCGAAGTTCTCGTTCAACTTGGTGCCCACCATTCCGTCGGGGAAGTAGAACGTGTCGAACGCCCCTGTGTCGAGCGCGGCGCGCACGATGCCCGACCCGCCTTGGTCGACATAACCGGCCACAACCAGCGTCTCGCCACCAGCCGAGGCCAGCGCGCCGACTTCAGCAGAATAGTCCGCCTTGCCATCTTCATGGGCTGCCGAGATGGTGACGGTGCCGCCCGCTTTCTCGAACTCAGCCTGAAACGCATCTGCCAGACCCTTGCCATAGTCGTTGTTGGTGTAGGTCAGCGCAACTTCGTTCACACCGCGATCCTGCAGGATGTTGGTGATGATGACGCCCTGGCGCGCGTCCGAAGGGGCCGTGCGGAAGAACAGACCGTCATCTTCGGCAGTCGACAGGCCCGGCGATGTGGCCGAGGGCGAGATCATGACAACGCCGTTGGCACGCGCCACGTTTTGCAGGATCGCACCGGTCACGCCCGAGCAGTCCGCGCCCATGATGCCGTGCACGCCATCGGAGGTGATCAGACGCTCAGCCGCAGCCGTTGCCGCACCTGCGTCGATGCATGTGCTGTCGCCGCGCACCGATGTGACGGTCGCGGAGTCCAGCAGCGCGCCGGATGCGGTGACCTCGGCCATCGCCATTTCGGCACCTGCGCCCATCGCAGGTGTGATCGATTCAAGTGGCCCGGTGAATCCGAGGATCACGCCGATCTTGACCTCTTTGGCGTGACCGTCCGCGAACGCCGTGCCGGCGATCAGAGCCGTTGCGGCCGAAGCCATCATCAATTTCTTCATTTCGTTACTCCCTGTGGAATTTTTTCCTGGCGCGGAGCCTATGCGCCGAAAATCCAAATGAAAAGTCGAATAATGGGCGGCGACCCACGGGAATGTGGGTGGATGTGGGGGGCGATCTCTCTACCTTGAGAGGAAACCCGTAAAAGGAGAGCCGAAATGCGAACACTGTTGATATGTGCTGCGATGATCATCCCCGGGATCGCACTGGCGCTGGATACGGAGCAGGGCGCGGTCACAACGAGCCCCGTGGCCACCGGGCTGGATCAGCCATGGGCGGTTGCGCAATTGCCCGATGGCAGTCTGCTCGTGACCGAAAAGGCGGGGGACATCGTGCGCATTGCCGATGGTGCCGCGACCCGCGTGCGCGGCGCGCCGCGTGTCGCAACAGCCGGGCAGGGCGGTCTGCTCGATATCACGCTGGCCCGCGACTTTGCGACCACCCGGACCCTGTTCCTGACCTATTCCAAGCCACAAGGCGGTGGGGCCGGTACGGCGCTGGCGGCGGCGGAGTTGAGCGCGGATGGCAGCCGCCTCGAAAACCTGCGCGACCTGTTTGAAAGCGCGCCGGGCGGCAGCGGCGGGCGCCATTTCGGCAGCCGCGTGGTCGAAGGCACGGATGGCAAGCTCTACGTCACCATCGGGGATCGCGGTGATCGTCCCTCTGCGCAGGATCGGACCTTGCACAACGGCTCGATTGTGCGCGTGAACCGCGACGGCACGGTGCCGGCCGACAATCCGTTTGTCGGGCAGGCCGATGTGCTGCCCGAAATCTGGTCTTATGGCCACCGCAACCCCCAAGGCGCGGGACTGGACGCGCGCGGCACGCTTTGGACGGCCGAACACGGGGCCCGCGGCGGGGACGAGGTGAACCGCGTGCAAAAGGGCGCGAATTTCGGCTGGCCGGTGATTTCCTATGGGGTGCACTATTCCGGTGCCCGTATCGGCGAAGGAGTGGCTGCCGAAGGCATGGAGCAGCCCGCCTTCTACTGGGATCCGTCCATGGCCCCGTCGGGGTTGATGGTCTATCAGGGTGACATGTTCCCAGAATGGAAGGGCGACATGTTCGTCGGCTCGCTCAAGTTCAGCTATATCTCGCGGCTTGAGCTATCCGGCACGAATGCACGCGAAGTCGAACAGATCGAAGGGGACGAAACGGCGCGCGTGCGTGACATCGTGGAAGCGCCAGACGGGAGCATCCTGTTCATCTCGGTCGGAAATGGCACGGTGTATCGGATGACGCGGTGAAGCTGAGGGGGTCTTGCCAAAGATAGCTGGCGCAGTCGTTCGGACCAAGTTTGAACCCAAGCCGTCGCGCTTAAGTCGCTACATGCGGTCACGCAATGAGAAAGTGGCGGAGAGACAGTCCGAAAGCTGTTGTTTAACAATGCCTTAAGTCTTTGAAGTTGCAAGACTCGATGGTTTTTTGCGTTGCACTTTGTGCAGCAAAATGTGCAGAAAAAATTTCGTTAGCCGTGACCAGACTGAGCGGGTCTTGTTGTGCCGGGCACGGCTTTCCCAGCGTCAACTCTTCGGTGATATGCCTGAGATGCGCCGATGTTGACCAATACCTCGCGCCCGATGTTTGCGCTCTGCGGGCCAATGCGGGTTCTCGAGGACGGCGTTGAGTGAGGCCAAGTGACGAACGCTCCACCCTCTTCACGAGCCAGAGCCTCCGGTAGTCTCGTCTCTGTACGTTCCACTGTGGACCATTGGGCTAAGCCTCAGCACTATCGAAAAAAACTTCCACATGAGAAATGCGTTTCGGGGTGACAAACATGGACGAATTTGAACAACAGCCATTTAGCGATGCAGAGTTTGCAGAAAACCCAGAACAGCGCTGCCCAGTAGTTCTTTTATTGGATACGTCGTATTCAATGAGCGGCGCGCCGATTGCGCAATTAAATGAAGGACTGGCAACGCTTCGCCAAGAGTTGATGAATGACCCAATGGCTGCAAAACGGGTCGAATTGGCGATGGTCACCTTTGGACCAGTCGAGATAAAATCCGACTTTGCCACAGTGGATCATTTCTACCCTGAAACTCTTGAGGCGAACAACGCGACACCGATGGGCGAAGCAATCGTTACCAGCCTAGACATGTTGCGCCAGCGCAAAGATCGGTACCGTGAAAATGGGGTGAAATATTACCGCCCTTGGGTCTTCCTGATTACTGACGGTGGACCCACCGACAGTTGGAGTGAAGCGAAAACCCGCGTGCATGAAGGCGAAGAGAAAAAGGAGTTCATGTTCTATGCTGTTGGCGTTGACCAAGCTGACATGAACGTGTTGTCGCAAATTTCCACACGGCAACCGCTCAAACTCAAGGGATTGGCCTTCAAGGAACTTTTTCAATGGCTGTCCAGCTCGCTTAGCGCGGTCTCACAGTCCAACCCCGGTGATGCTATCAACCTTGAGAACCCCACTGCCCCGGATGGTTGGGCCGTAGCAGGGTAACGGGGTGGCATGGCGTTGGGCGGCAGCGTCCGAAATTGGCACCTCGCACATTCAAAACGACGGCAGACTTGAAGATGCCTACGCCGTTTCGTGCATGGCAAATGACTGCATTTTCGCAGTTGTGTCAGATGGTGCGGGCAGCGCGAAATTTGGAGTCCATGGTGCTTGGCTTGTTTGTCGCACTCTGACGGTGCGTTTCCGCGAGTGGTTGAGGGACAATTCGGAATTACCAAACGACGAATTGTTAGTTGATTGGATTGATGATTTGCGGGATCGGATTGCAGCAATCGCAAATCAACGCGAAAGTACACCCCGACAATTTGCGGCGACTTTGGCGGCTGTATTAATAACGCCAGATGAAGTGCTGACTCTGCATGTTGGCGATAGCGCCATTGTTGGAAGACGGGGCACCGATTGGGAGGTGCTTTGTTGGCCCGAAAATGGCGAATATGCGTCCACCACCTATTTTGTTACTGACGACCCGGAACCGCGCTTGAACATCGCCCGCCAGCCAAGGGAACACGATGCATTTGCATTGTTTTCAGACGGCGTGGGCGATTTGGCGTTGTCACACTCAGAACAGGCTGCACATCAAAGGTTCTTTGTGCCGATGATGCGCCCGGTTGACGCAGCGACGGAAGACGGACGCCTGCCCAACCTTTCGTCCAAGCTGAGGGGCTATCTTGCTGGCGCAGCCGTCTGTGAGCGCACTGACGACGACAAAACGCTTGTCCTCATTTCCGGGGGCTGATCGTGCAGGAAATCGTTATCGGGAATAGTCGATTTTCAGTTGCTGAGTTGATTGGCAAGGGCGGCGAAGGTGAGGTCTACGCGATCAAGGGTCGGTCTGGGCAGGCCGTCAAAATCTACAACGCCGGTTTGCGTTCAAAGCGTGAAGACAAAGTGCGTGCGATGGTTGGCGAAGGCCTTGCCATAAAGACTGACCTTGTGGCCTATCCTGGTGAAATCGTCACTGACAACCAGGGCAACTTCCTTGGATTTGTTATGCGACTTGTGTCGGGCTACCGCCCGCTGCACGAGCTTTACAGTCCTAAATCCCGCCAACGCTACTTCCCGAAAGCCGACTACCGGTTCATTGTCCATACTGCACTGAATGTGGCCCGCGCCGTGGGGAAGGTCCATCAAACAGGCTGTGTCATTGGCGACTTGAACCATTCCGGTGTTCTGGTGGCGCAAGACGCGACTGTTGCCCTAATCGACGCTGATAGCTTTCAGTTTCGCTTGAATGGAAAGTCCTATCCCTGCGTCGTCGGCGTGCCGGATTTTACGCCGCCCGAACTTCACGGAAAAAACCTCGCATCTGTAGAGCGTACGATTGAGCACGACAACTTCGGGCTTGCCGTTGCGATCTTTCACCTGTTGTTCATGGGCCGTCACCCATATGCGGGGCGTTATAGCGGTCCAGATATTTCCATGGGCGATGCAATAGTACAAAACCGCTTCGCGTTTTCGCTGACACGCCAGTCCGCTACGCGGACAACACCACCCCCCGGCGCACTGACACTCGATCTATTTCCCGACGCCGCTGTGACTGCGTTTGAACAAGCTTTCGGATTGAACGCTGGCGTGCGTCCTAGCGCGTTGGATTGGGTTGGTGCCCTGACGAAGTTGGAAGGCTCACTGAATCACTGTAGCAGGGTCAAGACGCACTATTTCCCAAGCAATGCCAAGGGGTGCGTATGGTGCGCACTGACGGCCAATAGCGGCTTTGACATGTTCCCGGACCTGTCAGCCGTCACGCCGAATATTCCAACTGATACACGCGGGACAGCACAAGCAATCCGCGAAATACTCGCCTTCCGGTTCCCAACGGTTGCTGACCTGTTGCCGCAGGCACCTGCCCCGCGTGGGGCAAGTGCCGCTCTCAGTGAGGCCAAGAGTGGCAAGCGCGGGCGTGCTTTCTTGGGTCTGCTCATGATGGGCGGCGCTGTTGCCGGGTTCATCGTCGCTATTCCCGCATGGTTTGTATGGGTCGGGCTGGCGATTTGGGGGTGGGTTACGTTCTCAGACCGTGAAGTTGAACCCGGCCCCTTCCAGAAAGCCTTCAAGGACGCAGATGAAAAGGTGCAGCGCGAGTTGGAATCATTCGTTCGCCGGAATGGTCTGACGGAGGTTGTGAAGGTGCGCGGCGATCTGGACGCCACAATCGCCGCCTACAAAGGGCATGACGAGGCGCTGACGCGCGAGTTGATGATATTGAAATCCAACCGGGAGTCGCGTCAGCGACAGGCCTACCTTGACGGTTTCTCAATCCGTCGCGCCAACATTTCCGGGATTGGGCCTTCCAAGACAGCGACGCTGATTTCGTTCGGGATCGAAACCGCTGCCGATGTGAGTCGATCATCCGTGCTGAGAGTACCGGGTTTTGGTGACGTCATGACTGGCAAGCTGGTGGAGTGGCGGCGTAGGCACGAATCCCGGTTCAAGTATGACCGAACAGCCAACGCTCAGGACGTCACTGACGAAAGAGCATTGCGTGGGCGTTTCGCGGCTGAGAAACTCAAATTGGAATCCAATATCCGCAATGGGCTGGGAACACTTCGCAATGCTAAGGCGCGGCTTGATGCGTTGCCAGCAAAAGCACGTAGTGACAGTGCGCTTTTGGTGGCGCTGGGAACCCGTGCACAGGCCGAACAAGACTTGAAGATCCTGGGGGCTTCCGTTCCGACTTCAACAGTGGCGCTGACAGTGACGCCGCCACCCCAGCCCGTGCGACATTCACCAAGAGCGCCAACGCCCAATACTCCACCGACGGCACCACGCGTAGCAAATGCCGGAGGCACACCTGATTGCCCCTACTGCGGAAGGTCCATGGTCCTGCGTAGGGCACGGAGGGGCAAAAACGCCGGGAATCAGTTCTGGGGTTGTTCAGGCTATCCACATTGCAAAGGCACCCGAAACCTGGTCGGAAAATCGAGCTACAACCCATCGGCCACTTAGGCGATCTTTGCGACATAATGGCCGATGCCACGTGTATTGCCTACAACCCCAGCCCTCGCTGCCTTCCGAACGTCCAGTCTATCCCGCCGCCGGACATGCCAACCCCGGACACTTGCAGCCCGATGCGCCGCTCCAATGTGGTGTTCCACGGCACGAGGCTGAACCCTAAGCCGTCGTCGATCATCGCGAAGCGTCCGCTGGCCAGTTGCGTGCTGCCGGTGAGTTGGCCTGCAAACTGGCTGGCGGGTGTCACGGGCTTCCATTTTCTCCCTTGTTCCGCAGCCATCGCGCGCCCGACGCGTTCGACCTCACGCGCCTCGAGGCGCTGGATGAGGTCTCGCGGCGCGCGTATGCGACCATTGCCGAGATCGACTGCATCTCCGCGCGTCACCAGCACGCGCTTGCGTTGGTCCATCGCCCGGCCTGCCTCTGCACCGAAGCCCGTTTCTCTGACCGCGCCCCGCCTCTGCGCGGTCAATTCCCTATCGAGCCAGGTCGCGCCATCGTGGGTTACTTGCCGGTCCAGACTGATTGGCGAGAGCAGGGTCATACGCGGGCCATGGCCGTGGCGTTTGCGATCATGTGCAAGCCCCTGTCTGGGCAGGTCCGTCGGCACTTTCCAGTGATCGTCACTTCTCCGCTCGACGATCCCCGCTCGCCGCAGGGCTTCGAGCCGCCGCACATGGGCCGCGACAAATCGGGCCGGATCGGGGCTGATCTCTTGTTCCCGGGCCATCTCGATGTGCCGCGACGGTTTATAGGTGCCGTCGCTTTTTGTGGCCGCGAGTATGTTCCGGTCAGCCGCTCTTGGCTCCGTTGGCGGCGGTGTTGCCGACACGATCATGCCGCGTCCGATCCCCTCGCAATGATCGGCACGCAGCTCGATCTGGTGCACGCGGCCATCGGTCCCGTCGATGACCAGCTGCATCCGGTCGCCAGACCCGTCGCCCGCGAGTTCCTTGGCAAGAACGCGGCCAGCGATCTGCTGCTGCAGTCCGTCTCGATGCATCGTGAGCTGTGCCGCCCCGCGCTGCGCCGCCAGATCGTTGGAATCCAACGCGCGATACATCGATTTGATGATATCGCCGCGCTCCCCCATCGCACGCAGCGTAGGTTCCGTGCTGTCGTCCAGATGCCAGACACCCGGCGCGCTCTGTTCAGCAAGACCGAGTTTTTCCAGATACTGCGCCCTGCCGATCAACAGCGCGCGATTCCGCTTCTTCGTCTCCAGCATGTCCTTGTCCGGTCGCAGATCAGCAAATTCGTTGTTCGCCCTCTGCTCGGCCATCAGCATCCGGTCGAGCCGGGTAAAGCGCTCGGCGTGCACTTCGCGGCGCAGCTGGTCGGTCACCTCGAGATCGGTCTGGTGTCCAAGTTCCAGTGTCACGATGTCGGTCGCCCGTTCGCGGACCCCATGCGCGATGTAATCTCCTGCGATGTTCAGAATCTTGCCGTCATCGGTGATCCCCCGGACCAGAATGTGGGCGTGCGGATGCCCGGTGTTGTAGTGATCGACCGCGACCCAATCGAGCCGAGTTTGAAGATCGGCTTCCATCTGCGCCATGATATCTCGGGTCGTCTGGCGCATGTCGGCAAGCTCGACACCGCCTTCTGCGGAGACGATGAATCGGAACTGATGGCGGTCCTCACGGCCCCGGTCGAGGAAGTCCCGACCGTCGGCTGTGTCTTGATCCGCCGAATAGACCTGACCCTTTTCGCCGTCCAGCGTGACACCGTCACGCTCCAGATACCGCAGATGCGCATCGACCGCCTTTGCACTGACAAATGACCGCCCGCGCGACGCACCGCGCTGCGGATTCAGCTTCACGATCCGCGCTTTCACGGTCACCCGACGGGCGCGGGTTCGGGTCCCGTCAGCGCTTCGGGACCAAGGACTCCGGCCTTTCAACTGCGCCGCCACCTTGGCACCCCGGCCACGGGCGTTGAACCGTCCGCTTGCCTTCCTCTTCCCGGCCAGCCTGTTCGGGTCACCGCCCGCCCGGCGGATTGCTCGATGCACGTCGGCCAGGAAGCCTCGTGCCGGGCGCCGCACGCGTGGGCGCTCTGGGCGCGGTCCCGGACCTTACCGGGACGGATGCGGAGGTCGTTCTCATCTCGGGTCATGGGACCACGATCGACGCCCATTCTGGGCCAATCAAGCAGCGTTTGAGGGGCGTCGAAGCCTGGCGTGCAAAGAGACGCCGTAGCGGGTTCCAGCGCGAACACACCGCGCGGCGTGCCACGTCTGACTATTGATATCATTGAGAAAAACGGAAAACCCTGCCGCACGGCACGGTGCGGCCCATCGGATATCACGCCGAAAAACAATGTGCAGACAACAGCTTAGGGCCACAGGCCCGGGCAGCGAGGAACTCGCTTTATCTTGCCATCCCCTTCCGTAGCTCCCGTCGGCCCTCCCAAAAAGCCCAATGCGTGACGTTCATCATGCCGCCAACGTGCCTGCGCAGCCAACCGGACCGGGATGATTCGAAGCTCGGCAATATCGCTCTGAGGCATGGCGGTCGCCGGTCGAATTCATCGCGAGACGCCGATGCGCCGGACAATCCAACTGTCCGTTTTGTACGCTGTGGCAAGCCGTTTTGCGCGGGCGGTCTGCGTGATCTGCACAAGCCGAACGCATGGCTCCATGCTATCTTGCATGACACCTTTGACTGGCCCTTCCCAGCAGCAGCCCCGTCCGTCCCGGACGGTCGATGCCGCGCGGATCGAGGCGGCGCTCATGAAGGTGTCGAAGCTCGTTGTCCAGGACGCAGCGTTTACACCGATCTTCGAGCGTCTTGAGGCGGAACTGGCCGCAGCCGTGAAGGAAGAGACGCGGCTCACACAAGTGCAGCGCCGGGCGCATGCCTTGCTGGGTCAGAAGGCGATCCGGGCGACAAGCTCGGCGACATGTTCCAGTGACGCGCCCTTGCCATACCGCTCACGATCAAGCCGGTGACCGAAAAGGTCGCGGCGAATGCGATCATCGATCCCGGCGGCGAGCATCCGGTCCTCGAAGGCATGGCGCAGGGAATACAGCGAGTGGCGCGGGGTCTCGAGCAGGCCGTTGGCCCGGAGGAACTTGTTCACGACCGCGCTCAACGTGGCTCGGTTGCGGTAGCGGGGAAAGCCCTCGGGGTACTGCTTAAGGGCTTCCAGCGAGACACCGGTCAGCGAGACACCAGTCAGCGGGATCACCCGGCGGGCGTAGTGGCTCTTCAGCTGCCGTCCCTCGGGTTCGATGGAGATATGCGGCACGTCGCCGTCCAACCGGATCGTCTCCGCCGTCAGCGCAGCACCTTGCGACGGTCGGTAGCCGGTGTTGATCATGCCCAGGAGTAAGGCGCGCGCCTGACCGTTCAACCCGTCGAGCGCGCCGAGGGCGAGCAGCCGCGTCCTGATCCAGTCTTCACTGAACGGCGGGCGCGTCTTCTTCTCGCCCTCCTTGAAAGACAACTCGCCGAGCGGCAGTGCCAAGCCAAGACGCTTCATCGTGTTCACGGTCTTCAACACGTCGCCCAGGTGGATCAGGTCCTTGTTAGCGGAGTTCGCAGTGACCTCGCCCGCTTCGATCCGGTCGAGCCAGTGCTGGCGGAAGTCCAGCATGTCATCGCGGGTGATGTTCGCGATCTCCTTGTCACCGACGACCGCAACGAAATTCTTGATGGCTTTGTTCCGGGGGGCTTCCCAACGGCGCAATTGGTCTTCGCTTTTGCCGAAGGTCTTCTCACGCGCAAGCGTCCAGTAGAGCTCGAGCGCCTTGGTGACCGTTATGCGGGGTTCGGGGATGGTGCCGAGAAGGGCTGCAGCCTCGACCCTATCCGGTTGGTTCGCAGGCGCAGGGATGGCCTCAACGCGCTCCAAAACGTCGCCGACCGGAAGTTCCGCCACAGAACTTGCGTCCAGATACCGAAAGCCGCGAACTCGGGCCAGGTCCCGCGCGGCCTCATAGCGGGCCTCCGCGTCGCGGCTATCCCCAGCCAACCGCGCCTCCCATGCCTCAATCATCTGGCTCCACGCGCGATCCGCCTTGCTCCTGGCAACCATCTCGGAGTCTGTATGCAGGCTGATCCAGACCGTTTCGCGTAGCTCAACCCCTCCATACCGGCGCGGAACGCGGCGGCGGAGATGGTAGAGACGGCCTCTCTTTGCAATGCTAATGACGGAAAACCTCCGCGTTTGTGCAGCAAACTGTGTAGCAAAATGTGCAGCAAATCAAGCGGACCGGGAATCGCCATAAGCGCGAAAACGCCGAAATTCGCACTACTATCAGCGCGTTACGAAACAGCGATCTTGGGGTAAATGGCGGAGAGACAGGGATTCGAACCCTGGGAACCCGTGAAGGCTCAACGGTTTTCGAGACCGCCCCGTTCGACCACTCCGGCACCTCTCCGCGGGGGTCTGGTGCGCCCAACTAGAGCCTCTGTGAGCCAAGGGCAAGACGCTTTTTGCACTCACCCGCGCATCTGTGGCACGACAGGCAATGAACACGCGGCGCACAGGCGAAATTTCGGCTACTGGGGGTGACATTGCCGCCCCTCACCGCCACCTTAGTGACAACCCGCAACATCACGTAAGAGGATAGATATGCGCGCACTTCGTTATGGCCTGACCGTTTTGACCCTTTGCCTGACCCTGCCGGGTGCTGTTCTGGCGGCGGACCGGGCCAAGTTGCAGGATTTTCTGGAGGTGACGGGCTTTGATGTGGCGCTCGAAAGTATCCGCCTTTCGGCCAGTTCCGCGCCCCAGATGCTGGGCCTTGAGGCCGAGGATTTCGGCACTGAGTGGACGCGGCTCACAACCGAAGTCTTTGCCACCGAGACCATGCACAACATGGCCCTCGATATTCTAGAACAGACCCTTGAAGACGATATGCTGACCCATGCGGCCGAGTTTTATGCCACCGATCTGGGCCAGCGTCTGGTGGAGGCGGAAAACGCCTCGCACATGAAAGAAGATGACGCGCTGAAGCAGGAAAGCGGTGAGGCGATTGTGGCGGGCCTTGAGGCGCTCGACAGCCCGCGCCTTGACTACATCAAGAGGATGAACGCGGCGTCCGACAGTGCGGGTACAGCCGTGCGCGCCATTCAGGAGGTGCAGGTGCGCTTTCTGCTCGCCGCCTCTGGTGCCGGTGTGATCGAATTGCAGATGGACGAACCTGACCTGCGTGAGCTGCTGTCAGCAGACGAAGAGGCGCTGAAAGAAAGCATCCAAGAGGGGGCCATCAGCGGCGGGGCCTATACCTATCAGGCGTTCTCCGATGACGAGGTGCTGGAATATGCCAAGGCGCTCGAACATCCCAAGATGCGCCGGGTCTATGACCTGATGAATGCGGTCCAATACGAGATCATGGCCAACCGGTTCGAGGCACTGGCCAGCGCGATGCAACGCCTCCAGCCGAGTCAGGAGCTATGATGCCGCTGCGCACAGCCATCGCCGCGCTGTGCCTGAGCGCCAGTGCGGCTCTTGCCAATCCGGACGTGGACCGCCTGATCGAGGCGATGGGCGTGCCTGCGCTGATCGCCGCGTTTTCGGAGGACGGGATCGAGGCGGGCGGCGCGATCAACGACACGATGTTGCAAGGGCAGGGTGGTACAGTCTGGGTCGAGACGGTGCGCAAACTGTATGATCCTGCGCGCCTGCTGGCTGAATTGCAGGACGCGATGGCTGCGACACTGGATGAAAGTACCACGGCCCAAGCTCTGCTGTTCTTTGAAAGCGATATCGGCACCAAGATCATCGACCTCGAAGTGCAGGCCCGTCAGGCGATGCAAAACCCGGATGTCGAGGCCGCTGCCCGCGCCGCAGGAGCCGAGGCAGGCCCCGTCGTCACGCAATTTCTCGACCTGCGCGATCTCGTGACCCGCAACACCGACGCTGCTGTCATGGCGCAGACCGCGTTCTTTGCTGGGATCGCCGAAACGTCACTGAACAACACCGCCCCACCGGATGTGGAGGCCCAACGCCCCGCCATCATGGAAGACACAAGCGCGTGGTTGTACGGCTATTACGCGCTGATCCAATCCCCCATGACCGAGGACGAGATCGAGACCTATGCAGGGTTCTGGGCCACGGATGTCGGACAGGCGCTTGATAACGCCCTGTTTGACGCCTTTGCCCAAAGCTATGCGACGCTGTCTTACGGGCTTGGGCAGGCCGCGGGCGCGCTGATGCCTGAAAATGAGCTGTGATCCCGATAGCTCTTGACTTGGCCGCGTGATCCAACAATAAGCCGCCCATCGTGCCAGCGCCCTTGCTGGCCCGTTTCGTTTTAATGACGCCCCACATGGGGCGCGCTGTTCGAGGCGGCCTTTGAAGACAAAGGTCACAAACACCGGAACCCCGGGGCCACAGAACGCGGCAGACAAAGGAATACGACCCATGTTCGCGGTTCTCAAAACCGGCGGCAAACAGTACAAAGTTCAATCGGGCGACACGCTCCGCGTTGAAAAACTGGCCGCAAACGCAGGTGACAAAGTTCAATTCAATGACGTTCTGATGATCGGTGGCGACAGCCCCGTGGTCGGTTCGCCCACCGTGGCAGATGCCGGTGTGCAGGCCGAAGTCATCGAACAGATCAAAGGCCCCAAGACGATCAACTTCGTCAAGCGGCGCCGCAAGCACTCGTCCAAGCGCACCAAGGGCCACCGTCAGCAACTTACACTGTTGCGCATCACTGACATCCTGTCCTCGGGCGCGGACAAGTCCGGCGTGATGGCGGCTGTGAACGGTGCAGGCTTTGGGGCAGTGATCAGCGATGGTCAATACGCCAAGAACAAGACCAAGCAAGCCGAGATGGCGCGCCGCGTGGCCGAAGGTGAAGCGAAAGAAAAAGTCGCTGAAACCAAGCCTGCCAAAAAGGCAGCTCCGAAAAAAGCTGCCCCCGCAAAGGCTGATGCAGCCCCCGCAGGTGGCGCAGACGACCTCAAAGAGCTGTCCGGTGTCGGCCCGGCCCTCGAGAAGAAGCTGCACGCCGCCGGTGTGACCACGTTCGCGCAAATCGCGGCATGGACCCCCGAGGACGTTGCTGCTATGGACGAGAAACTGTCTTTCAAAGGCCGGATCGAGCGTGAAGGCTGGATCGACCAGGCCAAAGCAAAAGCGTAAAGGAGAGCACAGATGGCACATAAAAAAGCAGGCGGCTCATCCCGTAACGGTCGCGACTCCGCAGGGCGTCGCCTTGGCGTCAAGAAATATGGCGGCGAAGCGGTCATTCCCGGCAACATCATCGTGCGTCAGCGCGGCACCAAGTTCTGGCCGGCCGAAGGCGTCGGCATGGGCAAGGATCACACGATCTTTGCAACCGTTGACGGTTCAGTCACCTTCCACAAGGGGCTGAAAAACCGCACGTTTATTTCGGTTCTGCCAGTGGCGGAGGCCGCAGAGTAAGCCGCACCCGATAAGGTTTTGACAAAATCAGGGATCGGCGGACACGCCGGTCCCTTTTTCTTTTTCAGCGTTCGAAAGGGCATGCATTATGGCCCAACACGACAAACCCATTTTGAAAGGCCCGCAGGTCACCCTGCGCCCGGCGGTGCCAAGCGATTTGGATGCCCGCTTTGCACTCGGTAACACGCCTGAAATCCACGCCATGTTCGGCGCAGATCCGTCTCAGGTCCGCGACATCACGCCCGAAGCCGCCCAAGCCTGGGTGCAGTCCCAGATCGATACGCCGCACGCCTGGATCATCGAAGCGGGCGGGGCGTTGATTGGTGCCATGCGCCTGCATTCGATCAATCATGCGGATCGGCGCGCGCAACTCTCCATCGGTATTCTGGACCCGAACGCCTTGGGCAAGGGCTACGGGACCGAAGCGATGCGGCTCTTGGCCACCCACGCCTTTGACACGATGGGGCTGCACCGGCTTGGGTGCCGCGTGCTGGCCTTCAATGAACGCGCAGCAGCCGCCTACCTCAAGGTGGGGTTTGTGCAGGAGGGTCGCGAACGCGAATCCGCCTGCATCGGGTCGCAGTGGCATGACGATCTGATCATGGGTCTGCTCGACCGCGATCTGGAGCGGCTCGGATGAGTGTCGCCGTCGCCTCATTCGTAGTTTTCGCAGCGAGCCAGGTCGGCACGCCAGGGCCTGCGAACATGGCACTGCTCGCGACCGGCGCACGCTACGGTTTTCGCGCCGCGCTGCCCTTCGTGGCTGGGGTCGCCTTGGGCAAGCAGTTGATCATCTGGCCGATTGGTTTTGGCTTGATGGAGCTTGCCGATCGCGCGCCATGGGTCTTTGAAACGCTCAAATGGGTCTCGGCAGCCTATATCATCTGGTTGGCCTGGAAGGTTGCGAACCTGCGGCTTGGCACTGGCGATGTCAATCCGAAAGCCCCTGGGTTTGCCGCCGGACTGATCGTGCATCCGCTCAACCCCAAAGCATGGGCAATGATCGTGGCTGGATTCACCAGCTTCGTTGCACCGGGAACAGACCCACTCATCGCGACAGTATGGATCGCGGCCATATTGCTCGGCACACAAGTCCTGTTGCACCCGCTCTGGACGCTGGCGGGTAACACAATTGCGCGCACCCTCGCAGGAACCATTTGGGAACCCTATCTAATGTATACACTCGCAGGGCTGACGGTCACGTCCGTCCTGTTTGTTCTGTTCGGAGGAGGAACATGACAGTGGAGATGAAGAAAATCGTAAGCCAGCCCACGATTGAGACCGAGCGCTTTGTGCTGCGGCCCTTGCGCAAGTCCGATATGGGCCTGATCGAGATGTATGCCAGTGACAAACGCGTGGCATGCATGACCACCTCGATCCCGCACCCGGTCCCACCCGGCATGACCGAAGGCTTTGTGGCCCGCGCCATGGCGGATGAACGCGACGAAGACGTCTGGGCCATGGATGGCCACAAAAGCGGCGGGGCCGAAGTCATGGGCCTGATCTCGCTCGAGCGGATGGACCGCAACCAGTCCGAAGTCGGATATTGGGTCGCGCCACCCTTCTGGAACACAGGGCTGGCTTCGGATGCGGTGCAAGCCCTGGTCGAGGCCAACCCGATGGACAATGCCAACATGTTTGCGTCGGTCTTTCAGGACAACCCTGCCT
Organism: uncultured Tateyamaria sp.; assembly: GCF_947494755.1. Lineage (GTDB taxonomy): Bacteria > Pseudomonadota > Alphaproteobacteria > Rhodobacterales > Rhodobacteraceae > Tateyamaria. Next base: position 448,045 of record NZ_CANLVZ010000001.1, read on the forward strand.
CGGCGCGGGTACTGACCCATTGCGGGTTTGAATATCTGGGAGACGCTGAATCCTTCTCGGTGGCACGCGACGCCCCGGTGCCCACATGGACCTACAGCCGCAAACTTTGACGCCTGCCTTCTTTTGACCGGAAATACCGCGGGGGAGGCACAGCCGGGGGCAGGGCCCCCATAGCGGTGCCACTTCGCAAACCCTCACGTGCCCATTCCAATGACGCCCAAACTCCTCTAGGACGCCGCCATGAAGTTTCTTGATCTCTGCAAGGTTTACATCCGTTCGGGTGCAGGCGGGAATGGGTGCATCTCATTCCGGCGCGAAAAATACATCGAGTATGGCGGCCCCGACGGGGGCGATGGCGGCACCGGCGGCTCCGTGTGGGCCGAGGCGGTGGATGGGCTGAACACGCTGATTGATTTCCGCTATCAACAGCACTTCTTTGCCAAGAACGGCGTGCCCGGAATGGGGCGGCAACGCACCGGCAAGGACGGCGATGACATCGTGCTGCGGGTCCCCGTTGGAACCGAAATCCTCGACGAGGATCAGGAAACGGTCATCGCTGACATGACCGAGTTGGGCCAACGGGTCGAACTTGCGCGTGGCGGTAATGGGGGCTGGGGCAACCTGCATTTCAAATCGGCCACCAACCAGGCACCCCGTCGCGCCAATCCGGGGCAAGAGGGGGTTGAACGCACACTCTGGCTGCGTCTCAAGCTGATCGCGGATGTGGGCCTGCTCGGCCTGCCCAATGCAGGCAAATCGACCTTTCTGGCGACTACATCGAATGCGCGGCCAAAAATTGCAGACTACCCTTTTACCACGCTGCACCCGAACCTGGGCGTCGTCGGCGTCGACAATGTCGAATTTGTGGTGGCTGACATCCCGGGCCTGATCGAAGGGGCCTCGGAAGGGCGCGGGCTTGGCGATCTGTTTCTGGGCCATGTGGAGCGTTGCGCGGTGCTTTTGCACCTGATTGACGGCACCTCCGACACAGTAGCCGGAGATTATCAGACCATCATCACCGAACTCGAAGCCTATGGCGGTGATCTGGCCGACAAGCCGCGGATCACAGTGCTGAACAAGGTCGACGCCTTGGATGAGAAAGAGCGCGCAAGTCAAAGAAAAGAATTGGAAAAAGCGTCTGATGGACCTGTGATGATCATGTCCAGCGTTGCGCGCGAAGGGGTGACTGAAGTGCTGCGGGCGCTGCGCGCTGAAATCGACGATGACCGCATCCGCCACCGCCCTCAGGAAGAGATCGAGCCATGGCGTCCTTGACATCGGCCAAACGGCTGGTCGTCAAGATCGGATCAGCACTGTTGGTGGATCGCACGACCGGTGCTCTGCGTCAGGATTGGCTTAACGGTCTGGCGCAGGACGTGCATTGGCTCAAATCTCATGGCGTGCAGGTGGTGCTGGTCTCGTCCGGCTCCATTGCTTTGGGCCGGGGCGCATTGGGACTGCCCGCACATGACCTCGCGCTCGAACAGTCCCAGGCTGCTGCGGCGGTGGGCCAAATTCGCCTTGCGCGCGCCTATGAAGAGGCAATGGCCCCGCACGGCATCACCACCGCGCAAGTCCTCATGACGCTTGAGGACAGCCGCGACCGCCGCCGATATCTCAATTCCCGCGCAACGCTGGAGCAGCTGATCGCGCTTGGCGCACTGCCGATTGTGAACGAAAACGACACAGTCGCCACGGATGAAATCCGCTTTGGCGACAATGACCGATTGGCGGCGCAGATCGCGGCCACGATCGGCGCAGACCAGCTTGTCTTGCTCTCGGACGTGGATGGGTTTTACTCGGCCAACCCGGGTGATGATCCGACTGCCACGCGATACGATGTGATCCACACAATCACACCCGAGATCGAGGCCCAGGCCGGTGATGCGGGCTCGGGCCTGTCAAAAGGGGGCATGAAAACCAAGCTGATGGCGGCCAAGACGGCAACCGCCGCAGGCTGCGCCATGGCGATTTGTCAGGGCGGCGATATGCGCCCGCTTCAGGCGCTCGATACCGGAGCGAATGCGACTTGGTTTACGGCGACGCTGGATCCGCAGGCGGCGCGCACGCGCTGGATTGCGGCCATGAAACCCATGGGCACCATCACATTGGATGCAGGTGCTGCGCGGGCTTTATCCAAAGGAAACAGTCTTTTGCCTGCCGGAGTTCATGCAGTCTCAGGTGCCTTCGGGCGTGGCGATCCGGTCGCGATCATGGGGCCGGACGGGAATCAGCTTGGCCTTGGCCTCAGCCGCTATACCGCCGCCGAAGCCCAAACGATCAAGGGCCACCACAGCGCCGAGATTGAGGCGCTTTTGGGTTATCCGGGCCGCGCCGCATTGATCCAGCGGGATGATATGGCGCTTTGACCTGCGTCTTCTGACTGGCAATACCGCCGCCAGAGGCATAAAATCCGACACAAAGCAGTGCGACAAAGGACATGTGGCATGAAAGACCTCGACGACATTCCCGCGCTGATGAGAGAGATCGGGGCCCGTGCCAAAACGGCTGCCGCAACGCTCGCCTTTGCCAGTGCCGAGCGCAAACACGCAGCCCTTATCGCGGCCTCCGAACATGTCTGGGCGCAACGCGCAGAGATCATCGCCACTAACGCGCGCGACATGGACTATGGCCGCGAAAAGGGGCTGTCGGATGCGATGATGGACCGCCTCCGGCTGGACGAAGATCGCGTACGCAGCATCGTGGACGGGTTGCGCGCGGTGGCTGAACAGGCCGACCCGGTGGGTGAAGTGCTCGCCGATTGGACCCAAGCCAGTGGCCTACATATCCAGCGGGTACGCACGCCCCTTGGCGTGGTCGGTGTCATCTACGAAAGCCGCCCCAATGTCACCGCCGATGCGGGCGCGCTCTGCCTCAAGGCGGGCAACGCCGTCATCCTGCGCGGTGGGTCCGAGAGCTTTCATTCCTCCGCCGCGATCCACGCCGCCCTTGTGCAAGGCTTGTGCGATGCCAACCTGCCCGAGGACGCGATCCAGCTGGTGCCAACCCGCGACCGCGCGGCGGTCAGCGAGATGTTAACCATGACGGACACCATCGACGTCATCGTCCCGCGGGGTGGCAAGGGGTTGGTGGGCCTTGTGCAACGCGAAGCGCGCGTGCCGGTATTTGCTCACCTTGAAGGCATCGTGCACATCTATGTGGACAAGGACGCAGACCCGCAAAAGGTGCTGAAGGTCGTGCTCAACGCCAAGACGCGGCGCACCGGGATTTGCGGTGCCGCGGAATGTCTGCTGATCCATCAGGACGTTGCGCAGACCATCGGGCAGGGCGTCGTGCGCGCCTTGATCGACGCAGGTGTCATGGTCCACGCCGACATTGGCCTGCAATCCATCGACGGCGTGGTAGCTGCGCAGGATCAGGACTGGGGCAAGGAATATCTCGATATGGAGATCGCAGCCCGCATTGTCCCTGATCTGGACGCGGCGATGCACCATATCCGCACTTATGGATCAAACCACACCGACTGCATTCTGACCGAAGACACAGCGACAGCTACCCGGTTCCTGACGGAACTCGACAGCGCCATCCTGATGCACAACGCCTCCACCCAATTTGCCGATGGAGGTGAATTCGGGATGGGGGCCGAGATTGGGATCGCCACGGGCAAGATGCATGCGCGCGGCCCCGTTGGGGCGGCGCAATTGACCAGCTTCAAATATCTGGTGCGTGGCGAAGGCACGGTGCGCGACTAAGCCGTCGCAGCGGGAAGCTAAAAGCGGATACGCAGCAAGTCCGGGGTGATTTCGGTCTCGACCGTGCGCCCCGCATCACCGGCCACCGCGCTCAGCAAGGCGAACTGTACATGGGCCGGTGCCAGATCCGTCACCTCCGCGCCCTTCAGCAAGTCCCACAACGCCGGATCGGCATTGGTTTTCTGCGAAAACCCAGTCACGGACCAGCCATGTGCGTCGCGATTGACCTCGACGCGGCCGCCATAGGGCATGCTGCTTTCAAGGCACTGAATGGCCAGAAACGCCATGCGGATGGCCCATCTGGGCTGACCGTCAAGCGGGCCATAGGCCAGTTTCATCCGCCCGCCGCGCGAGGTGTCATTCAGGATCGACACGACCTCGGCCCGGCCCATTTCAGTGTTGCTGGCGGCCCCGTAGGCAATCCGGAAATAGCGGATCCGCGCACTGGCATTGTCCACGCTTTCCGAAATCAGGTCGATTTCGGGCCCATCCCGCCCCTCGGACATGCCAAGCAGTTCCAGACCGTTGTTGATCGCCCCGATTGGGGATATGAGATCGTGACAGATGCGACTGCCGATCAGGGCGGCGAGGTTGACATTAGACTGGCCCATGCTGGGCCCCCGAACGATGCCCACAGAAAAGGTGAGACATGGAAGATTTGAACGCCATTCTGGCTCCCGGCATGTTGGTCCGCCACCCCACTCAGGATGACTGGGGGATCGGTCAGGTTCAAAGCAATATCGACGCCCGCGTCACCGTGAACTTTCCCGATGCGGGCAAGGTGGTGATTGATGGCACGCGTATTGCCCTCGTGCCCGTCTTTGATGCCTGAACATTCTTTCTGAAACATTAACATCTCACCGCATGAATGCAACTATAAGGCGAGGTGGTGATGCCCTCTTTACGTGGCCGCCACAGGATTGGTAAACGGCGCGCATGACACTGACCCACGCGCCTGAATTTCGTGTGACCCTTGCGCGGGGGGATGCGGATCTGCGGGCGGCGCAAGCCTTGCGCTACGAGGTATTCGTGCGCGAATTGGGGGGTGGCGGCCCTCTTGTCGATCACGCTGCCGGTGTCGAGCAGGACAGGTTCGATCCGTTTTCAGACCATCTGATCCTGACGGATGAGGTGGCAAACCGGGTCGTGGGCGTCTACCGCATGTTGCCTGCCGAGCGTGCGGCGCAAGCGGGCCAGTTCTATTCGGACGATGAATATGACCTTGCGCCCTTGCGCGCGTCGGGGCGTCGGCTGCTGGAATTGGGTCGGTCGTGCCTGCATGCCGATTACCGGGGTGGAGAGGCGATGTTCCACCTGTGGAACGGGTTGGCGGCCTATGTCGCGCAGCATCGCATTGAGATCATGTTCGGCGTCGCTTCATTCCACGGCACGGATGTGGACGCGCTGGCGGCACCGCTGTCGCTGCTGCATCATCGCCACCTTGCACCCGCACCGCTGCGTGTGCGGGCCAAACCGCCCCATGCGGTCGCGATGGACCGGATGCCCGAGGCGCAGATCGACCGGCGCGCGGCCATGGTCCAGATCCCTTCGCTTATAAAGGCCTACCTGCGCCTTGGCGGCGTTGTCGGGCAGGGGGCTTACGTGGATCATGCCTTTAACACCACCGATGTGTGTCTGATCATGGACACAGCCGCCATGTCCGAACGGCAAAGACGGATCTACGGAGCGACCCCATGAACGTGACATGGGAGGGCGGCCCACCGCCCAAGGCGTCGGACATCACAGCGCTTGGATGGGTCCGGATGCTGCTGCGCGGGGCGACCATCATCACCGTGATCGTGGTTGGGCTGTGCCTGCTGTTGCCGCTGCGGTTGATCGAGCGGCCGTTGTTCGGTCTGGCGCGCCCTTGGACGCCGTGGATAACGCAGACAGTGTGTCGGCTCGCTTTGCTGCTGTTGGGCTTGCGGCTGGTGCGCCGCGGGGCACCCATGCGAGGGCAGGGGGCGGTCGTTGCCAACCACTCAAGCTGGCTGGACATCTTTGTACTGAACGCCAGCGACCGTGTGTTCTTTGTGTCGAAATCCGAGGTGGCGCATTGGCCCGGCATCGGCGTGCTGGCGCGGGCCACAGGAACACTGTTCATCGCCCGCGATCGGGCCAAGGCGCGCGCACAAACGGACCAGTTTCGCGAACGATTGAGCGCGGGGCAGCGACTGCTGTTCTTCCCCGAAGGGACCAGCACCGACGGATTGCGGGTGTTGACGTTTAAATCCACGCTGTTTGCCGCCTTCTTCGCGCCGTCTTTGCGGGACCAGATGGCCGTGCAGCCGGTGTCGGTCACGTATCATGCGCCCAAAGGCGGTGACATCCGCACCTATGGCTGGTGGGGGGACATGGAGTTTGGCAACCACCTGCTGACGACGCTGGCGCTGGCCCGGCAGGGTTGGGTCGAGGTGGTCTATCACCGGGCCATTGCAGTGTCCGACATGCCCGATCGCAAAGCATTGGCAGCGGCAGCGGAAAAACAGGTCCGCGAAGGGCACGCACTTGCTTCAGACCGGGGCTGAGCCCTCCTGCCTCTTTCATTGTTCCCGAAATACTCAAATTCCACCGGAGCCGCGCCATTCCCCCTTGCCAAGGCGCGCGCAACCTCCTAAAGCGCACGCACTCAATCCGCAGTCCGGGGCGGGCCTATGGGGGAGACATCCCCATAACGTCCACCGGTTGGCGCATCCGCGCTGCACCCCCGGACAAGGCGAAAACCGGAAAAAGGAAATACGACATGGCTCTTCCCGAGTTCTCCATGCGCCAACTGCTCGAAGCAGGCGTGCACTTTGGTCACCAGACACAACGCTGGAATCCCCGTATGGGCCCGTTCATCTACGGCGCGCGCAACGGCATCCACATCATGGATCTGACGCAAACCGTCCCCATGCTGGACCAGGCGTTGCAGGCAATCCGCGACACGGTTGCCAAGGGCGGGCGCGTCCTGTTCGTGGGCACCAAGCGTCAGGCGGCACAGCCTGTGGCCGAAGCGGCTGAAAAATGCGCGCAATATTACATGAACCACCGCTGGCTCGGCGGCACGCTGACCAACTGGCAGACCGTGTCCAAATCCATCCAGCGGCTGAAAAACATCGACGAGCAATCCGAGATCGGCTTTGAGGGGCTGACCAAGAAAGAGCGTCTCGGCATGGAGCGCGATCAGGGCAAATTGCAGGCCTCGCTTGGCGGCATCCGCGAAATGGGCGGACGTCCTGACCTGCTGTTCGTCATCGACGTCAAGAAAGAAGCACTGGCCGTCGCCGAAGCCAACAAGCTGGGCATCCCGGTTGTTGCCGTGGTCGACACCAACTGCTCGCCCGACGGTGTGGACTACATCATTCCCGGCAATGACGACGCGGCCCGCGCCATCTCGCTGTACTGCGATCTGGCAAGCCGCGCCGCCCTTGACGGCATGACTGCACAGCTTGGTGCAGCAGGCGTCGATCTGGGTGCCATGGAAGAGGCCCCCGCCGAAGAGGCCGTGGCCGAACCTGCGAGCACCGGCGTCGAAGTAGGCGCGGCCTCCGAAGAGACCGTGTCCGATGACGTGATGTCCAAAGATGCGCCGCTCGACCTCGAGTCCAAGCAAGAGACCGTGGCCAAAGCCGAAGGCTAAGCCGCGCCGTCACGTTTCCGACCTTACGCGGCGGTGTTACGCACCGCCGCATCTATTCCTATTTCAGTGAGGAGAGCCGATCATGGCAATCACAGCAGCAATGGTCAAAGAACTGCGCGACAGCACGGGCGCAGGCATGATGGATGCGAAAAAAGCGCTGACCGAAACCGATGGCGACATGGAAGCGGCAGTCGATTGGTTGCGCACCAAGGGTCTGGCCAAGGCCGCCAAGAAATCCGGGCGCACCGCTGCCGAGGGCCTCGTGGCCGTCGTCGTGGACGGTGGCACGGGTGTTGCGGTCGAAGTGAACTCGGAAACCGATTTCGTCGGCAAAAACGCCGAGTTTCAGGACATGGTGTCGGGCATCGCCAAGGTCGCGCTTGGCGCGGATGATGTCGAGGGCCTCAAGGCTGCCGACATGGGTGGCAAGACTGTCGCCGACGTCGTGACCGACAAGATCGCCACCATCGGTGAGAACATGAGCGTGCGCCGCATGGCGAAGCTGACCGGCGAAACCGTGGTGTCCTATGTCCACAACGCTGCCGCGCCCGGCATGGGCAAGATCGGCGTTCTGGTTGCCATGACCGGCGGCGACGAAGCGTTCGGCAAACAGGTCGCGATGCACATCGCGGCTGTGAACCCTGCGTCCCTGTCCGAAGATGATCTGGACGCCGCTGTCGTCGAGAAGGAAAAGCAGGTCCAGATGGACATCGCGCGCGAAAGCGGGAAGCCCGAAGCGGTGATCGAAAAGATGATCGTGGGCCGGATGAAGAAATACATGTCCGAAGTGACCCTGCTGAATCAGCAATTCGTGGTGAACCCCGATCTGACCGTGGCCAAGGCCGCCGAGGAAGCGGGCGCGACGATCACAGGGTTTGCCCGTCTGGAAGTGGGCGAAGGCATCGAAGTCGAGAAAGAGGATTTCGCCGCTGAAGTCGCCAAAGTCGGCCAAAGCTAAGCGATCTTGTTGCAAAGTTTGTGAAACGGCGCGCCCATGAGGCGCGCCGTTTTGCGTTGGAGGGTCGCGCCATGATGTTGGACGTTGGAAACGGGCACGAAATCTACATTCGTCAGGCCGGGCGGGGCACCGACGCGCTCGTGCTGCATGGCGGTCCCGGATCGGGCTGCACTGACGGGCATTACGACCTGTTCGACCTCACCCGCTATCGCGTGACCGTGATGGATCAGCGCGGGGCAGGGCGCAGCACTCCGTCTGCGGCCAGTGATCTCGCCGCCCTCGATCACAACACCACCGAGCATCTGATCGCAGATATCGAAGCGGTGCGCCGCCACTACGGCATCGAAAAATGGGTGCTGTTCGGCGGCTCGTGGGGCTCGACCCTTGCGATGGCCTACGCCCAGACACACCCGTCCCGTGTACTGGCCATGGTGCTGGCAGGGGTCGCGACGACAGCGACGCGCGATCTGCAATGGCTCTACGGGGACGTGGGCAACCTCTTTCCCGAGGCCTATGCCGCGTTCTGCGATCACGTGCCCGAGGTCGGGCGGCTGGCCGAACACACGCCCGCGCGGATCAGAGCCTATTACAACCGCCTGCGCGACCCGGTCCGCGCGCAAGCCGCCGCGGATGCGTGGTGCGCGTGGGAAACGGGGATTTTCGGTGGCGACATCCACGACCCCAACTCGCGCTACGCCGATCAGGCCTTCCGGCGCGGCTTTGCCCGGATCGTCACGCATTATTTTGCACATGGTGCCTGGTTCGAAGATGAGGAACTGCTGCGCAAGGCCGACCGGATGGCGCACATCCCCTGCACGATGATCCACAGCCAGTTTGATCCGTCCTGTCCCCTGCGCGGGCCATGGGAATTGGCACAGGTCTGGCCTGCCGCGACCTTGCAGGTTCTGGATGGCATTACACATTCCGCGCTCGACAACGAAATGCGACGTGCGATCCGCGCGGCGACGGATGCATTTTCGATCTGATCCAGAGGGGCAAAGGCGGGCGGAACCGTTTATTTGGGACTGGGTTCCGCCCCTTTGGAAGCACCCAATGCCACGGGGAAGAGACGTGCAGGTGCGTTCAAAGTCCGACCCGCCTGTGGAAAAATACACAAACGAGCCGGGTCCGGTAAGACCGGTCAAAACAGAGGGCCCACGAAATCGCGCGGGGTCTGTTCTGCTGCTCCCTGGCCAAAGCCACCACTCACGGAACATCCCTAGAATGCAAATTTACCTAGGGTTAAGAAAGTGGGGGATTCCTTACCCTTTGGTCAAAAAGCACAAATGACGTGAGGTTTTTCGCAAGATTATTTCCGGAATTCAGCAATTTAGGTTGGAACAGACACGAGGGCCGTATTTCTGCCCTGACAGAACGGGAATCCAGACCGCAAGCGCTTTGGGTGGGCACAGTGCCATCGAAAACAGCAAACCGATTCTGCAACCTATGCGAATATTCAGGCTTCGAGGATGAACATCTGGTTGGCAAATGCGGCCTTCAGCACGGCCTGCGCAGTGGTCTCAACCGCCAGTGCTTCGCGCGCCAGACGCAGGTGTTTTTCGATCGTGGCCGAGGTCAGACCCATGATAACGGCAATATCCTGCATCGTCTTGCCATCGCCCACCCACTCCAACGCCTCGCGCTGACGTTTGGTCAGGGATCGGTTGGGTGCCGTGTAGGGCAGGGTGAGGATTTTGAGGTGGGCCACATTGTTCATCAGATGAATGTCACGCCCATGCTCAGCCCAGACCGCATCGATATCGTCCTGGCTCATGCCCGCTTTGGCCGTCAGCGCAATCGCGCCCTTGGACCGGGCCGACACGGACTTGAAACTGATCGTATAGCCAGCCGTCACACCCATGGAGTAGTTGAACTCGAGCACGCGCTGTTCAGCGGGGGTAAGGGTCTTGGTGCTTTGCATCTGGGCCAGGATGCCCCAACTGCAAGCGCCTTCATTGTTGAGCGCCCAGTTGACCATGGGGGCGTGCACATAATGCTGCTCGCCCATAAAGACGTTGGTGTAGGCGCTGTCATGGTTCGTCAGGATGATGAAATCCTCGGGGTCCCCAAGCGAATTGCCCGAGCGATAGCGCGTGAACCCATAGATCAGCCGGTCAAACCCATACTCTTCCATCTTGCGGCTGTGGGCCTCCCACAGCTCTTCGATGGTCTGGCAGTTGGACAGGCGGTGCAGATAGCTTTTCACGATGTGTCCTCCAGATGTCCGAGTAGCGCATCAAGCGCCAGCGTGTATCCCGCCGCCCCAAAGCCGCAGATCATGCCAACGGCCACAGGGGCTATAAAGCTGTGATGGCGAAACGCCTCACGTGCATGAATGTTGCTGAGGTGCAATTCAACAACAGGTAGTTCGGTTCCTGCAATCGCGTCATGCAGCGCAATCGAGGTGTGGGTATAGGCACCCGCATTCAGCACGATTCCGTCATGGGTGCCCTTGGCGGCGTGAATTGCATCGACCAGCGCGCCTTCGTGGTTGGATTGGGCGCAGGTCACCTCAAATCCGTTGGCCTGTCCGTGTGCTGCGCACATCGCTTCGACATCGGCCAGCGTGGTCCGCCCATAGATCTGAGGTTGGCGTGTGCCAAGCAGGTTCAGGTTGGGCCCGTTGAGAATAAGAACGGATAGCATTTCGAAAATTACCCTTGAGATACGGAGGTGTTAGCGAGTTTGTCAGGGTCCTGTCCAGTGTTGCGATCAGGGCAGGGCGTCAAATACCGCCAGTCCAAGCCATTCTGCCACAAGTGCGGGCGTCTCATGCCCTTCGATTTCGATGCTGAGCCGGGTTTCGCGCAGCAACTCGGTCGCGGATCGCAAGGTCACGCCGGTCAGCGTGAACCGTCCGCGCAAGCGGCTCTGGGCCGGCACAGGGGTCAGAAATCGGATGCGGTTGAACCCGTAATTGATGCCCATGGTTTGTCCGGTCATCAGTGGGAAACAGTCATAGGCAAAGCGCGACGCAAGGCTGAGCGTGAGGAAACCGTGCGCGATGGTGCCGCCAAAGGGTGTCTCGCGCGCGGCGCGTTCCGGGTCGGTGTGGATCCATTGGGTGTCGTGGGTCAACTCTGCAAACTGGTCCATCATCGCCTGATCGACGGTGATCCAGTTGGACACGCCGACCTCTTCGCCGATCTGCTGTGTCAGCTGCGCGTGCGCGTCCGCGATACTCATGCCGGGTCCGGTCCGACGCGCACCATGCGCTTGCCGGTGTTGTCGCCATTCAGCAGGCCGATCAACGCGGCGGGCGCGTTCTCAAGCCCGTCCACGATGTCTTCACTGACTTTGATCTTGCCCTCGGCCACCCATGTTTGCAGCGCGCGCGTGGCTTTGGCGTCGTTATGGGCGAAATCCATGACAATGAACCCCTCCATCCGCAGCCGCTTGACCACCACAAGGCCGGGCAGGTTGCGTGGCCCAGTGGGTGTGTCGGTGTCATACTGGCTGATCGCGCCGCAACACACGATCCGGCCCCGTTCGTTCATCAATGCCAGAGTGATTTCGAGGACCTGGCCGCCCACATTGTCGAAATAGACATCCACACCGTCCGGGCATGCCGCCTTCAACGCCTTGAACAGCCCGCCCGCACGGTAATCAACACAACCGTCAAAGCCCAAGTGATCGGTGACATAGGCGCATTTGTCAGGCCCACCCGCGATGCCCACAACACGGCACCCCAATGCCTTGCCGATCTGACCCACATAGCCGCCTACGGACCCCGCAGCAGCAGAGACAACGATGGTTTCCCCCGCGAGCGGCTGACCGACGCTCAGCAGGCCGTGAAAGGCGGTCTTGCCCGCGATGCCGTAAACGCTCAGCAAATGGGACAGGGGCGCGATCTTGGGCAGCTTTTGCAGCTTGTGGGCCGGTCGGGTGACATGATCCGCCCACACGGTCTCGGCAGCGACAATGTCGCCGGGGCTCAGGCGCGGTGACTTGCTCTCGACCACCTCGCAGATCGCATAGGTTGGCATCGCATCGCCCGGTTTGACCGCATCACGGTACGTCGCGCCCTGCATCCACGACCGGTTGGCCGCATCAATGCTCATCAGAATGGTGCGCAGCAGAACCTCGCCGTCCTGCGGGTCCGGCATAGCCCCATCGCCAAGCTGGAAATGCCCGGCCTCAAGCGCGCCGGTGGGCAGGCTGGCAACTGTGATCTGACGGTTGGTCATTGGCAGGCTCCGATGTATGAGGGGGCATGACGCAAGAATATCGCCAGCCCGTATATACGCCGCCCAAAGGGGCGACCGACTTGATCCTGATCCGGCACGGGGAAAGCGCGCCTGCGCGGGCGGATGTGAGCTTTCCGGTGAAGGACGGGCATGGCGATCCGCCGTTGCATCCACAAGGGGAACGGCAAGCGCGTGCCGTGGGCGAACGACTGCAAAATGACACGTTTGCAGCGATTTACGTAACGAAGCTGACGCGAACCCATCAGACGGCGGCCCCCTTGGCCGCGCATCTGGGAATGGTGCCGGTTGAAAACCCGGACCTGCATGAAGTTCATCTGGGGGAATGGGACGGCGGGCTGTATCGGATCAAGGCGGCCGAAGGCGATCCGATCTACCGCGAGGTGGTTGCATCGCAGGACTGGTCGGCAATTCCGGGGGCCGAAACGCGCGAGGCGTTTTTCAGTCGCGTTCGCAAAGGGGTGCGAGACATAGCTGATGCGCATGCCGATCAACGGGTCGCCGTGTTCGTGCATGGCGGCGTTATTGGTGCTGCACTCGCCATGGCGTCCGGGTCCGAGCCGTTCGCCTTTCTGGGCGCAGCCAACGGATCGGTCAGCCGCCTTGTGGTGCAGGGCGACCATATGTCGGTGCGCGGCTTCAACGATATTTCGCATTTGTGCCACCTTTAAGGGGCCAGCAGGACAACCTTGCCCAGCACTTTGCGATCCGAAATCATCTCGAGCGCTTGCGCGCCGTCCTGCATGGGAAAACGGGCCGAGATGCGTGGTTGGACCTGACCTTTGGCATACATCTCAAAGATTTCTGACATGTTCTGCATGTGGCCCGCCGGATCGCGATAGATCGAAGCGCCCCAGAACACGCCTACGATCTGACAGGACTTGAGCAGCGTCAGGTTGAGCGGGATGGCTGGAATCCCTGCCGGAAATCCCACAACCAGAAACCGACCGCCCCAGGCCATCGACCGGATGACAGGTTCTGCATAATCGCCGCCGACCGCATCATAGGCCACGTGAACCCCCTCGGGTCCGGCTGCCGCCTTGATTTGTGCCGACAACTCTTTTTGTGCGGCACGGTCCATATCGCGCGGATAGATGATTGCCTCGTCCGCGCCAAGTGACGTGCAAAACTCCGCCTTATCCTGACTGCTGACAGCGGCAATGACGCGCGCCCCTGCCGCCTTGCCCAACTCGATTGCAGCTGCCCCCACACCGCCCGCCGCGCCAAGGATCAGAAGCGTTTCACCAGACTTCAATTCTGCACGGTTTTTCAAGGCGTAATGGGAGGTTCCGTATGTGAATACAAAGCAGGCCGCATCCTCGAACGACATCCCCTCCGGCATCTTGAGGCAGGTGGCGGCCTGAGCGCAGATATGGGTGGTGAAGCCGCCGAAGCCGGTCATGGCGATCACCTTGTCACCGACGGCAAAGCCGCTGACACCGTCGCCGATGGCATCGACAATGCCCGACACTTCACCACCTGGCGCAAAGGGCCGCGGCGGTTTGATCTGGTACAGATCGCGGATGATCAGCGTGTCAGGAAAGTTCACGCCGGCCGCCTTGACCGCGATGCGCACTTCGCCCTTTTTGGGGGCGGCGTCGTGCAGCTCCGTCCATTCAAGTGTCTCCGGACCTCCGGCGGCGGTGCTGAGCAAAGCGTGCATATGGTGGCCCTTTCGGCGTGACGTTACGGCAGGGATGCAATGCATCTGCCTTTGCCCCATCCTGCAAGGGCGTGGGCCACGCTGTAAAGCGGCGCGCCGCGCGACGTTGCGACAGCCTGATGCAAAGGACGTAAAGAATGGACCCCAACACATTGTTTTCATTGCACGGCAGGGTCGCCCTCGTGACAGGCGGCGCAACGGGCATCGGGCGGATGGCCGCCACAGGGCTGATGATGGCGGGTGCCCATGTGCTGATCGCCAGCCGCAAGGCGGACGCATGCGAGGCGATCGCACATGATTTGAACGCGATGGACAGTCCCGGCTCGGTCGAGGGGTTTGCGGGCGATGTCAGCTCCGAAGACGGGATCGCCACGCTTGTCGAAGAGGTTGGCGGGCGCACTGATAACCTCCACATCCTGATGAACAATGCGGGCATTGCGTGGGGCGCGCCTTTGGGCCAGTTTCCGCACGCCGCATGGGAAAAGGTTATGAACGTGAACGTAGCCGGCCTGTTCCACCTGACCCAGGCCTTGCTGCCGACGCTGATCGCATCCGCCACCGCTGACGATCCGGCGCGGGTGGTCAATGTCGGCTCGGTTATGGGCGAGGTGGCGCTTGGCGACGGGGCCTATTCCTACGCGGCCTCCAAGGCGGCGGTGCTGCACATGACCAAGATCATGGCCAAGGAGCTGGCAGGTCACCATGTCACCGTCAACGCGCTGGCCCCCGGACCGTTCGTAAGCAAGATGACCGCCTTTGCGACCGCCGATGAGGGAATGCGCGAAAAGGTCGGCGCGGACGTCCCTCTGGGGCGCGTGGGCCGGGACGAGGATATCGCGGGCTGCATGCAGTTCCTGTGCGGGCGGGGCGGGTCGTATCTCACCGGCGCGGTGCTGCCGGTCTCGGGCGGGATACAGGTGATGAGCGGGCCGAACCTGTTTCGCGCCGCGCTTGAGGGCTGAAGAATGATTGATTTCACGGACCGCGTCGCGATCGTCACAGGGGCCGGGGCGGGCCTTGGGCGCAGCCACGCGCTCGGGTTGGCCGCTCGCGGCGCGCGAGTGGTCGTGAATGACATGGGGGCTGGTGCCGACGACGTCGCAGCCGAGATCGAAGCCGCAGGTGGGCGCGCATGGGCGCATCGCGCGGATGTCTCGGACACCGAAGCCGTCGCGGATATGATTGCCCAGGCCCATGCCAAATGGGGACGTATCGATATCCTGATCAACAATGCAGGCATCTTGCGCGACAAGACCTTTGCAAAGATGGATATGGCCGATTTCCGCAAAGTGGTCGATGTGCATCTGATCGGCAGTGCCAATTGCTGCCACGCGGTCTGGCCGATCATGCGCAATCAGGGCTATGGGCGGATCGTGCTGACCGCATCGGGCTCGGGGCTCTACGGCAATTTCGGGCAGGCCAATTATGGGGCGGCCAAGGCCGCGATGGTCGGCCTCATGAACGTGCTGCATCTCGAAGGCGCGCGCGACGATATAAGAATCAATACACTGGCCCCGACAGCGGCAACCGCCATGACCGAGGGGCTGTTGCCGCAAGCCGCCCTTGCGCTGCTGGCACCAGAGACGATCACGCCGGGCGTGCTGTACCTTGCAAGCGAAAACGGCCCAAGCCGGACCATTCTGTCCGCAGGCGGCGGCACCTTTGCCGTGACACAAATCCGCGAAACCCAAGGCACCCTGATCAAAGGCGAGATCACCCCCGAGGCCGTCGAGGCCGCATGGAACGACATTACCGACAACACGGAGGCGCAAGACCTCGAAAACGCCTTTGCCCAGACCCGCAAATACGCCCTGCGCGCGGCACAGGCCGAGGGGATCACCCTTGACTGGTAGGGCCTCTTCCCTCTTCATTTCGCCAGATAAACCGCGGGGTCCGGGGCAGCGCCCCGGTCCGATGCTCACCATCCATCAAAGGAATTGATCTTATGCGCGACGCCGTCATCGTCTCAACCGCCCGCACCCCGATTGGCAAGGCCTATCGCGGTGGGTTCAACGCCACGCCGTCGCAAACGCTGGCCGGACACGCGATTGAACACGCCGTCAAACGCGCCGGGATTGAGGGTGGTGCTGTGCAGGACGTGGTTTTCGGGGCCGCGCTGCAACAAGGGCACCAGGCGGGCAACATCGCGCGTCAAGCGGCAATCCGGGCAGGGCTGCCCGTCACCGTGGCGGGGATGAGCCTCGATCGCCAATGTGCCAGTGGGATGATGGCCATTGCGGCAGCCAGCAAACAGGTGGTGCAGGACGGCATGGACGTGGTTGTCGGCGGCGGCGTCGAAAGCGTGTCCATGGTGCAGACGCCCGAGATGCGCGTGCACAGCGATCCATGGCTCAAGGCGCACAAGCCCGAGATTTACATGTCCATGCTGGAAACCGCCGAGACGGTCGCGGCCCGCTACGGGATCAGCCGCGAGGCGCAGGATCGCTATGCCGTGCAATCTCAGGAACGCACCGCGGCCGCACAAGAGGCGGGCAAGTTTGACGACGAAATCGTCCCGCTCAGCACGGTGATGAAAGTGCAGGACCGCGAGACCAAAGAGATCTCGGATCACGAAATCACCGTCGCCAAGGATGAAGGCAACCGGCCCGGCACAGCTTATGAAAACGTGGCAGGCCTCAAACCGGTCTTTGCCGATGGAATCCACGTCAAAGAGGGTAAGTTTATCACCGCAGGCAACGCCTCACAGCTCAGCGATGGCGCGTCGGCTGCGGTGGTGATGGAGGCGTCTCTGGCCGAAAAGCGCGGCCTGTCCCCGCTTGGGCGCTGCGTTGGCGTGATGGCGGCGGGGTGTGAGCCCGACGAGATGGGCATTGGCCCGGTCTTTGCGGTGCCCAAACTGCTGGCCGCACATGGTCTCGGCATGGACGACATCGGGTTGTGGGAACTCAACGAGGCCTTTGCGGTGCAGGTGCTCTATTGCCGCGACACGCTTGGCATCCCGGACGAGATCCTGAACGTCAATGGCGGCGCGATTTCGATCGGGCACCCTTATGGCATGTCAGGTGCCCGCATGGTTGGTCACGCCCTGATCGAGGGCAAACGGCGCGGCGTGCGCCATGTCGTGTGCACCATGTGCGTCGGCGGCGGCATGGGGGCGGCTGGCCTGTTCGAGGTCTTGTGAGCCTTTGCGATTGGCGCAAGCGTCGGAGCCTCCGGCGGCAGTAATTTTGGTCAAAAGAAACAGGGATATCTGTGCATGATTGATCGAGCACCCTTGCCGCAGGCGTTGCAGGGTTTGCGCATTCCGATGATTGCGGCCCCCTTGTTCATCATTTCGGTGCCCGAACTGGTGATCGCGCAATGCAAGGCGGGGATCGTCGGGTCGTTTCCGGCGCTGAATGCGCGCGAGGCCGAGGGCGAGCCGCCTCTGCTTGAGACATGGCTGACCCAGATTTCCGAGGCCTTGGATGCGCACAATCAGGCCCATCCGGAGACGCCTGCGGCCCCCTTTGCGGTGAACCAGATCGTGCACCGCTCGAACGCGCGGCTGGACCGCGACCTCGAGATTTGCGCCCGCCACAAGGTCCCGATTTGGATCACCTCCCTCGGCGCGCGGGTCGATGTCAACGAGGCCGCCCATTCCTGTGGCGGCGTGGTGCTGCATGACGTGATCAACAACACCTTTGCGCGTAAGGCCATTGCCAAGGGCGCTGATGGGCTGGTCGCCGTCGCCGCAGGGGCGGGCGGGCATGCAGGCCAGCAATCACCCTTTGCACTGATCCGCGAAATTCGGGACTGGTTCGATGGACCAGTGGCCTTGTCAGGTGCCATCGCAACGGGTGAGGCTTTGTTGGCAGCGCGCGCCATGGGGGCGGATTTCGGCTATACCGGATCGCCCTTCATCGCCACGGACGAGGCCAATGCCCAAGCCGACTATAAGCAGATGATTGTGGACAGCGGGGCCGAGGACATCGTCTATTCCTCTTTGTTCACCGGGGTTTGGGGGAACTACCTGCGCGGCTCGGTCGAGAATGCGGGCATGGACCCCGATAACTTGCCGCAAGCCGATGCCAGCACCATGAATTTCGCAAGCGGCTCGTCCAAACCCAAGGCATGGAAAACCATCTGGGGGGCCGGGCAGGGCATCGGGGCAATCACCTCCGTCGGCCCGGCGGGCGCAATCGTGGATCGGATGGCGCGCGAATATGCCCAAGCGGGTCGCGCCCTTGCCGCAGAGTTCGGAAGGCCAGCATGAGCGACGCGCAGACATTGGATTTGGGGGCCGTGGCGACCTATCTGGCCCCCCACTTGCCCGGCTTTGATCGCCCCATCGAGGCCAAGAAATTCGAAGGCGGCCAGTCCAACCCGACCTTTTTGTTGCAAACCAGCGCGGGCAACTACGTGCTGCGCCGCAAACCGCCGGGCCAGTTGCTGAAGTCGGCCCATGCGGTGGATCGGGAGTTTCGCGTGCAACGCGCCTTGCGCGACACGGATGTGCCGGTCGCAAAGGTCCACGTGCTCTGTGAGGATCCGACCATCATTGGCTCTGATTTCTACGTGATGGATCATGTGGCAGGGCGCAACTTCAATGAGCCGACGATGGAGGGGCTCACCCCACCGGAACGCGCTGACGTGATCGATGACATGAACCGGGTTCTGGCCGCCTTGCACAGCGTTGATATTGAGGCTGTCGGCCTTGCCGATTACGGCCCCCCCGGCAACTACTTCGAGCGGCAGGTGGGGCGGTGGTCCAAACAATATCGCGCTTCTGAAACCCAGAACATTCCGGCGATGGACACCCTGATGGACCGTCTTGTGAGTGATATGCCAGCCAATGACGGGCAACGCACGTTGGTGCACGGGGACTACCGCATCGACAACATGATCTTCGAGGCAACGGGCACCAAATGCCGCGCTGTTCTGGATTGGGAACTCAGTACGATTGGCCACCCCTATGCCGATCTCGCCAGTGTGATCATGCAGTGGCAACTTCCCGCCGGTGCGCAGGGACGCGGGCTGATGGGGGTGGACCGCGCCGCGCTTGGCTTACCCTCGGATGAGGCATTCATCGCGGCCTATTGCGCACGGCGTGGGCTGCGCGGCATTGATCAGTTCGGATATTATCTGGCGTTTTGCTTCTTTCGGATGGCGGCGATCATTCAGGGCGTTCTGAAACGGGCACTGGATGGAAACGCCTCAAACCCCGAGCGGGCGATGCAGGTGGGCGCTTTTGTGCCGGTCTTTGCGGAGAATGGGCTGAAATCGCTGAAAGACATTTGATACCAAGTGGATGTGGGCGGAACTTCATGTTTTTGCCCGCCGCCACATTGCACCCGCAGCAATTGAATGTGCCCCCATGTCAACGCTTGACATATCCCCGATCTGTGCAACGCTAAGCCTATCCCGATAGCCAATCAGGCCCACCAGAGGCAATCGGTCGGGACCATGTTCTAGGGAGGAACACATGCGCACATCCACCACGCTCGGGCTGGCTGCGGCCCTGACACTGACGGTCAGCGCCTTCGCGGCAAGCGCCGACACCATCAAGATCGCCTTCATCGACCCACTTAGCGGCCCCTTTGCGGGCACCGGTGTCAACGGTCTGCACCAGTATGAATTCGCCGCCGAAGAGTTGGTGAACAAGCAGGGCGGCGTTCTGGACGGCGACATGTTCGAAATCGTCGCCTTCGACAACAAGATCAGCCCCAAGGAGTCGCTGATCCAGCTGCAAGTCGCCATCGATCAGGGCATCCGCTATATCGCCCAAGGCAACTCCTCGGGTGTGGCCAGTGCGCTGACCGAGGCAATTGAAAAGCACAACCGGCGTAACCCCGATGATCGCGTGCTGTTTCTGAACTACTCCGCCGTTGACCCGGCGCTCACCAATGACAAGTGCAACTTCTGGCACTTTCGTTTCGACGCCAATGCCGACATCAAGATGGATGCACTTACGGACGTGATCGCGGGCGATGACTCGATCCAGAAGGTCTACATCATCGGGCAGGACTATTCCTTCGGCAAGGCGGTGTCATCCGCCGCCGTCCGCTTCCTCGGCGAAAAACGCCCCGATATCGAGATCGTCGGGAATGAGTTGCACCCCATCGGCAAGGTCAAGGATTTCACGCCCTACAGTCGCAAGATCGTGGCCGCCGAGGCGGACGCGATCATCACCGGGAACTGGGGCGCGGACATGCTCGGCCTTGGCAAATCCGTGCTCGAAAACGGATATGAGGGGCCGATCTTTACCTACTATGCCGCCGCAGACGGGA
The DNA here is from genome assembly GCF_947494755.1 of uncultured Tateyamaria sp. Taxonomy (GTDB): domain Bacteria; phylum Pseudomonadota; class Alphaproteobacteria; order Rhodobacterales; family Rhodobacteraceae; genus Tateyamaria. Next base: position 468,436 of record NZ_CANLVZ010000001.1, read on the forward strand.
TCACGGCTGCCTTCGGGGAAACCGGCGAAGGGTCCCTGCGCCTTGTCGCCGAAGGGCAGATCAACCCGCCCGCCAATGACCGCGCCGCCGCCTATTACGAGGCGTTCAAGGCCAAATATCCAGATGGCAACATCAGCCAGGCGCGCATCACAAACGTGATCGAAATGCTGGCCAAAGCGATCAACGAGGCAGGCACCGCTACGGATGTGGTCCCGGTCGCCTACGCCCTTGCAGGGATGGAGCATGAAAACATGTGGGGCGGCAAAGTCATGATGCGCGAGATCGACCATCAGTTGATCCAGGACGTGCACATCCACGCCCATACCGGCAATGACGTGACCTTCGACTATGACAATTCCGGGTTCGGGATCAAAGTCGAGGAGACCGTGACGATGGCGGCCGCAGACTCCGCCACCACCTGCGAGATGGACCGGCCCTGAACACCCGCTGACGGGGCAGCGACACGACCACCGCTGCCCCTTCCTTTCGCCAAAAATACCTTGGGGGAGTCGCGCCAGCGACGGGGGTGAAACCCCCTGAAACATCGCGTGGCGCAGCCTCCTCTGGATCACGTCAGGACATGATAACCGCATGGATCTCATCCTCGTCAACCTGATCGACGGCCTTGTCACGGGCCTGCTGCTCTTCATGCTGTCTGCCGGGCTCACGCTGATCTTTTCGATGATGGGCGTGCTGAATTTTGCGCATGCGAGTTTCTACATGCTCGGTGCCTATTTCGCCTTTCAGATCAGTCTCGCGCTCGGCTTCTGGATGGGGCTGCTGCTGGCCCCCTTGATCGTCGGCGTGCTCGGGGCAGGGGTCGAACGCTACGGCCTGCGGCGCGTCCACCAATACGGCCACGTGCCAGAACTCATCTTCACCTTCGGCCTTGCGCTGCTGATCGAGGAGCTGGTGCAATTCATCTGGGGCAAGAATCAGATGCCCTATGCCGCCCCCGAAATCCTGCAATTCACCGCCTTCTCCATCGCGGGCAATTCGATCCCGGCTTACAAGATCTTCATGATCTTCATCTCAGTTGCGATCTTTATCGGCCTTCTTTGGGTGCTGACGCGCACGCGGGTGGGCATGATCATCCAGGCCGCCCTCACATATCCCAAAACCGTCGAGGCACTGGGCCACAACGTGCCGCTGATCTTCATGGGAGTCTTCGGCGTCGGCACGGCGCTGGCCGGGGTCGCGGGCGTGATTGCGGGGCCGGTCCTCGGCACCTTCCCGGGCATGGCCTTCGTCCTTGGCTCCATCGTCTTTGTCACCATCGTGATCGGCGGTCTTGGCAGCCTTTGGGGCGCGCTCGTCGCCTCGCTGATGATCGGCTGGATCACCACGTTCTCCAAAGCCTACAACCTGCGGATGGAGGATCTTTTGACCACCCTCGGCTTCACCAAACCCGAGGCCATTGCTGACAGCCCATGGCGTGACCTCTGGTCCATCACAAGCCCACAGATCGCCGACATCCTGCCTTACATCCTCATGGTGCTGATCCTGATCTTCCGCCCCTACGGCCTGTTCGGAAAGCGGGGCGTATGAGCGATCAGATCACCACCGACCCGACCAAACCCGCACAACGGATGCGCGCGGGCAGCATGGTACTGCCGCTGACCCCATGGCTCATCGCGGCGGTGGCGCTGTTGATCCTGCCGTTCATATTTACCAACAATTCCGCCATCACGATCATGAACCAGATGGCGATCACGATCATCTTCGCGCTCGCCTACAACATGCTTCTGGGCCAAGGCGGCATGCTGTCCTTTGGCCACGCAGTCTATGCCGGGGTGGGCGGGTTTGCCTGCATGCACATCATCAACGCCACGGATTTCTTTGCCAATCTGCCTCTCCCGCTGCTGCCGATCTTCGGCGGGCTGTTCGGCATGGGGCTCGCCACCATCGTCGGTTCGTTTTCCACGCGCAAGGCAGGCACGGTGTTCGCCATGATCAGCCTCGGCGTGGGTGAGTTGATCGCCGCCTGTTCCGTCATCATCGTCGCCTTTTTCGGTGGCGAGGAAGGCATTTCGGGCGACCGCACCTATGGTCTGCCCTTTTTCGGGGTCGAATTCCTGCAACAGATCGAGGTCTACTACCTCATCGCCGCATGGTTGATGATCTCGGCAGTCCTCATGTACCTCTATTCCCGCACGCCCATGGGTCGGATGGCCAACGCCGTGCGCGACAACCCTGAACGGGCCGAATTTCTGGGCTACTCCGCGCGGTGGGTGCGGTTCTATTCCTTCGTCGCCTCGGGCTTTTTTGCGGGCATCGCGGGCGCGCTCTTCGCAATCAACTACGAAATCCTGACCGAAGAAAACCTCAACACCACACAATCCGGCATCATCCTGCTGGTCACGTTCCTCGGTGGTGTTGGTTTCTTCTTCGGGCCGATCATCGGGGCCATCGTCTTTACCCTTGTGCAGACGGTGCTGAGCCTGCAAACCGAACTCTGGGCCTTCTATCTGGGCATGATTTTTGTCGCCACGGTCATGTTCTTTCCCGGCGGGCTGGCCGGGCTGATCATGATGCACGTGCCTGCGTGGCGCTTGGGCAAGCTGGGGCATCTGGCCTGGCCTTATCTCAAGACGCTCGGCGGTGGGCTGATCGGCTGCCTAGGCGCGGCGGCGCTGATCGAGATGATATTCCATCTGCGTCACGCCTCCATCGGCGATCACGAGATGACGCTGTTCTGGACCACCTTCGACAGCCACACCGTGCTGCCCTGGATCATCGCGGGCGCGGTCACTGTGATCGGTTTTGCGATCTGCCGCGCCACCGCGCCGGCGATGGTCGAGGCCTGGAACGAGGCCAACGCAGCGTCCAAGGTGACGACATGACTGCCGCCCTTGAACTCGCAGCGCTCAAGAAATCCTTTGGCAAGACGGAGATCATTCGTGGCGTCGGTCTGTCCATCGGGCAGGGGGAGCGTCACGCCATCATCGGCCCCAACGGCGCGGGCAAATCCACGCTGTTCAACCTGATCACGGGCCGCTTTCCCCAGACCGAGGGCACGATCCGGCTGCATGGGCAGGACCTTGCGGGCAAGGCCCCGTTCGAGATCAATCGCATGGGGCTGTCGCGCAGTTTCCAGATCACCAACATCTTCCCCAAGATGACCGTGTTCGAAAACGTGCGCTGTTCGCTGCTCTGGTCGATGGGCTACCGCTATAACTTCTGGTCCATGGTCGGGCGCAGCCGGGCGCTGACCGAAGGGGCCGATGCGATCCTCGAACAGATCAACCTGACCGCACGACGCGACCTGCCTGCCGGCGTGCTCAGCTACGCCGAGCAACGCGCGCTTGAAATCGGGATCACCATCGCGGGTGGGGCGGATGTGATTATGCTGGACGAACCCACCGCGGGGATGAGCCATTCCGAAACCGATTACATCGTCGACCTGATTCGCACCGTGACGGTGGGCAAGACGCTGGTGATGGTCGAACATGACATGGGCGTGGTCTTTGGTCTGGCCGATCAGATTTCGGTGCTGGTCTACGGCGAGATCATCGCCACCGGCACCCCCGAGGCCGTGCGCGCCAACCCGCGCGTGCAAGAGGCCTATCTCGGCACCGCGTTGGAGGATCACTGATGCTGGATGTGCGCGATCTGCATGCCTATTACGGCAAATCCCATATTCTGCAGGGGGTGAACCTGTCGATTGCCGAGGGCGAGATCGTCGCGTTGTTGGGCCGCAACGGGGTGGGGCGCTCCACCACCTGCAAGGCGGTGATGGGCGAGGTGCCCCCGCATGGTTCCGTCACGTTCAAGGGGCAGGAGATCGCGGGCAAGAAAGCGTTCGAGGTCGCCAACCTCGGCATCGGCTATGTCCCCGAAAACCGCGATATCTTTCCGGGCCTGACGACGCGGCAAAACCTGATCCTGGGCCTCAAACCGGGGCAAAAGGACGGGGCAGGCCGCTGGTCCATGCAGGACATGTTCGAGATGTTCGAAAACCTCGACCGCCGCGCCGATGTCGAGGCATCGGTGCTGTCGGGGGGCGAGCAACAGATGCTGACCATGTGCCGCACGCTCATGGGCGATCCGGACCTTGTGATGATCGACGAGCCGACCGAGGGCCTCAGCCCGCAGATGGTGCAGCGCGTCGCGCAACTGTTGCAGGAAATCGCGCGGCGCGGCATCGCAACCCTTCTTGTCGAACAAAAACTCTCCATCGCGCTCGACATCGCGCACCGGGTCTATGTGATGGGCCACGGGCAGGTGGTGTTCGAGGGCACCCCGGCCGAGTTGAAAGCCCGCGAGGATGTGCGCAAGGAATGGCTTGAGGTTTAGAGCCCGTGACGCTGACCCTCGATCCAAGCCGCCTTGAGCGGATTACACCATGGGCGGCGTCCTACGTCGACCAGCGCAAGTTCGCAGGCCTGTCGGTGCTGATCCACCAGCACGGCGAAGAGACCTTCTTTGACAGTCACGGTGTGCGCGACATCGAAACCGGCGCGCCGTTCGCACGTGATACCATCGCGCGCATCTATTCGATGACCAAACCCATCACATCGCTGATCCTCATGATGCTGGTGGAAGAGGGTAAGGTGCATCTTGATGCACCCGTGTCGAGGTTCCTCCCTGGCTTTGCAAGCTGCCGCGCCTTGGTCCCCGGCGCGACGACTATTGATCAGAGTGAGCCCCGCGCCACGCCCACTCTGCACCAGTTGCTCACGCACCGCTCGGGCCTCAGCTATCCGTTCAACCCCGGTGTGCTGCCGCAAGCGATGGCCGATCAGGACCTGCTGTTCAAATCCAATGCGGGCACGCTGGCCGAACAGTGTGAGGCGCTGGCAGACCTGCCGCTGGCCTTTGCGCCGGGCGGACGGTGGGAATATTCGGTCGGCATCGACGTGATCGGGCGGGTCATCGAGGTCATGGCGGGCCAACCGCTCGATCAGGTCTTCGCCGAGCGTGTGCTGAACCCTCTCGGCATGACGGATACGGCTTTTTCGGTGCCCCAACAGGCGACCAACCGCCTTGCCGCCCTCTACACCCCGCTGGCGGGCGATGCGATGGATTTGAACGCGGCGGATACGGGCGGCAATCCCTTGCGCCTGGTGGATGCGCCCACAACCTCGCCCTTCCTCGCCGCCACCTGCTTCAGCGGCGGTGGCGGCCTCGTGGGCACCATCGACGACTACATGCGCTTTGCCGAGGCGTTGCGCATGGGCGGGCAAGGGCTGGTGTCGCCCTCGACCCTGAAATTCATGCTGTCCAACCACCTGCCCGGCGACATCGCGAGCCTCGGCCCCGCGAGCTTCGCCGAACAACCCATGGACGGCATGGGCTTTGGTATCGGCGGCGCGGTGGTACTCGACCCCGCGCGCAGCCGTGTGCCCGGCTCGGCCGGCGATTTCAGCTGGGGCGGAATGGCCTCGACCTTCTTCTGGATCGACCGGGTGCACGAGATCAGCGTGGTGCTCTTCACGCAACTCAGCCCGTCCTCCAGCTACCCTGCGCGCGCCGAACTCAAGGCTCTGGTACACGGCGCGCTGATGTGACAGGCATTGGGGCACGCCAAAAACGGAGCCTGACATGAGTGACGCACACCAGACCCTGTTGAACCTGCTGGCGGTCGAACGGCTTGAGGTGGACCTGTTTCGCGGCACCGGGCAGGGAGGCGAGACACCCACGCGCATCTTCGGCGGGCAGGTGATCGGACAGGCGCTGGCGGCGGCCTACAAGACGGTCGAGGACCGGCTGTGTCACTCTCTGCACGCCTACTTCATCCGGCCCGGCGATCCCGAAATGCCGGTGGTCTATCAGGTGGATCGCGCGCGTGACGGGGGCAGTTTCACCACCCGCCGTGTGGTCGCGATCCAGAACGGGCGGCAGATCCTGAACATGTCGGCCTCGTTCCATGTCGCCGAAGAAGGCTGGGCGCACCAGCACCCCATGCCCGAGGTCGAAGGCCCCGAAGACCTCGCCGACCGCAACGCGCTGCGTAAGACCGTCATCGACAAAATCCCCGAAAAGTACCACGAGGAATTTCTACGTCCGCGCCCCATCGACATCCGCGAAGTGGCCCCGCGGGATTTCTTCACGCCCGAACCAGCGGACGACAAAAGCCACCTTTGGTTCCGGATGGAGGCGGCCAAGGGGATCAGCCCACAGCTGCAACATTGTCTGCTGGCCTATGCCTCCGATCTGAACCTGCTCGGTACCGCGCTGCGCCCGCACGGGCAGACATGGTTCACCGGCCGGGTGATGGCAGCCAGCCTCGATCACGCGATGTGGTTCCACACGCCCGCCGCCTTTTGCGATTGGCACCTCTACACGATGGACAGCCCTTGGTCGGGCGGCGGGCGCGGCTTCAATCGCGGCATGATCTATGACCGGGCAGGCACACTCGTGGCCTCCGTCGCCCAGGAAGGGCTGATCCGCCCGATCACACCCAAACCCTGATCCAACTTCATTTCGCCAAATAAACCGCGGGGGTCTGGGGGCCGGCCCCCAGTCCATCAGTCGCGACCATACGCCCGGTTCAGCTTCCGCATTCCCGCGATCCAGCGATCATAATCCGACGTCTTGCGCTGCATATAGGTCCGCACGCCAGGGTGTGGCAGCACCAGAAACGTCTCGTCCCGAATGGCGGTGATGCAGGCTGCAGCGGCCTCGTCTGCCTCGATCATGCCATCAATGGCAGCCACGTGATCCTCAAACCCTTCGGTCATCGCCGTGCGCACGGCCTGAGGGCACAGCACGGACACTTTGATGCCCGCATCGCCGTGGGTGATGGCCAGCCATTCGGCCAGGCCCACCGCGGCGTGTTTGGTCACACCGTAGGGGGCCGATCCGATCTGGTTGAGCAGGCCGGCGGCAGAGGCGGTGTTGAGGAGATAGCCACCACCCCGCGCCGCCATCAACGGCACCACATGGCGCGCCGCCCAGACATGGGACATCACGTTGATCTCCCACAGGCGCTGCCACTCGGCATCTGGAACCTCCGCGCCGCCTTCGATCAGCACACCTGCGTTCGAACAGAAGATGTCGATGGGGCCAACCTCAGTCTCGACATAGGCAATCAGGTCTTTGATCTGTTCGGGGTCAGACACATCAACGTCACGCGCTAACCCCTTGATGTTATGCGCAATCGACTGCGCGCCTCTGATGTCTCGATCCGCGCAGACGACCCGCGCTGCCCCCGCCTTGTCAAAGGCCGTACACAGTGCGCGCCCAATCCCGCTCGCCGCGCCCGTCACCACGACGATCTTATCTGTGATATCCACCTTGCACCTCCGATCCGAGCAACTGCTCCACGCTAGGGGGATACGCGCGCTGGTCCAAGGGCCTTGATAGGATCAAAGCCGCGCGAGCGCCGTTTCCAGATCGCCGTAGCCGGTCAGGCGCCGCTCGAAGGCGAGGCCGAGGGTCTCCGCCGCCGCCTTTGCCTTGGTGGTCAGGGCGGGATCATCAGTCTGTGCCTGATAGACCAGCTTTTCATAATTGCCGAAATACATGTCGCGCAGTTCGGGGTGCCGGTCGAGGCCCATGGGTTTCATGATGAAGGCATCGAACTGCCGCACCAGGAAATCCGTCAAGTAAAAGGTGGTAATTTCACTTTCACTCTGTCGGGCAAAGCGCTCATTTCCCTCAAAAAAGCTATAGCAATGAGGCCCTGCGACCATCTCGACACCCATCTCGGCACAGGCCGCTTGCAACAACCCACCCGTGCCGCAATCCGCATAAACGACAAAGATGTCGGCATATGCGCCCCGATGCTTCGCGACGGATGCGCGCACGGCATCGGTAATCTGGTCGGGATAGAGATGCAGCTTGGCAGGCAGGCAGGTCAGATCCATGTGATCCCATCCGTTTGCGCGCTTGAGGTCGAGGATCTCGCGCGCCAAGGCCCCACAGGCGATCAGCAGGATGCGGCCCGTGCCCGCCGGGGCCAGACCGTCTTGCGTCAATGTGGCGTCGTCGATCTGCATGCCTTATCCCAATGAAAAAAGGCCCGCGCTGTGATCAGCGCAGGCCCCGTCATAACATATGGTGCTGCGCCCGTCAGGCCGAGACCTGATTGTGCTTGCGCGCCATAAACTCCTTGGCCGTCTCGACCGCGACCGCGGCATCCCGACAATAGGCGTCGGCACCGATGGCCTTGCCGAACTCCTCGTTCAGGGGCGCACCGCCCACTAGCACGATGTAATCGTCGCGAATGCCCTGTTCGACCATCGTGTCGATCACGACCTTCATATAGGGCATGGTTGTCGTCAGCAGGGCGGACATGCCCAGAATGTCGGGGCCTTCGGATTCGATGGCGCCCAGATAATTCTCGACCGGGTTGTTGATCCCAAGATCGACCACCTCGAACCCAGCGCCTTCCATCATCATGCCGACGAGGTTCTTGCCGATGTCGTGGATGTCGCCCTTGACCGTGCCAATGACCATCTTGCCCACGCGGGGCGCGCCGGTTTCGGCGAGCAGCGGCTTTAGGATGGCCATGCCGCCCTTCATCGCGTTGGCGGCCAGCAGCACTTCGGGCACGAACAGGATCCCGTCGCGGAAATCCGCGCCCACGATCGTCATGCCGCCCACAAGCGCTTTGGTCAGGATGTCATAGGGCTGCCAATTGCGTTCGAGCAGGATGTTCACCCCTTCCTCGATCTCTTCCTTGAGACCGTCGTAAAGGTCGTCAAACATCTGCTGCACAAGTTCCTCGTCATCGAGGTCCGCGAGGATGATTTCGTCTTCGTCTGACATGGGCATTCCTTGATCGTCAGGTGCGCGCACCTGGGGCCTATGGGGGTGGTTATCGTCCAATATGTCGCAGGGGCACTGTCCGGATTGCGACATGGGCAACGTCGTGCGCGACGCGCAGGGTCACTTTTCTGTGCTGATCGTCGCGGTGCGCCCGCTGTTTTCGAACTCTTTTCTGGCGCACGTTCTTGTTGTGTTCTATTGTGACGGCATGCGGACGGATTTGCAGACAACACAAGCCAAAGGGCGCGGCGCGGTGACCAACGCGGTCAGCCGCTATGATGCGCTGACCCGGCACAGCGAGCCGGATGGCTGGGACCGGGATGAGGACCTGCCCACCTTGCGCACCGAAGTCAGCATTGAGCGGCCCCGCAGCCTGATCAGCTACAATCGCTCGCCCGATTTGCCCTTTGATCGGTCGATCAACCCCTACAGGGGCTGCGAACATGGCTGTGTCTATTGCTTTGCCCGGCCCAGCCACGCCTATTTGGGTCTTTCGCCGGGCCTTGATTTCGAAACCCGACTGATCGCCCGCCCGGATGCCCCGGATGTGCTGCGGGCCGAGTTGGGACGCAAAGGTTACAAGGTCGCGCCATTGGCCATCGGGACCAACACCGACCCTTATCAACCTATCGAGAAAGAGCACGAAATCATGCGCCGCTGCCTTGAGGTGCTCGAGGGGTGCGGCCACCCCGTTGCCATCGTAACCAAAGGTGCGTTGATTGAACGCGACATTGATATTCTCGCCCGTATGGCTCGGCGGGGGCTGATACGTGTGGGTATTTCGGTGACCACGCTCGATCCGGCCCTGTCCCGCGCGATGGAGCCGCGCGCGCCTGCACCGGCCCGGCGCTTGGCGATGATCCGGTGCCTTGCGCAGGCGGGCATTCCGGTGCGCATCATGGCCTCGCCCATGGTGCCCGCGCTCAGCGACCCCGAGCTTGAGGCGATCCTTGCGGCGGGCAAGGACGCAGGCGCGCGCACAGCCAGTTGGATCATGCTGCGCCTGCCACGCGAGGTGTCGCCGCTTTGGCAGGAATGGCTGGCGGTCACATACCCCGACCGGGCCGCACGCATCATGGCGCGCCTGCGCGAGATGCACGGGGGCAAAGAATATGACGCGGCCTGGGGGCGGCGCATGCGCGGGGAGGGACCATATGCCGAGATTATCGCGCATCGCTTTACCGTCGCCATCAAGCGTTTGGGATTAAAGGAAAAAGGCCAGCCAATGCGCTGTGACCTGTTCCGCCCACCGCGCCCGGACCGTGACCAGTTGGAGCTGTTTTAGGCCGCACGCCGGCCGCGCCGTTTGCGGATCGGTGTTTCGCCGTCTCCCGTGCCGTCATTGGCCGAGGAAAACGCACCAAGCGCGGCGACGATTGCCTCCAAGGTAGGTGCGGATTGGCGTGGCCGGGTGTCGAGGGCAGCGCGCATGTGGCGCAAATGATCGGGCGTGGTGCCACAGCACCCGCCGATGATGCTGGCCCCGCAGTCGCGCGCCAGCACGGCATAGTCGGCCATCAACTCGGGCGTCCCATCATAGTGGATGTGCCCGTCGTGATATTTCGGGATGCCCGCGTTGCCCTTGGCGATCAGGGGCAATTCGGTGCCGGTCGCAGCAAAGCCGAGCAAGGTGCGCAACAGGTCAGACGCGCCGGTGCCGCAATTGGCCCCAAAGGCGGCTGGCGGATTGTCGAGGCCCGCCACAAGCGAGGCCATGTTCGTGCTTGTCACACCCATCATGGTGCGCCCGGCGGTGTCAAAGCTCATCGTGCCGACCCATGGCAGACCCGCCAGCGCAAAGCCTTCGGCGGCGGCGCTGTATTCCTCGGGGGCTGAAATCGTCTCGAGCCAGCCGATATCCGCGCCGCCTGCTTTCAGACCCGCAGCCGTTTCGTGAAACATCTCTACGGCGTTGGCGTGGGTGAGTTCGCCCACAGGTTCCATGATCTCGCCGGTCGGCCCGACGGACCCTGCGACGATCACCTTGCGCCCGGCGGCATCGGCCACATTGCGCGCCAGTTCGGCGGAGATTTTGCTCAGTTCGAAGGCGCGGTGGCCTGCATCGTGCAGTTTCAGACGCGATGCATTGGCCCCGAAAGAATTGGTCAGGAACACGTCGCTGCCGGCATCCACCGCCCCTTTGTAAAGCGCGGTGATCTTTTCGGGTTCGTCCTCATTCCACATCTCTGGCGCGTCGCCCGACATCAGGCCCATCGCAAACAGGTTCGTTCCCGTGGCACCATCGGCCAGCAAAGTCCCTTTTTCAGCGAGCAGTTCGGTCAGTGCGTTGCTCATGGCGGTCTCCTCGCGCGCGTGTTCCATCTTCTGTCTCACGTGGCGGTTTTTGAGGCCAGTTCATAATTCTCATCATTAACATGAGGTCCACTTGAGGATGCGGGTGGCAAAGGCAGGGGGTTGTGCACGGCGCGGGTGAGGTCGGCCAACCCGAAGGCAAGCGCGCGCCAACTGCGTGCGGCACCGTAGCGCGGGACCCATTGCGGCGCAAAGCTGGACTTGAACTGACGCAATCCGGGCCCGCCCGCACGTGAAGAAATCTGTTGCGCCGCCCATCGCCAGAGGGCGCTTGCCGGATCGGGGCAGGCCGGGGTTGCGGCCAGACAGAATTGGGTCGCACCTGCGCGTTGCGCGTGGGTGATGGCGGCGTGCACAAGCGCGTGCATCGTGCCATCCGGTGCGGTTTGATCGTGGCGCATCAGGTCGAGACACCACTCCGTCTCTGACCGGTGGGCCGTTACGAACGCGATCAGGGTGCCCGCGACATAGGCGCAGCCAACCCATTGATCTTGAACATAACCCTCTGCGAACCGACCCATGCTGCCACCGCGCGCGGGCCCGTGGGCGCGCTGCCAAGCGGTATCGATCCGCGTCATGGCAGCAAGGGGCAGCGGCGCGCCACCGCGCACCAAAACCCCGGCCTTGTCCGCCGCGCGCAACTTGCGCCGCAGCGTTCGCCGTGTCGGCAGGGACGGGGTGTAGCTTGCTGTGTCGATCATCGCATCGTCGGCCATATGAAGCACGCGCCAACCGGATGCCCGCGCTTTCTGTGCCAATCGTGGCCCGCATTTGTAGATCATGGGCAGGTGCCCCATCTGCCGCGCCGCTGTGCGCAGGTGGCAGAGTGCGGCGTCGCAGGGGCCGGCCACGGGATCGCCGAACAGCGTCAGCGTCTGCCCGGTGAGCCATAGCGCAAGCTCGCTGGACCCGGATCGCGCAATCTGTCCGCCGTTTTGCAGGACCACCCCGACTTCGCTGCGTGGAGCGTTGTGACATGTGACCGGCGGCGCAGGGGGACGATCAGAGCTTTGGCAAGGCCGCAGAAGCGCAAGTGCCGCAAGGCCCGCGGGCAGTGCAAAATAGATCAGACGGTAGCCTAGAATTGCAGCCAAGACGGGGCCGGGATCACCAAGGGGCAGGGCGGCGACCAGGACCAGTTCGAACGGCCCGACACCGCCCGGTGTATTCGAAATCAGCCCGCAGCCCAAGGCGATCAGGAACAACGGAAAGAAGGCGGTAAAGGGTAACGTCCCCGTTGGCAACAGCACAAACAGCGCGGCTGCCGCCAAAGCGGTATCAAGCAGCGACCATCCAAGAATAGCGCGCACTTTCAAAAGGTTGGGCAGGGGCAAGGTGCGCCCGAACACGCGAATATGCGGCCACCAGAACAGCAACGCAGCCACGACAGGCACCGCAGCAGTCACCATGACAGCGGGCCAGAATGCCCACGCCGGGGCGGGCAGGATCAGGCAGGCCAATGCGGTGATCACCATCCATGCGCTCACGAATGTCAGAGAGACAAAGGCCGACAGGCTGAGCGCGGTCGAGAATGACAGGTCTGGCAACATCCGCCAGCGCGCGATGGCCCCTGTCAGCAAGCCGAAGCCGAGCGTCTGGCCGAGTGCGATTCCCGCGGCCCCTGATCGTCGCGCATCACGGGGCGCGATTCCGGTATTGAGCGCGGTATGAGCCACGGCGTCATATTGGGCGACGGCCCAGAAACTGCCGAGCGTCAGCAGCCCGGCCACCGCCCATTGCAGTCCTGCAATGCCAGCCAATTGGTTCGGCAGGCCCAGCACGACGTCGGATGACACTTTCTGGGACAGCGCAAACAGACAGCCCGCCAGGATGAGGACGGGCAGGCCCGCCCGCAGGGCGACCTTGAGTGACGATGACAGTAAAACAGCGCGCATCGCACACCCTCCCGATCCCGAAAATCCCGGTATCAGGGGTAGGGGATGAAGGTGCCTCAAAGATTAAGGCGCACGACGCGAATGCAGACAATCCAAATAAAAACGCGCAGGCCAAGGGATGGTCTGCGCGTGCGAATTTACTTTAAGACTGGCTTAAAGATCCTTGAAATCAGTCGATTTCACTTAGGATTTGCGCCTTGGCCTGACCCATCAGCTCGGCCATTTTGGCGCGGATCGTGGCCTCGTCCGCCTTGTCACCCAGATCGCCTGACACCTTGCGGTAGACGTCTTCATGGCCAGCCTCCTCGAAATCGGACTTCACGACGTCGCGGGCGTATTCTGCGGCCTCATCCCCGGTCTTGCCCAAAAGCTCCGCAGCCCACAGACCCAGCAACTTGTTGCGTCGTGCGTCCGCCTTGAACTGCATTTCGGCGTCATGTGCATATTTCGATTCGAATGCGTTCTCGCGGTCGTCAAAGCTGCTCATCTGTCAAAGCCCTCGTGTTAATGTAGAGTTATAACAAGATATGCGAAGGCAGGGCTCTGTGCGCAACCCCTTTGCTTGCGGCAATTCACCCGATTGCTTAAGAGGGCGCAACGGCGGGCCGCATCCAGGCACACGCCAGAGCCGAGAGGACGCCCATGGCGCGACGCAAGAAGATTTACGAAGGCAAAGCCAAAATCCTGTATGAAGGCCCCGAGCCAGGCACAATTGTGCAGTATTTCAAGGATGACGCGACCGCCTTCAACGCCCAGAAAAAGGACGTCATCGAAGGCAAAGGAGTGCTCAACAACCGCCTGAGCGAGTATTTCATGACCGGTTTGGCGCAGATTGGCGTGCCGACCCACTTTATGAAGCGGCTGAACATGCGCGAGCAGCTTGTGCGGTCCTGCGAGATCGTGCCGCTTGAGGTGATCGTGCGCAACTATGCGGCGGGCACCATGAGCCAGCGTTTGGGCATCGAGGAGGGTACGCAACTGCCCCGGCCCATCGTTGAATATTGCTACAAGGACGATTCCCTTGGCGATCCGCTCGTAACCGAGGAACATATCGCCGCCTTTGGCTGGGCCAGCCAGCAGGACATGGACGATATCCTGAGCCTCGCGCTGCGTGTCAACGACTTCCTGTCGGGTGTGATGCTGGCGGTGGGTATCCGTCTGGTGGACTTCAAGATCGAGGTGGGCCGCGTCTATGATGGCGACTTTCAGCGCCTGATCATCGCCGATGAGATCAGCCCGGACAGTTGCCGTTTGTGGGATATCGAGACGGGCCAGAAGCTCGACAAGGACGTGTTCCGCCGCGATCTGGGCAATCTGGCCGACGCCTACACCGAAGTGGCCCGCCGATTGGGCGTGTTGCCCAAGACATCGACCCCGATCACCAAACCGACGCTGATCAACTGAGCCGGCGTTTTTTGCATATTTTTGGAACAATGAAAGGCAAGGCATGAAAGCGACTGTGCATGTGATGCTGAAAACCGGTGTGCTGGATCCACAGGGCGAGGCGGTGCGCCATGCGCTTGGCGCGTTGGGTTTTGACGGTGTGAACGGCGTGCGTCAGGGCAAGGTGATCGAGCTGGATCTGGCCGAGGGGACGTCTGCGGCGGATGTGGAGGCGATGTGCGAGCGTCTGCTGGCCAACACGGTCATCGAAAGCTACCGGGTGGATATGCCATGAAGGCGGCGGTCGTCGTTTTCCCCGGCTCGAACTGTGATCGCGACTTGGCGGTGGCCTTCAAGGCCGCAGGGGCCGAAGTCGAGATGGTCTGGCACAAGGACACCGACTTACCCGCAGGCATTGATATCGTGGGCGTGCCGGGCGGTTTTTCCTTTGGCGACTATTTGCGCTGCGGGGCCATCGCGGCGAACTCGCCCATCTGCCGCGCGGTCAAGACCCATGCAGATCGTGGCGGCTATGTCCTTGGAGTATGCAACGGCTTTCAGGTGCTGACCGAAACCGGGGTTCTGCCCGGCGCACTGCTGCGCAATGCGGGCCTCAAATACATCTGCAAGACGGTGCGCCTGCGGGTCGAGACGGAGATGTCGGATTACCTGAGCGGCTACGGCAAAGGGGACGAGATCGACATCCCCATCGCCCATCACGACGGCAATTACTTTGCCGATGAAGAGACCCTGATGCGATTGCGCGGCGGGGACCGGATCGCGTTCACTTACGTGGACAACCCAAACGGGTCCTGCCACGACATCGCCGGTATCCTGTCGGAAAACAGACGCGTCCTTGGCATGATGCCGCACCCCGAGCGGGCGGCGGATTTGGGCCATGGGGGCACCGATGGGCAAGCGTTGTTTCGCGCACTGGCAGGGCAGTTAACGGCTGCGTGACTTGATGAGGGTGACGTATGGGCAGTAGGGTCGACGAATGCCAGTGACCCGAGCAGCACCCACACCCAATCCTGACCCGCGCGCGCGCGCGACAAGCTGGCGGGTGCGCCTGGCACTTGGTCTGTTGACCGTAGCTGCTGTTGCCACGGTCTATTTCACCAACCGCCTTCTGACCGACCGCTTTACCGAGACGACGCGCAACCGCGCTGAATTGCGGCTGGCGCTCTATTCCGGCAACCTGCTGAGCGAGTTGCGCCAGAATGCGATTGTGCCGCAACTTCTGGCGCGCGACCCGACGCTTATCGGGGCGTTGAACTCGGAGGACTATCAGCAATCCACGCAGCGCCTGATTTCCTTTGTCGAGGAGATTGGGGCGGCCAACCTGATCCTGCTCGACAGCGATGGGCGCGCTGTGGCGGCGACCGACCGTAATCGCCTTGGCTCCAATCACCGGATGGAGGCCTATTTCATCGACGCCTTCCGCGCCACTGACACCATCTTTACCGCAGCTGAGCGCGAATCGGGCGGCTTTGCCTTTACCTATTCGCGGCGCATCACGGCGGGCAATGACGTGTTGGGGGTGATCGCGGTCGAGGTCGATCTGCAAAAATTCGAGCGGGCCTGGTCGGGCATTTCAGCGGCTGTGCTGGTCACTGACAGCACGGGCCAGATCATCCTTGCCACCGAACCCCGCTGGCGGGGGCGTTCAGAAGAAGAGGCGCTGGCGCGGCAGACCCCGCAAAGCGCTATTGAGCGCGCCATTCGCGCCACCGCCGACTGGACCGCGCTGCCCCCCGACGCCTATTTGCAAGGCGAAGGCGTGATGCGGCTGGAAAACCGTATTCCGTTTCGCGGCTGGCGCATGACGTCCTTCACCACCTACGCGTCAGTGCGGGAACGGGTGAATGGGGTGCTCGCGCTCGAGATCATGGGATTCGCGATTTTGCTTGCGCTGTCTTTCTATGCGCTCAGCCGCCGCTCGGCTTTGCGCATGGCTTTGTTTGCGCGCGAGTCGGCAGAGCTTCGCCATCTGAACGTGCAGTTGCAGCGGGAAATTGCCGAACGCAAACGGGTGCAGGAAGACCTTGCCGTGGCCGAACAAACCCTTGAACAATCATCCAAACTTGCGGCTTTGGGCGAGATGTCAGCGGCGGTCAGTCACGAGCTGAACCAGCCCCTTGCGGCGATGAAAACCTATCTGGCGGGCGCGCGTTTGTTGCTGCGCCGCAATCGCCCCGACGAGGCGCTGGTCAGCTTTGGACGCATCGACGATCTGATCGAGCGGATGGGGGCCATTACCCGCCAGCTCAAGTCCTATGCGCGCAAAGGGCAGGACGTGTTCAGCCCTGTAAACATGGGTGATGCGCTCGCCTCGAGCCTGTCGATGATGGAACCACAACTGCGTCAGCGCCGGGTGCTCATCAACCGCATGGTGCCGCCCGAACCCATCGAAGTGTTGGGCGACCGGATGCGCATCGAACAGGTGATGGTCAACCTCTTGCGCAACGCCATCGACGCCACCAAATCAGAGATGGAACCCAAGGTGGACATCATCCTTTCGGCGGGCGAAACCGCGACCCTCACGGTGCGTGACAACGGCCCAGGTATTGTTGATCTGGATGCGCTGTTCGAGCCGTTTTATACGACCAAGCAGCCCGGGGACGGGGTCGGCTTGGGCCTTGCCATCTCGTCCGGCATTGTAAACGATTTGGGCGGACGGTTGACCGCGCGCAATGGACAGGCTGGCGGGGCCGTCTTTGAGATGCAGTTGCCCATCCTTGATGAGGATGCGGATCGGGACAATAAAATCGCAGCGGCGGAGTAGATCACAATGACCCAAGCCATGAAAATCGCCATCGTCGATGATGAGCAGGACATGCGCCAATCCATCAGCCAGTGGCTGGCGTTGTCTGGTTATGACACCGAAACCTTTGCCAGTGCCGAAGATGCGCTCAAGGTCCTTGGCCCTGAATATCCCGGTATCGTCATTTCCGACATCAAGATGCCCGGCATGGACGGGATGCAGTTCCTGAAAAAGCTGATGGGCAATGACAGTGCCCTGCCGGTCATCATGATCACCGGCCACGGTGATGTGCCCATGGCGGTCGAGGCGATGCGGGTGGGGGCGTTCGATTTCCTTGAAAAGCCGTTCAACCCCGATCGGATGTCCGAGCTGGCCAAAAAGGCGACCAGCGCGCGCCGCCTGACCATGGACAACCGTGTGTTGCGCCGCGAGTTGTCCGATGGCGGGCAGTTGATGAAAAAGCTGATCGGGCAGTCCCCGGTGATGGAGCGGCTGCGCGAGGACATCCTTGATCTTGGCCAAGCCGACGGGCACGTGCTGATCGATGGGGAGACGGGTACAGGCAAAACGCTCGTGGCCCATGCGCTGCACGCCGTGGGCAGCCGCGCGGGCAAGAAATTCGTGCTGGTGAGTTGTTCGGCCTGGGAAGAGGACGCGCTCGCCAAGCGCCTGTTTGGCCCCATGTTGCCCGAGGATGCCCAATTGCCCGCCATCGAAGAGGCGCGGGGGGGCACCTTGGTGCTTGAAGATATCGAAGCACTGAGCGAGGGCCTGCAGGCGCGCCTGCTGTCCGTCATCAACGAACAGGGCACCCCCGCCGAAACCCGCATCGTGGGTATCTGCAACATGCAGGAGGCGGGCAAGACCTGCGAGGACGCGCTGCGCCCCGATCTGTTTTATCGTTTGGCCGCGCTCAAGATCACCGTACCGCCCTTGCGCCAGCGCGGCGAAGATATCCTGACGTTGTTCACGCGCCTTGGCGATCAGTTTGCCGATGAATATGGCTGCGACGCGCCCAAGGTGTCGGCCCAAGAGGCGGCTCAACTGTTGCAGGCCCCGTGGCCGGGCAACGTGCGCCAGTTGATCAACATCGCGGAGCGGGCTGTGCTGCAATCGCGGCGCGGCACAGGGTCCATTGCATCCCTGCTGATGAACGATCACGAAGAAATGCAGCCGGTGATGACGACCGAGGGCAAGCCGCTGAAAGAGTACGTCGAGGCGTTCGAGCGGATGCTGATCGACAACACAATGCGGCGCCACAAGGGCTCTATCGCCTCGGTCATGGACGAGTTGTGCCTGCCGCGCCGGACGCTAAACGAGAAGATGGCGAAATACGGGTTGCAGCGGTCGGACTACCTCTGATCTCTGTTTGAATGCGTTAGATGATGTGATGGCAGTACAGCTTTCGCATGGACCTCGTTCGTGCAAAAACGCGCCCTGAGATCAACGAAAATCGGGGCGCGGGCATGACCCCTCCAGACGCATTTCTGTTCGATATGGACGGTCTGCTGCTCGACACTGAACGGGTGTACCTGCGCGAAGCCGTCGCCCTGCTGACACCAACGGGTCTGGATGAGCAGGAGGTGCAAGCGTTCTTTGAAACGATGTCTAGGCACCAGCGGGGCGCGGGCATTGGGCTTGCTGACCGACTTTCTCGGAGATGGCGATCTGGCGGCGGCTTTCAACGGCAAGTGGCACGCCAATGTCGCCGCAGCACTCACTGACGGCGTGGCCCTCAAACGGACTGTGCGTGCCACACTGGCAGCATTGGCGTCAGCCGGGCATCGCATGGCTGTCGTTACCTCAACCCACGAGGCACCGGCGCGTCGCCACTTGCAGCAGGCCGGTCTATTGGCCCATTTCGAGGTGGTGACGGGTGGGGATCAGGTGTCCGCAAACAAGCCAGACCCGGCACCGTATCGCGAAACCGCTGCTGCTCTGGGGCTTGATCCGGCGCGCTGCGCCGCCTTTGAAGACAGCGATCCGGGCATCACGGCGGCAACACAGGCAGGCTGGCGCGCAGTGCAGGTGCCCGATGTCCGCCCTGCACATGCACCCTTGCCCGACCTTGGCCAGCAGGTCGCCTCGACAGTGTGGGAGGCGGTTGCTCTTTTCGGCGTCCTGCCAAAAGATCAGACAAACGCAGTCGCCTCCTGACGATTGCGCGCAGCAGGTGAAGGCCCACCTGCTCACCGGCGTGGTGGCAACCCTTGATGCGTGGGCAGGCCTTCGGGGATCAGATGGAAGGGTTGGGTGTCGCAGGTGTAGATCGCCATGGAGGGCTGACCGAAATCTGCGGGCGTATCCAAGGTGCCCGCCTTCAGGATGATATAGGGCATGTCGGGGCGGCGCGTTTCGATATGCGTGCCGCAATCGGCGCAAAACCCGCGCGTGACCGCACCTTCGAGGTTCGGGCGGGTGAAGTGTTTGAGGGTGCCGCGCGTGTAGGTCAGCCCGTCTGCGGGCAGCAGCATGTAATAGTTCGGACCCCCGCCACTGAACTACTGGCAGGCGCGGCAATGGCACTGTGCTGACATCAACGGCGCGCCCGGCACCTCATAGCGCAGCGCGCCGCAATAGCATCCACCTAGCATGATCTGCCCTCCGTGTCTGGCGATAGGATTGCAGTGTCATTCGTCCCTCCTTGAGACGCAGGAGAGGCGGGTCGACGGGGTGCGTGCCTGTTCTCGCATTTGGTCATTGTATTTGTATCACCATTCCTCTTATCTAGGGGTATGGGGCACCGACGCGCATTCGCGTCGCTCCAGTGTTTGAGTTTCGCTGTATGGACCTGCAGGGCGGCATAACCCCCCGAAATGTTCGACAGACCGATTGGGTCTCGCAAGAGGCCACGAGATGCTGACGCAGGTGAAAGCCTGGCGCAGCTTATGAACGGATACGCCGCCCCAAGGGGCGAGTCGTGTCGGAGAAGAACCGCGATGACGCGCGTGAGGACATTAAAAACCCCAGCAGAAGGCCCCTTGGGTCAGGCCTGCCGCGTGTCGCAGATCGCTTTAACAAGACACCCCCAATCAACGCTGGCGCCCCCGGGCGACCGGCTAAGTTGCGGGTGCAATGGACTTTTATGCCTAAGAAAATGCTTATCGATGCCACCCACGCGGAAGAGACCCGCGTCGTGGTGGTGGACGGAAACAAGGTCGAGGAGTTTGACTTTGAATCCGAAAACAAACGCCAGCTTGCCGGCAACATCTATCTCGCAAAAGTAACACGGGTCGAACCTTCGCTTCAGGCGGCCTTTGTGGACTATGGTGGCAACCGCCACGGCTTCCTCGCGTTTTCCGAAATTCACCCCGACTACTATCAGATCCCTGTCGCCGACCGCGAGGCGCTGATGGAAGAAGAGCGCGCCTATGTCGAAGCGCAGCGCGCCCGCGACGAGGCCGAGGAAAAGCCCAAACCCAAACGCTCGCGCCGCTCCAAAGCGTCTAAGGCGAAGAACGACGATCCCACCACCTCGACGGACGTGGAGGGGATGGAGACCATCGACCTTGAGGACGACGTGCCCGAGGACGAGGCTGCATCGCCCATGGAAACTGTTGCCGAGACGCCCGTGGAAACACCCGCAGCGGACGAGGCCGACGATGATGATCACGCCGCGGACGATGATGACGATCCCAAGGCGTCCGATGCCACATCAAAGGATGACAGCATCGAGTCGGTCGCCGACGAGGACGACAGCGACGACATCCGCCCGGTGCGCAAACCGCGCCCCAAACGCTACAAGATCCAGGAGGTCGTCAAGGTCCGCCAGATCCTGCTCGTGCAGGTTGTGAAAGAAGAACGCGGCAACAAGGGTGCGGCCCTGACCACGTATCTGTCTCTGGCCGGGCGCTACTGCGTGCTGATGCCCAACACCGCACGCGGGGGCGGCATTTCTCGCAAGATCACCAATGCGGCGGATCGCAAAAAGCTCAAGGAAATCGCCAACGAGATTGACGTGCCCCAAGGCGCGGGCCTGATCGTGCGCACCGCCGGGGCCCAACGCACCAAGGCAGAAATCAAGCGCGACTACGAATACCTGCAACGCCTCTGGGAACAGATCCGCGAGCTGACGCTGAAATCCATTGCGCCCGCCAAGATCTACGAAGAGGGCGATCTGATCAAACGCTCGATCCGCGACCTTTATAACCGCGAGATCGACGAGGTGTTCGTCGAAGGCGAGCGGGGCTATCGCACCGCCAAGGACTTCATGAAGATGATCATGCCGTCTCACGCCAAAAACGTGAAACGCTATGAGGAAACGCTGCCGCTTTTCGCGCGCTATCAGGTCGAAACGTATTTGGGTGGTATGTTCAACCCGACCGTCCAGTTGAAATCGGGCGGCTATATCGTGATCGGCATCACCGAGGCCCTTGTGGCCATCGACGTGAACTCCGGCCGCTCCACCAAGGAAGGCTCGATTGAGGAAACCGCCCTCAAGACCAACCTCGAGGCTGCCGAAGAAGTCGCACGTCAGTTGCGGCTGCGCGACCTTGCAGGGTTGATCGTCATCGACTTCATCGACATGGACGAACGCCGCAACAACACCGCCGTTGAAAAGCGGATGAAGGACAAGCTGAAAACCGACCGCGCGCGTATTCAGGTGGGCCGCATCTCGGGCTTTGGTCTGATGGAGATGTCGCGCCAGCGCCTGCGCCCGGGCATGATCGAGGCGACAACGCAGCCTTGCGCAGCCTGTCACGGCACCGGTCTGATCCGCTCGGACGACAATCTGGCCCTGTCGATCCTGCGCCAGATCGAGGAAGAAGGGACGCGCCGCCGCTCGCGCGAGGTGCTGGTCAAATGCCCTGTCGGCATCGCCAACTTCCTGATGAATCAGAAACGCGAACATATCGCCCAGATCGAAGCGCGCTACGGTCTGTCGGTCCGGATCGAGGGGGAACCGCATCTGGTCAGCCCCGACTTCACGGTCGAAAAGTTCAAGACTGCAACGCGGGTTGTGAAACCTGCGGCGGCCCATGTGGTGTCTGTCGACACTTCGCTGATGGATCAGATTGACGAGGATGAAGCGGACACAGATGTGGACGCC
This sequence comes from uncultured Tateyamaria sp., assembly GCF_947494755.1. Classification (GTDB taxonomy): domain Bacteria; phylum Pseudomonadota; class Alphaproteobacteria; order Rhodobacterales; family Rhodobacteraceae; genus Tateyamaria. The sequence goes on from NZ_CANLVZ010000001.1 coordinate 490,556, forward strand.
AGCGAAGCGCCCGAGGCGTCCTCGACCAAATCGGACTCGAACGGTGCCCATCACAATGGCGAAGACGGCGAAGGCAAGCCCAAGCGCCGTCGGCGTCGGCGGCGTCGTGGTCGTGGCAAGTCCTCCGGGGATGAGCAGAATGGTGAGGATCAGAACGCCGAAGGTGACGCCAATGAGGGCACCGAGCCAGAGTCCGCATCCGAAGTTGCCGCTGAGTCGGTCGAAGCAACCGACGGCGATGCAGAGGTAAGGAAGACGCCCAAGCGCACCCGTCGCAAATCTACGACAGCAGCGCCTGAGACCGCCAAAGAGGACCCGCCTGCCGCTGAACCTGAAGCGGCACCCGAGGCCGCGCCAGAAACGGCTGAGGAAGAGGCCCCCAAGCCGAAACCCCGCCGCTCGCGCAAGAAAGCGGCAGCCCCCGAGGCAGAGGCGGAGACCAAGGCCGAACCCGCACCAGAGCCGGAAGTGGCTGCGGCAGAGCCGGTTGCACAAGCACCGGCACCCACGCCCGAACCCGTGGCCGCCGAACCCGCGGCCCCCGAAGAGCCACCCAAGCCAAAGAAACGCGGCTGGTGGTCGCTTGGCAAATAAGCCAACCGGATAAGCAGATAAGAGGGCGTGCCTGACCGGCGCGCCCTTACTTTTTTCGGATCACGTAGGTCTGTACTGGGCCCTCAAGATCGCTGGACACCAATATGTGCCCCGCCTCTGCACAGAAATGCGGCACGTCCACCACAGCCGCCGGATCATCGGCCTGCATCGTCAATGCCTCACCCGAAGCCAGCGCCATCAGCCGCTTGCGCGCCTTGAGGACGGGCAGGGGGCACAGCAGCCCGGTTGCATCAAGGGTGTGTGGATCATCCATGCTTCTCAGATAGGCGCGATGTTTCAGCCTGTCCACAGACATGTGACCGAATACCACGTGACCTGCGACCCTGCACAGGTTAGGTGCGAGATTATGTTCGGAATTGATATCATCGACGCAAGTCTGATCCCCGCGATGAGCGTGGCGCTGCTTGCAGGCATACTGAGCTTTCTCAGCCCCTGTGTGCTGCCGATTGTGCCGCCCTACCTGGCCTATATGTCCGGCCTGAGCGTGGGTGAGATGTCTGATGACCGCACGCAGCGCAATCGCGTGACCATTACGGCCCTGTTCTTTGTGCTCGGCCTGTCGACCGTTTTTCTGATCCTTGGGTTCACTGCGTCGGTCTTTGCGCAATATTTCCTGCAAAATCAGGTGCTTTTCGCCCAGATTTCGGGGGCCGTCATCATGATCTTTGGCCTGCACTTTCTGGGTGTCTTTCGCATCCCGTTTCTGGACCGCGAGGCGCGTATGGATGCAGGCGACCGGGGTGGATCGGCCTTTGGGGCCTACATCCTCGGGCTGGCCTTTGCCTTTGGCTGGACGCCCTGCATCGGCCCGCAATTGGGCGCGATCCTAACGCTGGCCGCCTCTGAGGCATCCGTCACGCGCGGCACGGTTTTGCTGGGCATTTACGCGCTTGGGCTTGGCATTCCCTTCCTGCTGGCGGCCATGTTCATGAGCCGGGCGATGGGCCTGATGAACCGCCTCAAGCGCCACATGGTGCTGATCGAGCGGGTCATGGGCGGGCTGTTGTTGCTGGTGGGGGCGGCGATGCTGTTCGGTCTGTTCACGCGCTTCTCCTTCTGGCTGCTCGAGCAATTCCCGGCATTGGCCACTCTGGGCTAGGTGCAACGCCTTACTTTGGCCCAAGAAACCCGCTAGAGTGCGCCAAAATCAGGTGCAGTCATGAGCAGTTCGCATCCCCCCAAAGTGAGCCGTCGCCGGGTGTTCTACATCCCCGGTTATGACCCGATTCATCCCCGCCGCTACCGTGAGTTGTACCGTCGCGAGGGGGCCGCGCAGGCCAAGGTTTCTGGCTACAAGCTTGCGCTGAAACCGGGGGCGGGCAGCGGTCACTATGGCTGGCAGGTGGATACGTGCATCGACGGGACCGACACCCATGCCGATATCGAAGTGCTGGTCTGGTCAGACATCGTGCGCGACAGCATGGACGCCTCGATCCCCGGGACGTATCTGCAACTGCTGCGCACCGCATGGATTTACATCACCACCGGTGCGCTGTGGCGGCTAATGCGCCTGCGCAAGGGGCCGGTGTTGGCAGCCCTTTATCCGGTGGCGATGTTGCTGGGGCAATTGCTGTTGGCCGTCGTGATATGGTCGTTGGTGGCGCGACTTGGGGCCCTGACAGGGACCATGGGCGCATGGGTTGGTGTGGCTGGGGGAGCGGTCGTATTCGTGGCACTGCTGCGCTGGTTCAAGGCCAAGGACGGCAAGTTTTTCGCCTACTACCTGATGCACGACTACGCCTATTCCGCCGCCTCGCGCGGGGCAAACCCGCCCGCGCTCGAGGCGCGGATGTCGGAGTTTCAGAACAGCATTGCCGCCGCCCTGAACACGGACGCAGACGAGGTGCTGGTGGTTGGCCACTCCTCGGGCGCGCATCTGGCGGTGTCGATCCTCGCCGATCTGATCCGCGCCAGAAAGGTCGCGCCTGACGGGCCCGCATTGGGGTTCCTGTCGCTTGGGCAGGTGGTGCCTATGGTGTCCTTCCTGCCCGCCGCGCACCGGCTGCGTGCCGACCTGCAATACCTGTCGCGCCGGGACGAGCTGACTTGGGTGGACGTGACAGCACCCGGCGATGGCTGCGCCTTCGCGCTATGCGATCCGGTGGCAGTCTCGGGCGTGGCCCCGGCAGACAAACGCTGGCCGCTGGTCTTTTCCGCCGCCTTTACCCAGACCCTCAGCCCTGAACGGTGGAAGGCGCTGCGCTGGCGGTTCTTCCGGTTGCATTTCCAATACATGTGCGCCTTCGATCGACCCAAAGACTATGACTATTTCCAGATCACGGCGGGTCCGCTGACGCTTGGTGCGCGCTATGCGGATCGCCCGGCGTCAAAGTCGCGGATCGACCACGCCGTGTCCAAATACACCTCCGTCGCCGCATGATCCCGCCCAAGCCCGCCAGCCGCCCGGACCGCGTGTCGCTGTGGCGCTATATGCAGCTCTTTCGCCGCGACATCCTGTCGGCGCAGCCCGCGCGGCTCTATCGCGCGTGGATGGCCGAATTTCGCACACCGTTCTTTCGCAGCTATCTGATGAACCAGCCCGATCTTGTGAAGACCGTGCTGAAGGATCGTCCCGACGATTTCCCGAAATCGGACCGGATCGGCGAGGGGTTGCGCCCGCTGCTCGGTAACTCGGTGTTCCTGACCAATGGCGAAACATGGAAGCGGCAGCGGCGCATCATCGACCCGGCGTTCGAGGGCGGGCGGCTGCGCGAGACATTTCCGGCAATGTGGGCCGCCTCAGAAGCCGCCGCCGCGCGATTGCCCGATGGGGTCACGGAGATCGAGGAACAGACCAGCCATGCCGCCGCCGATGTGATCTTTCGCACGCTGTTTTCTATTCCGATCGAGAATGAGCTGGCCAGTGCGGTGTTTCACGAATTCCGGGCCTATCAGCGCAGCCAGCCGATCCTGAACCTTGCGGCCTTCGTGCCGCTGCCAAGATGGATGCCGCGCCTGTTTCGTCGTGACACGCGGGCCAGTGCGGCGCGGATCAGGGCGCTGATCACGCAACTGGTTGCGCAGCGGGCAGACGAGATCGCGCAAGGGACAGCACCGGATGACCTGGCGACCAAGATCATGACGACTGCGGACCCCGAAACCGGCGACACGTTCTCGGCCGAGGAAATGGTGGATCAGGTCGCGATCTTCTTCCTCGCGGGGCACGAGACGAGCGCGTCGGCCTTGGCCTGGGCGCTCTATCTGCTGGCGCTCTATCCCGATTGGCAGGCGAAGGTTGCAAGTGAGGCACAGGCGCTCCAGGACTGCGATTTCGGCGTCATGTCGAAACTGCCGGTCACCCGCGAGGTGTTCCGCGAGACTCTGCGCCTCTACCCGCCCGTGCCGATGATGGTGCGCGAGGCGACGTGCCCGGAACGGTTCCGCGACCGGGATGTGCGCAAAGGCAGTCAGTTGGTGCTCAGCCCCTGGCACCTGCACCGACACACCCGACTTTGGGACAGGCCTGACGATTTCGACCCCGCCCGCTGGCATACCGAGAACGGTAAGACCTGTCAGCGCGACGCCTTCATCCCGTTTTCCGCAGGGGCACGGGTGTGTACGGGCGCGGGCTTTGCCATGGTCGAGGGGCCGCTGATTCTCGCGAGATTGCTGCGTGATACCGAAGTTACGGTGGTGCCTGAGCGTGTTCCAGTGCCTGTGGCACACCTTACGGTGCGGGCGCAGGACGGCATATGGCTGAATTTGCGCAAACGGCAGCGCTAACATGGGTTCGGCGGGATTACCCGCGCGGTCCGAATGGGTTAGTTCTGATATATCAGAAACTTGACGCCGGAGACGACCATGCCCGATTTTGCGAAAATGCGCGACCAGATGGAAAACGGGGCTGGCTTTATCGCGGCTTTGGACCAGTCGGGTGGCTCGACGCCAAAGGCGCTGGCGCTCTACGGGGTGGACGCGGCCGAGTACGACAGCGAAGAGGCGATGTTCGCTGAAATCCAGCGGATGCGGGCGCGGATCATGACGGCCCCAGACTTTACCAGCCAAAAGGTCATCGGCACGATCCTGTTTGAAAAGACTCTTGGAGAACAGATCGAGGGGCAGGCGGTGCCATCCTATCTGTGGGACAAGCGCGGCGTCGTGCCCTTCCTCAAGATCGACAAGGGACTGATGGAAGAACGCGACGATGTTCAGGTGCTGAAACCTATTCCGGGGCTGGCGGACACACTGGCCGCTGCCAGGGAAATGGGGGTCTACGGGACCAAGGAACGCTCGGTCGTGCATGGTGCCAATGCGGCGGGCGTTGATGCCATCGTCGCCAACCAGTTCGAGGTGGCCCATGCGGTGATTGAGGCGGGCATGGTGCCGATCATCGAGCCCGAGGTGAATATCAAGTCCGCCACCAAAGCCGAGGCCGAGGCGCTGCTGGCCGATGCCCTGATGCGCCACACGGAACAGCTTGGCGACGGGCAAAACATCATGCTGAAACTCACGCTGCCTGAACAACCGGGTCTATATGATGCGCTGGCGGATCATCCGCGTGTGATGCGCGTGGTCGCCCTGTCGGGCGGTTATTCCACGCAGGACGCCAGCGCACGGCTCGCGCAGAACCACAAGATGATCGCAAGTTTCAGCCGTGCCCTGACCGAAGGGTTGCAGCGGGATATGGACGAAGACGGATTCCGCGCCGCCCTTGGCAGCAATATCGACCAGATCTATCGGGCGTCAATCGCCTGAACGGTCCTTGTACCACGCAAGCACATAGACCCGGATCGCCGAGGCGAGGCCGACATCAGCTTCACGTGATGCATCAATGTCGCTGGCCAATACGTTGATTGGAATGGATTGTGCGGCGGCAATGTCGCGGAACGCTGTCCAGAATTCAGGTTCCAGTGATACGCTGGTGCGGTGCCCTTTGAGGGTCAATGAGTGCTTTTGGGGCCGTGTGCTCAATGCTCAGCCCAGAAGCGACGCGCCGGATCCAGCGCCCCAATCCGTTCATAGGTGTTCAACAGGCGCGCCAAAGCCCCTGTATTGGCATGAATGTAGCGCCGGGCGCGCCGCAATGCCCGGGCGCGACGTCGTGCGGCATAATCAATCTCGTGGTCCATAAAGACACCTGCTCGTCGTAATCAGCGCCAAACATGGCCGCCTATTATGGCTATTCAATGCCATCATCTGATCCGTTCGGGGGCGTTTGCAGGGCTTTACCGTCGAAAATGCGCGTCACGCGGGAGTTTTCGCCTTTGGCGCGCATTTTCTGATCTTTGGTCAGCCCGAACCGCACCGCATTCGCGTCCGCCTGCGCCTTTGCGGTCGTGCGGGCGCGGGCCTTGCGGATTTTGTTCAGGTTGACGGGCTGATCGCTCATGGGCGGCTCACGTGGGTCCAATCATGTTTTCGGGGCGCACCACGCGGTTGAACGTTTCCTCATCCACAAAGCCGAGGGCAATCGCCTCTTCCAGCAGGGTGGTGCCGTTCTTGTGCGCGGTCTTGGCGACCTTGGTGGCGTTGTCATAGCCGATTTCGGGCGCAAGGGCCGTGACCAGCATCAGGGATTCACGCATCAGCTTGTCGATACGCACCTCGTCCGCTTGCAGCCCGTCCACCAGATTGTCGGTAAAGGCCGAGGCCGCATCGCCTAACAATTGCATGGATTGCAGCACGTTATAGGCCATCATGGGCTTGTAGACGTTCAACTCGAAATGCCCTTGTGAACCCGCAAAGCCGACAGCCGCGTCATTGCCCATCACGTGCGCGCAAACCTGGGTCAACGCCTCGCATTGGGTCGGGTTGACCTTGCCCGGCATGATGGACGAGCCGGGTTCGTTCTCGGGCAACACCAACTCGCCCAGACCACAGCGCGGGCCTGATCCAAGCAGGCGGATGTCATTGGCGATCTTGAACAGCGACGCAGCAACCGTCTTCAGTGCGCCTGATATTTCGACCATAGCGTCGTGGGCGGCCAGCGCCTCGAACTTGTTGGGTGCCGTGACAAAGGGCAGGTCGGTGATGTCGGCCATATGGGCCGCAACCGCCTCGGCCCAGCCCACTTGGGTGTTGAGGCCCGTGCCCACAGCCGTGCCACCCTGGGCCAGCTCGTAAATGCGGCCAAGCGCGTCCTTCACGCGCTGGATGCCCATTGCGACCTGATGGGTGTAGCCGGAAAATTCCTGACTGAGCGTCAGGGGGGTGGCGTCCTGCGTGTGCGTGCGGCCGATCTTGATGATGCCGTCAAAGGCCTCGACCTTGGACTGCAGCGCGGCGTGCAGCTTTTCGAGCCCCGGCAACAGCACATCGCGTGCCGTCATCGCGGTCGATATGTGCATGGCCGTCGGGAAGGTGTCGTTGGAGGACTGGCCCATGTTGCAGTGATCGTTGGGGTGGACGGGGTCTTTCGATCCGATCACGCCGCCCAGAATTTCGATGGCACGGTTTGCGATGACTTCATTGGCGTTCATATTCGACTGGGTGCCGGACCCGGTCTGCCATACCACAAGCGGAAAGTTGTCGTCGAACTTGCCTGCGACCACTTCGCCCGCCGCTTCGATGATGGCGTCCGCAAGGCGCGCCTCCAGCGTGCCCTGAGCCTTGTTCTGCATCGCGCAGGCTTTCTTGATCACCCCAAGGGCGCGCACGATGGGCAGGGGCTGTTTTTCCCAGCCAATCGGAAAGTTCATGATCGAACGTTGGGTTTGGGCGCCCCAGTATTTGTCGGCCGGAACCTCAAGCGGTCCAAAGCTGTCGGATTCGGTGCGGGTCTCGGCCATGGGCGGCTCCTTGCTGGTATATGTTGTCGCCTCTAGCATGTACCGAGGCTACGCGGCGTAAACAAGCGCAGCGCGGGGTTGCTGCAATGCGGGCACATGGATGTGATGCAAAACACGTGTAAGTTAACGATTGAGTACCTATATTGAGCCTAGAAAGATGCGCGCAACCAAGGAAATCAGCCCATGAACACCACCCGCACCGCCACATGGCCGGTCTTGCGCCCGATGATCGGGGCCTTGATGGCGCTGAGCGTCGCGCTGCTCTTGCTGGCAGGGCAGGCTAGGGCGGAGTTGGACGCGTTTTACGGCAGCTATGCAGGCTCGGCCGAAGTGACCGCGCTGGATGGCAGTAAAATTCCGCGCGACATGAGCGTCGTGATTTCGGGCACAAAGGCCGGATTTCAGGTGCAATGGACCTCCGTGACCTATCGCCCTGACGGAAGCACCAAAGAAAAATCCTATACCATCGATTTTGTCCCGAGCGACCGCGAAGCTGTCTATGCCGCCGCGCAAAAGAAGAACGTGTTCGGGCATGAGGTGCAGCTTGATCCGATGAAAGGCGAACCCTATGTCTGGGCGCGCGTTTCGGGGCAAACCTTGACGGTGTATTCGCTGTTTGTCGGCGCGGATGGGGGCTATAGCCTGCAACAATATGACCGGACGCTGGCCGAGGGCGGCTTGCAATTGCGCTTTCAGACCATTCGGGATGGGGCCATTCAACGCGCGGTCGAGACGTTTCTGACCAAAAGCTAGAAGTTACTTGCGGAAACTGTCGAGAGAGACGACTTCGGCGTCCTTGCCCGTTTCCGTGTCCTTGGTGTCGGCATCCACGTCCTTTGGGGCGGATGTCGCATGGCTTGGCATGATCTCGGGCGGTGTGGTGACAGCGGCATCGTCGCCGTCCTCGTCCTGCGATTCAAAGCGCAGCCCGAATTCCACCGATGGGTCCACAAAGGTCTTGATCGCGTCGTAAGGGATATAAAGCGGCTCTGGCGCATCCCCGAAGTTCAGCGTCACGGCAAACCCTTCGACACCCACGTCCAGCTTATCATACCAGTGCTGCATCACGACCGTCATTTCGCCGGGGTAGCGATCACTCAGCCAGTCCGCCAGTTCGGCATCCGGGTGGCTGGTGTCAAAGGTGATGAAAAAGTGGTGCGAGCCGGGCAGCCCATTGTCTGCCACGTCGAGCAATACCTTGCGAATGAGACCGCGCATGGCCTCATGCATCAGGTTGCCGTAATCTATGCTCCGGCTCATGGCGCTCCTCATGGGTTACATCTCCACCATATCCCAATTTATCGCCGTGAAAAGAGGGGCGCGCGCAATGAGGCGGATTAAGTGAGCCCGTTCAGCGATATCGCGCAACCAAGCACCGCCATAAGCGCCAGAACCAACAGCAAAGGCAGCCTCGCGCCCAGCATCAGGACGCCTGCGAGACCCGTCAGGATCAATGCCCAAAAGTTGAGCGTGTCAATATCTGGGATCGGCAACGCGAGCCCGGGCATGGTCGCCACCTCGCCAAACAGCACGTGCAACGCAAACCAGACCGACAGGTTCAAAATAACGCCGACCACGGCCGCCGTGATGGCCGCCAGGGCCGCCGCCAGCCGAGGGCGCGCCGCGATCTGGTCGAGGTATGGGCCCGCCGCGAAAATCCACAAGAAACACGGCGTGAAGGTGACCCACAGCGCCACGCCCCCCGCGATAACCGCCATGCCAAGACCGCCCTGCGCATAGCCTGCCAGCAGGGCCACAAATTGCGTCACTAGGATCAGCGGGCCCGGCGTGGTTTCAGCGAGCCCCAGAGCGTCGATCATCTGCCCGGTGCTGATCCAGCCGAACTCCTGCACCACCGTTTGGGTCATATAGGCGAGCACCGCATAGGCCCCGCCAAAGGTGACCACCGCCAGCTTGGAGAAGAACAGCGCGACCTCAAGCAGAAAGGCTTGATCCGCGATCCATAGCAGCGCCACGGGGCTGGCCCAGATCGCCCCCCAAGTCGCAATTATCCGGGGCGTGTTGGTGCGTGCGGGGGCACCGGGCACGGCCGGGGTCTGAGGCGGGGTTGAGAGAGATCCAAACAGCCCGGCTGCAATCACGATGAGGGGAAACGGCACCCCGAAGGCAAAGAGGGCAATGAAAGCAAGCCCGGCCAACATCCACGCAGCGGCCCCCTTCAACGCCTTTGTGCCAAGGCGTAGCAGTGCTTGCAGCACCACCACGATCACCGCAGCTTTGACCCCCAGAAATGCGGCCTGCACCAAAGGCAGATTGCCGAAATGGACGTATCCGATGGCAAGGCCAAATATCACGCAGGCTCCGGGCATGACAAACAGCAAACCGGCGAGCAGTCCGCCCGCCACGCCGCGCAGCCGCCAGCCCGCATAGGTGGCCAGCTGCATCGCTTCGGGGCCAGGCAACAACATGCACAGCGACAGGGCGCGCAGATACTCCGCCTCAGTCAGCCACTTTTCGCGGCTGACAAGGGCGTCGTGCATCAACGCGATCTGAGCAGCGGGGCCGCCAAACGACAGCAAGCCGATCCGGCCAAACACGCGGGTCATGTGGGTCCAATCGGGCTGCATTATGTCACCTCGCGCAACGCAGTGAGGTGCGCGGCCCATGCAGTGTCAAGAATGGGCAAGGCGGCGGCGCATGCGGTTTCGGGCCGGTCGCATTGCGCTCCTGCGGCTTTCAGCAAGGGCAACCAACCGGGCGTTCCCTTATCTATTTCAGTCAGGAATGCCGATAACGAGGGATGATCAAGGCCGAAGCGCGTGCAAAACGCGGCCAGCGAGGTAAGGCTGGGCGCGGTTGCACCAAAGCGCATCGCGACCTCGTCGCACATGGCGGACGGGACCCACATCACGGTGGCGGCAGCATCAAACCAGCGGTAGATGACCCAAGCGGCCACGGTCGCGGCGTTTGAGTTGGCGGGCAACACCCATGGAGCGTCAATTTCGGGGTGCGCGTTCAGCGCGATGCGGGGCAGGTCGCGGGCCGCCCAATTCTGGTTGCCACCTTCAAGAGCGCGCGCCGCGATCCCTTGGGCGCGCAGCAGCGCCGCCGCCCCATGGCTGAGTTTCAACCCCTTTTGGCAGATCACAACCACTGGTCCCGGTGCCGGTCTGCAGCCGGCCCAGTCCTGAATGTCAAGATGCGAGACATGGCGCGCGCCTGGCACCCGCCACGGATCGGCGGCGATATCTTCGGGAATACAAACGTCAATCAGGGTAGGGGCTTGTGGTGTGGCAAGCGTGCGCATCACATCATCAGCGGAAATCGTGAGGGTCTGGTCCAATGGAGCATCCTTTGAGCATAACAAAAGATGCGACATTTGGGCCAAGGCGTTCCTGCGGCCTGATGGGGCAGTCGCGATTGGCCCCATGGGCAATGGGTATTGTGGCGACCGCGCGGCGTCAAGCCTTCAGGTGAGGCGATTGCCGCCCATCAGCAAGGGATAGACATCGGCTGGCAATTGGCCAAGCTGTTCGAAAAAGCGCAGCATATCGAACTGGGGATAGCTTTCGACCAGCACGCCGTCGGCTTGGCGTGACATGATCTGTTGATAGACGACCACAGCTTTGCCATCCGTGCGCGATGTGCATGAAACCTCGAGAAAGGCCGAGGCCCAATCACCGCTGTCGATGGCGTGGATGAACCGCACCTTGATATCGCGAACGAGCCGGTTGAGGATCAGCATCCACTCGCGCACCTCGCTCACATCAACGGCCCGGTCCGCGACAAGTATGGACTGCGTCGAGGCGGGCGCAAAATAGTCGTCGATTCGATCAAATTGGGCCTTTTCCCATATCTCGGTATAAAAGGCGCGCAGGATCTCGGACGTTTTCTTAGCCCGTGTTGCACCGCGTTGATATGGCTCGGACAAGGTCAATTGAGGCGATTTCCGCTGAGCATGATGGCCATCGCATCCTCAGGCAGGAGGCCAAGTTGTTCAAACAGCGACAGGGAATCCACACCGCTGTTGATCTGCACCATTTGCCCGCCCTCAAACCGGGCTATGATCTGGTTGAACACATGGACGGGCGCGCCGGTTTCGGCGGACTGGCTCTTGATTTCGACCAACGCAGACAGCCAGTCATCCTGCTCCACCACAATCGGGTAGGACACCTGAATCGGACCCAGCAATTCCCGCACCATGCTGACCAATTCGGTGAAGTCATCCGCATCAAAGGGCATATCGCCCATAATCCCCCGCGTGCGCGCATCCGGCGCCATCACCCGCGGGATTGCTGTCAGATCGCCCTTGACCCAGATATCCTCAAAATAGGTTTGTAGCGTTTCGAGCTTTTGCGGCATGTGACGCCCTTCCGCGACCATCCAATGGACTTCGGATGTAGCAAGGCGGTCTTAACAACCTCTGAAGGGGGGTGGAAAAGTGCAGGCTTCTGTTGCCAGGTGCCTGCGAACCCCGCCTTACGCTGCTAGGCGCAAGGACTTAAGTTTCAATGTTAGTAACAGCTTACGCTGCGACTGCCATTGGAGCACGATTGTCATTTGCAATTGTACAAGTTTCGCCGGTAACGGTGGCAGACAGCCGAGACAAAGCAAACCCCTTTAGACGTCCGTCGATCCTATTTCGACCCCATGGTCCCCCAAATGAAGGGATGTTTGGTGGAGTCGCCGGGTACCGCCCCCGGGTCCGATCCGCTTATTACGAGCGCGTTTATGTCCATAGTCCCGAAGGACAATCGCAATATAGGCGCATGGGGTGCCGGTTGCAATCTGCTGGTGACTTTTTCGGAGCGACAGCTCTCAGTTCATGTTATACATAAGAATTGGCGCATAAACATCTGCATATAAACGATATACTGCCCTAAAGAGATGAGTAGGCGGCAGTCATCACAACCTGCCCACCGATATTGATAGCAAGGGCAACAGCGGCCACAGCCACTTCACTGGCAAAGAAAATCCATTTGAGCCGGGTTTGGCCGTCCAGGATCAGCGAGGTTAACCGCCCCAGCCCTCCGCCAGCCCAGATGAAGCCGATCGTGGCAAACGCCGCCGGTGTGTGCAGGATCAGTGCCCCGATCCCGGCGACCACAAACAGCGCCCCCGATGCTGCCCGCACTTCGGATCGGCCCATGGTCGAGCCGCCATCCTTGAGGTCCACCGTGTCCATCGTGTAGCGCGGCGCGAGCCAGCCCAGTGCGCCAAAGCCGATAGTGAGCACCACAAGCGCGTAGTTGATGAGAGTGATCCAGTCCATGGGCGGGCGCTCCGGGCGAGGTGCATTTCACCGCCCAACGCGCAACCTTGGAATTGGTTCAAAGATTGGCGGCGATGAACCAAGCGGCCAGCGCCGCCTCGATCCCACCAAACAGCATCACTTTGGCAAATGGCGGCTTGTCGAGCGCCAGCGACACAGCCCGACCCAAAGCCGCTCCGGCAAAGGCAAAGCCGATCATGCCATAGCCCAAGGGATGATCAAGCCACAGCGCCCCAAGCCCGGCCACCACGAACAAGCCGCCGACGCTTGCGCGCAGCTCGCTCAGCCCCATGGTGCTGTGGGTTGTGGTCAGATCGAGCGCACCGGCGGTGTAGCGCGGCGCGAGAAATCCGAACAGCCCGAAGCCGATGGTTAGCAGGCAGGCGATGATGTTGAGCGTGTCAGTCATGCCACGCAGGTAGAGCCCGCGCCGCTCTTTGACAAGCGCGCCTCACAGATCATCCGTGATAGGCGTGTTCAGCAACTCTTCGAGCCGCGCGTTGAAGGCGGGCAGGGGGAGATCCGGGTCCAGATCGGTCAGCGGGGTGATGGCGACGCTGACATGGCGGCGCCCCTTTGTGCGCCCCAGAAAGCTCCAGAACAGATCATGGGTGGCGCGCTGGAACTGCCCCAACCCGTCAAGCCGCAGCAGGACGACGGGTGTGTCGGGCTTGCTGCGCAATATGTCATGCAACCCTGACAGCCCCGGCGCGATGATTTCTTGCGGTTGGCGCCGGGCCATGCCCGCAGGAAACAGCAGCACGCAGTTGCCGTTGTCCAGCACGCGGTGGATCACCCGCAAGGTCTGTTGTTTTCGCGCCGCACGCCGCTCATCGGGCCAGGATTTAGGCGAACTCATTGGAATGGCAGACCCGATCCACATCGGCAGCCACTGCATCCAGTGGTAATATTCGTCGTAATGGACTGTCGGGCGGATCCGCTTGGTCGAATACAGGATTGCCGAAATGAGGGGCCCGTCATGGCGGCTCACGTGGGTGGCAAGGATCAGCGTGCCGTGGTCGGTTTGCAGCAGGTGCTTGCCCGAACAACTGACGTTGTAAAACAGCGCGTAGTAGCTGCGGATCAGGATGAACAGCGTGTGGCGCACCCATTTGCCAACTGTGGCGTCGATCAGGCGGAGCATGAGCCTCATTTCGGGTTGCGTCGGTTGGCCCACCCTCTCGGTCTGGTTGCGCAGCGTCAATGCCTATTTGAACGCTATAGCGCCATCCAGAGGCCCAGCCCACCGACCACGATCAGGCTGAGCGTCCAGACGAGTTCAAGGTCGAACCAGCTGCGGGAGAGGAATTGCAGGCCCAACCAGCGGTGGGTGGCATAGGCCATGGCCCCACCTGATCCCATCATGGCGGCGGTGTGCAGCACGGCCACGCCAAGGGCGAGGGCCGTGGTGGCCATCAGGGCCGAGGCGGCGCGGTGACCTGCGTCCAGTTCCTCGATGGCGCAGAGGCCCAGATAGATAGGCACCAGCATCAGGGCGGCACCGTGCGCGAGGGCGACGAGGAAGGACCACAGCGCGAGGCGATGGGGCGGGATGCGCGCGAGAAACCTTGGATGGCGGCGGGTGATGGCGAGGAAGACACCCATACCTATGACGATGATCCCGGCCCCGAGACGGATTTCCCGCTCGTAGTCGATCAGCAGGGTCATCATCGAAAAGGGCAGCAGGATGCCCAGCATCGCCGCGAAATGCCCTGCGGACAGTGCGCCGAGCGCGGGCCAAAGGGCTGCGCGCCGCCGCTCGAACAGCGCAGAGGAGACAGCCAGCGGCCAGCCCATGCCGGGATTCAGCCCGTGATAGAGCCCCGAAAGGATTACGGCGAGCCAGAGGCCCGCCGCAGTTGTCATGTCCATCTAAACAGACGGATAGCAGAAGCTGTCAGTCGAACAGTCCCCACCCTCAAGCCGGATCTGGTGACTGCGGTAGCCTTCAGGGAATTTTGTCCAGAACTTTTTGTCCAGCGTCAGCCCGCCATTTTCACCCACATGCGCCATGACCATCGCCGCGCCCCGATCTCCAGGATAGAACTGATCGTCCCATGTGGAATAAAGCGAGTTGGTCCAGTAGACGCGCTTACCATCGCGGCTGATCTCGACCATCTGCGGGCCATAGCCGAAATCCTCGCCATTGGGGTGCTTGTGCTTGGCCACGATCCCGCCGATTTCGACCTTACCCGCCAGAACAGGGTTCATCGGGTCGCTGACGTCATACTGGTGCATCTCGCCCAGACCCCAACAAGCGACATAGAGGTATTTGTCGTCCAAGCTGAGGTCGATATCTGTCACAAGCGGCGGCACCGCACCAAATCCCTTCAGCAGCTCTGGCAGGTCGTCTGCATCCGCAGGGACAGGGTCGATGGTGATGGTTTTCTTGGCCTGCCATTCGCCAGCCTCATCGCGCCACCAGGTAAAGATCGCGCCCTGCAGGTTGGTGGTGTCCACCACCACACCGCAAAAGCCGTATTCCTTCACCGGATCGTGGGCCGGGCGGATCTCCAGCGCCATCTGGTGATTTTCGCCCAGATCCAGCGATTTCACCACCTTGCGCGCGCGCAGATCCCAGAAATGGATGGTGTGGCCGTATTTGTTGGACAGCAAGTCCTCGGGCACGACCCCATTCTCGAACTGCGGGGGCAGACCCCATTCCGAACTCACCATGTAGTCACGCGGCAGGTTCCACCAGAAATCGTAATGCTTGTCCTGAATGCCGCGATCCATCTCGTAGCGGCCCTGGATTTCAAATGTCTGACAATCCATGATGAAAATGCCCGGAGGGCCGTCAGTGCCATCCGCGCCGCCCCCGCCAAGGGTCGAGACATAGATGCCCTCGGGGCCGCAATGGATCGTGTGGGGGCGGGAATAGCCCGTCTTGGCCATCAACTCCTCGGGTTCGATGATCTTGTGGATCTTGGCGTCGCGGGGGTCTTTGACGTCGATGATGTAGATGCGGGACGAGCGAATGCCCGGAATGATCAGGTAGCGGCGTTCCAGAAAGGCATGGCCGGTCAGGGGCGAGAGGGACGACGAACAGGCGTTCCAGCCGAAATGGTGAAACTCATCGCCAAGGTTGGGCACGTAGAGCTCGTGCACGATCTGCCCATAACTGTCTGATTTCGGGTCAACATCGACGACGGCCAGCCCGTCGGGCTTGGTGCCATCAGGGCTGAGCATCAGCGTAAATGCGAGCGTCTCAACCGGGGCTTCCATCGCCATTTTGGGCGAGGGGTGAAATGTGGGGTCTGGTCTCAAATTCATAGCGTCCTCCCTGACGTATGTTGCACTGTGCCCGGCCCCTGCCTGTCTTAATTGACCTTATGTGAGAGGGGTCAGGCGGTCTTCTCCTTGGTCCTGTCTTTGCGGTTTGTGCGTTCGGCCACAACGGTGTGGCCCAGATCGCGGGTATAACTTTCGAGCGCAGCAAGGGCCGCTTCGGTGCCCAAGGCATCGCGCGCCTCAAGGGTTGCGACCATGTTCTGATGCATCATCACGATGCGCTCGCGCGAGCGGGCGGTGAAGGTGATCATGTTCATCAGCGGCTGCATCGCCTCGACCGCACCGGCAAGTTGATAGCTGAGCATCGGGTTGCCTGCCGCATCTACCAGCGCGCGGTGAAAGGTGACGTCAGAGGCGCAAAATGCCTCGTCACTCAGCCCGGGTTCGGACTGGCGGGTGATTTCGGCGCGCATGGTGGCCAGATGATCCGGCGTGCGCCGCGCGGCCGACAGGGGCGCACAGGCCCGTTCGAGCGCATAGCGCGCCTCACAGGCCACATCAAAGCTGACCGCGTTCATTGACAAAAGCAGCGTCGAGGTGGTCACGGCCTGCGCATAGGCATCCTCGAACCGCAGCCGGTTCACGAAGGCGCCACCCGTGGCCCCACGTTGCGTGCGGATCAGGGATTGGGCCGCCAGCCGCTTGAGCGCCTCGCGCACGGTGGGGCGGGAGACATCGAATTGTTCTGCCAGTTCCGCCTCGCTCGGCAGGCGCTGATCCACCATCAGATCGCCAGCGACAATCGCGTCCCGGATCGCCTTCGCAATCTGGGCGGAAAAGTCGGCGCTGCTATCAGGGTCAATTTTCATTTGGTCACTTTTTAATTGTCTGGCATTTTAATGTCTGACATTTAATCTGGCAAGCATTGAGTCGCAGCACGGTTTGGGAGGACGCATGCCGCATCTTGTTCGCTCAACTTTGTGGCTGGGCTTCTTCGGGGCCATTCTGGCGGCATGGTGGGTGCTGTTCACCATGTCGATGGACATGGATGTGGACCTGTTCGGGCGGCCCGGCGAGATGGGCGCGCGTATGGCTGCGATGGATCCGCGGATGCCGATGTATATGCCCATGGCCAACTTTGGTCCGCTGTTCGCGATGTGGGCGATCATGATGGCGGCGATGATGCTGCCGACTCTGGTGCCGACCCTGCGCGCTTATGAGGATCTGATGGTGTCGGCCACCGGCACAAGGGCAGGGTGGGTCGGTGTGATTTCCGGCTATCTGCTGGTGTGGCTCGCCTTCGCCGCGCTGATCGCGGGCGTGCAACTGACGCTGCTTTATGGCGGGGTGGTCGACATGCTCGGTATATCGAAAACGACGACCTTCGCGGGGCTGCTGTTGCTGGCCGTCGGTGCCTTCCAGTTCACGCGCGCCAAAGAGGTCTGCCACGGCGTCTGCCATTCCCCGATGATGTATTTTCTGGGTCACTGGCGCACCGGCTTTGCAGGCGGGGTGCGCATGGGCCTTGGTCTTGGCGCATTCTGCGTAGGCTGTTGCTGGGGATTCATGGCGCTCGGCTTCGTCGGTGGCGTGATGAGCCTGGCCTGGATGGGCCTTGCCACCCTGTTCATGGTGCTCGAAAAACTACCCCAGATCGGGCATGTTGTGACCAAACCCATGGGGGCGATCCTGATCGTCGCCGGTCTCGCGGTACTCGCGTGGCCCTATATCGGAGGACTATGAGATGGCCGTAAAACGACGCCCCGACGCGGACAAGCTGCCGATCAGCCAACGCATCGATAGCCGGATGCCGAACCCGGGCCGCCGCCAGATGACGCCGACCGAGTGGGCGATCAAGGGCGAGTTGTTCCTGAACTGCTCGTGCGAATTGTTCTGCCCCTGCGTCGTGTCCCTCGGTGCGCACCCGCCCACCGAAGGGCATTGCCATGCGTGGATGGCCATTGCGATCGACGAAGGCCATTACGAGGGCGAGGATCTGTCGGGCCTGAATGTCGGTCTGATGGTCGACATTCCGGGCCGCATGGGCGAGGGCGGCTGGCGCGTGGCGGCTTATGTGGACGAGCGTGCGAGCGGGAAAGCCTATAACGGGTTGCTCCAGATTTTCTCCGGCGCGGCGGGCGGCACGACTGGCCTGTTCACCATGCTGGTCAGCGACATCGTTGGGGCCGAGCGCGAAAAGGTCGAGATCGTGCGCGACGGCAAGAAACGTGGCCTCTATATCGGGCGCAAGATTCAGGGCGAGATCGAGATGATCACTGGCAAATCCGAAGATCACCCGGTGATGATCACCAACTCGAAGTACTGGATGGGGCCGGACATTATCGCGGCGCGCGGTCTGAAATCGAAAGTGCGCGATTACGGGCGCATCTGGGATTTTGGTGGCAAATCGGCTGAGATCTGCCCGATTGATTGGAAAGGCCCCAAACCATGATTGAGGCCGGGTATGTCCGTTCGATGGCCCGGTACAATGCGTGGCAGAACCGCCAGTTGACCACGCTGCTGACCGACATGACCGATGCCGAATTGCGCGAGGATCGCGGCGCGTTCTTTGGGTCGATCATGGCGACGCTGAACCATATCCTGTGGGGCGACACCTTGTGGATGAGTCGGTTTGAGCCGCGCATCAGCCCGCCGGGCATACCGCCCGCCAAACATGCCGAGTTCACCCCGACTTTCGCGGTGTGGACTGCTGAGCGGTTCCGTATGGACGGGGCAATCCGCATGTGGGCGGACACGCTGCGCACACTCGACCTGAAGGGCGAATTGTCCTGGTATTCCGGGACGTTGAAGCGCGATTTTCAACAGCCCTTCGCCAATTGCGTGGTCCACTTTTTCAACCACCAGATACACCATCGCGGCCAAGTGCACGCGATGATGACAGCCGCCGGGGGCGAGGCTCCGGTCAGTGACATGGTCTTTATGCCTGAGGATGAATGATGGCCGCAATATCCCCTTCGCGTCGGCTGCGCCGCACGCCGTTTTCCGCTGGCGTTGAGGCGGCGGGCGTCAAGGCCTACACCGTTTATAACCGCATGTTGCTGCCCACGGTTTTCGAGAGCGTTGAGGCAGATTATCGCCATCTGAAAGATCACGTGCAGGTCTGGGATGTGTCGGTCGAGCGGCAGGTCGAGCTGCGCGGACCGGATGCGGGGCGTTTGATGCAGATGCTCACCCCGCGCGATCTGCGCCGGATGCTGCCGGGACAGTGTTACTATGTGCCCATCGTGGATGAGACGGGCGGCATGTTGAATGACCCAGTGGCGGTCAAGCTGAGCGAGGATCGGTGGTGGATTTCCATTGCGGATTCCGATCTGCTGCTCTGGGTCAAGGGCATCGCCAACGGCTATCGTCTGGACGTGCTGGTGGATGAGCCCGATATCTCTCCGCTTGCAGTGCAGGGGCCGAAATCAGACGACCTGATGGCGCGCGTCTTTGGCGACCGCATCCGCGACATCCGATTTTTCCGCTTTGACATGTTCCAGTTCGAGGGGCGCGATCTGGCGATCGCGCGCTCGGGCTATTCCAAGCAGGGTGGGTTCGAAATTTACGTTGATGGCACCGAAATCGGAATGCCGCTTTGGGAGGTGCTGTTTGCCGCCGGTGAGGACCTCAACGTGCGCGCAGGCTGCCCCAACGGGATCGAGCGGATCGAGGCGGGCTTGCTGTCCTACGGCAACGACATGACCGACGACAACACCCCGCATGAATGCGGTCTGGGCCGGTTCTGCGACACGCAAACGGCGATTGGCTGTATCGGGCGCGACGCGTTGTTGCGGGTGTCCAAGGAAGGCCCTGTCCAGCAGATCCGCCCGATCGCGATCCATGGAGATCCGGTGCCCGGATGTGATCGGGTGTGGCCGCTTTATGGTGGTGGCAAGCGGGTTGGGCAGGTGACATCTGCCGCCTGGTCCCCCGATTTTGAGACCAATGTGGCCATTGGTATGGTGCGCATGACGCATTGGGATCCCGGCACCCCGTTGGAAGTTGAGACACCGGATGGTATGGCCCGCGCAACAGTGCAGGATGCGTTCTGGATTTGATCGTCGGACTGGGGCGCTGCCCCAGACCCCGCGGTTTATTTGGCGAAATGAAGCAGGGGATCAGCCCCCGGACAGGAGAGCGATATGTTTGATGCGTTGGTGGTGGACAAGGATGAAGACAGCGGCAAGACCTCCGCTGTGGTGCGCCAGATGTCGCTGGATGATCTGCCTGCCGGAGAGGTGACCGTCGCGGTCGAGTATTCCACCGTCAATTACAAGGATGGGCTTTGCATTGGTCCCGGCGGTGGGTTGGTGCGCAACTATCCCCACATTCCGGGCATTGATTTTGCAGGCACCGTCGAGGCATCAGACGATGACCGCTATGCCCCCGGCGACAAGGTTGTGCTGACCGGATGGCGGGTAGGTGAGGCGCATTGGGGGGGATACTCTCAGAAGGCACGGGTTAAGGCCGACTGGCTTGTCCCGCTGCCCGACGGCCTCGATACCCGGCAGGCGATGGCGGTGGGCACGGCTGGTTTCACAGCGATGCTGGCTGTAATGGCGTTGGAAGATCAAGGGTTGAAGGCTGGCCCTGTCCTGGTGACCGGCGCAGCAGGGGGTGTCGGGTCTGTTGCCACTGCGATCCTGGCAAATCTGGGTCACAAGGTGGCCGGTGTCACGGGGCGCCCTGAAACAGCCGACTACCTCACCGCGCTTGGCGCGAGCCAGATTGTCGCGCGTGAAGAGATCAACGAAACAGTCAAACGTCCCCTTGAGGGCGAGACCTGGGGTGGCTGTGTCGATGCTGTCGGCGGCGCGATGCTGGCCCGTGTGTTGGGTCAGATGGAATACGGGGCCAGCGTGGCGGCCGTTGGTCTGGCGGGTGGTGCGGGCCTGCCGGCCACGGTCATTCCCTTCCTGCTGCGCGGTGTGAACCTGCTTGGCATCGACTCTGTGATGCAGCCATACGACAACCGGCTGCGCGCGTGGAGCCGCATCGCCAAGGATCTGCCCATGGACAAGCTCGAAGACATGGTGCAGCCCGCAACCCTGTCCGATCTGCCCAAACTTGGTGCGGATATTCTGGCCGGTCAGGTCAAGGGCCGCGTGGTTGTGGACGTCAACGCCTGATTGCGCCACGATCCTTGCATCGTTTCCAGCGCCCCCTAAACCTCGTGGGGCGCAGCACCATATACGGGAGAGCACGCCGCAATGACCGCCTATGACAACCAGAACATCTTTGCCAAGATTCTGCGGGGCGAGATCCCGTCCTTCAAGGTCTACGAGGATGACGAGACCTTGTGTTTCATGGATATCATGCCGCGCACGGACGGGCATTGCCTAGTGATCCCCAAGACGCCATGCCGCAATGTGCTAGATGCCTCGGACGCGCAATTGGCCGCTGTCATGGCGACCGTCAGACGGGTGGCCAACGCGGCCAAGACGGCCTTTGCGGCGGACGGAATCACCTTGCAGCAGTTCAATGAGACGGCAGGCGGTCAGGAGGTCTTCCACCTCCATTTCCACATCCATCCCCGCCACGAAGGCGTGGCGATGCGCGCGCCCGGGACCATGGGCGACATGGACGCGATCAAGGGCCATGCCGAGGCGATCTCAAAGGCGCTTTAGACCCGCGTGCCGAACCATGCCGGTCTGCGAGGATGGCAAAATCCTGATACATTTGGGCCTGTGTCAAGGCCCCGACACCTTCAGTAGCGAATGCGCGTTAACCTGCCGAAAGGTGAAGAATTGACGGTGATTTTCACCAATACGCGCAAAACGACCACCTGAATGACGTTTTCGGCGGTAAAACCCGGAATTAACATTTCGCGTATCGGGCGCGCCGTGGTTTCCTGTGCCTTACAAAAAAATGAAAAACAGGAAGGAAGCCATGTCCATTCAACCTCCATTGACGGAGCTACCGATTAAGACCGCGAGCAGCGGTTTTTATCGGGGGTTCAGCGTCGACGTCACCGTGGTCAGCAAGATGATCATTTCGGTGCTTGTCGTCTGGTGCATCTTTTGGCCGACACAGTCGGGCCGTGTGCTTGGCGATCTCAACTCCGTCATTCTGTCGAACTTTGCGGCTTGGTATATCTGGGTCGTCGCATTCTTTATCATCGTGTGTCTGGGCCTTGCCCTGTGGCCAGCGGCGGGCAGGTTGAACCTTGGGCAGCCGGGCGAGAAGCCGGAATTCACCAACTTCTCTTGGTTTTCGATGATGTTCGGTGCGGGGATCGGTGTGGGCATGTTGACCTGGGCCGTGGCCGAGCCTGTGGCGCATTTCGGGTCAAACCCCGAAACCATTCAAGGGATCACGACCGGCGGGGCCGCAGATAACGTGCGTATGGCCTATAAGTGGTCGTTCCTGCATTGGGGTCTTGGTGCTTGGGCCTGCTACGCGGTTGCTGGCCTGTCGCTGGCGTTCTTCAGCTATCGCCGTGGTTTGCCGCTGACCATCCGCTCGGCCCTGACCCCGCTTTTTGGGTCGTCGCTCTCGGGCAAGCTTGGCCATGTCATCGACATTGTTGCTGTGGTTGCGACCATTCTTGGCGTCGCCCAAACCCTCGGGTTCGGGGTTGAGCAGTTCGTTGCGGGTCTGACCCGGATCGGCATCGGCGGTTTGATGAACGAAGATGGCGGGGCCACCTTTGTGGGCATCGTGGTCGCCTTGCTCGCGATCATGGGGGCCTCGACGCTTTCGGCATTGTCCGGTGTGGGGAAGGGCATCAAGTGGCTCTCCAACATCAACATGGTGTTGTCGATCTTCCTGCTTGGGTTCTTCATCATCTTTGGGGCCACATGGTTCGGGGCCACTGCAATGGTGGTGGGCATCTGGGACTATCTGGTCGCACTGCCAGCGATGAGCTTCAACGTCTTCACCTCCGACGGTGTTGAAGGGTCCGAAGCCTTCCTGCTCACTCAATGGCAGGGCTGGTGGCCTGTGTTCTACTGGGCTTGGTGGATTGCCTTTGCACCATTTGTGGGCCTGTTCCTTGCGCGCATTTCGCGCGGGCGCAGCATCCGTGAGTTCGTGTTGGGTGCGATGATCGTGCCTGCGCTGATGTGCTTTGTCTGGTTCGCCTGGGCAGGCGGCACGGCCATCGATCTTGAGTTGAACGGCGGGGCCAATGGTGTCATCTTTGATGCGGCCAATGGCGACAAGATCTTTGCCATGACCGAATTCATGCTCGCCCCCGTCGCGCAGGCCCTGGCCTGGGGTATGGCGCTTTTGATCGTTGTGCTGCTGATGACGTTCCTTGTGACCTCTGCGGACTCCGCGGTGTTGATCGTGAACACCATCAATGCAGCCGGCGACGAAGGTCCCAAGGCGCGCCCACATATCATGTTCTGGGGTATCGCGCTTGGCCTTGTTGTTGGGGGGCTGCTGTTGTCAGGCGGCACATCGGCGATCCAGACCGCGATGGTCATCGGCGCGCTGCCGTTCTCGGTGGTGATGGTGTTGATGTGCATCGCACTGATCAAGGCGATCTACAATGACAGCCGCCGTGAAGCGGCAGGCGTGCCGTCGGTCCATTCCGAGATCGAGGGTGCGACCGGAAACGGTTTGTCGCCTGCCGAGTAGGTCGGTCTTAGAAAAAGGAAGAGGCCTCCGCACGGAAGTGCGGGGGCTTTTTGTTGGTGGGGGTTGGATCTCTGGTTTGCGGACGAAGTTGACTTTCGCTGCGTCTGCGCGAATGACTGTTTTTCGAGTTGATTGGCTTCTTCGGTGAACGCTTGAAATGACGCCATTTCCGTATGATGACCCTGTTTGGGACGCGGCTCCGCACTGCTATGGTGTTGGTGCTAATGTGCTTTTGGCAGAACTAGAAAAAGAGTGGAGCGACGAGGCCGCTGACTATCTTTTTTTCTCAGCCTTACTGCATCAAGGAACAACCTATCCCGCCAGCTATCTAGCCATCCCACACCTGTTGCGTCTTGCCGAGAACTTGACAGGCAAACCACGTCTTATGATCGCAAATCTAATGGGCGGTTTAGCCTTGGCAGGACAGCAACCTGCCCATACCGACTACTCTGGCGTTTCTTGCACACACGACAATGCATGGCTGAAAACACCGGTTGGCCAAGCTGCAGCAGAAGAGTTCGAGAGAAGCCTTCCGCAAGTAGGTGCTTTATCCATCGAAGCTTACAAGGCCGATCCGTCACACTACTTCGCATCTGGATTGGCCGCCGCTGAAGGGGAGGTCGACTTCGCAACGTGGCTCACAGCCGGAGAAAATGGTGGTTTCGAGTGTCCTACTTGTGATGGCGACCATGAATGGTGGCTGCTTGACGCGGAAATGGGCATCTACAAAAACGATGATGTCTTTGGTGTGGGTGCTGACTGGCTGGATGACTACAACAAAAGGGAGTTTAAGCACGCCGATAGTATCGCCAAACCCCGGACTGAACCCTCACGAATTTCAGCGTTAAGAAAACAGCTTGGCTCACTCGATTCCATTACAGATGGTCTCTTCACCAACTTCAAATCTACAGTTGTTTGCGCCCATTGTGGGTGGGTTGGGCAGCACCCCTAAGAACATCCGCTATTTGTTTCTCGACTCTCGAAAGCCGCCGTTCGAGCACAGCGCAGCATCATGCATTTTGGGCTCATTGCTGACCTTCGCACCAAACGCAAACCGAACAAAAAAAGGCACCGCCAAAGCGATGCCCTCCCAAATTTCTAAACTGCCGAAGCGGCTTACAAATACTTGCCCATCTCGACCGCCGTGTCGCCCATGCGGTTCGAAAAGCCCCATTCGTTGTCATACCACGACAGGATCCGCACCATGTTGCCGTCCATCACCTTGGTCTGGTCGGTGGCAAAGATCGACGAGTGGGGGTCGTGGTTGAAGTCCATCGACACGAGCTTGGCATCCGTCACCCCGAGCACGCCTTTCAACGGGCCGTCAGCCGCAGCCTCGGACATTGCGGCGTTGATCTGCTCGGCTGTGACGTCGCTATCGACTTCGACGGTGAGGTCCACGCAGGATACGTTGGGTGTAGGCACGCGGATCGCAACGCCGTCGAGCTTGCCGTTCAACTCGGGCATCACGAGGCCGACGGCCTTGGCCGCGCCGGTCGAGGTCGGGATCATCGACAAGGCTGCCGCGCGCGCGCGGTAGAGGTCCTTGTGCATCGTATCGAGCGTCGGCTGGTCGCCGGTATAGCTGTGCACCGTGGTCATGAAACCGCGCTTGATCCCGAACTGATCGTGCAGCACCTTGGCTACGGGTGTCAGGCAGTTGGTCGTGCAGGAGGCGTTGGATACGATCACATCATCGCCCGAAAGCTGACCGTGGTTCACGCCGTAGACAATTGTTTTGTCTGCATTTGTGCCGGGGGCCGAGATCAGAACCCGGCTCGACCCGTTTTCCAGATGCGCCTGGCAGGCGTCTTTGGACGTGAAGATACCAGTGCATTCCAGCACGATATCCACGTGGCCCCAAGGCAGGTCGGCGGGGTTGCGCTCGGCAGAGACCTTGATCGGGCCGGTGCCCACGTCAATGCTGTCGGCACCGGTTTTCACCTGCACCGGAAAGCGGCCGTGGACGCTGTCGTATTGCAGCAGATGTGCATTGGTTTCGACCGGACCCAGATCGTTGATCGCCACGACCTCGATATCCGTTCGCCCGCTTTCGATGATCGCGCGCAGCACATTGCGGCCAATGCGGCCAAATCCGTTAATCGCAACTTTGATGGCCATGATAGCCCCCGTATCTGGTGTCAGAATGCAAGTCGGGCACGCCGCGCATGGCGCTGTATGCCGTTATCGCTAACAACGCGATTTAAGCGGGAGTGTCAACCGGGCAGGGCGGATCGCCGCCCGTATGCTCAGCGCCAGAAGGCCATCCATTCCAGCAGTTCAGCCAGCTTTTTGGCAAGGAAAATAAGATGTTCGTTCCCGTACAGTGTCACGTCGACGACAATTGCGATCACGATGATCAACCCAAGGAAAAATGCGATGCGGTTGGTCATGGCGGGCTGCGGTCCTGAAACGAAAAAGGCAGCGCCGTTGTGACAGCACCGCCCCATCCTTGCAAGCGGTGTGCGCGCTTAGTTCAGCCGGCCCATCGCAACGGCCACATCCGCCATACGGGCCGAAAACGCCCATTCATTGTCATACCAGGCCAGCACCCGTACCAAGCGGTTGCCGACCACCTTGGTCTGCTCGGGCGCAAAGATGGAGGAGTGTTCGGTATGGTTGAAATCAATCGACACCTTTGCCTCATCATCATAGGCCAGCACCCGGCCCATGGGCCCGCGCGCGGCCTCTGCCATGACGGCGTTCACCTCTTCGACGGTCACATCGCGCCCTGCCTCGAAGGTCAGATCCACCGCCGAGACATTGGGGGTCGGCACTCGCATGGATGTGCCATCCAGCTTGCCCGCGAGATTTGGCAACACCTCGCCGAGCGCCTTGGCGGCCCCGGTCGAGGTCGGGATCATCGCCATCGCCGCAGCGCGCGCCCGGTACAAATCGTCGTGGCGGCGATCCAGCGTTGGCTGGTCGCCGGTATAGCTGTGGATGGTCGTCATTACCCCGCGTTCGATCCCGATTGCCGCGTCCAGCACCGATGCCAGCGGGGCCAGACAATTGGTGGTGCAAGACCCGTTCGAAATCATCCGGTCATTGGCCGCCAGCAGGTCGTCATTGACCCCGAACACGATGGTCTTGTCCACGTTCTTGCCCGGGGCCGACAGCAGCACCTTGCCCGCGCCACGGTCCATGTGGACGGCGGCCTTGTGCCCGTCATTGAACTTCCCGGTGCATTCCAGCACCACATCGACACCCTCCCAATCGAGGCTGCTCATGTCGTAGGTCGACATCATCCGGATCGGTCCGCGCCCCAGATCCATCGTGTTGTTCGCGACCGTAATATCGTTCGGGAACCGGCCATGGATGCTGTCATATTTCATCAGATGGGCCGCCGTTTCCAGCGGCCCCGTCGCGTTCACCGCCACCACGTCGATGTCGTTGCGCATGGAGGTGACGATGTGGGACAGGGTGCAGCGTCCAATGCGTCCGAACCCGTTGATGCCAACTTTGATTGTCATAAAACGTGGTCCTTCATGCCGTGCCGCGTTAAGTATTGCGAAACTCTTAGCCCTAGCACTGTGGTCTGAGAACCCTGAAAGAGGCGGAAAAACAAAGTGTTAGCGATAAAGGTGTTCAATGGTATACAGTTGGCGCTAACACGTGGTGGAACTTTTCGGCCTGTCGGGCGCTAACACAGACAGGCACACAATCGGAGCGGACGGTATGAGCGGTCTTTTGGCACTTTTGGATGATGTGGCGGGAATCGCCAAGATCGCGGCGGCCAGTGTCGATGATGTGGTCAGCCAGGCGGTCAAGGCCGGATCAAAAGCGGCAGGGGCCGTGATTGACGATGCCGCCGTGACCCCCAAATACGTGCAAGGCTTTGCCGCCGACCGCGAATTGCCGATCATCTGGCGCATCGCCAAGGGGTCGATGATCAACAAGCTGGTCTACCTGCTGCCCGCCGGTCTTGCGCTGTCGGCCTTTGCGCCCTGGGCCATTCCGCCGCTGCTTATGCTGGGGGGTGGGTATCTGTGTTTTGAAGGGGCCGAAAAGGTCGCCCATGTGCTGGGCTGGGGCCATGGCCACGAGGATTACGAGGGCAAGGAAAACACCGTCGAAGACCCCGCCCATCTGGAGGAAGAAAAAGCCAAGGGTGCGATCAAGACCGACTTTATCCTGTCTGCCGAGATCATGACCATCTCGCTTGCCGCGATCCCCGAAAGCAATTTCTGGATGGAGGCCGCGACACTGGCCGCCGTCGCCATCATGATCACCGTGGCCGTTTATGGCTCGGTCGCGCTGATCGTGAAGGCGGACGATGTGGGCCTTGCGATGTCCAACAGGGGCCGTCTGGGTGTGACACGCGCGATCGGGCGGGGGATCGTCAAGGTCATGCCGGGCTTCATGAAGCTGCTTACCATCGTGGGCACCGCCGCGATGCTCTGGGTCGGCGGGTCGATCATCGTACACGGGCTGGCCGAGATGGGCTGGCACGGGCCGGAGGACGTGATCTATGGCGCGGGCAAGGCGGTGGCGGGGGCCGTGGGCGATGCGTCAGGCACCGTGGCGTGGTTCACGAAGGCGGCGATTGACGGCGTGCTGGGACTGGCCTTGGGGTTCGTGCTGATCCCGGTGGGGGAGAAGGTGATCACGCCGGTGTGGCGCAAATTCGCGCCGGACGCTGTTTGAGGGGGAGGGGGGCGCTTCTATGTCCGCTCTGCGGGACTTTGCCGCCATTCGTTTTTTGATCTTCGCTGACGCAGCATCGCTTCGCGCTTGCGGCATGTTTATCGCTGCGTTGCAGACCACGTCGCCGATGCGGCCATTTAACCTGGCTCTATGATGTCAAATTCAGACCGCGCATTCGCTGCGCGGTATTAGAAATATCGACGCGCGGGAGGAAGTGTGAATTCACTGTATTTACAACAATCACCGCTTGTCTGATTCAAGCTATCTGGATCGTGGAAGACGGCCTTCGGGCAAGACATAGCTATTCTTAGAATTCTAGAAATCGTCAAATTCCGGAACATTGCCCAGCCTAATAAGGAAACTTGGCGTTCCAACTTCTCCGCTGTTTGGGTCCTCAATTACCATGTAGGCGTCGGCTCCCGCGCAATCTTCGGATACAGCTTCTCGTTCGGCTCTGTTTTGTGCCTCCGACGCTGTGGAATATTCGTATTGCTTGGCAATTTTTAGGCCAGCATGTCCATCACGCCCAGCCTTCGTTTCTACATATGTCTGGCAGATATAGTGAATTTTCTCTGCGGTCTGCTCTGAGCTTGTCATGGATTTATCCTTAGAGGGAGCGAGGGGTGATTGGGAAGTTTGGGAGCGGCCTAAGATCGGCGTTTTTTGCGCGCTGCTGTGGCCTTGGTTTCTGGTGGTGTGTTCGCTTCTCTGTCGAGGCGGGCGTTGCGAAGTCGGGTAATTTTAGCTTGTCGTTCTTCCGCGTCTTCATCAACCATCTTCCTGACAACACGCGTCGTCTTGTCCATTGGGGTCTCTGGCTTAGCGTCATACGCTTTAAACACATTCTTTTTTGTGAGCTTCACCAATTTTCGGTCTCCTTTTTTTTGATTTGAGGTTCGTTCGTCTAGGCGAGCTTTTTCAAACCAGCGTAAGATGTTCGGACTTGCCCTGGATTTGTCGCGGTTGTTTTACGGGCAGATCATAGAGTGGTTTCACTTCGATGTCGGGTGCGGCCATTGCATGCATCAGCGCCTTGTAATTCATCTGAAACCTCACTTCGGATCCCAACCTCAGCGTGGATCGGTTCGCCCCAATGAGGAGATGATCGCTGGTTGCGCCGATCATTATGCACCCTTCAGGCATTGAAAGCCCCAGAACGTCCGTGTCCTGATGTCCCATCGCGAGGATAAGACGCGTGGAGACACCATTGGTTGGCACGATGCGAAGTTTTGCCAAAGTTGGATCGACCAAGGCAATGGGGAAAGGCGCAGGCTTCTCACCCGTTTCGATAACTTCGGCGATAAGGGTGAAGGCGTCCGTGTGCATTCCTCCGATCCGGTCGCCAGACACTGGTTCAACACCCAGAAGAATTGCCTCCCCCAGTCTTAGGTCGTTGATACGGCCAGTATCTTGACTTCCAAGTGCCCAAGGCAAGTTTGCAGAGTTGCCACCGGACACGGTTTTCAAGAATGGGCCACACACGCCCTCAATTTCGTTCGCGAGGTCGTAAAGAGAGGCCATTTGAGACGCAGTGGGGGCGATCCTGCTCAGACAGGCAAAGTTTGCGCCAATGCCTTTCAATACGGCGCCAGGCATTTTCATGACCTGTCGCGCAATGTCAGCCAAGTTCTCGGGTAATATCCCGTCGCGCTGATCGCCCATCTCGACCATCAGTATGATACCGTGAACCTTATCTTTGCGGATGGCGGCAGACGCCAAGGCCGCAATGACAGCAATCTCTGTGTTATAGCTCGCTTCACAGAGCTGAACGACCTCATCGACCTGACTTAACATCGGCGTTCGGATCAGCGTGACCGGGCAGGTGATGCCTGCTTGACGTAGCCTCTGCACGTTGTTGATACGTGCATCCGCGAGCCCAAAGGCCCCCCCGTCCAGCATAGCCTGAGCGATCGCAGGATGCCCGCAGACAGCCTTGGTAACGCCTGTGACTCCAATTTCACGCGGACCCAACCGCCGAGCGACGGTTTGTGTGTTGCGACGTATCTTGCTCAAATCCACTTCGATGCGCGGGCAGTTCATATCGCGGCCATGATTGGCCTTTGCGTCAAACCGGGGTATGCGGCCACCACCATCGCAAGCAAATGGGCAGCCGGTCGGGCCAATGCATCGGTGACAGGCAACCCGAGTTTCTGTGATTGCGCCGCGATGGTGTCGGTTATTTCGGCGTCAGACATCCCCTCATGATTGAGCGTGACACCGATGACCTTTGTATCTGCAAAGGCTTCGATCAACGCAATCTCACTCGATGGGGCGGGCATTGACATGCTAGGGAAATCGCAGCGATGTGCACGTTTGGGGGCGTGCTGGAGGATGACAGCATCTGGCTGGCTACCACGCAGGATAAACGCAGATGTGCAGAATGTGGGATGGCTCAGTGCGCCCTGACCTTCGATCAAAATAACATCGGGTTGTTCAACTTCAGAAGCCGCAACAATCGCGCCTTCAAGCTCGCCACAGCAGAACTGGGGCGGCACGGCATCCATTGCGATCCCGTACTTTGCGCCTTGCATCAGGCCGGTCTGGCCCGTGCCGACAAGCACCGTCTTGATGCCCTTTGCATTCAGGGCGCGTGCCAAAACGGTCGCCGTTGTGCGCTTGCCTATGGCACAATCTGTCCCAAGAACTGCTATGCGCAGAGCTTTGACATCACTGACACTGCCATCGAACAGGCGCATGTCTTTGCTGGGTTTCGGCTTGCGGATGTCCCGAATCGTGACATTCCGTTCGGATGCGGCGGTGGCTATCTGATGGTCGTCGCTCAGATACTCATGCAGCCCGCTCACGATGTTCATACCAAGCTCAATTGCTTTCAGAACAACGCCCCGGTCCGCAGGTGAAAGACGCCCTGTCGAGGGGGCCATCCCATAGATCATCGTATCGGGAATGACAGCTTGATGTGCAACCGCAGCATCCAGATCACCAAAGATCGGTATGTGGTTCACTGCATCGTCGAGAACAGATCCGCTGTCTTGTCCGCCATAGGTGCTGTCGATGACAGAAAGGATCCGATACGCCTCCGAATGGCGCACGAGGCCATTCGCAGTCTTGCCATCGATTTGCGCGAAGTTCCCTTCGCAATAGACGACTGCAGTTGGTGGCGCTGTGACCGGCCTGATTGAAGTCGCATGTTTGGGTTCGCTGTGGGTCATTGGTGGCGCTTGCGCGCCTCTGACGGGACGGCGGATGGTGTCGACAGTTTCAGATTTGGTTTCCATTGTAGTTCCCTTTTTGTGTTGGCACGGAGGACATAACTGTCCTCACCTGCGCATTTTGAAGTCCGTGTTGCCGTGCTTTGCGCCTAATTGTTAAGCACGCACAGCCCCTTTGATTTTTGGAAATTTTTGTTGCACTCCCAACGGTTGCCCGACCTGTCCAGATGCGCGTTTTCGGGAACGTTTATGAATTCGCATGCCTCGCCTGAGGCTTCGTATCCACGTTCGCACTTCCACCCTGTGCCGTAGGTTGCGTCGTCGAAATATGCATTTGCGGGGATCGCGACGGCTGCGCACAGACCGTCCTGTTCAAAGAAGCCGCGCTCACATGTCCAAGGCTGGCCGTATCCTGATCCATTTAGATAGGCGTTGGCCGGAACCGCAATGGCAGTACACAGGTCGCCAGTTTCTTCGGACCCACGTTCGCACGTCCACGTCGAGCCATATGAGGCATCTGCCAAATATGCATTCGCTGGCAGGACGATCTCCTGACATGTGTCATCAACCTTGATGAAGCCGCGCAAACACCGCCACCGCTCACCTGACGGATCCAAAAACCCACCCTCAGGCACCTCTATTGCAACACATGCAGTTTCGTCGGTCCTGCGAAACCCATGCAGACATTCCCAACCGGAACCGTAGGACCGGTTCGTGTCGTATGCGTTTTGCGGCACAATCACAGCGACGCAGGCATTTTCGTTCAGCCGGAATCCAATGTTACATTCCCACCCATCACCGTAACTTTTCGCACTGGCGTTCTCAGGCATGGGCTGAGTGGCGGTTTGGGCAAATGCTGGTAGTGCAAACAGCAGGAGTGCAATAATCGAACCCATAAATAGGGCCACGAATTTTGGTGTGTCCGCTGGGATATGGGCAGTGATAGATTGCGGGGGTCGAGGCTCCGTTAACTGTGATTTACGCTCCATCTAACTCAAGCCCCGCAAGACACGCGGCTGCCAGATCCCGGCTTGGGGTATCAGTGCCCGGCAATGTGGCCCAGCCGGTTTCCATCATGGCTTTGCGTCGCTGAAAGCTTGAAGCTTCTTGAAGTGTCGCTAGTTTTGCGGCGCGTTCTGTATCTGCTTCTGACAGATTTAGGCAAACTGGCACCATCGCCAATGTGACTTCCTCTGCCGCAAAGCTTTGGGCCATCTCGTCTGCACTGCCTGCAGTTGTCCAGCCGCCCCAAGTGAAGCCAAGAATAGAGACAGCAACTGCGCCAACCAAGGCGCCGTAAACACCGGGTTTCGTCCATTCTGGAAATGTCATTTTTGATCCTCTGACGGAGAAAGCGCCGCCGCACTATTTTTGATTACGTTCGTGTTTGCGTTGGCCTGATCCTGCGCCAGAGCCAACTCCAGGTCTCGGTGATCCACTGCGCGTAGCTCTGACTTTCCTGCGTGCAAATTGATCAATAGAAACGTCGCGGTCCGTCGGTACGCAGCAAAGCTGTGGCACTGCATGACTTCGTCGTCTGCCAACACTTCGTATTCGCCCGCAGGCAGTTCATTAGTGTAGCCCGCGACCACAAACGGATGAAGAAATGTCACAACTGACGTGGTCGTGCGCGATAACATCGGCAACCTTCCCAAACATCAGATCCCTGCTACAGGACGTGACAGCTTAATTTTCATGATGGATGATTGTGGCCCGCTCTGGCAGGCTGATGCGCCTATGCCGCAGAGAACCGCAATTTTCGTATCTCTCATATAGTCTCTTGGCGTCGGAAATACAACGTTGGTGACTCTGGCTCTTTTTCTCAGACCACCCATGCCCACAAAGAGGTCAAGGTTAGCAAGCCTCCAGCGTGTGCATCGGAAGAGCCTTCTCCAGTTATGTCATTCTCTCGATTCGCCCGTTCAGAAGCTGACACCTGCTGCGTCACAGAAGATTGGTAGAGAGGGCGTGACCTGCTCCCCTGAGAGTCCGTGTTTATAAGTTAGCTCTGTTCAGGTTTTGGTCCTCTTCTGACCGGTTAGCATA
>NZ_CANLVZ010000002.1 GCF_947494755.1 uncultured Tateyamaria sp.
GAGCCCCCTCAACGATACTTCCCCGCCTCTGGCGGAAGGGCGGAGCCCCCTCAACGATACTTCCCCGCCTCTGGCGGAAGGGCGGAGCCCCCTCAACGATACTTCCCCGCCTCTGGCGGGAGGGCGGAGCCCTTTCAACGATAACACCCCGCCTGCGGCGGGAGGGCGGAGCCCCAAACAAATAGCGTCGCGCAAGCGCCCTTTGGATCAGGTGTCGCGCCAAGATGCCTCATATCGGCCACAAACCCATGGCCTAAGGTGATGCAAACACCACCTGAGGCAAACCAGACGATGAAGATAGCAATTGCAGGGGCGGGGATCGGCGGATTGGCCCTCACGATCCTGTTGCGGCAGGCGGGGCGGGACGTCACCCTGTTTGATCAATTCGCAGCACCAGCCCCCGTTGGATCAGGCTTGGTCATCCAACCCGTGGGCCAGGCCGTGTTGGGCGCTTGCGGAGTGCTTGAACAGGTCCGCGCAACCGGCAATGCGGTGACCCGGATGCTGGGGCACGAGGTCGACAATGGGCGGCGCGTGCTGGATGTCTGGTATGACCGGGTGCAGGGCCAACGGGTCGGGCTTGCGCTGCACCGCAACGCCCTGTTTCAGGCGCTCTGGGACGGGGCGACACAAGCAGGGGTGACGCGGGCCCTCGGCGCACAGGTGACCGCAGCCAGCCAGACCACGCTAACGCTCAGCGACGGAACCGCAGTTGGCCCGTTTGATCTGATTGTTGACGCCCTCGGCGCGCAGTCTCCGCTCACCCCCATGCAGGCCGCTGATCTGCCCTACGGTGCGCTGTGGGCCAATGTGGACTGGCCGGACGACACGGACCTGCCCAAACACGAATTGCGCCAGACCTATCGCAAAGCCAGCAACATGCTCGGGGTCCTGCCCATCGGCACGCCCCCCGGCGCAAACAGGCCCCAGGCCGCGATCTTCTGGTCGCTGCCGCGCGCAGCCTATGACACGTGGCGCACAGCCGGATTGGAACGGTGGCGCACACAAGCCAGTGCGCTTTGGCCGGACTTCGACGCGTTTTGCGCCCAGATCACCCACCCGGATCAGATGACGATGGCGCGCTATGCCCATGGCACCCTGCGCACGCCTTATGCCAACGGCATCGTTCACATCGGGGATGCGGCCCATCGGGCGAGCCCGCAACTGGGTCAGGGCGCGAACATGGCGCTGCTGGATGCCTATGCGTTGGCGCGCGCGCTCGACACGCACCCCGTTGCAGAGGCCCTGCCCGCCTACGCCGCCGCGCGCCGCTGGCACGTGCGGACCTATCAGGCGATGAGTTGGGCCTTTACCCCGCAGTACCAGTCCGACAGCCAATGGCTGCCTGTCCTACGGGATCGCGCCCTCTTTCCCTTGTCGATGATCCCGCCTGTCCCACGCATTTTGTCCCACCTGGTCTGCGGCACATTGCTGCCCGCCTTTCCGCGCGGGGATCCGTTGCGCTAGGCGCTTTCATATCGGCTTTGCGCCCACCGGTTCAGCCAGGCAAGGGCGGCCAGCGACAGGCCCAGCACCACAAGGGACAGCACACGGGTCAGCCCCTCAAGGCCGGAAATATCGATCAGGAACACCTTGGCCACCGCCAAGCCGATCACCACCAGCCCGGCCCGGCGCAACAGAGGCGAGCGGCGCGCGAGCGACTGATAGAACAGCGCCGCCCCGGTCACCAGGATCGCCACGGTATAGCTGTATAACTCGGGCTGCGTGAAACCGCTGTCGAGCGGCATGTCGCGTGCGCCCTGCCAGACATGGCGCAGCGCCGTAAAGGCCCAGTAAATCAGCAGTGCAACAGCAGCAACGCCAAAGCCGATGCGCAGCCAGTGGGTGCGCAGCCGAAGCGCGCCCAGCCCCAGCACAAGCGCCGGAAGCAGGTAGGCCACCGCCAGCGTGTTGACAATCGGCGGCCCCGCCACATCGCCAAGCCAGTCAAACACCAAAGGCGATGCAATGGTCAGCGCAACTCCGAGCGCGCAAAACCCAATGACGCCGAACACCACCGCCAGCGCGCGGCGCACCCAGACCAGCAGCCCGCCCAACCGCTCGGCCCGGATCAGCTGTGCCATCATCAGCCCCAGCCAGATCACCGCAAACAGCCCCAGCCCCCAATGCGTGAACATTCCGTCCTGCCCCAATGCCGCTTCGAGCGCGCGGAACAGCAACAAGGAGGCAAGCATGCCGCCCGTCGCCCACGCGCCGGTGTCCAGCATCAGTTGCGCCGTGACCCGCAGCTTGTCGCGCAGCATCCACAAACCAACACAAAACGCCGACAATGCGCCGCCATAGGCCAGCACGATCTCCCACACCGGTGCCTCCACAGCCCAGACCAGACCGGGCGTGCCCACCAGCCGCACCCCGACAGCCGCAACGCCAACCGTGACAAAGAGCTGCATCAACGGCAGATCGAACCGTCGATCAAGCGTTGCCGCAACAGCCACCGTCACCGCCAGCGCGACCGTCAATGCCGCCAGCGAAAAGATCAGGACCAGGGCAAAGGCGATCGACGCCAAAGCCGACAGCACAAACAACGAGGCCCGCGTCTTGTCCGGCCCGTCGCGCCGCCCGAACCGCACGGCGAGGCTGACCATGATCGCGCCCATCGTGATCGCATGCAGCGCCCATGGGTAGGCCCCGAGAACGGATGCAGGTTGCCACGTCACCTCGATCGCCACCGCGATGGTGGGCGCAATCAAGGCGGCCGCAATCGCCCACAATACATGAAAGCCGGGCCGCGTGCTGCGCGCAGCGGCCAACAGGCTCAGGCCCAGACCAAGCCCCCACAGCAGGGTGACGGTCAGCGGAAACCGCGCTTCGGTCGTTTCAGCGTAGGTTGCCGCAAAGGTTGCATAGATCGCCCCCTGTTCGGTCCCCTCAAGCGCGATCATGGCGATCAGCGCGGCGATCGGCAAAACGCAAACATCCTGAAGCGCTTGGGCCTTGACCGACCACACCGTCAGCACTGCCGCCATCAGCCCAAGGGCGCATACAGCACACCAAAAGGCCTCCGGTCCCATCACGCTGGTCCAGCCCAGACCTGCTGATGTCACAGCCACCGCCGCAGCCGCCAAAAGCGTTGGAAACCATGGTCGTGGCCCGGCCACATTGATCAGCCAGCCGGTCAGCAACGGCCCGTCATGATCCGGCGTCAACCCGCGCGCGGGGATCAGGATCGCCAGCGCCACAACCACGGTGACATAAAGCTGAAACCCAAGCGTCATATCAAGGCCGGAGGCTTGCACCAGCAGCCATCCCATACCGAATCCAAGCGCCACGCTGAGTGCGGACACCCACGCCCATCGCCGGACCGTATCAATGGTCAGCCCAACGGCGGTGACGACCCCAAAGTATACGAACAACCACGGCGTTACAGGTGCTGTGCTGCCCACCAGCATCGGTGCGGTAAAAGCCCCGATCACCCCCACGGCGGCCAATAGCGGCCCGTGCAGCCACCCCAGCACCACGCCCAGAAGTCCAACGCTTGCCAGACCGACAAAGGCAACCTCTACCCCGATCAACTCGTAAAGCAGCCGCGCAGCGGCCACCCCGCCAAACAGCGTGACAAGTCCCGCCCCGGAAAAGACCGAGGGTAAATAGGCTGTCGTGGTATCCGGGCTATCGCCGAACCGCCGGCGGATCACTTCACCTCCCGCGATCAACGCCCCGCCAAAGACCAGCGCGGCCAGGACCCGGGCCGTGGGCGGCAGCAATCCGTTTTCAACCCCGTATTGAACCAGAAACAGGCCCGCTAGCGCCAGAGACAGCGCGGAAACCGCATAAAACCAGTTGGCGATGAGCCATGTTGCCAATTTCGAAACCGGGCTTGGCGGCCGCGGCTCTGCCGCTTCGGTGGCGACAATGGCTTCGGTGCGGGCGCGGCGGGCCGCGATCACGCGGGCGGCGGCGACCTCGCTTTCGGGGGCCGCGTCCGTCTTTTCGGGTTCCGGCACTTTGGCGGGGGTTGAGGCGGCGGCCTTGGGGTCGGGGCGCGCGGCAGGCGCGGCCTGGGCGGCCGGTGCGGTCCCTGCCATCAGACGCGCAACCTGCGTCTCCAACTCCGTGATCCTGCGCCTCAGACCCGAGGACGCCACCAGCAGATAGACAACCGCCACGGGGATGGCGAGGACCACGCTCCCCAACAGCACCAACATCGCTTCCATGATCTGTCCCTTACTGCCCGCTGGCAGCTTAGCGATATTGCGCAGCATGCTAAAGGCAAGGATTTACTGACCTTTTCAGCCAGCTCATCGCAAGGAACCCGGTGATCGGGCCATATCCACAGCCAATCAGCCGTTGATGTGATCCCACACGGCGGACATGACCACTGACCCTTCGCCTACGGCACTTGCAACCCGCTTGACCGATCCTGCCCGCACATCGCCCACGGCAAAGACACCGGGGCGCGAGGTTTGATAAGCATTGGCCCCGCCCGCCTCTGCACCGGTTTTGACAAAGCCGCGCTCGTCCAGATCGACAAGGCCGGACAGCCAGCCGGTATTGGGGGCCGCGCCCACCATCACGAACAGCGCCTTGGTGTTGATCTGCCAATCCTGTCCGGTGCCGCGGTCATGCACGGTGATGCCATCCAGCGCATGACCGCCACGCAGTTCCTTGACGGCCGTGCAGAGATGGATCGTGATTTTGGGATGACTTTCAAGGCGTTGCAGCAGATAGTCCGACATCGAGGCCGCCAAACCATCACCGCGCACCAATAGGTGAACGTGCTTGGCGGTGCGGGTCAGGAACATGGCCGCCTGCCCGGCCGAGTTGCCACCGCCGATGACGGCAACCTCGGTGTCCCGGCAATAGCGCGCCTCGACATCGGTGGCCGCATAGTAGACGCCGTTGCTTTCGAACTCTTCCAGCTTCTCAAGCGGCAAGCGGCGGTATTGCACGCCTGTTGCTACAATCAGCGCCTTGGCCGATACCCATTCATCGGAATCTAGCTGGATGTGGAACAGATGCTTTTCGCATTGCTCAAGATGACGCGCGCGGACCGGGACGGCAAAACGCGTGCCAAACTTCATCGCCTGAATTTCACCGCGCCCCACAAGGTCGCCGCCCGAGATGCCGGTGGGAAAACCCATGTAGTTTTCGATGCGCGAGGATGTGCCCGCCTGACCGCCGATGGCCAGATCTTCGAGCACCACAGCGCATAGCCCTTCTGCCCCCGCGTAGACACCCGCGGCGACACCCGCAGGCCCGCCGCCAACGATGGCCACGTCATAGACGTCCTCTTTGCGCAACGCCACGTCGAGGCCCAGTTTCTGGGCTACACCGCGCGGGGTGGGTGGGTCGATCACCTGATGTTTGGCAAAGACCACAGCCGGATGGGCACGGTTGATGCTGCACATCCGGGCCAGATCATTGCCTTCGGAGCTGTCGATTTCGACTTCGACATAGGGGATGCGGTTGCGCGCGGCAAAGCTGGCGATGCGGCGCACGTCGCGGTCCACCTCGCCCCCGATCAGGGTCAGCCCGCCTTCAGAATTGTCCAGCATCCGGCGGCGCCGCGCGGCAAAGACGGTGATGATGATATCGGACATTTCAGGCATGTCGGACATCAGTTTCAGCATGTCATCGCGGCGCACGCACAGCAGTTGCGTGTCCACCACTGCCCGTGCGCCTATGAAGGCCCGCCCGCCGTTCAGGAATGCCAACTCGCCAAAAAACTGCCCCGGCCCAAGTGTCGCCCCGCCATAGCGTTTGCCGGTTGCTGCGTTCACCGCTTCGGTTTCGCCGGACAGGAGATAGTGAAACGTGTCGATCCGCTCACCCGCTTTCTGGAACCATTCGCCCGCCTTGACGTCGACGAGCGTGCCCACGCGGCGCATCGCGGCCACATGGTCAGGGGTCAACGGGGTGCGCACCATCGTGCTGAGATCGGCGGCAAATGTTTCCATGAAGGTCAGGTCCAATCCGTGGGATATATCAGGTCTTGCTTTGAAATAGGCCGCCGAGCGCCTGTTTCACCAGCCCGCGGGCTTTGGGCCTTTGTCCCGGTAGATATGCAAGCGGGCGGCAGACTTCCATAGCCGCCACCCCCACACGCGCGGTCAACGCGCCGTTCACCAGCCCTTCGCCAAAGCGGCGCGAGAGTTTGCCAAGGATCGACCCTCCCAGCACGGGCTCCAGCAGGTCATCCCCGACCGCCACGGCACCGGTGGCTACAAGATGCGTCATCACGGCCCGTGTCAGCCGCCAACTGCCGAGCAGACCGCCGCGCCCACCATAGATCTCGGCGATGCGGCGGATCATGCGCAGGTTGGCGGTCAGCGCGGCAGCCACATCCGCAAGTGCCAGGGGGACAAGAGCCGTGACGGTTGCGACCTGCCGCGCTGCCGCCTCGACCTCGCGCTCGGCCGCACGGTCCAGCGGGCGCACAAGCGTGTTCTCGGCCAAGGCCAGAAGGCCTGCCGCGTCCATCTGATCCCCGCGCAACTCGGCCAGCCGGGTCCGTCCCCATTCCGTGTCGGGGCGCGCGCGGTAGAGCGTATCAAGCCGATCTACCACGGCCCGCGCGCTTTTGAGGTCATGCGTTTCCAGCGCGGTTGCCGCCGCGTGGCGCAACCCGTCAATGCGGGTGAGCCTACGCAGGGCGGCTAACTCGCGCAGCGCCATGATCAGCAAAAGCGTCACAAACGTGATGCTCAGCGCCGCAAAGATCCACCCGATGACAGGCGCGCGTGCGATCCATGCGTTCACAAAATCCCACGCTGCCACGCTGATCATTGCCGTCAGCAACGCCATGGTCACGCCCCAGAACAGCCGCGTCAGTCGGGCCGGTCTGCGCGTCGCAACCCGTGCGGCCATTTGCATCGCGGCACCCGTAGGTGCTGGCAGGTCTGTGTCGGGCACCGGTGCCGCCTCGGTCACCGGAGGGGCAGGCGCGTCCTCAAGATCGAACAGGACGGGGCCGGTTTTGGGGGTTTTCGTCATGGCGCGGCGTCCTTGGTCCATGTAAGGTGAATGTCGGGCAGTCCTTCGTCATTGCGGGTGCCGTCCGTGCGCGTCACTTCGCGAAAGCCATGGGCGGCATAAAATGCCTGCGCGTCCAGATTGGCCTGAAAGGTCCACAAATCCAGCCTGTCCGTCTGATCCTGCATCTTGTGCAACAAGGCACTGCCCAACCCGGTCCGCCGCGCTTTGGCCGCGATGTATAACGCATGAACGT
Source organism: uncultured Tateyamaria sp. (assembly GCF_947494755.1). Lineage (GTDB taxonomy): Bacteria > Pseudomonadota > Alphaproteobacteria > Rhodobacterales > Rhodobacteraceae > Tateyamaria. Next base: position 7,190 of record NZ_CANLVZ010000002.1, read on the forward strand.
CGGACCCATCGCGCGCAGCGAAACCCATCACATGCCCACCTTGTTCGGCGACCTCTACCCAACCCTGATCAATCATATGCCCGGCAAAGCCGATATCTTCGGCCCGGCTGTGCAGGCGCGGCATCCACGACGTTGTGTCGATGAACTCGGACAGGATACCGCCGACGGCCCCTGCATCCGTGCTGCGCGCGGGTCGGATATGGACGCTCACAACCGGTCCCCGATCAGGAATTGCGCGGCGCGGTCCATCCGCATGTGCGGCGGCCCGTCGCCGGGGCGCAGCGTCATCGGCGCAGGCGCAAACCGCATGATCTGATAGTCTGCATCAAGCCACGTTTCGGCCTCGGCCTGTGCGGGGTTCAGGATTTGGGCCGGGTCCTCGGGCAGCGCACCGGGATAGAACGCCGCCTGTTTGCCGGTCTCAAGCAGCGTGCCGCGTACCACGTCCAGCGGCTTGCCCTCGTGGGTCATCGTGTCTTCGGTCGTGGCGCGCAGGGCGGCGATGGCAAGGGCCTGCGTGTCCGCCCCTGCAAAGCGCGCGCGATCGCGGGCGTCACGGGTCAGCGCCTCCATGATGGCGGTCAATTTACCATGCTGGGAATGGTGCAGATGGTCGGCCTTGGTCGCCCCAAAGAGGATCTTTTCGACCCGCTTGCCCCGGAAAATCTGGGTCAGAAACGCGTTGCGCCCCGGCTTGAAGGCCGACAGGATATCGGTCATCGCACCGCGCATGTCATTGAGCGCGGCAGGGCCTGCATTGATCGCCCCAAGCGCGTCCACAAGCACCACCTGCCGGTCAATACGCGCAAAATGATCGCGAAAGAAGGGGCGCACGACCTGAGCCTTGTAGGCCTCGAACCGGCGCGCCATTTCTCGGCGCAGGGACTTGCGCGGGGCATCGCCCGCAGGCAGCGGCGCGAAGGTCAGTACAGGGCTGCCCGCAAGGTCCCCCGGCAGCAAAAAGCGGCCCGGCGTGCAGTCATAAAATCCCTCTGCCCGGACGGTATGCAGATAGTCGGTGAAGGTTGCGGCGAGGGTTTTGGCCTCGACTTCATCCAGTCGCGCGGTGCCGTCGGTCCTGGCGGCCACCTGCGCATAAGCCGCGCCGCTGTCGCGCTTTTGCAGGCGGGTCAGGGTCGCGGCACTCCACGCATCATAGTCTTGGTCGAGCAGCCCCAGATCCAGCAGCCATTCGCCGGGATAGTCGATAATATCGAGATGGATGGTGCGCGGCCCCTGCAAACCCGCCAGCAGCCCGTTCGGTTTCACCCGAAGCGAGACGCGCAATTCGCTGACCGCGCGCGTGCTGTCGGGCCACGTCGGGGGCGTGCCCGTAAGGGCACCCATATGCGCCTCGTAGTCAAAGCGCGGCACCGTATCGTCCGGTTGGGGTTGCAGATATGCGGCGGCAATACGCCCCTCGGCAGCCGCCAAAAGATGCGGCATCCGCCCCCGATCCAGCAGGTTGGCCACAAGCGACGTGATGAACACCGTCTTGCCCGAGCGCGCCAGTCCCGTGACCCCAAGTCGGATCGTCGGTTCCCCCAGCAGGTCCGCGCCTGTGTCATAGATGCCTTGGGTGAGGTTCAGCACCCCGTCGGCAAGTGTCGTCAGAACCACGCGTTTTCCTTTATTGGTCTTTGGGATGGTACATAAGGCGCGGTTGGGCACTGTGCCAGAGCATTGCTCGGTATGGCATCGTCGGAGCCTCCGGCGGGCGTTCTCCTGGCACGATGAAATTGGATCGCTGGTTTTCATCTTGCACATTGCTCGGCCGGGCCGCAGGGGTTAGATGCACGCCCATGCCGCGCTATGCCCTGAAAATCGAATATCACGGTGCCCCCTTCGTGGGCTGGCAGCGGCAGCGTGCGCAGCATTCGGTGCAGGGCGCGATCGAAGCGGCGCTCGCGAAACTTGAACCGCGCGATCACACTATTGCGGCGGCGGGTCGGACCGATGCGGGTGTGCATGGGCTTGCCCAGGTGGCGCATTGCGATATGGAGCGGGATTGGTCCCCCTTTCGGCTGTCCGAGGCGCTGAACTATCATCTGCGCCCGGACCCCGTGGCGATTTTAGATTGTGTCGAGGTCGCAGAGGATTGGCACGCCCGCTTTTCGGCCCGCGAACGCCGCTATCTGTTTCGCATCCTCATGCGACGCGCGCCCGCCACGCATCTTGAGGGGCTGGTCTGGCAGGTCAAACCGCAGCTTGATATTGCCGCGATGCAGGCCGCCGCCGCGCAGCTGGTGGGCAAGCATGATTTCACCACCTTTCGGTCGACCATTTGTCAGGCTGAAAGCCCGGTCAAGACGTTGGATCGGCTGGATGTCACCCTCGTGGAAGGGACGCACGGCCCGGAGGCGCAGTTTGATGTGCGCGCCCGGTCGTTCCTGCACAATCAGGTGCGCAGCTTTGTCGGGACGCTTGAGCGCGTAGGCGCACAATCGATGACGGTAGATGGCGTGCGGGACGCGCTTGAGGCGCGCGACCGTGCCGCCTGTGGTCCGGTCAGCCCGCCCCAGGGTCTCTATCTGGCAGGCGTGGGCTATCCTGACGACCCGTTTGCCACCACTTAGTCGAGGTCCATCAACCCGGCCCCAGCCCCCACATTGCGTGAGGCATCGCTGTCGGGCACATAGGTTCGTTCGGCCAAATTGCGCAGTTGCGCAGCCAGCACCTCACTGACCGCAATGCGTTTGGGACGCACCCGCGTGCTCGGGGCTGCAAGGGACAATGCGGCACGGACTTCGGTGCCTGACACGGACACTTCCGACTGACAAGGCAGTCCGGCCAGCCAACTGATCATCAGCGCGCGCTGGCCCGCATCAGATTGGTGCATGCGCACAGGTTTGGGAGTGATCGAGGCCCGCTCGACCATCTCTTCGATCTGGTGGGCGAGGGTCACGATACAATCGGGTGCCTCAAGCGCACGGATCAACGGCTCTTCGCCCCCACCATCGGCCAGATGCCGCGGCAACATCGCACCAAAGGCCAACGCCTGTGCGGCGGGCACCCCGGCACCACTTGCGGCCTTGACCCCAAGTGCCTGCAATTCCGTCCATGACCAGTCCATCATTCCCCTGTCGGCAACCACCAATCATCGCGCGACGGCCCCAGTTCATCCCCAAGCGGTGCGCCCTGTGCCAGAGTGATCCGGGTCCACAGGTCGGACTTGGGGTCGAACTTCGTCGCTCCAAAGAAACTGAGCTTGCAGCGCAGCATATCAATGGGGCGACACGTCGCAGCAATCAGGTTGTCGCGGATTTCAGCGTAGGGATAGCGGTGGAGGATCGCGACGCGGCTTGCCGCATGGGCGTGCCCCGGATGTCTGGCCAGAAAGGCGGACACCGGGGTCGCGATGTCCTTGAGCGCTGCATACAACGCTGCCACCCGGCGCGCGATGTCCAGCGGTGTTTCCAGATCGGCCCCCGGTTCGGCGTGCCGATCCCCGAGGCGCGGTTCCAGCTTGGCCGCGCTCACATACCAGAACCGGCGGCATTCATCGGCCTGCTCATAGTCCAGCTGCAAGGCCCAGGCCCAATCCCGTTCAATCGCGGATTTGAGCGATTGCGTGTCGGCGAATGGCACAGTGAGGGGACCGTGCGGGTCGCCCATCTCGGCCACCAGGTCATCGACCAGGTCGGGAAAGGCCTCGATCAGCAGGGCGGCCAGCAATTCCTGAAGCGGTTCGGACTCGCTTTGCCCCATTTGCCAGAGGGTTTCTACGGTATCGGGTGCCTCGAAACAGGTGCTGAAACGGATCCAGTCGCGGTGCAGGTCGCGCAGTGCCGCGTCGTGATCAGGTGCGGGCACATGCCACTCCGACAGATGCCGCGCCGCGCGTTCCGCCAGCGTTTTCAGCCGCTTGGACTGATCGGGCGTAACATCCTGCACCCCGCGCACCCGCGCCAGCGCCGTTTCCCGCGCCACCATCCAGTTGTTGAACAGCACCGGATGCGTCACCAGAAACGGGGCCATCCCCAAACCGGTTGCGTTGCCGATCCCGAGGTGGCGCGCAAGGCTGCGATCAAGGGTGCCGCGCCCCACATGCTGCACCAGTTCCAGCGTGAAATGGCGGATCATGTAGACGGCCAGCATCTCGACCGCGAAGGGGCCACCAAGGCCCGGGCGATCTGCGATCAAATGCCGGTCTGCGATGCCAAATTTGCCGTTGCCGTAAACGGCAGTCGTGCGCATCAGATAGCCGATATCGCGGATCATGGCCGGGTCCGGTTGTGTGCCCGATTGCAGCGCGCTAACGCAAGCGTTCCACATCCGCACCGATTTGTTGGCCCGGCTCAGCACCAGATCGTGCGGACCAAAGCGGCCCGCCTCTTGCAAGGGGGCTTGGGCAGCGATGCGATCCACATCTGCCGCATCAGGCACGCCATCGTACAGTACGAATGCTGCGTCCCATGCGGTTGCAATCACGCGGTCACTGCGTTGATCAGGGGGCAGGTCGTTTGAGACCGCCACCAGCGAATATGTATGTCCGGAAAGGGTGATCGAGAACACGGCGCGACCATGACCTTCGGGCGTCATGTCCCATGTCCGCCGTGTGATCTGTGCCCGTTCGGCACAAAGCTGGCGCACCAGAACCCGAAGGAAACTCAGCCGCGTGGGCATCATCGCACCCATGCGCGCCAGCCGCATCACCTCGCTTGGCGGGCGAAGGGGGGCAGTGTCGGGGACGAAGTCCTTCATGGCTGGATCACGGTGGCGCACATGCGCTCTATTTGCGGCGCGAAGGGTGCACCGCGCAAGGTTTTTGTCGCCGCACGCGCGGGGGTTTTACATTTTCTGCTGCGTGTACTTTTTCAACTCGGCGCGGGCGACCTGTCGGCGGTGGACCGCGTCCGGACCATCTGCAAGGCGCAGGGTGCGCTGATGCGTCCAGGCATGGGCCAGCGGCGTGTCCTGACTGATGCCCTGCCCGCCGTGCATCTGCACCGCCTCGTCAATCACCTTGAGCGAGACGCGCGGGGCCACGACCTTGATCTGGCTGATCCAGGGGGCGGCGGCACGGGCATCGCCCTGATCCATCATCCATGCGGCCTTGAGGCACAACAGGCGCGCCATTTCGATGTCCATCCGCGCCTCAGCGATGATGTCGTAGTTTGCACCCAGTTGGGCGAGCGGCTTGCCAAAGGCCTCTTTCGACAGCGAGCGTTTGCACATGAGTTCCAGCGCCGCTTCCGCCTGCCCGATGGCGCGCATGCAATGGTGGATGCGACCGGGGCCAAGGCGCCCCTGAGAAATCTCGAACCCGCGCCCTTCGCCAAGCAGGATATTCTCGGCTGGCACGCGCACGTTGGTAAAGCGAATGTGCATGTGGCCGTGCGGCGCATCATCGTGGCCATAGACCAGCATGGGGCGCAGGATTTCGATGCCTTCGGTCCCCGCAGGCACCACAATCATCGATTGGCGCTTGTGTTTGGGGTTCTCGTCGCCGCCGGTTTTGACCATTACGATATAGACTTTGCAGCGCGGGTCCCCTGCCCCGCTGGCCCAGTATTTTTCACCGTTCAGAACGTACTCATCGCCGTCGCGCACACAGGACATCGAAATATTGGTCGCATCGGACGAGGCCACATCCGGTTCGGTCATCAGATAGGCCGAGCGGATCTTGCCCTCGAGCAAGGGGGCCAGCCAGTCCGCTTTCATCTGGTCGGTGCCGTAGCGCTCGAACACCTCCATATTGCCGGTATCGGGGGCCGAGCAGTTAAAGACTTCGGCACCCAACGGTGTTTTGCCCATCTCTTCGGCGAAATGAGCGTATTCGACGGTGGACAAGCCAAAGCCCTTGTCGCTGTCGGTCAGCCAGAAGTTCCACAGGCCCGCCGACTTGGCCTTGGATTTCAACCCTTCGAGGATTTCGGTCTGCCGGTCGGTATATTGCCAGCGATCGCCTTTGGCGACTTCGGCGGCGTATTCCTCCTCCATCGGCATGATTTCATCCCGGATCATCGCTGACACACGGTTCAGCAAATCACGGTTTTCGGGGCGCAGGGTGAATGACATGTCCATGGGGCTGATCCTTTTCGCGTTGGGATCAGGGTGGGGGCAAATGGCGGCCATGTCCACCGATTTGAGCGGCGGTCAGGCGGCGCGCAAACCCAGGATTGCGCGGGCTTGGGCCGGGGTGGCCACGGGGCGCTCATGTTTGGCACAAATCTCGGTCAGGCGCGTGACAAGGGCGGCATTGGAAGGCGCAAGCGTTGCCTTGTCCCACCGCACGTTGTCTTCAAGCCCGGTGCGGGCATGGCCGCCCGCAGCCACGGCCCATTCATTCAACACGAGCTGATTGGCCCCGATTCCGGCGGCACACCAAGGCGCACCCGGAAACAGGCGGTTGACCGTTTGCACATAAAAATCAAAGACATCGCGATCCGCAGGCATCGCGTTTTTCACACCCATCACGAACTGCACATAAGGGGTGTCGGCGATCTGGCCCCGCTTGTGCATCAGGGCGGCGTGAAAGATGTGGCTGAGGTCAAAGGCTTCGATCTCGGGCTTGACGTCATGGGCCACCATCTCGGCTGCCAGCCAGTCCACAAGGTCCGGCGGGTTCTCATAAACGCGGGTGGGAAAGTTGTTCGAGCCCACCGAAAGTGACGCCATGTCAGGGCGCAGCGGCAGCATGCCGCCCCGCGCCTTGCCCGCCCCGGACCGACCGCCAGTCGAAAGCTGCACGATCATGCCGGGGCAGTGTTTTTCCACCCCTTCCTTGAGGGCCGCAAACTTGTCGGGGTCCGAACTGGGCGTCTCGTCGTCATTGCGCACGTGGGCATGGCAAATGCTGGCCCCCGCCTCGAAGGCGGCATGGGTGCTTTCGATCTGTTCGGATATGGTGACGGGCACCGCCGGATTGTCGGATTTGCGCGGAACCGAGCCTGTGATGGCAATGCAGATGATGCAGGGATCAGACATGGGGGACCTCGTGTCGAAGATGGTTCGGAGCATGGTCGCGAAATTGCGCGCGCCCGTCCAGTGCCCGAGCGCACGGCGGCTGTGATAACCACGCGCGTCCTCCGCGCATTGCCCACAGGCCGACCCCGCAACCGCCCGTTTTTTGGTCATAATTACGCCATTGCGCACCGTTCCCACGTAAGTCGGTTGCGGGACGGGCCAGAATGTGCAGGCTTAAGAAATGGTGAATAAACCCCAGTACTTTGACGAGATGTTCGGCCACGGTGCTGACCCGCGCCCGCCTTACGAGGCCTACTGCAAATGGTTCAACGGCGAAAATAACGCGCGGCTGTTGGAAAAATCCGAAGAAGCCGAGGCGTTGTTTCGCCTGGTTGGCGTGACCTTCAATGTCTATGGCGACCCGGACGCGACCGAACGGCTGATCCCCTTTGATCTGGTCCCGCGCATCATTGCGGCGCGCGAATGGGCCAAGGTCGCAAAGGGGATCGAACAGCGGGTGCGGGCGCTGAACGCGTTTTTGCACGACATTTATCACCGTCAGGAAATCGTGCGCGCAGGTCGCCTTCCGGCTGAGATGCTGGCACGCAACGAAGCGTTTTTGGCCCAAATGATCGGGGTGGCCCCACCTGGCGACATCTACACCCATATTGTCGGCACCGATCTGGTACGCACAGGCGACGATGAATTTTTTGTGCTTGAGGACAATGCGCGCACGCCCTCGGGTGTCAGCTACATGCTCGAAAATCGCGAGACGATGCTGCACATGTTCCCCGAGCTGTTTTCCAAGAACCGGGTGCAATCGGTCAACCAATACCCCAACAGCCTGCGCAAGTCCCTGTCGGCCTGCGCGCCGCCCGCTTGTGATGGCAAACCGACACTGGCGGTGCTGACGCCGGGTATTCACAACTCGGCCTATTACGAACATGCCTTCCTGGCGGACCAGATGGGGGCCGAACTGGTCGAGGGGCACGATTTGCGCGTGGTCGACGGGCGCGTGGCGATGCGTACCACGCGAGGCTACAAACCGATCGATGTGCTGTATCGCCGGGTCGATGACGACTATCTGGACCCGCTGACCTTTAATCCCGACAGCATGTTGGGCGTGCCGGGGATCATGGATGTTTATCGCGCTGGCGGGATTACCATCGCCAACGCACCGGGAACGGGCATCGCGGATGACAAGGCGATCTACAGCTACATGCCTGATATCGTTGAGTTCTATACTGGCGAAAAGGCGATCTTGCAGAACGTACCAACGCATCGCTGCTCTGAGCCGGATGCGTTGAAATACGTGCTCGACAACCTCGCCGAACTGGTTGTGAAAGAGGTCCATGGCTCGGGCGGCTATGGCATGTTGGTCGGCCCTGCCGCCTCCCAAAAGGAGATTGCGGCCTTCCGCGCCAAGCTGGAGGCGAACCCCGGCAACTACATTGCCCAGCCCACGTTGGCGCTGTCGACCGTGCCGATCCTGACGGAGGCGGGCCTTGCGCCGCGCCATGTGGATTTGCGCCCCTTCGTGCTCGTCTCCCCCGACAAGATCGACATCACGCCCGGGGGGTTGACCCGCGTGGCACTGACCGCCGGATCACTTGTGGTCAATTCGTCCCAAGGCGGAGGCACCAAGGACACTTGGGTGCTGGAGGAGTAGCGCGATGCTGGGCAAAACCGCAGGCGGATTGTTCTGGATGTTCCGCTATCTCGAAAGGGCCGAAAACACCGCACGGATGATTGATGCGGGTTTGCGCATCTCGTTAACCCGGTCGAGTGCGGCCGAAAGTGAATGGACCTCGATCCTGCAATCCACGGGGCTGCACGGTTCCTATACGGCGATGCACGGTGCGCCTGATGGGCCCAAGATCATCGATTTTCTTCTGCGCGATCCGAACAATCCGGGCTCGATCATGGCCGGTATCGAGGCCGCCCGTGAAAATGCGCGCGTGGTGCGCACCGCCCTGACCCGCGAGGTCTGGGAAGCGGTCAATGAATGCTACATGGTCCTGAAAAAGGCGCTGGCCGAGCCCGTGGCCGACCGCGATCTGCCCCGCGCGCTGCAAGTGATCCGACAGCGCAGCGCCTTCGTGCGCGGGGCCTCGCACGGGACAATGGTGCGCAACGACATGTACAACTTTGCGCGCATCGGAACGTTCTTTGAACGGGCGGACAACACCGCACGGATCCTTGATCAGAAATACTATATCCTGCTGCCCTCCGTGCGCCTTGTGGGCAGCCCGTCTGACAATGTGCAGTGGGAAACGATTCTGAGGGCGACATCCACCACCCGCGCCTATCAGACGCTGCATGGGGGCGATATCGACCCCCGCGTGATCGCGCATTTCCTGATCCTGGATGGACGTCTGCCCCGCAGTCTGGCCTTTTGTTACGGCAAGATCGGCGAAAATCTGGGCTATATCGCCAAGGAGTACGGCGAGTCCAAACCCTGCGATGCCCTGGCGGAGGCGATCTGTTCCCGGTTTGAGGGGCAGGATATGAACGCCATCTTTGATTATGGTCTGCATGAGTTCATCGGTGACTTTTTGCGCGACAGCACCGCTTTGGGCCGTCAGATCGAAATCGACTACCGGTTTAGCGAGTAGAGATCATGCGCCTGACCGTTCAACACAAAACCCACTACACCTATGACGCCCCCGTGCCCTACGGGTTGCAGCAAATCCGCCTGCGCCCCAAATCGCGCCCCGGCCAGCAGGTCGTGGATTGGCAGATCGAAGTCAAAGGCGGGCAGGTTGAGGTTTCGTTCGAGGATGAACATGCCAATTCCGTTGACCTTGTGAGTTTCGATCCCGGCGAGACGCGGATCGAAATCACCTGCCGTGGCACGGTTGACGCCGAAGATCGTGCGGGCGTTGTCGGCCCTCAGGGCGGGTTTGTCCCGCTGTGGTTGTTTCAGCGCTCGACCGCGCTGACGCATCCGGGCCCGCAGATCAAGGCACTTGTCGATGCCATGCCCGAGGGCGGCGCGGCGGTTGAGCGGCTGCACATGTTGTCGGCTCATATCCTTGAGGCTGTGCCCTATTCGACCGATCAGGCCGCTTCGGATTTGAAGGCCGAAGAGGTTCTGAGCGCGGGGCACGGGGTCTGTCAGGACCACGCCCATGTGTTTATCACCGCAGCGCGGCTGATGGGGTATCCCGCGCGCTATGTGTCGGGCTATCTCAAGATGGACGATCGGGTGGAGCAGGCTGCAAGCCACGCCTGGGCCGAGGCGCATGTGCCCGATTTGGGCTGGGTCGGCTTTGATGTTTCAAACGGATATTCGCCCGATGCGCGCTATGTGCGGGTCGCCACCGGCCTTGATTATCGCGGTGCCGCCCCGATTTCGGGGTTACGTTACGGTCAGGCGGCGGAAGAAATGTCAGTGTCCTTGCAGGTTCAGCAACAATAGCGCAGGTATAGTGCGACTCGGGGCATATCTGCCTATGAGTCGTTTGAGGGACACCAGATCATGACATATTGCGTTGGAATGCGCTTGGACGCGGGCCTGATTTTCATGTCGGACACACGCACGAATGCCGGTGTCGACAACATTTCGACCGTAAAAAAGATGCACAGTTGGGAGGTGCCGGGCGAGCGCACGATCCTGATCATGACGGCCGGCAATCTGGCCACGACCCAATCGGTGATTTCTTTGCTCGACGAACGCACCAAGGCCCCGGAGGATCGCAAACCCTCGATCCTTGAAGCGCCGTCGATGTTTCAGATCGCGCGCGAAGTCGGCCGGACCCTGCGCGAAGTGATTGCCGTGAATGCCACCACCGGTCAGGAAGCCGACGGCGCGTTCGGGGCAACGATGATCGTGGGCGGGCAGATCGCCGGATCCGAGCCGCGCCTGTTTCTGATCTATCCCGAAGGCAATTTCATCGAGGCCTCGGAAGACAGTCCGTTCTTTCAGATTGGCGAGGCGAAATACGGCAAGCCGATCCTCGTGCGCGCCCAGCATTCCGACATGTCGTTCGAAGAGGCGATCAAGCTGTTGATGGTCAGCTTTGATTCCACCATCAAATCGAACCTGTCTGTCGGCCTGCCGCTGGACTATGTGACCTATGCCGCTGACAGTCTCTGTGTGGGGCACGCCGCCCGGGTTGAAGCGGACGACCCCTATTTTCTGGCGGTATCGAATGGGTGGGGTGAGGCGTTGAAGCTGGCCTTTGACCAACTGCCCGAGTTCAAGTTCGACGGGTCCAAAGGCCGCTGACGCGACACGATATTTCAGGGGGCTTTGCCCCCGTCCTGACGGCCTCCCCCAAGGTATTTCTGGCGAAAGGAAGCTGTCAGTGCATCTCTGGCGGCAGGTAGTCGCGGATCGAACTGGTCTTGCGGCTGAAGGTGGCGTCGATCTCGCGCAACTCGAGTGAGAGCATGAAGGGCTGGCGGCGCATCAGGTCGTCGGTGAAGGATCGTGCGGCCTCGAACACGGCCTCAGTCGCTTTGGTTTTGGCCGCATCATCGCGCCCTGCCGCAAGCCTGAGCGTGATATCGATAAAGCTGTGATCTGGGTCGCCATCCGCGATGACCGCATGGTCTGCCGCATGCGCCCTGACCCTGATGCCCGCGGGTGGGAACACACCTGTGGCAGCAGCTGCGTCTTTGAGCGCAACGCACAAGCCGGGCATGTCGATTTGCGCATCGAGGTTGGCGGAATAGTCGAGGATGATATGGGGCATGCCCTGCAGTCTGTGCTTTGGGTTCAGCGCGCGCAACCCAGAATGCGGTCGATATCCAGATGGGTTTCCATATGGTCGGCAAGGGCATCGAGCGTCGCGTTTACGGCCTGGTCATAGGATTGATCACTTGCGGCCACGTCAAATTGCGCGAGCCAGGCGGTGCGAAACCCGTCATCGCGGAACATCCCGTGCAGGTAGCTGCCGTTGATGCGCCCATCGGGGCTGCGTGCCCCTTCGTTCGCCCCGCCGACCGTTGCAAAGGGACGCATACAGTCAGGGCCGTCGCTGTGCCCCTTGTGGATCTCGTATCCCGAAAAGGTTCGCCCGCTTGCCACATGGCAGGCTGTGACCGTGGTCAGCCGTTTATCGTCCGTCATTTGGGTTTCGATGTCGAGCAGGCCAAGCCCCGGTGCCGTTCCTGCCGGTCCTTCGATCCCGCCCGGGTCCGTAACACTGTGTCCAAGCATCTGATACCCCCCGCAAATGCCCAGCACGTGCCCGCCCCGCCGGACATGGGCGCGCAGGTCTTCGTCCCAGCCTTGCTGTTTGAGAAACTCCAGATCGCCGCGCGTCGACTTGCTGCCGGGGATAATGACCACATCCGTGTCCGCTGGCAGCGGTTGGCCCGCGTGCAGCATCGTGAGCCGCACGCCGGGGTCCTGTGCCAGCGGGTCGAGATCGTCAAAGTTGGCGATCCGGGAGAGTTTGAGGCACACGATGTGCAGACCTGTCGCGCGCTTGGGTGTGGCGATGTCGAGCGCGTCCTCGGCGGGCAGTTTCCACGCATCCGCGAACCACGGCAGCACGCCGAAACCGGGCCAGCCCGTGTGCCGCGCGATCAGTGCGTACCCGTCATCGAACAGGGTCGGATCGCCCCGGAACCGGTTGATCAGGAACCCCTGGATCATGGCCGCATCCCGTTGATCGATCACGGCCTGCGTGCCGACGATCTGCGCGATCACGCCGCCGCGGTCGATGTCACCTGCCAGGATCACCGGCGTGTCACTGGCCCGCGCAAAGCCCATGTTGGCGATGTCGCCGTCGCGCAGATTAACCTCGGCCGGGCTGCCCGCCCCTTCGACAATCACCAGATCGCACTGTGATTTCAGCCGGTTGAAGCTGTCGAGCACCGCGTCGAGCAGTTGCGGCTTGAGCGCCGCATATGCGCGCGCCTTGACCGTGGCGAGCCGCTTGCCCTGCACCACGACCTGACTGCCCACATCGCTTTCGGGTTTGAGCAGGATGGGGTTCATATCCGTGTGAGGCTCGAGGCCGCAGGCCAGCGCCTGCAACGCTTGCGCCCGTCCGATTTCGCCACCATTGGCTGTCACGGCAGCATTGTTGGACATGTTCTGCGGCTTGAACGGGGCGACGGAGAGGCCGCGTTTGACGGCGGCGCGGCACAGTCCGGCGACGAGCATGGATTTGCCCACATTTGAGCCTGTGCCCTGGATCATCAGGGCGGTCATGCTGTGGCCTCCAGAAAGGCGGGCAAGCCCGCGCGGGTGTCGGCGATAAAGTGAAAGGCGCGCCACCCCCGTGCGTGCGCAGCGGCTACATTTGCTGCGGTGTCATCGATCAGTGCGTGTTGATCTGGCGGCAGACTGCTCCATGCCTCGATCTGGGCGAAATAATCCGCGTCGGGTTTGGCGCAGCCCATGCGGCCGGATGAAAAGACATGTTCGACCAGCGATCCGAACCCCATCTCGGCCTCAATATAGGCGGCGCGACGCGCTTCGTTGTTCGTGCCGATGACATGGCGCAGATGGGGGGCGCGAAGGTGCTGCATAATCTGCGCATCAGGGCGCGCATCATGTTTGAACCAATAGGCCAGAAACGCATCCGCATCTATGTCGCGACCGGTCTGCGCGAACCACTCGACCAGCACGTCACGCAGATCGCGCGCGCCGCGCAACACCGCGTGGATCAGTCCGGACTCGAAAATATGCGCAGACAGATCAGCGGGCAGGATGCCCCAATCGGCATAAAGCCGGTCGGTCCACACAAACCGCCCCTCCACGATATTGGCGTTGAGGACGCCATCGAAATCCCAGACGATCAGGGGCCGTGTCACTCAGAACTCCACACCCTTTTGCGCCTTCACCCCTTCCTTGAACGGGTGCTTGACCAGCGCCATCTCGGTCACCAGATCCGCTGCCTCGATCAGCTCGGGCTTGGCGTTGCGCCCGGTCAGCACCACGTGGGTCATCGCAGGTTTTTTTGTCAGCAGGAAATCGACCACCTCGTCGATGTCGAGGTAGTCGTAGCGCAGCGCGATGTTGATCTCGTCCAGCAGCACGAACTGGATTTCGGGGTCGAGGATTTGTTCCTGTGCGATTTTCCAACCGTTTTGAGCAGCGGCAATATCGCGTTCGCGGTCTTGCGTTTCCCATGTGAACCCTTCGCCGGAGACGAAAAACCGGCACTCATCCGCGAAACGGTCGCGCAAAAACGTCTTTTCGCCCGTATCCCAATTGCCCTTGATGAACTGGACAACGGCGCAGGGGATCCCGTGCGAAATGCAGCGCATGATCATCCCGAACCCGGACGAGGACTTTCCTTTGCCGGGGCCGGTATGAACCATGATCAGACCTTTTTCCTCGGTCTTGGTTTCCATCATCTTGTCGCGCGCGGCCTTGATCTTTTTCATCTTGGCGGTGTGGCGGTCGTTGACGTCGTCCATGGGGATCCCTTTCGCGGCTTTGCCCGTTCGTGCCACTAAATCGCGTGAACCGCCAGAGCCGTTGATGTGTGCCCTTGACTCGGTTCGACCCCGCGCGCACTAGGGATGTGCTGGTGCCCCGGGTGAATGCGCGGGGTGAAAAGGGAATGCGATAGGTCCGGGCAACCTGATCGAAACGCAGCCGCCCCCGCGACCGTGACCGGAGAAGGGTGCCCCCGCACCACTGGCCAACAGGCCGGGAAGGTGGGGCAGCCGACGGGCAAACGCCTGATATCCGCAAGCCGGGAGACCTGCCAGCGCGAAGGACGTGACGAAACCGGACGGGGTGTTCCGGGTGTCGGGACAGTTGGCCCTGTGGCCGCCCGCCATCCCTTTCCCCGCCCCAGATTTGGGATTGAGAATGAGCGATTTGCCCCCTGTTGAGCTGCTGGTTTGCGTCAAGTGCCGCCGTGAATTGGAGATGCCCGAAGGCGGCACTCGCCCCGGTGAAGTTCTACACGCCGAACTCGCATCGCGCGCCATGCCCGAAGGTGTCACATTGAAGGCGGTCGAGTGTCTGTCGAACTGCTCTTCCGGCTGCTCGGTCGCGGTCCGCGGTGGGTCCAGTCGCTGGACCTACGTCTACGGCAACCTGATGGAGGACCGCGACGCCGACATGGTTGTCGAGGGCATCACCAAATACGCCGCCACCGCCGACGGCATCGTGCCATGGCGCGAACGCCCCGAACATTTCCGCAAAAATTGCATCGCCCGCATCCCCCCGCAAGAGGTCTAAGCTCATGGCAAATCTAAACAAAATCCCCGTCACCGTAATCACCGGCTTTCTCGGGTCTGGCAAGACGACCCTTGTGCGCCACCTGATGCAGAACCCCCAGGGCAAGCGTCTGGCGGTGATCGTGAACGAATTCGGTGACGTGGGTGTGGACGGCGAGATCCTGAAATCCTGCGCCATTCCCGACTGCCCCGCCGAGAACATCATGGAACTGGCCAATGGCTGTATCTGCTGCACCGTGGCAGATGATTTCATACCCACGATCGAGGCGCTGATGGCCCTTGATCCGCAGCCCGAGCACATCCTGATCGAAACGTCTGGCTTGGCCCTGCCCAAGCCCCTTCTCAAGGCGTTTGACTGGCCCGATATCCGCTCGCGCATCACCGTAGACGGCGTGATCGCGCTGGCCGATGCCGAAGCGGTCGCCGCAGGTCGCTTTGCCCCGGATGTGGCGGCGGTCGATGCCCAACGCGCCGCCGATGACAGTCTGGACCACGAAACGCCGCTGTCCGAAGTGTTCGAGGATCAGATCGCTTGCGCTGACATCATCCTGCTGACCAAACCCGATCTCGCTGGCCCCGAAGGTGTGGCCAAAGCCAAAGAGATCATCGCCGCCGAAACTCCTCGCCCCCTGCCCGTTGTCGAGGTGGCCGAAGGTGTTGTGGACCCGCGGGTTTTGCTCGGGCTTGAGGCGGCGGCCGAGGATGACATGGATGCGCGCCCCTCCCATCACGACGGCCATGAAGATCACGAACACGACGACTTTGAGTCCGTGATCATCGACATCCCCGAAGTCACCGACCCCGCCGACCTCGTCGCACGGATCGAGGCGATGGCCAAGGCGCAGAACATCCTGCGCGTCAAAGGGTATGCGGCGGTGACGGGCAAACCCATGCGCCTGCTCGTTCAGGCCGTGGGCGCGCGGGTGCGGCACCAATATGACCGCCCGTGGGGTCCGAACGAAACCCGTCAGGGCCGTTTGGTCGTGATTGCCGAACATGACGACGTGAACGGCACAGCCATTCGCAACGCGCTCGTTCAACCTCTGGCAGCCGCCGAGTAATCAGGACCCGCCATGCACGTCGTCTTCCGCGAAAGCCATGGGCTCGAAGAGACCGAGACGCCGACCGATCTGGGGCAGACGCCCGCGGATCTGGTGGTGCTGTCCTTCTCCGACAGTGATCTGGGCGCGTTCGGGGCGGCGTGGCATCGGGGCGGCGGCAAGGAGGGCAAATTACCCACGCTGCGGCTGGCAAACCTTGTGGGGCTCAAGCACCCGCTGTCGGTCGATACATACGTGGAACAAACGCTGGCGGGGGCCAAGGGCATCCTGATCCGGCTGATCGGCGGCGTGCCTTACTGGACTTACGGGCTGCAACAGGTGTTGAGCCTCGCGCAGACCAAGGGGATCGCGCTCGCCGTCCTGCCTGCCGATGGGCGCGTCGATACCCGACTGGACGAGATGTCGACCTTGCCCGTCTCGACCCTGCGCCGTCTGGCGCATCTGTGTGACACCGGCGGCACCGTCGCCGCGCAAGCGGCACTGGCGCAGATGGCGCTGGCCTCGGGGCTGTATGCTGGGCCGGTACGGGGGGCAAAGGCTCTGCCGATGGTCGGCGCGTGGACCCTGGAGCATGGGGTAAGTTGCCCGCTGGTCTTGCCCGAAAGCGACGCGCCGCTGGTCATCGTAACCTTTTATCGCGCCTATCTTGCCGCTGCCGATCTGTCCCCGATTGAGGCCCTGTTTGATGCCCTGCGCGCCGAAGGCTTTCAGGTCCTTGGCCTTTTCGCCCCCTCGCTCAAGGCCCCGGATGCCGCCGGATGGATGGCCCGCCAGATCGCGCATCTGCGCCCTGCGGCTATCGTGAACGCCACGGCGTTTTCAGGAAAAGGCAGCACCGGGACATCACCGCTCGACTCAGGCGATGTGCCCGTGTTCCAGGTCGCCCTTGCCACGTCGACCCGCGACATGTGGGCCGAGGCGGAACGCGGGCTGTCCCCCACCGATCTGGCCATGCACGTGGTTCTGCCCGAAGTGGACGGGCGGCTGTTCGGCGGCGTCACCTCGTTCAAGACCCCCCAGACCCGCGACCCGGACCTGCAATTTTCGCGCTATGCGCACAGCGCCGATATCGAGCGCACCAATGCCGTGGCCGACCGGGTGCGGGCCTGGGTCGATCTGGCTGCGACCCCTGCACCTGAGCGCAAACTGGCCCTCGTCCTCAGCACCTATCCGGGCAAGGACTGGAATATGGCCCATGCGGTCGGGCTCGACGCGCTGGCCTCAGGCGAGGCGATCCTGAGCGATTTGACGGCGGCGGACCACACGGTCGCGCCTGCCGACACGCCGCTTGAAACGGCGCTGGCCACCGAAACGATTACGTGGTCGCTTGACGACTATCTCGCTGCCCTAAGAACCCTGCCCCAATCCTTGCAGGACGACCTATTCAAAAGCTGGGACGCGCCCGACGGTCCGTTTCACTTCGCAGCAACCCGCCGAGGCAATGCACTGATCGCGCTGCAACCCGAGCGGGGGCATTTCGCGGCGCGCGATGACGACTATCACGACCTGTCACGCACACCCTGCCACGCCTACGTCGCCTTCTACCTCTGGCTCCAAACCCAGACACAGGCCCTGATCCATATCGGCGCGCATGGCACGCTCGAATGGCTGCCCGGGAAGTCGGTGGCCTTGTCGCAAGGCTGCTGGCCCGCGGCGCTGACGGGCGCGCTGCCGGTGATCTATCCTTTCATCGTGAATGATCCGGGCGAAGCGGCGCAGGCAAAACGGCGTATCGGGGCCGTAACGCTCGGGCACCTGCCGCCCCCAAATAAAGCCTCCGAGACGCCCGACCGATTGGTGCGACTGGAAACGCTGCTGGACGAATTTTCAAACGCGGACGGGCTTGATCCGCGCCGCCGGGATCGGTTGCAGGATGATATCCGGGCCGAGGCGCAGGCCCTTGGGGTCGAGGAAGATCTAGGGCTCGAGCGCGCCACTTGCAGCGCCGAGGCAATCACCCGCATCGACCGTTTTGTCTGTGATATCAAGGAAAGCCAGTTCGGGGACGGGTTGCACATCTGGGGCCGTGCGCCCGCGGTTAAGGCCCCTCACGATACGAGTGCGTCTGTTACGTCAGAGCAGAACAGCCTGATTGCCGCACTGAATGGGCGGCGGATCGAGGCCGGCCCCTCCGGCTCACCCTATCGCGGGCGGCGCGATGTGCTGCCCACCGGGCGCAATCTGTTCACCACCGACCCCCGGTCTGTCCCGACCCGTGCCGCCTATGCCCAAGGGGTCAAACTGGGCGAAGAACTGGTGCGCCGTCACCTCCAAGATCACGGTAACTGGCCGCGCGGGTTGATCGTCGATCTGTGGGGCTCGGCAACGATGCGCACAGCGGGCGAGGAATTCGCGATGGCGCTGCACCTGCTTGGCGTGCGCCCGGTCTGGGACAAAGGATCAGAGCGCGTGTCGGGCATCGAAGTCCTGCCGATCACCGATCTCGACCGGCCCCGGATCGACGTGACTCTGCGCGTTTCGGGCCTGTTCCGCGATGTTTTTCCGACGCTTTCGGCGCTATTTTCCCAAGCTGTGCGCGCCCTTGCTGCGCGGGACGAAGCGCCCGACTGGAACCCCTATGCCGGTCACACAGCGAGTGCACGCGTCTACGGGCCGGCACCAGGCAGCTTTGGGCTTGGCATGGGCGCGGACCTTGAAACATACACCGATGAAAGCCGCGCCGCCGCCGGGCGCGCATGGCTGAGCGCAAGCGCCTATGCACTGGACGGTGTCAGTGCCACGAAAGATGAGGAAGGTATACGCACTCGTCTGGAACGCGCGGACAGCTTTGTGCACCTTCAGGACCTGCCCGAAACAGACGTGCTGCTGGCCTCGGACTATGCCGCGCACGAGGCTGGATTTGCCGCTGCCCAGGCCCTCACCGGGGGCAGCGCGGCCCTCTATCACATGGATGCGACCCAGCCAGACCGCCCCCGCGCGCGCTCCCTGCCCGAAGAAATCGCGCGCGTCGTTCAGGCACGCGCAACGCAGCCCGCATGGCTTGCGGGCATGATGCGCCACGGGTTCCGGGGCGGGGCCGAGATTGCCGCAACGCTTGATCACATGGCGGCTTTTGCGCATCTCGCAGGCGTGGTGCAGCCGCATCTGTTCGACCTCTATCATGACGTGACCCTGGGTGATCCGCAGGTCACGGCGTTCCTGGCGGACGCCAATCCCGGTGCGCTCCAGTCGATGCAGGACCAGTTTGCCGCTTTGGATGCGGCGGGCCTGTGGCAAACCCGGCGCAACTCCATCCGCGCCAGCCTTGAGGCCGCGCAATGACGGTCAAAGGCTGGTGCCCCGGCGCGTATAAGCCGATGATGTCTGGCGACGGGCTGATCCTGCGCGTGCGCCCTCGGATGGGGCGGCTGACGCGCGAACAGATCCTCGGGCTGTGCGCAGTATCCGCAGACAACGGCAACGGGATCATTGATCTGACGAGCCGCGCCAATCTTCAATTGCGTGGCATCACGGACCACGCCGCAGCGCTTGACGCTTTGCTGGCGCTTGACCTGCTCGACCCCACGCCAGCAGCCGAAACCAGGCGCAATATCGTGGTCGCCCCCCTTTGGTCCGACGGCGACTTAACGCATCGGCTGCACGACGCGATCTGCGCACGACTGCACGAGTTGCCTGCCTTGCCCGTCAAGATCGGGATCGCCATCGACACCGGAGCGCAGCCGATCCTGCAAGACACCTCCGCCGATTTCAGGTTTGAACGCGGCGCAGAGGATACGCTGATCCTGCGCGCAGACGGGGCGTCAGGCGGGCGAGCGATTACCAAGGCCACCGCCATGGACGCTTTGATCGAACTGGCCACATGGTGCGCCAAGCACATCAACCCGCAAGCCCGTCGCGTCGCCAGAATTGTCCACAACACCCCCCTGCCCGCCGCATGGACCGAGGCACGGGCGCAAACCAACGGCGACAGCCTCGCCCCCGGTCCAACGCCCGTCGGAGCGGCATTTGGCGCGCCCTTCGGCAGCACGGACTCCCACGCCCTCGCAGCTCTCGTCACCGATAGCGGTGCCAAAGGGCTGCGGGTCACGCCCTGGCGCGTGTTCGTGCTGGAAGGTGCCGAGGCGCGCGATGCCCACGGCTTTGTCACCACCTCGGGCGACCCTTTGCTGCGCACCCATGCCTGCCCCGGCGCACCCGCCTGCGCGGCCGCCAGCGTCGGCACACGGACCCTGGCGCGCGCATTGGCGGGCACATATACGGACCTGCACGTCTCTGGCTGCACCAAAGGCTGTGCGCATCCCAAAGCTGCCGCCATGACCCTTGTGGGCCGGGACGGTGCCTATGACCTTGTCGCGCAGGGAAATCCGTGGGATCAGCCCTGCAAACGCGGCCTGTCCGCAACCGACCTCTTGACCCTCAAGGCCACCCCAGATGCCCTATGAATATCAAACCGATGGCGCGGCCATTTACCTGAAATCCTTTGCCACGATCCGGGCCGAGGCGGATCTGGCCCGCTTTGATGCGAACGAGGAGCAGGTGGCCGTGCGCATGATTCACGCCGCAGGCATGGTCGGGCTAGAGCAGCATTGCCGTTTTTCCCCCGGTTTCGTTCCCTCCGCCCGCACCGCGTTGGAACGGGGCGCGCCGATCCTGTGCGATGCGCGCATGGTCTCTGAAGGGATCACGCGTGCCCGGATGCCTGCAGACAACGCGGTGATCTGCACTTTGCATGATGAAGGGGTGCGCGAATTGGCCGCCAAGATGGGCAACACGCGCTCGGCGGCCGCGCTCGAACTGTGGCGGCCACATCTTGCAGGGGCTGTGGTGGCCATCGGAAACGCGCCCACGGCCCTGTTCCATTTGCTCAACATGCTCGAAGACCCCGACTGCCCCCGCCCCGCCGCCATCATCGGCTGCCCCGTGGGCTTTGTCGGCGCGGTGGAGTCCAAGGACGCCCTATGGGCCGACCAGCCTGTGCCATGTTGCATCGTGCAGGGCCGTTTGGGGGGCAGCGCCATCACCGTCGCCGCCGTCAACGCCATCGCGAGCCGCAAGGAATGAGTGGCGGAACTGTCTTTGGCGTGGGCCTCGGCCCCGGTGATCAGGACCTGATGAGCGTGCGCGCCGACCGGCTGATCCGCAATGCCCGCCATGTGGCGTTCTTTCGCAAGGCGGGTCGTCCCGGCCAGGCCCGTCAGATCGTGAACGGGATGATGCCCGAAACGGCCATCGAGTTCCCGATGGAGTACCCCGTCACCACCGAAATCTCCCTGACGGACCCACGCTACAACGAAATCCTCAGTCAGTTTTACACCGACTGCACAGCGCATCTGCGCAGCCTCACGGATGCAGGCGAGGATGTGGTTGTGCTCTGCGAGGGCGATCCGTTTTTCTATGGGTCTTTCATGCATCTTTATACCCGGCTGTCGGGTGATATCGACGTGCAGGTCGTGCCCGCCATCACCGGCATGTCGGGCGCATGGACGGCGACAGGCGCGCCGATCACGTGGGGCGACGACATTCTCACCGTGTTGATGGGGACTCTCGACGAGGACACGTTGGCGTCCAACATGGCCAATGCCGACGCGCTGGTGGTGATGAAGATCGGGCGCAACATCGACAAGGTGCGCCGCGCGTTGAAGACCGCCGGAAAATACGATGACGCCTATCTGATCGAATACGCCACAATGCCGAACCAGACCGTGCAGAAGCTGGCCGATGCGGAGGAGAAGGTCACCCCCTACTTTTCGATCATCGTGGTGCATGGGCAAGGGCGGCGTCCATGACAGGATCGGTCATCATCGCAGGGCTTGGACCGGGCAATGACGCGCTGATCACGCCCGAGGTGTCCGCCGCACTTACGCAAGCCACTGATATCGTAGGTTATATCCCTTACGTCGCCCGCATCGCGCCCCGCGAGGGCCTGACCCTCCACGCCTCGGACAACCGGGTTGAGCTGGATCGCTCGCGCCATGCGCTGGACATGGCCGCAGACGGGCACAAGGTCGTGGTGGTGTCTTCGGGTGATCCGGGCGTCTTTGCCATGGCGGCGGCGGTGTTTGAGGCCGTCGAGGCCGGTCCCTCCCTCTACCGCAGCCTGGATATTCGTGTCCTTCCGGGCATTACCGCAATGCTTGCGGCGGCGGCCCGCGCAGGTGCGCCCTTGGGCCATGATTTCTGCGCCATCAACCTCAGCGACAACCTCAAACCCTGGGCTCTGATCGAAAAACGGCTGCGCCTCGCGGCAGAGGCGGATTTTGCCATGGCGTTCTACAACCCCCGCTCGAAATCGCGTCCCGAGGGATTTGTGCGCACGCTGGAGATCCTCAAGGACGCCTGTGGCGACAACCGCCCCGTAATCTTTGCGCGCAACGTCTCGCATGTCGATGAGCAGATCAAAGTGGTCCCTTTGATGGAAACGACGCCCGATATGGCCGATATGCGCACGATGGTCATTGTTGGCTCGTCCCGGACCCGCATCATCGAAATGGACGGCGCGCCGATCGTCTACACGCCCCGGTCGGCCCCCGCATGACCCAGCCACGCCATCACCTCGGCCACTGTGGTCACTTCGGTACGGGCCGCGATGGCGGGCCTGTCGATCATCAGCACGGGCAATCCCAACGCGCGGGCCGCGACAATCTTGGCATAGGCCCCGGTGCCGCCCGCGTTCTTGGACACAACAAGATCAATGTCATGGGCCTGCATCAGCGCGCCGTCATCCTCCGCTGTGAACGGCCCGCGCGACACGAGTACATGGTGGTTCGGCAAGGGCGGCGGGTCCTTCGGCGCATCGACCAGCCGCAGCAGATAGAAATGCTGCGGATTGGGCGCAAACTCAGCCAAGTGCATCCGGCCTACGGCCAGCATCACGCGGCGGGCGGGTTGCTCAAGGGCAGCCACGGCGCCAGAAATGTCGGGCACAGCGGCCCAGCGGTCCTCCGGCTGCGCAACCCAAGCTGCGCGGGTCAGCGCGACCAGCGGCACCCCCGCTTGAGCGCAGGCGACAACCGCGTTGCCACTCATCTGCGAGGCAAACGGATGTGTCGCATCGATCACATGGGTGATCTGATGCGCCACCAGATAGTTCACAAGGCCCTGCACCCCGCCAAACCCGCCAATCCGCTGCGGCAAGGGCTGACGTTTGGGTCGCTCGACACGGCCAGCGAAACTAACAGTCCCCGCAATCCCGGCCTCGGCAGCGGCATTGGCAAAGGCGGTCGCCTCGGTCGTGCCGCCAAGGATCAGGAGGTTGTGCATGTCTGACGCCCCTTGGTTGACCATCATCGGCATAGGCGAGGACGGAGTTGCCGGGCTGAGCGGCGCAAGTCAAGCCGCCCTGGCCCGCGCCGAGGTGGTGATGGGGCCACCGCGTCACCTCGATCTGATCCCGGACGGTGCAGCGCGGCGGATCGCGTGGCCCGTGCCATTTGCGGATGGGTTGGCGATGCTTGATGGGTTGAGCGGGCAGTGCGTTGTGGTGCTTGCCTCGGGTGATCCGTTCTGGTTCGGGGCCGGATCGGTGATTGCGCGCCGCTATGCCGCTTCGGAGTGGGTCGCGCACCCTGGCCCCTCCTGTTTTGCACTGGCCGCGGCACAGTTGGGCTGGGCGCTTGAAAATACCACCTGCCTTGGATTGCACGCCGCGCCAATCGCCCGGATGCGTCGCCACCTAGCGCAAAAGGACCACTTGATCGTGACGCTGCGGGATGGGGAGGCGGTGGCCGAGTTGACTGGCTACTTGTCCGACACCGGGTTTGGCGACAGCACTGTGACCGTGTTTGAACATCTCGGCGGACCTGCCGAGCGGGTGACGTCCGGACAAGCCGCCACGCTCAAGGGCAGCTTCGGCCACCCGGTCTGCGCCGCAATCGAGATCGCAGGCAATGGCGCATCCCTGACAATCGCCACCGGGCAATCCGACGATACCTTTGCAAGTGACGGGCAGATGACCAAGCGGCCCATCCGCGCCATCACTCTGTCAACGCTCGCGCCCAAGCCGCACGAACATCTCTGGGATATTGGCGGCGGGTCTGGCTCCATCGCGTTGGAATGGCTGCTGAGCCATCCCACCACCCACGCCACTTGTATTGAGCCGCGCAGCGACCGCGCCGCACGGATACGCCAGAACAGCGTCGATCTGGGCGTCGATGGCCGTCTTACCGTCATCAAAGGGGTCGCACCGGACGCCTTGGGCGATCTCGACACCCCCGACGCACTCTTTATCGGCGGTGGACTGAGCCAACCCACGCTTGACGCCGCAATCGCACAAGGCGTGCGGCTGGTCGTCAATGCTGTCACACTCGAAGGAGAGGTGCTGCTAACCGCCGCACACGCGACCCATGGCGGTGATCTGCTGCGCATCGCGCTATCGAACGCAACGCCGTTGGGCTCCAAACGCGGGTGGACATCGGCCTATCCCGTCGTGCAATGGAGCCGCGTGCCATGATCGTCGCCGGTTTTGGGTTCACGACTTCGGCCAGCGCCGACAGCCTGCGCCAAGCGTTGCAGGCCACGGGCTGTGTCGGAGTGCCAGACCGCGTCGCAACGGCGCAGGACAAAGCCGACGCGCGCGCCTTTCAACAGTTCGCCGAAACTCTGCCCTGCCACATCATAGCCGTGCCAGCGCCGACACTCACCGCCATGACAACACAGACCCAATCCGCTCAAAGCCAAGCCGCCCGGGGCACAGGATCAGTCGCCGAAGCCGCCGCGCTCGCCGCCGCTGGCCCCGGTGCCACACTGATCCACACCCGCGCCATTTCGCAGGACCGCAGGGCCACCTGCGCCATCGCCAAAGGACAAGACACATGACCGTTCACTTCATTGGCGCAGGCCCCGGCGCGCCTGATCTGCTGACCCTGCGCGGGCGCGACCTGATCGCGGCCAGCCCTGTCTGCCTTTACGCCGGATCGCTGGTGCCCGAGGCGATCCTGGGCCATTGCGCGCCGAATGCGCGAGTGATGAACACGGCCGCCATGGACCTCGACGACATCATGGCCGAAATCACCGCAGCCCATGCCAAAGGCCACGATGTTGCGCGGCTCCATTCGGGCGATCTGTCGGTCTGGTCAGCCATGGGCGAGCAGTTGCGCCGCCTCAAGGCCGCTGACATCCCCTTTACCGTTACACCCGGCGTACCGTCGTTCAGCGCCGCCGCTGCCGCCCTCGGGGCCGAACTCACGCTGCCGGGGATCGCTCAATCGGTGGTGTTGACACGCACGCCCGGTCGCGCCTCGTCCATGCCGGCGGGCGAGAGCCTGACCAATTTTGCGGCCACCGGCGCGACACTAGCGATCCATCTGTCGATTGGAAATCTTGACCAAGTCGTCACTGACCTGACCCCTGCCTATGGCGCGGACTGCCCGGTCGCGGTGGTTTACCGCGCAAGCTGGCCGGACCAGCAAGTGATCATGGCCACGCTTGAGACGCTGCATGCTGCCATGGACGAAACCATCAGCCGCACCGCACTGATCCTCGTGGGCCGGGTGATCGGAGCCGACGGGTTCGACGAAAGCTGCCTTTATGCCCCCGACTACGACCGCCGATACCGCCCGATGAGCGCTGAAAGCCCATGGGCCAGCTGGAGCCACGGCGATGACTAGTCCCCCCGGACTGATGATCTCGGCCCCTGCGTCGGGCACGGGCAAAACAACGGTGATGCTGGGGCTTTTGCGGGCCTTGCGCGATGACGGGCTGACGGTGCAACCCTATAAAAGCGGGCCGGATTATATCGACCCGGCCTTTCATCTGGCCGCAGCCGGACGGCCCTCGTTCAACTTTGATACATGGGCGATGGATGCGGAACTGCTCGGCGGGATCGCAGCGCAGCAGGACGGGGCCGACATCTGCATCGCCGAGGGGTCCATGGGCCTGTTTGACGGCGTGGCGACACGGGGGCAAAGCGGGTTTGGATCGAGCGCCGAAACCGCGCTCAAGATGGGTTGGCCGGTTGTGCTGGTGATCGACGTGGGCGGCCAAGCACAGTCTGCCGCCGCGACCGCCCTTGGGTTTAAACTCTACAACCCCGACCTGCCCTTTGCGGGCGTGATCCTCAACCGGGTCGCAAGCCCGCGCCACGAACGGCTCACGCGCGTGGGCATGGATCAGGTGGGCGTCAAAGTGTTGGGCTGCCTGCCCCGGCGAGGCGATCTGAAACTGCCCGAACGGCACCTGGGGCTGATCCAGGCAGTCGAACATCCCGATCTTGAGGCCGCGATTGCGGGCTACGCGGAGTTCCTGCGCGAGAATGTCGATCTGGCCGCGATCAAGGCGGCGGCGCGGGGCGGCGCGGCCATGCCCCCCCATCCCCTGCCAACCCCTCCAGCACAACGGATCGCCTTGGCGCGCGATGCTGCGTTTTCCTTTACCTACCCCCACCTGCTCAGCGGATGGCGGGCGGCGGGGGCTGAAATCCTGCCGTTTTCCCCCCTCGCGGATGAGGCCCCGGCGCAGGACGCGGACCTTGTCTGGCTGCCCGGCGGCTATCCCGAGCTGCACGCGGGCACGCTTGCGGCGGCCCAGACCTTCAAGGCCGGGCTGCGCAAACATGCCGAACAAAAGCAGGTGCATGGGGAATGCGGCGGCTACATGGCGCTTGGGGCCAGCCTGACGGACAAGGAGGGTGTCGCGCACGAAATGGTCGGCCTGCTCGGGCTGGCGACCAGCTATGAAAAGCGCAAGTTCAACCTCGGCTACCGACGCGCCGTGCTGGATCATGCGATGCCGGGGTTCCAGGTCGGGGCGGCCTTGCGCGGGCATGAATTCCACTACTCCTCAATCCTAGACCAACCCGACGCGCCGCTCGCGCAGGTCTTTGACGCAGATGGCAACCCGGCGGCCCAAAGCGGGTCGTGGCGCGGGAACGTCACCGGCACGTTCTTTCACCTCATCACCGGAGAGCGGGCATGACAGGCTTTGTCAGCTTTGTCGGCTCGGGTCCCGGCGATCCCGAGCTGCTGACGCTCAAGGCGGTGGATCGGCTGAAACGGGCGGATGCGGTGCTGTTTGACGATCTGAGCGCGGGGCCAATCCTGAGCCATGCGCGCAGTGGTGCGGACCTTGTGGGCGTGGGCAAACGGGCCGGTCGGCCCTCGCCCAAGCAGCACCATGTCAGCCAGTTGCTGGTGGAATATGCGCAGGAAAACCAAAGGATCGTGCGCCTGAAATCCGGCGATGGGGGCACGTTCGGACGGCTCGAGGAAGAGACCGACGCGCTGAAAGCGGCCGGTATCGCATATGAGATCATCCCCGGCGTGCCCTCGGCCTGTGCGGCAGCCGCCGCTGCCGGTATCCCGCTCACACGCCGCCTCACGGCGCGCCGGGTGCAGTTTGTCACCGGCCACGACGTGCGCGGTGCCTTGCCCGAAGACCTCAACATGGCCGCCCTTGCCGATGCGCACGCGACCACGGTGGTGTTCATGGGCCAGCGCACCTTTCCGGCGTTCGCCGAGATGTTGATGGAGGCCGGATTGCCGGGCAATACCCCTGCGCTGCTGGCCGAAGGCGTATCGACGCCGCAACAGGCGCTGCACCGCTCAACCGTCTCTGAACTGGCCAAAAAACTGGAGGCGGGGGTCAGTGATGCGCCTGCGCTGATCCTTTATGGCGCATTGGCAGAGGGTTAGACGCATGAGCTACAGCACCCTCGCCAAGTTGTTGATGCCATGATCGAACTGGTCCTCATCGGTATCGGCACGGGCAACCCGGACCACCTGACCGGCGAGGCCCGGCGCGCGATGGCGCAGGCCGATCTGTTTCTGGTGCCCAACAAGGGGGCGGGGAAATCCGATCTGGCCGATCTGCGCACGCAGATCATTGACACGGTGCGGAGTGACGCCACGGTCGCGATGTTTGACATGCCGGTGCGGGACGACACCATGCCTTACCTCGCGCGGGTCGATGCGTGGCATGACGAAATCGCCGTGATCTGGGCGGACACGATGGCGCAACACCCGAGTGCCCGCCGCATTGCGCTGTTGGTGTGGGGCGACCCCTCGCTTTATGACAGCACGTTGCGGATTGCTGCGCGGCTGGACCCGGCACCGCAGATCAAGGTGATCGCGGGCATCACATCGATTCAGGCGCTGACGGCGGCGCATGCCATCCCACTCAACACGCTGAACGGGCCGGTCACGATTTCAACCGGGCGTCGGCTGCGCGATCACGGCTGGCCGGACGGGTGCGAAACCTTGGTTGTGATGCTGGATGGCGCTTGTGCATTTCAGGACCTTGAAGGTGCGTATGACATCTGGTGGGGGGCCTATCTGGGGATGGAGGCGCAGGTGCTGGCAGCTGGCCGTCTGCCCGACATCGCAGAACAGATCATCTCCAAGAGGGCGGCTGCTCGGGCGGCACATGGCTGGATCATGGACACCTACCTGCTGCGCAAGGCCCAAGGCTGAGCATTCCATCCGCCTGAAAAATAGGCAGAAAATCACGTAAATGTGCCTATGTTGATGCCAGGGCTGGCGCTGCGGGCCGCGGAATGCTCATATCGGGCGGTAAATGCTGCCCAAGTTGTCCATGACCGCCCTGACACCCATCACTGCTCATCCCGCACAGACCCAACCCCGCGCCATCGGGACGTTGCGCCTGTCGACCAAGGCGGACGGCGCGCGCACCGTGCTGGACGACCTTTATCAACAAGGGGCATCCAAGGCAGTCTTTCCACGCGCAACGCGGGGCATGACGGGCGTATTGCTGAACACCTCCGGCGGGGTGACGGGCGGGGATCGGTTTGACACCACCGCAAAGGCTCAGACCGGCACGCACCTGACGCTGACGACGCAGGCCTGCGAACGGGCTTATCGCGCGCAGCCCGGTCTTGTGGGCCGGATACGCACCCGTTTGTCGGTCGAGGCCGAAGCGAGCCTGTGGTGGTTGCCGCAGGAAACCCTGATTTTTGACAGATGCGCGCTGGACCGCCGCCTGACCTGCGAGGTGGCCCGCACCGGGCGCGCCCTGATCGTTGAACCGCTTTGTCTGGGGCGGATCGCTATGGGCGAAACGACCGTGCGCGGGCACATGCGCGATCAAATCCTGATCACGCGCAACGGCAAACCGCTGGTGCAGGACGCATGGCACATGCGCGGCAACATGAGCGCGCAGATGGCGGGTGCGGCCACCGGCAACGGCGCAAGCGCAATGGTCACCCTGACGCTTGTGTCCCCCGATGCCTGCGCCCAGATCGACACGATCCGCACGCTGTTGCCCGCTACCGGCGGGGCCAGCCTGCTGGCCGATGATGTGCTGGTGATGCGCTGTCTTGCTCCGACCGGCTATGAACTGCGCCGCCATCTGCTGCCTGTTCTTGACCATCTGACGGGCGGCACGCTGCCCCTGTGCTGGAGACTTTGACCCATGCAACTCACCCCTCGTGAAAAAGACAAACTGCTTATCGCCATGGCCGCCGAAGTGGCGCGCAAACGGCTCGCACGCGGGGTCAAGCTGAACTATCCTGAGGCCATCGCGCTGATCACGGACGCTGTGGTCGAAGGGGCCCGTGACGGCCACTCGGTCGCGCATATGATGGAGGCAGGGGCCAAGATCGTTACCCGTGACCAGTGTATGGATGGTATTCCCGAAATGATTCACGATGTGCAGGTCGAGGCGACATTCCCCGATGGCACAAAGCTGGTGACCGTCCACAACCCCATCCGATAGGAGCGTGCGGCAGATGTTGGAATTTGAGTGTATCTGGAACAATGAAGTTGAAGGACAGCGCGCATGATCCCCGGTGAGATCATGGTGGCCGAGGGCAACATCACCCTGAATGCAGGGGCCGAGGCCATCACACTGCATGTGGCCAACACAGGTGACCGGCCTGTGCAGGTGGGCAGTCACTATCACTTTGGCGAGGCCAACAGCGCGCTTGATTTTGATCGGGATGCGGCCCGTGGCATGCGCCTGAATATAGCGGCGGGCACTGCTGTCCGGTTCGAACCCGGCCAGGCCCGCGACGTGTCGTTGATCCCGATCAGCGGGGCGCGACGGATTTTTGGGTTCAACCAGAAAATCATGGGGCCGCTTTGAGCAGCAAACCACCCCAACGAGGAGGATCAGACGATGTGTGATGTTTGTGTGATGAATGCGGTGAAGGATCGGATGCTGTCGCGCCGTGACTTTTTCAAAACCAGCGCGGCGGTCGGTGCCGCGGCAACTGTCGGGATGACGGCGGCCCCTGCTGCGATGGCCGCCGGACATGGGGGTGTGTTTGACATGTCCCACCCGCTTAGCCCCGACTTTCCGACCTTTTTCGGCGTGCCGGGCATTTCGATGGAGCAGCAGTTCAACTTTGCCGAACACGGCTTCAACCTGATGAACCTGAGCGTCAACGAACATACCGCCACCCATATCGACGCGCCGTTGCACTTTTCAGCAGACGGGGCGTCGGTTGACGAGATCCCCGTTTCTGATCTGGTGATCCCGTTATGCGTTATCGATATCGCGGCCAGGGCGGCAGAAGATCGGGATGCGCAGGTGACGCCGGACGATCTGAAGGCCTGGATCGCGGAGCATGGCGCGATCCCGGACAAGGCGTGCATCGCGATGCATTCGGGTTGGGCGGCAAAGTCTGGCGATGCGGCGGATTATGTCGGCAACGATGATGCGGACGTGAAACACTTTCCCGGCTTCCACGTGGAAGCAACGCAGATGCTGCTCGAGGAAACGACCGCAGTGGCCATGGCGGTCGACACGTTGTCGCTTGATCATGGGCCGTCGGGAGATTTTGCGACCCACTACGCCTGGTTGCCCGCCGGACGGTACGGAATCGAAAACCTTGCCGGTCTCGACCAAGTGCCTGCTGCCGGTGCCACATTGGTCGTCGGTGCGCCCAACCATGTGGGTGGCACGGGCGGTCCGGCCCGCATCTTTGCGATGGTCTAGTGCGCCACGCGATGCCCATGACATACGGGCTGAGCAGCGCATTCGCGTTGGTCAGTCCGGCACGCTTACGTGATGGGCATCGCTTGAATGCTGCACTGCGGCATAACGTCCAAACGGCCACTTCCGGTCACACTTTGACCGTCTCACAGCGTAAGCTGGCGAAGCGGCGGTGCATCCAGCACAGCCGCGCCGTCGGACGCATGGGCAAAACGCCAAATGTCCGGTGGCACAGGGAGGGTGAAGAACACCCGTGTGCAGGGGCTCTCTTTGCAGGCGGCAAAGCTGTGCATGGACGGAGAACACCTGTGACCAATCTGACAAAAACGACAACTGAAGCCACCGCCAATCTGCGGTCGATGGCCCTGATCGCCGCGGAATCCCAAGCCGTCATGGCGATGCGCCTGATGGGCATGGTCGGGGCCTACCCCGTTGGTCCCACGGAAAAGCAGCGCATGGTTGACGAAAAACTGACCGCCATGACCGAGGCTCAAGTGGCCATGTGGCACACGCTGATGTCCTTTGGCCCGCCCCACGCAGTGATGGCGGCAGGACTCAAACCGATCCGTCAAAAGACCCGTGCCAACGCGCGCCGTCTGTCCAAACGCGCCTTAATGACCAAGAGGTAACCGATGCCCCCAGCCATCCCCCGCGCCGATTATGCCGCCATGTTCGGCCCCACCGTGGGCGACAAGGTGCGCCTTGCCGATACCGATCTGATCATTGAGGTCGAGCGGGATCTGGGTGCTGAACGGGTGGGCGCGGCGGTGACGGGGGACAGCGGCGACAACGTCCTGCACTACGGTGAAGAGGTGAAGTTCGGCGGCGGCAAGGTGATCCGCGACGGGATGGGCCAGGCGCAGACGACCCGCGCAGACGGCGCGGTCGACACGGTGATCACCAACGCGCTGATCGTGGATCATACCGGCATCTACAAGGCGGATGTGGGCCTGCGCGACGGGCGCATCGCGGCGATCGGCAAGGCGGGCAACCCCGACACGCAACCCGGTGTCGATATCATCGTCGGCCCCGGCACCGAAGCTATCGCGGGTGAGGGGCGCATCCTGACCGCAGGCGGGTTCGATTCACATATCCATTTCATCTGCCCCCAACAGATCGAAGACGCGCTGCATTCCGGCCTCACCACGATGTTGGGTGGCGGCACCGGCCCGGCCCATGGTACACTGGCGACCACCTGCACGCCGGGGCCGTGGCATCTGGGCCGCATGTTGCAGGCAGCAGATGCGTTTCCGATGAACCTCGCCTTTGCGGGCAAGGGCAACGCCTCCCTTCCCGCCGCGCTTGAGGAACAGGTGCGCGCGGGGGCCTGCGCGCTGAAACTGCACGAAGATTGGGGCACCACGCCGGGTGCCATCGATTGCTGCCTTTCGGTCGCGGACGACATGGATGTGCAGGTGATGATCCACACCGACACGCTGAATGAATCGGGCTTTGTCGAGGACACCGTCGCGGCCATGAAAGGGCGCACCATCCACGCTTTTCACACCGAAGGGGCCGGGGGCGGGCACGCGCCTGACATCATCAAGATCTGCGGCGATCCCAACGTCTTGCCGTCCTCCACCAACCCCACCCGCCCCTTCACCGTGAACACGATCGAAGAGCATCTGGACATGCTCATGGTCTGCCATCACCTCGACAAGTCGATCCCCGAAGACGTCGCCTTTGCCGAAAGCCGCATCCGGCGCGAGACCATCGCCGCAGAAGACATTCTGCATGATATGGGCGCGTTTTCGATCATCGCCTCTGACAGTCAGGCCATGGGCCGCGTGGGCGAGGTGCTGATCCGCACTTGGCAAACGGCGGACAAGATGAAGAAACAGCGCGGGCGATTGGCCGAGGAAACCGGTGACAACGACAACATGCGCGTGCGTCGCTATATCGCGAAATACACCATCAACCCGGCCATTGCGCATGGTATTGCCCATGAGATCGGCAGCATCGAGGTGGGCAAACGGGCCGATCTATGCCTGTGGAACCCGGCTTTTTTCGGGGTCAAACCCGAGATGGTCCTGCTTGGCGGCACCATTGCCTGTGCGCAAATGGGCGATCCCAACGCTTCGATCCCGACGCCGCAGCCAGTCTATACCCGGCCCATGTTCGGGGCCTTTGGGCGCTCGGTCGAACGCTCGGCCGTGACGTTTGTATCTGCCGCAGCACAGGACGCGGGCATCGGCGCGAGTCTTGGCCTGCGCAAGGACACCGTCGCGGTGACGCACACCCGGGGCATTGGCAAGGCCGATCTGATGCTGAACACCGCCCTGCCCGAGATCGAAGTACATCCCGAAACCTATGAGGTCCGCGCGGACGGCGAACTACTCACCTGTAATCCGGCCGAGGTGTTGCCGATGGCGCAGCGGTATTTCATGTTTTGAAGACCTATCCGACATTACGCGCCAGCGCGACTATGTACCCCGCAACGCGACATCAAGCAGGTTCGTCACATCGAAATCGGTGGTGTCTGAAGGCCCGGACGTGTCGAGCAGCCGCACATCCGTCATTGTTTGGCACCGCACGAAACGCGGATTGTCGCGAATATCGGGCGGCAATCTCTTGGCATCGAACCGGCGCACGGCCTTGCGTTCAATCCGCACGACGGTGTCACCCACCGGAATATCGTGCTGATCCACATGTGCCGAGATCTGATGCAGCAGCGCAAGGCGCACATGGGTTTCGCGATCTTTCAGCGCGGCCAGTTCGGTGCGCAGCGCAACCAGTTCACGCGCAAGCGTCACTTCTAGGGGAATCTGATCAGTCATGCGGCCACCCTACCCATCAAACCCTTGCCGCTTCGTTACCGCTCACCCGCTAAATCCGGATATCGTCCCATGATGACCGCCCAAACCTATCATCCCCACATCCATGCGACGCCCGCAGATCACCTGTCGCTCACCTACGAAGATCGGTTCCTGCGGCGCAAAGTGCTGACCCTCGCCTCCGGCATGCCGCTGCTCGTAGATCTGGCCCAAACGACCTCGCTCGATCATGGTGGCGCGCTCATCACCACCCAAGGTGAGGAAATCCGCATCGAGGCCGCACCCGAACCGCTGCTGGCCGTCACCGGCGACAGCCTGCACCGGATCGCCTGGCATATCGGCAACCGCCACACCCCCTGCCAGATCGAGGACACCCGGCTTTTGATCCTGCGCGACCATGTGATGGCGGACATGCTTGCCAAAATCGGCGCGCAAACCGCCGAAGTGGTCGAACCGTTCACCCCCGAGGGCGGGGCCTATGGCCATGGGCGCACCCACGGGCACGATCACACACACAGTCACACATGACGCCTGCGCTGACCCTCATGCAATGGCTGTCCCCGGCCTTTCCGGTGGGGGCATTCGCCTATTCGCACGGGCTGGAGCAGGCCATCAAGGACGGGGCGATCACCGGGGCGGACAGCCTGTTGGACTGGCTGACGGCCCTGCTTGAGCATGGGTCGGGCCGGGCGGACGCGGTCCTGTTGGCGGTCGCCTACCGCGCCGAGGACCCTGTCGATGTGGACGCCACAGCGCGCGCCTTTGCGGCCAGCGCTGAACGCCTGCTCGAAACGACCCAACAGGGCACCGCATTCTGCAACACGGCGCAGGCGGTGTGGGGGTTGAAGCTGGGGGCGCTGACCTATCCCGTCGCCGTCGGGGCGGCGGCCAAGGCGATGAACATCACCCTCGCCGACACGTTACCACTGTACCTGCACGCCTTTGCCTCCAACCTCGTGTCCGCCACGCAACGGGGGCTGCCACTGGGTCAGACGGACGGACAAAGGGTGCTGGCCAAGCTCGCGGGCACGATCACAGCCGTGGCGCAGGAGGCGGCGACAAGCACGCTCGACGACCTCACATCCGCCACCTTTGCGGCAGACATCGCCGCAATGCGCCACGAAACACTGGAACCAAGGATCTTTCGCTCATGACCCAACTCAACGGCCCCCTGCGGATTGGGATCGGCGGCCCCGTCGGCGCAGGCAAAACCACCCTCACAGCCGCACTGGCAAGCGCCCTCAAGGGCGACCACTCCATCGGCGTGATCACGAACGACATCTACACCCAGGAGGACGCCGAAGAGCTGATGCGCCGCCAAATCCTGCCGCAGGACCGGATCATTGGGGTCGAAACGGGGGGGTGTCCGCACACGGCCATCCGCGAAGATGCCTCGATCAACCTTGCCGCCGTGGCCGAAATGCGCACCCGCCATCCAGAGATCGAAGCCATCCTGATCGAGTCCGGTGGCGACAACCTCTCGGCCACGTTCTCGCCCGAGTTGGCGGACATCACCCTTTATGTGATCGATGTGGCCGCGGGCGAGGAAATCCCGCGCAAGGGTGGTCCGGCCATTACAAAGTCGGACTTGCTGGTGATCAACAAGACCGACCTCGCCCCCCATGTCGGGGCCTCGCTAGAGGTGATGGAGCGAGACGCCACGCGGATGCGCGCAGGCAAGCCCTTTGTCTTCGCAGCTTTGCGACACGGGACAGGTGTGACCGACATCATCACCCATATCCGCGCCCTGTCGGGCCTTGGGCTCACCAGCGCCTGACCACATCTTTCCTTTCGCCAAAAATACCTCGGGGGGCGGCCGCAGGCCGCGGGGCAGAGCCCCCTTTCTTTCGCAAAAGGCTAAAGCGCCAAAATTTGGCGACACCCACCTTAGACGAAATCAATGAACTTGTTCATGGGCATCTCGC
Organism: uncultured Tateyamaria sp.; assembly: GCF_947494755.1. Classification (GTDB taxonomy): domain Bacteria; phylum Pseudomonadota; class Alphaproteobacteria; order Rhodobacterales; family Rhodobacteraceae; genus Tateyamaria. The sequence continues at coordinate 42,863 of NZ_CANLVZ010000002.1, forward strand.
GAATACGCTGACCTGTCGCTGCAAAGATCGCATTGGACAGCGCTGCCGCCGCAGGGGGCACCATCGGCTCCCCCATCCCGCGCACGTGGTCGCCATTCTCAAGGCCACGCACCATGATCTCGGGCGCCTGATACATGCGCATCCCCTCGTAATCATAGTAGTTCATCTGATCGACCATGCCGTCAGAATAGGTCACCTCGGCGTTCATCGCATGGCCCAAAGCCCAGACAATCCCACCCTGCACTATGTTTTCAAAGTTCACGGGGTCCACGACCGTGCCCACCTCGGCTGCGACCCAAACCTTGTCGATGCGAATACCGCTGTCCGTGTTTGTTACCTCGACAACCTCCGCCACAGGCACGCCAAAGGACATGCAGAACGCAACACCGCGTCCTTTGCCTGCGGGCAAAGGCGCACCCCAGCCCGACATCTCGGCCACGGCCTCTAGGGTCTTGCGGGACGGATCGTGCCAGCACAACCGCATCCGTTCCTCCATCGGGTCGGCACCGGCGGCGTGGATCAATTCATCCAGAAATACGTCATGGAAGAAGCCGTTGGTCGAGGCACCGACCGCGCGCCACGAGGTGATTGGCGCGAGTTCCGGCGCGCGGTAACCCGACACGCGGTAGTTGGGGATCGACATGGGCTGTTCCCAAGCTCCGGCTACGATCTGCAAGTCCGGGCCGGGCACGGGCAGGCCCTGACGGCCCATCTGGCTCGCCACAACCGAGGGCATGGCGATGCCCAGATCATAGGCCTCGACCTTGCCATCGCGCACCGCACCACGCCCCCTTGCCATGGCGATCTGGCGGGTGTCGTTATGGGTCATGTCCTCTTCGCGCGAATAGGTCAGCTTGACCGGTGTTCCGCGCAGTTCCATCGCGATTTCCGCAGCTTCCTTGACCACCCGATCTTCAAGGCGGTGCCCAAAGCTGCCCCCCATAACCTGCACATGCACATGCACATCATCCGCGTCATAGCCGGTGATCTTGGCCACGTTCGTCTGCACAAAGCGGGGAATTTGGGTGCCGGTCCACACATCCACACGGGCGTCGGTGACGCGCACGGTCGCGCTGATCGGCTCCAGCGGGGCATGGGCCAGATAGGGCGCGCGGTATTCGGCCTCAATCACGTCCGCGCCCTCAAGCGCGGCCTCAACGTCCCCCTCATCCCGCTTGCGGGTATCAAGGGCGTCTTGGGTGAAACTGTCGGACAAGGCGGCCCAATGGCCGTCCATCTCCGACGGATAAGGGGCATCGCCCCACTCAATCTCAATCGCATTCACGGCCTGAATGGCGCGCCATGTGTTGTCGGCCACCACAGCGACGCCCCCTGTGATCGGCACCACCTTCTGCACACCACGCATGGCCTCAGCGGCGCTCGCATCATAGCTGACCATGTTACCGCCGCGCCGTGGATTGGTGCGCACGCTGGCATGGACCATCCCGTCGATCTCAAAGTCGATACCATAGCCTTGCGTACCAGTGGATTTCGCCACGATATCAATGCGCTCCATCTCTTTCCCGACCAAGCGCCACGTCGCGGGATCGCGCAAGGTGACGTCATTGACCGGGTCAAGGGTCGCCGCAATCGGTGCCAGCGAGACGTAGCTGAGCGTCGTTCCATCGGGCAGTTCGACGGCTCCATTGGCCGTCTTGAGGTCCGCCACCGACACACCGCTTTGCTGTGCAGCGGCCGCCTTGAGCGTCTCGCGCGCCACCGCCCCGGCAAGGCGGAGTTTCTCGAAACTGTCCGGCACGGTGGTCGAGCCGCCCGTGATCTGAAGCCCCATGAACTTAAGCATCGCATCCATCACACCGCGCGCCGAACTGGCCACGAAACTCTCATCGGTCGATCGGAACGGGGCGGCCTCTGCACTTAGCGCCGTGTTGTAATAGGCAGGGCTCGGCATGCCGGGATCAACGCGGATCTGCTCAAGGGTCACGTCCAACTCTTCGGCGATCAGGGCGGCCTGCACCGAATAGGCCCCCTGCCCGCTATCGGCGCGCGGCGTGATCAGGGTGATGCCGCTGGCGTCAATCTTGACGTAAGGGGTGAGGGCGGCGGCATCCTCGGCCAGGTCATCCAACAGCGGATTGGCCACCGGACGCTTGTACATGAAATAGCCAAAGGCGACCCCACCCACAAGCGTGGCCGACCCGACCAGAAACGTGCGACGTGCGATTTTTCCAATACGGCTCATCGGCTTAGACCTCCTGCAACTTGGTGGCGGCGGTTTTGACGGCAGCGCGGATGCGGGTGTAAGTGCCGCAGCGGCACAGGTTCCCGCTCATCGCTTCGTCAATATCCGCGTCTGAAGGATTGGGAATGTCCGACAAAAGCGAGGCCGCCTGCATGATCTGGCCCGACTGGCAGTAACCGCATTGCGCAACCTGATGCGCGATCCACGCCTCCTGCACCGCGTGCAGGGTCTCCGGCGTCCCAAGCCCCTCGATGGTTGTGACCTCGCCGTCGACATCGCCTGCAAAGGTCTGGCACGAGCGCACCGCAACACCGTCGATATGCACCGTGCAGGCCCCGCATTGCGCCACACCGCAGCCGTACTTTACCCCCTTGATGCCCAATTCATCGCGCAATACCCACAACAAGGGCATGTCGTCTTCGACATCAATGTCGTGGGATGTGCCGTTCACTGTCAGTTTCATCTGTGCCTCCGATGGATTGCGCCTGTGCGGTCAACATAGACCATCCGGCCCACAGCAAAACCTGCCGATCGCGCCAAAACGATGGAAGATCGCGCCAACGCGCCCAAGGTCCCGCAACGTCACCTGCATGAAACGCAAAAAAGGCCCCGCGCGGGGGCCTTTCGTCGCGCGATATCACGGGGGTCAGAACTCGACCACTGCCCGGATCGACTTGCCCTCGTGCATCAGATCAAAGCCGTGATTGATCTCGTCCAATGTCAGCTTGTGGGTGATCATCGGGTCAATTTCGATCTTGCCGTCCATGTACCAGTCCACGATCTTGGGCACGTCGGTGCGCCCCTTCGCGCCGCCAAAGGCGGTGCCGCGCCAGACCCGGCCCGTGACCAGTTGGAACGGGCGGGTGGAGATTTCCGCGCCCGCCGGGGCCACCCCGATGATGATGCTTTCGCCCCAACCCTTGTGGGCCGCCTCGAGCGCGGTGCGCATGACCTCGACATTGCCGGTCGCATCAAAGGTGTAATCCGCCCCGCCGCCCGTCAATTCCACCAGATGGGCCACCATGTCACCCTCGACCTTGGAGGGGTTCACGAAATCGGTCATCCCGAAATGTTCGCCCATTTCGACCTTGTCATCATTCAGATCCACGCCGACGATCTGATCACATCCGGCCATCTTGAGACCTTGAATGACATTAAGGCCAATACCACCCAGACCAAAGACAATGGCCCGGCTGCCAATCTCGACCTTGGCGGTGTTGATGACAGCGCCGATGCCCGTGGTCACGCCGCAGCCGATGTAGCAGATCTTGTCGAATGGCGCGTCCTTGCGGACCTTGGCCAGCGCAATCTCGGGCACCACCGTGTGATTGGCAAATGTAGAGCAGCCCATGTAATGGTGGATCGGCGTCCCATCGAGCATCGAAAAGCGCGTTGATCCATCGGGCAACAGACCCGCGCCCTGGGTCGCGCGGACCTTTTGGCACAGGTTGGTCTTTGGGTTGAGGCAATATTCGCATTCGCGGCATTCCGGCGTGTAGAGCGGGATCACGTGATCGCCCACCTCCAGCGTCGTCACCCCCTCGCCCACTTCAATCACGACGCCCGCGCCCTCATGGCCAAGAATGGCGGGAAAGATACCCTCGGGATCCGCGCCCGACCGGGTGAAATCATCCGTGTGGCACAGGCCGGTCGCCTTGATCTCGACCAAAACTTCACCCTTGCGGGGGCCGTCCAGATTGACCTCCATGATCTCAAGAGGTTTGCCAGCTTCAACAGCAACGGCGGCGCGGGTTCTCATCATGGTCATATCTCCCTCGATTTTGGCGGCCATCAAGGCCAGCCAAGCGCGCCCCTGTCAATCAAAAGGGGCGGTGCGCCGGAATTAAATCAGGGCTCGGGGATCGACGGGCGGGCGACGTAGCGACCCGTGACAAGGGAACGTCGTGATGTCAGGACCGCGCCAGAACGAAATCATGCACCACTTCGAAATAGGGGCCATCCATCCCGGCCTCGGCAATCTTGTCCGCATCCTCGATCAGATCGAACTTGGCCATCAGGCTTTCCTTCACCCCAAAGACCGCATCCGAATGGATATATTCGTCATCCGGGTCAAAGATGTGGGTGGTCAGGGTGTCAAAGCCGTCGGCCTCAAGAATGTAGTGGAGATGGGCTGGCCGCCACGCATGGCGCCCCAACGCTTTCATCAGCTGGCCTACGGGTCCATCTTCGGGGATCGCGTAGTTTCGAGGCTTCACCCCTTCGAACCAATAGGCCCCGTCCGCCCCGGTGCGGAACACGCCGCGCAGGTTGAAGTCTGGCTGGATGCCCTTTTGCTGAACATCATAAAAGCCCTCATCATTGGCCTGCCAGACGTCGATCTTGACGCCGTCGATAGGGTTGCCCTCGGTGTCCAGAATGCGCCCGCGGATCAGCATTTTGTCGCCCTTGCCATCAAGGCAGATGTTGGATCCCATCGGCAGCTCGGGTACGTCGGGCAGGTGGAACGGCCCCAGTACGGTGGATTCCGATGCTCCTTGCGGTTTGCGGTTGTTGATCGCATCGACCAGCATCGAAACGCCCAGCACGTCGCTCAGCAGGATGAACTCCTGCCGCCAGTCGGTGCAGGTGTGGCCGGTCTTGGTCAGGAACTGGATCGCCTCGAACCATTCGGCCTGCGTCGGCTCGATCTCTTTGATGCAGGCGTGCATGTGGCGCACGATCGCCTCCATGCAGGTGGCAAGCCGTTCATTGTCCGTATTCGTGCGCGCCGCCACAACCTCGGCAGAGTTTTCTTCGGTGAAATATCCATCTGGAGCGGTCATGGTTCAGTTGTCCTTTGCGAGGATTGAGGAAAAGACGCGGGTGAGTTCGGCCACGGGATCATCCGCCATCGCCTCACTGCGCCATGCAACGTGGTGGTCCGGGCGCACAAGGACGCAACCCGCCTCGCCCACCTCGCGCGCGCGGGCCCAATCGCCAGCATGATCAACGAGCGGCTGGCGTGGCCCGATCACATGCGCCGACAGGGTAAGCCCCATTTCGGCTGCCACCTTGGTGGCCGCATCGGCCCAGGCCTGCCCGTTCAGACCGGTCAGAAGGGCAAAGCCCCCCTTGGTCAGATCCAGCGTCGAGTGCTTTTTGCCCGCCGCGTCAAACAGCCAGACATGGGGCAGGCGCGCACCCGGCCATGTGGTCGGCTGATAATGCAATTCGTGATCGAGATCGAAGGCCGGTTCCATCTGTCCATCCGTCACCACCGCTCCCGATTGATAGCGCTGGTTCATCTCGACCCCATGCGCGTCAAATTCGTATTTTTTGAACGCAATCGCTTCACGCAAGGCGGTGCGCTGTGCCTCGGCCTCTGCTGTGCTGTCGCAGCGCTTGTCCATATTCGCCTGCATGACATCCGGGTCCGTATGCCCGATCAGACCCAGTGCTTCAAAAATCGGACCAAACTCCCCGATGGACTGGTTCGCGCGGGTCACGATCTGTTTGGCAACCGGTGCGCGTTCGGCGTTGTAGCTCTCAAGCAGCCCCTCGCCCGCCTGCCCTTTCAGCACGGCCGCCAATTTCCAGGACAGGTTAAAGGCGTCCTGAATGGAAGTGTTGGACCCCAGCCCGTTCGAGGGCGGGTGGCGGTGCGCCGCATCCCCCATAATGAACACGCGATCCTTGGACAGCTGCGTCGCATAGGCGTCGTTCACCGTCCAATAACTGATCGCCTGCATGTCGATCTCAAGCTCGGGATCGCCCACAAGATCGCGGATGATCTTCTTGGCCTCGTCATCGTTCAACTCGGGGCGTTCACCGTCAATGTCATAGCCCCAGATCGCCATCCATTCGTTCCACGGGCGGATCATGCGGATCACGCCCATGCCGATGCCGCCCACGTTCGATCCGGGCTGCATCACCCAGTAAAGAACCGACGGGCGGTGCGCGACATGTTGGCTGAGGTCCGCCTTGAACAGCAGGTTGATGGAGCCTGCGACACCCATCTTGCCCTCAATCGGCAGGCCAGTGTTTTCGGTGACAGCCGAGTTGCCGCCATCCGCCCCGATCAAGTATTTCGAACGCACGGTAAAGGTCTGGTTGGTGAGCCGGTCCAGGATCGTTGTGGTCACACCATCCGCATCGGCCACGTGGCTTTTGTACTCACAGGACATGCGGGCCTGAGTGCCGCGCGCGCAGGCGGTTTTGAACAGCAGCGGCTCCATATATGTCTGGGGCAGATCGTTCATCTTGCTTGGCGAACTCAACGCGTGCTCCGCCCGGCTGAGCGGATGCGTGCCCCATGTCTGGATACGCCCCAACTCTTCGCCCGTCAGGCTTTCGCAGAACACGTTCGAGCCCATGAGATCCTGTTCTGTGGCGTGCATGTATGCTTCGCCTTCGACCTCTTCGCCCAAGTCCCGCAGCACCTCCATCGTGCGTTGGTTGGTGATATGCGCGCGGGGGCTGTTGGCCAGCCAGCGATAGCGGTTCACGGCCATGTTCTCGATCCCGTAGGTCGACAGCAGGGCCGCAGCCGCCGATCCCGCCGGGCCGGTACCGATGATCAGAACGTCGGTGGTGATATCTGCCATTTTTTGGGTCCTCCTCCAAGGATCGGGTCAAGGGTGCGGGCGCGCGCCCTCCCAGGCGGCCTGCAACAGGGTGCGGATGCCGTCCCGTGTGATCGGGGCGGGATTGGGATAGGGTTTGCGGGTCGCCAGATCTGCGGCCTGGTCCAATTGCGCCTCGGTCACGCCAAGGTCGCGCAAGGCGGACGGGGCATTCAGGCGCGCGGCATAGTCATAAAGCGTGGCACCCGCTGAGACGCCGCGAAAGATCTCGCAGATCGGGGCCAGCAGGTCGGGTACGACCAGCGCGTTGTAGGCAATTGCGTGGGGCAGGATAATCGCGTGCGTTTCTGCATGTGGCAGGCCTAGCGATCCGCCAAGCGTGTGGCACAGCTTGTGATGCAGTGACATGCCCACGAGGCCCAAAACCGCACCACAGGCATAGGCCCCGCGCAACGTATCTTCGCGCGCGGCAAGGTCGTGCGGCGCAGCCACCACCGCCTCAAGGCTGCGGGCAAAGGCGCGCAGGCCGTCGAGCGCCAGTTCATCTGATGCAGCGGTGCGGTTGGGCGCATAAAGCGCCTCAGCCGCGTGCGCGATGGCGTTCAGCGCCGACGTCACCGTCATCCCGACCGGCAGCGACGTGACGAGTTCGGGGTCGTACAGTATTACCTCGGGCTGTACTCGTGGATCGCTGAGCGTGGTTTTTACGCCGTCCTCGGTTTGACCCAGGATTGGGGTCGCCTCGGACCCAGCATAAGTTGTCGGGATCACGATCTGGGGCACGTCGGTGCGATAGGCGATGGCCTTGCCAAGGCCCGTGGTCGAGCCACCGCCAATGGCGATGACGCAATCGGCGTCCACGCTGCGCAGATGTTCAACGGCCCGCGCGCTGACTTCGACAGGCGTGTGCATGACCGCCCCCGAAAACACGCCAGCGGCCCACTCGCCGATGGTTTCGGCAAGCGCCAGTGCGCTTTTCGATTGTGGCGGTGTGGACAGGATCAGGGCACGCGCACAGCCCAGGCGGCGCATCTCCTCGCGCGCTTGGTGGCGCAAACCAGCGCCGAAACGGACATGGACGTCAGGTGGGGCGAAAGAGGTGTCGGCCATCATGGCCTCACGCTAACTCACAAGAAATCGCAAGTTGATAAGATGTTCGACGCTCAATATAACTCAAGGTTATGCAAATTGATCCCAATCACCTGATTATCCTCGCCGCTGTCGTGGACGAAGGCGGGCTGACCCAAGGGGCGGCGGCTTTGGGCCGATCACAACCCTCGCTCAGCCGATCCTTGTCGGCCCTCGAGGCGCGGCTTGGCCTGCCGCTGTTCGAAAAAGGCCGCCGCCCCCTGATCGCGACCGAGCTTGGGGCCGCACTGGCCGCGCAGGGCCGCATGATCCGCGCAGCGGCGGCGGAGGCGAGTATGCAGGCGGGCCTTTATGCAGGCGGCAAGACCGGCGCGGTGCGCGTGGCGGGCACACCGGTGTTCATGGATGCGGTGATCGCCTCGATGATCGCCGGGTTCCAGCAGGCCAATCCGAATGTGCGGATCGATCAGTCCTATGGTTATGCCGATACGCTGATCCGGGATCTGCAGTCGGGCGCGCTGGATGTGGCGCTCTGCCCGTTGCCGCCCGATGCGGTGCCCGAGGGGCTCGCCTTTGACGAGATCCTGCAGGGGCGTAACGTCATCGCCTGCAGGATCGGGCATCCGCTGGCGCGCAAGAAAACCCTGCGACTGAGCGATATCGCCCCCTACCCCTGGATCGCACCGCCCACGGCCAGCCCGCTCTATCAGGACCTCAAGGCGATCCTTGCCGAAATCGAAGTCGACGATTTCCGGGTCAGCTTTTCCGGTGGATCAATCAGCGCGGTGCGCACGGTGCTGGAAGGGTCCGACAGCCTGACGATCCTGCCCTATTCGGTGCTGTTCATGATGCGCCACCACAAGTCCCTGACCGCGCTTGATATCCGCATCCGGCACGCGCCCCGGCATCTGGGCATCCTCAGCGCAAAATCCAGCAGCGACCGCCCCGTGGTACGGCGGTTTCAGCGGCATCTGGCACATGAATTCAAATCTCTGGCGCGCACGATCACGCATCAACAGCAAGCCTCGGTCTGGGGGGTCTAGGGCAGCACCGCCCAGACCATCACCAGATAGGTCCACTGGTGCAGCGCCTGATCCACCCCGAAAGCGCGCCAGTATCCGGCCTGTGCGGGGCCGTGACCGGTGTGATCTGACCACCGGCCCTTGGCCCAATCGATGTGGAAATGCACAACCCATTCGATCAGCGCGACCGTCAGAGCCAAGGCCACCGGCACCCCAAGCAGGACCATCGCGATCAAAGACCCGACCGCATGCAGCCCCGCATGCTGCAACCGCCCTACATGGACATACCGGCTGCGGTCGCGCAGCATCCGTGGGGTCTGGAGGTAAAAATCCGCAAACAAATGCTTGGTCTGCAGCAAAAACAGCAGCGCCAGCGCAAAAAGGATAGGATCGGCCAAGGCGGGTCCTTTGGTTAACGTTTCACCCCATCCTAGGGGTGCAAATCAAATGCTGCAATGTTGCAGCCACCCCGATACGCTTTAAGCCAACCCCGCAAGGCATTGATTTGTGGTCAAACCCCTTGATAGGTTGAGGCCAAAGGGCACCCCGCCTGTGCAGACGTCTGGACCAGTCTTATCGAACGCTCCCTCTTTGCCTTCATCTGGAAGTATTCGAAGCGCGACCAGCTTGTGCTTCTGGTGGTCACGCTGTCGCTGTTTCCGCTGCTCTATCTGACACTTGAGCTGCCCAAGCGGATTATCAACGACGCCATCGGATCGGGCACATCAACGATTGATTTTCTGGGGCGCGAAGTCACCCAGATCACCTATCTGCTCCTGCTTTGCGGCGGGTTCCTGTTGGCCGTGCTGTGCCACGGGCTGTTGAAAATGCGCATCAACACGATGAAGGGCGTGCTGGCGGAACGCCTGTTGCGCCGCTTTCGCTATACCCTGATTGCGCGCATCCTGCGCTTTCCCCAACCCTATTTCGAACGCACCAGCCAAGGCGAGCTGGTCAGCATGGTCACCGCTGAAAGCGAACCCATGGGCGGGTTGATGGGGGATGCGGTCGCCCAACCTGTGCTGCAAGCCGGCCAGATGCTGACGATCCTTGGCTTCCTGTTTTTCCAGTCGATCGCGTTTGGTCTGGCGGCGGTTGCGCTGATCCCGTTGCAGGCCTGGCTGATCCCCAAACTGCAACGCCAGATCAATCTGCTGAACAAGAAGCGGGTCATACAGGTCCGCGCCTTGGCGGCCGAGATTGGCGAGGGCGCGGCGGGTGCGGGCACGCTGCGGGTCAACGGCGGCTGGCGCTACCGCATGGCGATGATCGGAGACCGGTTGGGTCAGCTTTTCGCGATCCGTTTCCAAATCTACCAAAAGAAATTCTTCATGAAGTTCATTAACAACTTCATCACCCAGCTTACCCCGTTTTTCTTCTTTTCCATCGGCGGCTACCTCGTCATTCAGGGCGAGGTTACGATTGGTGCGCTCGTCGCCGCACTGGCCGCCTACAAGGACCTCTCAAGCCCGTGGAAAGAGCTGCTGGCCTATTACAATCAAAGCGCCGACATGTCGTTGCGGTGGGACACCATCACTGAACGGTTTGCGCCCGAGGGCATGATCGACGAGGATCTGTTTTACGCCCCTGCAGGCGAGGCCCCGCGCCTGACCGGCGAGATCGAGCTTGATCAGGTCACGGTGCGCGACGGCGACGGCAATGCGGTGCTCGAGGATATCTCGTTCACCTTACCTGCCGGATCAGTTGTGGGCATCACCGCCCCCAATGATGAAGACCGCCGGGCACTGGCCGAGGTGCTGACCCGCGAAACCTTGCCCACCAGCGGCGCGGTCACTTTGTCGGGCTTCAGCATCAAGGACCTGCATCAGGCCACCATCGCCACCCGGATCGGCCACGCCAATTCGCGCCCTGTCATGTTCAAGGGCAGCTACGGACAGAACGTGTTGATGCCCCTGCGCATGGCCCCCATCGCACCGGGCGAGGAAAACGACTTTTTCCACGAAGCGGTGCGGGCGGGAAACAGTCACGACATGCTCAAGGCGCATTGGCTGAACCCCGGCTTGGCGGGGGTGTCGGACCGCGACGCGCTGCGGGCGTGGTGGTACACGCTGATCGAGGGAACGGGCAGCGGCGAGGCGCTGACCCGGCGCACGATGGATCAGCATTATGACGTAGAAAAGCACCCCAAATTGACCGAGGCCCTGATCGCCCTGCGCCCCAAGATCGCACAGGCAGTCCAAGAGGCGGGCCTGTCGCGTTATGTCTACCGCTTTGATCCCGAAGGATATAACCCCGCCCTTCCCGTTGCCGAGAACCTTCTGTTTGCGACCCCGCGCGAGCGGATCACGCCCGAGATCATTGCCTCCAAACTCGAATTCCTGCGGGTGCTGCACGATCTGAAACTGGCTGGCGATCTGGAAACGCTGGCGCGCAACATCATCGAGATGCTGCGCCAGATCTTTGGGGCTACTGGCACTGACCACCCGCTATTCCGGAAGGTCGGGCTTGAGGTGGACGTTTACGAGGCCGCGCTTGATCTGGTCACGCGCAAACCGGCGGGGTCCGAGATTACCGACGATGACCTTGCCCTGTTGTTAAGCGTTCCCTCAGTGGTGACCGCCGAACAGGTCGGCCCATCCTTTCCGGACGAGGTGCGCGCGCGCGTTCTCGATATGCGCCGCCAGCATGCCGCCACCCTGGGTGAGCAGATGTCGGACCTGTTCTCACCCATCCGACCGGACGCGTATGTCTTTGGGCTGACCGTCCTTGAAAACGCCCTTTATGGCAAAGTGTCGGACGGCGCAGGCACACGCGGCGAAGAACTGCGGCGCATCGTGGGGCATGTGCTGGCCGAAGAGGGGATCAGCCCGCAAGTGCTTGCACTCGTTTTTGACGTGCCCATCGCGCTTGGCGGGGCCAACCTGCCTGCACTCTTTGCCGAACCGCTTTCGATCAGCAGGGCCACGATCAAACGGCCTGATATCCTGATCTTGGACAAGGTCATGGCAAGCTATGACCCCGATATCCAGACCGCCTTGTTCAAATCCCTGCGCGCCTTGCTGCCCGAGGCGACGCTGATTTTCCTCAACGACGGATTCGAGGACGAAGATGCCTTTGATCTGCATTTCGAGGTGCAACAGGGCCGTCTTGTCGGGGCCGAAGGGGCGCGGGCCGAAGCCGACAGCGACGTGGGTGCGGATCTCGCGCGCAAGGTCGAGGCGCTCAGCCGGACGCCGCTGTTTTCCGGGCTCAAGCGCAAGCAGATGCGGCTGCTGGCCTTTGGTGCGCGCTGGTACAAGGCTGCCCCCGGCGAATACGTATTTCACAAAAATGACGACTCGACCGACGGGGCCTACATGATCATCGACGGCGAGGCGGACCTGCTGCTGCCGGTGGACGGGGCCGAGGACACCTTGATTGCGACAGTGGGCACGGGGGCGCTGGTGGGTGAATTGGGCCTCATCCGAAGCGAGCCACGCGCGCTTGATATGCGCGCCAAATCCGAGTTGTCCTGCCTGCGCATCGGCGAAGAAGAATTCATGGCCGTCGTCGAAAATGACGCCGCAACGGCCTTCCGGTTGCTGCAAGTGGTCGCCGGTTACGTGAAAACCTGACCAAAATCCGCCGAACTCCATCAGTTTGTCCACAAGATGTGCTTATGCACTGGAACCTGACCACAGCTTTTGGCATTCCTTTGAGGGACCCGTGCGCTGCGCACGGCGGAGTTGTGCCAGATGTTTCGAATATATTGCCGGGTTTTGGCGACGGGGATTGCCATGCTGACCGGGTCGGGGGCGGCCTATGCCTTTGACGTCACCGTGTCCGCGCCAGAACCGCTGGTCGAAGACATCCGCGCCGCCTCGCTGACGGCCACGCTTGCCGACACCCAACAAGACGAAGCCCCCCGCCCCATCGACATTATCAGCGCGGCACAGGCCGATTACGGACGGATCATCGCGCTGCTCTATGATCAGGGCTATTTCGGCCCGACGATCAATATTCTGGTGGATGGACGTGAGGCCGCGACGCTCACCCCTCTGGGCGCGTCACAGGCCGTGCGCATGGTGACGCTGCGCATTGATCCGGGGTCCGTGTTCACCTTCGGCAACCTTGCCATTACGCCCAAGGCCAACCAGACCGAACCCACCCCCGGCTTTGCGCCGGGCGAAACCGCACGGGTGTCGGTGCTGCGTCAGGCCACCGCTGCCGAAATCGAAGGCTGGCGTCAGGACGGCCATGCCAAGGCAGAGGTCGCCGATCAGCAGATCACCGCCCGCCATCCCGACAAGACCCTGAACGCGACCGTCACACTCGATCCCGGGCCACGGCTGCGTCTGGGTAAATTGACGATCACAGGCGACAGTGCCGTGCGCGAAAAACGCATCCGCGAGATCGCAGGCTGGCCAAGTGGCGAGGTGTTTGATCCCGACACCATCGACAAGGTGCAAAAGCGGCTGCGCCGCACCGGCACCTTTGCAAGCGGCACTCTGACCGAAGCCGAAACGCCCAACGCGGACGGAACGCTGGATGTGACAGCCCTTGTCACCGACCAGCCGCCCCGCCGCTACAGCTTTGGGGCCGAGTTCGGCACGCTGGACGGTCTGGCGCTGAGCGCGCTGTGGCTGCACCGCAATATCTTCGGCGGGGCTGAACGGCTTCAGATCGAAGGGTCGGTCAAGGGCCTTGGTGGCGACACCGGCGGTATCGACTATCGCCTGAGCGCCCGCCTGTCGCGCCCCGCCACCTTCCGCACCGATCTTGAGGCCTTTGTGCTGGCCGAGGCCGAACAGCGCGACGACCAAAACCTGTTTTCGCAATCTGTCACGCTGGAAGTGGGCGGGGTCTATTTAGCCCGCGAAGACCGCGAATACAGCTACAGCGCCCGCCTGCGCCGCTCCAAAACGCGCGATGATCTGGGCGAGCGGGACTATACCATCCTCGCCTTTCCCTACGTGGCCACGTTTGACCGGCGCAATGACAAGCTGAACGCGACAAGCGGCTATTATGCTCAGGCCTCCATCGCGCCGTTCTTTGCCATCGACGGCACGGACAACGGAGTGGTGTCGAGCCTTGATCTGCGCACCTACCGCCAGTTTGGCGAACGGGTCACGCTGGCCCTGCGCGGGCAATTGGGGTCGATGTTCGGCCCCTCAATCAGCAATGCGCCCGCTGATCTGCTGTTCTTTTCCGGGGGCAGCGGCACGGTGCGCGGGCAGGATTTCCAGTCCCTTGGGGCGGATCTGGGCGATGACATCAAAATCGGCGGGCGCTCGTTTGTGGGGCTTTCCAGCGAATTGCGGGTCAAAACGGGCGAGAACCTGTCGGTCGTCGGCTTCATCGACGCAGGCTATATCGGCGAAGAGACGTTTATCGACGGCTCCGGCGAATGGCACAGCGGTGTGGGCTTGGGCGTGCGCTATGACACGACCATCGGGCCGATCCGCTTTGATGTGGCGGTGCCTGCATCGGGGCCGGACGACGGTTCCGGGCTGGAAATTTATATCGGTATTGGGCAGGCCTTCTGATGCGCTTTGCACTCGCGATACTCTGCCTGATCTGGCCCTTTGCCCTTGCAGCCCAGGACGCTGGCGATGATGACCGCGGCTATCTGATCGGCCTTTTGGAAAACAGCCTTGGCGGCGAAGGGCGCACCGTGCGTATCACCGGGTTTGCCGGTGCGCTGTCGAGCACGGCCACCATTGAGCGGATCACCGTGGCAGACCCCGAAGGGGTGTGGCTGACCCTCGAAGATGTCGCGATCCAGTGGAGCCGCCGCGCCCTGCTGCGCGGGGCCGTCGAGATCGAAGAGTTGCGCGCCGACCTGATCGACCTGCCGCGCCTGCCCATTCCGGTGCCAAGCGAAGCACCCGCGCCCGAAGCGGCCCCCTTTGCCCTGCCCGAACTGCCCGCGTCGCTGAACATCGGGCAGATGCAGATCACCCGCGTATCGCTTGGCGAACCTGTGTTGGGCGAAGCGGCGGCGCTGTCGCTGAGCGGTGCGGCCTCTCTGGCTGGGGGGGAAGGGAATGTCCGCCTTCTCGCGCAGCGCATCGACGGGCCCCAAGCGCGCTTTGACGTGCTGGCGGCTTACGCCAACGATACCCGCGCGCTGACCCTTGATATCGACCTGAGCGAAGCCGAAGACGGGTTGATTTCCGACCTGCTTGGCGTGCCGGGCGGCCCGAGTTTGGAACTGTCTGTCAAGGGGGATGGCCCGCTCAGCGATTTTGCCGCCTCGCTTGATCTGCGCACCGATGACGCCCCGCGTCTGGCCGGCACCGTGGAATTGCAAAGCGAAGTTGACGGCCCTATGGCCTTTGAGGCCGATTTGAGTGGCGATGTCACCGCGCTGTTCTTTACCGAATATGCAGCCTTTTTCGGGCCTGACATCCAGTTGAAAGCCCAAGGCGCGCAAGCCAGCAACGGGGCCTTTTCGCTTGAGACGTTTACCCTCGACACCCGTGCCCTGCGCCTGAGTGGGCAGGCCGCACTGAACAGCGATGGCTGGCCCACGCTGCTGGATATCGAAGGCGAGATTGCGGCCCCTGATGGCACACCGGTGCTGCTGCCGCTTGGCACGGCGGGCGAAACGCTGGTCGATCGCGCCACCCTCAGCGTCCAATACGACGCCAATGATGGGGACGCGCTGGCGGGCCGTATCGTTGTGGCAGGTCTGAACCGACCCGAGGTGCAGGCCGACATCACAACCCTTGTGCTTGACGGCACGCTGACTGGCGACGTGAACGCCATCGGGCGGGTCGAGACACGGATTGACCTTGATAGCAACGGGATCGCCCTGATCGACCCGGCCCTGTCGCGCGCCGTGGGCACCACCGTCAATGGCGGCCTCAACATCGCTTATGTCGAGGGAGAGCCGTTGGAGCTGTCCAACCTCGCCCTCACAGGTGCGGCCTGGACCCTTGGCGGGCAGGCACAGATCAACAGCCTATCCGATGGGTTCGAGACAACCTTTGACACCAACCTTCAAAGCAGCGATTTCTCGGCCTTTGCCGATCTTGCGGGCCTCGCGCTGGAAGGGGCCGGAGGGGTCGAACTGGCCGGTTCCGCCTCGCTTGGCGGCTTGTTTGACATCACCATCACAGGTGAAACGCGCGATCTGCGCGTTGGGGTCGCACAGGCCGACGCGCTGCTGGACGGAACGACGGCCCTTGATGTGGCGGCGCGCCGGGACACGACCGGCACTTATTTGGACCGGTTGCAGCTGGAAAACCCCGCACTGTCGGCAGATGCCGAGGCGACCTTGCAAAGTGGGGCCTCGACCGCCCGCTTCGATCTGCGGCTGGACGATGCATCGCGGGTCACAACTGCAGTGTCCGGCCCGCTGGCCATCAAGGGCACCGCCGAACAAACCGGCGAGACATGGGATATCCTTGGCACACTGAGCGGACCGCTTGATGCCAGAGCAAATGTCGATGCCAGCGTTGCACCGACCCGCATCGCCATCGTCGCGAATGCCGCAATCCCCGACATCGCGCCGCTGGTCCCGCAACTGCCGGGTGCGGCCAATCTGGATGTGCGCGCCGAACAGGTCGGCGGAGTCTGGACCTTTGACACCGATTTGCGCGGTCCCTTGTCGAGCACGGCCAATGTGGCAGGCACCTACGAGGCCGACGCGCTGAGCGCAACCTACACCGTGGCGGTGCCCAATATCGCACCCCTCGCGCCGGGCATCACCGGGCCTGTCGGTCTGGACGGAGATGTGCAGCAAGTCAGCAATGGCTGGCAATTCAATACCGCCCTCACTGGCCCCTACAGCAGTTCGGGCACAGTATCGGGTGCGTTCATCGACGCGCGG
Organism: uncultured Tateyamaria sp.; assembly: GCF_947494755.1. Taxonomy (GTDB): domain Bacteria; phylum Pseudomonadota; class Alphaproteobacteria; order Rhodobacterales; family Rhodobacteraceae; genus Tateyamaria. The sequence goes on from NZ_CANLVZ010000002.1 coordinate 59,477, forward strand.
CTGACCTCGGCCTTCTCGGTTGCGCTGCCCAACATCGCCCCGCTTGCGCCGGGTGTGTCGGGGCCAGTGTCGGTCACGGGTGATCTACGCCAGACCGATGCGGGTTGGGCCGTCGATACCGACGTGGCAGGCCCCTATTCCAGCACCGGCGACATCAGTGCGGCCCTTACAGACGGGGTCGCATCCGCGCGCTATGCGCTGCGCCTGCCGAATGTGGGCGCACTTGTGCCGCGCCTGAACGGAGCGGTCGCGGTGACGGGCACCGCCCAACAGGTCACGCGCGGCTTTGACATCGAGGCGACCTTGGATGGTCCCGCCGGCACATCGGCGCGGGTCGGCGGCCTGGTGGCCAATGACGGGCGGTTGGAACTCGACGCTACCGGGCAGGCTCAGCTTGGGCTTGCCAACCCGTTCCTTGCGCCGCGCAATATCGCGGGCGTTGCCAATTTCGATCTGACCGTGGATGGCCCACCGGCACTGTCATCGGTCAGTGGCCAGATCACCACCCAAGGCACACGGCTGGCCGCGCCCACACTGCCCCTGTCCTTTGACAATATTTCCGGGTCCGTTGGCCTTGCAGCAGGCCGCGCGACGCTGGATCTGAACGCGGGCGTCAGCGAAGGCGGGGCAATTGTCATCCGTGGCCCGATCACCCTCAGCGGACAATACCCGGCGCAAATTGATGTGGCGCTGAACAATGTCGTGGTGTCGGACCCGACGCTCTATACCAGCCGCGTGAATGGTCAGATCGGCGTGAACGGCGCATTGCTGGGCGCGGCGCGGATTGCCGGGACGATCAATGTGGGTGAGACAAATGTGCAGGTGCCCGCCAGCGGAATTTCAACCTTTGGCGCAATCCCTCCGATTGACCATATCGGGGCGACACGGCCGGTGATGGCCACCCGCAATCGCGCCGGTCTGGCCCAGGATGACAGCGCGTCCGAGGGTGGCGGCCCGGCCTACCCCCTTGATATCACGATCAATGCACCCTCGCAGATTTTCATCCGGGGCCGGGGTCTGGACGCAGAAGTGGGGGGCAGCTTGCGGCTGACCGGCACCACCGCCGACACCATTTCATTCGGGCAATTCGATCTGATCCGGGGTAGGCTCAACATCCTGACCAAACGGTTTGAACTGGACGAAGGACAGGTGCAGCTTGCCGGTCGGTTTGCGCCATTCCTGCGGTTTGTGGCCGCAACGAGCACCGCAACCGGAACGGCGCGGATCATCATCGAAGGGCCTGCGGACGACCCGACCGTCACGTTTGAATCCACGCCCGACGCGCCACAGGATCAGGTCCTTGCCCAGATATTCTTTGGCCGCGACATCTCGCAACTCTCCGCCTTTCAGGCGCTGCAACTGGCCAACGCGGTTGCCAACCTCGCAGGACGCGGGGGCGAAGGGGTCGTATCGGGCCTGCGCGGATCCTTCAACCTGGATGACCTCGATGTCACCTCCGACGCCGAGGGCAACACCGCCGTGCGCGCAGGCAAATACATCTCTGAAAACGTCTATACCGACGTCACGGTTGGCGGATCCGACGGGCCCGAAGTGTCGCTGAACATCGACCTCACCCCCAACATTACCGTGCGCGGCAGCGTTGGTGCGGATGCCAACACCGGTCTCGGCATCTTCATCGAAAAAGACTACTAGACGGCAGCCTTCAAGCCATCACACGCGCCGCAATATCAGCCATGAGAGCGTGTTCTACGTCGCCTGAAATCTCGTTGTCATGCACGCCGTCGATCTCCAGAAATGCGTGGCCATGCACGAACATGTGCAGCATGTAGGCGCGGCGCGCGATTTCCTCTTCGTCGGTCCCTTCGGGCATGACGCGCCGAACCTCGCGCTTGACCACATCCTCGCAGGCCGTGCCAAGGGCGTGCATTTCAGAGTCCTCATCGCGCCCTTCGGTCAGACCAAAGATCAGGCGAAACACACCCGGTTCGGTGCGCGCGAACCTGGCATAACACAAACCCAAGGCGGTAATGGGCGCGAGCCTGTCGCCCGTGGCCGCAGCTGCCGCGTCATCCATCTGCTGGCGCATGCGTTTGATTCCCAGCAAAGCCACCGCGCGCACGATCTCGCGGCGGTCCTCAAAGTGCTTGTAGGGGGCTGCTGAGCTGACCCCGGCGCGGCGCGCAGCCTCGGAAATCGAAAACCCGTCCGCGCCCTTCTCTTCGACCAAAAGGCGCACAGTTTCAATAAGATGGGCGCGCAGATCACCATGGTGATACGCCGCCTTCTGGGTCTGTTTCGCGCTCTGCTCCAACTTTTTTTGTCCTACTCTCTTGCCAAAGTAAGTGGCTATTACATATGTCTATCCATAAGAGTAAGTACTACTCACTTCATGTCAAGGAGCCGCACCATGGCGCGTGCACACCGCAACGATACACCCAAACGCCCCCTTTGGAAGCGGACGATCCGTGGTTTGATGACACTGACGGGCACCGCGTCGGTGGTCGCAATATCTGCCGGCGCGATCTGGTTGGGCAGCGCCACATTGGCCAGCCGTGCGGCAGCCGTTGATGCCCCGCCGGCCGCCCCGATTGCGACCGTATCGGCGCTGCGCGTCTCGCCTTCCGATCAGATGCCCGTCACGCGCCAATTCTACGGGCAGGTCGAAGCCGCCCAGACCGTCGCCCTCAGTTTCGAGCAGAGCGGTCGCCTTAACGTCCTGACAGCGGATGAAGGTGACCGCGTCAAGGCCGGCGACGTCATTGCCCGCCTCGACATCCGTATCCTGATGGCCGAACGCGCTCGCCTTACGGCCACCCGCGCCGCCCTTGAGGCGCAGGCCGAACTGTCGCGCCGCACCACGAAACGCCAGTCCGAACTGCGCGACCGCGGCTTTGCGTCCGAACAGGCGGTCGACAATGTGGCCCTCGGCCTCGTCGCGCTTGAGGCGCAGATGGCAGAGGTCGATGCCGCCCTCACCCAAGTGGATGTGCAACTGTCCCAGACCGAGTTGGTCGCCCCGTTTGATGGACGCGTGGGTGCACGCCACGTTGATCCCGGCGCAATTATGGCCATCGGCACGCCCGTGCTCGACATTCAGGAAGACACCGCACCGCTGTTCCGCGTCGGCGTTGATCCGAAACTGGCAAACGGCCTTGCGGACCAACCTGCCACGATCACCATTGACGGGACGGACTATCCCACCCGCTTTGTCGGCTTCCGCCTGGACCTTGATGCCCAGACCCGCACCCGCACGGCCCTGTTCGAGATTGAAACCGATGACCCGGTCTACCTCGCCTCGGGCACCCTCACACTGACCACGGTGTTGGAGTCTTCGGGCTACGGCGTGCCGCTGCGCGCCTTGCGCGATGGCGTGCGGGGTCTGTGGACGCTCATTGTCCTCGAACCGTCCGAGGATGATCTGTTCACCGCCCGCAGCGCCGCTGTTGAGGTGCTGCAGATCGAGGGCGACACTGCCTATGTGCGGGGCACCCTGTCGGGCGAGGCGTTGATCGTACCCGACGGCACCCATCGTCTCGTGCCCGGTGATCGGGTCCGCGTTGCGGGACAGAACTGATGGAAAGCCTCACCTTCCGCCAACCCCGCATTGTCGCCCTCGCCCTTCTGGTGATTATCGCTGCTGGCCTGTCCTCGCTGCTGGCCATCGGACGGCAGGAAGACCCCACAATCACCAACCTCTTTGGCACCGTCACCACCGTCATTCCCGGCGCGGATCCGGCGCGGGTTGAGGCGCTTGTGACCCAACCCATCGAAGATATCCTGCGCGAAGTCGCCGAGGTGGACCTGATCCAAAGCACCTCGTCCACGGGCATTTCCATCGTGTCGGTCGAATTGGGCGTGACCGTTGCAGACACCCGCATTGAGCAGGTCTGGGCCGAAATCCGCGATGATCTGGCCGAACTGGCCCCCACCCTGCCCGCCGACGCGCTTGAGCCGGAATTTGACACCGATGGCAGCAGTGCCTTTGCGGCTATTGCGGCCTTTTCAGCAGAGCCGGGCGTGCCCACCACGATCCTTGGCCGCTATGCCCGCGATCTGGCGCAGTCCTTGCGCAACGTTCCCGGCACCGAATTGGTCGAAGTCTACGGCGCGCCCGACGACGAGGTGCTGGTCACCCTCGACCCCGTCGCCACAGCCGCCCTTGGGCTGACCGCCGCAGAGGTCAGTGCAGCCATCGCGGCAGGCGATGCCAAGGTCTCCGCTGGTCGCGTGCGTCCGGCGGGCTCTGACCTGCTGATATCGGTGGCAGGTGAGGTGCAGGCGCTGGACCGCCTCGCCGAGATCGTCGTGCGCCGTTCGGATACGGGTGCTGTCACCTACCTGTCCCAGATCGCCGACATCAGCCGCGGCCCGCGCCTGCCCCAGACCGAGCTTGCGCTTTATAATGGCAAGCCTGCCGTTCTGCTGGCCGCCAAACTGGAATCGGGTTTGCAAGTCGATGTCTGGTCCGGGTTCGTGCGTGAAGAGATCAGGGCCTATCAGAACGAGGTGCCGCTTGGCGTCTCGCTCGACCTGACCTTTGATCAAAGCGTCTACACCGCCGACCGGCTCGCCGAGGTGGGCCTGAACATGGCCATCGGTGTCGGGCTGGTGGTGGGTGTCTTGCTACTGACTCTCGGCTTGCGCTCGGCCATGATTGTCGCGCTGATCCTTCCGGTGGTGACGCTTGCGACCCTGTTCACGATGAACTTCATCGGGCTTGCGATCCACCAGATGTCGGTGACGGGTCTGATTGTGGCGCTTGGCTTGCTCGTCGATGCTGGCATCGTGATGACGGACGAAGTGGGCCAACGCCTTGCCAAAGGCATGAGCCGGGTCAAGGCGGCGGGCCAATCGGTCAAGCGCCTCTTTGCGCCCTTACTGGCGTCGACCGTTACCACCGCACTGTCCTTTACCCCCCTGATCCTTTTGCCGGGGCCAGCGGGTGATTTTGTCGGCTCCATCGCCATCGCCGTGGTAATCATGCTCGGCTGGTCCTTTGTGGTCGCCATCACCCTGACACCTGCCATCGCCGGTCATTTACTACCCGCAGGCGGCAAGCGAGGCGGGCTCAAGGGCGGGGCTTTGGGCCGGGCATTTGAGGCGACGCTGCGCTGGTCGGTGCACAACCCGGTGCGCTCCATTGCGCTGGCGTTGGTTCTGCCTGTCACCGGTTTCCTGTCCCTGCCAACACTTACGGCACAATTTTTTCCCGGCGTGGATCGCGACCAGTTCTATATCGAGGTCGATCTGGCCCCCGGCACCGGCATTGCGGACACGCAGGCGGTTGTTGCGCGGCTTGATGCGCAGTTGAACGCGGACGCCCGGATCGAACAGATCACATGGGTCGTGGGCCGCTCAGCCCCCGCGTTTTACTACAACATTGTCGGCGCGCGCGAGAATGCGCCGAGTCACGCGCAGGCGTTGCTGACAACGACCTCGCCCGAAGCGACCGAAGAGGTGTTGCGCGAGTTGCAAGCCGCGCTGACCCTGACGGCACCAGAGGCCCAGATCCTCGTGCGCGGCTTGGTGCAAGGCCCACCGGTCAACGCACCGGTCGAGTTGCGCTTTGTCGGCACCGACCTTGAGGACCTGCGTGACATCGGGGACGAGGCACGTCGCATAGTCACGGATGTGGATGCCGTGCTGGTCGCCCGTTCGACCATCGGCGGTGGAGCGCCCAAGGCGGTCGTGACCATCAACGAAGCGCAAGCCCAGCAACTCGGGCTGAACCTGCGCCAGATCGCAGGCCAGTTGCAGGCCGGGCTTGAGGGCGTGACGGGCGGGTCCATGGTGGAAGGCGATGAGGAATTGCCGATCCGTGTGCGGTTGGGCGAGGCCACGCGCAGCTCGGTTCAAGCGATCCGCGACCTGCCCATCCTGCGCCCGGACGCCCAAGCGCTGGCTGCCCAAGGGCGCTGGCCCGCCCTGCCCTTGTCCGCTGTGTCCACCGTTGCACTGGAACCGGCGGCGGGCAGCATCACCCGGCGCAATGGCGAGCGGGTCAACACCGTGCAGGCCTTTATCCAGCGCGACGTCCTGCCTGAAGAGGCATTGGTGCAGGTACAGGCCGCGCTGGATGGGGCCGGATTTGCCGTCCCCGACACCGTGCGCCTTGAGCTTGGGGGCGACAGTGATGCCCGCAACGACACGCTGTCCGATCTGCTCGCCTCCCTCGGGTTGATCGTGACGCTGTCGATTGCGGCCATTGCGCTGACGTTCAACTCGTTCCGCCTGACGGGCGTGGTGCTGGTGGTGTCGGGACTGTCGGCGGGTCTCAGCCTGCTGGCCTTGGCGGTCTTCCAGTACCCGTTCGGGATCAACGCGATCATCGGGGTCATCGGCTCTATCGGGGTGTCGATCAACGCGGCCATCATCATCCTGTCGGGCCTGCAAGAGGACGACGCAGCCGCCAGCGGCGACCGAGACGCCATGGTCGATGTGGTCATGGGCTCGTCGCGCCATATCGTATCGACCACCATTACGACATTCGGAGGGTTCCTGCCCCTGATTCTGGCCGGTGGCGGGTTCTGGCCGCCTTTCGCGATGTCTGTCGCGGGTGGGGTGTTGCTGTCGACCGTGGTGAGTTTTTACTTCACACCCCCGGCTTTCGCGCTGATCCACCGGGTACGGCGGGGCCGTGACGCGCACGCAGACAACGACCATACCGACACGTCCTTTGTGCTGCGCCCACCCTTTCAGCAGGCCGCGGAATAGGCGCGCTGCCACAAAATAGGGCCCGTCCTGATCTGTCTGGGCGTGCCCTTTCCCCTACCTGCTTGCCAATCGCGCAAGAGTGACCAACACTCTGGCGATACAAAACAACGGGGAGACCACCATGAGAGTTACGTCATTACTGTCCGCCGCACTGCTGCTGTCGAGCACGGCACTGGTGAGTGCAGAGACACTGAAATGGGCGCGCGCCGGCGATGCACTGACGCTTGATCCACATGCCCAGAACGAAGGGCCAACCCACACCATCCGCCACCAGATGTACGAACCGCTGATCATTCGCGACACGACAGGCACGTTCGAACCTGCGCTCGCGACCGAATGGGCCCCCAAGGAGGATGACCCGAATGTCTGGGTCTTCAAACTGCGGGAAGGGGTGACCTTTCATGACGGTGCGGCCTTCACCGCCGAAGACGTCGTGTTCAGCTATGAGCGCGCCAAGCAGCCCAATTCGGACATGAAAGAGCTGATTGGCTCGATCACTGAGGTCCGCGCGGTGGATGATTTCACAGTCGAAATGGTCACCGACGGGCCAAACCCGATCCTGCCCTCCAATCTCACCAACCTATTCATCATGGACAAGGACTGGACCGAGGCGAATGACACCGTGAACGTGCAGGATTTCGAGGGCGGCGAGATCACATTCGCCACCACCAACGTGAACGGCACCGGCCCCTATGTACTGACCAGCCGCGAGCCTGACGTCAAAACCGTCATGACCAAGAACGAGGCCTACTGGGGCATCGACCAGTTCCCGCTGGACGTGACCGAGATCGTCTATACCCCGATCCAGAACGCCGCGACCCGTGTGGCTGCGATGTTGTCGGGTGAGGTGAACTTCCTTCAGGACATGCCCGTGCAGGACCTTGAGCGTGTGAATGCTGCTGAAGGGCTCGTTGTCAAACAGGCCCCGCAAAACCGGGTGATCTTTTTTGGGATGAATCAGGGCGCGGATGATATCGAGGCCGACAATGTCGACGGCAAGAACCCGTTGGCGGATGTGCGCGTCCGGCAAGCGATGTCGATGGCGATGAACCGCGATGCGATCCGCCAGATCGTGATGCGCGGCCAATCCGAGCCTGCGGGCATGATCGCACCACCCTTCGTGAATGGTTGGACCGCTGAAATGGACGCGGAATCCTCCACCGACATCGAAGGTGCCAAGGGGCTGATGGACGAGGCGGGATATGCCGACGGCTTCTCGATCCGGCTCGACTGTCCCAATGATCGCTACATCAATGACGAAGCGATCTGTCAGGCCGCCGTGGGGATGCTCAGCCAGATTGGCGTCACCGTGAACCTCGATGCCAAACCCAAGGCGCAGCACTTCCCGCTGATCACCGACGGCAAGACCGACTTCTATATGCTCGGCTGGGGCGTTCCGACCTACGATTCCGAATATGTGTTCAACTTCCTTGTGCACAGCCGTGAGTCCGACATCGGCACGTGGAACGGTACGGGTTATGCGAACCCGGATCTGGATGCCAAGATCAAGTCGCTGGCCTCAAACACCGACCTTGAGGCACGCAACGCCGACATTGCTGACATCTGGCGGGTCGTGCAGGACGAACAGCTGTACATCCCGCTGCACCACCAGGTGCTGAACTGGGGCATGGCCGAGGGTGTGGGGATCGAGGTTGATCCTGAGGATCAGCCAAAGGTGAAGTACATCACGATGAACTAGATTGGATGAAATAAAGAACTAGAGAGGGCGGTGCCGACGGTGCCGCCTTCTTTTGTTTGCGGCCGCTATGCGGGACGAAGCGGGCTTTCGCTGCGGCTGCGCGAATGTCGGTTTTCGGTTTCACGGCCGTTCCAGTCTCTGAACCAATCAGGTTCACTGCGTGAAGTGGTCGTGGATCGCACCATCGCCCCTACTTATTCTCAACATTTGGCTTCTATGGTGTGCATCTGTAGAAACGAACCCGCATGTTTCCGAACTTATTCATCCAGACTTGGGGCTGTGTGAGAACCGCCAGGTAGGGGCTTTCGGTTCGATTTATCTGTAGAGAGCTTCCCGAACTTTGACTGAAGAAGGTCTCTGAGCTTGGGCTTATTCGTTTAAGCGAGAGGGACTCAAATCCGATAGTGTTTGCATCTATCCATTTCAGAGTTTTATTATTTGAAGGTTCTTTGCCCTCTGTGAGTGAGGTGTCTTCGTAAACACTGTAAAAAGCGGTTTCCTCGCAACTCCAGGTTTCCAGGGCCATTGCAGGAAGCGCTGTTATCACCGTAAAAAAAACGACAGAAATGGTGCCTATAACCGTTCCATTTGATCTTTGAGCTTCATCTACTTTGTGACCGTTCATCGCGCGCGCTTTTGATAAACCACATCTATGTTTGAAAGGGCGAGCAAGTGTTTTCCCTGCTCGCCCTTCCGCTTTTGTTTCTAGGCTCTAAGAGCAGATCTACTAATTGCTGGTTGCCGTAACCCGATAAATTTCTCCTTCGTCAGTCGCGACATAGAGCGCGTTATCAGGTGCCATTACCAAACCACGGAAACGCTTTGAAAAGTCGAGCGGCATGCGGGTAATCCCATTGATGCCCAAACCGTCGGGTGTGATTGACACCATATCGATCCGCTGACCAATTGGGGTACCCCCAAAGCCAATGCCAAGGACACCGGTCGCAAGGCGGCCTTCATAGATCCCCCAGTTCTCGCCCTTCAAGAATGCGGCTGACGAGGTGCCTTGTGACCAACCATTGTTGTTCCAGGTTGGTGGCATGAGGTCTTCAAAGCGCGTGTCACTCATTGGCATGTAGGAGGCGCGAACAGCTGGATCCATTCCCTCCATTTGCTCCGGTTCGTACCCGCAGTACTGGTCAGGGCACGCGCCTCTTCCCGCGGTATTTTCTTGCGGATCCCACCCAGCGTTTCCGCCGTTTACAAGTGCGGTGATTTCATCACTGTGCCATGGTCCGTGCTCTGCTGTGAACGCCTTCCCATCGCTGGGGCGGAAGTCGATTCCCTGCACGTTGCGGTGACCATACGTGTAGATGCGCTTGTCAAATCCAGCAGGTGGGTCGTTGTCGGGATGGGCGTTTCCATCCGTATCGACACGCAGTACTTTGCCACAAAGCAACTCAGGGGATTGCGGGCAAAGACCTCTGTGGCGGTCACCACCAGCGACCCAAAGATACCCACCCGGACCAATACGAACACGCCCGCCATTGTGAGCGCCAGGGCCGCCAAAGGGTTGGTTGGACTCGAACGGTTTGTACTGAATGTCAGTAACAATATCTGTTCTGTCAGCCACGCTGCTCATGTCTTCAGTCAACGTGAGACGCATGACAATGTTCCCGTCACAGCGTTCGTGGTTCGTTTTGCACCCTTCGCCGTGATATTTGTTGGATGTTGATGCGACGTACAGGCGACGGTTCTGATCGAAGTTACGATCGGCAGCGACGCCCATCATACCCGCCTGACCTTCACAGAAAAGGTCTGAGCCGGTCCCGGCATATCCTTCAGAGCCGCTCATTCCGTAAATATTGGTCACCGTTCCATCTGAGGAACGCATTGACAAACCTTTGCATTTTTCTGTGAAAAACATCGTGCCGTCAGAACGAATGGACATGTCCCAAGGCGATTCAAGACCTTCAAGGACGGGCGTCGCTTCTATTACAGGAATGTCCATGCCCTGCGCCGATGCGACGGAACCAGCCATGATAAGGGCCGCCACCGCAGACACGGCTCGTGACCCACATATTGAATACTTCATAGTAAACTCCTCCCATTCCAGTCTTTGCAATTAAACTGATTGTACTGATACTTACTCGTATTTCGCGTCCTTCAAATAAACGGCCAAGTGTTCAATTTCTTCGTCTGATAGCGGCTTGGCCATCATGATCATAAGCGGCGAGTTCGGGCCAAATTTTTGCCCTGACCTGTAAGCTATGAGTTTTTCGCGTGTGTATTCGACCGTGTTGCCGGAGACTTTAGGATAGCTTGATGCCCCTTTGCCTGCCGGCCCATGACAGGCGTGACAAGACTCATGATAACGCTTGTCGCCCGCAGCCGCATCGCCCGCGGACGCGCCGCCAGAATAAACGCACATGACTGCGAGTGATATTGCACCAATGAATTTTGGCATATTCCCCCTCGCTTTTCAGGAATGGTACGCGAGCGTGGTTTTGAGTCAACTCTGAAGTAGGGGAGCGCTAGACGCTTAACTGGGTGAGTTGGACTTTATCGTCGGAGGCATCGGGTAAGACCGAGTGTTCAGTCCCGGCTTCTTGTTGATCGGTCCGACCCCGAATTCCGTCCAAACCGACCATTCGTGTGTCTTACAGCATTCGACACCTTGGGCTCTAAACCCGCCATTCGCTCCACTTCACCACCCGCCCCTGCCCCTTCCCTTTTTGCGCGCACTCCGCTCTAGTGGTCACACCTTCACGCCCGCGCCTCAAAGGAAAGGATGCCCATGTTCCGCTACATTCTCCCCGTTGCCATCAGCCTGTCTGCCGCCCCCGCCTTGGCCGAAACCTTCAAATGGGCCGAAACGACAGACCCGCAAACCATGGACCCCCATGCGGTCAACTCCGCTCCCGTCCTGGGCTTCTTGAACAACGTCTATGAAGGCCTCGTGCGCCGCGGTAAGGACATGGCTATCGAGCCCGCGCTTGCCACAGCCTGGGAGCCGATTGGCGAGGGCGAGGGGTGGCGCTTTACCCTGCGCGAGGGGGTGACCTTCCATGACGGGGCTGCGTTCGACGCTGACGACGTGATTTTTTCCTACCAGCGCGCCAGCAATGAATCCTCCGACACGCGCAGCTGGTTTGCGCCCGTCTCCGAGGTGGTCAAGGTCGATGACTTTACGGTCGACATCATGACCTCCGCCCCCAACCCGATCTTTCCCGACAGCATCGCCAACTGGATGATCATGGACAGCGGATGGGCCGAGGCCAACGCCACCACACTGCCCGACAAGGAAAACGGCAACTACGCCACGCTCAACACCAATGGCACGGGCGCCTTCCGCGTGACCGACCGCCAGCCGGGGCTTACAACCGTGCTCGAACCCTTCGACGGCTGGTGGGACGAGGCGACCCACAACATCACCCGTGCCGAGCTGACGCCGATCCAGAACCCGGCCACGGCTGTGGCGGCGCTGCTGTCGGGCGATGTGGATCTGATCAACCCGGTGCCGATTCAAGACACCGCTCGGCTGGCGGCCAATGATGCAGTCAAGGTCATTCAAGGGATTGAGGCGCGGGTCATCATGCTCGGCTTCCCACACGAAGCGGCGACGCTGAAATATTCAGCCGAAACCACGGATGCGAACCCGTTTGCAGACGCCCGCGTGCGCCGTGCGGTGGCCCAGGCCGTGAACGTGCCCGCCATCCTGCAAACCATCATGCGCGGCAATGCCGAGGCCGCCAGCCAGCTGGTCAGCCCCGCCATGCGCGGCTTTTCGACCGATCTGGCCGAGCGCCCTGCCTATGACGTGGACGCCGCCAAAGCGTTGCTGGCCGAGGCAGGCTACGAGAACGGCTTTTCCTTCGGGCTGAAGTGCCCCAACGACCGCTATCTGAACGACGAGGCGGTGTGCCAAGCGATCACCGGCATGTTGGCGCAAGTGGGGATCACCGCCGTGCTGGATGCGATGCCTGTGCAAAACTACTGGCCCGAACTGCGCGAAGACAACTACGATATGTACCTGCTCGGCTGGTCGCCCGGCACGTTTGACGCCGAACACCCCATCCGTTTCCTCGCCGCGACCCCGAACGATGAAAAGAAGCTGGGAAGCTGGAACTTTGGTGGTTATTCGAACGCCCGGGTGGATGAACTGCTGCCCCTGATCCAGTCCGAGATCGACGATGCCAAGCGTCAGGCCATGCTGGATGAGGTGACGCAGATCCTGCAGGACGAGGTCGCCTATGTGCCGCTCTATGTGCAACCCTTGGTATGGGGCGCTCAGGCGAATGTTGAGCTGACACAGCGGCCCGACAACTTCTTCATCCTGAGGTGGGTGACCGTGAACTGAGGCAGGATATCTGCGTGTCGAAAAATGGGAGCGGGTGCAATGCGCCCGCTTTTTTATCGGTTTGCGCTGGTGGGTATGGCGGCTTAGAGCGTAAACTGCTGAATGCTGCGGGATAGCGCATGTCTGGTTCACCGAAGGCAGTCCAAAACGTCCCAACACCTGACGTGGCGATACAACAAGAATTTTCCGAGATCTCGGCCGAAACGACTCCGTTTAGGTCGCCAGCGAGCCGAAAACCTCTTCGAATGTTTTCTCCTGCATATCAAAACCCAAAGGCTGCACCTTCCCCTTCTTGATGAATGATCCAGTGGGGTACCGGGAAAAGACAACATCATAAATTCTGTCAGCGCCCACATCAGGTCGTGCGAAGAACAAACTCCTGAAAGGTCTTAGCCAAAAAGGCATCCCGTCTCCGGCAGTCATTTTTGTCTTGTTCGGACCGGGAGTGACACTCACAACATTGATGGATGACCAGCCGTGCTTCTTTGCCAAAAATGCGCCCGCATGTGTCAAAGCTGTCTTGGAAACCATATACGATCCGAACAGTTTCCTCATTTTCGTTGGATTGAGCAGCGTACTGACATCCAGTGACTTAGCAGACATGTCGTCCGAGACCACATTCACCACGCGGGGGAGTTCTGATTTGATTAGGAGTGGCCGCAATCGCAGCATAAGGTCGATAGGGGCGAGCGCATTGACCTCGTAATGCATTTCGTTTCCCTGTGGTGAAAGTTGAATGTCGGGCAGCAGAACACCGGCATTGTTGATCAAGACGTCCAACCGCTCTGATGCGGCGTTTATCTCTTTACACAGTCTTGCGCGATCTTTCGCATCAGCTAGGTCCCCGACATATATGCGTTCCAGCGACGCCGTAATATCACCGAGGTCCGCCAAACGATCCATAAACCGGACAATCAACGAAACGCTGTGGCCTTCTTCGACAAGACGTCTGGTCAACAACATGCCCAAACCCGAATGCCCGCCTGTTATCAAGATCTGCATATTTCTCACATCTAATCAATGATCAGATTAAATTTAATCAGTGATTAGATGTGCAGTCAATGCTACAAGTTGCTATGACCAAGCAAGATTATCATCATGGCGAACTTCGCGATGCGCTACTCGACGCGGCCCAAGCGCGCCTTTGTTCCCAATCGCTCGAAACTTTGTCGATGAGAATGCTTGCAAAGGACGTCGGTGTTTCACCCGGTGCCCCGTACCATCACTTCAAAGATAAGTCGGCATTAAGGCTCGCACTCTGCCAACGCGGTTTCGATCAACTATCCAATGATCTGGACAAGTATCCGGCGCTCGATGGAAAAATCAAAGCCTACTTCGCGTTTGCCGTTTCAAACAGAGCTCTGTTTGAGCTTATGTTCGCACCGCAAGCTACGTTTGGCCATTCGGCAGCCAAACTGCATCCCCATGCAGCACCGGTTTACAAGTGCATGGAAAAGGCGTTGGACGACGATTTCCCATCTGCAAACGAGCATAGCGCAATCGCTGTATGGGCTTTTTTGCACGGGACGGCTTTGCTCCTTGCGGCTTCCCCAATTACTATGAAGTTGGGCGAAAAGAACCCTTTGGATTTTGTCATCGGATTTGTGGAAAGGCTTCGGAGTGACTGAAGCCTTCGATCGGGCTTCCAATGTCACCAAAAAACTCCAAAATTAACCGAAGCAGAATTGCTGAACATGCCAAAACCGATGCGTTCTGTTTGGCTGGGTCAAAGAAGGCTTGGTCGTTCCTAAGACAAAAAGCCGACCTCGGCGCGGCCGCAGCAAAAGTCCGTTTTGTTCGACCAGCAGCCCAACACCACACACCATCCCCTGCAACTCAGCTTCCGCTCACGGCACCCTGACCCGATCAAACCGCAACATTTTCAATCCGCCCCCACATTTACCCCAACCTCCACCTTGACCCCGCCGCCTACTCCCTGTCTGCTTGCTCCATGCTCGCCTATATCATCCAACGCGTTGGCCAAAGCGCACTTGTCCTGCTGATCGTCGGGCTTGTCGCCTTTTCGATGTTCCGCTTTGTGGGTGACCCCATCGACAACATGCTTGGGCAGGAACGCACGCAGGAAGATATCGACCGGCTACGCGGCCAGCTTGGCCTCGACCAACCGTTCGTCATGCAATACGTGAAATTTCTGGGCGGTGCCGTGCAGGGTAATTTCGGGGTCAGCTATCGCCAAGGGCGGCCTGTGTCTGAAATTCTGCTGGAACGTGCGCCCGCGACGCTGGAATTGGCGGCCGTGAGCGGGTTTCTCGCCATTTCCATCGGGATTGGGCTCGGGGTTTTCACCGCCATCAGGCGCAACGGGATCACGGCCAACGTGATCATGTCCGCCTCGCTGATCGGAGTGTCGCTGCCCACCTTCCTGATCGGGATCTTGCTGATCTACCTGTTTTCGGTCGAACTGGGCTGGCTGCCCAGTTTCGGGCGGGGAGAGACAGTGCAGGTGGGCGGGTGGTCCACCGGGTTTTTGACCGAGACGGGCCTCAAGGCGTTGATACTGCCGTCAATCACCCTCGGCCTCTACCAGATGACGCTGATCATGCGGCTGGTGCGTTCGGAAATGCTCGAGGTGCTGCGCCAGGACTACATCCGCTTTGCCCGCGCCCGTGGTCTGCGCGAACGGGCGGTCAACTTCCGCCATGCGCTCAAGAACACGCTGGTGCCGGTGATCACGGTCACGGGGTTGCAACTGGGCAGTATCATCGCCTTCGCCATCATCACCGAGACGGTGTTTCAATGGCCCGGTGTGGGCCTGTTGTTCATCAACGCGATCCAGTTCGTCGACATACCCGTGATGGCCGCCTATCTGATGCTGATTTCGGTCATGTTCGTCGGCATCAACCTGATTGTGGATCTGCTCTATTTCGCCATCGACCCGCGCCTGCGGGTGGACCGGACCGGAGGGCACTGAGATGGTCGACACCCCCCTGCCCCCCGACGCGCCCATCGCGGTCAAGGACCCGTCACGGCTGCGCCTCGCACTGCAATCAGACTTCATCTACCAGTTCAAACGCTCGCCCGTGGCCGTGGTCAGCTTTGCCATCACGCTGCTGCTGGTGCTGAGCGCGATATTTGCCCCCCTGATCGCGCCATACGACCCGTTCGATCCCGGCTCGCTCAACCTCATGAACGGGTTTTCCGCCCCCATGACCCCCAATGCCTTCACCGGCGATAGCTTTTGGCTGGGCACCGATGATCAGGGGCGGGATGTGTTTTCCACCATCCTCTACGGCATGCGCATATCGCTGTTTGTCGGTGCCGCTGCGGTGGCCTTCGCCATGGTGCTGGGCATCACTCTGGGCTTGCTCGCAGGCTATGTCGGCGGCTGGACCGAGACGATCATCATGCGCATCGCAGACGTGCAGCTGACCTTCCCGAGCATCCTCGTGGCGATGCTGATCTTTGGCGTGGCCAAGGGGGTGACGCCGGTGGAGTACCGCGATCAGATGGCGATCTGGGTGCTGATTATCGCCATCGGCCTGTCAGATTGGGTGCAGTTCGCGCGCGTTGTGCGCGGGGCCACACTGGTCGAAAAGAACAAGGAATACGTGGCCGCCGCCAAGCTGATCGGGCGGACCGGGCCTGCGATCATGATGCGCCACATCCTGCCCAATGTGCTCTCGCCCGTCTTGGTGATCGCGACGATTTCACTGGCTCTTGCGATCATTGCCGAGGCCACGCTGTCCTTCCTCGGCGTCGGCGCACCCCCGACACAACCCTCGCTTGGCACGCTCATCCGCATCGGCCAGGGCTTCCTGTTCTCGGGCGAGTGGTGGATCCTGCTGTTCCCCGCGCTGACGCTGCTGACCCTGGCGCTGAGCGTCAACCTGTTGGGGGATTGGCTGCGGGATGCGTTGAATCCGAGGCTCAGATGACCCCCACCCTCTCCATCCGCAACCTCACGGTCGACATCCCCACGCGCCATGGCACGCTGCGCCCGGTGCAGGACGTTTCCTATGACATCGCCCAAGGGGAAATCCTCGGGGTCGTCGGCGAGTCCGGCGCAGGCAAGTCCATGGCCGGGAACGCGGTCATCGGCCTGCTCAACCCGCCCGCCCATATTGCTTCGGGTGAAATTCATCTCAACGGCACGCGCATCGATCATCTGCAGGGCGATGACATGCGTCGCCTGCGCGGCCAGCAGATCGGGATGGTGTTTCAGGACCCCCTGACCTCGCTCAATCCCCTGCTCAAGATCGGGGACCAGTTGACCGAAACGATGCTGGCCCATCTCGACATCAGCCAGTCGGAGGCGCGCAAACGGGCCATCGCGGCGCTGGAAGAGGTTGGCATTCCGGGTGCCGCCCAAAGGGTCGACAGCTATCCGCACGAGTTTTCGGGCGGCATGCGCCAGCGGGTCGTGATCGCGCTGGCCCTGTGCGCCGAACCGAGCCTGATTATCGCCGACGAGCCGACCACCGCGCTCGATGTCAGCGTGCAGGCGCAGATCATCGCGTTGCTCAAGCGGCTTTGCCGGGATCGCGGAACGGCCGTCATGCTGATCACCCATGATATGGGTGTGATTGCCGAAGCCGCCGACCGGGTGGCGGTGATGTATGCAGGTCAACTGACCGAGTTGGGGGCGGTGCGCGATGTGCTGACGGCGCCGCTCCACCCTTATACGGACGGGCTGATGGGCTCGACCCCGCTGGCCTCGCGCGGCAAGGCGCGGCTGCACCAGATCCCGGGCGCGATGCCGCGACTGGATGCGCTGCCTGATGGCTGCGCCTTTCATCCCCGCTGCCCGCGCGCGCAGGCCGATTGCGTGCGCAACCCCGGCCCAACCCTCAGCGATGGTCAGGGCCGTGCCGCCTGTTTTCATCCGCTTGTGCGCGAGGATGTCGCCTGATGGCCTTGGTAAGTGTGACCAACCTGACCCGCATCTTTGATGTTTCCAAACCGTGGCTGAACCGGGTGATTGAGCGCAAACCCAAGGCCATGCTGACGGCGGTGTCGGACGTGTCCTTCGATATCGAAGAGCGAACGGTCTACGCGCTGGTCGGCGAGTCCGGGTCCGGCAAGTCCACCATTGGCAAGATGCTGGTGGGGCTGCTCGCCCCCTCGACCGGGTCCGTTGATATCCGGGGCGTTGATCTGGCCCGCGAAACCGATGCCGCCAAGATCGACGATGTGCGCGCCGATATCCAGATGATCTTTCAGGACCCGTTCGCATCGCTCAACCCGCGCTGGCGGGTGCGTGATATCATCGTCGAACCGGTGGCGGCGCGGGGGGGCGAGACCAGAGGACTGGCAGAGCGGCTGCTGGAACAGGTCGGACTGGCGGCGCGCGACGCGGGCAAGTTTCCGCACGAATTTTCGGGCGGTCAGCGCCAGCGGATCTGCATTGCGCGGGCGCTGGCGTCCGAACCCAAGCTGATCGTCTGTGACGAGCCGACCAGCGCGCTGGATGTCAGCGTGCAGGCGCAGGTGCTGAACCTGATGAGCGATCTCAAGGACGAGTTTGGCCTGACCTATCTGTTCATCAGCCACGATCTGACAGTGGTGCAGCACATGGCCGACAAGATCGGAGTGCTATATTTGGGTCGGCTTGTGGAAGAGGCGGACCCGGACACGCTCTTTGACACGCCCAAGCATCCCTATACCCAAATGCTGTTGGCCGCGGCCCCGCAACTCGATGGGTTCGGACGTGAGGTGGCCCCGCCTACGGGTGAAATCCCCGATCCGATCAACCCGCCGCCCGGCTGCGCTTATAATCCGCGCTGCCCGCTGGCGGCCGACATCTGCCGGACCACCCGACCCGAGCTGCGCCGGGTGGGGAATGCGCGGGTCGCCTGCCACATGGTGGACTAGCGCGCCATCTTGAACGACAGTGCCCCCGCCAGCGCGGTGAGCGCGACGAGTACACCGACCGACAGCGCCCAGCCCTGTGCTTCGAACACGCGCCCGATCACGAAGGCACCGCTGATCCCGCCGACATAGTAGCTTGCCAGATAAAGGCCATTGGCCGCCGCGTGGTCATGCGTGGCCGTGCGTCCCACGTAGCTGGTGGCGACCGATTGAGCGAAAAACAAACCCGCCCCCACCAATGCCAGCCCGATCAGGAACAGGGTCAGCGAAGGCGTCAGAAGCAACACCAATCCCAAGAGCGACGCAATAATCGAGCCATGAAAGCTGGCCCGCGCGCCGTAGCGTTTCACCGACGCCGCCGCGAGCGGCGTGGTCAGGATAGCAGGCACAAAGACGAAATAGACGAAGCCGATATAGGTCTGGGGCAGTGCAAACGGCGCCTCGGACAGGATGAAATTGGCGTAGGTGAAGGTCGCCACGAACACGAACAACAGGATAAACCCGATCGCGACCATCGCGACGAGCTTGGCGTTGCTGAGGTGGTCTTTCCACGCCTCCACCACTGATCCGGCATCCTGCGCATGATTGCGACGTGCGCCGTCCTTGCCACCCAGATAGAGATACGCCGCAAGCGCACCCGCGAGGTTGAGCATGGCAAAGCCGTAAAAACTTTCGGGCAGACCGATATTGTCCGCAATGCCCGAGGCCAGCAGCCGCCCGAACAGGTTCGACGCCACATTGCCCGTAATATAGGCCGCCATCGCCCCGCCTACGGCTGTCAGCGAGCACTCTTCGCTCAGATAGGTGAGCGTCAGGGTGAAGGCGGCGGACATGAACACACCTTGGGCCACGCGCAGCAGGGTAAATGTGGTCAGATCAGGTTGCTGGGCCAACAGCATCGTGGGCACGCTTAACAGTGCCAGACACATCCAAATGCCGCGCCTGCGGTCGATCTTGCGTGCAAACAGCGCTACGATCAGGCTGGCCGCTGCCATTCCGATGGTCGAGGCGTTGACCGCAAAGCCCATGGCCGCGGGGCTGACCCCGTATACCTCGACCAGTGTAGGCAACAGGGCCTGCGAGCCGAACAGGTCGATCAGCGTCAGAAAGGCGATCAGCGCGATCATGGTCGAGCGGCGGATCACCATCTGCCGCGTTTCGGGGGACGTCTCCGCCAGCGCGGGGGCCATGCCCGTCATCGAGGCGGCGGGATCGGGCATGGCCGTCATCGCTTACCCTCCGTGGCTGCCATGGGCCAGAGGGCCGACGCGCTCGACCCCCTCCACTTCGGACGCGGGTTCAACCACACCGAAATAGATGACCGCAGGCACATCACCGGTGTTTTCCCACCATGCCTGCGCACCGCCCGCGACCGTAGATCCGCTGCGGGTTGCCAGGACCTTAGGGTCCGAAACGCTGTACTCGGTCACTTCACCTTCCCAGACGAAACTCTGGATCGGCTCACCAGGAGCGGTAAAGCTGGCAAAATTTCCGCCAGGTTCAATCGTGGTGCGATAGGTGCTGAGCACCCACCCCTCGCCCGTACCGTCGCCAAAGTGGGTGCCGATATTGACCGCACCCAATAGTGCATGTTCGACCCCCTGATCATCCGGCAATTTCACATCAATACCGGCAGGTACCGGTGCCACTTCCGTGGACGCATTGTTCGGCGCATAAACGTCGAAGGCGATCAGATGCACTGTTTCTTCGCTCTCGTTCAGCCACCAGTGGGCCAATTCGCCCTCTTCCAAGGCAAGGCCGCCGGTGTCGTGCAACACGCGATCCTCCGCGGTCGAGGTGTATTCATAGATCTGACCCGACAGGACGGTGAAAACGGCGGGGCGGTTCGCGTGATCGTGGATCGGCACGATGCCCTTGTCGTTGATCGTCCAGAACCGGGTGCGCAGATTGCGCCCGGCGAGTTCCGCGATCCCCTCCTCGGAAAGTGCGGTATCACCCAGCACCTTATTGGAGATGTCGCGCGCCTGGCTCGGCCCCTCGAGACCATAAAGCACCTTGGTCTTGAGCCCGCCCATGTCGAACGCAAAAGCCGTCGTGCCGAGCGCCGCGATCGCGAGCCCGAGTGTCATCGTCCGAATTGTCATGATTTCAATCCTTTCTGGATTTCAGCTCGACCGCGTTGCCCCCGTGCGGGGCCCCGAAGTCATCGAAAAACTCACGCAGGTTGAGCGTGCTTTCCTTTTCGATCTTGTCGAAATTGGCCGCCAACCAGCGATCCGCATGTTCGCGACCCAGATCACGCATGTGGATCAGGAAAGCCCATTCGGAGTTCATCTTCGAGGACGCATCCAGCGCTAGCATGTCGTCGCAGCCGTCGATCATATGCATATTCATGCGGCGGTATTCGTTGTCCGACAGCGCCCCGTCCTCGATCAGACGGTGGATCAGATCAATGGTGCGCAAATCACGCAGAAGCGAGGCGTTGAACGTGATCTCGTTCACCCGGTTCTGGATGTCGCGCGCGCGGCGCGGCGTGCCCGGCCGCTTCAGCGGGTTGATCTGCACGATCACGATATCCGAGGACGGGGAATGATCAATAAACGGAAACAAAACCGGATTACCCATGAACCCGCCATCCCAATAGGGCGTGCCGTTAATCTCGACGGCCTTGAACATGGACGGCAAACAGGCCGAGGCCATGACCACGTCCAGCGTCACCTCTTCGCGGTGAAAGACGCGCGCCCGACCGGTTTCGACATTGGTGGCCGAGATATAAAGGCCCATGTCCGAACAGTTGGCGACCTTGTCAAAGTCGATGAACTCCTCGACCACATCGCGCAACGGGTTCAATCCCAAAGGGTTGAGGTCATAGGGCGAGGCCATGCGGCTCATCATGTCCATCATCGCATAGCCGGGGTTCAGGTCGAGCGACCATGATCCCATGATTTTCTCAAACGCCGTGCGCTGAATGGGGCTGGCCTGCCCCGCGACGCTGACGGCGTGCCAGAAGTCTTCGAGGGCCTGGCGGGCCCCGGCGGCCCCACCGTCATACATGCCTTGGGTGGCGACGACCGCGTTCATGGCCCCCGCCGAGGTCCCGCTGACCCCTTCAATCCACAGACGGTCCTCTTCAAACATCCGATCCAGCACGCCCCATGTGAACGCACCGTGCGATCCACCCCCTTGCAGGGCGAGGTTGATGGACTTCTCATGCCGCTTTGAACGACCGTTGGTCTTGGACATGGTCTGTCCTCCTATAAGGGCGCGGTTCATGTTTAGTGGGCGACCCAGCCACCATCGACGGGCAAGGCGGTGCCGGTCATCGAGGCCGCAGCATCGGTGGCAAGGAACGTACATAGCGCCCCAAGCTGTTCAACGGTCACGAATTCCTTGGTGGGTTGGGCCGCCAGAAGGACGTCGCGTTTGACCTCCTCCTCGGTGATGCCGCGCGCCTTGGCGGTGTCGGGGATTTGTCCTTCGACCAGCGGCGTCAGCACATAGCCCGGGCAAACGGCGTTGCAGGTCACGCCGTGTTCCGCCGCCTCAAGCGCGACGGTCTTGGTCAGACCGACCACGCCATGTTTGGCCGTCACATAGGCGGATTTATAGGGGGAGGCGACGAGGCCGTGAGCCGAGGCCACGTTGATGATCCGCCCCCATTTGCGTGCCTTCATCCCCGGCAGTGCGGCGCGGATTGTGTGAAAGGCCGAAGACATGTTGATCGCGATGATCGCATCCCACTTTTCCAGCGGAAACTCTTCGATGGGGCCGACATATTGAATGCCCGCATTGTTCACCAGAACATCAACCGCGCCAAATTGCTTTTCGGTCTGGGCCACAAGATCGGCGATCTCATCGGGTTTGGTCATGTCCGCGCCGTGATAGGCGACGGTGCCGTCGGCTTTGGAATCAAGTTCGGCCCGCGTGGCCTCGATCTCGTCCGCGTCGCCAAACCCGTTGAGCATGATGTTCATGCCTTGGGCGGCAAAGGCTTCGGCAATGCCGAGCCCGATGCCGCTGGTGGATCCGGTGATGATGGCGGTGCGTGTCATGGCGAGGTCCTTTTCGAAATGCTGCAATGCGGAAATGCGCTATTGGACCCTATTTACGCACGGTTATCCTTCGCTGCAATGCGGCATGAGAGCGGATCGCAACCACGTGACGGATTCCGCCGACTGTTACCGATTCTGCGATAGAATTTGCCCGGTTTTCGAAAGCCGACCGCAGGCTGGTGCCAAATGTTACAGCACCGTGCCCGCGTTCGGCCCAACATCAAGACGGATGATGTGATCGGCCATCGCGCTGCCGAAATACTGGCGCACAAGCGGGTCGTGGCCCGGAACGATCAGTTCCGGCGCGCTTGCCAGCTTGCGCAGCGTGTCGAACCCGTCGAGCATGTCCTGAAGGTCGACCACTATGGGAAAGGGTTTGCGCGCCACAAAGTTCTCGTAGAAATGCGCGGCATCCGAGGCCAGCACCATCCAGCCTGCGCGCGTGCGCACCCGCACCGCCTGCAAGCCCCGCGAATGGCCCCCGATGCAATGCACCGTGATCCCATCGGCAATCGCGCCCTCGCCGTCATGGAAAGTCACCTTGCCAGCATAAAGCCGCGTGACGGCCTCGCACACATGTGCCGCCGTAAACGGCATCCGCAACGCGTCATGGCACATGCACGGCCCCGTAGCATAGGCCATCTCGGCTGCCTGCAGATGGATGTGTGCGTTCGGAAACAGATGCAAGCCGCCTGCGTGGTCATAATGCAGGTGCGTGACGATAATCTCGGTCACATCCTCAGGCGTCAGGTCAAAGGGTTTAAGCGCCTCGACAGGGTTCAGCCGGATGGGCCGCCCGCGCGCCGTGGCTTCCTCAGCATCATAGCCGGTGTCCACAAGGATCACCCGCCCCGCCCCCCGGATCAGCCACATGTAGTAGTCCATCGCATGCGACGCGTCGTGATTGTCGTCAAAGATGAAGCTGTCGGCCCGCGTACGCGCATCCCGGTTCGCGTATTTGATCGCATAGACCTCCCATTCAGTGCTCATCTGTCGACCCGCGCGTAGGTTTTCAGGGTCTTGTTGGCGACCAAGTCGGCGATCTTCGGGCCGCATGCGGCGTAGTGCGGCATGGTCTGGTGCGCCTCGAACGCGGCCAGATCATCGTAGAGTTCATATAGGAACACCGTGTCTGGCAATTCGGGGTCCGTGCAGACGTCGAACTGGCGGCAGCCCGGTTCATCCCGCATAGAACTGCGTGCGTTTTCAAGGATATGGGGCATGAAAGCCTCCATCTGACCGGGCTTGATGTCGAACACGACGGTGACGGCATAGGGCATGATCTGATCTTTCCTTTTGGGTCCCGTCAAAAGCGGGCCTTTCATTGCGCATACATTAATGTATACGTTACCGCGTAACACAAGGCGAGTCGCTTTGATCAATCCTAAGGCCAAAGGGGACGTGCGCCATGCAGAACTCATTTGATATCGCGGTTTTTCAGGGGGATGGGATCGGCCCCGAGATCATGGCCCCTACGCTGTCCCTGCTCGATCACCTGGCGGCGGGGAAATACGCGCTGAACTTTGTCGACGCACCCGCAGGGGCGGCGCATTACGCGCGCACCGGGGAAAGCCTGCCCGCCGCTTCGATGGCGGTGGCGCGCGCCGCGGACGCCATCCTGCTATCGGCGATGGGACTGCCGGACGTGCGTTATCCCGATGGCACCGAGATTTCGCCCCAGATCGATCTACGCAAGGCGCTGACCCTGTTTGCCGGTGTCCGCCCGGTCACCATCCGGCCCGGCCAACCGACGCCGCTGGCGCTCAAAGACGGCCAAACCGTCGATTTCGTCCTGATCCGTGAAAGCACCGAGGGGCTGTTTCACACGCAGGGGCGGGGTGAGGTCACGCAAGATGAGGCCCGCGAGACTCTGCTGATCACCCGCGCCATTTCCGAGCCGCTGTTCAGGTTCGCCTTTGACCTCGCCAAAGCCCGCAAGGCCGCAGGACGCGGGCCGGGAAAGGTGACTTGCGTGGATAAGGCCAACGTGTTCCGCGCCTTCGCCTTTTTCCGCGAGATGTTCGATGCCGAAGCCGCCAAGCATCCCGATATCATCGCCGATCACGCCTATGTGGATGCAACCGCACTATGGATGGTCGAACGCCCGTGGGCCTTCGACGTGATGGTGACCGAGAACATGTTTGGCGATATTCTGTCCGATCTTGGCGCGGGGCTTATGGGCGGGCTCGGGCTCGCACCTTCCGCCGATATCGGGGCCGATCACGCGGTGTTCCAACCCTGCCACGGCTCGGCCCCCGACATAGCGGGGCAAGGGGTCGCGAACCCGATGGCGATGATCCTGTCGGCGGCCATGATGCTGGAATGGCTGGGCGGGCGGCACGACATGCCGGACATGGTGGCGGATGGGGACCGACTGCGCGCCGCCGTCGAGGCGGTGATCGCAGCGGGCAAAGTGGCCAGCCGGGACTTGGGCGGCAGCGCGGGCACAAGCGAGGTCGCGGACGCTGTGCGCGCAGCCCTCACATGACGATCCGGATCGCTTGCGTCGGGGCAGGCTATTTCAGCCAGTTCCACTACGGCAGTTGGGCGCGCATGGAGGGCGTCGAGGTGGTCGGGGCTTGCGATCTGGACCTTGAGGCCGCCCGCGCCACAGGCCTGCCCGCTTTCGACGATCTGGGCGCAATGCTGACCCAGACCGCGCCGGACCTGTTCGACATCATCCTGCCCCCGCCGGCCCATGCCCAAACCATCCGCGCGGCCCTCGTGGCGGGGATCAAATGGATCATCTGCCAGAAGCCGTTCTGCACTGACTTGGCCGAAGCGCAGGCTATCGTGGCCGAAGCGGATACTGCAGGGGCGCGCCTGATCGTGCACGAAAACGTCCGCTTTCAGCCGTGGTATCGCGCGATCAAGGACGCACTCGACACAGGCGCAATCGGCAAGGTCCTGAACGCGACTTTCCGCCTGCGCCCCGGCGACGGGCAGGGCCCGCGCGCCTATCTCGACCGCCAGCCCTATTTTCAGACGTTGGAGCGGTTCTTGATCCATGAAACCGCCGTGCACTGGGTGGATACCTTCCAGTACCTCTTTGGTCCCGCCACGGCGGTCTATGCTGATTTGCGGCGCATCAATCCCGTGATCGCGGGCGAGGATGCAGGGCATGTGGTGTTTGATCACGCCTCTGGCGTGCGGGCGCTGTTCGATGGCAACCGGCATCTGGACCACGCCGCCGACAACCACCGCCGCACCATGGGCGAGGCATTGATCGAGGGCACTCAAGGCACGCTCGACCTGCGCGGCGATGGATCGGTGTGGTTGCGGCTGTTCGGGCAGCCGGAGGCGCAACAGATCCTGTCCGCTGACCTGCATGATGCCTTTGGCGGAGACTGTGTGCATGCGCTGCAATCCCATGTGATCGGGGCCATGCGGCACGGGACCACCCTCGAAAATGAGGCGGGCTCCTATCTGGATGTGATCCGTATCAAGGATACGATCTATGCCTCGAACGCCGCCGGACGCAAACTGCCAATCGAAAGGGTGACCTGATGGGGGCCATCAGCAACGTAGAGCGGGCCGTCGCAGCCCTGCGCCAGATGATCTTTGCCGGAGACCTCACCCCCGGATCAGACCATCTCGAAACGGAACTCGCCGAAAAGCTGGGGATGTCGCGCACGCCCATCCGCGAGGCTGCCCTGATGTTGCAGGCGCAAGGGCTGGTCGAACTGCGCCCGCGTCGAGGCATCCGCATCAGCCCGGTCTCGGCCCAGGACATGAGCGACATCTACGATATCCTGACCGAGCTTGAGAGCCTCGCCGCCGCCCGCGCGGCTGAGGCGGGCTACTCGGCGGCCGACCTTGAGACACTGGCGGCGGCCATCGCGGATATGGACGCCTGCCTGAAGCAGGATGACCTGCGCGGATGGGCCGAGGCCGATGATCGGTTTCACCGCGAATTGGTGCGTTTGGGGCGCAATGCGCGCCTGAGCATGATCGTCTCGGTGATGCGCGATCAGGTGCGCAGGGCACGCGCCACGACCCTGTTCATCCGGCCCAGACCCGCACAATCAAACGCGGATCACCGCGCCGTCTATGACGCCATTGCCCAAGGGGACGCCAGCCGCGCCCACGACACCCATCACGCCCATCGACGCCAGGCGCGCGATATGCTGGTCGCCCTGCTCGACAAGCACCAGTTTCACGGATTGTGAGACGCCTTCAGGCGGTATGCAATTTGGTCAGGTCCTCGGACCCACGGCGCAAGGCCGGCAGATAGTCCACCAACTCAGCCAAGGTGCGCCGCTGCATGGGCGCGTGGGCGGACAGGGTCGCAAGCAACTTGCCATGCCCATCCCAGACCGGCACGGCTATGGCTGTCATACCTGCCATGAACTCTTCATTGTCGGTGGAGTAGCCACGCTGACGCGTCGCCTCCAGCTCGGCCTTGATTTCGGCCAGACCGGTAAGGGTGGCGGGCGTCGGTTGTTCCAGCGGGCGGGCCGTCAGGATCGATTCCAGAATATGCGGGCGCAAGGTGGACAGATACATCTTGCCGCTGGCCGTGCAGTGGAACGGGACCTGGGTGCCGATGGGCAATTGAATGCGCAGCGGCCATTCGGTTTCGACCCGGTCAAGATATGTCATCCCCTCACGGTCAGGCGTGGCGAGGTTGCAGGTCTCGCCGATCTCTTCGGCCACACCGCGCAGGATAGTCAGACGGGCGGTGCGCAGATGCTCGGATGACATCGTAGACACAGCAAGCGCGCGCAGCCGCGCACCGGGTCCATAGCTGCGTCCATCCAGATCGCGTTGGAGGAACCCCTCGGCCTCGGCCGTCTGCAACAGGCGGTGCACGGTGGGCTTGGGCAGCCCGAGGGCCTCGATCAGATCGACAGGCTTGACGGCCACCCCGCGCTTGGCCACCTCTTCCATCACCATCAGCAAACGCAGGTTGGTGGGAATCTGGTGTTCCTTGCGAGGGCGGTGATCGTCAGGCATGTCTCATTCTATCACAGATGCAGCGCTTTATCTTTCTGGCAAGAGCATCAGCGCCAGTTCGGGGGTCAATGCGACAATAACCCAAACCGAGATCAACGCCACCAGATAGGGCAAGATGTAGCGGAGCAGCTTGAAATACGGAACCCCCGTCACACCTGACGCAACGTAGAGGTTGAGCCCATATGGCGGCGTGATGAAGCCGATGGAAGCGCCCACCAAGAAGATCACCGAGAAGTGGATTGGATCGACCCCGACCGTGGCCGCGATCGGTGCAAGGATCGGCGCGAGAATGATCGTCACCGGCAGGGATTCAAGGATCATCCCCGAAAAGAACACGATGACCATAGAGGTGAACAAGACTGCGTAATAGCCGCCCATGCCTGTCACAAAGCCTCCGATGATCTCTTGCGCGCCGAGGGCCGACAGCACCTGCTGCATCGCAATCGAAATCGCGATCAGCGGGGCCAGAATACCGGTGATCTGGGCGGAACGGACGACGATGGAGGGGATCTGGGGGATGGTGAAGCCTTCGACCACGAACATCTCGCCATAGCCTTTTTCGTTCACATCCCGATCCGAGTCCCGCTTCATCATCTTGTTGAGCGGATAGCAAATCAGCCCCACGATGATACAAAAGCCGACCGTGACCCCTGCCGCTTCGGTGGGAGAGAATTTGCCGGTGTAGATGCCCCAAAGCACTAGCCCGATGGCAAAAAAGCCGAGCCACGCACCGAAGGCGGTCTTGAGCACCCGGTTGATCTGCAGCGGGATCAACACGCCCCAGCCGTTCAGGCGGCAAATGATCCAGGCCGCGAACTGCATCCCGAACACCATCAGCGCACCGGGAATGATCCCGGCCACAAACAGGTCCGAAATCGGAAGGTTCATCAGGAAGCCGTAGACGATAAAGATGATCGAGGGCGGGATAATGATCCCGACCGTACCGCCCGCAGCGGCCGTGGCCGCGCTAAAGCGTTCGTCATATCCGCCCTTGACCATTTCGGGGTGCAACATCGAACCGATGGTGGCTGTGGTGGCCGAGTTCGACCCCGAAATCGCCGCGAACAGACCGCAGGCTCCGATGGCCGCCATCGCCAGACCGCCGCGCAGCCAGCCAAGGCAGGCATAGGCAAAGTCTGATAATCGTTTGGCAATGCCCGATACGTTGATGAGGTCCCCCGTCAGAATGAACAGCGGCATTGCCAGCAGGGCAAAGCCCTTGTTGAAGGTGTTGAGCAACTCGTTGCCCGTGTTGTCCAGTTGCAGGCCCAGTACCAGGCTGCACCCGACCGTCCAGTAAAAGATGACCAGCAGCACCGGCGTGCCGAGCATGAACAGCAGGGTCACAGCGATTGAGATCAGGGTGATCCAGGATCCATCAGTCATGTCAGGTATCTCCCCCGATGACGGCCTGTTCGATCAGGGGCCTGCCATTGCGATAGTTGTCATAGTCTTCGAACAGGTTTTCGATCACACGGCCCGCCATCACGATAAAGGCGATGGGCACGGTGATGATGAACCACCACTGCATAAACCCATCGGTGCCCAGAACGATCTGAAAGTTGGCGGAGGAGTTGGCTGCGATGCGCGCGGTCGTGGTCATGCAGATCACGCAGAACACCAGCCACAGCACGGCGTCCATGCTCAGCACCACAAGCTGCGCGCGCGCAGGCATGTTGGAGCGGAATTCGGAAAAACTCAGATGGGTGCGCAGCTTGACGTTAAAGGAGCATCCGAACCAGACCATAACCATGAAGATAAGCGGCGGAATGGTGGACGACCAGGGCGGCTGACCGCTCAGCACAAAGCGCTGTATGACCCCGGAAAAGATGATCCACGCGATAATAAGGTAGGCGTAGATGATGATTGTACGCTCAAGGTGGCGGTCCAGCAACGGCATGCGCTTGAACAGAAAGGCCATCAGCCCCCCGGCAACCACCGTCAGGATCGCAAACGCAAGATACGCACCATCCGTGCGCAGCGCGTTCGTCATTTCAAATGAGTCGTTTGTGAGGAACGAGGCAAAGACCCCGATCGCTTCTGCCCAGACTGACATCTGGCCTCCCCCTGTCTTTGCGCCTGTGCCGCCATGTATGAGGCGGTCCCATCACACCCGTTGATGGGTGGATTTATGTGACATGGACCGGCCCCTTGGGGCCAGTCCACTGATCTTGTGCTAATTTTACGCCTTCCACCAGCGGCGGGGTTCGACATTTTCTGCCAACGTGTGCGGGTTCTTGCGCACTTCGTCGTAGATGTCCTGGTAGGTGTCGATGCCACCGGCCCAGCCGTTGATCCGCTCGCGCCAGTCTTCCCACAGTTGGGGCTGGAACTCGGGCGAACACATCTCTTCGGCCATCTTGATCTGGTCGTCGGCCAGAAACACGTTGCGCACGTTGTTCTGTGCAAAGATCGTGTTTGGCAGTTGCGGATCAGAGTGACCCACCGTGTTGACCAGGGCAGCTTCGTTGGCGGCCTGCACGTGAACCTGAGCAAGGTAGGACGATTCCATCACCGCATCCTGCAACTCACCATCAAGGCCGTCGAAGACAGAGGCGTTCATCGCCGTGTGCTCGGTGCCGCAGAAGAAGCGCAGATCAACCGACTGGCTGACCACGGGCGACATGTTGGCGTATGCCACGGCCGAGGCCCATGTTTCCGCACCATCAATCAGGCCCTGCTTGAGACCATCAAGCGTTTCTTCCCACGCGACCGGAACAGGGTTCAGGTTCAGGGCGTTCATCGCGATGCGGCCCAACTGCGTACCCGTCACGCGGTTCTTGGTGCCAAACAGCTCTTCGAGTTTGGTGATTGTTGGCTTGTCTTCCCAACCCAGACCCATCTGGATGCCGCGCAGTTCGGCGTGGCTGAACAGGAATTTCAGGCCATGACGCTTTTCGAAGGGCTCGCGCAGGATGCGCTGTGATTCGGGGCTGTAGAGGAAATAGTACTGATCAGCCCGGCTGCGGAACATGTACGCATAGTCCAGAACGTTCAGATATGGCGCGCCACCGGCAGAGTTCTGAGTGGAGGCGGCATAGATGTCGACGATGCCCTGCTGGGCCTTTTCAACACAGCTCAGCTGACCACAAATCTGGTTGTCGCCGATGAACTCGATGCGGATTTCGCCGTCTGTCCGGCTTTCCAGATCGCGGGCGAATTCCAAGGCACCTGCCCGTTCAATCAACAGGTTACGCTGGTTAAAGCCAGCAGCGCCGAACTTGAGCGTGTGCTTGGCAGGCTTTGCAAAGCGCTTTTCATATGTGGACTCAGCCGCCGCTGCGAGGTTGGCGAGGCTCATCGCGCCACCAAAACCGCCCGCCGCCAAAAGCGTCGAGCTCATGCCGTAACGGCCAGCCACTTTGAACAAATCGCGGCGTGAAATGCCGCCAAGTTTGTTTCCTACTCCCATGCTATCCTCCCTGATGCACATTATTGAGACGTTTTATCTCAGAAAATGCTAGCGCAGAGAGATCAATCTGCATAGTCTTTTTTTTAGAAATCGCGAGGGAGGGTGAGGCGATGGAAGCCGATTACATCATTGTGGGTGCAGGTTCCGCAGGGTGCGTGATTGCCAACCGCCTCAGCGCGGACCCCTCCAAAAAAGTGATTCTCCTCGAAGCCGGTGGTCGTGACCTTAACCCATGGATCCACATTCCGGTCGGATATTTCAAAACAATTCACAACCCGAGTGTGGATTGGTGTTACAAAACCGAACCCGATCCCGGTCTGAACGGGCGCTCCATCGAGTGGCCGCGCGGCAAGGTGTTGGGCGGTTCATCCTCGCTTAACGGTCTGCTCTATGTGCGGGGCCAGCCGCAAGACTATGACCGGTGGGCCCAGATGGGCAATCGCGGTTGGGCCTGGGACGATGTGCTTCCGTTGTTCAAACGGTCCGAGAAAAACGAGCGCGGCGCGGACGAATTTCACGGCGATCAGGGCGGCTTGTCCGTCTCCAATATGCGCATCCAGCGCCCGATCACCGATGCCTGGGTCGCCGCCGCGCAAGCTGCAGGCTACAAGTTCAACCCCGACTACAACGGGGCCGAACAGGAAGGCGTCGGCTTCTTCCAGTTGACTGCGCGCAACGGGCGGCGCTGTTCGTCCGCTGTTGCCTTCCTGAATCCGGTCAAGGACCGTAAGAACCTCCAGATCATCACCCGCGCGCAGGTCGAGAAGATCGAAATTACCGATAAACGCGCAACCGGTGTCACCTATCGCGACAAGGGCGGCAACCTGCAGACGATCACGTCCCGGTCCGAAGTTATCCTGTCCGGCGGGGCCATCAACTCGCCCCAACTGCTGATGCTGTCGGGTCTGGGTGAGGCTGCACAACTGAAAGAACACGGCATAGATGTGGTCGCTGACCTGCCCGGCGTGGGCAAGAACATGCAGGACCATTTGCAGGCGCGGCTCGTCTATAAATGCAACGAACCAACCCTGAACGACGAAGTGGGCAGCCTGTTTGGTCAGGCCAAGATCGGCCTCAAATACCTGATGTTCCGTGCGGGGCCGATGACCATGGCGGCAAGCCTCGCGACCGGCTTTATGAAAACCCGCGACGATCTGGGAACACCCGATATTCAGTTCCACGTCCAACCGCTGTCAGCCGAAAATCCAGGCAAAGGGGCGGACAAATTCTCGGCCTTTACCATGTCGGTTTGTCAGTTACGTCCTGAATCCAAAGGTGAAATCAGACTGGCCAGCAGCGATGGGCGCGCCTACCCCAAGATCATCCCCAACTATCTCAGCACCGAAACCGACTGCCGCACCATCGTGGAGGGCGTCAATATCGCCCGCCGGATCGCGCGCCACGCCCCGCTCACCTCGAAAATCTCGGAAGAGTTCCGCCCGCACGCGGACCTACCGATGGACGACTATGACGCCACGCTCGACTGGGCCCGCAACAACACCGCGTCGATTTATCACCCGACGGGCACCTGTAAGATGGGTCAGGATAAAAACGCCGTCGTGGGTGCTGATTTGCGGGTCCATGGCATCGCGGGTTTGCGCATCGCGGACTGTTCGATCATGCCCGAAATCGTCAGTGGCAACACCAACGCGCCTGCCATCATGATTGGCGAAAAGGCATCCGACCTGATCCGCGCGTCCGCCTAGCCATCCCAGTCTATGTCGAACTTGCGCACCACCGCTGCGATCTGGTCGGCATTCAGCGCCTGGGGCGACAGCCCCCGCGTGATCAGCGCCAGGCGCGCGGTGTCTTCAAGCTCTTCAATGGCATTGCACGCGGCCTCCACATCCTTGCCTGCCACGACAGGGCCGTGATTGGCCAGCATGACCGCCGAGCGTTTGCCAGCAAGGCTGCGCACCGCCTCGCCCATCGCCGGATCACCGGGCAGAAAGAAGGGCAGCAAGGTCACCTTGCCCAGTTTCATGATCCCGTAGGGCGTCAGCGGCGGCAGGAAATTGTCCACATCCGCCCCCGGCAGCATCGACAGTGCGACAGAATGGCAACTGTGCAGATGCACCACCGCGCCCGCCGTGCTGCGCGTGTCGTAAAAGGCCGCGTGCAGCGGCATCTCCTTGGTGGGTGCGTCCCCCGCAACGTGCTGACCGCGTGGGTCAAACCGGCTGAGCCGACCCGGATCAAGCCGCCTGAAACTGGTGCCCGTAGGCGAGACCAGCAGCCCCCCGTCCTCGGTTCGGGCCGAGATATTGCCGGTCGAGCCGTGGGTCAGCCCCCGGTCAAACAGCGACTTGGCCAGAACGCATATCTGTTCGCGCAGGGCGCTTTCACTGCTCATCCGGCCAACACCCCATTCGCCTTGGCAAAAAAGTCCGGCGCGCCAAAGTTTCCGGACTTGAGCGCAACGACCAAATCAGAACCCGCCCGCAGCGCAGGCACGCCAGGGTCGATTTCGGGACCAATCTCGAGCGTGGTCAGCCCCAGCCCCTCAACCACCGCGCCCGAGGTTTCACCCCCCGCCGTGATGATCCGCGCGGCGCCGCGCGCGCGGGCCAGTTGGGCCACCTCGGCAAAGAACCCCTCAAGGGCTGCGGCGGCGCGATCACGTCCGAACCGGTCCTGCACGCGCCGCACCTCTTCGGGGTCGGCAGAGCTGTAGGCCAGCGGAACGCCCGTCTGTTCCAACAGCCAATCCGTCATATCCTGCGCGCTCAACCGTCCCTCAATAACATCCGCTGCGATGATCTCGCGTGTTGGATGGGTGAGGGCGTGTTGTGCCACCTGCGCCCGTGTCGCGGTGGAACACGAACCCGATACGGCGATCGCACGCCCCTCCTGCCCCCGCCATGGCACCGCGCCAGCCACGCATCCGAAGTTGGCAGGCAATCCAAGGGCTACCCCCGATCCTCCTGTGATCAACGGCAGGTCCCGCGCCGCCGCCCCAATGGCGCGCAAGTCCGCGTCGCGGATTGCATCGACAACGATATGACGGTGACCTGCGGCCCGCTGCGCGGCCAAAGCGGTGGCAATCGCGTCGGCCCCCTGAAAGACGGCCTCGACCCCAACATGCCCAACCGTATGGCGCGATTGCGCGGCCAGCCAGCGGCGCAGATCGGAGTCCGTCATCGGGGTCAGCGGGTGGTTTTGCATCCCGCTTTCGCTCAGCAGGACGTCCTTCACGAACAGATGGCCTTGATAGACGGACCGCCCGGTGCCCGGAAACGCGGGACACACAATGACTTGATGTGCATCCAGCGCCTCAGCCAGCGCATCCGCGACGGGACCGATATTGCCGTCCGGCGTGCTATCAAAGGTCGAGCAATATTTAAAGAAGAACTGGGTGCAGCCCTGCGCGCGCAGCCAGTCCAGGGCCTCCAGCGATTTGCGGACCGCCTCCTGCGGCGCGATGGAGCGGGATTTGAGCGCAACCACACCCGCCTCGACGGATGGGTCGGCGTCATGAGAAGGCACGCCTGTGTATTGGGTCGTGCGCATCCCCTCTTTGGCCAGCGTGTTGGCCAGATCGCTTGAGCCGGTGAAATCGTCACCAATGCATCCCAGTTTCATCGCGCGTACTTACCTCTTGTGCGGCCAGGTTGGCGACACGAAACCACGGCGCGCAATGCAAGTGCAAGCACGCGCCCATATCGCCCAAGAATTTCGGGACTTTCACAGCAGATCGCGTGGCATCCCCACATCATGTCCGGCAAGGCGCAGCATATCCCACGCCAACACCAGATTGCTCGACAAGACCGGACACCCGAGCGTGGCCTCAAGCGGCGTGATCACGTCCAGTGTGCGCAGGTTTGTGCAGGACAGGAATAGTGCCTCCACCTCTGCCCCGCGCATCAGCGTTTCAGCCGCTGCAAGGATCGAGGGCGCATCGATCTGGCTGACCGCGGCCTCTTCGGCTTCATCAAAGCTGCCCAAGGTCGGTGTGGCAATCCCGGCATCCTGCAACACAGCGCGCAGGCAGTCCGATACCGAGACGACGTATGGGGATAGGATGGCAATCCGTTGTATTGTCAGGGCAGCGCAGGCGGCGATCAAGGCCGATACGGGTTCGGTCACCGCATGGGCCTGCGCACCGGCCTGCACTTTGGCCGCGACCTGCACGGCCCCGATTTGCGCGGTGCCTGATGTACATCCATAGCCAACAGCGTCAAAGGCATGGCCTTCGGGAAACAGCGCGGCGGACGTGCTCAGATGCCCCTCCATCGCGGCAAGGGTGTCGGGTGTCACATCCAGCCCCGAGGGCACACGCGACACCAGCAAACTGACCTCGCGGGGCAGAAGGCGGCGCATATCATCCTCAAGCGTGCGATCCGCCTGAAGGGCAATCACCCCCAGCTTGGGCCTTGGGTCTGCGGCACGGGTGTAGGGAAAGGCCATCCTAGATCACCGGAATGTCGCGCAGCGCAGGCGTCGACAGATAACGGGCACCGGTTTCGGTGATCACAATGTTTTCCTCATGCACCAAGGTCCGGCCCAACGTGATCTCGATCCCCGGCTCAAGCGTCAACACCATCCCGGCCTCAAGCACGGTCTGATCCTGCGGGATCAACGACGGCCACTCGGTCAACTGCATGCCAAGTCCGTGCCCGTAGCGCCCCGCATCCGACCCGCCTGCACCGCCCGTCAACACGCTGTCCATGGCGTGAAACAGGTCCGCAGCAGTCGCGCCGGGGCGGGCCATCTCAAAGGCGGCATCGCTGGCGTCGAGCAAGCGGGCATAAGCGTCCTGGGTTTCGGATGCTGGCGGACCAATCGACCAGTTCCGGTCGAAATCGCAGAAATACCCATCGCGCACGACGCCTGTGTCCAGCATCAGCACATCGCCCGCACGCAGCGGCGCATCGGTGGCCGGGGCAATGATATCGCCATATCCGCCCGGCCCCGCGCCGCCCGCCAGATAGGACACCCAGTCCGCCCCTTCCTCAAGACACAGCATCTGGAAGGCGCGAAAGATTTGGGCCAGGGGCACGCCAGCCTGCGCGATTTCAGGGACCCGGGCAAAGGCGGCATTGCCGATTGCACAGGCCGCTTCGATCTTGGCAATCTCGGCAGTCGACTTGACCATACGTATCTGTTTGGTGATTTGCGCATCATCGCCAAAGCTGTGATCCGGCAACTTGGCCCGGATCGCGGCCCAACTTTCCAGCGGCAAGCGCATGTGGGTTTCCGGCCCGCTTGGCACCCCGATCCGGCCCCCTTTCGGAACCACTTCGGCGATGGTGTCAGCGACGAGCGACACCCCGTCATCGCTGTAGTCAGGGCTGCGCCACGTCCGAATGTCACGAAGCCAGCTTTGCGCCATCAGCGGTGCCCCGATGGAGGGGATGACCGCAATAGGCTGACCCTGCGCCGGGACAATCACAAACCAGGGACGCGTCGGGCTCTCCCAGAATCGAGTGAGAAAGCCGGTGAAATAGCGTACCTCCGGTTCGGTTGTGAGCAACAGTGCCTCGATCCCGGCCTGTGCCATGAGACCCCGTGCGCGCGCCACGCGGGCTTCGAATTCCTGCGGCGCAAAACCTGTCATGCCTCGGGGCCTTCGGACAGGATGAACAGCGCCCGCGACTGCGCTCCCAGACCCAGCTGAGCGCCGAGTGCCAAAGCCCCTGCCA
Source organism: uncultured Tateyamaria sp. (assembly GCF_947494755.1). Taxonomy (GTDB): domain Bacteria; phylum Pseudomonadota; class Alphaproteobacteria; order Rhodobacterales; family Rhodobacteraceae; genus Tateyamaria. The sequence continues at coordinate 96,003 of NZ_CANLVZ010000002.1, forward strand.
GCCCGGCAGCGCCAGACGGGGTGGAGCCGAGTTTATGGGCATCAGCCAAATCCGCGCCCGCCTGCCCTTCGGCCTCGGTGATCGTGATGAAGTCATTGGCGTCACGCGCCAAACCCTTGAGCGCAATCAAAGAAGGCACCTTGCAATCCAGCCGCCCCATCGCAGACACAGGGCCTTGCGTTTGCACCGGCCCGGCAGCCTTGATGGAGGCAATGAGCGCGGGCGCAAACTCGGGCTCAACCACAATGATGCGCAGATCGTCCCCCCAGTGCCGGCGCGCAATGGCCGCAGCGGCCCCTGCCAATCCCCCAACGCCGGCCTGCAAAAACAGATGCGTGGGCGCGTTCATACGGTCAAAGACCTCGGCCATGAGTGCGAGGTAGCCCTCCATCAGCTGATGTGGACGGGCCGTGTACCCGGCCCAGGAACTGTCCGACAGCAGCACCGCACCCATATCATCAGCCGCCTGCATCGCGGCCTCCATACTTGCCTCGTAATCGTCCCCGGCGCGTACAACTTCTGCCCCCGTCGCGCGCAGACGGTCGGCAAAGGCTTCAGGCACGGTGTGCGCCAGATAGATCACCGCGCGCGCGCCAAAGGCCGCAGCGCCCGCAGCGACGGACAGCCCGTGGTTGCCCGCGCTGGCGGTGACGTAAGTGGTTCCCCGCGCCGCGCCGTTTTCAGCGTCGCATGCGATCACATAAGCCGCGCCGAGGGCCTTGAAGCTGCCGAGGCCCATACGATCCCGTTCGTCCTTTACCCATACCTCGGCTACACCAAGCGCATCGGCGAGGCTGGGTACGCTATGCAAGGGGGTCACGCCCGCCACAGGACAGCGCGCAAGCAGCGCTTTGGTGGCCTGCACATCCGGGCTGGGAAAGGGCACATCGGCCAATTCAGGGTGGCTCAGGCCCGTCCCCACATAGGGATTTTTCAGAATGTTCATCGGCTCAGTCTCCGGCAAATGGGGTTTGGTGCCGAATTGGCGTCGGTCACGTAACGTCTGGCGGTCCGCAGACCGCAGGCGGCATGGCGGGCAATGGACGTCACGGGCCGGACCCTTTTTCAGCATCAAACGCGGTCACCATGCGCATGGCGCGCGCGACGCACAAGTCATGTTGATGCATGCCACCGCAGATGGATCATCGACGCCTCGACCTGATGTGACGTCGCCGGGATCAGACACAAAGTCCCGGAGCACGGCGTTCAACTGGTGGCCGACGAAGCGCACTTGTGCTTGCCGAGCCAATCAGTTCAGGACCCGGCACCCTTACCTTGGGCAGAAGTTGTCAAGATTGAGGAATGCGGGATGGGGGTATCGCACTCTCAGCCTTTTGAACAACGCAGCACACCGAGACGTCGTATTGCAGCCTGCATGACAGCGCCCCCTCTTGCCCCCTTACACGCCCCCCTGTACGTTCCTCCCAACCTGACAACCCGCAAAAGGGGCGCGCCTTGACCTATACTCCCGTCATCACCGGCACCGGCGTCTTCACGCCTGAGCAATCCATCTCGAACGCCGAGCTGATCGTGGCCTTCAACGCCTATGCCGACCGGTTCAACGCCGAAAACGCGGATGCCATTGCCGCCGGAACGGTCGAGGCCAAGGCCCATTCCTCAGAGGAGTTCATCCTTAAGGCTTCGGGGATTGAACGCCGCTATGTGATGGACAAATCCGGCATTCTGGACCCTGACGTCATGCACCCGCTGCTGCGCCAACGCGACGATGACGAACCCTCGATCATGGCCGAAATGGCAGTAGATGCGGCGCAAAAGGCGCTCAAGGCTTCGGGGAAGACGGCGAGCGATGTAGGGGCGGTGATCTGCGCGGCCTCCAACCTCGAACGGGCCTATCCGGCTGTCGCCATCGAGATACAGGACCTGCTTGGCGTCGACGGCTTTGCGTTTGACATGAACGTGGCCTGTTCATCCGCCACCTTCGGGATACAGGCGGCGGCAGATATGGTCCGCTCGGGTTCGATCAAGTCCGCGCTTGTGGTGAACCCCGAGATCTGTTCGGCCCATCTGGAATGGCGCGACCGGGACTGCCACTTTATCTTTGGTGATGTGGCCACAGCGATGCTGATTGAGCGGGAAGAGGACGCCAAGGGCCCCTATTTCGAGATCAAGTCCACCCGCTGCGCCACGTCATTTTCGAACAATATCCGCAACAATAACGGATACTTGCGTCGCTCGCGACCCGATGGGCTCGCCGACAGACGCGACATGCAGTTCATGCAAAACGGGCGCAAGGTATTCAAGGAAGTGCTGCCCTTGGTCAGCACCCACATCGCCGAGCATATGGACGATACCGGCATTTCAGCTGAGCACCTCAAACGGCTGTGGCTGCATCAGGCCAACAAATCCATGAACGACTTTATCGGCAAAAAGGTACTGGGGCGCAGCCCGGCCCCAGGCGAACAACCCAACATCCTTCAGGAGTATGCCAATACGTCCTCGGCCGGATCGATCATCGCGTTTTCGAAGTATTCGGACGATCTGAGCGCGGGCGATCTCGGCATCATCTGCTCGTTCGGGGCTGGGTATTCAGTGGGCTCGGTCATCGTTGAGCGGCACGGCTAACGCTCGCTCAGGCGATCATCGGTGATGGTGCTGACAATGTCGGCCACCCGGCGCAGGCGCGCCATGTGCGGGGCGGGTCCGCTGCGCGGCATCGGGTTCCGCTCAAGCGCGGCCCCCATCGACGCATAGGTCACCTCGAACAGCTCGCGCCCGCGACGCCAGTTCATGAAACTCATGCCCTTGAGCACCGGAATGTTCAGCACCACGTCATTTTCCACATCCACCTGCCGCATCAGTTTGCGCGCGTTCACGACCATCGCGCGGGCCAGCACGGCAAAAGCGGTTGGGTAGGATGGCACCCCCTTTTTGGGCTTACTGAGCAACCCGGCAAGGGCCTGCATCCGCGTGGGCAGGTCCTCATAGCGCGCAGCCACCAGCCACGGCTTGCCCGGCAGAAAATTCAGCACCACATTCGCGCCCGGCTTCAGATGACGCATAGCCCTCATGGGCACATTGTCGATCAGCCCCCCGTCAATCAGCACCTCGCCGTCAGCGCGCACGAAGGGCGGGAAAATACCCGGGATCGCGGTTGAGGCGCGGATGGCTTGCCACACGGGCCCCGTGCGGATCACGCTGACATCATTGTGGGTCAGGCTGCCCGCCACTGCAAAGAAGTTGACGGGCAAATCTTCGACATCATGGCCACCATAGTGCTTTTTGAACGCGGCATCGAGGCGGTGGTGATCCAGCAGCGCATAGCGCGGCACCGCAAAGCGCGACATCGCCTTGGAGCGTATGAATATGTCCTCGCACTGCTCCATGATCGCATCCGGCGACCGCCCCAATGCCAGCGCGCCTGCCATGGCGGATCCGACGCTGGTGCCCCCGACAAAGTCAAAGCGGTAGCCGTGTTCCTGCAACGACTTGATCGCGCCCAGATGCGCGGTGCCGAAAGAGCCACCTCCGCACAGCACAAGGCCGAGGGCCTGCCCGCGAATGAACCGCGCGATCCGCTCAAAATCCTCGGGCGTGTCCAGGGCAAGATGGTGATGCAGGCCCACCGGGCGATCCTTGAGCCAGCCCACAGTCTGAGTCGTTGGCGCGTCGCTGTGCGGTCGGTGCAGGATCAGATGCAGGTGGGACGGCAACGTTGCCTGATAGATCCGCTCTTCCAATGACGATGGCGCGTGGGCTGGCTGACACGCGCCGTCCTTGGCCAGTGCAATCATCACCGTGTCGCAATTGTTCGCCGCCACATCGGCCCAGATCGGATCTGCCTCGGGATCAGGGCACAGCAGAATCAGATGCCCAAGACGCGCCTCTTGGGCATTCAGCCACTTGGCCATGGCCTGCGCGGTGCCACGCGCCTCGGGAGCGCAGGAGGTGGCATCCAGGATCGTCCATACCTCATCCCCCTCGAATGCCGCGCGCAGTCCGGTCACAAAGGCCGGGTCCATCGGCTGGCCTGCGCCGGGAAACACCGCACAGACCTGCCCTGCTGCGGGGCGCAGACCGGGGCTGGCGGGAATGGTGCGGGCCAGACGCTGCGACACCGCCGCCAGGATCCCGTTGGCTAGCGCAGGCGTGCGCGCGGCCAGCGCGTCATAAGCCTCCCGGCTCAACTCCATCACCGTGCTGTTGCGCGCGGCAACAACGCTGGCGGTGCGGGTTCCCCCGGCAAAAAAGGCCAACTCACCAATCGGTTCGCCCATGCGGATTTCCGCGATGGCCCGAGGGCCTGCCAACACCGTGAATCGCCCCTTGAGAACGATGTATAGCGCGTCCGCCGGGTCGCCCTCGACAATCAGCAATGCGCCGTGTTCGACATCGCGGTACTCTGCGATATCCGCCATCTGCTCGATCACATCCGGCTCCAGCGCGCTGAACCCTTCGATGCCCTGCAACAGCTCGATCAATTCGGCGCGGCGGATACTGTCTTTCACGGCACGAGGCTCCTCAATATGACGCGCAGACTGCACCGCCCGCGCCTGCGCAGGCAAGCATCATAGGGCCCAGACCCGAAACGGGCGGAGGGCGCAACGCACAGGCAGCGGATGGGTGCCTATTGGTGTCTCGCAGAGCCAGAGCGCACGGCCTCTTCGGCGGCGCGGCGCGAATAGCTCTCCTCGCGCAATGATCCGTACAGCAGAAGGATGCGGGGCGAATGGCCGGGATCGTCGGAGCCGCGCAGCGCATCAATATCAATCGCAGGCAACGCCGCCTTGACCAAGGCCGGCAGGTCGTCCTCTGCGCCGGGCGTGTCAGCCACTTTCTTCTTCCAGATGCAGCTTCATGTCGATCAGCACCTGTTGCAGCCCCGTCGTCTCTTTGAGCAGGCGCTTGGCCTCGTTCACGGTGATCACACCGTCCTCGATGGACTGCTGGTATTCGCTCATCAATATTGCAAACCGCTGGCTGAGCGCGATCACATCGCTGTTCACACCCCCGGTGCGTTCCGCGTTGGGGCGACGGTCATCATAGCTGAGCGATATGCCCTGCATTTCGGCCAGCGCGGCGGTGACATGGGGATATCGCGCCGCCTTTTCAAGCGCCACAACTGCGTCAATCGGCATGAACCGGTCCGCGTGTTCGGGATTGTCGGAATAGTACCGACCCAAGGTGGCCTTGGATTTGCCGGTCAGCACGCAGGCCGGTTCAATGCCCACATCCTTTACCAGCGCCTCTGTATGCTTTTTCAAATAGCTGCTCATGCCGGCCATTTACCCGTCCTCTATTGCGCTGCGCACCCCAATTCAACTCAGACGTCGGGGGGAACCGGAGTGCTCTTTTCCCATTAATGGGGCCGAGACGAAATGTCATTTGTTATTCGTCCCTTCGGTTTTCGGGACGTAACGAGTACCCGGTGCCCCCAGCATCGGGACCGGGTGGGGTCTGCCGACCACTTCTGCTGTTTGGGGACAGCGGGCCAGCCATGCTGGCAGTCAGTGGGGGGTGGGCCCGTCTTCGGTAACGAGTAACAGGGCAGGCACCATCCCCTGAGCGGGCGCGCAAGCAGTCCGACGTCTGCCCAAAGTCACCCAGTGCCAAAGCGGTCCGGGGGTTTGATGCGCAAAAAACAATTGCGTACGCCCCTTGGACCCGCCCGCCCCTTGCCCGGCCCTCCTGCCCCGATTATTCAGCCGCCATGGCCAAACTCTATTTTCATTACTCCACGATGAACGCAGGCAAATCCGCTGTCCTGCTTCAAGCCGCCCACAACTACCGCGAACGGGGTATGGAGCCCTATCTGCTGACCGCCCATTTCGCTGACCGCGCAGGCGCCGGCCAGATCGAATCCCGCATCGGGATCAAGGCAGTCGCGGACACGTTCACCACCTCCGAAAATCTCTTTGCCAAGATCGAGGCCCGGCTGGCCGAAGGGCCCGTGGCCTGCATCTTTGTGGACGAATCCCAGTTCATGTCCGAACAGCAGGTGTGGGATCTGGCCCGCGTCGTGGATGATCTCGGCGTGCCGGTGATGTGCTATGGGCTGCGCGTCGATTTTCAGGGCAAGCTGTTTCCAGGCTCCGCCACCTTGCTCGCGCTGGCCGATGAAATGCGCGAGGTCCGCACGATCTGCCATTGCGGCAAACGCGCCACGATGGTGATCCGGCAAGACGCTGAAGGGCGCACCATGGCGGACGGGGCACAAGTGCAGGTGGGCGGCAACGAAACCTATGTGTCGCTGTGTCGCCGTCACTGGCGTGCCGCAATGGCCGACGCCTAGCGTGCCACCTACACGGGGTTCGGCAGTGTTTTATCGGCCAGAAACGCGGCCACATTGTCCACCGCCATCAACCCCATATCGGTACGCACCTCCAGCGCCGCCGTGCCCAGATGCGGCAGCAGCGTGACATTGTCCAGCGCCTGCAACCTATCCGGCACCGCAGGTTCGTGTTCGTACACATCCAGACCCGCACCACCAATCTGACCCGCCTCAAGGGTGGCGATCAAGGCCGCCTCATCCACGACATCGCCGCGCGAAATATTGACCAGATGCGCATGAGGCTGCATCGCCCCCAGCACTTCAGCGTCAATAATATGGCGTGTGGCACCCCCGCCCGGCACAGCGGCGACCAGAAAGTCGACACCCGCGGCCAGTGCGTTCAAATCCTCGACCCGTGTTGCGGCAAACGGCAACTCCTTAGGCGAGCGATTGAAATACTGCACCGCCATCCCGAACCCGAAATGGCAACGTTGGGCGATGGCCTGCCCGATGCGGCCCATGCCCACGATGCCCACAGTCTTGCCCGACATATGCAGACCCAGCATCTGCGTCGGATGCCAGCCCGGCCACGCATCGCGGCGGACCATGCGCTCCCCTTCGCCCGCGCGGCGCGCCGACATCAGCATCAACATGACGCCGATATCCGCTGTGGCATCCGTGACAGCGCCGGGCGTGTTGGTCACTTGCACACCCACCGCAGCCGCCGCAGCCACGTCGATATGATTGTACCCAACCCCGAAATTCGCCAGCAACCTGCAACGCGGGCCGGGGACATCCGCAAACACCTGCTCTGAAAACTGATCGCCCAGAGTCGGCAGCACCACATCAAAGTCCCGCAACGCGACTCGCAATTCCTCCGCCGTCAAAGGCAATGTCTCGCGGCGCACGACAATCTCAGCCTCCAGCGCCCGCGCCGCCGCCACGACCGTGTCCGGCAAAGGCCGGGTGATCCAGACCCGCTTCAATGGAGCCGACCTCCGAGGGGCACATCCACATCAGGCGTCGCCAAGACGACCGCGCCGTCGGCATCCGGAAAGCCCAGCACCAGAACTTCGGACATGAACTTGCCGATCTGACGGGGGGGGAAGTTGACCACCGCCATCACCTGACGCCCCACCAAGTCTTCGGGTGTGTAATGCACGGTGACCTGGGCCGAGGTCTTCTTCTCTCCCAACTCAGGTCCGAAATCGACCCACATCTTGATCGCAGGCACGCGCGCCTCCGGGTAGGGTTCGGCGCGCACCACACGCCCCACACGCACATCGACCTTCAAAAAGTCGTCAAAGCTGATCTCATCCACTGGCCAACTCCTTGGACCGGGCCGACGCCGCCGCCACTGCACGGGGCAGCAAGGCGGGAAAGCCGGTTTCTTCATCCATCAAAACCTCAAGGGCAGCTTGGGTGGTGCCATTCGGGCTGGTCACATTGATGCGCAACTGAGCGGGGTCTTCATCGGCCTGCTGCGCAAGCGCGCCGGCACCAGCCACCGTCGCCTTGGCCAAGGTCATGGCCAGCTCTGGCGGCAACCCTTGGGCAACACCGCCCGCCGCAAGGGTTTCTATCAGATGAAAGACATAGGCCGGGCCGGACCCGCTCACGCCGGTGACCGCATCCATTTGGGCCTCGCTCTCCAGGCGAACGACGGCACCAACCGCTGACAACAGCGTTTCTGCCTCGTCCAAAGCCCCTTGCCCCGCCGCATTCGCACAGATCGCGGTGATCCCTTGCCCGACCGCCGCTGGCGTGTTGGGCATCGCGCGCACGATCAGGGTATCCGCACCAAACGCAGTTTCAAACGCAGACAACGGCGTGCCTGCGGCCACGGACACGAACACGGTGTCCGAACCCGCAAAACCCGCCAATGTCGGCAAGGCACCGCCCATCATTTGTGGTTTGACGGCAATCAAGACAACAGCCGGCGCGTCGGGCAAGGTCGCGTTCACATGCACACCGCTGCCGCGCAGCCAGTCAGAGGGGGCCGGATCCATCACCCACACGGAGGTGGCAGGCAGGCCGCGCGCCAACCAGCCCGCCAACATGGCGGACCCCATCTTGCCACAGCCCAGCAACACAAGCCCGCGGGCCGCGATCCGACCGTCATTCATGAAAACATCCCCTCACTAGATCAGAGGGTCAGGTTACGCCCGGCCATAGGCCTCTGCAATGGCGACCTGAATGGCATCCTTGGGGGTGCGATCCCCCCAGACGAGCAACTGCAACGCAGGATAATACCGCTCCGCACTCATCACAGCGGCCCCGATCATGGTGTCGATCTGATCCGGGCTGGCCATCTGCCCCCCGCTCAGCACCAAACCATAGCGATAGACCATCAGCTTCTGCTCTTCCCAATAGGTGAAGGCACCAGCCCAGCATTGATCATTGACGAGGTTCAAAAGCTCGTAAAGCGCGCCCAGCTTCTCGGCAGGCGGCTCCATCTCGAAGGTGCAGACCATGCGCAATGTCTCGTCATAGCCTGACCAGGCCAAGGTCAGAGAATAGGTGCGCCATTGCCCCTCAACCGCCATGGCAATCTGATCATCCGCAATGCGGTCGAAATCCCACTCATGGTGCTCGGCCAGATGTTCGACAATATCGATTGGATGAATGTCGTCTTCCAGGAACTGCTCGGAAAGTGCCATATCGCCACCTCTTTTGTTCGCTTTTTTAGCGAAAGGGGCTGGCAGCGCCCCAAGCGCTAGGTGCCTGCTCTGAGATGTCGGGGCGACCCCCCGTACCTCTACAAGATATGGTGACGGCGGGCAGGACATCTGGCAACCCTTTATTTGGGGATAAGCTCAATAAGTTGGGGACAACTCGGCCATACGCCCAAAATATATGGCCATTGCGCACTACTTATCTTCCTTTCGCCAAAAATACCTCCCCCGGAGGGTCCGACCGCGCAAACAAAAACCGCCCGGGGGTCCCGGGCGATCACGCGCAGCTCTCAATGTCAGAAATGGCGCGGCAGCGCCGCCATTGGATCACTTGACCTCAAGCGCATCCAACCGGGCCTTGAGGGCCTCATTCTCTTCGCGGGCCTTCTGGGCCATCGCGCGCACCGCGTCGAACTCCTCGCGGGTCACGAAGTCTCGATCCGCCAACCAGCGATCCATCATTGACTTCATCGCCGTCTCGGCTTCGTCGCGTGCGCCCTGGGCGACACCCATCGCATTGGTCATCAACTGCGAAATATCGTCGAAAATCTTGCCACGTGCCTGCATCATTAAGGCTCCCTTTCAAACTCGAGATATATATGGGGGGCAAGGCGGGACGAGGCAAGGTTGACCTCGCCCCAAAGCAGAGGCATTCAGACGCAGATGAACGCCATGATCCCCTTCCCCGATATTTCGCCCGACATCTTCTCGATCTCGCTGTGGGGGATGGAGTTTGCGCTGCGCTGGTACGCGCTGGCCTACATCGTGGGCATCATCATCGGCTGGCGGCTGGTGGTGATGACGGTCAAAGCCCCCCGGCTCTGGCCCAACGAGACCCCCGTCATGACCCCCGCCCAGATCGAGGACATGCTGACATGGATCATTCTGGGGGTGATCCTCGGCGGGCGGCTTGGTTATGTGCTGTTCTATCAACCCGGTGCCTATCTCGGCGACCCGCTGGCGATCCTCGCCATCTGGGAAGGGGGCATGGCCTTTCACGGCGGCCTGATCGGCGTCGTGATTGCGGCTTGGGTCTATACGACCCGGCACAATATCAACAAACTGACGGCAGCAGACGCCATCGTGGTCGGCGTGCCGCCCGGCATTCTGCTGGGCCGCTTCGCCAACTTCATCAACGCCGAACTCTGGGGGCGCCCGACTGAGCTGCCTTGGGGCGTGGTCTTTCCAGGGCGGGCCGCACAATATTGCCCGGACATCGTGGGGGCCTGCGCGCGCCACCCATCACAGCTTTACGAGGCCATGCTCGAAGGGGCGCTGTTGCTCATCGTCCTGCTTTGGCTGGTCTGGCGACGCGGCGCATTCAAACGGCCCGGTCTCACCTGCGGCACCTTCTTTGCGGGCTATGGGCTGTCGCGCTTTGCCGTCGAATTCGTACGCCAACCCGACGCGCAATTCGTAACGGAGGGCAACCCGCTCGGACTGGCGGTGCACGTGGGCGGCTTTGGGCTGACCATGGGTCAGTTGCTGTCCCTGCCCATGATTGTGCTTGGGGCATGGCTGATCATGCGCGCGCGGCGCGGCGCAATCCTCGCGGCATGACCCTTCGGGATGCGCTGATCAAGCGGATCGCGGCCCAGGGGCCGATCACCATTGCCGAATACATGACCACCGCCCTGCTGCACCCCACGCATGGCTACTACACCACCCGCGACCCGTTTGGCACGCAGGGTGATTTCACCACCGCCCCCGAAATCAGCCAGATGTTTGGCGAGTTGATCGGCCTGTGTCTGGCCCAAAGCTGGCTCGACCAGGGGGCACCTTCCGACTTTGTCCTTGCCGAACTCGGCCCCGGACGTGGCACGCTGATGGCTGATATTCTGCGCGCCACGGCCACAGTGCGTGGCTTCCATACCAGCGCCCAGATCGTTCTGGTCGAGGCATCCCCCGTGCTGCGCCAAGCGCAGGCGGAGATGTTCAAGGATCGCACGCCCACATGGGTCAACGGGGTCGAAGACATCCCCCCCGGACCGCTCTGGCTAGTCGCAAACGAGTTTTTTGACGCACTGCCGATCCGCCAATTCGTGCGCGACGGCAGAGGCTGGCGGGAACGATGCGTGGGGTTGGACGATGGACAGCTGACCTTTGGACTGTCCCCTCTTGGGCCGCAACCTGCACTCGACCACAGACGTGAAGACACGGCTGACGGCGATCTGGTCGAACTATGCGCGCCCGCCACCGCCGTGATGGGGCACATCGCACCTCGGATCGCGACACAAGGCTGTGCGCTGATCGTGGACTATGGCGATTGGCGCAGCCAGGGCGACACGTTACAGGCGGTGCGCGGGCACACGCCAAGCGATCCTCTGGCTGATCCGGGCAACGCCGATCTCACCGCGCATGTCGATTTCGAGGCTTTGGCGCAGGCCGCCGCGCCCGCCGCGCACACCAAGATCACCCCCCAAGGCGTGTTTCTCGAACGGCTCGGGATCACACAACGGGCCGAAACACTGGCCCAGCACTTGCGTGATACGGCGCTCGAGCAACACATTGCCGCGCATCGGCGGTTGACGCACCCGGACGAAATGGGAAACCTGTTCAAAGTATTGGGACTCTTCCCAGATCACGCCGCCCCGCCACCGGGACTGACCAGATGACCTTGGAAATACTGACCGCTGACAGCCTTGCGCCCCTGCGCCACGGCTTTTTCACGCGCAAAGGGGGGGCCTCGTCGGGCATATTCTCCGGTTTGAACTGCGGCACCGGCAGCTCGGACCAGACCGAAATCGTCGCCATCAACCGCGCCCGCGTGGCCGACGCCATGGGCGTGCCAGCCGACCATCTCGCGGGCGTGCACCAGATCCACTCGGCAGATGCGGTCCACGTCACCGGCCCCCAAAACGAAAAGCCCAAGGCGGACGGCCTTGTCACGGCGACCCCCGGTATAGCCTTGTCGATCCTGACGGCCGATTGCCAACCGGTGCTGTTTGCAGATCACGACGCGCAGGTCATCGGGGCCGCTCATGCGGGCTGGAAAGGCGCGCAAAGCGGCGTGCTGGAGGCCACGATTGACGCCATGATCACGCTCGGGGCCAAACGCGACCAGATCCATGCGGTCATCGGCCCCTCGATCAGTCAACGCGCCTATGAGGTCGGACCCGAATTCTTTGACACATTTCTGGACGAAGATCCGGACAACACCCGCTTTTTCGCTGGTGGTGACGGGGACCGGATGCACTTTGATCTGACCGGCTATGGGCTGGCCCGCCTGCGCACCGCCGGGATAGCATCGGCGGAATGGACGCGCCACTGCACATACTACGACCCGGATCGGTTCTATTCCTACCGCCGGTCCGTACACGCCAAAGACCCCGATTACGGGCGGTTGATCTCGGCCATCGCGCTGTAAGTGGGGCACAAACGAGGCAGGGTTTGCCCAACCCCAGCCGCATTGTTTCCAGGACGTGGCCAATCACGCGGCCATTCCTGTTGAAAACAAGGCTCACCGCGCTGCCCCATTTGCCCGACAACGCCCAGAAAAATAGCTGTATTTTTCGACAAATCGTCAAAAACCTGCCCGATTGCCCCGCCATTTTGATCCTCAGACGGGCAACAGACCCGACCGTATCAAAACGCTCAGAGGGCAGAGACATGACAAACGCACGCTTCATCAAATCGGTGATCAAATCCGCCGAAGCCAACACAACCCAGATGCCTTGGGCACGTGGGGCCCGCCGCGCGGCCTTTATCGCCAAGCGCAAGAACGACACCATCACCCCCACCCATCTGCGCAAGTCGGCCTGAGCGGACACAACCGAATCAAAATATGGCGCGTGGGCCTAGCCCCGGCTGAACAATTCCGCTAAAAGACGTGCCATTGGTGCGTCTTTTGTGTTTAACGTCCCCTATTTTTTGACAGTTTAATCCAAAAACAAGAATTATCGCGCATTGCTCAGGCACATGGACATATTCCATCTGTCGTCGTCGGTGGGGGCCGACACAGATGTGACCGATAAGATGAGGTTACACATGATACAGACTGCTGCCCTGCGGGTCCCCCGCACAGATACCGATAGATTTTTCAGCCATTCGGCCCGTCCCGACGCGCCCCCTGCGCGTCTGTTCGAGGTGGCGGCGTTGCGCGCAGATGGGAGCCGCTCGATCGCGACGTTGAAGGCCCCGGCCCTGCCACTGTTCGAGTCGGCCTTTTCGGCCCTTGCACGCGGTGTGGTGCTGTCCAGCCCGCATGGCGGGATCGCAATCGAAGACCTGCAACCCGGCAACTGGCTGAACACGACTTCGGGCGAGGCTGCGCAGGTCGTGTGGATCGGGTCGTCCAATTTTGTGCCCGCGGATGCGGGGCGGCGCGTGCCGCTGATCCGGATCATGGCCGACAGTTTTGGGCAATCGCGGCCCGCCTCCTTTGTGACAGTGGGTCCGGGCGCGCGTATCCTGCAAACGCCCGCCCATCTGCGCGGCACGACGGGTGGCGCGCCGCTGCTGACCCCGGTCAGCGCCTTCGTCGACGGCGTCAATGTGATCGAAGTCGTGCCCCCCACCCCGATCCGGCTGTTCCACATCTGTCTGTCACGCCACGCTGCAATCGACGTGGGCGGGATCGCGATTGAAACGTTCCACCCCGGCATGAGTGCGGCACGCACGGTCACCCATGCGCAACGTGATCTGTTTCTGTCGATGTTTGCGCATATCGCGCATATGACGGATTTCGGCCCTCTGGCGCATCCGCGCGCCCCCGAAGCCGAAGACTAAGCGCCACCGCGACGGTCAGGCCATTTTGGCCAACCGCTCCTCGAGCACATCGAACGGCACGCCAGGGGCATCCTTGGCCTGCCGGATCACCAGCGATGTCTTGACCGATTCGACGTTCGGGGTCGTCAGCAACTCGCCCGTCAGAAAGCTTTGAAAGCTGGACAGATCGGGGGCCACGCATTTCAGAATGAAATCGACCTCGCCGTTCAGCATGTGACACTCGCGCACCAACGGCCACGCGCGGCAGCGGTCTTCAAACGCACTCAGGTCCGCCTCGGCCTGACTGGCAAGACCCACATTTGCAAAAACCTGCACCTCAAAGCCCAGCTCGTGCGCGTCCACGTCGCCGTGATAGCCGCGAATGTAGCCGTTTTCCTCAAGCGTGCGCACCCGGCGCAGGCAGGGCGGGGCTGAAATGCCAACCCGTTTGGCCAGTTCCACGTTGGTCATGCGACCATCGGCCTGCAACTCGGCCAGAATCTTGCGGTCAATCGGGTCTAGGCGCGTGCTTGCCACTGGAGGCTCCTTAATTTTTCGGTTCTTATAGCAGCACCGCGTCCGTGCGCAATAATGTTTCGTATTCGCGCAACTTTATGAAATCCGGCTGGAATTTGAGGCGTCGGGCCACAGCGGTAACATCAGGGTTCAAACCCGCCCCGCGCAGGGCTATATCGGTTGGGCTGCACACCATATCAAGGGGGCCCTCATGGCTGATACCAAACGCACCAAGGTTCTGATCATCGGCTCTGGCCCTGCGGGTTATACGGCGGGGGTTTATGCCAGCCGTGCGATGCTGAACCCCATCCTTGTGCAGGGGATCGAACCGGGCGGGCAGCTGACCACCACCACCGAGGTCGAAAACTGGCCCGGCGATACCGAGGTGCAAGGCCCTGACCTCATGGTGCGGATGCAGGATCACGCCAAGGCGATGGGCTGCGAGATCATCGGCGACATCATCAGTTCCGTCGATTTTTCCAAGCGGCCCTTTGTGGCGCAATCCGACAGCGGCACGGTCTATGTTGCCGACGCCATCATTCTGGCCACAGGCGCACGTGCCAAATGGCTGGGCCTGCCCACCGAAGAGAAGTTCAAAGGCTTTGGCGTGTCCGCCTGTGCGACCTGTGACGGGTTCTTTTACCGCGGCCAGGAAATCGTGGTGATCGGGGGCGGCAACACCGCGGTCGAAGAGGCACTGTTTCTGACCAACTTCGCCTCGAAAGTGACCCTCGTTCACCGTCGCGATGAATTGCGCGCCGAAAAGATCCTGATCGACCGGCTGATGAAGAACCCCAAGATCGAGCCGCTGTGGTTTCACCAACTTGAAGAGGTCTATGGCACCGACTCTCCCCTTGGCGTCGAAGGGATCAAGGTCAAGCATACGAAGACGGGCGAGATCAAGGATATCCCGGCCAAGGGCGTTTTTGTGGCCATCGGGCACGCGCCCGCAAACGAGCTGGTCAAGGACGTGCTCGAGACTCACATGGGCGGCTATGTTGTGACCAAGCCCGACAGCACCGAAACCTCGATCCCCGGCGTGTTTGCGGCAGGTGACCTGACCGATCACAAATACCGCCAAGCCGTCACCTCTGCCGGCATGGGCTGCATGGCCGCACTCGAGGCTGAGCGTTTCATCGCGGAAAACGAATTGGACGAAGGCAAAGAGACCAGCCTCCCCTTGGGATATGGCGCGGTCGCAGAGTAATCAAAGACGGGCGGACGACACGTCCGCCTTACGTCTGCCCTGTATGCAGGCCGCTGCTCCAAGCGGACGCCCCACCAAGGGGCCGCACACCACCCCCATCATTGACCCACGCGCGCGCGCAGGTCACTCTGAGCCGACCAACACATGAGGACGGACATGACACAGGCCTTGTGGCGCGGCAGTTGGGCTGTGCGTCTACGGATCATTTCCGGCCTTGTCCTGATGGTCTATGTGACCGCGCATCTGCTCAACCTCGCGACCGTGCTGATTTCGCCGACAGCCTTTGATGCGGTGCAGGCCGTACGGCTGAGCGTCATCCGATCCGTTCCCGGCACGATCATCACCCTGATGGCGCTGAGCATTCATATGGTGCTGGCCCTGTCGCGCATTGCGCTGGCCCGAACCTTGCGCATGCCTGTGACGGACGCCATCCAGATCGCCTTTGGCCTCGCCATACCGCTGCTGCTGATCAGCCACGTTGTCTACACGCGCGGGGCCGTGGGCATGCTCGATGTTACGCCGATGTTTGGCTATGTGACCACGCTGATCTGGGGCACCAGCGATGGCTGGCTTCAGGCGGTGTTGCTGACGGTCACATGGGCACACGGGTGCATAGGGCTGCACATGTGGCTGCGCCTCACACGGTGGTGGCCAGCCCTCATGCCCTGGATGATTGCGCTGGCCGTGCTGATCCCGACGCTGGCCTTGATGGGCTACGTGAACTTTGCGCGGGTCATCGACGGGCTGCTGAGCGATCCGCGGGCGCGGGACGTGGCCTATGACGTCTGGAATTGGCCCGATGCAGAGGGGTTTGCGCAACTGGCCACCGCAGATCAGCTTGGCACGCGTGCGATCTGGACGATCCTTGGCCTGACGGGCCTGATCTTTGTCGCCCGGCGCACGCTGGCCGCAATCCGCAAGCCTGTGCGGATCACCTATGTGGACGGCCCCACCGTGCGTGCGCCGCGCAACCAGACCCTGCTTGAAACCTCGCGCACCAGCGGCGTGGCGCATACCGCGCTGTGCGGCGGGCGCGGGCGCTGCACCACCTGTCGCGTGATCGTCGAAGTGGGATTGAGCGATCTGCCGCCCCCCTCCGCCGCCGAAGCGCGCAGCCTCAAGGCCGTGGGTGCGCCCCCGAATGCGCGGCTGGCCTGTCAGGTCAGCCCCAACACGCCACTGACCGTGTTTCGCGTTTTTGCCAGCGACGGCAAGCGCAGCCGCGCCCATGCCAGTCAGGGGAAAGAGGCGCAACTGGCGGTGCTGTTTCTGGACATGCGCGGGTTTACGGCACGCACCGATGGGCAACTGCCCTATGACGTTGTTTTCCTGCTCAACCGGTTCTTTGACGAAATCGTGCCGCCCATCGTAGCCAGCGGCGGCACTGTCGACAAATACATGGGCGATGGGCTGATGGCCGTGTTCGAAACGCGCGACGGGGCGAGTTCGGCACGGGCCGCCTTGGACGCGGTGCAAGGGATCGGGGTTGCGCTCGAGCAATTTAACGCCACGCTGGACTCCGAAGGCAGCGCACCGGTCGCCATCGGGATCGGCGTGCATCTGGGCAATGTCGTATTGGGAGAGATCGGGGCCGCCGGCCAGGCCCCCCGCACCCTGATCGGCGACACCGTCAACACCGCCTCACGGCTCGAAGGACAGACTAAGGCGCTTGGGGTGCAGGCGCTGATCTCAATCGACGTGCTGCGGGCGTCGGGCAAGGAGGTGGCCCACGATACGCTGGTTGATCTGTCTTTGCGCGGCCGGGACAGCGCGCTCAAGGCACTGCCCATCGCTGACGCCACCCGTTTGGGCGACATGCTCAAATCACGCGCGCCAGCCTGAGGGAGGCGCAACATGAAAGGCACGGCTTTTCGCCGACGCCCCCAAATCGCCCAAACAACGCTAGACATTAATCCGAATCAGCGTTTAACCCGCGCACAACCGCACGTGAGTTGACCAAGAAAGCCGAGTAATAATGAGCACCAATCTTGCCCCGATCCCTGAATTGTTCGTATCCTATGACAGCGCCCAAAAGCTGAAAGCCGAAGCCGGGGACCTGATCAGCTGGGATCTGACGCCGCGCCAGATTTGTGATCTCGAGCTGCTGATGAATGGCGGGTTCAACCCGCTCAAAGGGTTTCTGAGCGAAGCGGACTATAACAGCGTCGTGGACACGATGCGCACCACCGATGGCGCGCTTTGGCCCATGCCGATCACGCTCGATGTCTCCGCGAAATTCGCCGACACGCTCGAGGTCGGTCAGGATATCGCCCTGCGCGATCAGGAGGGCGTGATCCTCGCCACCATGACGGTCACTGACCGCTGGACGCCGAACAAATCCCACGAGGCTGAAAAAGTCTTTGGTGCGGACGACAGCGCACACCCGGCAGTGAACTATCTGCACAACACCGCGGGCGAGGTCTATCTCGGTGGCCCCGTCACCGGGATCCAGCAGCCCGTACACTACGATTTCCGCGCCAAGCGGAACACGCCCAACGAGTTGCGCGCCTATTTCCGCAAGATGGGTTGGCGCAAAGTTGTAGCCTTCCAGACCCGTAACCCGCTACACCGCGCGCATCAGGAACTGACCTTCCGCGCCGCGCGCGAGGCGCAGGCCAACCTGCTGATCCACCCCGTCGTGGGGCTGACGAAACCGGGCGATGTCGATCACTTCACCCGGGTGCGCTGCTACGAGGCGGTGCTGGACAAGTACCCGCAAGCGACCACGTCCATGTCCCTGCTGAACCTCGCGATGCGCATGGCAGGCCCCCGCGAGGCGGTCTGGCATGGGCTGATCCGCAAAAACCACGGCTGCACCCATTTCATCGTGGGCCGCGATCACGCCGGCCCCGGTGCCAACTCCAAGGGCGAGGATTTCTACGGCCCCTATGATGCGCAGGACCTGTTCCGCGAACATCAGGATGAAATGGGCATCGAAATGGTCGACTTCAAACACATGGTCTATGTGCAGGAGCGCGCCCAATACGAACCCAATGACGAAATCGCCGACCGCGACAACGTTACTATCCTCAACATCTCGGGCACCGAACTGCGCCGCCGCCTGGCCGAAGGGCTCGAAATCCCCGAATGGTTCTCGTTCCCCGAAGTGGTGGCCGAATTGCGCCGCACCCGTCCACCGCGCAGCAAGCAAGGGTTCACCGTCTTCTTCACCGGGTTTTCCGGCTCGGGTAAATCCACCATCGCTAACGCGCTTATGGTCAAACTGATGGAGATGGGGGGCCGCCCCGTCACCCTTCTTGATGGGGACATCGTGCGCAAAAACCTCAGCTCGGAACTCGGCTTTTCGAAGGAACACCGCGATCTCAACATTCGCCGGATCGGCTATGTGGCGAGCGAAATCACCAAGAACGGCGGCATCGCGATCTGCGCGCCCATCGCGCCCTATGCCACCACCCGGCGGGCCGTGCGCGAGGACGTCGAAGCCTTTGGGGCCTTTGTCGAAATCCATGTCGCCACCTCGATCGAGGAATGCGAGCGGCGCGACCGCAAGGGTCTCTACAAGCTGGCACGCGAAGGCAAGATCAAGGAATTCACAGGCATCTCGGACCCTTACGACGTGCCCGAGACCCCCGAACTCCGGGTGGAAACGGAAAATGTGGATGTGGACAACTGCGCCCACCAGGTCCTGCTGAAACTCGAGAGCATGGGCCTGATCTGAACCCAACGAGGCGGAGGACACCTCCGCCTTACCACGCCCCATCCTGTTTCTTTTGACCAAAAGTACCGCGGGGGAGGCCTTTGGCCGGGGGCAGCGCCACCTAAAACATCGCGTCGCGCAGCGCCCTTTGGATCACAGATGCAAAGTGCCGCTGATCAGCACATGCGCAGAGCCTGACACCTCAACCCCCGTGATCGCACCGCGCGAACCCAGCACACGGACGGATGCACGTCCGGGCCGTCCCATCCCGTGACCCTGCTCGGCGACAAAGTCAGGGGCCGCCAGCAACCCTTCGGACCACAGATACGCCGCCATCGCGCCGGTCGCCGACCCGGTAAAGGGGTCTTCGGCGGGGCTTGGCGGGGCCATCAACAGCCGTGCAAAGGTGTCACCCGAGGCCGTCGCGCCGGTCTGGGTCACCCAGAACGGCTCCATCATGTCCGTGCCCCCCTGCACGCCCAAATGATCAAGGTACATGCCAAAGGCATCCTGATCAAAACGCAGGCTTTCAAGGGTCGCGCGGTCCTTCAGAACCGTGATACAGAACGGCAAACCGGTGGAGACAACCCGGGGCGGATGTACGATCAGATCGGGCGCAATGCCACCGACCGCGGCCACGATGTCCGCCTCCGCATATGATCCGAACTGCGGCGCGATCTGGGTCATCTTCACCCGCATGCCCTCGACCTCGACGGCAACCACACCGGCGCCCGTCTCGAGCGTCAGCGGCCCATCCGCGATCAGACCACGGTGGCGCAGGGCCGCGACAGTGGCCACGGTCGGGTGACCTGCAAACGGAATCTCCCGGCTGGCCAGAAAATATCGAACGCGGATATCGGCAGTGTCGGAGGGGCCGGTGAATGTGCACTCCACAAGGGACGTTTCGCGCACAAGCGCCATGCAGGTTGCATCGTCCAACACAGCACCCCCATGCACCACAGCACAGCCATTCCCCCCGAACGGGGCGCTGGTGAACGCATCCACCCAATCAACATCGAATGTCATGGAAACTCCTCAGACGCCGAACAACGCACCATTTCTGGTCTGAGCAGAGAGGGGACACAAGACCAACGTGAACGCGGCCAACCCCGACAATCACCCAGCCCCACAGCATCGCGGGGCTGGATCGCACCTGTATCAGTGCAAGGGCTGCGGGGCGTAGTCGTTCTGAACCGCCAGGGCAAAAGCCATCTTGCGATCCGCCACGAGGGCCAATTGCTGGCCTTCCGCGTCATGCACCGCAAAAAGCTGGTCAAGACCTTGGGCCTGCGCGCGCACCTCGCTTGGGAGGTCCGTCACCAGAACAGGTTTGACATAGACCATCCGGCCCACATCGGCGTTCAAATCAAAAGCAGTGTTCATGACGTTTCCTTTCCGTGTGTTGCCCGGATCTTGATGGTCTGGACAATCGTTTCGGGTTGGGCGCGGGTCAGATCAACGTGCAACAACCCGTTTTCCATCACAGCCTCGCCCACTTCGACACCTTCTGCTAATACGAAACTGCGTTGAAATTGGCGCGCGGCAATACCGCGATGCAAAAATATACGTCCTTCGCTCTCATCGGACTGGCGTCCGCGGATGACAAGCTGCCGGTCTTCGACCGTGATGGACAGATCGCTTTCCGCGAACCCGGCCACAGCCAGAGTGATCCGGTAGGAATGATCCGAAGTCTGTTCGATATTGAACGGCGGATAGCCTTCACTGCCCTTTGCAGTGCGTTCCAGAAGCCGTTCAAGTTGCTCAAATCCCAGCATATGGGGGTACGAGCCCAAAGTCATTTTCGTCATGCGACACGTCCTTTTGATCAAGCGACAGTCAGGTGCCCACCCCGGGTTCGGCGGCGGTTTCTTGAATATGGGCGGTAACGTTGACTGGAACAAGGGCTAGGCGTGTCGCAAACGCGTGATTATATTGTGGGTTCTGCAACGGCTTGGAATCACACCATGAACGCCCCTTCGGACCTGTCGATGAAAACAGACGACGTGCTGCGGTTCGAGCTTGAAGTGTTGCGTCAGGAACACCGCGATCTTGATGAGGCGATCCGGGCCATGCAGGAATTGGGCACCGCCGATCAATTGACCATCCAGCGGCTGAAAAAGAAGAAACTCCAGCTCAAGGACAAGATCGCCATCATCGATGACCGGTTGACCCCCGATATCATTGCCTGATCGCGACACTCCATTGCCACCCGGTTCCATCTGGCTATAGTGCGGTTTTTTCGCCAATCAGGGCCTTGAAATGACAGATCAGACCCCCGCCGTCGGCATCATTATGGGCAGCCAGTCGGACTGGCCCACCATGACCGAAGCCGCGCAGATGCTGGACGCGTTGGACATCCCCTACGAAACGCGGATCGTGTCGGCCCATCGCACGCCGGATCGGTTGTGGGACTATGGCAAGACGGCTGTCAGCCGCGGCCTTAAGGTGATCATCGCAGGAGCAGGCGGTGCCGCCCATTTGCCCGGCATGATGGCCTCCAAAACCCGCGTTCCAGTGATCGGCGTTCCGGTGCAGACCAAGGCACTTTCGGGTGTGGACAGCCTCTATTCCATCCTGCAGATGCCGCGCGGTTTTCCCGTGGCCACAATGGCCATTGGTGCGGCAGGGGCTGCCAATGCGGGCCTGATGGCTGCCGGCATTCTCGCCACCTCTGACGCAGAACTGGCCGCCCGTCTGGAGGCGTGGCGCGCCGATTTGTCCGCCTCTATCCCCGAGGAACCTCAAAATGACTGAGCCGCTGGCGCAAGGATCGACCATCGGTATCCTGGGCGGTGGTCAGTTGGGCCGCATGCTGGCCGTGGCCGCAAGCCGCCTTGGGTTCAAGACGCATATCTTTGATCCTGGCCCCCTGCCCCCGGCTGGCGATGTCGCCCACCTTGTCACAACCGCCCCGTTTGAGGACAACGACGCCCTCTTTGCCTTTGCCACCACGGTCGATGTGATCACCTATGAGTTTGAAAACATCCCCACTCTGTCGCTCGATGCGCTTGAAGATCACGCACCGATCCGCCCCGGGCGAGAAGCGTTGCGTGTCAGTCAGGACCGCTTGGTCGAAAAAGCGTTCCTGAGCGATCTGGGCCTGCGCACAGCGCCTTACGCGGACGTGCCGGACATGGCCGCGCTGATGGCCGCACTGGACGAGGTCGGCGCACCCGCGATCCTCAAAACCCGCCGCTTTGGCTATGACGGCAAGGGGCAGGCGCGGATCATGGCCCCAGACCAGGCCGAGGCCGCATTGGCGGACATGAACGGCGCCCCCGCGATCCTCGAAGGGTTTGTGGAGTTCAGCCATGAGGTCTCCGTGATCGCAGCGCGCGGGGCAGATGGGGCTGTGGCCTGCTTCGATCCGGGCGAAAACGTGCACCGCGACGGCATCCTGCACACCACATCCGTGCCCGCCCGCCTAAGCGCCAGCCAGCGCACCGATGCGATACTGCTGGCGGCGAACATCCTGAATGCGCTTGATTATGTCGGTGTGTTGGGTGTGGAACTGTTCGTGACGGCCGAGGGCCTGATCGTGAACGAGATCGCCCCTCGCGTGCACAATTCCGGCCACTGGACCCAAAATGGCTGCGTGGTCGATCAGTTTGAACAGCACATCCGCGCCGTCGCAGGTTGGCCTTTGGGGGATGGGCAGCGGCACTCTGATGTGACCATGGAAAACCTGATCGGCGATGACATGGGCAGGGTTCCCGACCTTGCGCGCGAGGCGAACACGGCGCTGCATCTCTATGGCAAGGCCGAGGCGCGCAAGGGCCGCAAGATGGGCCACATCAACCGCATCACTTCGTAAGGCGGTCTTCAGCCCGCCAGAAACCGCTCTGCGATGTCGCCCGACATATAGCTGATGCGCCCGCCCGACAGGGTGGCGGCCACCCGGTCCTGCGCGTCCAGCACAACGATATCGGCGCGCTTGCCGGGTGCCAGCATCCCTCGATCCTCCAAGCCCAGGACAACCGCAGGGCCCGACGACACGAGGGCCCACGCCTGCGCGAAATCAAGCACACCGGTGCGCGCCAGCATCAAGGCGGCGCGGCGCGGCGAGGGGTAGTGATAATCAGAGGCCAGCGCATCGCACAGTCCCATCGCCACCAGATCAAGGGCCGAGACATTGCCCTTGTGCGACCCGCCCCGCACAACATTCGGCGCGCCCAGAACGACCGTATTGCCCACGCCCTGCGCCGCCTCCGCCGCCTCAATCGTTTCGGGAAATTCCGCCACCGCGACGCCGCGCGCGTGCCACGCGTGGTGTCCGTGCGATGTGGCGTCGTCATGACTGCCCAGCTTTACACCTTGCGCCGTCAGCGCTGCACAAAGCGGGCCCAACGCCTCGGGGGCCTGCATCGCCTGCGCGTGCAGGTCCAACAACATCTGAAAGTGTGCCTCGGGGTTGCGCCCAGCCTTCAGCGCCTGCCCCGTTAGTCGCGGTGGTTTACGCCCTTCGGCCAACCGATCATGGGGCAGATGATCGTTGAACACGACATAGGCAACGTCCCAATCCCTGATGCGCTGTGGCAAGTCCTCATAAAGGTCCAGGAGGCTGATTTCGAACCGCAATTGCGGGCGCAAATCAGTGACCAACGCGTCCTTTGCATCGCGCAGGGAACCAAAGACCTGATCCGCGAACTCAAGACTGCGCAATCCACCTTCCCAACTGATGAACTGGGCCAGAACGCCCGTGGTGATCCCGTTGGCAGCCAATTCCGCCTCAACCGCAACCAAGCCTTCGGCCATCTGTTTCATCGCGCCACGCCGCGGGGCCATGTGCCGCTCGAACGCGTCACCGTGCACATCAATAATGCCGGGCAACACCTTGTATCCACTCAGATTCACATCCCGCCCAACGCGGTCAGCCACAATATGCCCACCTGACAGTGACAGCGGCACAGGCCCAAAGCCCTCAGGGGTCAGCACATCCGCACCAACCAGGTCAATTTCCAGCATCGACCTCGTCCTGAAAGCAATTGCCATCATCGCAGCCCAACTGCTCAAGCACCGCATCCACCCACCGCAATTCGCGGTCAAACGTCCCATTCTCAAGGAAGGTCGCGACCTGTGCAATGACGTTGGGGTTGTTCATCATGAACGTGTGGGTGACCGGCAAAACGATATGGTCGCGCATACCCGCAACGGGGGTGGACAGGACCGACACCTTGCCATCATCCGGCCCCGGCAAAAGGGATGAGAAGTAAGGGTTAAGCGACTGATTTCCAGCGATTATCCCCACCTCGTAATCCACGGCAGGCAGACGCCGTGGCAGGTTGTTGACGCCTGTGCCCAACTGCCCGCCCGCAGGTCCGTTCAGCCAGCCAAAGGCCTCAAGATCGCCAAGCGTGTCGACAACTTCGCTGCCGCGATTGGGCGGGCCCATCATCACCACGCGCCCCAAACGGCCGGGTCGGTCATGGTTGGCAAACCAGTAGCGCACCAGAATCCCACCCATCGAGTGGGTCACGAAATGTACTGTATCGTCGCCGCATTGCGCCATGGCTTGCGGCACAACCTCGCCCGCAAGAGTCTGCACCGTTTCAGACGTCGATGGGTAACCGGGGCGCACCACCCGGTAGCCTTGTGCCTCAAGCGCCTGCTCCAAGACGATCAACGACGCCTCTGTGCGCGCAAGCCCATGCAGTAGCACAACGCAGTCCGCGCGCGCAGCCAAGGTGCCGAGCGTCACGATGAAAAGGGCGGTCAAAACTCTCATACCGCTTGAGATAGCGCTGCGGGCCGTCATATGAAACAGAAACGCTCCGTCCAAATGCAAGAAAGCTGCTCATGCGCCCAAAATCCCCGCGCCTCGCCGTGCGCGCCATTATTGTTGAGGAGGGCCGCCTGCTAATGGTCAACGCATGGCATGAGGTGAAAAGCCCGCTCATGTGCGCACCGGGTGGCGGGGTCGAGGTGAACGCAAGCCTGCCTGCCAATCTGGCCCGCGAAGTTCATGAGGAAACCGGTCTGACGGTCGACGTCGGCGCGCCCTGCCTTGTGAACGAATACCACGACCCCGGCAGCCGGTTTCATCAGGTCGAGCTGTTCTTTCGCTGCACCATCGCGCCCGGCACGGCCCGACCTGACGTTTGGCGCGACCCCGAAGGCATCGTGACCCTGCGCCGGTGGCTGACCCGCGCGGAACTCGCAGAGGTGCCCCACAAAACTGACAGTCTGGCGGATGTGGCCTTTGACGGCGACGGGATCAGCTACGATCCGCTGGAACGCTTGGTGACATAACCGCCAGCGCGATCCCGCCCAGCACCAAAAGCGCCGCCAGCCCAATCGCGAGCGTGACGCTCTCTCCAAGCAGAACAGCCCCCGCCGCGATGGCGATGATCGGCACGCTCAACTGCACCACGGCTGCGGTCTGGCCTGCGAACTGCGGCAACACATGATACCAAAGCGCATAGCCGAGGCCTGAAGTCAGCGCGCCCGACAGGATCGCGAGCGCAATACCGGAGGGTGCCGCGTGTAATCCCGCGCCTAACAGCAACAGCACAAGCAAAGGCAAGGCCGCGACGAAATTGGCCGCCGTGGTGGCCACAGGGTCGCGCGCGCCCTTGCCCGCCAAGGTATAAGCGGCCCAGCCAAGCCCCGCGATCACCATCAGAACCGATCCCCCCGCATCACCGGCCGCCCCCTCGCCCGGCCACAAGGCGATGACCAGACCCAGAAATGCGACCGATGCCCCGATGATCTGTCGGGTTGACGGGGCACTGCCGCGCAAGGCGGACCAGCCAAACATTGTGATCTGCACCGTCCCAAACAGGATCAGCGCGCCAAGGCCCGCGTCAAGGCTCACGTAAGCCAGTGAAAACCCGATCATATAGGCGGCCAGACTGGTGGCCCCCAGCACACGGCCCCGCACAAAGATCGGCAGCCCCCCACCGCGCACGGTCAACACCATGCACAGCGCAAGCGCCCCCGACAACGTGCGGATCATCGCGAAACTCGAAGGATCAATCGCGCCGCTGTCGACGGCCATCCGGTTCAACACCGAATTGGCAGCAAAAGCCGTCATGGTCAAAACAGTGAGCAGGAACAAACGCATATGCGAGCGGTACGCCCGTTTCAGAGCACAGTCCAGCCTTGGGGTCGGTGGGTGGGCGCCTTTTGACCTTTGGGCAAAACAGTCCCGCCCTCCGATCAACAAAAAAGGGGCCGCTCGAAAGCGACCCCTCTCAATCAACACAAGGCTGGCGTGATTTACATCATGCCGCCCATGCCGCCCATGTCGGGCATTGCAGGCGCGCCGCCGTCTTTGGCGGGCTTGTCGGCCACCATCGCTTCGGTGGTGATCAGCAGGGCCGCAACCGAGGCCGCATCCTGCAGCGCTGTGCGCACGACTTTCGCCGGATCGATGACGCCGAACTTGAACATGTCGCCATATTCTTCGGTCTGCGCGTTGAAGCCGAATGTCAGGTCGTCGCTCTCGCGGATTTTGCCCGCAACAACGGCGCCGTCCACACCGGCATTCTCGGCGATCTGACGCAGAGGCGCTTCGATAGCCTTGCGCACGATCGAGATCCCGACGTCCTGGTCCGCATTCTCGCCTTTGACACCGTCCAGCGATTTGCCAGCCTGCACCAGTGCAACGCCACCACCGACGACAACACCTTCCTGCACGGCCGCACGGGTCGCGTTCAGGGCGTCGTCCACACGGTCCTTGCGCTCTTTCACTTCGACTTCGGACATGCCGCCAACGCGGATCACGGCAACACCGCCTGCCAATTTGGCAACACGCTCTTGCAGTTTTTCCTTGTCGTAATCGGATGTGGTTTCTTCGATCTGGCCGCGGATCTGGGTCACGCGTGCTTCGATCTCGGCTTTTTCACCGGCACCATCGATCACTGTGGTCTCGTCCTTGGTGATCTGAACGCGCTTGGCGGTGCCCAGCATGTCCATGGTAACGGATTCCAGCTTCATGCCCAGCTCTTCGGAGATCACCTGACCGCCGGTCAGAATGCCGATGTCCTGCAGCATCGCCTTGCGACGATCGCCAAAGCCGGGGGCTTTAACAGCCGCGATTTTCAGACCGCCGCGCAGTTTGTTCACAACCAGCGTGGCAAGGGCTTCGCCCTCGACATCTTCGGCAATGATCAGCAGGGGCTTCTGGCTCTGGATCACCTGCTCGAGCAGGGGCACCATGGGCTGCAGCGAGGACAGTTTCTTTTCGTGCAGCAGGATCAGACAGTCCTCAAGCTCGGCTGTCATCTTGTCTGCATTGGTCACGAAATAGGGCGACAGGTAACCGCGGTCGAACTGCATGCCTTCGACAACATCGGTCTCTGTTTCCAGGCCTTTGTTTTCCTCGACGGTGATCACACCCTCGTTGCCGACTTTCTGCATCGCGTCCGCGATCTGCCGACCGATTTCCGCTTCGCCGTTGGCCGAGATAGTGCCAACCTGGGCAACTTCGTCGCTGTCGGTCACGTCACGGGCAGCTGCCTTGATCGCCTCGACGACTTTCAGGGTCGCCATGTCGATGCCGCGCTTGAGGTCCATGGGGTTCATGCCCGCAGCGACGGATTTCATGCCTTCCTTGACGATGGCCTGCGCCAGAACGGTAGCGGTTGTTGTGCCGTCGCCCGCTTCGTCATTGGTCCGGGAAGCGACTTCCTTGACCATCTGCGCGCCCATGTTCTCGAACTTGTCTTCCAGTTCGATTTCCTTGGCCACCGATACACCGTCCTTGGTGATGCGGGGGGCACCGAAGGATTTGTCGAGCACCACATTGCGACCTTTGGGGCCCAGTGTCACTTTGACGGCATTGGCGAGCGTGTTGACGCCCTTGAGCATACGGTCGCGTGCGTCTGTATCGAATTTGACGTCCTTAGCCATATTCTATCTCCTTTGAGAGTGTCTTGAAGAGGGGGCAGAGAGAGCGCGGGCGCTTACTCGATGATCCCCATGATGTCGGATTCTTTCATCATCAGCAGCTCTTCGCCGTCGATGGTGACTTCGGTGCCGGACCACTTGCCGAACAGGATCTTGTCGCCTGCCTTCACGGCCATTTCGATCAGCTCACCGCTATCCTTACGTGCGCCAGGGCCTGCGGCCACGATTTCGCCTTCGCTTGGTTTTTCCTTGGCGCTTTCGGGGATGATAAGTCCACCGGCGGTTTTCTCTTCGCTTTCCGTGCGGCGTACCAGCACGCGGTCATGAAGCGGTTTCAATGCCATCTTTGCAGCTCCTTCAGGCTCAAAGTTTCTCCCTATGGCCCCCAGTCGAGAGCCCCGTTATCACTCGCTCGTCTTGAGTGCTAACGGCGGTTAAATAAGGGGGGCGACCCGACCTGTCAACAGCCGGTTGTGGGGGAGGTTGATTCAAATTCGGTGCAATCAAATCCGGGCCTTAGCGATCTGATAACGGGCGGCCACTAAAAACATTCCGGCCAAAAGCGACCTAAAAACCGTCGACTTCTGGAGGCAAGAGCTGGAATGAAAGGTAAGGCCCATGAGTACAATTACAGGCGGCGGCGGCGACGAGACGCTCACTGGAGGATCGGGAGATGACTCCATCAACGGTGGCGGCGGCAACGATTCTGTGGTGGCAAACGACGGTAACGACCTCGTTGTCACCGGCAGCGGTGATGACACGATCCACGGCGGCTTAGGCGACGACACCATTCACTCCGGCGAGGGTGCTGATTCCATTTCCGGAGATGAAGGTCATGACAGCGTCACGGCAGGTGGCGGCAATGACACGGTCCGCGGGGACGAGGGCAACGATACCATCTGGGCGCAGCAGGGCGATGACTACGTCGAAGGCGGCAGCGGTGATGATGTCATTGGGGGTAACGAGGGCAATGACACCCTCCACGGTGGCGATGGTAACGACCTAGTTGGGGGTGATGAAGGTCAGGACAGTGTTTCGGGTGGCCTTGGGCACGACACCCTGCATGGCGGCGACGACAATGATACAGTCGACGGTGGCGCGGGTGATGACGACGTACATGGTGATCTGGGCGATGACTTCGTGTCGGGCGGTGACGGCAACGACACTGTCAGCGGCCAAAGCGGCAATGACACATTGCGTGGCGGTGTCGGCAACGACTCGATCTACGGCGGAAGCGGCAACGACGACATCCAAGGCAACACGGGCGATGACCAAGCATATGGCGGCACCGGGGCGGATTCTATCTCGGGCGGTGATGGCCGGGACACCCTCTATGGTGAGGATGGCGACGATACGATTCATGGCGACGCTGATGACGACATCATCAGTGGCGGCGCCGGTCGCGATACGATTAGTGGCGGGTCAGGCCATGACGTCATCTATGCGGGGGACGATGACGACTCCGTAACCGGCGGAAGCGGTGACGATACAATTTATGGCGACGCCGGAAATGACACGATATCGGGTTTCATCGGTGCCGACAGCATTGATGGCGGTGACGGGAATGACAGCATATCCGGCGGTGACGGAAACGATAGCCTGCACGGAGGTGCTGGCGCAGATACAATCAATGGCGACGGCGGCAATGACACACTTCAAGGAGGTGGCGGCAACGATACACTTAGCGGGGGTGTCGGGAACGACCAGATCGACGGCGGCGCGGACAATGACAGCATCCAGGGCGGCGACGGAGCTGACACCATTCAGGGTGGCGACGGTGACGACAGCATCGATGGTGGCAACAACGAAGACAGTATCAGTGGCGGCGAGGGGGCAGACACAATCAATGCCGGAAACGGCGATGACGACGTGTCCGGCGGCACGGGCAATGATAGCATTGTGGGCGGAACCGGCAACGACACCCTATCGGGCGACGAGGGTGATGACACGATCAGTGCAGGCAGCGAGGCGGACACGGTCTTTGGGGGATCGGGCAATGATAGCCTGAGAGGCGATGCCGGGGATGACAGCGTCTACGGCGGGGACGGCCGCGACACATTGCATGGGGGCAATGACAACGACCGCCTGGAGGGTGGCGCAGGCGATGATGCGCTGCACGGTGACGCCGGCAACGACGTCCTGATTGGGGGTGCGGGCGAAGACTATTTCGATGGTGGCGATGGCGATGATACGTTTGTCCTGCATGATGACACCGTCAACGGAACCAATGACCCCAATGACCGGGACGTTGTGCGCGTTCACATCGGATCGGGCAGCGATCTGGCCACCGGGTTCGATCCCGAAAACGACTATCTTTATATCGGGGCCGTCAGCAAAGATAACGTGACCTTTACCGCCACAGCCGATCCCAAGATCTGGATCGTAACGGTAGACGGTGGTGGGCCAAACGACAGCTTGACCCTCGATTTTTCGCATCAGCCGAACGATTATAACGAACACGACCTGCGTCACCAACTGGTTACAGACGCGGAGTATACGCCCCCTGCGAATGGCAACCCCGGGTCGCTGAACCCCGCATGTTTCATGGGCAAAAGTCACATTCTGACGCCGGGAGGCCTGCGCCGGATACGCACGCTCGGGCCCGGCGATCTTGTTTGCACTCTCGATCATGGACCCCAACCTATTGATGCGGTTTTGACCAGCTTTTACACGTCCGAACAGGTCAACGCGCATAAATCACTGTGGCCAATCGTGATCGAAGCCGGTGCCTTTGGCCCCGATCTGCCGAGGCGCCAGATGGAATTGTCCCGGCAGCATGGAATATTGTGCAAGTCGGGGCAGGCTCTGATTCGCGCGGCTCACGTGGCTGAGGAATTGGGACAGGCTCGGGTTGATACCGCGACGCGGCGGCCGATCCAATATGCCCACATCCTGATGCCACACCATAGCATCGTGCAGGTCGAAGGGGTGTGGTGCGAAACCTTGTTTGTCGCCTCTGATCTGTCGGACCACCCCTCGGTGCGCTATGAATTGAGTGAGGCGCAAAAACGCATGTCGACCGTCAGATGCCGCCCCTTGCTGACGCGTCGCGACCTGCGCAAACATCCCGATGCCGCGTCGGGTCTTGGTCAGGCGCCTCAACGCGTGCCCAGAATATCACCCGAGGCCGCAACGGCCTGAGCGCCCTTGGGCGTCAAACCGTAAATACCGGTCTCGACCTTCTCGAACCACCCATAATGGTCATTGCGCATCATCGTCGTGGCCCGCCCGACTCCGGTTTCGCGCGCCACATCCGCGCCTTTGCTCGCACCCACCTCGAACAGGTACATCGCCACCTTGAGCGCATCCTGTCGGTAAGCCGTGATCAACCCGACCCGCGTTTGCCCCCCATCATTGGGGTCCCCCACACGGCCTGCGAATTCCCGCAACAACTGCCCCTTGCGTTTGGCGTTTTTGCGCGGCGCATAGGGGCCGGGATCGCAATGGACCGTCACCAGCCCGTCGCTGGTGCGCACCGTGATCAGACCCAAGCCAAGGCGGCGACAAAGGCGGGTCATGTCCTTGACCGACTTGAGGAACCGTTTACCCTTGCCCCGCCCCACGGCCATGTAGACGTCATCCGCAACCGACAGGCGCGCCACGCACTGATGCACAAGGGTCAGCGAGAACCCCAGTTTCAACTCAACAATTACGGGCGGCTCGCCCCCGCGCAGCGCCACCACATCCGCCGCGCCAACTTCGGACTTCACCACATATCCCTGCCCTTCCAGAAAGGCTTTGATGGGTGGATAGAGGTCGGTTTCGCGCAGCGTCACAGGATCACTTTTGAAAAGATTGGGCCGCGCGAGGAAACCCCACGCGCGGCCCCTATGCAAGCCCTAGCGCCCGCCGGTGCGCCCCGGAAAGCGCGGAGGGCGACCGCCGCGGATCTGCGTGCGCAGGGTTGGCGCACCTCCTTTCGGATCGGTCGTGCGCGGGCCTGTGGGCGGTTTGCGCGCAGGCACAGTTCGGGTGTCACCGCGCTTGCGGTTTGGTGTCTTTGATTTGGGCATCTGAAGCCTCGTCTGTCTGATAGGATCGGGCGTCGGCCTCGCAAGACCAACGGGTCTGGTCCCGCCAAGCGGGTCAGTCGGAGTTGTCCATTGTCAGATCACTCCTGAAAAAAGGCGCGCGCGGTCTATCGGCGCGAGAACGGGCGTACGGTCAGGCCAGTTGATCCATGTGCAGGGCACTCCTTTTCAGATGGGGCATTCTAACCCGGCACCGCCCGTGCCGTCAATTCCGCACCGCGACATCAGCGCAGCCCTGCACCCCGTGACATGGCCCCACACCTTGCTATAAGGGCGCAAAATGACCTCTAGTTCAGGACCTGACCCCCATGACCACCCTCGTTTTCGGCCACAAATCCCCCGATACCGACTCCACCGGATCGCCCATCATCTGGGCCTGGTATCTGAACGAGATCAAAGGCCAAGAGGCCGAAGCGGTTCTGCTTGGCGAACCCAATACCGAGGCCGCCTTCGTGCTGGATAAATGGAACCTGCCCAAGCCCCGCATCATCGACAATGTCGCAGCGGATCAGCCCGTCGTCATCGTGGACACCAACAACCCTGCCGAACTGCCCGACGCGATCAATGATGCTGACATCATGGCAATCATCGACCACCACAAGCTGGTCGGTGGGCTGGAAACCAAGGGTCCAATCGATATCCGGATCGAGCCTGTCGCCTGCACCGCCACAATCATGTGGAAAATGATCGGCAAGGACATGGCCCAAGCCCCGTCCGAGATCAAAGGCGCGATGCTATCCTGCATTCTGTCGGACACGCTCGAGTTCCGCTCGCCCACGACGACGCAAGAGGATCAGGCGATTGCCTGGGGTCTGGCCAAAGATCTCGACATTGATCTGTCCGCCTATGCGTCGGACATGTTCGAGGCGAAATCGGACGTGTCGGCCTTTTCGGATGCCGAGTTGCTGCGCATGGACAGCAAGGAATACGAAGTCGACGGCACGCAGTTCCGCGTCTCGGTGCTGGAAACCACGGCCCCCAAGATCGTGTTGGACCGTAAGGACAGCCTGATGGCCTCCATGGTTGATGTCGCCCGCGAAGATGGGGCCGATGAGGTTCTGTTGTTCGTCGTCGACATCCTGAATGAAGAGGCGACCATGCTGATCCCAAATGACCGGGTGAAAGGCGTGGCCGAAAAGAGCTTTGATGTCAGCGTGTCGGGTGACACCGTCGTGCTGCCCGGCGTGATGAGCCGCAAAAAGCAGATCATCCCCAACCTCAAGGTCTGAGGCCCAACGGGGCGGACGACACGTCCGCCTTACGTCTGTTCGCACCGTCAGGAGGTTTGCCGCATGGCCCAGATCATTTCATCCCTTGCCGAGATTTCGGAGCGTTACGACGCGCTGTTCGTCGATCTGTGGGGCTGCGTGCACAACGGGGTCGTGGCCCTGCCCGAAGCGGTCGCTGCCTTGCAGGCCTATCGCGCCAAGGGTGGCAAGGTGGTGCTGGTGACCAACTCGCCCCGCCCCCGCGCCGGTGTGAAAAAGCAGCTGGTCCATTTCGGAGTGCCCGATGATGCCTGGGATACCATCGCGACCTCGGGCGACAGCGCGCGCGCGGCGATGTTTCGAGGGGCTGTGGGCAATAAGGTCTATTTCATCGGACAGCCGGGGGAGGAGAAATTCTTTGAACCCATCGGCGTCATCAAGGACCCGGTCGATATCAAGATGGTCCCGCTGGATCAGGCCACGGGCATCGTCTGCACTGGTCCGCGCGATCCGATGGCCGATCCCGACACCATGCGGGGCGAGTTCCTGATGGCCAAACAGTTGGGCCTGCCCCTGCTATGCGCCAACCCCGATATCGTGGTGGACCGGGGGGACGTGCGCGAATGGTGCGCCGGTGCCCTGGCGCAGCTTTATACCGAGATGGGCGGTGAGAGCCTTTATTTCGGCAAGCCTCATCCGCCGATCTATGATCTGGCCCGCCGTCGCCTGATGGAACTGGGTGTGGATGTATCGGACAACGGTATTCTGGCCATTGGGGACGGCGTTCTGACCGACATCGCCGGTGCCATGGGCGAAGATGTCGATTCGCTGTTCATCTCGGGGGGATTGGCGGCCGAAGAGACGAAAACCCAAACCCAACCGGATGCAGAGGCGCTGGAGGCTTATTTGCTAGCCGAACAGAGCAGCCCCACCTTTGCGATAGGGCACCTGCGCTGACCTTCTTTTCTCTTGATTTTCTGCGACCGCAAAGTAATTACCTTGCGTGAGAGGCGCGTGTAGCGTCAGAAAATTACCGGAGACCGATATGTTGGACAATATGCCCCGCGGCACGATCTGCATCGAAGACATCGAGATGGGCATGACCCGGCATCTGCGCAAAGAGGTCACGGATCGCGATATCGAGCTGTTTGCCGAAGTGTCCACCGATCACAATCCGGTCCACATGGATGATGACTATGCCCGCGACACGATCTTTGCGGGCCGCATTGCGCATGGGATGCTGACAGCCGGTCTGATCTCGGCCGTGATTGGCGAGCAACTGCCCGGCCACGGCACTGTCTATATGGGCCAGTCGCTGAAGTTCCTAGCCCCGGTGCGCCCCGGCGACATGGTCTATGCCGAGGTGAAGGTGATCGACATCGATTTTGCCAAGCGCCGGGTCAAGTTGGATTGCCATTGCAGTGTCGAGGGCAAGAAGGTGCTGGTGGGCGAGGCGATGGTGCTCGCACCTTCGCGCAAGTTCGACTGATGGTGTGACCGCGTGGGGGCTCTGCCCCCGGGACCAGAGGCCGGTTTCATTATTTTGGGGGCTCTGCCCCCGGCTACGCCTCCCCCGCGGTATTTTCGGTCAAAAGAAGGCGAAGGGCTGTGCTTGCCCTTGCGGGGTGGTGCCGCTAGGCATGCCGTCATGAAGATCATCCGGGATTATCAGTTTGTCGATCAGGAGAGCCGCGGGGCCACCGTGGCCATCGGCAATTTTGACGGCGTGCATCTGGGCCATCAATCCGTGATCAATCTGGCCCGTACCGCCGCGCCCGACGCCCCATTGGGAATCCTGACGTTTGAGCCGCATCCCCGTGCCTATTTCGCACCGCAAGCCGCCCCGTTTCGCTTGATGAGCCAGGCGGCCCGGGCCAGCCGCCTTGAAAAGCTCGGCGTCGAACGCCTGTATGAATTGCCTTTCAATGCGGGGCTGGCGAGCCTTTCGCCTGAGGAATTCGCCAGCCGTGTGATCCGCGACGGGTTGGGCCTGCGCCATGTGGTTGTGGGGGCTGATTTCTGCTTTGGACACAAGCGCCTTGGCACTGCCGAGACACTGAAGGACTTTGGTGCCGAAATGGGATTTGGCGTCACGATCGCCCCCCTTTTGGAACACTCCGAAGCGACCGTGTCCTCGACCGCGATCCGTCAGGCCTTGGCTGATGGTCGGCCACAGGACGCCGCCTCGATGCTTGGTCATTGGCACCGGATCGAAGGCCCCGTTATTGGCGGTGAGCAGCGCGGGCGCGAGTTAGGGTACCCGACCGCCAACATGTCCATCGACGGGCTGCATCCGCCCCGCTTCGGGGTCTATGCGGTGCTGGTCGATGTGCTCGACGGGCCGCACAAGGGTCAGTATCACGGGGTGGCCAGCATGGGCGTGCGTCCGATGTTCGGTGAAAACCGCCCCAATCTGGAGACGTTCCTGTTCGACTTTTCCGGCGATCTTTATGGCACGCCCTTGTCCGTCGCGTTGGTCTCTTACCTGCGCGGCGAAGAGAAATTCGATGACCTCGACACGCTGATCGCCCAGATGGATCAAGACAGCGCGCAGTCGCGTGCCATCCTGAGCGCGCTGTGAGCGATCCGATCTCGCGTGCGGGGCTGAGACCCCGCTATTGGGAAACGACCCCGCTGAAAAAGATGAACCGCGCTGAGTGGGAAGCCTTGTGTGACGGCTGCGGCAAGTGCTGCCTCAACAAGCTTGAGGACGAAGACAGCGGGCGGGTGGAGTTGACCAATGTGGCATGCCGCTTGCTGGATGATGCGACCTGCCGTTGCGCCCATTACGAGACGCGCCACCAATTTGTGCCCGATTGTATCGTGTTGAAACCCTCAAACATCGACAGTCATATCTACTGGATGCCCCAGACCTGCGCTTATCGGCTGCTGGATGCGGGCAAGCCGCTGCCCGATTGGCACCCATTGATCAGCGGCACCCCGGACAGCGTGCATGACGCGGGCGTGTCCATGCGTGGACGCACCGTCAGCGAATACGATGTCGCCGATGACGACTGGGAAGAACACATCATAGAAGAGCCGATATGAGGCGTCAGCCCTGTGCCGACCAAAAGCTGCGCACATGGGCGGCAACACGATCCGGATGCGTGATAGGGGCCATATGTCCCACATCCGGCAACGCCACTTCTTGCACATTTGGCAATCTGCGCGCGATGGCCCCGTTCACGTCCTTTGCCCAAGGCGAGGTTTCGCCCCGCATCAGCAAGACGGGCCCGGTGGCCTGTTCGAACCGGCCCGGGGCAAGCAAATTCGCGCTGTCATGTTGTAGAAACGGGGCGCTGTCGCGCACGAAATGGATGCGCTCGGCCATGTAGGTGCGGCTTGCATCGGGCAGGGTGTCCCACGCGGCGGTATCTCCCCATGTGCTGTTGAACGCCCTTGCGGCACCGACGTTGTCCCCGGCCTCTAGCGCCTGATCGTAGGCTGCGGTGTCACGCCCGTAGCGGCCTACAAACCCCGGATCGTCGGCCATCAAAGGCGCGAAATAGACGGGTTCGAACAGGATGGCAGAGCGAATGCGCTTAGGATGCTCGATGGCGAGCCGCAAGGCCACCGTCGCCCCGAACGAGTGCCCAATCACATCGACCGGCCCGATATCATCCAGCACCGCCAGCGCCATGTCTGTGGCGGCATCGTGCATCACCCCCTGCCCGTCCCAATCACCGGATTTGCCGTGATTGGGCAGGTCATAGGCGTGAAGCGTGGCGATGTCGCCGAGCGCTGCCCCCATCCCCCGCCACGCGCCAGCATGGGCCAGCGAGCAGTGGATCGCCAGCAGCGGGCGCGGCCCCGATCCGAAGCTGCGCCGGTGGATATGCGGAATCACAGATCGCCGGACAGGTGCGCGTCCAGATCCTCGAGCTTGTCCTGCCCCCAGAACCGCTGATCGCCGTCGACGATATAGAAAGGCGCGCCGAATACGCCTTTGTCGACCGCCTCTTCGAGGTTGCGGGCATAGGTTTCGGCACCACTCAGCAACCCGCTGTCGGCAAGGGATGAATCAAAACCCGCCTCGGTCAGACATGCCTTGATCACGTCGTCTTCGGCGATGTCCTTATCCTCGGCCCAGACGGCGCGCAGCACCGCGTGTACCAGCTGGCCAAGATCGCCGCCCTCCGCCGTTTGCGCGGCGATGATCGCATAGGAGGACGGGGCCGCGTTGGTGGGCCAGTGGGCAGGTTTGAGGTTGAACGGCATGTCGTTCTTGCGCGCCTGCCGCACGAGTTCCTGCGCGCGGTACTCGATGCGATTTGGGTGGCGATCCTTGGGCGGGGTGCCGCCCGTGCGCCCGAACAGCGCAATCACGTCCAGTGGTTTGTAGGTCACGCTTGCCCCGTGTTTGGCCGCAATCGCTTCGAACCGGGTGCCAGCGAGGTAGGTGTAGGGCGAGAGTGTCGCAAAATAATAGTCGATATGGGCCATTTCTATCTCCGGTTCGGGGGTCTTTTGTTTCGCGCGACCGTACGCCCGTGTTAGGTGGTGTCAACATCACGAATCTGTCACATATCGTGCTGCACGGGGACCGACACATGCCAAACATCCAAGAGCCCAAGCTGATCTCGGGCAATGCCAACCTGCCTTTGGCCAAAGCCATTGCGCGGCGCATGTCACTGCATCGAGGTGTCAATGTGGGCCTTGTCGAGGCGCGGGTTGAGCGGTTTAACGATGGCGAGATTTTCGTCGAGGTTTTCGAGAATGTGCGCGGTGAGGATATGTTCATCATCCAGCCCACATCAAATCCGGCCAATGACAACCTGATGGAGCTGTTGATCATGTGCGACGCGCTGCGCCGGTCCTCGGCGGCCCGCATCACAGCCGTGATCCCCTATTTCGGCTATGCCCGTCAGGACCGCCGCACCAAGGCGCGCACGCCGATCTCCTCCAAGCTGGTCGCCAACATGCTGGTGGGTGCCGGGATCGAGCGGGTGCTGACCATGGACCTGCACGCCGCGCAAATTCAGGGGTTCTTCGATATTCCGGTGGATAACCTCTATGCCTCCCCGATCTTTGCCCTTGATATCAAAACACAATTTGCGGATCGGATGAACGATCTGATGATCGTGTCTCCGGATGTGGGCGGCGTGGCCCGCGCGCGTGATCTGGCCAAACGCCTTGGCGCGCCCTTGTCCATCGTGGACAAACGCCGCGAAAAGGCGGGCGAAGTGGCCGAAATGACCGTGATCGGCGATGTGTCGGGCAAGACCTGCATCATCGTGGACGACATGGTCGACACCGCAGGCACGCTGTGCAAGGCCGCCGAGGTGCTGACCGAGAATGGCGCCAATGAGGTCCATTCCTACATCTCGCACGGTGTCATGTCCGGCCCCGCGGTCGAGCGGGTGACCGCCTCGGTCATGAAATCTCTGGTGATCACGGATTCGATTGAGCCCACAGAGGCGGTAAAGTCCGCCCCCAACATCCGCATCGTGCCCACAGCTCCCGTCTTTGCCCAAGCTATCCTGAACATCTGGCACGGCACGTCCGTGTCATCGCTGTTCGAGGCTGAGACGCTGAGCCCGATTTACGACGGGATGTATGCGGCGGAGTGAGGGTCACTCACTCCGCCGTTGGACACCTGACCAATGCTATGACGGTACACGACGAAACCAGTATGCGTGGCCACCTGATCATAAAGCTGCATCGCCGTGCTGTTTGACGTGTGGGTATGCCAATAGACGCCAACGGTTCCGGCCTTCGCAGCACGATCGTAAAACGCAGAGATCAACGCGCGCCCAACCCCCTGCCCGCGCATGGCAGGATCCGAAAACAGGTCCTGCAAATAACAAGTGTCTTCGACGGTGATCGTGTTGCGATGAAAAACATAATGCGCCAACCCCACAAGCCGCCCCGAAACGTCCGCGACCAACCCATGTACGGGCTCTTTCGGATCGAGAAGGCGGTGCCACGTCGATTGGACAATGGCATCCGATAAAGCGGTCGCGCCGCTCCGTTCATAGAACGCATTGTACTCGGCCCACATTGCGCGCCATGCCCCAAAATCGGACGTGTGCACCTCGCGTATCACGCTATTCTGTTCCACCAATGCCCTCCTGCATATGCTTGAAACCTGTCCACCCTCACAGCGTTCACTGCGATGAGTGGCGTTACGTGTCGGATTGGTCTGGACACCCAGCAAGCCTTTATCGATGATCCATACAGAAACTGATGGGGAGATCACAATGAAACTGTTTATCACCGCCGCCGTCTTGACAATCACCGCCACCGCCGCCTTTGCCGCAGGCCACTGCGCCGCGGGCAAGACCCTGACCGACGGCACACTTACAATCGCTACCGGCAACCCCGCCTATTACCCGTGGGTGATCGACGACGCCCCCGAAAGCAAACAGGGGTTCGAAGCCGCCGTGGCCTATGCCCTCGCGGGCGAGATGGGGTTTTCGGATGATGCCGTCACATGGGTGCGCACCTCGTTTGACGAGGCGATCCAGCCCGGCGAAAAGAACTTTGACATTAACATGCAGCAATTCTCGATCACAGAAGAGCGCGACAAGGTCGTGGACTTCTCGGCCCCCTACTACACGGCACCCCAAGCCGTGATGACCACAGTCGAGGTCGCAGAAGGGGGTGCCAAGCCGACGCTGGACAGCCTCAAGACCCTGAAATGGGGGGTCGTTGCCTCGACCACGGCGCTGCCCATCGTGATGGAAACCATCGCCCCCGATCAAAGCCCACTGGTCTATGACGACAATGCCAACGTGACCGCCGCGATCAAGGCCGGTCAGATCGACGCGGCCCTGTTTGATCTGCCCACCGCACTGTTCACGGCGGCTGTGCTGCTCGACAACGGTGTGGTCTTGGGCCAGTTCGACCCGGAAGCAGCTGAAAACCCCGACCAGTTCGGGATGCTGATGACCGAAGGCAACCCGCTGAAAGAATGTGTGGACGAGGCGCTGACCGCGTTGACCGACAGCGGCAAACTGGCTGAAATCGAAGCGGAATGGCTGCAACAGGCCACAGGCGTGCCCCTGATCAAGTGAGCACGAGACGCGCCGCCTACGAGGCCCGGCAGCGCCGCCGGGCCAACATGATTGCGGGGGTCAGCACCTTTGGGGTGCTGGCCCTTCTCCTTGTTCTGGTGCCGCTTGCGCCCGGATGGCAGGCGGTCAAGGCATCGTTCTTTGATGGCGACGTGTTCCTGCGCACCTTTCCCGGGCTGCTCCAGGCTTTCGTGCTGGATGTGGCGATCTTTGCATGGTCGGTGCCGCTGATCTTTGCGCTTGGGCTTGCGATTGCGCTGGCACGCGGCGCGCGCAATCCGGCACTGTTTCCCCTGCGCATCTTCGGGGCGGTCTATGTGGATCTGTTTCGGGGCATCCCGGTGGTCTTGCTGGTCTACCTCGTAGGCTTCGGCATTCCCGGCCTCGGCCTGCCCCGCCCCTGGAATTCGCCCTATATCTGGGGCACGGTCGCGCTGGTGCTGACCTATTCGGCCTACGTCGCCGAAGTGCTGCGCTCGGGCATCGAAAGCATCCATGCCAGCCAGCGCAATGCCGCGATTTGTTTGGGCCTGAGCGAGCGGGACACGATGCGCCACGTGATCCTGCCGCAAGCGATCCGGCGCGTGGTGCCTGCGAATATGAACATGCTGGTGGCGCTGCAAAAGGATGTGGCCCTGCTGTCCTTCATCGGCCCCGTCGAAATCCTGCGCCAGGCCGGCATCTACAAAAGCCTGCTGGCCAATTTCACGCCCTATGTGGCGGCGGCCATCATTTTCCTCTGTGTCACGGTGCCGGCCACCCGTTATGCCGACTACCTGCTGAACAAGGACCGCAATGCCCGATCCTAGACTTGAGTTGCGCGGCGTCACCAAATCCTTTGATGATGTGCAGGTGCTGCGCGGCATCGACATGGCCATCGGACAAGGCGAAATGGTGTGCCTGATCGGAGCGTCCGGGTCGGGCAAATCGACGCTGCTACGCTGCATGAACGGGCTGGAGCCTGTGGATGACGGACAGGTGCTGCTCGACGGGGTCGACATTGCCGAACCGGGCTTTGACCTCGCCCCCATCCGGCAACGGATCGGGATCGTGTTCCAGTCCTTCAACCTGTTTCCGCACATGACAGCCTTTGACAACGTGTGCCTCGCCCCGCGCCGGGTTCTGGGCGAAACCGACGGCGCATTGCACCCCCGGGTCGAGGCGCTGTTTGAACGGTTCGGACTCGCCAGCCACATGCGCAAATATCCCGATCAACTCTCAGGCGGGCAACAACAGCGCGTCGCCGTGATCCGGGCACTGGCGATGGCACCCCAAACCATGCTGTTTGACGAAATCACCTCAGCCCTTGATCCCGAACTGGTGGGCGAAGTGCTCGACGTGCTGCGCGCGCTCAGGGACGAAGGCATGACGATGGTGCTCGCCACCCATGAAATGGGGTTCGCGCGCGAGCTGGCGGACCGGGTCTGCTTCATGGATCAAGGCGTGATCGCCGAAGAAGGGCCACCTGAGGCGATCTTCTCCAACCCGAAAGCTGACAGAACCAGGCAATTCCTTGCGTCGATCCTGCGCTGATTCAGTCTTCATTTCGCCTAATAAACCGCCGCCGGAGGCTCCCGCACGTGCAAGAGAGCGCACCGGCCTCAATAGAGGTCCCACTCATCCGTCTGGCGCAACTCACCCATCGCCATCCATGCTACACGCACGCGGGCCACGCGGCTATCACCCCAAGTGCGAAAGACCAGATCAAAGCCATCCTCGGTGACGGTTTCGGCGCTGATGTCAGCGCGCAAAGGCGTTTGCGTATCCACGTCCCACATCGAAATCGAAACATGCACGACCGGGATGGAGCGGAAAGGTTCCTCGAACGCAATGCGGCGGCGGCGTTCGCGCTGGCCACGGCCAGTCCACATCTCGCCCCCATCTTCGAAATCCGAAAACAGAATCGTGTCACCTTGGTCAACGCCAATCAGATGGTTGCGTAGTCGTTTCATCGTTCCGTCTTCGTACACCCCGGGGAATTGCTAGCACGTCATGTGCGGCGGATCATGCCCAAAAACGAAAAAAGGCCCCGCAGGTTGCAGGACCTTTCAGAACCGTACCGGACGGGCTGGCCTTACAGGCTGGGCTGCTTGGTGCTGAGTCCGATTTCCGAGCCCACCGCAACCATGTCGGCCAGCAGCTTGGCAGCGTCATCCACGGGGCCGGGCTCGTTCTTGAACGTGTCCTTGGCGCGGGTGTAATTGTCCTGCGCTTCGTCAAACATGGCGTCCATGTCCTCTTGGGTAATGTCGGCGCGCGACACCGCCCGTTCGGCCAGCACCGAAATACCTTGCGCGCCGATTTCGGCGAAACCGCCCGTGACCACAAACTCATGTGCGGTGCCGTTCGCATCCACCTTCAGCACGCCGGGGCGCAGGGTGGTGATCGTCGGTGCATGATCGGCCATCACCGTCATGTCCCCGTCCGCGCCGGGGATCTGGACCGATGTTGCCTCCATCGACGCAAGACTGCGCTCGGGGGATACCAAATCAAATTGCATTGCTGCCTCCTTTGCGGGACGTGGGCGGGCGACACGCCCGCCTTACCCTTTGGGCTTTGCCGTAAGGTGGGCGTGTCGCCCACCCAGCTTGTCAGGCTGCGTCCGCGGCCATCTTCTCGGCTTTGGCTTTCACTTCGTCGATGCCGCCGACCATATAGAAGGCCCCTTCGGGCAGGTGGTCGTACTCACCGGCCACAACCGCCTTGAACGAGGCAATCGTGTCTTCCAGAGGCACCTGAATGCCGTCGGAGCCTGTGAACACCTTGGCCACATCGAAGGGCTGGCTGAGGAACCGCTGGATCTTGCGCGCACGCGAAACGGTCAGCTTGTCCTCTTCGGACAGTTCGTCCATCCCGAGGATCGCGATGATGTCCTGCAGCGACTTGTAGCGTTGCAGGATCTGCTGCACGTCCGAGGCCACCTTGTAATGCTCTTCACCTACGATCTGAGGGTCCATCAGGCGCGACGAGCTGTCGAGCGGGTCCACAGCCGGGTAAATCCCCAGTTCCGAAATCGCACGCGACAGAACGGTTGTCGCGTCGAGGTGCGCAAAGGTTGTCGCAGGCGCGGGGTCGGTCAAGTCATCCGCAGGCACGTAGACGGCCTGAATGGAGGTGATCGAACCGGACTTGGTCGAGGTGATGCGTTCCTGCATCTGGCCCATGTCGGTCGCCAGTGTCGGTTGATAACCCACCGCAGACGGAATACGGCCCAATAGGGCGGACACTTCGGAACCGGCCTGCGTGAAGCGGAAGATGTTGTCGACAAAGAACAGAACGTCGGTGCCGGACGCATCGCGGAATTGTTCGGCGAGGGTCAAGCCTGTCAGAGCCACACGCGCCCGCGCTCCGGGAGGTTCGTTCATCTGACCATAAACAAGCGCAACCTGGCTCTCTTCGAGGTTGTCGGGCTTGATCACGTTGGATTCGATCATTTCGTGATAGAGGTCGTTCCCTTCACGGGTCCGTTCCCCCACACCGGCGAAGACGGAATAGCCCGAGTGCACCTTGGCGATGTTGTTGATCAGTTCCATGATCAGAACGGTCTTGCCCACGCCGGCACCACCGAAGAGGCCAATCTTGCCGCCCTTCGAATAGGGGGCCAGCAAGTCCACAACCTTGATGCCTGTCACCAAAATTTCAGATTCAGTGGACTGTTCGGCAAAGGCGGGCGCATCCGCGTGGATGGGGCGACGCTCTTCGGCATCAACGGGGCCACCTTCGTCAACGGGCTCGCCCACGACGTTCAGGATACGACCCAGGGTCTTGGGGCCGACCGGCACCATGATCGGCCCATCGGTGTCCACAACTTCCTGACCGCGCACCAGACCCTCAGAGGAGTCCATCGCGATGGTGCGCACGGTGTTTTCACCCAAGTGCTGCGCCACTTCCAAAACCAGCTTGTTGCCGTTGTTGTCGGTGGTCAGCGCGTTCAGAATTTCCGGCAGGTGGTCGTCGAATTGCACGTCGACGACGGCCCCGATGACTTGTGTAATTTTGCCTTTAGCATTTGCCATGTTTCGTCTCCGGTTTTCTTACAGCGCTTCCGCGCCGGAAATAATTTCGATCAGCTCGTTCGTGATCACAGCCTGACGCGAGCGGTTATATTCGACCGTCAACTGGTCGATCATTTCGCCCGCATTGCGTGTCGCATTGTCCATCGCCGACATCCGGGCACCCTGCTCGGACGCGCCATTCTCCAGCAAAGCGGAGAAGATCGCCGTGGCCACCGCACGCGGCAGAAGGTCGGCCAAAATGGCCTCTTCGTCCGGCTCGTAATCATAGAGCGTTTCGCTTGCCTCATACCCTTCGGGCACGGCGAACGGGATGATCTGCTGCGCGGTCGGAATTTGCGTCACGACGTTCTGAAAGCGCGCGAAAAAGATCGTCGCCACATCGAACTCGCCTGCATCAAAGCGTCCCAGCACATCCTTGGCCACGCCTTGCGCATCCGCATAGGACATCCGCTTGACCTCGGACATGTCGATATGTCCGACGAACTTGTCGCCGAAGTCCCGCTTGAGCTGATCACGGCCCTTCTTGCCCACAGTCAGGATCTTGACCGTCTTGCCCTCGCCTTGCAGCTTGGTGGCATGGGTGCGCGCCAGTTTGGCGATGTTCGTGTTGAACCCGCCGCACAGGCCCCGCTCGGAGGTCATGACGACCAGCAGA
Source organism: uncultured Tateyamaria sp. (assembly GCF_947494755.1). Lineage (GTDB taxonomy): Bacteria > Pseudomonadota > Alphaproteobacteria > Rhodobacterales > Rhodobacteraceae > Tateyamaria. The sequence goes on from NZ_CANLVZ010000002.1 coordinate 140,771, forward strand.
TGCACCTGATCCGCCCCCGTGCCCGACAATAGTTTGGGTGCGCTATCCGACCCGGATGCGGCCGAAGACAACCCTGCCATCACGGCATTGAACCGCTCGGCATAGGGGCGCGACTGTTCGGCAGCTTCCTGCGCCCGCCGCAGTTTCGCGGCGGCCACCATTTGCATGGCCTTCGTGATCTTGCGCGTCGACTTAACGCTTTCGATCCTGTTTTTCAGGTCCTTGAGATTTGGCATTGCCCCACCTCCCGATTAAGCGAAGGTCGAAGCGAACTCGTCCAGCGCCGCCTTCATCTTGTCGACGTTCTCACCCGATTTGAACTTGGGATCCTCGTCCGAAATCCACTTGAGGAAGTCGCCCTTCTGGCTGCGCAGGAACTTGAGCAGACCGGCTTCGAACTCACCCACGCGCGAGACGGGGATCTTGTCGAGATAGCCGTTGGTGCCTGCAAAGATGACGCAAACGATTTCGGCGTTGGTCAGAGGCGAATATTGCGGCTGCTTCATCAGCTCGGTCAGGCGCGCACCACGGTTCAGCAACTGCTGTGTGGCCGCGTCCAGGTCGGAACCGAACTGGGCAAAGGCCGCCATCTCGCGGTACTGGGCCAGCGACAGTTTCACAGGGCCCGCCACCGACGACATCGCGTCTGTCTGGGCCGAGGACCCAACGCGCGACACCGACAGACCGGTGTTCACGGCAGGACGGATGCCCTGATAGAACAATTCGGTTTCAAGGAAGATCTGACCGTCAGTGATCGAAATCACGTTTGTTGGAATAAAGGCCGACACATCGCCGCCTTGGGTTTCGATGATCGGCAGGGCCGTCAGCGAGCCCGCACCATTGTCTTCGTTCAGCTTGGCAGACCGCTCAAGCAGGCGCGAGTGGAGGTAGAAAACGTCGCCGGGATAGGCTTCGCGGCCCGGTGGGCGACGCAGCAGCAGCGACATCTGGCGATAGGACACGGCCTGTTTGGACAGATCATCATAGATGATCAGGGCGTGACGGCCATTGTCGCGGAAGAATTCCGCCATCGAGGTCGCCGCATAAGGTGCGAGGAACTGCATGGGCGCCGGGTCGGACGCGGTCGCGGCCACAACGATCGAATAGTCAATCGCGCCGGACTCTTCGAGTTTCTTCACCAACTGTGCCACGGTGGACCGCTTCTGGCCGACCGCCACGTAGATGCAGTAGAGCTTCTTGCTCTCGTCATCGCCGGCGGCGTCGTTATACGATTTCTGGTTCAGGATCGCGTCAAGCGCCACGGCGGTCTTGCCGGTCTGACGGTCACCAATAATCAGCTCACGCTGGCCACGGCCAATCGGGATCATCGCGTCAACGGCCTTGAGGCCGGTCGCCATCGGCTCGTGCACCGATTTGCGCGGGATAATGCCGGGGGCTTTGACGTCCGCAACGGACCGTTGCGAGGCGTTGATCGGGCCCTTGCCGTCCAGTGGGTTGCCAAGACCGTCCACAACACGGCCCAGAAGTTCGTTGCCGACGGGCACGTCCACGATGGAGTTCGTGCGCTTGACGGTGTCACCTTCCTTGATGTCCCGGTCAGAGCCGAAGATCACCACACCGACGTTGTCGGTTTCGAGGTTCAGGGCCATCCCCTGAATACCGCCCGGAAATTCGACCATCTCACCGGCTTGGACATTGTCGAGGCCATAGACGCGGGCAATCCCGTCACCCACGGACAAAACGCGGCCCACTTCGGCCACTTCCGCTTCCTGACCAAAGTTCTTGATCTGGTCTTTCAGGATTGCGGAAATCTCTGCTGCTTGGATACCCATTTATCCGACCTCTTTCATTGCATTCTGGAGGGAAGAGAGCTTGGAGCGGATCGACGTGTCGATCATCTTCGAGCCCACTTTGACGATCAATCCACCGATGAGGCTTTCATCGACAGATGCATTAATGGTGACGTCCTTGCCCATGCGGGCCTTGAGCGTCTTGGCGACTTTGTCCGACTGTTCCTTGGTCAGTGCGGTGGCGGATGTGACATCTGCGGTCAACTCGCCCTTGTCCTCGGCGATGATGTCGCGCAGCGCCTGCACAAGCTGTGGCACCACGAACAGGCGCCGCTTTTCGGCCATCAGCGCCAGCGTGTTGCCCATCAGCTCGCTCAGGCCCGCCTTCTTGGCGATGGCAGAGATGGCTGCGGCCTGCTCGGAGCGGCTGTACACCGGCGAATGGATCAGCGCGTTGAAGTCTGCGCTTTCGGCCATTGCCGTGTTCAGCGTCTCAACATCGCTTTCGATTTTCTTGACGGCGTTGCCCTCTTTGGCAAGCGCGTAGACAGCAGTGGCATAACGCGACGCGATGCCTGTGGAGATCGAAGCTGGTTCGGACACGTCCACCCTTTCGATGTCTTGGCCCCGCATTCTACCGCCCGAAGGCAGGCGAAGGTCGGGGACGTGGGAACGCCTTGATTTGGGCCAAAGCGTGGAAATCAGGGGGGATGTAGCAGAGGGTATCGGCCCCCGCAACATATCTTCGTGAACAGGCGTTTGGGTGGTTTTTGAGCGTTTTCAGCACGTTAGACAAAGTGCGACCGTTTGCGCCACTCACTTTGTCAGGAATCCGTCACAAAACTCACGAAATTTGGGGGCGATTCCAGGTGGCACGCCTCGGTTGGTGCTGTTTGTGACCGACATCAGCCCGCTATCCGGCCTCTGCTCCACCCGCTTGCCTTGACACGCATTGGCATCAGGGCGAGCCAGACGCGGCGATGTTCTCGTCAGACGCGGAGATTATCGTCAGCCTTGGAGGAAAATAGCAAATGCGTGCTTTGGCGCTGCTCGCCATGTTGTCGGCTGCAAAGATGATGACAATTATGCAATCGCCACCTGACGATGGCGGCACCGCGCTCGCCCGGGATGACGACCTTGACCAGCCCGAAGACGCCGACATCGGCGTGTCCGCGCTTTGCCGTGCCGAGACCGACAACATCGCCGATATGTTCAAGCCCAGACTCGAAGCCGACTTTGCCTTGAATGCGCCGGAGGCTGATGACAGCGTTTCGCTAGCCACCAAATGGGCAGCCCTACCAGAGCAAACGACGGACCCGTCCGTGCTCCGGGTCAATGCGGGGGATGGAAATGAAACGATCAGTGGGGTCGGCCTTGGGGCGATCCTGAATGGCGGGGATGATGACGACACGATCATAGTGCGCCCGGATTTCTACGGGGTCGCTGACGGGAGTGCTGACAACGACGTCATCCTTACCAGCGACAGCCGGTCGACCGATGCGGCCACTCTGGATGGCGGTGCGAGGGATGATCAGATCATCAGCGCTGACGCATTGCAGCTCGACATCACCCTCCGTAAAGGGGCCGACACTTTGGTTTTCGCAGCCGAAGCGCAAGGCAGCATTGCGCCTATCACCTTCAACGACTTTGCCCCCGCAGAGGATGCCCTTGTGTCGGTTTTGGGCGTCGATACCCCGGATGAAGTCGAATTTTCGATTGTGAGCGATATCTCGAAGAGCCGAAACAGCGTGCGTGCCACGGTTCCCGCCGCCGAGGCCGGGACATACACCGAATTTGGATCGTTTCTTTATCTGAATAGCGCGCAGGGCGATATTGCAATTGCCAACACCCTGCCCATGCCGGTCGTTGCCTGACCGTCAGACCCGTCCCGCAATCGGGGCCGTGACGCCCTGCGGCACGGCCTGCTTCTTCGCTTCGACACGCTTGACCTTGCCTTTGGGCGGATAGACCAGCTTGGACGCCTCAACCATGAATGCGCCGCCCGCCATCATGCCCGGCATCACCCGGCCCACCTTTTCGAACATGTTGCTGGATTTCATCCAGACCCGCCGCGACGAGGGGAACTGATAAAGCGCGCCCAGATGCCGCTCCGGCAGGAACTGGTGTTTGCGCAACTGCGTCTCAAGCTGGCTGGCCGAATAGGGCCGTCCATAACCGAAGGGCGTGCGATCCCGGCGCGACCACAGCCCGGCGCGGTTGGGCACGATGAACAGCGCCTTGCCCCCCGGCCCCAGCACGCGCCACGCCTCTTCGAGCAGGTCATAGGCCCGCTCGGACGTCTCAAGCCCGTGCAGCATGATCAGCTTGTCCACGTGGCCCGTCTCGATCGGCCACAGGGTCTCTTCGGTCAGCACGGTGACGTTGGGCGCATCCGCAGGCCAGGGCATCACGCCCTGCGGCCCCGGCATCAGCGCGATGACCCGGCGCGCATCGGCCAGATAGGGGCGCAGCAGCGGCAAGGCAAAGCCAAAGCCCGCCACGGTCTGTCCCGCCGCTTCGGGCCAGATTTCGGTCATCCGCCGTCGCATCGACGTCTGCGCCGCCCGCCCCAAGGCACTGCGGTAATAAAAGTTACGCAAATCCTGCACGTCCAGATGCATCGTGATCCCTTGCCCTTGGCGGCCATGCGCGCCACCTTTGATATAACCCTACCCCAAGAAAGCGCCATTGCCATGCCCCTCGATATCCGCACGATCCCCTGCCTGTCCGACAACTATGCGTTTTTGGCCCATGACCCCGAAACAGGGGCTACGGCGCTGGTGGACGTGCCCGAGGCCACTCCGGTCCTTGATGTGCTGGCCGAGATGGGATGGACCCTGAGCGATATTCTGATCACCCATCACCACTGGGATCATGTGGACGGGCTGGCGGATGTGCTGGCCAGGCACCCTGCCCGCGTGATCGGGGCCGCCGCCGATGCCGACCGCCTGCCCAAGCTGGATATCGCACTGGCCGAGGGCGATGAGGTCAGGATCGGCTCGGAAACCGGCACTGTTATAGATGTCTCGGGACACACCATTAACCACGTGGCGTTTCACTTCGCCGGTTCAAATGCGCTGTTCACCGCGGACAGCCTTATGGCTTTGGGATGCGGACGGGTGTTTGAGGGGACCAAGCCGCAAATGCACGAAAGCCTGCAAAAGCTGGCTGCCCTGCCCGGCGACACAGTCGTCTACTCGGGCCATGAATATACCGCCGCCAACGCCAAATTCGCGCTGACCATTGATCCGGACAATTCCGACCTTATATCGCGGGTCCGGGATGTGACCGACAAACGCGCAAGCGGTATCCCGACTGTTCCCTCTTTGCTGTCCGAAGAACTGGCAACCAACCCGTTTCTGCGCGCCCACGACCCCGCCATTCAGGCCCATCTGGGCATGAGTGGCGCAAACGCCACCGACGTGTTCACGGAACTCCGCACCAGAAAAGACAATTTCTGAGACGGATTGTTCTCATACGCGCCTAATTCCACACCGAAAACACGCACCTCACGCAGATTGTGAGGTTTTGTGCAAAGAAAAGCCTTGAAGCGGCGCGTTGTTCAACCAAACTTAAACACATGAGGCCATGGTTGGTATGGGGCCTCGACATTCTTTGGTGCCCCCAACCCGACCCCGATCGAAAGGAGCACAGCCGTGCCTTCATTCTCGACGACACTGGAAAAAGCGATCCATCAGGCGCTTGCGCTGGCCAACGAACGCCGGCACGAATTTGCAACTCTTGAGCATTTGTTGCTCTCCCTGGTGGATGAACCCGACGCCCGTCGCGTCATGCAGGCCTGCTCGGTCGACATTGACGAATTGCGCGGTGCGCTCAACGAATTCGTGGACGATGACCTGTCCAATCTGGTCACCGACATCGATGGATCGGAGGCTGTTCCGACGGCGGCGTTCCAGCGCGTGATCCAGCGCGCCGCCATCCACGTGCAGTCCTCGGGCCGCACCGAAGTGACCGGTGCCAACGTGCTGGTCGCCATCTTTGCCGAACGCGAAAGCAATGCGGCCTACTTCCTGCAAGAACAGGACATGACGCGCTATGATGCGGTGAATTTCATCGCCCACGGCGTCGCCAAAGACCCCGCTTTTGGCGAGGCGCGGCCCGTATCAGGTGCGCCGGAAGTCGAAGATGAGCCGCAGGGCGTCACCGAGGGTGAGAAAAAGGAAAGCGCGCTGGCCAAATACTGCGTGGACCTGAATGAAAAATCCCGCGAAGGCGATATCGACCCGCTGATCGGGCGCGATTCCGAGGTGGAGCGGTGTATCCAGGTGCTCTGCCGTCGCCGCAAGAACAACCCGCTGTTGGTGGGCGATCCGGGCGTGGGCAAAACCGCCATCGCAGAAGGGCTCGCGCGCAAGATTGTGGCCGGTGAAACACCCGAAGTGCTTTCGGGCACGACCATCTACTCGCTCGACATGGGCGCATTGCTGGCCGGCACACGCTATCGCGGTGATTTCGAGGAGCGGCTCAAGGCCGTTGTGACCGAGCTTGAAGATCACAAGGATGCGGTGTTGTTCATCGACGAAATCCACACTGTGATCGGGGCCGGTGCCACGTCGGGCGGCGCCATGGATGCCTCCAACCTGCTGAAACCTGCTTTGCAGGGGGGCAAGCTGCGCACCATGGGCTCGACCACATATAAGGAGTTCCGCCAACACTTCGAAAAGGACCGCGCGCTGAGCCGCCGGTTCCAGAAGATCGACGTGAACGAGCCTTCGGTGGATGATGCCACTAAAATTCTCAAGGGCCTCAAGCCCTATTTCGAGGATCATCACGGCGTCAAATACACCTCCGACGCGATTAAGACATCGGTGGAACTGGCGAGCCGCTATATCAACGACCGCAAGCTGCCCGACAGCGCCATTGACGTCATTGACGAGGCCGGCGCGGCCCAACACCTCGTGACGGCGGCCAAACGGCGCAAGACGATCGGCACCAAGGAGATCGAGAATGTCGTGGCCAAGATCGCACGCATTCCACCCAAGAACGTGTCCAAGGACGATGCCGAGACGCTGAAAGATCTCGAGGCGTCCCTGAAACGGGTCGTGTTTGGGCAGGACAACGCCATCACCGCGCTTTCCTCTGCAATCAAACTGGCGCGGGCCGGTCTGCGCGAACCTGAAAAGCCCATCGGCAACTACCTGTTCGCCGGGCCGACCGGTGTGGGTAAAACCGAGGTGGCCAAGCAACTGGCCGACACGCTCGGGGTCGAGATGCTGCGCTTTGACATGTCTGAGTACATGGAAAAACACGCAGTGTCGCGCCTGATCGGGGCCCCTCCGGGCTATGTCGGGTTCGATCAGGGCGGCATGTTGACGGACGGTGTGGACCAACACCCGCACTGTGTGCTGCTGCTGGACGAGATGGAAAAGGCGCACCCGGATGTCTACAACATCCTGTTGCAGGTGATGGACCACGGGAAGCTGACCGACCACAATGGTCGCACAGTCGATTTCCGCAACGTAATCCTGATCATGACTTCGAATGCGGGGGCCGCTGAACAGGCCAAGGCTGCCATCGGGTTCGGTCGCGACCGGCGCACCGGCGAGGACACCGCCGCGATTGAGCGGACGTTCACGCCAGAATTCCGCAACCGTCTGGACGCGGTGATCAGCTTTGCCCCGCTTGGAAAGGACACCATCCTGTCCGTGGTTGAGAAGTTCGTGCTGCAACTCGAGGCCCAACTGATGGACCGCAATGTCACCATCGAGTTGACCAAACCCGCTGCGGAATGGCTGGCCGACAAAGGTTATGATGACAAAATGGGGGCGCGTCCACTTGGTCGCGTGATCCAGGAATACATCAAAAAGCCGCTGGCCGAAGAGTTGCTGTTTGGCAAGTTGATGAAAGGCGGCGTGGTGAAGGTTGGCGTCAAGAATGGCGCGTTAGATCTGAAACTGGAGGGGCCGGACAAGCCGCGCCTGTCCGGCAACAAGCCACCGCTGCTGACCGCAGACTGATGCGCGCGGCCCTTGCCGCACTGATAATCTCCCTCGCCGCAGCCCCCCTTGCGGCGAGGGATTTTCTTTTGGTGCCGCCGATTGACTGCGATCTGGGCACCGACTGTTTTATTCAGCAATATGTCGACAGCGACCCCACCGAGGGGGTGCGCGATTTTCGCTGCCAAAGCCTCAGCTATGATGACCACAAGGGCACGGATTTCGCGCTGAAGTCCCGCGCGCAGATGGAGCAAGGCGTCGATGTGATCGCCGCCGCACCCGGCACGGTGCGGGCCATTCGCGATGGGATGGCCGATCAGCTTGTGACAGCAGAGAACCGGGCCGCACTTGCGGGCCGCGATTGCGGCAACGGGCTGGTTATTGATCACGGCGATGGGTGGTCGACGCAGTATTGCCACCTCAAACGCGGCTCCGTGCAGGTGCGCGGCGGTGACGAGGTCGCATCAGGCGACGTCCTGGGTCAGGTGGGCCTGTCGGGCCGCACCCAGTTTCCCCATGTTCACATCACGGTGCGCAAGGATGATGCGGTGGTCGATCCGTTCGATCCCGACGGCACGGCGACATGCGCGGCCCCAAGCACCGAAACACTTTGGCAAACACCCATCGCCTACCAACCGGGCGGTGTGATCGCCGTGGGCCTTGCAGATGCCGTGCCCGAATACGACGCCATCAAAGCCGGAGAGGCGCACGCGCCCGAACTGCCCGTGGACGCGCCCGCACTGGTTGTTTTCGGCTATATCTTTGGCGCGCGGGCGGGCGATATCCTGCATCTGCGCATCACGGGCCCCGACGGTGAGGTCATTGACCGCGCCGTCGATCTGGACCGCACCCAAGCCCAACTGTTCCGTGCCATCGGCAAGCGACGACGCGATGCAATTTGGCCTGCGGGCACCTACGAGGGCACCGCCACCCTGATCCGCGGACCCGAGATCATCAGCACGCAGCGCAATGTTGTCGAGATCCGCTAGACCCTACTTGCCTGTGAATTTCAGCTCAATCCGCCGGTTTTGCGCGCGCGCTTCGGGTGTGTCGGCGGGGTTCAGCGGCTGATACTGGCCAAACCCGTTGGCCGACACGCGGGTCGGGGGAATGCCCAGGAAATTCACCATGTACTTGACCACCGACAGGGCACGCGCCTGGCTCAACTCCCAGTTGTCTGCAAAGGCCCCTGTCCCCGACAGCGGCACGTCATCAGTGTGCCCATCGACCTGGATGACCCAGTCGATCTCGGGTGGGATATCGTCCGCAACGCCGCGCAGAATATCTGCAATCTTTGCAATCTCGCCCTGACCAACCGGGGACAAGTCAGCCCGACCCGGTGGAAACAGCACTTCGGACGAGAACACGAACCGGTCGCCCACGACCTGCACACCCTCCTGTGCGCCCAGCACATCGCGCAACTGCCCGAAAAACTCGGAGCGATAGCGTTCGAGGTCTTGCGCCTGCGCCTCAAGCCGCTTGCGCTCGGCTTCTTCCAATTCGCGCCGCCGCCGTTCCTCGGCCGCGACCCGTGCCAGCGCGGTGTTCAGCTCAGACCCTAGCGATTGCAACTGCACGTCCCGCGCCGCATCCCGCGCGACCGCATCATCCAGCAGGGCCTGCAACTGGCCCAATTGCGCGCGCAAAGCGGCCACTTGCTGGTTCAGCAACTCGGTCTGGCGTTGGGCTTCAAGCGTGGCCGCCTCCTCGGCGCTGAGCGCTTCGCGCGCCGCCGCGAGCAAAGCCGCGCGCGCCTGAGACTGATCCGCCTGTTCCTGCAATGCCTGCTCTGCAGCGGCCTTTTGCGCGAGCGCGGCGACCAACGCCGCCCGCGCCTCGGCTCCGTCAGCATCCAGTGTTTGCGCATCCTGTTCGGCAGCCAGTTGAGCGGCCAAAGTAGCGGCCAACTGATCGCGCAACGCAGCACTGTCCGAGGCCAGGTCGCTGTTCACGCTCTGCGCGCCCTCCAACTCGGTCAGGGCATCGGCCAATTGTGCCTCCAGCTCCACCACACGGGCTTGCGTTTCCGACCGGTCCCGCGATGCGTTTTGTGTGGCCAGCAAGGCTGCGGCGAGTTGCGCATCAAGGTCCTGTTCAGCTGCCCGTGCCGCGGCCAAGAGGGTCAGCGTATCCTCGGCCTCCTGGCGTTGCGCCTCAAGGGCAAGGGTCATGGCCGTCAATTCGGCATCAGCCTGTTCCAAACGCTCACGCAAGGCCTGGGCCGCTGCGGCTTCGGCCAGACGGGCGGCTTCTTCCTCGCTCAACGAGGCTTGCGCCGCCTCTAGATCGGCCTGCAACCCCGCCGCTTGTTCGGCGGTGTCGGCGTTGCGGGCGCGCAGGTCCGCGATCAATGCCTGCAGCGCCTCAGTACGCGCGGCGGCCAATCGGGCGGTTTCGGCTTGCGCGTCCACCTCGGTGCGGGCCTGCGCCAGCGCGAGGTTCAACGCCTCTTGCTCGGACAGCAATTGGGTTTGGGCCTCTTCCAGCCCCGCAATGGTCTCTTGCGCACCATCCCGCTCCGCGATCAGAGCGGCCACTTGCGCCTCAAAACTCGTGATCCGCGTTTGGGCGGCCGTCAGTTCCGTCGCCTGCGCATCGCGCTCTGCCGTCAACGTGCGGATCAATGCGGCTTGTGACTCCACCTGCGCTTCGGACTCGGTGAGCGTGGCATTCAGCGCCGACAGCCGTGCGTCCAACTGGTTTGATCGCCGCTCCTCCAGCACCAGGGCTTCGGCCAAGGCGGCGACTTCACCGGCGAGTTGATCCAGTTCGGTTTCCTGCCCCGTGATCGTCTCACGCAAGACAAATTGCACGACCATGAAAATGGTCAGCACGAACATCAAAACCAGCAACAGGCCCGTCATCGCATCGACAAAGCCCGGCCAGATGGACGCCTGAAACCGTTGCCCGGTACGCCGCGACAGTGCCATGTTCAGCTGCTTTCCGTTTCAGGGCCTTGACGTGCAGACCGGATCGCACTCGCTTTACGGTTTTGACCACGCGGCTGGCTGAGCGCTGTGGCCAATGCCGACAGGTCCGTGCGCAATTCGGCCATGGTTTCCTGGCGGCCTGCGCTGATCTCTTCGAGAATGCGCAACATCTGCACATCGATTGAGCGTAACCGCATCCGGCTTTCGGCATCAATGCCGTCGCCTGTGCCTTGCCCCTCAATGGCTTCGATCAGCCGATCCTGCCCCTCGGCCATGCGCTGCAAAATAGCCTCGCTGCTGCCCTGCCCCTGCATCTGGGCCGTCATGGCGCTGACCGCATCCGCCAGCTTGCCCAGCTTTTCATCAACCATCGACCGGCTGATGTCGGACTGGGTGAACATGGTTTGCAGGCTTTCCATCTGTTCGGCCAGATGATCGATCACCCCGGCCATCGCGGTCTGGTCGCCCGTCACATCACCTTCATTGCTGAGGCCCACGCGGGTGATCGAGCTGAGCCATTCTTCCAATTCGCGGTAAAACCGGTTCTGGCCGTGCCCTGCAAACAACTCAAGCAGACCCACAATCAGTGACCCCGCCAGCCCCAGCAAAGACGAGGCAAAGGCGACGCCCATCCCGTCTAGCTGAGATTCCAGCCCGCTCATCAGGCGGCTGAACACCTCGACCCCGGCCTCACCATCTTGCGGCGCGAGGCTGCGGATCGTTTCGACGAGGGCGGGCACCGTGGTCGCAAGGCCATAGAACGTGCCCAAAAGGCCAAGGAAAATCAGCATACTGACGATGTAGCGCGTGATTTCGCGCACCTCGTCGATACGGGTCGCAACCGAATCCAGGATCGACCGGGTGGACGATGCCGACAACTGCATCCGTGCGCCCCGAGAGCGCAGCAGCGACGCCAACGAGGCCAGCAATTGCGGGGCCTTGCCACTGGCCGACGGCCCATAGGCGGCAAACCCTTCGATCCAGCGCACCGATGTGATCAGCTGATAGACCATCCAGAAACAGGACACGACGCCGATCAGAAACACGAACATGATGAACCCGTTCAGATACGGGTTGGACTGAAACACCGGCAGCACACTTGGCAGCGCAAGAAACGCGCCGAACCCCGACAGGATCAGCACAATCAGCATCAATGCGATTTGCCGCACCGGTTGGGAAAAGTGCGGTTGGGCCTCGGGTCTGGTCTGTGCCATCGGCTGGCTCGTGACCTCTTCTTTTGCTCTGCTCTGGTGGCAATCTATCGCGAATTGGGCCAGAGCGCCAAGGGTTTATGCCGAAATCGCGGCAACCCGGCGGACCAGCCAATCAAGGTCAGGATCAGCCACCCCAAGGGCGTGGAGATGCTCGGCCGTGTTGACCAGATATTCGCGGTTCGGTCCCCGCCCGCCATGGGCGTGCGCGATGATCTGGGCCTGCTCTTCCAGCGGCAGCCCGCCGCAATACTGGACGTGATCCGCGTCAATCACATAGGTGACCGCCGTGACGCAGTGCCCATCGGCCAAGTCAATCTCGAGCATCTTTTCCAAATAGGCGGACGAAATCAGCTCGCGTTCGCGCAAATAGGCCAGCGTGGCCTCTTCCTGCCCGTCAGCCACCCGCAACGCAACGCCGTCGCATCTGGCATCGGCCACCTCGTCCAGAGCCAGCACCAAACCCGGCTCCGCCTCGGTCCCGCGGTGGTGGATCGAACGCATGCAGAACGAACGCGCATATCCCGGCAGTGTCGCCATACGCTGTTCGGCAACCTCAAACCCCGGGTTCCACAACAGACTACCATAGCCAAATACCCACATCGCCATTGCCTCTGGTCCTTTCCGTTTCATGTGCGGTAGACCCGATTTCAAGGCAGAGGGAAAGAGCAGCGATGCGCAAACTGTTGTGGATATTGGCACTCTGTGCAGTGGGCTGGTGCGGCTGGTGGTGGGCGGCCTCGACCGGGCTGCGCGGCAGCATCAATGCGTGGTTTGAAGATCGGGCCGCGGCTGGCTGGCAAGCGGATCTGTCCGGGATCGATGGCGGTGGTTTCCCTCTCACGCTAGTCGCCGGACTGCGCGATGTGGCGCTGGCCGATCCCGATGCCGGGCTCGCGATCGAGACGGATAGGCTGGACATCACCGCCCCGGCCTGGTGGCCCGGCGATGTGACTGTGACGCTGAGCGATGCGCCAATCCTGCTCGCCTCGCCCTTGGGGCGCTCGACCCTGACCATGGCGAACGGCGTCATGGCGCTGAACCTCCACCCGGGCACGGCACTCGAACTGGAGGCGCTTGGGTGGACGTCCGGGCCATGGCGGCTCGCCGATCCGCTTGGCGTGCAGGCGCAGGCTGACACGCTGACCCTGACGATGACGCAGACAACAGGTGCCGCATACGCTGTGACGGCACGCGCCGACGGGTTCGCACCGGGTGACAGCACACGCACCGCACTTCGGCTACCCGAAACGATCCCGCGCGCGTTTGACAGCCTGCAACTGAACGCTGATGTCACCTTTGATCGCCCATGGGACCGGCGGGCGCTCGAGGCGCGGCGTCCCCAGCCCCGCCAGATCGACCTGCATCTGGCCGAGGCGCGATGGGGTGATCTGAACCTCAATATCGCGGCAAATCTGGTGGTCGATGACAACGGCACACCTGAAGGCAGCGTCGCACTTCAGGCTGAAAACTGGCCAGCCATGCTGGATCTGGCCGAGGCCGCAGGTATCCTGCCCACGCAACTGAGACGACAGGCTGACAGCATATTGCGTGCTCTCGCCCGCGCCTCGGGGAACGAAACGACGCTGGATGTCGATCTGGCGCTCAGAGGTGGTGCAGTTTATCTCGGCTTTATCCCGATCGCACCTGCGCCCAAGCTGGTCATCCGCTGACCCCACCCTTCTTTTGACCAGAAATACCGCGGGGGAGGCCGCCAGGCCGGGGGCAGAGCCCCCCAAAAAACTTAGCGTGGCGCAGCCTCAATCAGATCAACGACAGAATGGGCCGCTGCGGTAACGTGCTGTATCGAAATGGAAATGATCGCGGTGAAAGCGATCCGAATTGGGACCCAGAACGGTGCCAAACGGCCCGCACGCCGCCTTGTGCATCGAACGCAGCGCACGCCGATGGCGCGAATTCCAGTCGTTGAGCACGGTCAGCGTCGATCCGTCCTGCAAGGTAAAGCCCGATATATCGATCGCGCGACCCTTCCCGTGCTCCGAGATGCGGGCCCCGCGTTGGTTGTTGCGTGTGCGGCAAGCGTAATGCGCAGCCACCCGGTAGCGCACCAACCCCCCACCAGTGTTGCGCAGCGCGGGCTTGGCCCCTTTTTCAGTCCATTTTTTCAACGCCTTGGCGGTCGAACAATCCATGATCGCCGCCTGGCTCAACGTCACACCGGACACCGAGCGCAAGCGCACCGCATCCTGAATACCACAGCCCGCAATCCGCCCGGGCACGGGGCCCACCTCATCACCTTGCAGGTCCACGTCACCGCAGACCTGCCCTTTGCGCCGTTGCGCGCGGCGCGACATGATGCGCTTTTCGATGGCACGAGGGCGCAAGGACGGACGCAGCGATCCGCCAATCGCCGGAGCCGGGGTCGCCGCCGCCTCTTGTGTCTGGACCGACTGCGCAACCGCGCCGCTGCGCGCATCGGTCCCGGCCCGTGCCACTGGCCGCTTGGACACATCCGGCGCAGCCGCTGCACTTGCTGCAAAGAGCGACAGGACCAGCGCCAAGGCTTTCACCGCTTGGCCCCCCGTCCAAAATCAGGCGCGTCGGTGTCCTGCCCCGCCTCGATGATACCACGCCGGATCGCACGGGTGCGGGTGAAATAGTCATGCAGGTGATCACCGTCGCCTGTGCGGATGGCCCGTTGAAGGGCAAACAGTTCTTCGGTAAAACGCCCCAAAATCTCGAGCGTGGCGTCCTTGTTCGTCATGAACACGTCGCGCCACATGGTCGGATCGCTGGCCGCGATCCGGGTGAAATCGCGAAACCCCGCAGCCGAATATTTGACCACTTCCGTGTCCGTCACACGGCGCAGATCATCCGCAACGCCCACCATCGTGTAGGCGATCAGGTGCGGCGCGTGGCTGGTCACGGCACAGACCAGATCGTGGTGATCAGGCTCCATCTCCTCGACATTCGAGCCCAACGCCTCCCAAAAACCGCGCAACCGCGCAACCGCCACCGGATCGCTGCCCTCCGCCGGGACGAGCAGGCACCAACGGTTGTCGAACAATTCCGCAAAGCCGGACTCGGGCCCTGAATGTTCGGTGCCTGCCATCGGGTGGCCGGGGACAAAATGCACGCCCTCGGGCAAGTGTGGACCCACCGCATCAATCACCGCGCGCTTGACCGAGCCGACATCGCTGACCGTTGCACCCGGTGCCAAATGCGGGGCCATTTCAGCAGCCACCGCGCCCATCGCCCCGACAGGCACGCACAACACAACCAGATCGGCCCCTTCGACCGTTTCGGCAATGCTGTCATAAACCCGATCACACAACCCGATCCGGCGCGCCGTGTCGCGCGTTTCGGCCGTGCGGGCATAGCCGGTGACTTCGCCTGCCAGATTGCCCCGTTTGATGGCCCAGAACATGGACGAGGCGATCAGCCCCAGCCCGATCAGGGCGACACGATCATATGTGCTCACGCGGCTGCCTCCTCGCGCCAACGGGTCAGGGCCGCGATCACGCGGCCCGTCTGGTCCGCATCCCCTACCGTGATCCGGATACCTTCGGGAAAGCCGTAGCCCGCGACCCGGCGCACCAGAATACCGTCGGCATTCAGCGCCGCCTCTGCCGCGTCGGCCTCGGCGACAGAGCCGGCGCGCGCCAGCACGAAATTGGCGTGGCTGTCATCGCAGGCCAGCCCCAACTGGCGCAGCGCGCCCGTCAGTCGAACCCGCTGATCCGCATTCAGCACCACGCAGTCGCGCACCCAAGCAGTGTCGCGCACCGCCGCCTCTGCCGCCGCCAGCTGGATCACCGACAGGTTAAAAGGCTGGCGGATGCGTGTCATCACGTCGATCAATTCAGGCGCGCCGTAGCCCCATCCAATGCGCAGGCCTCCAAGCCCGTAGATCTTGGAAAAGGTCCGCGTCACCAACACATTGGGCATTTCGCGCGCCAGCGACAGCCCTCCATCGTAGCCTTCGGCAAATTCGACATAGGCCCCGTCGATCACGAGGATCACGTGGCGCGGCAAAGTACGCGCCAGCCGCGCGACCTCTGCCATCTCAAGCAGGGTGCCGGTCGGATTGGCCGGGTTCGCAAACATCACGATCCGTGTGCGGTCGGTCACGGCGGCCAAGATTTTTTCAACACTCACCACCCGGTCATCTTCGGGCACGCAAACGGGTGTGGCCCCGGCCATGTTCGCCAGGATCGGGTACATGGAAAACCCGTGCTCGGTATAAAGGATCTCGTCCCCGGGGCCGGAAAACGCTTGGGTGACGAACTGCAACACCTCGTCCGAGCCGACGCCGCAGATCACCCGCTCGGGTTCAACATCCCACACCTCACCGATGGCGGCGCGCAGGCCCGCGTGATCGGTCGAGGGGTAGCGGTGCATGCCCAGGGCCGCCTCCGACACGGCCTTGATCGCCGCCGGGGGCGCGCCAAGCGGGTTCTCGTTCGAACTCAGCTTCAGCACATCTTCCACACCAGCCAGATGCGACGCCCCGCCTTGATAAAGCGCGATATCCATGATGCCGGGTTGCGGGGTGATGCGGGTCATAGGGGCCTCCGGTGGTTCGCAGCCGTTTTACGGTCCGCGCGCCAAGGTGACCAGTGGCAAAAGACCGCTAGCTAGTGGCACCTCGCGCCGGCTTCCACTTGAACCCGACGCGGATGATGCCGTGATCGTTGGTGCCGCTTTCCTTGTGGTCATCGTAGTTGAGGTGATCGTTCTGCACCGTCATCTCGTCAAAGGCCCATTTGCGCCGCTTGGAATTGTCGTAAAATTCCTGACTAAAGAGGATATGATCAAGGCTCTCGCGCTGCCCCTGATAGACGTGGGTGTAGTAGACGTCGCGCACCGAGCGGTATTCCTGCATGGTCTGCGCGGTATAAAGCGCATTGTCGCCACCCCCTGTGGATAGGGGCGACAGATAGGTGGGCTGCTCGGACAGGATGTTGAGCGTGTTGCTTTCCTTACCATCATTCATGTCCCCGATCACCACTACAGGCGTGTCCGTGCCTTTGATGATGTTGGTGACCAGCACACGCAGGGCTGCGGCCTCGGCCGTGCGGCGCACGGTCGATATGGCATAGCCAAGCGCGTTGGCGTGGGGGCCGTGCACGTCCTTTTCGTACCAGCTTCGCTCGCGCCAGATCTGCGTCGGGCGGCGGGATTTAAAATGGCAGACGAACACGTGGATTGCGGGCGTGCGCGGGTCGGGTTGCACCTGAAAGTGTAGCACAGGGCGTGAAAACGTGCTCAGCTTCACCTCGATAAAGTCCTGTTGCGGATCATCCCCGCCGGATTTCAGCACATATTCAGGGGGGAAATCGGTGATCCATTCGGGCGTGCCGACCAGCATGTCGTTGCGCACCGCCGCCGCACAAACAATCCGCTTGCCGTTGTGGCCCGGCGGCACGAGGGCGGTATACTCGTCCGCAATCCCGCCTTCGGTCAGCGCCTGATGCAGCGCCTCTCTGGCCCAAAGCTCCTGAATGCCGATCACATCCGCATCGAGCAGCGCCATGGTCGCCGCCGTATAGTCAATCTTGCGCTGGTAAATCCCGTGGTTCCACCCGTCGCGGTCGCCATAGATGGCGTCGCCCGGCAGTTGCAGGTTCAGCAGATTGAAGCTTGCAAAGGAAATGTCGCGTGCGCCCATTTCAAGCCTCCAATGTCTTTGATCAATGCACGCGAACCTACCACAGGTTGCGCGCCTGACCAGAGATTTTTAGCCCCGCGCCGGACGCCATAGCGGACCCACGGCAATCATCAGGATCACGACATTGAACGCTGCATTGGACGCGGTGCCCGAAGCGATGGAACCCGCACTGTCCAGTACGAACCAAGCAAGGATCCCTGCCAGTACGGCACGACGTACGCCCTCGGGCGCATGGTCATAGACCCACACCCGCAGGCACCAGATCATCACGCCCCACCCAAGCAGAAAGCCCCCCGTCAGCGCCGAAAGGAACCGCGTGCCATAGGCCTCATAGGTGGGCTGCCCATCCAGCGGCCAACTGAGCAGATCAAGGCTCCACCGGGCCGGTTCGGATGTTGCCGCCATGGTGCCAAGGAACAGAATGGGGGCGAACCCGCCCACGGTGATGGCCGTGATGGCGAGCCAGAATTTGTGTTGCGCATGTGTCATGTTGGACCTCCCTGGGCCGGTGTGCGGGGGTGCGGGGCGCAAATCAATTACCTCGCAGGTAACTGACAGGGCGCGCGCGCTGCGCTAGAGGTGGCATATGTCACAGTTTCCCGGCACCCTGCGCACATGGCGTAAAGCAAGGCGGTTCAGCCAGTTGGATCTTGCGGGCGAGGCCGATGTGTCGGCCCGCCACATCTCGTTTCTGGAAAGCGGGCGCGCGCGCCCAAGCCCGCAGATGATTGCCCGGCTGTCAGACGCGCTCACATTGCCGCTGGATGCGCGCAACCAGATGCTCACCCATGCAGGCTTTGCCGCGCGCTATCCGGCGCGGGCCTGGGACAGCGATGACATGGGGCCCATACGCGCTGCGGTGTCGCACATGCTCGCCGCCCATGCGCCTTATCCTGCGCTGGCGGTGGATCGGCTGTGGCGGGTGATCGAGATGAATGCGGGCGCGCGGGCCATGTACGGGATGTTGGGGGTCGGGCAAGGTGACAGCCTGCTGGACCTCATGTGCTCGGATCATCTGCCGGGTCACATTGAAAACTGGGCGCAGGTGGCCCATCACGCCTGCCAACGGTTGCGCACCGAAAGTGCCGCGCAAGGTGGCGTGCCGGAACTGGACCGGGCAGCAGACCATCTGGGGCGGGTCCCCCGGCGCGCCGATCAGCCCATGATGCCGGTTGTGCCCACCACGTTGCGAGCCGGTCCTCTGCGCCTGTCGATCTTTGCCACCATCGCGCAATTTGGCACGCCAGACGATGTGGCGCTGGATGACCTCAAGGTCGAACTCTATTTTCCCGCCGATGCGGAAACCAAGGCAGCGCTGGAGCGTCTTGCCCTCTAATCAGCCGGCTTTGGCCAGTTTTTTCAGGCGCTTCTCGCCCTCTTCCAGCACCTTCTGTTCCAGTGCCGAGATAAAAGCGCCGTCCTTTTGCAGCCCCTTCACGGCCAGCTTTTCATAGGCTTCGACGCTGGATTCATTGCCAGTCATTTTCTCGGCGATGCTGGCATAGGCGGTCTTGCCCATCAGTTCGGTCAGCTTTTTGGCGGCTTCAATTGTCACATCCGCACCTTCACGCGAGGCGAATTCCATCAGCTCGGCCTTGGTGAACTTATCACCATGCTTGGCCACCATCTTGACGAACAGCGATTTTTCCATGGCCCGGCTGAAATGGGTGCCTGCCATATCAACCGACCGTTTCTGCCAACCGCTGTCGAATTTCTTGAGCGATTTGAATGACGCACAGCCCGCCAGCCCGCCAATCAGCGAATTGGCCAGCGCGTCCACAATCCGCTTTTCATCGATCTTTTTGCCTGCGGCGGCGTCTTTGGCGAGGTTGCCGACTTCGGCAATCGCGCCTTTCATCATGTTCTGGCCCGCGCCAGAACCCAAAATGGCCGACACAACCTTGAGCGTATATTTCTGCATACGCGTGTTGAACTGGCGCGCAGCGGCCTGACTGACCTTGGTGACCACGCCCTTATAGGCTTTGGACGACAGCGACGCCCCAAGAGAAGCCGCCACGCCGGTGATCATCATGTTGCCCAACACCTTCTGGGTGGACGCCTTGGGATCAAATTTGTCGTTGGCCGCGTATTCGCCCAATTCCCCGGCCGAGACCTTCAGCCCCTCGCAACCCACCGCCGCCATGACCTGCGCCCGTTTCGGATCCATCCCGCGCGTCGTGATCAGATATCCGGTGGCCAGCACTTCAAGCACCGCAAAGGCCCCCTCGGAGACCACCGTGGCCCCGAACGCGCCCCACTCCGCACGCTTGGTGTATTTGTTGTTGTAGTCCTTCCATTCCTTGACCGCCTTGTTGTGGAGCTTGGAGGTCTGGGCACAGAGCTTCTTGACCTTTTTCCAGTCCACTTTGGACCGGTCCGTGGCGGCGATCACCTGCCCCGCAGCGGCGCGGGCGTTCAGCGCGGCCTTGGCCGAGGGAGGATCAGACAGGCCAAAGCCGTGCATCCCAATCGCCACCATCGCATTCAAATACCCGTCCTGCCCTGCCATCGTTTCTTGGACGTTGCGGATCAGCTTTTCGATCACATCCGCCTCGGACTGAACGGCCTTGGCATTGCTGATAATCTTGCGCCGGGCTTCGATCTCGAGCCGGATGAATTCGTCCACTTCGATCAGCTTGGTCTTGCCCTTTTCGACCACCTCATAGGCCTCGAAATTCGCGATCATGTCGCGGTAGCGGAAATATTTGACGGCCCCCGCATTCCACGTCTTGTCGCCGGGCTGGATCACCCCATTGATGTCATTCTTGGACAACTTGCCCTTGGAGCCCTGATACATCCGGATCATCTTGACCAGACCCGCGTTCATCTTGCCCGTCATCTTGTAAGGCGCGCCTTGGGCAATCAGCCACAATTCAATGGTGGCGATATCCTTGGGCTTGTTTCCCGGCTTGGGGTCCTTGCATTTTGGATCACCCACGGGGGCAGACAATTTGTTTTCCATTCAAAAACTCCAACAACAACAGCAGCGATCGGCACCGGGCTGAAATTTCCCGGATGATACGCAATGGTACCGTCAGAATTTTCGCGCGCAAAGGCAGCAATTCCTTACCATAGAAAAAGGCCGCCCCGAGGGACGGCCTGATGCAGTATAAAGCAAGGCGTGCTGCCTGATGCTTAGTTCTTGGCGTAGAATTCGACGACGAGGTTGGGTTCCATCATCACCGGATAAGGTACATCGCCCAAGGACGGCGTGCGCACGAATGTCGCGGTCAGTTTGGAGTGATCAACGTCCATGTAGTCGGGCACGTCACGCTCGGGCAGCTGTGTCGCTTCAAGGATGGCCGTCATCTGCTTGGAACGATCCCGCACTTCGATCACGTCGCCTTCTTTGACGCGGTAGCTGGGGATGTTCACCTTTTTGCCGTTCACACGGACGTGGCCGTGGTTCACGAACTGGCGGGCTGCAAAGACGGTCGCGACGAACTTCGCGCGGTAGACAACCGCGTCCAGACGACGCTCCAGCAGACCGATCAGGTTTTCACCGGTGTCGCCCTTGACCCGCTCGGCCTCGGCATAGATGCGGCGGAACTGCTTTTCGGTCAGATCGCCGTAATAGCCTTTCAGCTTCTGCTTGGCGCGCAGCTGAATGCCGAAATCGGACAGTTTACCCTTGCGGCGCTGACCGTGCTGGCCGGGACCATATTCACGACGGTTGACGGGGGATTTGGGGCGACCCCAGATGTTCTCGCCCATGCGGCGATCAAGTTTGTACTTGGCAGCTGTGCGTTTTGTCACGGCTGATCTCCTTCTAAATGTCGAAGGCGCTCCCCTGCTGAGGGAGTAGCGCCAACTCTGAAGGGCGTTGTCCTCTGCCTGGATTTTGCCAGACCGACAGGAAACCCCTTGCGGGGGCCACCAACACCAATGAATGCGCGCTTATAGCCACGGCTTTGGCAGAGTCAACGCCCCTTTGGCCCCGGTGAGAGGGCGGCGCATTGTGCATGGCGAAAGCATGTTGTGATGTGGTCATTCACCAGCCCCGACGCCTGAAGAAACGCATAGACGATGGTGGGGCCGCAAAACTTGAACCCCTCTTTCTTGAGGTCTTTGGACATCTGAGTGGACAGCGGGGTCGAGCCCGGCACCTCCGCTTCGGTCTTCCAATGGTTTTGCAAGGGGACGCCGTCGAAATACTTCCATAAAAACTGATCGAACCCGTCCCGCGCATTAATCTTTTGGAACACCTGTGCGTTAGTGATCGTCGCTTGGATTTTGCCGCGATGGCGGATGATGCCTGGGTTGGCCAGCAGGCGCGCAACGTCGTCCTCTCCCCATTTCGCGATGATCTCGGGATCAAATCCGGCGAAAGCATCCCTAAAATTGTCGCGCTTTTTCAATATGGTTATCCAGCTCAAGCCTGCTTGAAATCCCTCAAGGATCAGCTTTTCCCACAAGGCGCGCGCGTCGAACTCCGGGACGCCCCACTCGGTGTCGTGGTATTCCACATAGATCTGATCAGGCCCCGCCCAAGCACATGCATCACCCATTTCAGACCCTTTTTGGTTAATGTGAAAAATTAGAACAAAATGCAAACATTAAGAGTGTTTTTACGTCAATGGCGCAATGCTGGCCAGAGGATTTGATTTAGGGGGTCGCTGCCGGACCATGCCAAATTATCGACCGATTGACGTGCCCCCGGGGGCTGAAAATCCGCTTAGTGCCGCCGTCAGCGGGCGTGATCGCGACACCCTCGATATGGTGACCCAAGCGGTCAAGCATCAGCAGACCTTGCTTGCCTTTCAGCCCGTGATTGTCGCGCAGGAGCAGGGGCGCGTCGGGTTTTACGAGGGGCTCATCCGGGTGATGGACGAAACCGGACGGATCATCCCGGCCAAGGACTTCATGCCCGTGGTCGAACGGACCGAACTGGGTCGTGAGATTGACGTCGTCGCGCTGAACATGGGCATGCGTACGTTGTACGAAAACCCCTCTGTGCGGTTGTCGATCAACATGTCGGCCCGCTCCATCGGGTATCAGCGCTGGATGCAAACGCTGAACCGCTGGCTGAAAAAGGACGCCTCGGTGGGCGAGCGGCTGATCCTTGAAATCACCGAAAGCTCGGCGATGGATCAACCGGAGCTGGTTGTGGACTTCATGAACCGGCTCAGCGCACGTGGCATCTGCTTTGCGCTGGACGATTTCGGGGCCGGATATACGGCGCTGCGATACCTCAAAGATTTCTATTTCGATGTGCTGAAAATCGACATGCAGTTCTGCAATGGCATCGCAGACGACCCCGACATGCAGGTGCTGACCCGCGCCATGATCCAGATCGGACAGCATTTCGACATGCTGGTCGTCGCCGAAGGGGTCGAGCGGCTGCAGGATGTCGACATGCTGGTCGAGATGGGGGCTGATTGCTTGCAAGGCTATTATTTCAAGGCCCCGCAGGTTCGGCCAAATTGGCTGGCCGACGGTAAAAACTCAGTGAGTGAGGCGGGAATGCGCGCCTGAGACATGCTGTCTGTTTGCGACGCCGACGCGAATCCGGTATCGCAACGTCAACGCGAGGCGATTGGGGGCACTCTCACCAGAGTTGTGGTGCCCGCTCCTGACTTGATCCTCGTTCACCAGACAGAGGACTGTTCAAATGACTGATATCGTCATCGCATCCGCCGCCCGAACTGCCGTTGGCAGCTTTGGTGGCTCTTTCGCCAACACACCTGCCCATGATCTGGGTGCAACCGTTCTTGAAGCGGTTGTGGACCGGGCAGGCATCGACAAATCCGAGGTGTCCGAAACGATTTTGGGTCAGGTCCTGACCGCCGCCCAAGGCCAGAACCCCGCCCGTCAGGCCCACATCAATGCCGGTCTTCCCAAGGAAGCTGCGGCCTGGTCGATCAACCAGGTCTGTGGATCCGGCCTGCGCGCCGTCGCTCTGGCCGCTCAGCACATCCAGTTGGGCGATGCCGAGATCGTTATTGGCGGCGGTCAGGAAAACATGACGCTCAGCCCCCATGCCGCGTCCTTGCGTGCCGGTCACAAGATGGGCGACATGCAATATATCGACACGATGATCCGTGACGGTCTGTGGGATGCCTTCAACGGCTATCACATGGGCCAGACGGCGGAAAACGTCGCCGACCAGTGGCAAATCACCCGCGACGCGCAGGATGAATTCGCCGTCGCCAGCCAGAACAAGGCTGAAGCTGCGCAGAAAGCCGGGAAATTTGCGGACGAAATCACCGCTTTCACAGTGAAAACCCGCAAAGGCGACATCGTGGTCGATTCGGACGAATACATCCGTCACGGGGCCAACCTCGAAGCGATGGCCAAGATGCGCCCCGCCTTCACGAAGGACGGGTCGGTCACTGCCGCCAACGCATCCGGTTTGAACGACGGGGCCGCTGCCGCCCTGATGATGACAGCCAAAAACGCAGAAAAACGTGGCATTGAGCCACTCGCGCGAATCGCGAGCTACGCCACCGTCGGCCTCGACCCTTCGATCATGGGCGTCGGACCGATCTATGCCAGCCGCAAAGCGTTGGAAAAGGCCGGTTGGAAACCCGAAGACCTTGATCTGGTCGAAGCCAACGAAGCCTTCGCCGCCCAAGCGTGTGCGGTGAATAAGGACATGGGCTGGGATCCATCGATCGTGAACGTCAACGGCGGTGCCATTGCCATCGGCCACCCCATCGGCGCGTCCGGTGCCCGCATTCTGAACACCCTGTTGTTCGAAATGAAGCGCCGCGACGCCAAAAAAGGGCTGGCCACATTGTGCATCGGTGGCGGCATGGGCGTCGCCATGTGCCTCGAGCGCGACTGATCCAGATCAAGGCGGCACAGATCCGTGCCGCCTAAATCCCCTAAATGATCGCTGAAACGCAACGGCACCGCGTAACAATCTTGCGTGAAACCCGGATATAAGCGACATAAGATTACAAATAACCCGGAGGAGTTCCAACCATGTCCCGCGTCGCCCTAGTCACCGGAGGCAGCCGAGGTATCGGTGCCGCCATTTCCACAGCCCTCAAAGATGCAGGTTACGCGGTCGCGGCGACCTATGCCGGCAATGACGAGGCCGCGGCCAAGTTCACGGACGAGACCGGCATCAAGACCTACAAATGGAACGTCGCCGATTACGACGACTCCAAAGCAGGCCTCGAAAAGGTCGAAGCCGATCTGGGCCCCATCGACGTTGTGGTCGCAAATGCGGGCATCACCCGCGACGCCCCGTTCCACAAAATGACGCCCGAGCAGTGGCACCAAGTGGTCGACACCAACCTCACCGGCGTTTTCAACACCGTCCACCCGTTGTGGCCTGGCATGCGCGAACGCAAGTTCGGACGGGTCATTGTGATCTCGTCCATCAACGGCCAGAAGGGTCAGTTCGCACAAGTAAACTATGCCGCAACCAAGGCGGGCGATTTAGGTATCGTGAAATCTCTGGCCCAGGAAGGCGCGCGCGCAGGCATCACCGCCAACGCCATCTGCCCCGGCTATATTGGCACCGATATGGTCATGGCCGTCCCTGAGAAGGTCCGCGAATCGATTATTGCGCAGATCCCGGCGGGCCGTTTGGGCGAACCCGAAGAGATTGCGCGCTGCGTTGTGTTCTTGGCCTCGGACGATTCCGGATTCATCAATGGCTCGACCATCTCGGCCAATGGCGCGCAGTTCTTCGTCTAACTGGCTGACCAACCAGTAAAAAAGGGCCGGTGCATCGCCGCATCGGCCCTTTTCGCATTCCGTAAGATGGTGCACGCATCAGCGGAAAGTCTTTGCTCCGAACAACCAGCCCCACGCTTCGGCAAGAACGGCGCCGCGTTCGGTGTGGGCTTTCTGCATGGCGTTGCGGATGGCGGGGTTTGCGGATGTCTCAAACATGGTGTGGCTCCTCGTGATCTGGTGTCGATTAACTTGAGTTGAATATGCGCCTTTATTCGTCCCCCGACAAACGAGACTTTTCACCCCTTCACTTAAGCTATACTTAACTGAATATGTCTGATCGACTGCCCTCTCTGACCGCCATGCGCGCCTTTGATGCGGCCGCGCGCCATATGTCATTCGCCAAAGCGGCGGAGGAGTTGCATGTCACGCCTGCCGCGCTCAGCTTTCAGATCAAATCCCTTGAGGAACATCTGGGCGCGCAATTGTTTCGCCGCCTGAACCGGGCGGTGGCCTTGACCGAGGCGGGGCATGCCCTTGCCCCCGGCGTCGCGGACGGGTTTCAGGCCTTGGCCGCTGCGTGGCGCGCCGCCGAGCGCACTCAAGACAATCAAACCCTGACCGTGACCGCAGGGCCTGCCTTTACCGCAAAATGGCTTGCACCGCGACTATATGAATTTGCCCAGTCACACCCGCAGGTCGAGTTGCGCTTTTCCGCATCACTTAAAATGATGGACTTTGGCCGCGACGCCATCGATGTCGCGATCCGGTTTGGATACGGCAAGGACGAGGGGCTGTATTCCATCCCCCTGGCCGAAGAATGGGTGTGCCCGGCGATGACCCCCGAATTGGCGCGCCGTTTTCCCACTGTTGAAAGCCTCAAGGACGCGCCCCTGATTTTTGACGACAGTATCAGCTTTCTTAAGCCGTCCAGTGATTGGCAGACGTGGTTTCGCGCGGTCGGGATCGAACATGATCCGCAAAATGGCCCCCGCTTCAGCCAGGCCGATCATGCCATCGACGCTGCCCTTGCCGGGGTCGGTGTTGTGCTTGGGCGTCGCGCTTTGGTGGTCAAGGACGTTGCCGATGGTCGCCTTGTCATGCCGTTTCCGACCGCACTCGACACCGGCGTGCGTTTCCGGTTCTTATGCGCGCAAGGGGCAGAAACCCGTCCGCAAATCGCTGCCTTTCGGGACTGGATCGTGACTGAAATCGACAAGACGAGCCATATCACTGAGGCGCTGACCCGCTTGCCATCAGGCGATTTTCAAAGCCCATGACCCGCAACACAGCCACTTTGATCGGGTTCGTCGCTGTTCTGCTTTGGGGTGTTTTGGCGCTTTTCACCGTCGGCTCTGCGCCCACACCGCCCTTTTTGCTGAACGCCATTTGTTTCAGTGTAGGTGGTACTTTGGGGCTGATCTGGACGGCCGCCGCTGGTGGCTTGGGTCAACTGCGCCAAGTGCCTGCCCATGTCTACGTGCTCGGGACATTGGGATTGTTTGGATATCACGCGCTTTATTTCTCTGCGCTGCGCCTTGCCCCGGCGGCGGAGGCGAGCCTGATTGCCTATCTTTGGCCGTTGCTGATCGTGCTGATGTCCGGCCTTTTGCCGGGCGAGCGGTTGCGGCCGGGCCATGTCATCGGCGCTGCCGTCGGTTTTGGCGGTGCTGCGCTGATTGTCACCGGCGGGGCCGCAGGATTTCGGGCGCAGGCCCTTCCCGGTTACGCCTTGGCCATGGCCTGCGCCCTGACCTGGTCGAGCTATTCGGTGATGTCGCGTCGGTTCGGTACCGTGCCGACCGCCTCGGTGGCCGTGTTCTGCGTGGCATCGGCTGTGCTGTCCGTCCCCCTGCATCTGATGACCGAAACGACGGCATGGCCCCAGGGGATCACAGGTTGGGGCAGCGCAATTGCGCTTGGCCTCGGGCCTGTCGGGCTCGCCTTTTATGTCTGGGATATCGGGGTCAAACGCGGCGACATACAGATTCTGGGCACGGCATCCTATGCGGCACCGCTGTTGTCGACGATTGTGTTGGTGGTAGCTGGGGTCGCAGCCCCAAGCTGGTCACTTGTGGCCGCTGCCGTGCTGATCACAACTGGCGCGCTTTTGGCAGCGCGCGCCAGCCTCGCTAAACGCGACTAGCTGGACAGTCGCGTGATCTCTTCTTTTAGTCGGAGTTTTTGTTTCTTCATGGCGGCGACTTCGATCTGATCGACCCCCGGTGAGCGGACGGCCATTTCGACCTCGTCACTCAATGTCTGATGCTTCTTTTTCAACTGTTCGAGATGGGCTGTCACGCTCATGAAGTACTCCTTGCTGATAAGTTGCACGTACAGCCAAGCACAGGTTTAGGTCTGTGTCACGCCGCACGCGCAGCATATGGCCAATTCAATTGGATCGACATTAACGAATGGTTAATTCAGCAGCGCGGCACCGTGGCGCAAAACAGCCTCGATTTCAGGAACATAGCTGATCCCGTCCCGCTCGTGCCGCGCGCCTTTGTGCAAAACAATCGGCGGATGCAGACAAAAATGCGCACGACCTTCCTTGCGTGCCCGGAAAATGACCAGTTCTGCCGGTTTTCCGATCCGCGGAGAAATGGGCCAAACCTCGGGACTGCCAAGCCGTCCTGCGGCACCCGCCAGCAACTCGGGCAGCCGTTCGGCGCGGTGGATTATGTGCAGGTGCCCGCGATAGCGCAGCCGCCGCGCAGCCGCATCAATCCATGCCGCCAATGGCGTATCATACCCGCGCGCACTTTCGCGCCCCTGATCGGTCGCGGACCGCCCCGCGGTGCGATCAAAGAACGGCGGATTGGCCAACACATGATCGAATTGCGAATCGTGAAGGCGCGTGGGCAGGTCCGTCAGATCGGCTTCGAATACCTTCAGACCGTTGCGCCGCGCGAGGGCCACATACGCGCCTTGCCGCTCCACCCCGATCAGCTCCAGCCCGGGCACGCGCGCCCCAAGGCACAACGCCGCCGCCCCGACACCACAGCCCAGATCAAGCACGGTTTCACCCGCCTTGGCCGGTACGGATGCCGCCAACAGCACCGGGTCAACCCCGGCGCGATACCCGGTGCGCGGCTGCCACAAATGCAGCTTGCCGCCCAGAAACGCGTCACATGTCAGATCACTGTCCGAGGTCGATGTCATTGTCGCGCACCACCCGCAGCGCGGCGTCATAATCGTCGCTGCGCACCATCAACCGGCGGGGGAAAATGCCGATGCCTCCTTCGAGGATGCTCATGTTTACGTCCATCTGAAAGCAGTCTATATCCTCGCCCTCAAGAAGGGCCGAGGCAAAGGCGATGATCGTCGGGTCAGTGCTGCGCAAAAGTTCCTTCATATCATGGATGTAGGGCCATCGCGGACTAAATGTCGAGAGGGCGCAGAGTTCAATTTGAGGGCACGGGCAATGGACGCATCTGACATCGCAAAACCCCATGATCGGCTAGCGGCCTGGCTGGCGGATGACATGGTGGCTGTGAATGATCTGATCCAGACGCGCATGGCGTCCAAACATGCCCCACGCATCCCCGAAGTCACCCGCCATCTGGTTGATGCGGGCGGCAAGCGGTTGCGCCCGATGCTGACCCTCGCGGCGGCGCATCTGTGTGGCTACGAGGGCCCCTATCACATCCATCTGGCCGCCACGGTCGAGTTCATTCACACCGCGACGCTGCTGCACGACGACGTGGTGGATGAAAGCGGGCAGCGCAGGGGCCGCCCCACCGCCAACCTGCTCTGGGACAATAAATCCTCGGTTCTGGTGGGCGACTATCTGTTTTCGCGCAGCTTTCAGTTGATGACCGAGACGGGCAATATGAAGGTGCTGCGCATCCTGTCGGACGCCTCAGCCACAATCGCTGAGGGCGAAGTGTTGCAGATGACAGCCGCGCAGGACTTGGCCACGGACGAGGCTGTCTATCTGCAAGTGGTGCGCGGCAAGACGGCGGCACTGTTTTCAGCCGCCACCGAAGTGGGTGGCGTGATCGCAGGGGCCGAAGACCAGATCGTGCGTGCCCTGTTCGACTATGGCGACGCGCTTGGGATTGCCTTTCAGATCGTGGATGATTTGCTTGATTATCAGGGGCAATCCGCTGCCACGGGCAAGAATGTCGGAGATGATTTCCGCGAACGCAAACTGACCCTTCCCGTCATTAAGGCGGTCGCAAAAGCAGATGCGGAGCAGCGCGCCTTCTGGTCGCGCACCATTGAAAAAGGTCAACAGGACGAAGGCGATCTTGATCATGCGCTGGCATTGCTGCACCTGCATGACGCGCTTGAGGCCACCAAGGTTGACGCCTTGGCCTGGGCCGACAAGGCGAAAATCGCGCTTGGCCACCTCCCCCCCCATGACTTGCGCGATATGCTGATTGATCTGGCCGACTACGTGGTCGCGCGCGTCAGCTAGGCGACCCTTTGGTTTTCGCCGCGCAGACCCACCACGAGGGATGCGCCTTGGCGATCCGATCCGCCGCCTCTACTGCCGCCGTTTCCGTCGGGTAGACTCCGAAACAGGTGCTGCCCGAACCGGACATCCGCGCCAGTTCCGCACTCCCCAACAGGGTCAAAGCCGCCGAGATCGCAGGCGCGGTGTCGCAGGCCGGCGCCTGTAAATCGTTGCGCTGGCCGCTGAGCCAGTTCAGAAACGCGGCCCTGTCAGCCCAGGCAGGCAGCGCGCCCATCGCATCATTGTTCTTGCGCACAAGGCGGCGGAATACATCGGGCGTGGGCACTGACACGCCGGGGGTCACCAAGACGATGTCCAAGGCCGGAACGCTCGGCACGGCGCTCAAATCCTCACCAATGCCGCGCATCCGTTGCGGTGTATCCGACAAACAGACCGGCACATCCGCCCCCAAAGCAATGGCGGCCTGTGGTGCATCAAAACGGCGCAAGACCGCTGCGGCATCTGCCGACCCGCCCCCGATACCGCCGCCATGGGGCAGGTTTTTCTCAAGACGGATGTGCGGGGTCACGCCGGCAGCCTCAGCCGCACGCCACGCGAGATTGCGCTGATCTGTGGGCACTCCGCCCGCGAAACGGCCCGTCACCTCAAGGTTCAGTGATGTGCTGTCATCAAACCACAACCGATCACCCACATCCGCAAAAACAACAAGCGAATCAAGCAGATGATACCCGTCCGCGCGCTGGCCGGTGACATGCAGGGTCAGGTTGATCTTGGCCGGGGCAAAGGCCTCAGTCCTCATCCGCAACCTTCAATGGTTCGGCACCTTCTTCTTCCAGCACGACGTCCAAACCGACCTCCAGCTTGCGACGCATCCGGGCCGGGTCAGCCTCTCCACCGGTCTCGTCAGGGTCAACAAAGGACAGGGCGCGCATCCACTGGAATTGCGCCTCACGTTCGCGCCCCACCGCCCAATAGACGTCGCCAAGGTGATCATTCACCACCGGATCGACCGGCATCAGCTCCACGGCCCGCTCCATGTGTCCGACGGCTTCATCATAGCGGCCAAGGCGGTAGAGAACCCAGCCCAGACTGTCCACGATATAGCCGCTGTCGGGGCTGGCCGCGACCGCCTCTTCAATCATGGCCAATGCCTCGTCGAGCTTGATCTGCTTTTCGACCAGCGAATAGCCGAGGTAGTTCAGCACCTGTGGCTGACCGGGGTTCAACTCCAGTGCCTTGCGGAAATCGGCCTCGGCGCGGTCCCACTCGTCGAGCCGTTCCAGCGCAATAGCGCGGGCGTAATGCAAGAACCACGACCGCCGCACGCTTTCGGTGTCAAGTTCGATGGCCAGATCGTAGGCGGCGACAGCCTCCTCAAACCGATCCTGCTGGCGCAAGACGTCACCCAGGGTCGAATGCACGATCGACAATTCGCCAAAACGTTTGGCCAGCTGTTCCAGCACCTCAATCGCGGCCTCGGGTTTGCCCGATTGGCGCAAGGCCGCGGCCCGGCCCAACTCCGCCGCGTGATAGGCGGGATGATCGGCAGGCACCTGTTTGTAGGCGGCGTTGGCCAGCGCGTATTGATCAAGCGATTCCAGCAAATCCGCCGTCAGCAAAAGCGCGTCGATATGATCGGGGCGCAGATACCGTGCGAGCCGGGCGTAAAGCAAAGTGTAGTCCGCCCCCGCATCCTGACGCAGCGCGCCCGCGACCGAATAGAACACTTCAGCCGCCCCATCGCGTGCGGAGGTGATGTGGGTGAATGGTAACGTCTCACCCGCCTCAAGGGCCTCAATCATCGCCAGCAGTTCCGGATCGGCTGCGGTGCCAAATGAGGCACGCAGCGATTCGACCGCCTCTTCGTTGCGGTCCAGTTGGGACAAAACCTCGGCCCGCGCCATCGCGCCGCGCCGGGTTTGCTGCAAGGGGCCTGCCTCGTCCGTGAACAGCGCCTCGGCGGCTTCGAACTGGCCCAACCCCGCAAGCGCCATCGCTTTGTGATAAAGCGCGAAACCGCGCAGACCGCGTTCTTCGCTGATGCGGTCAAATTCGGCCAGCGCGGCGTCATTGTCGTCGGCACCAATCATGGCCCAGGCGACCAGCAGCCCGTCCACCAGCGGCCCGATCCCTTGGGTTTCGGTGTCGCGGGCCAGAAAGCCCTCGTAATCTTCGTTCGCGATCAGATCGGCAATGACCGTCATATGGGCCGCCTGACTGCGCAGCCCCTGTTCCTCGATCAGGCGGGCAATCGGCAGGGCGCGATCCACCCGGCCCAGGGACAATTGCCCCACAATCGCATCTTCCATCAGACTTGGGTTTGACGGATCACGTGCAAGAGCCTGACTGAAATACCGCGCTGCGGCCTCGTAATCGCTCAGGATCGCCGCCTGACGCCCCGCCAGATAGGGGCCCGCAAGGGACTGCGCCGTGCCAACGGCCGGTGAAAGAGCAAGAAGGGTGGCAAGCGCTGCGCTGCCGAAAAGCGAACGGATCACGGGGTGTACTGCCTTTTATGCGTTGTCTGGAACAGAGGCTAACACGTCTGACGCGAGGCGCAATGTGACCTCGCGAAATGGTCACAAGATGCGCGCTTGGTCGCAGGGTTAAATTCGCTGAACGCAAAAAGCCGAGCGCATGGCCCGGCCTCTTTCGACGCAATATGGCGTCATCACATGTTCGGATAGTTCGGTCCGTCGCCGCCTTGGGGCGTGGTCCACGTGATGTTCTGGGCCGGGTCCTTGATATCGCAGGTCTTGCAATGCACGCAGTTCTGGAAGTTGATGACAAAGCGCGTGTCCTTGCCCTCTTCCTCCACAAACTCGTAAACGCCCGCCGGACAATACCGCGCCGATGGGCCAGCATATTTCGCAAGGTTCACGTTCACCGGCACGCTCTCATCCTTGAGGCGCAGGTGTGCGGGCTGGCTTTCCTCGTGATTGGTAAAGCTGAAGGCGACGTTGGTCAGACGGTCAAACGACAGTTTACCGTCGGGTTTGGGGTAGTCGATGGGTGTGTGCTTGGATGCTTCTTCGGTCGCGTCCGCGTCATTCTTGCCGTGGCTTTGCGTGCCGAACAGGCTGAAGCCCAGTGTGTTGGTCCACATGTCCAGGCCCCCAAGAACAAGCGAGGCGGTCAGCCCATATTTGGACCAGAACGGTTTGACATTGCGCACTTTTTTCAGGTCGGTCCCGATGGCACCATCGCGCACCTCGGTCTCGTATGCGGTCAACTCATCGCCCGAACGGTCCGCCTTGATCGCGTCATAGGCGGCTTCGGCGGCGGCCTTGCCCGACAGCATCGCGTTGTGGTTGCCCTTGATGCGGGGCACGTTGACCATCCCCACCGAACATCCCAACAGCGCCACGCCGGGTGCCACCATCTTGGGCATCGACTGATAGCCACCTTCGGAAATCGCGCGCGCGCCGTAAGCCACGCGTTTGCCGCCCTTCAACAGATCGGCCACCATCGGGTGGTGCTTGAAGCGCTGGAATTCCATATACGGGAACAGATGCGGGTTCTTGTAGTTCAAATGGACCACGAAACCGACATAAACCTGATTGTTCTCAAGGTGATAGATGAACGAACCGCCACCCGCGTTGCCCCCCAAAGGCCAGCCCATCGTGTGCGTGACCGAGCCTTCCTTGTGTTTGTCAGGGTCGATTTCCCAGATCTCTTTCATGCCAAGGCCGTATTTCTGCGGCTCTTTGCCCTGGGCCAGATCGAACTTGGCGATCACCTCTTTGGATAGCGACCCGCGCACGCCTTCGGACAGGAACACGTATTTGCCGTGCAACTCCATCCCCGGCTCGGTGTTGTCGCCATATGATCCGTCCGCCTCAAGGCCAAAGACGCCAGCCACGACACCCTTCACTTCGCCCTTGTCGCCATAGACGATCTCGGAACAGGCCATGCCGGGGAAGATTTCGACGCCCATCGCTTCGGCCTGTTCGGCCATCCAGCGACAGACATTGCCCATCGAAACGATGTAGTTGCCGTGGTTGTTCATCAGCGGCGGCATGGGTGCGTTCGGAATACGCATCGCGCCCGCTTCGCCCAGCATGTAAAACTTGTCATCCGTCACCGGCACGTTCAGCGGCGCGCCCTTTTCGGCCCAGTCAGGGATCAATTCGTTCAGGCCCACCGGGTCCAGAACGGCACCGGACAAGATATGCGCGCCCACTTCGGAGCCTTTTTCCAACACGACCACGTTCAGGTCGCTGTCCAATTGCTTGAGCCGGATCGCCGCTGACAGACCCGCAGGCCCCGCGCCCACGATCACAACATCATATTCCATCGCTTCGCGTTCAATCTCGGCCATGATGGGCAGCTCCCTTATGTTGTCGGTGCAGCGCCTGTGCGCGCAAAAATTCCTTTCAAATCAGCTAGCCCAGCCCCGGACGCATTGCAATCGGAACACCGCGTAAAAGTGGTTTTGAAACGTGACCACACGGGCTTTTCAGTCACTGAAACATCAGCGGGCCGGACGATCCCCCAACAAGTAGCGCGGACCGGGGCCATACGTGGCCGCGCTGTCGGCCGGGTTGTAAAGGGCGCAGGCCTCAAGGCTCAGGCACCCACACCCGATACAGCCATCCAGCGTGTCGCGCAGCCTTTCAAGCCGGGCGATGCGCGCATCCAGCCCATCGCGAAACTGCGTGCTGATGCGCGCCCAGTCGGCCTTGGTCGGGGCGCGGTGACGCGGCAGCCGGTCCAGCTCCACCTTGATCTGGGCTAGCGTGAACCCGAATTGCTGGGCCACCATGATGAAACTCAACCGGCGCAGGTCCGCACGCTGAAACCGGCGCCGCCCTGCCCCATTGCGCCACGGGGCCACCAGCCCTTCGTCCTCATAATACCGGATCGCAGACACCGCGAGGCCCGTGCGCGCCGCCATATCACCGATGCTCAGACCTTCGGATGCCACCATGAAAAAAACCCCTTGACCTCAAGTTGACTTGAGGTGGGACACTACCTCTGTCAACACAACAAAGGAACCACGAATATGGCCGCCCAACTTGAACATACGAACTTTACCGTCACCGACCCGGATAGGACTGCGAAATGGATGTGCAACCTCTTTGACTGGCACATTCGCTGGACCGGGGACTCGCGCACCACCGGCTATTCCGTGCACGTGGGCACCGATACGCACTACCTCGCGCTCTATGCGCCCAAGGCCGGAAATCTCAATGCACCCATCGACAATTACACAACGCAAGGCGGGCTCAATCATATCGCCGTGGTGGTGGATGACATCGCGGCCATGCGCGCCCGCGTCGAGGCGGCAGGCTTTGAGGCCGGAGAGCATTTCGACTACGAACCGGGCCAACGCTTCTATTTCTACGACGACGACCACATCGAATACGAAGTGGTGCAATACGACTAACCCGCCCCGCTCTTCTTTTGACCAAAAATACCGCGGGGGAGTCGCGCAAGCGACGGGGGCAGCGCCCCCTTGGCAAAGGCGTGCGCAGCACAATCGCATAAACACCAAATCCGCTTGCAATCCACAGCGCCTTTGGGTCAGGTAAGGACCATCGCATGTACCGGCGGCTCCCAAACGGGGCCGCCGCACGCAATTAGGACAACACCGATGGAAAAGATCCCAATGACCCGCGCCGGTGCGACCGCACTGGAAACCGAGCTGAAACAGCTCAAATCCGTCGAGCGGCCCGCCATCATCACCGCCATCGCCGAAGCGCGCGAACATGGGGACCTGTCCGAAAACGCCGAGTACCACTCGGCCAAGGAAAAGCAGTCCTTCATCGAAGGCCGGATCAAGGAACTCGAAGGCGCGATTTCGCTGGCGGACATCATCGACACCTCCAAACTGTCGGGCGCGATCAAGTTCGGCGCCGAGGTTACGCTGGTGGATGAGGATACGGATGAGGAAAAGACCTATCAGATCGTCGGCGAATACGAAGCCAATATCGAAAAGGGCCTTTTGAACATCAAATCGCCGATTGCCCGTGCCCTGATCGGCAAGGAAGAGGGCGACAGCGTCGAAGTGCGCACACCGGGCGGTGAAAAGTCCTATGAAGTCCTGAAAATCAGCTATAGCTGAGGCCATGGCCGACAAACCCAACCCTCAGGCGCGCCCGACGCCCCTTGGCATCTATGACAAGCCCAAACATGGGGGCGTCACAGAGATCGAAGTCGTGGCACTCGTCCTGTCAGCCATCTGGCTGGTGGGGGCGGCAGCGTTTTTTCTGCTGACTGGGGACGAGGGCGAACCGACCGAGGCGGAGGGCCTGCGGTTCCTGATCACGATGCTGGCCGTTTTCATGCCGATCGCAATGATCTGGGTGGCGGCAACCGCTGCCCGGTCCAGCCGCGTCATGCGCGAGGAAAGCCAGCGTTTGCAGACCGCCATTGACGCGATCCGACAGGCCTATATCGCACAAGCCCAAGGGCGCGACCTGACCAAAGAACCATCGGTCGCGCGAAAATTGGACGAGATCGCCGCCGCCACCCGCAACACAGAAACCGCGCTGGCCACGTTCCAAAGCCGCCGCGATGATCCGGCACCAGCCAAACCTGCGCCTGCCACTGCGCCGGTGGTCGATGACCAGCCCGTTCTGGCCCTTGGCACAAGCTCGGACGATTTCGTCCGCCCGCTCGAGACCGAAGATTTCATCCGCGCCCTGAATTTCCCCGAAACGGCTGAGGATGAAGCCGGGTTTGCCGCGCTGCGCAAAGCGATGCGCGACCGCGAAACCTCGCAACTGATTCAAGCGGCACAGGACATCCTGACCCTGCTCAGCCAGGACGGCATTTACATGGATGATCTGCGCCCCGACCGCGCGCGCCCTGAAATCTGGCGCCAGTTCGCGAGCGGCGCGCGGGGACGGCCCGTGGCGGCTCTTGGCGGGGTGCGCGACCGCTCCTCATTGGCGCTCACAGCGGGCCGGATGAAGCAGGATCCGATCTTTCGTGATGCCGCCCACCACTTCCTGCGCCGCTTTGACAAGACGATTTCGAGCTTCTCGGAACGGGCCAGTGACTCGGATATCTCGGCCCTCAGTGACACCCGCACGGCGCGCGCCTTCATGCTGCTCGGCCGCGTCGCAGGCACATTCGACTAAAGCCCGAAACCACCCCATGGGATGAACCGCACCGGATCGCCCGGGCGCACATGCACCGCATGATCGGGCAGTTCGACCAAGCCCTCGGCCCATGACAGCCCGCTGATCCGACCCGATCCTTCGGAGGCGAACACTTCAACCCGACCATCGCGCATCCGGGCGCGCAGGTATTCCCGACG
Source organism: uncultured Tateyamaria sp. (assembly GCF_947494755.1). GTDB lineage: Bacteria > Pseudomonadota > Alphaproteobacteria > Rhodobacterales > Rhodobacteraceae > Tateyamaria. The sequence continues at coordinate 177,571 of NZ_CANLVZ010000002.1, forward strand.
CCCGGCTTTCTTGTTCTTTTCAAAACCCGCAGGCACGTCGAACCCTTGCGGATCACGCCATGCAGCGCCGCCCATCTGGGCCAGCGCAGGGGCGGCGAAGACCAGCGTGCACACCATCGCGGCCACCGGATTGCCCGGCAGACCAAAAACCGGCGTGCCATTCCACACCCCCAACGCCAGCGGGCGCCCCGGTTTCATCGCAATGCGCCATGTGGCCATCGCGCCCGCATCATTCAGCAGCGCCGACACATGATCATGATCCCCCGCAGAGGCACCGCCGCTTGTCAGCACCACATCGACCGCCGCAGCGGCGCGGTCAAACACTGCACGCAGGTCTGCGCGATCATCCCGGACGTGACCCAGATCGACAGCGACGTGACCCAACTGCGTCACCAATCCGAGCAGCATAGGCCGGTTCGCATCGTAAATCTGTCCGGGGGCCGCATCGGTGCCAGGTTGCACCAATTCGTCCCCGGTTGATATGACGCCGACGCGCAGGGGGACGCGAACCGTGACGTCCTCCACGCCCACGGCCGCCAACAGGGCCAGATCGGCGGGGGTCAACTTGCGCCCTTCCGCGACCACCACATCTCCGCGCATCACATCCTCACCGGCAGCACGCGTGTTTGCGCCGGCTTTGACGGGGCCAAGAAATGAAATCTCGGCATCATCGACCTCGACCTCTTCCTGCAAAATCACCGTGTCCACACCCGGCGGCAAAGCGGCACCCGTCAGGATGCGCACCGCGGCGCCTTCGGGAACGGGGGTGTCCGGGGCTTGCCCCGCAGCCATGCCCGCCGCGACCAGTGGCAAGACATGCGGGCCCGCGTCGCGTCCCCCGGCAAAGCCGTATCCATCCACTGCCGTGTTGGGCAGTGGCGGATGGGCACGCGGCGCGGGGATATCGGCGGACACAACCCGACCCAAGGCGGCCGCGATCGGGCAAGGCTGGGTGCCCACCACTGGTCCGAGCCGGGCGCGCAAATCGGACAAGGCCACATCCACAGGCGTCCAATCCACCCCGGCAGGCAGCGCAAAACAGTCATTGCGCAAAGGTGCAGGTGCCGCCGCGCGCAATGTGTTCTCAAAGCCAAGGCCAAATATCCAGCCCTCGGGGGTCACCGGCACATCCAGCATGTGGTTCAACAGATCGGGGTTCATCGCGGCCACCACGCGGGCCACCTCATAGACCTGCCATTGATCCTTGATCCACCCGTCCGGCACGTCAGTAACGGTAAGCGACGGCCAGATTTCGACCACGGTAATCGGCGCATCACGCCCCTCAAGCGGCCAGACCGAAAGGGCAGCTCCGAAATACGCACGCAACCGCGACAGCACGGGCAGGCCCATCATCACCTGCCCGCCAACGGACCCAACCCCTGACATTTGCCAGACTGTAAAAGCGCGGGTGGCGTGTTCTTCGGCCGCGCGCTTGATCGGAAACGGGTTGGCATAGCCCTCCTTGGTGCGCGGCAGGCCCGGCACCTCACGTTTCAACCCGTTGCCCCAGAACGGGCCGTTGCCGCCAAATTGCAGGTTGATCTGACCCGCCACATCAAAGCGGTTGTTGTCCTTCGGCGAGTCCTTGATCCGGTGGGCAAACCAGTCCCAGAGCTCAAACGGATCATCGCTGCCTGTCAGCGCGCGTCCGAACCCTTTGGGGTAGCCGAAGGGAAAGTCGAACCCGACCATGACTCGCCGTCCCCCGGCACGCTCCGCGGCAAGCGTTTTGCACAACCAATCCTCGGCCTGCTGGCGATTGCGCAGATAAACCGGGGCGTCGACCTCGTTTTTTTGGGCAATACAGGCCCAGATGGCATCCGCCTGCGGTGTGGCGGACCCTTGGTTGCCGCCCGACCAATCGACCATGATGATGGTGTCAAAGGGCCCGCGCGCTAGGCTCACAATGCCACCTCGCGCAGGATGAAATCCGCAATCGCACGCGTGTCGTTCAGATCAAACACAGGGCGATCCAGCGACAATGGGCTGTCACTTGCCACGGCCCGGACGGTGGGATCGTCCGGCGCGATCAACGGATTGCCCGTGGCGGCGCGATAGGCTTCGACCTTGGGGTGTGCGTCGCGTTTATACCCCTCGACCAACACCAGATCGACAGGGGCGAGCTTGGCAAGCAGCGCCTCCAGCGTCGGCTCATCCGACCCGCGTAACTCGTGCATCAGCGCAAAGCGTTGGCGCGACGCCAGCAGCACCTCTTGCGCCCCTGCCGCGCGGTGGCGAAAGCTGTCTTTGCCGGGGTGGTCCACATCAAAAGAGTGGTGCGCATGCTTGACAGTCGAGACCGAAAAGCCCCGCCCTGCAATCTCGCTCACAAGACGTTCCATCAGCCCGGTCTTGCCTGCATTTTTCCAACCTACAATGCCGTATAGTCTCATAACATCGCCTCGGCCCGGATCAGATCGTCGGGCGTGTTTACGTTGAAAAAGGCGGCTTCGTCGGGAAACAGCGCCGTGCGCCCGTCATGCTGGTCAGTCCATTGAACGACTTTGCGCACCCCATCCGCAAGGGCGGCGCGCAGATCATCGCGCAAGGCAACAGGCCACAGCCCAAAGGTCGGGTGGCGGGCTTGTCCCCGTTTGGGATCAGGGGTGGCAGCAAGGACGAGTGGGTGCGCTGTCCCTTCGCCAGCCAACTGTAGGCACGGCACAAGATTGCAGGGAAAGAACGGCGTGTCTGCTGCCACCGTCACGATGGCATTCGCTCCTTCGCTTGCGGCCCAGTCCAGACCAGCCAGCACGCCTGCAAGCGGCCCCACGAACCCATCGATGCTGTCGGCAATCACCGGCAGGTTCAGATCGGCAAAGCGGGCCGGATCTCCATTGGCATTCAGCGCCACACCCGCCACCTGCGGAGCCAATCGATCCAGCACGTGGTCAAACAGACGACGCCCCCCAAGCAGGCGCACACCCTTGTCACCACCGCCCATGCGCGTGGCCTGCCCACCTGCGAGGATCACACCAAGGGGCTGTTTCATGCGCTGGCCTTGCGTCCGGATTTGCGCGGCTCATCCGGCACCGAAGTCGGATCGATATCGCGCACCAGCCGGTCCTCTCCGCTCAGGCAGATAAAGCGCTGGCCGCGCATCCGACCGATCAGCGTTAGCCCGACCTGTTGGGCAATCTCGACGCCCCAGGCGGTAAACCCGGATCGGGACGCCAGCACAGGCACCCCCATCATCGCGGTCTTGATCACCATCTCGGATGTCAGTCGTCCGGTCGTGTAAAGCACCTTGTCCGCCGCGCTGACCCCTTCGGACAGCATCCAGCCTGCAATCTTGTCGACCGCGTTGTGACGACCCACATCCTCCATATAAACAAGAGGTTGCGCCCGCTGACACAAGACAGTGCCGTGGATCGCACCGGCTGTCAGGTACAAGGATGGCGTCCGGTTGATCCGCCCCGCCAAAGCATACAAATCCGATGTTTTCACAGGGGTTGCAGGCAAACGCACATCCTCAAGCCCCTCCATCATGTCGCCAAAAACAGTGCCGACGGCGCACCCGCTGGTGCGTGTCTTTTTCTTCAGCTTTTCCTCGTGATTGGTAGGAGTGGCGGTGCGCACGACAACGGTTTCCAACTCGTCATCATAAGACACACCCGTCACCTCATCCGAGGCCAGCAACATCCCCTGATTGCGCAAAAACCCAAGCGCCAGGTAGTCGGGATAGTCACCGATGGTCATCGCAGTGACAATTTCCTGCCCGTTCAGAAAGATTGTCAGCGGGCGTTCTTCGACCACGGAAATCTCGGAGGGAGCGCCGGTCTGGTCATGGCCCACGACGCTGCGCGTCAGGCGGGCGGCCTGCGGGTCGGGCGCGATGATGTATCCGGTCAAGTCGTCGTGCTGTGCCAATGTGATGCCCCCAATTGCATCGCGGGATGCGGACCGCTAAGCGTTACGAACCCACGGTAAGGCGTCCTTATGTCCTCCACCACCACCAAATCGGCATATCTTGCCGGTGTGCGCGATGGCGCACCCTTTGTGGCCGTCGCCGGACCGTTCGCGGCGCTGTTTGGCGTGTTGGCGACCGAGGCCGGTCTAAGCGTGTTCGAGGTCATGAGCTTTTCACTGGTGGTGATCGCGGGCGCGGCCCAATTCACCGCCCTGCAACTGATGCAGGACGAAGCCCCGACCATCATTGTGCTGATGTCCGCGCTGGCTGTGAACCTGCGTGTGGCGATGTATTCCGCCGCGCTCACCCCCTATCTGGGCGGCGCGCCCCTGTGGCAGCGGATCTTTGCGGCATACTTGCTGGTCGATCAAAGCTATGCGCTAAGCCACGCGAAATTCGAGGCCGCGCCCGAGCTTAGCGTGCCGCAGCGTATGGCCTATTATTTCGGGACCTGCACCTTGGTCATGATAGTGTGGTTTGCCAGCAGCTATGCGGGTGCGGCCCTTGGCACCACGCTCCCCCCGGACGTGCCTTTGGATTTTGCCTTGCCCATCGCGTTCCTGTCGATGGTAGCCCCGATGCTGCGCACCATGCCACACGTGATTGCCGCCTTCGTTGCGGTCGTGGTCAGTCTGCTTGCGGTCAATGTGCCCTATTCGATGGGCCTGATGCTGGCGGGCGCGGCGGGGATGATCGCGGGCGCACAGACCGAGCTTTGGCTGAAAAGGCGCGCAGTGTGATCGACACCACCCTCTTGTGGACCGTGATTTTCGGCCTTGGCGCGGGCAGTTTTCTGCTGCGCTTTACCTTCTTGGGATTTGTCGGGGATCGGCCTTTGCCGGAATGGCTGCTGCGTCACTTGCGCTATACGGCTGTTGCGATTCTGCCCGCATTGGTCACGCCGCTTGTGGTGTTTTCAGGCGAAACTGGCAGCACAGAGCCGACGCGTATTGCGGCGGCTATCGTCACGCTGGCGGTGGGTACGTGGACCAAAAACGTCTTTCTGGCCATCGGAGCGGGTGCTGCGACCCTGCTCGCACTGGTCTATGGTCTGGGCTAGGCGCGCTTAATCGGGCAGCACAATTCCGGCCACGCCGTCCACGATGTCGCCCGCATCATCTTCGTAGTACTTCTCTTCGACAACGCCGGGCCATGTCGACATCTGTTCCATGAGCCGGGTCGGGAACATGGTCGACTCAATCGCCTGAAAGCCCGGCACACGCTGTATCAGCCCTGTGGTGGCACTGGTGCAGAAGGCGCGTGGCACCGCCCCGTTTGTGGTCGCCAGCCGCAGGGCCACGGCGGCCTGCTCGGGGGTCACTTCGACGGTCTGGCTGACCACGTGATAGGTGCTGCGGGCATGCGCGCTTTTGTATCCTTTGAGGACTGCGGGCGAGACTCCATACAGCACGTCTTCCTGTTCGGGGACCCGCTCGTTTACGAACGATCCGGCGGGGTCAAAGATCACCCGCTGCGTGCCGTTGATCATGAGGGCGGAATGCGCCCCTTTGCCATTGCGATTGCTGACCATGGTAAAGACGGTCAGCGTGTTGGGGCCGGGTTCGCGATAGGCGGATGCGGCCACACGCTCGTCTGAGGCATAAGGCACCGCCGGAGGCTGCGCACAGGCGGCCAGCACCAGACACATCGCAAATGCCGCGATCACACGCATCCCAAACCCCACTCTTGATCAGGAGATAAAGATCGCCATGCCGATCAACAGCACAAGGATCACGATCACAGTCCATTTGGTCCACGCCATGAACCCGTCAAAGGTTTTCTCATGGGTTTTGACGTCCATCTCGCCGTGCTTGTGATCTGACATTTTTTACTTCCTTCGAATTGGCTTGCCCGGGGCTTTAGCGCATCCGGATCATGCTGTCACTGCGTCAATTCAGTGTGGAGGCGCGATCAATCGTCCTCAAGGTCCTGGGCCAGTCGAAACCCGATCCGGTTGGGTTCGGACCGCTCGACCGCTTTGGGCAATGCACGCAGCATGACGTTGAGCTGGGTCACATGCTGCACAAGCTGGGTCTTGGCCCCGGTCGGGTCGCTGCCGTAAAATGTCACGATATCGGGGTCGAAATATCCCATCCCCTCGATCCGCATGACGCCTGCATCCCCGCCTGCGAATCCCATCGCGACCTCATGTTCGTTATCAAGGCTTTCCTCGAAGTTCTTGAGGTACATGATGATGCGCTCATAGGCCCATTGGGCCGCGCTTTTCTGGGCTGTGGGAGTCTTACTGACCCCTTTGGGCATCGGCTGGTCGGCCGCATTGCGTGCATTGGGGTCGGCATGAACCTCGTGGCGGCGCGGCAAGGCGTCCGCCTCAACCGCTTCGGCGGCGGTTTTGATCGTTTCGTCCATGTCGTCACCCTTTGCGCTGATAGACCCACGCCCCGTCGTCACGCCGTGCGCGGGTTGCGCGCCCAGTCTGATAAAGGTGAGACAGATGCGCAATGGCCTCGACCAGCGCGAGCCCATATTCGCCCTCGCCGATCTTGCGCTTGAACAGTGGCGCAAAGCAGTCGGCGGCGGCCTTGGGTGTGTCGATAAAGGCGTGGAGCCTTTCAAGCGCACCATGGTGGTTGTCGATCAACTGGCGCATCCGCGTGGGTAGGCCGGTGAAGGGCAGCTTGTGCCCGCCGAGCACAAGGTGATCCGCGCGCGCAAGGGGTGCCAGTCGCTCGCACGCCTCAAGCCAGTCACCGATCGGATCGGCCATCGGCTCGGTGGCATATACCCCGATATTGGGACTGATCGAGGGCAGGATCTGATCGCCCGAGAGCACCAGATTGTCATCCCGGCTCCAGAAGGTGGCGTGTTCGGGGGCGTGCCCGTTGCCGATATGGATGTCCCATGTCCGCCCGCCCATCTCGATGATGTCACCCTGCCTGATCCGCGTATAGCCAAGCGGCATCGGTGCCACGATGTCGCCGAAGTTAAAGGGCCGTTCCTGCCGTCGTGCCTCGAACACCTGCGCGTCCATCCCTGCGCTGCGCCAGAAGTCGAGCGTTTCAGGGACGGGCGCATCCTGCACATCCAGCGTCAGCATCCGCGCAAACAGCCAGGCAGTGCGGGTGGTGATCAACTCGGCCCCAAATTCGGACTGGAACCAGCCCGCCAGGCCCACATGGTCCGGGTGGTGATGGGTCACGACAACCCGCGCGACCGGCTTGCCCTGCATCGGGCCCGCCATCAGGTCGGCCCAAATCCCCCGCGTCTTGTTCGAGGCAAATCCGGTGTCGATCACCGTCCAGCTGTCGCCGTCATCCAGCGCATAGACGTTTACGTGGTCCAGCTTCATCGGCAGCGGCAGGCGCATCCACAGCAAATCGGGTGCCACCTCGATGGCGGCACCCGGTGCGGGTGGGTCTTCCCACGGATATCTCAGCCCGGCGGCGGCAGGTGCGGCCACGCTTTAGGCCGCGAACTCTTCGGGTGTCAGCGCATAGACGTCATAATCTCCCGCCATCGCGTGCGCCAGAAGGCTCGAATGCTCGGGCAGGATACGCTGGATATAGAAGCGCGCGACCTTGGCGCGCACCCCGTCCGGCTCAGCCGTTGCCGATGTCAGGTGGACATAAGCGCCCAGCACGCGGGCAAAGGCGCGCAGGTACGGCACAGCCCCCGCAAAACGGACACGGTGGTTCTTTTCGATCATCCACTCGGTGGTTTCGCGCAAGGATTCGCTGGCCTGCCAGACGGTCTCGGCCAGATCCGGCAGCGTGTCACGGGCGGCTTCGGCGGCGGCTTCGATCTCGTCAAAGATCAGGCTCGCGGCCTCACCCCCGTCCATCATCTTGCGCGCTACAAGATCCATGGCCTGAATGCCGTTGGTACCCTCATAGATCGTGGTCACCCGCACATCGCGGGCATATTGCGCCGCCCCTGTTTCCTCGACAAAGCCCATCCCGCCATGCACCTGAATGCCCATGGCCGCGACCTCGTTGCCTATATCCGTCCCAAACGCCTTGGCGATGGGGGTCAGCAGCGCGGCGCGCGATTTCCAAGCCGCCTCACCAGTGGCGGTGGCCATGTCGATGGCAACGGCGCACATCAGCGCAATGCCCCTTGCGGCATAGGTTTCCGAGCGCATCGTCATCAGCATCCGACGCACGTCGGCATGGTCGATGATCGTGCCGGTTTCGCCCTCGGTCTTGCCCTGCTTGCGGTCCAGCGCATAGCCAAGCGCGTGCTGATAAGCACCCTCAGCCGCGCCCACGCCCTGCCCGCCGACGCCGAGGCGCGCGTTGTTCATCATGGTGAACATGGCCGCCATGCCGCCGCCTTCGGGGCCGACAAGCCAGCCTTTGGCGCCATCATATTGCATCACGCAGGTCGGCGAGCCGTGCAAGCCCATCTTGTGCTCGAGACTGACAACCTTGAGGGAATTCGCCACGCCTGCATTGCCGTTTTCGTCCGGAATGTTGCGGGGCACGAGGAACAGGCTGATGCCCTTGGTCCCCGCAGGCGCGCCAGGCAGTCGGGCGAGCACAAGGTGGCAGACATTTTCGGTAAAATCATTGTCACCCCAGGAGATGTAAATCTTCTGGCCAGAGATGCTGTAGGTCCCGTCGCCATTGTCCTCGGCCTTGGACGACAGCGCGCCCACGTCCGACCCGGCCTGCGGCTCGGTCAGGTTCATGGTGCCGGTCCACTCGCCCGAGATCAGTTTGGGCAGGTAAAGGTCCTTGATGGCGTCACTGGCGTGGTGTTCCAGCGCCTCGATCTGGCCTTGGGACATCAGCGGGGCGAGTTGCAGGGACAGGCAGGCCGCGCTCATCATTTCATTCACCGCCGTCGTCACGGTCATGGGCAGGCCCATGCCGCCATATTCAGGGTCCGCCGCAATGCCGACCCAACCGCCTTCGGCGATGGCTTTGTAGCCCTCGGCGTAACCGGGAGAGGTGCGCACGACACCGTTTTCAAGGCGTGCGGGATGCAAGTCGCCGGGGCGCTGCAACGGGGCCATGATATCTTCGCTCAGCTTGCCCGCTTCGGTCAGGATCGCGCTGGTCACATCGGGCGTTGCCTCGGCAAAGCGATCGGTTGACGTGACCTGATCCAGTCCGACCACGTGCTCAAACAGGAATGTATAGTCGTCAACGGGGGCGCGATATGGCATCAGAAGGACTCCGAATATGAATGTCTTGGCAAGCGCAAGGCTCACGCGTAAAGGGGCGTCTTTGATACAATAGATGCGGACGCGAGGCCTCCATCGCAACTCAAACGCCGCGTCACAACAAGGTCGCTTCGACAGATATGCCCAAGAGATGAACAGGATCGACACGCAGACCTTGCACCCCAATGCACAAGGGATCGCAGCCGCTGTCGCGGTGCTGGGCCGCGGTGGGTTGGTGGGGTTCCCGACCGAGACGGTTTATGGGCTTGGGGGTGACGCCAGAAATGGCCGCGCGGTGGCGCAGATATTCGCGGCCAAGGGGCGACCCAGTTTCAACCCGCTGATCGTGCATGTGCCTGACCTCGAAGCGGCGCGCAGGTTCGCGCAGTTCGACGACACGGCGCTGCAACTGGCCGCTGCGTTCTGGCCTGCTGCGTTGACGCTGGTGTTGCCACTGGTGACGGGTCATGGGCTGTCCCCCCTGGTCACGGCGGGCCTTGAGACGGTCGCGATCAGGGTCCCTGCCCACCCGCTTGCCCAACAGATCTTGCGCGCTTTTGACGGACCCGTTGCGGCCCCGTCCGCCAACCTATCGGGGCGGATCAGTCCCACGAAGGCGGCACACGTACTGGCCGATCTGTCCGGCATCATCGACGCGGTGGTGGATGGCGGGGGATGTCCGGTAGGACTTGAATCCACGATCATCGGGGGAGAACCCCCGGCCCTTTTGCGCCCCGGCGGCATTGCGGTCGAACAGATCGAGGCGATCATCGGGCCCTTGGCCAAGCGGGCCAACCAGATCACCGCCCCCGGCCAATTGGCATCGCATTACGCACCGGACGCGAGCGTCCGGCTGAACGCAAACCAAGCCCATCCCGGAGAAGTCCTATTGGGCTTTGGCCCCATGCAGTCCGATCTGAACCTGTCGGTCAGCGGTGATCTGATCGAGGCGGCGGCGCATCTGTTTGACCATCTGCACCGGCTGAACGCTTTGGGGCAGCCCATCGCTGTCGCCCCCATTCCCGACAAAGGGCTGGGTCGCGCGATAAATGACCGGCTGAGACGGGCGGCCGCACCGCGCTGAGCGGATGAATTTGGGCGGAGGACACCTCCGCCTTACGGCATGCCGATGTTGTGGGGTAGGTAAGGCGCAGGTGTCCTGCGCCTGCGTTCAGGCCCGTCCTGCCGCACCGGACAGACCCAACGGGTCAATCCCAAGCGTTTTCAGCGCACCCATCCATTTGCCCCCGTCACCGGTGCCAAACACAAGATCGGCATGCGCATTCACCGTCAGCCAGCCATTGTCGGCAATCTCGGCCTCAAGCTGCCCTGGGCCCCATCCTGCATACCCCAGCATCACCAAAGCGCGGTCCGGCCCCTCTCCAGCGGCAAGATCTTCGAGAACGTCCAGCGTCGCTGTCATCCCGAACCCCCCTGCAATACTTAGCGTCTGGAGCCGCGAGCGGTAGTCATCCGTATGCAGCACAAAGCCGCGCGTCGTCTCGACAGGCCCGCCGAAATGGACCGGCATCTTCGCCGCACGGGTCTGAGGGGTGATGTCAAGCTGCGCCATCAACTCGCCCACTTCCATGTCATGGGCTGGCTTGTTCACAATCAGGCCCATCGCCCCATCATCCGAATGGGCGCACATGAACACGACCGACCGGTCAAAGCGCGGATCACCCATGCCCGGCATCGCAATCAACAGCGTACCGGTCAGATCAAGGATCTGGTTGAGGTCTTCGGGGTCCTGCATGGGCCATCCTGTTGCCATCAGCTCTCACCATGCAACCCTGCCGCGCGCCCGACAAGGGGCGAGGCGCGCACCGGCAAAGGCACGCCCACGCACACCCCACCGGATCGTGACTTGGATTTCATTGCCCGCAAGGCCATGTAGGGGCCATGAAACGCGCTTTGAACCCTGCCGCGGCTCTGGCCCTGTGCGCCACAGCCATGCCCGCCCTTGCCCAAGGGCAGTTTGACGATGTGGTCCAGGCCGACGTGTTGCAGGGCTGGGATTTGCCCGATGGACGGCGGGTGGCTGCGTTGCGGCTGACCCTTGCGCCGGGCTGGAAAACCTATTGGCGTGCGCCGGGCGATGCGGGCATCCCGCCCCATTTCGACTGGAGCCGCGCGCGCAATCTTGAGGCTGTTTCGATCGCTTGGCCCACCCCGCAAGTCCACTCGCAAAACGGTATGCGCTCCATCGGGTATTCCGATGAGGTGGTCATCCCAATGTATCTGACACCAAGCACCAGCGGCAAACCGGTCCGGTTGCGCAGCACCGTGTCCATCGGGGTCTGCGCCGAGGTTTGCGTGCCCCACCAATTCAAGATTGATGAGACGCTGGATGCACCCGACCCCAGCCCGACCCCGGCCATCGTCGCCGCTCTTGCCGATGCGCCCTACAGCGCGGACGAGGCAGGCGTGCGCGCCGCCACCTGCCGCCTGCGCCCCACCGATCTGGGTATGCAGCTCGAGGCCCATGTGACCCTGCCCCACACCGGCGGCACCGAGGTGGCTGTCATCGAAACCGGCACGCCCGGCCTGTGGATCAGCGAAGCGCGCACCACGCGGCAAGGCGACACCGTGGTGGCCGTCAGCGAGATGATCCATCCCGATGGCGGGGCCTTCGCGCTCAACCGCTCGGACGTGCGGATCACCATTCTGGGCGGCGATTATGCGGTGGACGTGCGCGGCTGCACTGCGGGCTAGGACGCCCGGCGCATCAGGGCAAAGCCAATGGCACTGAGCACGTAAGCCACAAACCCCACGATCAAAACTCCAGCCGAGAACACCGCGAGCGCACCCGTCATGCCACCGCTGCCCGCCAATTGCGGGACAGCGCCAAGGATCACATCCGGCAAATCGCCCCAGATCAGCGCATGACCCATCGTCACGCCAAACCATGCCAGCACCACGGCCCAGAGGCCCATGAACCCCCACCGCACCACACCCGCAGGCGCGCGCAGCCCACGCCGCATGGCCCGCACCTGACGGCCCACATCATGTTGCACCGCGACCAAGGCCGGCACGACAAGCAGCACCAGCACCATCCCGAACCCCAGACCGTAAACCAGCGTTACAATCGTGGGCTTGAGGAACTGCGCCTGTTGCGACGTTTCATAAAGCAGCGGGGCCATGCCCAGCACCGTCGTCAGCGTGGTCAGGATCACGGGGCGCAGCCGATCCGCAGCCCCATCAATGATCGACGGCACCAGCCCGCGTTCGCTGGCATAGTCATCAATCGTCGTCACCAACACGATGGAATCGTTGATGATAATCCCTGTCATGCCCAAAAGGCCCACGACGGTGAACATGCTCAGCGGGATGTCCCACAGCGCATGCCCGTAGATCGTACCCACCAGCCCGAACGGGATGACAGCCATGACCACGATGGGCCGGGTCCAACTGGAAAACACCCATGACAGGACGAGGTAAATCCCCGCCAGACACAGAACCAATCCGGTCATCGCATCGCTCAGAAATTCGTCTTCCTGTTCGTTGAGACCCGATTGGCGATACTCCACCTGCCGTTCGGAGGCGATGGTGGGCAGGATGTCTTCGGCCAGTGCCGCATTGATTTCGGCAGCGCGCCCCGCGTCATCTTCGGAGATATCACCCGTGACCGAAATCAGCCGCACCCCGTTTTCGCGCCGCACGGTCGAAAAGCCGGTACGCCGCTCAACGCTGACGATGTCTGCAAGGGGCACATAGGTGCCCTCAGGCGTGCGCATCTGGGTGCGGTCCAGAAAGTCGGCCGTCAGCTCATTTTCAGGCAGTTCGACCCGGATTTCGGCGCTGCGTGGTCCGTCGGGATAGGTCGCTGCCTCGATCCCGTTCAGCCGATCCCGCAGGGCGCGGCCCAACGTGTCGATGGTGAACCCAAGGGCCTGCCCTTGGGGGGTCAGATCAAGGATCAACTCCTCTTTGTCATAGGCCAGATTGTCCTCAACCGCGCTGACCTCGGGATATTGCAGCAATGCGCGTTTGAGGTCTTCGGAGGCGGCCTTGAGGGTGTCGGTGTCCGCGCCAAAGAATTCGACATCCAGCGCATCGCCCCCGGGCCCGGACCGCCAGCCGCGAAAGCTGACCGTTTCCACGAGCGGGTGGTGGATCACCGCATCCTGCAGGGCGGCCACAAAGGCAAACGACGAATAGGGGCGCAGATCGGCGTCGATCAATTCGATGGAAATGCCGCCCAAAAGATCGGGATCCTTGCTGTCGGTCCCGGCCAGGCCGCGCCCTGCATTCCCCCCGATCTCGGCGATAACATAATCGATCGGATTTCGCCCGTGTTCGGCCTCATATTCGGCCCCAAGTGCTTCGGTCGCGCGCTGCATCTCGCGCATCATCTCAAGCGTGTCGGCGCGGCTCGCCCCCTCGACCATCACGAAATTACCGGTGACCGACCCGCGCTCCGGTGCATTGAAAAACCGCCAGCGCACGTCGCCTTCGATGAACAAGGCAACCTGCGAGGCAAGGATCACACAAACGCCCGCCAAAACTGCATAACGGGCGGTGATCACACCAGCCATGAAGGGGCGAAAGACCCGTTCGCGCATCCACTCAAACCCGCGATTGACGATGAAGGACGGTGTGTCGAGGCCACGCAGGCCCATCGCCGCCACCCACTCGGCTTTGCGCGCGCGGGACGAGAGCAGGAACAGCCCGGCCGCCACCAGCGGGCCGAGGGCCACGTAGGGGGCGGCGTCGCCCAAACCCTCCATCGCGCCGGGCAACAACACATAGGCAAGCGCGCCCGAAATGACCCCCATCAGCACCGCGATGCTGGCCACCGCAAGGCACAGCTTGACCCGGCTGAAGCGTTGGCGATCCGAAGCGGCCAGCGCGTGGCCCATATGATGCGGCAGGATCAGGAAACATTCGATCAGCGAGGCGATCAGCACCACGATGACCGTGAAGGGAATGTCGCGGATCAGATCGCCGAACCGCCCGCCCACTGCGACCAGCCCGAAGAAGGCAATCACGGTCGTGAGCGTCGCGGCGAACACCGGCATCGCCATGCGCCGTGCCGCGTTCTCCGCCGCCACCAAGGGCGGCTCGCCGTAGGCGCGGTAGCGGTGATCGGCGTGTTCCCCCACCACAATCGCATCATCCACCACGATCCCAAGCGTGATGATCAGCCCGAACAGCGACACCATGTTGATCGTCAGCCCGCCCACATACATCAGCGCAATCGCCGCCATCAACGCCACCGGAATGCCCGCCGCCACCCAAAGCGCCGTGCGTGCATTCAGGAACAGGAACAGCAGGCTGACCACCAGCGCCAGGCCCACCATCGCGTTGTCAATGAGGATGTTGAGGCGGGCCGATATCGCCTCGGCCCGGGTGCGGATCAACTCGACCGAGACGGATGGGGGCAAGGTCGATTGCAGTTCGGCCGCCACGTCTTCAACTTGCGCCTGTACGGCAATCGCATCGCCCCGGTTCGAGCGGTCCACCCGGATCGAGACAGCGGGATCGTCGCCCACGAAATAACTGCGATTGCGCGCCGCGCCCAACTGGTCGACCCGCGCCACGTCGCGGATGCGCAACTTGGAACCGTCCGGGTTCGAGCGCAGCACGATCCCCCCAATCGCCTCGGGGGTGCGCTTTTGCGTGCCGGTCCGCACGCGCGCGTTGGCCCCTGTCACATCGCCTGCGGGATCCGTATCAACCTCGGCGGAGATGGCCGCGGCGATCTGAGCCATGGTCACGTCATTGGCGATCAGCGCGAGCGAGGGCACCTCGATCATGATCTGCGGTGCGGCGACCCCGCGAATGGTGGTGCGCGTGACCCCTTCGGCGAACAGACGCACGACGAGTTCATCGGCGAACAGGCCCAGTTGCTGCGGATCGACGGGGCCGGTGATCACCACATCCGTCACCCGGTCGCGCCAGGCCCCACGACGCACGGTCGGCTCTTCGGCCTCTTCGGGCAGGGTCGTGACCGCATCGACAGCCGTCTGCACATCGTCTGCCGCCCGGCCCATATCCCAGTTCGGCTCGAATTCGAGCGTGATCGAGCCGGTGCCCTCGCGCGATGTAGCAGAGGAGGATTCGACCCCTTCCACGGCCAGCAGACCCGGCTCAAGAACCTGCACGATGCCCGCATCCACATCCTCGGCCCCTGCCCCGTCCCACTGAACAGTCACGGTTACGTCGTCGATGATCACATCCGGGAAAAACTGCGCGCGCATGTTGGGGATTGCGACCACCCCTGCGACAACCATGACCAGAAGAAGCAGGTTCGCAACCGTCCGGTGGCGCACGAAATAGCTGAGGATGCCGCCCGCCGCCTTGGGGATCGCGCGCGCCATACCCTAGCCTCCCATCCGGCTTTCGATCCGTTCGACCATCTGGGCTGGCACACGGTCTTCGCTGAGGCGGGCCAGCGCGCGGGCCTTGGCTTCGGCCGGCATGCGCGTGTTGCCTTCGACAAAGGCAACCAGGCGCGCGCGGCGTTCGGCGCTGAGTTCCAGCATCTCCGGTTCCGTTGCCATCGCCTGATCGGCGCGCAAGGGGCGGACCAAGATGCCAGCACCCAACAGGGGTGAACGGGCCTCAACGACATCGCGCCCGATCAGATCAGCGCTGCGTACCAGAATATCATCGCCCTGACGGCGCATCAGCCGCACCTCAATCGACTCGAGACGGTTATCCTCACCCAAAACCAGCACCGTGTTATTGGCATCGATGGCGGACGCAGGCAGGCGCACCACGTTGTCGAGCGGGGGTTCCTCGACCGCGACTGTCACGAAATCACCGGGCTTGAACCCCCGCGCCGTGTCGAGACGGGCAAAGATGAGCCGCCCGGTCTGCATCTCGCCCCCCGCACTGGCGCGGCTGATCACACCGCTGGCGGACAGGTCAATGCCCGCCACATCCAGCGTGACCGTGACGAGGGCCGGGATCACCGCGCCATCCGCATCCAGCAGTCGCGTATACTGCGCGGTCGAAACGCGAAAGGCGACCTCAAGCGCTTGGGCGTCGATCAGCACGGCCAGTTTTTCATTGGCCGATGCCAGACGGCCCGCTACTACATCGGTTTCGCTGAGTGTGCCATCAAAGGGTGCCGTGAGCGTTGTGTCATTCAAGGCGCGTTCAGCCTCGGCCAGCGCGATACGCGCGCGGGCGAGCCGGGTGTTGCCCTGGTCGATGCGTGCCGCCGCTGCTGTCACGGCCTGACGGCGCGACAACACGGATTGGCGGGCCGATGCGGCAGCCAATTCGGCGGCTTCGACCGCTGCGGCAGTGCCCACACCCCGCTCGGCCAGATCAACCTGTCGCTCATAGGCACGCTGTTGCAGGTTCGCCTGATCCTGCGCCGCCGTCTCTTCATCGCGCGACAGGGCTAGCGTGCGCTCGGCGTCACGCAACTCGGCCTCGGCATCCATCAGATCGGCGTCGGCGCGATCCGCGGCGGCCTGCGCATCCGCGGGATCGATGCGCACAAGCACTTGGCCTGCGCGCACATCCCCGCCATCCTCGAACCCGTCGGCCAGTTCGATCACCCGACCAGACGCCGCAGCGCGCAATTCAAGGCGACGACGGCTCTTGATCTCGCCAAAGCTTTCCAAGACCGGGGTGACGGTGTCGGGCGTGGCGCGCACAACACCCACCGCAAAGACACGTTCGCGCGCTGGCGGAGCCTTTGAGTCTTGCGCCAGCCGGGTCTGCAACGCCGCCCCGACAATCTGTCCGGCATAGACCAACAGCCCGAGGCTGAGCGCCACAAGCACCAGTCCAATCAGGCTTTGCCTCAAAAATCGCATCTTTTCACGCCTTTAGGCCACAGGATCGCAGCACAATATAAGGTAGACCACCCACGCGGAATACCAAACAACAATACTGTTACGGGCGCGTATCCTATTTCCGTCGCTGATGTTCGTCGAGGCGCGGTAATATTTCGACGAAATTGCAGGGGCGGTGGCGGTAATCGAGCTGGCGGCCCAGGATTTCGTCCCATGCGTCCTTGCACGCCCCCGGACTGCCGGGCAGCGCAAACAGATAGGTGCCGTTGCGCACACCCCCCGTGGCGCGACTTTGCACTGCACTTGTTCCGATCTTTTGCATCGACACGACGGTAAAGACGGTGCCGAAGGCGTCGATCTCCTTTTCATAGACATCCCGGTGCGCCTCGACCGTGACGTCGCGCCCCGTGAGGCCCGTACCCCCGGTCGAGATCACCACATCGATCTGCGGATCATCGCACCACGCGCGCAACTGATCTGCGATCTGGGCGCGCTCATCCGGCAGGATCTTGCGATCCGCGAGCGTGTGACCTGCATCCGCGATCCGCCCCACAAGCACGTCGCCCGAACGGTCCGCGCTCAGATCACGGGTGTCGCTGACGGTCAGAACCGCGATCCGGATGGCAATGAAATCAAGGTCTTCGTTGATTCGACTCATGTCCGCTCCAATACCGCCAAACGCACGGCCAAGGCCGCGAACACACTGGCTGAAATCCAGTCGAGCACCCGGCTGCCACGCGCAAGCTGTTGCCCGATGCCGCCTGCAAAGACCCCCACGGCCCCGTTGATCACAAACCCGCCAAGGGCGAGCATCGCACCGAAAATCAGGAATTGCCCCAGCACGGGCCCGGCGGCGGGGTCGACGAATTGCGGCACGAAGGCCAGCACGAACAGGATGACCTTGGGGTTCGTCAGGTTCACGAACAGACCTGAACGAAAGGCGCGGCGCGGCGTGGTTGTGGGCACTGCGGCCTTGACGGTGCTGCGCAATGTCTGCGCCGCGAGCCACAAAAGGTAGGCAACGCCAACCCACCGGATCGCCTCGAACGCCCAAGGCAAGGCGGCAACGACCGCGCCAAGGCCGAGGCCGGCCAACGCTGTGTGGATGAAAGCCCCAAGCGAGATGCCCGCGCTTGCCGCCAATGCGGCGCGCGGGCCCGACCGCACCCCTTGGCCGAGGCAGAACATCATGTCCGCCCCCGGCGTCAGGTTCAGCGCGAGGCCTGCGGGCACGAAGGCCAGCAAAAGGATCGGATCAACCATCGCGCAACCGCGCCTTGAGGCTGAGCAGATCGGCCCAGGCATCGCGTTTGGCGGCCGGATTGCGCAGCAGATAGGCGGGGTGAAACATCGGGATCGCAGGCTTGCCTGCGGCCTGCGTCCAATCCCCACGCAGACGGGTGATCCCGCGCTTGCCGAGCAACGCCTGACAGGAATGATTGCCCATGATCATCAGCACATCCGGATTTGCCAGCGCGATATGGCGGTGCAGAAAGGGCTGCATCATCGCGATCTCTTCGGGCTTGGGGTCGCGGTTCTGCGGCGGACGCCATGGCAGCACGTTGGTGATGTAGACGGAACTTTCACGGCTCAGATCAATGGCGGCCAGCATCTTGTCGAGCAATTGCCCTGCACGACCCACAAAGGGACGCCCCTCGCGATCCTCATCCCGGCCCGGGGCCTCTCCCACGATCATCACACGCGCACCGGGGGTGCCATCGGCAAAGACCAGATTGCGCGCGCCCAGCTTCAACTCGCAATGCTCATACGTGGCCAGCGCCGCACGCAAACCATCCAGGTCCTGCGCCGCATCCGCCGCCGCCTGGGCCGCAGCGACCGGATCAGGGCCCTCAACCACCACCGGGGCCGACAACGGCGCAACCGCCGGGACGGCGGGTTTCGCCGCAGCCGCAGGCACGTCATAGCGGTCGAGGGGTGCATCAGCGATGCACTCATCCACGCCCAGCTCAATCTGCCAGGCCAGGGCCGCCAACGTGCCGTAATATTCAGCCGATTCCATAAGCCCAACCTATCGTGCCCCATTGGAAACCAAAATGCCCTTCATTGTTCCGACAAATATGCAAATCCGACCGCTTGCCGCGCCCACCCCGCACCGCCTATAAGCGCGCCAGACGCGCCAAAGGATCACCATGACCTTCACCCATCGCCACCTTCTGGGCATCGAACATCTGCGCCAGGACGAGATCACGACGCTGCTTGATCTGGCCGAAGACTACGTAACCCTGAACCGTGCGACGCAAAAGCATGGCGATGCGCTGGCGGGCCTCACGCAGGTCAACATGTTCTTTGAAAATTCAACCCGCACGCAGGCCAGTTTCGAACTGGCGGGCAAGCGGCTTGGGGCGGACGTGATGAACATGGCCATGCAGGCCAGCTCGATCACCAAGGGCGAGACGCTGATTGACACCGCCATGACGCTGAATGCGATGCACCCCGACCTGCTGGTGGTGCGCCATCCCCATTCCGGCGCGGTCGATCTGTTGGCCCAAAAGGTCAATTGCGCTGTGCTGAATGCAGGCGACGGGCGGCATGAACATCCGACGCAGGCCTTGCTCGACGCGCTCACCATCCGGCGGGCCAAAGGGCGGCTGCACCGGCTCAGCATCGCGATCTGCGGTGACATTGCGCATTCGCGCGTTGCGCGCTCGAATATCATCCTGCTTGGCAAGATGGAGAACCGGATCCGCCTTATTGCCCCGCCCACCCTCATGCCCGCCGGTATCGGTGAATTCGGTGTCGAGGTCTATGATGACATGGCCGAGGGTCTCAAGGACGTCGACGTGGTCATGATGCTGCGCCTGCA
Source organism: uncultured Tateyamaria sp. (assembly GCF_947494755.1). Classification (GTDB taxonomy): domain Bacteria; phylum Pseudomonadota; class Alphaproteobacteria; order Rhodobacterales; family Rhodobacteraceae; genus Tateyamaria. The sequence continues at coordinate 197,190 of NZ_CANLVZ010000002.1, forward strand.
ACGCGAGCGAATGGATGGCGGGTTTATCCCATCCAGCCGCGAATATTATCACCGCTACGGGCTGGACGCGGCCAAGCTGGCCCATGCCAAACCCGACGCCATCGTGATGCATCCCGGCCCCATGAACCGCGGGGTCGAAATCGACGGCACCCTGGCGGACGATATCAACCGCTCCGTCATTCAGGATCAGGTGGAAATGGGTGTGGCCGTGCGCATGGCGGCGATGGACTTGCTGGCCCGCAACCAACGCGCGCTGCAAGGGGGCGTGGCATGACACCCATCACCATCCCCGCCCATGAGGTCGGCGTGATCCGGGTTTTTGCCCTGTCGATGACCGATGACGAGGCACGCGCCCTCAAAGATGATCCGGACGCGATCAACACAGCCCTTGGCGCGGACGTGGACGCCGAACAGGTCGAGATTTTCCCGATTTCGGACCTCGAAGGGGTCGGCCTTGCCGGATACCTGATCGAAGGCAATGCAGTCCCATCCGAGCAAATCGCACCCGACCGGGCCAAGATCGACCGCTTGGGCGGATGGGTCCTGATCGTCTTTTCCCGCGCCTTCGGGGGCAGCGCCACCACGCTGACGCCCGACCCCGCGCTGACATTGATCGGCACCTACGGCGAAGTGCCCACCGACTGGAGCGCGACCGAAACGGTCACCTCTGAGGCGGCCAAGCCCTATTCCGCCCCGCAGGACACCATAAAAAAGAAACCATCAGATGCGGCCATGTCGGGCCGTGTCGCCACGGTGGTGCTGATCCTTTTGGGACTGTTCACATGGGCCATGATTTGGATCGCCGGATGACCGATACGCTGTTCACAAACGCCAAGCTGATCAACCCCGAAGGCGGTACGGTCATCACCGGCGCGCTTGGCGTCACGGATGGCAAGATTTCGGCTATTATCACGGACGAGACGCCCCACCCGCAGGCCAGAGAGACTGTCGACTGTGACAGGAAACACCTGGCCCCTGGCCTTGTGGATCTGGGTGTAAAGGTCTGTGAACCAGGCGAGCGGCACAAGGAAAGCTTTGGCTCGGCCGGACTTGCCGCCGCCGCAGGCGGCGTCACCACGATGGTTACGCGTCCCGACACGGACCCGGCCATCGATAACCCCGAAACGCTCGAATTCGTGATCCGCCGCGCGCGCGAGGCTGCGCCCGTCAATGTTCTGCCCATGGCCGCGCTGACCAAGGGACGGCAGGGGCGAGAGATGACCGAGATCGGCTTCCTGCTCGATGCCGGTGCCGTCGCCTTCACCGATTGCGACAACGTGGTCGCAGACACCAAAGTGTTCGGACGCGCGCTGTCCTATGCCCGCTCGCTCGGGGCGCTGGTGCTGGGCCATCCGCAGGATCCGGGCCTCTCGGCGGGGGCTGCGGCCACCTCCGGCAAATTCGCGAGCCTGCGCGGGCTACCGGCTGTGTCGCCCATGGCAGAGCGCATGGGGCTGGACCGCGACATCGCGATGATCGAGTTGACCGGCGCGCGCTATCACGCGGATCAGATCACGACAGCCCGTGCCCTGCCCCCGCTGGAACGGGCCAAGCAGAACGGCTTCGACATCACCGCAGGCACGTCCATTCACCACTTGACGCTCAACGCGCTGGACGTGGCCGACTACCGCACCTTCTTCAAGATCAAACCGCCCCTGCGGGACGAGGACGACCGACTTGCCATGGCCGAAGCGGTACAAAGCGGGTTGATCGACGTGATTTCGTCCATGCACACGCCACAGGACGAGGAAAGCAAGCGGCTTCCCTTCGAGGCGGCAGCTTCGGGTGCCGTTGCGCTCGAAACCCTTTTGCCAGCGGCCATGCGCCTGTTTCACAGCGATCACGTTGATCTGCCAACGCTCTGGCGGGCCATGTCGCTCAACCCTGCCAAACGGTTGGGTCTGCCCTGTGGGCGGCTTGCCATCGGGGCCCCTGCCGATCTGGTGCTGTTTGACCCCCACGCACCCTTTGTGATGGATCGTGCCACACTCCAATCGAAATCGCGCAACACGCCCTTTGATGGGGCGCGGATGCAGGGTAAAGTCCTGCAAACCTACGTCGCCGGTCACTCTGTCTATAAAAGAGCCTAAATGCCTTACTTCGATTCTTCTGCGATCACCCTGATCCTATGGGCCGTAATCGGTTATGGCTTGGGGTCGATCCCCTTTGGCATGGTGCTGGCGCGGGTCATGAACCTGGGCAATCTGCGCGAGATCGGGTCCGGCAATATCGGGGCCACCAATGTGCTGCGCACAGGCAACAAGACCGCCGCTGCACTGACGCTGGTGCTGGATGCGGCAAAAGGGGCCGTGGCCCTGTTGCTGGCACGCGCCATGACGGGGGCCGAGGATGCGGCCCAAATCGCCGGGTTGGCGGCAATGCTGGGGCATTGCTATCCGGTCTGGCTTGGCTTCAAGGGCGGCAAGGGGGTTGCGACCTTCCTCGGTCTGCTTTTGGCGCTGCACTGGCCCATTGGCGTCGGGGCCTGTCTGGCGTGGCTGGTTGGCGCGGCCATCAGCCGGATGTCGTCGATGGGCGCGCTTGTTGCCGCCGCCTCTTCCACCTTCCTCATGGTGTTTCTGGGCAGGCCGGACGCCATCATCATGGGCATCTTTCTGACCCTGCTGATCTTTGCGCGCCACCGGACCAATATCGCACGCATCCGCGCGGGAACCGAGCCCAAGATCGGCGCAAAATCCACCTGACCTTGTTCGCACGCAAGCTGAGGGCCCTGCCACAGGGCACCTTCACCGCCACCGCGCATGGGCGGCGCTATGTGGTGACCAAGTCCAGCTTTGCGGATGGCAGATCCGTCAAACTGGTCGCCGAGGAATTGGGCGGGCCGGACTATATCAGCCTCAATTGGTACGATCTCGCGTCCGGTCCGCAACTCAGACCTTGCGAAATGTCCGACCAAAAGGTGCGTGCTTTCGTAGACGCGGTGCAGCCAGAGCCCTAGAGTGGCGGGCATGAGCGATATCAGCCTCCCCCTCATCCTGCTTGCGGCCTTGCTCGCAGGGGCCAGCCCCGGCCCGGCGACGCTCACGATTGCAGGCACCTCCATGGCATCAGGACGGCGCGCGGGACTGGCCGTCGCCTCGGGCGTTACCACGGGGTCTTTCATGTGGTCTGTGTCCGCGGCCTTCGGGCTTGGCGCAATCATGCTGGCCAACGCGTGGCTGTTCGAGATCGTGCGCTATGCGGGCGCCGCCTATCTGGGCTGGCTTGCCGTCAAATCCGCGCGCGCGGCTTGGGCCGGTGCATCGCTCAAAGTGCCAGAGGTCAGTCAAAAGTCGATCCGGGGCCATTATGCCAAGGGGTTGGGCCTGCACCTCACGAACCCCAAGGCGATCCTGTTCTTTGGCGCGCTTTATTCGGTCGGGGTGCCGCCGGGCGCACCGGTGTCCGCGCTTGTCACCGTCATTCTGGCCGTGGGCGCACTCAGCTTCACGGTCTTTCACGGCTACGCGTTCATCTTTTCGTCCGGGCCGATGATCCGGGCCTATGCCCGCGCCAAAAGGGTGTTCGAGGCCGCCTTTGCGCTCTTTTTCGGGGCCGCAGCACTGCGCATCCTGACGGCCAAGCTGGTTTAGTAGGAATAATCCGCAAACACCCGCGTCACGTCGCCGTTCCAGTCGGTGTTGTAGCGTTCGATCAACTCGTCCGCAGGCACTTTGCCTGTATCAATGCTTTCCTGAAGCGCGTTCAGAAAGTGCGTTTCATCCGGAACCAGCCCGCCCGCCCCCGTCCGCGCCCGCGCCACAAGCCCGGCCCGCGAAATCTCGACCGCCTCGCGCGCCAGATCGTGCATCCGCACGCCGTTCACTTCGGCCTGTAGCCCCTGTTCGGAAGCCGCAACCCGCAGGCCTTCGCGCGTTTCCGCGTCAAACCCTTTGACCAGATCCCATGCCGCATCGAGTGAGGATTGATCATACATCAGCCCCACCCAGAACGCGGGCAGCGCGCACAGACGCCGCCACGGGTTGCCATCCGCGCCGCGCATCTCGATGAATTTCTTGACCCGCGCCTCGGGAAAGGCGGTCGTCATGTGATCGGCCCAGTCGCTGAGCGTTGGCGTCTCTCCCGGCAGCGCAGGCAGTTTCCCGGCCATGAAGTCGCGGAACGACATGCCGAGCGCATCGATATACTTGCCGTCGCGGTAAACGAAATACATTGGCACATCGAGCGCGTATTGCACCCACGCCTCGAACCCGAACCCATCCTCGAAAATGAAGGGCACCATGCCGGTGCGGTCGGGGTCCAGATCACGCCACACGCGGGACCGCCACGACTTGTGCCCATTCAGCTTGCCCTCGAAAAACGGAGAGTTGGCGAACAGCGCCACGGCAACAGGCTGTAACGCCACGGCCACGCGCATCTTTTGCACCATGTCCGCCTCAGACGCGAAATCAAGGTTCACCTGCACTGTGCAGGTCCGCCGCATCATGGTCCGCCCCATCGTGCCGACCTTGCCCATATAGGCGTCCATCAGCTTGTAACGCCCCTTGGGCATCAGCGGCATCTCGTCATGCGTCCAATGCGGCGCAGCGCCCAGCCCGATAAAGCCGACGCCGATTTCATTCGCCACTTCAGTAACTTCGGCAAGGTGCTGGTTGGTCTCGTCACAGGTTTCGTGGATGGTTTCAAGCGGGGCACCGGCCAATTCCAGCGCACCTCCGGGTTCGAGCGAGATGTTGCACATCCCCTTTTCAAGCCCCGTCAGCTTGCCGCCTTCGCGCACCTCGCTCCAGCCGTGGCGGTCGCGCAGACCTCCCAAGACCGCCTCGACCGACCGCGCGCCCTCAAACGGCAAGGGTCTCAGCGTGTCCTGACAATATCCGAACTTTTCGTGCTCGGTCCCGATGCGCCAGGCATCCTTGGGCTTGCAGCCGTCGGCCATATACTCGGCCAATTGGTCATGATGCTCGATCGGCCCGCCGCCGGATTGGGGAATAGACATGGACTGGGCGCTCCCGATTGGCCGCAAGTTTGACGTCTAGGGATGGGGCGATTTGACAGGGGTGTCAATGCACGCGCGCCCTGCGCCAATTCACGAGCCGGTGCGCGCAGGTGCGCACGGGTCTGGCCTCGAACGCACCCGGACTTGCGCAATCAGGCGCGGCCCGCAGGCTCCATCTGTGCAAGCGTCGGTGCGGCACGCTCCCAGATCAGAACCGGTTTAGACGGCCCGTCGCGCAATTGCGCCAGCATCCGTTCGGTTTTCAGCCCCGGCAAAGCTGCAAAGGCATCAAACAGCGCATCCGCTCCGTCCGCATCCACCGGGATCATCACGGGCGGGTGGCCAAGCTGTTCCAGCCGCCAATGGGCAGGGCGCTGTGCGCCATCCAGCGTCAGGCGCTGCAGTTCGCGCATCGCAATGGCGCCACCCGACAAGGGGCCAAAATACATGACCTGACCTTCGTCCACCTGCACGGTACCCAGCCCACCCCCGGCCCCGCGAAAGCGGCCCCGTTGCAGACCGACCATAATCAAGGCCCCTGCCCCGACCAGCAGAACAGGCGCGATCAAGCCCAACAGCCCGCCCGGCCCGGCGAGCCACCACAAGGCAAGAATAGCCAATGCAACGCCCACCAGCACTTCGCGCCAACGCCAGATTTGGGCGGTTGCTTCGGGTCGAAAGAACATCACGCTTCCTTTCAGATGGTGACGGGGTCGGCGTACATCACAATGCGATAATCCCCGATCCGTGTGAAGCCCATGGCCTCGTAGGCCCTGGCCGCCGGCGGGTTGGCCGCAAACAGGATCGCGTGGGCCTTGCCCGCCGCGCGCGCCTCTTGGAGGTGCCCGGAAACCACCCGCCGCCCATAGCCGTGATTGCGTCGGGCCTCGGGCACGAACACACCGCCAACCTGCACCATGTCGGCAACGGTGGCGTTGAACGCGCTCATCGCGACGGGTTCGTTTTGATCCATCAATACCCGAACACTGGCGTTTTCAATCGCACGCGTTGCGCGTCTCTCCGCTTCTTCCGGGGAGAACGCCGTTCCGGTGTCGGTGCCATAAGCCGTGAACCAGTCCAGCAGCATTGCGTAATCCTGCTGGACAGGCGCGCGCAAGGGAATGGGTGTGCGCTCCAGATCGTCCAATGCGAGGGCATAGAGCGGTTCATTTTGATCAAAGGCGGGTTGGACACTCTCGATCCCAAGTGCGGTCAGCGCGGCGGTCACATGTCGGGGCACGCCAGTGGCTCCTAAAACATCCCGCCCCGCCCAAAGCCCGCGCAACTCGGAAAGGTCAATGTCAGAGCTTGGCATTTGCGCCAGCACATAACCCGCTTGGGTGATGCCGACGACGCCGCAGATGCCGCTGATGTTTTCGGCCAGTATGAAATCGGTCGCGGCACGCGTGCTGCTTGCTCCAAGGCCGTGGGCGGCCAGGTTTGAGCGCAGAAACATCGACGTTTCCGCATACCCTGCCAAAAAGCACTCAATTGCACCGGCATCTGTCGCAGCGGCGCGACGTAAGGCGCAGGTGCCCTGCGCCATGCTCACCAATCTCCCAAACGCTGCTGCCAGACCGTCAGCGCCGCCACTGCCGCCGTGTCCGCCCGCAATATCCGTGGGCCAAGAGCAACGGCATGCGCCTGGTCCATCCCATGCAGCCGCGCGCGTTCCTTGTCTGAAAATCCACCCTCAGGGCCAATCAGCACGGCCCATGGCCCCGCCACATCCGGCAAGACAGGCGCACCGCCCACCTCGGCCTCGTCACAGAACATCACCTGCCGGTCGCCCAGATCTGCCAAGGCGCGATCCAGCCGCACCATCTCGGCCACTTCGGGCACGAAGGTGCCGCCGCATTGCTCGGCCGCCTCGACCGCATGGGCCTGCAACCGGTCGCGCTGCACGCGGCCTGCATTGGTGAACGCGGTCTGCACAGGCACCATCCGGCGCACGCCCATCTCAGCGGCCTTTTCCACTATAAAATCTGTCCGGGCCTTTTTGATCGGGGCGAAGAGCAACCACACATCCGGCGGCATCACCAAAGGGCGGCGCGCCGCGATGCAGGCCAGAACCCCACCGCGCTTGCCCGCCTCGGCGACCTCGGCCAGCCATTCGCCATCCACCCCGTTGAACAGCAAGACATGCGCCCCCACCGACAACCGCATTACGCCAAACAGATAATGCGCCTGCTCCCGCGACAGGACGACGGATTGCCCCTCCCCCAAAGGGTGCTCTACATACAGGCGGATCTTGGCTTCACTCATGGACCTTGTTTATGACCAATGCGAACCCATCACCAGAGGGACAGGTGGCCGATGCGGTCGGCGGGAACTGGGTGGACACACTGGCACCGCCTGCCACCCGGCCCTATCTGCGGCTGAGCCGGGCGGATCGGCCCATCGGCACGTGGCTGCTGCTGCTGCCCTGTCTCTGGGGGTTGAGCCTTGCGATGCTGCACGACCAGAGCGCCACATGGTTTGACGCATGGATCGCCTTGGGATGCGGAATCGGAGCGTTCCTGATGCGGGGTGCGGGCTGCACATGGAACGACATCACCGACCGCGAGTTCGACGGGCAGGTCGAGCGGACGCGCTCGCGGCCCATCCCCTCGGGGCAGGTCAGTGTCAAAGGCGCAGTGATCTGGATGGCGGCGCAGGGGCTGCTGTCCTTCCTGATCCTGCTCACCTTCAACACGAATGCAATCCTGCTTGGGGTCCTCGCACTCGTACCCGTGGCGATCTATCCCTTTGCCAAGCGGTTCACATGGTGGCCGCAGGTCTTTCTGGGCCTCGCCTTCAACTGGGGGGCGCTGCTGGCGTGGACCGCACATAGCGGACAGCTTGAGGCCCCCGCGGTCGTACTCTACCTCGCCGGGATCGTGTGGACACTGTTTTACGACACGATCTATGCGCATCAGGACACCGAAGACGACGCTCTGATCGGGATCAAGTCGACCGCTCGGCTGTTCGGGACCGACACTGCCAAATGGTTGCGCCGGTTCCTGATGGGCACGGTCGGCCTCATGGGAATTGCGGTTATATTCTCGGCACTTGATGAGGCGTCGGTTCTGGCCATGGTCCTTGCACTTGGCGGGCCGTGGGCGATGGGCTGGCACATGGCCTGGCAACTGCGCGGCCTCGACATCGAAGACCCGGCCAAATGCCTGCAACTGTTCCGGGCCAACCGCGATACAGGCATAATCCCGCTCCTGTTTTTTTGCGCTGCCCTTATGGCATGATTGAAACACCGGGCCGACAGGCATAAACCCGAACAACCACAGCAACAACACATGGGGCCGCAATGCGCCTGTCCTCGCTTTTGATGATTGTCGGAACTTTCGCCGTGGCGGCAGTGCTGTCTCTGGTGGCAGCCAATCTGTCCGTGCAACTGATCGAGGACAGCTCAGAAATCGGGGTCCGCGACGCGCTGGACGAGGAAGGCATGACATGGGCCGAAGTGCAGGCCGACGGGCTACAAGTCACACTGGCCGGGATCGCACCCACCGAGGCGGTGCGCTTTGCGGCGCTGTCCACAGCCGGCACCATCGTTGATGCGGCCCGGGTCATCGATGACATGCAGGTCGAAGCGGCCGCCGCCATCGCCCCCCCACGGTTTTCGGCTGAAATTCTGCGTAACGATGCGGGCCTGTCGATCATCGGGCTGATCCCTGCGGAAACCGACCGGGACGAAGTGCTTGACCGGGTGCGCGCAATCAGCGGACAGCTGCCCGTGACCGACCTGATCGAACAGGCGGACTATCCAACACCGGATGGGTGGAATGACGCGCTTGGCTTTGCGCTGGCCGCAATGGAGCGGCTGCCCCGCGCCAAGGTATCCGTGTCCGCAGGGCGGGTCGCAATCAACGCGATCACCAACAGCACAGAGGAAAAGGCACGGCTGGAAGCACAGTTGCGGCGCGCAGCACCTCCAGGGCTGCGGGTGTCGCTGAAGGTGGCCGCCCCCCGGCCCGTGATCACCCCGTTCACGCTGCGGCTGGTCATGGACGAAGCGGGCACCCGGTTTGACGCTTGTTCCGCTGATACGATGGCGAGCCGAACCCAGATCCTGAACGCAGCCTTTGAAGCAGGGCTGACCGGGCCGGGCGACTGCACCGTGGGCATGGGCGTGCCTAGCCCCAGATGGGCCCAGGCCGTGGAACAAGCGATAAGCGCACTTGCAGAGCTGGGCGCAGGTACGGTCACGTTCTCGGACGCGGATATCACACTGGTCGCCGCCGAAGGTACCGATCAGGCGGATTTCGACCGGGTCGTGGGCGAGTTGGAAAACGATTTGCCCGGAGTGTTTGCCCTTTATGCCAAGCTGCCCGAGACGGTGGATCCAAATCAAGGACCACAGGAATTCGTGGCCACACTCAGCCCCGAAGGACAGGTGCAACTGCGCGGGCGGCTTTCAGACGAAAACCTGCGCAACGTGGCCGACAGCTATGCGCGGGCGGCCTTTGGATCGGATGCGGTCTATATGGCGACGCGGCTGGTCGACAACCTGCCCAGCACGTGGCCCGTGCGGGTTCTGACAGGGCTTGAGGCGCTGTCGCAACTGTCCAATGGCGCCGTCACCGTCACTCCGGAAACCGTGGTGGTGTCCGGCAATACCGGCAACCCACAAGCCTCGACAAACATTGCCTCACTGCTCGCTACAAAACTCGGCGAGGCACAGGAATTCGACATTCGGGTCACATATCAGAAAAAGCTCGACCCCGTCGCGGCCTTGCCAACACCCGACGAATGCGTGGCCGAAATATCCAACATTCTGGCGACGTCAAAAATTACGTTCGAACCCAGCAGCGCGACAATCGACGCAAGCGCCTTGGGCACGATGGATGATATCGCAGAGTTGCTGCAACAATGCGGCGACATCAAACTGGAAATTCAAGGCCACACCGACAGCCAGGGGCGCGAGGAAATGAACGAAAGCCTCAGCCAGGCGCGCGCCCAATCAGTTCTGAACGAATTGCGGGCGCGCCGCGTGCTGACCTCGACCTATACGGCCAAGGGATACGGCGAAAGCGACCCTATCGCGGACAACGAGACAGAAGAGGGGCGTGAAGCCAACCGACGGATCGAATTCAAGCTGATCCGGCCCGCCCCCTCGGCCCCGGAAGGTGAAACAACGCTGGAAACCCTCGCCGGTTCGGGCGATACAGATAGCGAAGCCGCGGCTGAAACCGAAGGATCCGACGATGAGCAGAACTGAGTTTGTCATTGCGACAGCCATCATTCTTTTCATTGCGTTCTGTCTGGGCTGGTTTGCGAACTGGCTGATCCACCGCTTCACGCGGGTGGCTGCGGGTGACGTGGCCGAACTCGACCGGATGAGCCAGGAACTGCACGAAGCCGAAGAAACCCGCGATCAGGCAATCACCTACCTGCAACAGCGCGAGGCCGAGCTGACCAACCAGCTTGCCCAAACCGAAGCGGAACTGCGCGCGGCCATGGACGGCTTGCGCGATGCGCGCCACGAGACCGAAGAACTGCGCGCCTGGATCGACCGCCAGCAGGCAAGCTGAAAGGTCCCTCCCTACGCCACCCCTTCTTTTGACCAGAAATACCGCAGGGGAGTCGCGCCAGCGACGGGGGCAGCGCCCCCTGAACATCGTGTCGCCCGTCAGGGCGTCCTTTGGATCACCAGCGGGTCAGGGCATCCTCGTCGGTATCCTTGGCCGCAACCCAAGCGGCCCCCGCCCGCGTCATCTCGCGCTTCCAAAACGGCGCGCGGGACTTGAGGTAATCCATAAGATATTCCGCCGCCTCGAACGCATCCTTGCGATGTGGGGCTGCGGTGGCGACCATCATGATCATCTCGCCTGGGGCCAGACGGCCATGGCGGTGAATGACCAGCGCGTCTTCCAAGGTCCAGCGGTTACAAGCCTCGGTCGCGATATCGCGCAAGGCGGCTTCGGTCATGCCGGGGTAGTGCTCGATTTCCATGGCCTCAAGGCCGTCCGCCACATCACGCACGATGCCGGTAAATGTCACCACAGCCCCCGATGTTGTACAGCGCGCCGCAAAGCCCGCACTCTCGGCACCAAGGTCAAAGGCAGCCTCCTGCACACGCACATCCATGGTGCTACCCTCCGGTCATGGGCGGAAAGAACGCCACTTCGCGCACACCGACCAACGGGGCGTCAAAGTCGCTCAGGGTCTGATCCACAGCCACACGCAGCGCGCTGAGGTCGGCGAAAGCTGCTGCATATCGATCCTCACGACCGCACAGCTCAGTGACAAGGTCTGCGACCGTGGCAGCCTCCGTCTCGATCTCTTCGCGGGGCAGTCCGATACGCTCGCGTACCCATGCAAAGTACAAAACATTCATCGCATTCAACCTTTCAGATAGGGGGTCGCCTTGCGGAAATAGTCCCAGCCCGTGATCAGGGTCAGCGCCGCCGCAATCCAAAGCAGCCACAGCCCAATGCGGCCCGACCATTCGGCCCCGCTCAGCTTCCACTGCAGCCCCAACAGATCGGGTTCGTCCCCGTTGAGGATGGCCGAGACCATCTCGCTGTCCATGCCCCAGATCGACATGCCAAAGTAATGCTCGAACACGCCTTGGGAAAACAGAACCGCAATGGCGACCATCTGCAACGTGGTCTTCCATTTGGCCAATGCCGTGACCTTGAGAGTTCCGGCCGTGTCGCCAAGGAACTCACGCAAACCAGACACAAAGACCTCACGAAACAGGATCACGGTGGCGGGCAATACCAGCCACGGCGACCATGACGAAAAGCCGATGATGACCATCAGCGCGATCACCACCATCGCCTTGTCAGCGATGGGATCCAGCATGGTGCCCAGTTTCGTCTGCTGCCCCCACGCGCGCGCGAGATAGCCGTCAAACCAGTCCGTAATGGCCGCACCCACAAACAGAACAACCGCAAACAGGTCCGCATAGGGCCGCGTGAAATAAAGGAACATGACCGCCACCAAGGGGGCCGCCAACAGGCGCAGAACAGTCAGAAGGTTGGGAATATTCCAGATCATGCGCCCATCTTTAGCCTACGCATCGCGGGGCCGGAAGGGGGGCGCACGAACACGTGCGCCTTACAGGCTGCATCATGTGTCGTGGAAAAAGTCATAGACCTTTTGCGCCAACCCTTCGGATACGCCCTCGACCGCTTTAAGGTCGGCCAGGTTCGCCCGCCCCACCGCCTTGGCCGAGCCGAAATGGGCCAGAAGCGCGCGTTTGCGCGCAGCACCCACGCCCGCGATATCATCCAGCGGGTTCTTCATATTGGACTTGGCGCGCTTGGCGCGGTGCGTCCCGATGGCAAAGCGATGCGCCTCGTCCCGCATGCGCTGGACGAAATAAAGCACCGGATCATTGTGGCGCAGCGCAAAAGGGCGTTTGCGCACCCGGTGAAACTCCTCCTTGCCTGCATCGCGGTCCACACCCTTGGCCACACCGACCATCGGGATATCCTCGACCCCGTGTTCGGCCATGATCTGCGCCACGGCACTGACCTGTCCGGCCCCGCCATCAATCAACAACAGGTCGGGCCACATACCCTTGTCTCGATCCGGGTCCTCGGCCTGCAAGCGCTTGAAGCGGCGGTGCAGCACCTCTTTCATCATGCCAAAATCATCGCCGGGCACCAGATCATCACCCTTGATGTTGAACTTGCGATAGCTGTTTTTCATGAACCCTTCAGGACCGGCAACGATCATGCCACCCACGGCGTTGGTGCCTTGAATATGGCTGTTGTCATAGACCTCGATCCGGTTGGGTGGTTCGGGCAGGTCGAACGCCTCGGCCAAGCCTTTCAGCAGTTTGGTCTGCGTCGCGGTCTCGGCCATCTTGCGGCCCAGGCTTTCGCGGGCATTGCGCAGCGCGCTGTCGACCAGTTCCGCCTTTTCGCCGCGCTTGGGCACCAGCAATTCGACCTTGCGACCCAGCTTGCCGCTCAGGGCTTCGGCCATCAGGTCAGGGTTTTCGATGTCGTTGGACAGGATCAACTGACGCGGCGGCTCTTTGGTGTCGTAGAATTGGCCCAAGAACGCCTCGAGCACCTCGGCGGCCTCCACATCCGCACCGACGCGCGGATAAAAGTCTTGATTGCCCCAGTTCTGACCCGCCCGGATGAAAAAGACCTGCACACAGGCCTGCCCCTGTTCCAGATGCAGGGCGACGATGTCGGCCTCGTCCACGTTGCGCGGGTTGATGCCCTGGGCGGACTGCACTTGGGTCATCGCCCGGATGCGGTCGCGCAAGGCGGCGGCCCGTTCAAACTCCATCGCTTCGGAGGCTTCGGTCATTTGTCCCGCCAACTTGGCCTGAATATCCGTACTGCGCCCGGACAGGAAGCGTTCGGCATCCTTCACCGATTGGGCATAGTCGGCTTCGGAAATCAGATCGACGCACGGGGCCGAGCACCGCTTGATCTGATGCAAAAGGCACGGGCGCGTCCGGCTTTGGAACATCGCATCGGTGCAATTGCGCAGCAGGAACACCTTTTGCAACTGATTGAGAGTCCGGTTCACGGCACCCGCGCTGGCGAAGGGGCCGTAATAGGCACCCTTTTCCTTCTTGGCCCCGCGATGCTTCTTGATCTGCGGATAGGGATGATCGCCCGTCACCAGAATGTTGGGGAACGATTTGTCGTCGCGCAGCAGCACGTTGAACTTGGGCTTGAGCTGCTTGATGAGGTTCTGTTCGAGCAGCAGCGCCTCAGTCTCGGTCCGGGTCGTCAGAAACATCATCGAGGCGGTCATCGAAATCATGCGCGCGATGCGGGCGGAATGCTGCGGTGAGGGGCGCGCGTAACTCGACACCCGCGCGCGCAGGTTGCGGGCCTTGCCCACGTATAAAACCCGGCTTTCACGGTCGAGCATACGGTAGACACCGGGTGAAGCATCCAGCGTCTTGAGATAGCTGTGAATCACCGCATGCCCGGTCAACACGGGTTGCTCATCCTGAGGGAGAGTATGATCTGAGTCGTTCGCCATTCGATTCGTATTTTTTCGCCGTTGCGCTGCACTGTATCAGAGGTCGGATCAAGCGATCTTGCATCCACTGATCCTGTGGATAAGTCTGAAGATAAGTCAAAAGCGGAAAGGATTTTTCGTTGTTTTTTGGACCCTTCTCTCGAATGCCTAATTTTTAGGCATTTACCTAACCTTTTGAAAAGTAACTATTTTTATTTTTACCGACCGCAAGTATTTGAAAAGGCTCGGATTTTAGTAACGGTTTTGTAACGAAGATTAATGCGGTGCAAAACTTACTTAAGGTCACTTTGCCGCTGCGCCTCAGCTGGTCTATTCGACCCCTACAACGTCCGGTGTTTCCCATGCCAGATGTTGACCTCCATCTACGCACAGCAGTTGCCCCGATATGGCAGGAGAGTCGAGAAAATAGCCCAAGGCTGCGACGATGTCGCTTGGGTTTGATCCACGCTCCAACACGGTTGCGGCGCGCTGTTTTGCGAAGTGTTCAGCGCTTTGGCGTCCGCCCTGCAAGGTGGGTCCGGGTCCGATGGCATTGACGCGGATCACGGGGGCCAGTGCGCGTGCGCTGGTCTGGGTCAGCGCCCACAGCCCCATCTTGGCCAGCGTGTAGGTCATGAACTCAGGCGTGAGCTTGCGCACCCGCTGATCGACCATGTTGAGGATCAGGCCAGCCGCAACGGGTTCGTCCATATCGTCACGTGTCGGCTCAAGCCCCTGGGCCGCCATCGCTTGCGTCAACACGAACGGCGCACGCAGGTTGCTGTCCATGTGCCGGTCCCAGCTGTCGCGGGTGGCAGAGGCGATATCATCATATTCAAAGATCGAGGCATTGTTGACCAGACAGGTGATCGGCCCGCCCAATGCCTCGACCGCGCGGCCAAACAAGGCACCTGTTGCGTCCTCATCCAACAGGTCCGCGTGGAGTGCGACACCGCGCTGCCCTTCGGCTTCGATCTGCACGACGGTTTCCAGCGCACCCTTGTCCGAACTGGCGTAATGCACCGCCACGTCATAGCCGCGTTTGGCCAGATACACCGCCATGGCCTGCCCCAATCGGTGCCCTGCCCCTGTCACAAGCGCGCGCTTCATCGCCCTCTCCTTTGTCTTGGTTCTTAGCTTAGTACGACGACCAGATAGGCCACATAAAGCGCGGTCAAGACCACGCCCCAGATCCGCGTGATATCCCGGCGCATGTAGACGAAGGGCACCAGCAGGATAGATGCAGCGAGCATCACCCACAGATCGAAACGCAGGAATTCTTCGTCAACGGGGATCGGCCCGACAAGGCTGGCAATGCCAATGATGGCCAGCAGATTGAACATGTTCGACCCAATCACGTTGCCAAGCGCCACATCCGCCTGACGGCGCAGGGCTGCCATGACGGTGGTCGCAAGCTCGGGCAGCGAGGTGCCGATGGCGACCAGCGTAAGGCCAATGACCGTGTCGCTGACGCCGTACATCTTGGCAATGATCGTGGCGTTGTCGACCAGCAGGCTGGCCCCGAGCGGCAGACCAATCAGCCCAAGGATCAGGAACACCGCAATGCGCCAGCCGGGCAGATCGGGGTCAACGCCTTCGATCTCTTCGTCTACATCCGGGGCGGCGGCATCTGCGTCGCGGTGGCCTTTCGCCTCCATCGCCTGATCAAAGAGGACACAGGCGAGTGCCGCCAGCAAAACGATGGCCGCAACCCAGTCAAACGTACCACGAAAGGCCAGTGCGATGAACAGAATCGACGCCGCGATCATGTAGTTGAACGTCTTCTTGGTGTCGCATTCAGAGGTGTGCATCGTCGCCAGCAGCGCCGGAATACCCAAAACCAGCAAGATGTTGGCCGTGTTGGAGCCGACCACATTGCCCATGGCAAGGCCCGGCGCGTCATCCAGGATCGCCTCGACCGCAATCAGCAGTTCAGGCGCAGAGGTCCCGAAGGCCACGATGGTCAGGCTGACGATCAGTGCGGGCACCCCAAGGCGCAGCGACAAGTTCACCGCCCCCTTGACCAGCGAGTCCCCCGCGAGCAACAGGATCACCAGACCCAACCCGCTTAGAATCCATGGCATCAAATCGGCCATCAGGACTTACCCCGCCCACAGGCACAGGGGCCCTTACCGATGCGATAGCGACCGCAGTCGCACTTGGCCTTGCTCAGCCGTTTGCCCCCGATCCAGTGCAATTTGCCGAACATGGCAAGCACACCCATAAAGACCAGAAACAGAACGACGATCTTTGAGAGCATCTATTAAAGTCCAAACTGGGCGTAGGCCGCCCGCTCTTCGATGGAATTGATCGTATCGTCAATCACTTGTGCGCCGAACCGTGACAGGAAAGGACGGCGAACACCATAGCGACGTACCTTAACCTTGTCGCCAAACCGCGCCTTGAGCATCGGCTTGAGGTGGCCGATCCCGTCGATCAACCCCAATTTCTGCGCTTTGGATGCGAGCCACACCTCGCCGGTGAACAAGTCGGCCTCGGTGTCCAGCTTGCCCGCGCGGCGGGTCTGGACATGCTTGATGAAGTTCGTGTGGATGTCGTCAAGCAGGCCTTTGAGGCGCGCGACGTCTTCGGGTTGCTCGGGGCGGAACGGATCCAACATGGATTTGGATTTCCCGGCGGTATACACCCGCCGCTCGACGCCTTGC
Organism: uncultured Tateyamaria sp.; assembly: GCF_947494755.1. Lineage (GTDB taxonomy): Bacteria > Pseudomonadota > Alphaproteobacteria > Rhodobacterales > Rhodobacteraceae > Tateyamaria. The sequence continues at coordinate 213,756 of NZ_CANLVZ010000002.1, forward strand.
TTGGCCATGAACTCATGCGCGCCAAATCCGGCAGAGATCACACCGATGGAGCCGACAACCGAACTTGGGTCGGCATAAATCTCGTCCGCAGCGACAGCCAGCCAGTAGCCCCCCGATGCGGCCACATCCTCGACAAAGGCGATGACGGGAATGTCCTTTTCCTCGGCCAACCGCCGGATGCGCGCCCCGATCAGCGAGGATTGCACCGGGCTGCCACCGGGCGAGTTGACCTCGAGCGCAACAGCGACCGGCTTGCCCTTGGTGAATGCCTTTTCAATCACTGCCGCGAGGGCCTGATCGTTGAGCGTACCGCGCGCACCGCCGGCGATGACCCCTTGCAGCCGGATGACGGCCACATGCGGGTCGGACTTTAAAAATGGGATAAAACGTTTCATCTCAGCCCATGTAGATTGCGATCATCACCCAAACAAGGTCACGTGCCCAATCAGTTGCGTGCCGACACGTCACTGCCGGATGCGCCACCCGGTTTTAAAGATCCACCAGACCGCCCCCAGGCACAGCCCGGTAAAGCCAGCAATCGCCAGCAACGATGTTGCGATGTGCACATCCGCCACCCCGAAAAAGGCCCACCGGAACCCCGAGATCAGGTACACAACCGGGTTGAACATCGAGATCGTCTGCCACGCCGGCGGCAGCATCGAGATGGAATAGAATGAGCCGCCAAGGAAGACGAGCGGCGTCACGATCAGCAACGGCACAAGTTGGAGCTGTTCGAAATTGCCCGCCCAGATGCCGATGATGAACCCGAACAACGCGAAGCTGACGCAGGTGAGTACAAGGAACATCACCATCGCCAGCGGGTTCTGTATCTGGATGTCCACAAAGAAGAACGAGGTGATCAGGATGATAATCCCGATGAACATCGCCTTGGTCGCCGCCGCGCCCACATAGCCCATCACGATCTCAAGAAAGTTGATCGGGGCCGACAGCAACTCGTAAATCGTGCCGATGAATTTCGGAAAGTATATCCCGAACGACGCGTTTGAGATGGCCTGGGTCATCACCGTCAGCATGATCAGCCCCGGCACGATGAACGCGCCATAGCTGACGCCCTCGACCTCGTCGATGCGGCTGCCGATGGCGGCCCCGAACACCACGAAATAAAGCGATGTGGACAGCACGGGCGAAATCAAAGACTGCGCAATCGTGCGGAAAAAGCGCGCCATTTCAAACAAGTATATGGCGCGAATAGCGGACCAGTTCATGCGCTGCCCTCCGGTTCTTTGACGAGAGATACAAAAATATCCTCAAGGCTCGATTGCCGCGTTACCACGTCGCGCAATTGCAATCCGGCCCCCGCCACGTCCGTGAGCAGCTTGGTGATGCCGGTGCGCTCGCTCTTGGTGTCGTAGCTGTAGATCAGCGTCCAGCCCTCATCGCCAAGGGTCAGATCATAGCCACCAAGTGCCTCGGGCACCTCGGTCAGTTGCGTCGTCAGTTGAACGTCCAGCTGCTTTTGACCCATACGCGCCATCAGCTTGTCTTTGTCCTCGACCAGCAGAATTTCACCCTTGTTGATCACGCCCACGCGGTCGGCGATGGCTTCGGCCTCTTCGATGTAATGCGTCGTCAGGATCGTGGTGACGCCGTCGGCGCGCAGGCCCTCGACGATTTCCCACATGTCCTTGCGCAACTCGACGTCCACACCTGCGGTCGGTTCATCGAGGAAAAGCACGCGCGGCTCATGCGCCAGCGCCTTGGCGATCAGCACCCGGCGTTTCATACCGCCCGAGAGCGCGCGGATCTGACTGTCGCGTTTGTCCCAGAGCGACAGCCGTCTCAGAATATCCTCGACCGCCGCGTCCTTGCGTCCTTTCCCGAACAGTCCGCGCGAAAAACGCACGGTGTTGATGACCTTTTCGAAGGGTTCAAGCGCGATTTCTTGCGGAACCAGCCCGATCAGACTGCGCGCCTGACGAAAGTCCCGCAGGATGTCAAAGCCAGCAACCGAGACTGACCCGGATGTGGGCATCGTGATCCCGCAAATGGTCGATATCAGCGTCGTCTTGCCCGCGCCATTGGGGCCAAGCAGCGCGATGATCTCGCCTTCGTCAATATCCAGCGACACGCCCTTGAGCGCCTCAAACCCATCGTCATAGGCTTTGCGCAAGTCTTTGATACTCAGAATGGTTGGCATGCCGTCTCCGCATCAGGGTGGTGGCAGGGAAGTAACGCGCGCAGCCCGATCAGACCAGCGCACAGGTGCACAACGGGGTGTGCAGCCGACCTAGTCCTTGCCCGTCAGCCGTCCCAGCCACCCTTTCTTGCTCTCGCCGTCGGGTGGCGTTTCGTCTTCAATCGGGGCGCTTGGCCCCTCGAGCGTTTCCTGAAGGTTCGAGAAAAACTGATCGGCCATCTTTTTGGCAAAACCGTCAATGATGCGGCTGCCGAGCTGGGCGAGCTTGCCGCCCACCTTCGCCTCAACATCATAGGACAGCTCAGTGCCACCATCGACTGCGGCCATGCGCACCTCGGCCCCGCCCTTGGCAAAGCCTGCGGCCCCGCCCTTGCCCTCACCGGTTATCGTGAGGCTCTCGTTTTCGATCATATCCGACAGGGTGACCTGCCCCTTGAAGGTCGCCTTCACGGGTCCGACCTTTTGGGTCACGGACGCCTCGAAGCCATCTTGGGGGCTGCCAGTGACTTCGGTGGCACCGGGTACGCAGGATTTCAGCACATCGGGGTTCAAAAGCGCGGCGTAGACCTCGGCAGGTGGGGCGGCGATCTGGCGGGTGTCGGACATCTTCATAGCGCGAGGCTCCATTACGTCAGGACGTGCGACCCTAATATCGCAGGTCTTGCGCTTTGCCTATCGGCGATTGGGCCTCACATCGCGCGTGACATATGAGCGGGCCGTGATAGGGCTGAGCCCATGAGCGAGACACGTCAAAACGTCGCCGGGCTGGCGATCGCTGTTGTGCTGGTCGGAGTGTTCTGCATTTCGATCAACGATCTGCTGATCAAGCAGCTGTCGGGCGGCTACCCCTTGCATCAGATCGTCTTTGCCCGCTCGAGCATTGGCATTCTGTTCAGCCTGCTGATCGTGCAATACGAAGGCGGATGGAGCATTCTGCGCACCCCGAACCCCTGGCTGCACACGGTGCGCGGGGTGTTGATCGTGATTGCGAACATGACCTTCTTTCTGGCCCTCGCCGTGTTGCCGCTGGCGGATGCCACCGCGCTGTTCTTTGCCGCGCCCCTGTTCATCACCCTGCTGTCGATCCCGGTGCTCGGAGAAAAGGTTGGCCCCCTGCGTCTTGGGGTCGTGGCCGTCGGCTTTGCCGGGGTCATCATCATGCAGCGCCCTTGGGCGGATGCGGGGACAATGGATGTCAGTCGGTGGGTTCTCTTGCTGCCGGTTGTCGCCGCCCTCACCTATGCGCTGAACCAGCTTTTGACGCGCAAACTGGGGGTCAGCAGCAAAGCGAGCGCCATGGCGGTCTATATTCAGGCCACATTCATTCTGGTCTCGGTTGCGTTCTATCTGTTGGCCGGGGACGGGCGATACGCGCAAGAGGCCGAAAACCCGTCACTGGTCTTTTTGCTGCGGGCATGGGTGTGGCCCGCCGATGCAGACCTTTGGGTGCTGGTGGGCCTGGGGTTCAATTCCGCGATCATCGGCTATTGCCTCAGCCAGGCCTATCGGCTTGCCGATGCGGCCACGGTCGCACCTTTCGAATATGTCGGGCTACCGCTGGCCGTGTTCTGGGGCTTTGTCGTCTTTGGCGATCTGCCGGTAATCGAGGTCTGGATCGGCATCGCCCTCATCCTCGCCTCGGGCCTGTTTGTGTTCCTGCGCGAACGCCAAAAGGCACGCGTTGTGGCGCGCACCAAGATCAAGGCGCGGTACTAGCCGTCAATCCTGATCACGACCTTGCCGGTGGCCTTGCGGGTGCGCAGCAGGTCCAGCCCTTCATTGGCTTGGGCCAGCGGCAAGACGTGGCTGACATGGGGGCTGAGCCGTCCTTGTTCATACCACGCAAACAGCTCCGCAAAACTGTCCGTCAGCACGGTCGGGTTTACCCGAGTGTAGCCGCCCCAATAATAGCCAATCACGGTGAGGTTTTTGACCAGCAGGATATTGGCCGGGATTTGCGGCACCGTCCCGCTTGCAAAGCCAAGCGGCAGCAGCCGCGCCTCGGGGTTGCACGCGCGCAGAGCGGCCATGAACAGATCGCCCCCCACCGGGTCATAGACGACATCCGCCCCGCCAAGCGCCTTGACGTCAGCCCGCAGATCGCAGGTTTCACTGTCGAGCAGATGGTCCGCCCCTGCCGCGCGTGCGATCTCGAGCTTGTCAGCGCCACGGGCCACCGCGATGACCTCGGCCCCCATCAGCTTGCCCAGTTCCACCGCCGTCAGACCCACACCGCCCGACGCACCCAGAACCAACAGCCGCTCACCCGCGCGCAGGCCCGCCTTGTACCCAAGACCCACATGGCTGGTCCCATAAGCGATCAGAAAGGCGGCGGCATCTTCGGCGCTCATCTGGTCGGGGATCGGCACACAAATCTCCGCAGGCAGGGCCGCGTATTCGGCCAGCCCGCCAAAGCCGGAATAGGCCGCGATCCGCTGGCCCACGGAGAGATGGGTGACGTCCGCGCCCGCCGCCTCGATGGTGCCACACATCTCCATCCCGATGGTGGCCGGAAGGGCCGGTTTTTCCTGATAGGTGCCTTTGACGATCAGCGTGTCGCCAAAGTTCAGCCCGCAGGTGTGGATGCGCACCAAAACCTCACTCGCACTTGGCGTGGGCGTCGGCACATCGCGCATCTCGAGGGGTTGGCCCAGTTCGGTCACTTGCATGGCGCGCATTTGCGATATCTCCGCGAGTTCGGGGGCCTAGTCCTCGCCACGCCCCATGGTCCAGACCACATAGCTGATCTGCACGGCCCCGAACAACAACCCGTTAAAAAACCACAGACTAAAGAGCAGCAGGAAGGCATCGCCACTGTGCGCGGCATGGCTGGCGATGCCCATCACGTCCCACAGCCACAGGATCGCCACGAAAATGGCGGCCACGGCAAAGCCCACCGCAGTGCCGCCCAGGAACAGGCGGATCAAGGGGTTGGGTCCGGGATCAGGCATATCTAACAGATATGTACCCTGGAGGCGTTGTCGAGACAGCCCCTTGCGTTGCCCTTCAATGGGCGTAGCCTGCGGGGTGCAAGTCACGCCAAACACAGGGCCCAACATGGATGCCGCACTGCTCATAGCATTTGTCACGACCACGCTGATCTTTGTTGCGATACCGGGGCCTTCCGTGGCCTTCGCAACGGCGCAGGCGCTGCGCCATGGGTCGCGCGCAGCCTATATCACCGTCGCGGGTGACGCACTTGGCAGCATCGTCCATATCGCGATTGCGGCCAGCAGCCTCGCGGCCTTGATCGCGCTGTCGGACATCATCCTGCCGCCCCTGCAAATCTGCGGCGGGCTGTTCATTCTATACATGGCTTATCAATCCTTGCGCGCCGCCCGTCTACCGGAGACCCACAGCGCCACGCGCGCCCCGACAACCAAGGCCGGGATCACCTTTTGGGCCGGATTTTTCGCCTGCGTTTCGAACCCCAAAGCCATCGTGTTCTTTGTGGCGCTGTTTCCCGCGTTCATCTCGCCCGATCACAGCGTACTGGTGCAAAGCATCGTTTACGGCGCGATCTTTGTGGCGCTTGATGCGGCCTCGATCCTTGGGTTCGCGCTGTTCACGCTGCATGCCGTGCAGCGGTCCGCGCCGCGGTGGCTGAACATGCAGACCGTGTCGGGAATGGGGCTGGCGGGGGTCGGTCTGGCAATGATCATCAAAGGCTATCGGGCGCTGCCCAACACCTGATCGATCTGGTCAAAACGCCTCGGGGCGCGCCTCGCGGGCCATATGGTCGAGCACGGCATTCACGAAACTCGGCTCTTTTCCATCTGGAAAGAACGCGCGGGCCACGTCGACATATTCGGTGATGACGACACGGGGCGGCGTGGATGTATCACGAAACTCGGCCCCCGCTGCGCGAAACAGCGCACGGATGGTCGGGTCAATCCGCGCGATGGGCCATTTGGCGACCAGCGCCCGGTCGGTCATCTGGTCGATGGGTGCCTGGTAGTTCACCGCGTCGTCCATCACGCGGGCAAAGTGATCGGGATCGCCTTCGGTCAGCTCATCGCCCTCATAGATCGCGCCAAAGCGGTGGTCCATGAACTCGATCTTGATCTGATCGACGGTCTGGGCCGACTGCTCCATCTGGAACAGGGCCTGCACAGCATAAAGCCGCGCGGCAGACCGCATCTTGCGTTTCTGGTTGCCCGAAAGGGTCATGCGGTGGTGGACCTCGTGTTGCCAGCCAGCTGATACTCAGAGGCCGGTTTGAACCCGACCCCCTTGCTCTGGCGGCCCCACTTACGGCTGAGCGCGATCAGGTGCAAGGCCGCAGCCGCCGCCCCACCCCCTTTGTTTTGCCTGGCAGGGTCTGCGCGCACTTCGGCCTGTTCGGTATTTTCGACCGTCAGGATGCCGTTGCCGATGCACAGACCCTGCAGGCCCAGCAATTGCAGCGCACGGCTGCTGTCATTGCACACGGTGTCATAATGCGTCGTCTCGCCGCGAATAACGCAGCCCAACGCCACATAACCATCGAAGTTCGACATCCTTTCAGAGATGCCGATGGCGGTCGGAATCTCCAATGCGCCGGGCATTTCGATCAGGTCCCACGTGGCACCTGCGGCCTCAAGCTCGGCCTTGGCCCCCTCGACCATGTGGGCCGCAATCTGCTTGTAATAGGGCGAGACCACGATGAGCACTTTCAGAGGCTCATCAAAGCTGGGGCGGTCCAGAACGTGATGTTCGATTGAGGCCATTTATCCGTCTCCGAGGATGGGTCGTGTGCCCACGATTTCAAGGTCATAGGCGTCGATGCCCATATAGGTCGTGGGCGGACTGTCGGTCAGCAGGATCAGGCGGGTGAGGCCCATATTGCTGAGCATCTGCGCGCCCAGACCGGTGTTCTTGATGATACGCGGGCCTGCTTCCTCTTCGGAAAACAGGGCCTTGCGCGGCTCGCGAAACAGGCAGACGACGCCGCGCCCCTCTTCGGCGATGATTTCCATCGCGCGGGGCAACTCGCCCACAGGTTTGTCCGACAGCCCCAGAATATCCGTCACTTCCATCAACGCGTGGGTGCGCACCAGCACGGGTTCGTCCGTGCTCAGATCGCCCTTGGACAGGGTCACATGTTCGATCCCGTGGGTCTGGTCCGTGAACACACGCATCATCCACTCCCCGCCATGTTGCGAGGTGACGGTGCGCCGATCCGTTTCGACCACCAGATTGTCGTGGCGGCGACGGTAAGAGATCAGATCGCTGATCGTCCCGATCTTGAGGGCGTGGCGCTTGGCATAGTCCACCAGATCCGGCAGGCGGGCCATCGACCCATCCTCATTCATGATCTCGCAGATCACCGAAGACGGGTAATGCCCGGCCAGACGGGCCACGTCACAGCCCGCTTCGGTATGGCCGGCACGCACCAACACACCGCCTTGGCGCGCGCGCAGAGGGAATACATGACCGGGTGTGGCCAGATCGGCGGATGTCGCCTGCGGGTTCACCAACGTCGAAATCGTCAAGGCACGGTCACCCGCCGAAATGCCCGTAGTGACCCCTTCGCGCGCCTCGACCGACACGGTGAACGCAGTTTCGTGACGGGACGAATTGTGCATCGCCATCATCGGCAAGCCAAGCGCATCAATACGGTCCGAGGGTAAGGTCACACAGATCAGGCCCCGACCATGCGTGGCCATGAAATTCACCGCCTCAGGCGTGGCAAAATTGGCCGGAATGACCAGATCGCCTTCGTTCTCGCGATCCTCATGATCCACCAGAATGAACATCTGACCAGCGCGGGCCGCCTCGATGATCTCTTCGATCGGCGCAATCGCCGAGGCCAAATCCGTCTCGACCGGTCCGGGGGTTTCAAAACTCATGGATCACCTTTGGCAGCATGTCATCCGCGACATAAAGGATGCTGGATCAGAGTTCCAGAGAAACGGCGCGCACAGACCCTGCGCCCCAGTCTCTCTTCCGCCGAAATACTGGCCCGAAACACCGTTCGGCAGGTCCGACAGGCTGATCAGGCGTACGCAACAGCGGCAACGAGCGCGATAAGAACAGTCAGGCCGCAAGGCCTGTCCTTTGGATCAACCCACCTCGGCCAGTCGCGCGACATAGCGGGCCAGCGTGTCGATCTCGAGGTTCACCGCATCACCCACGGCGACATCGCCCCATGTGGTGACCTCTTTGGTGTGGGGGATGAAATTGATGCCAAAGACGTCGCCCTCCACCTCATTCACGGTCAGCGACGTCCCGTTCAGCGCAACGGACCCTTTGGGCGCAATAAACCGCGACAGCGCCGCTGGGGCGCGCAACTGCACACGGGTGCTGTCGCCCTCATCCACGACCGAGATGACCTCGGCCACCCCGTCCACATGGCCCGACACGATATGGCCGCCCAACTCGTCACCCACACGCAGCGCGCGCTCAAGGTTCACACGCTTGCCAGGGCTCCAGGCCGAGAGGTTGGTCTTGGACACTGTTTCGGCGCTGACTTGCACGTCATACCAGTCGGGGCCGAGGTCAACGACGGTCAAGCACACCCCATCGGACGCAATGGACGCACCCATATCAATACCAGCCGTGTCATAGCCCGTCGTAATCCGCACGCGCAGATCGCCTTCCTGATGCAGCTCTGCGATGGTGCCGATATCGGTGATAATGCCTGTGAACATTGCAGTCCCTCATGTTGCCCCTCTGGACCTAGCTGCGCCGCTGCGTCAGGGCAAGAGCCACACCCATTGAGAATTTTCGCGATCCGGGCCATAAAATTGCCCCACTCCGGTGTTCACCTTCCGTAAAGAGATACCGCCTAAGCAGGATCACGATGACCCTCGCCGCCCCGACACCCCGGGTTTTCCTGTTTCTTCAGGGCCCGCACGGACCCTTTTTTCACCGGCTTGGCACCATGCTGCGCCGGGCGGGGGCGACTGTGTGGCGGGTCGGGTTCAATGCGGGCGACCGTGCGTTCTGGTTTCATCCTGGCAGCTATATACCGTTTCGGGGCACCGCCGACGCATGGCCGGACACATTCGCAGACCTTGTGACCGAAAAAGGGGTCACCGACATCGTTCTTTACGGGGATGTGCGGCCCATCCACGCCCAGGCTGTGGCCGAAGCCAAACGGCGCGGCATTGCTGTGCATGTATTTGAGGAAGGCTACATGCGTCCCTACTGGGTGACTTATGAACGCGGTGGGTCCAACGGCAATTCCAAGCTGATGGAGATGAGCGTGCCTCAGATGCAGGCCGCGCTGGCCCTGTCGGATATGGAGGCCCCATTGCCGCCGGGCCACTGGGGCGACATGCGCCAGCATGTGTTTTACGGTGCGCTTTATCATTGGTTCGTGATGTTCCGGAACGGCGATTACCGCAATTTTCAGCCCCACCGCGCTCTGACGGTGGCCAAGGAATTCCAACTTTACCTTAAGCGCCTGCTGTTGATGCCGGTTCACACGCTTGACCGTGTACAGGCGACCCTGCGCATCCGCTATGGCGGCTTTCCCTATCATCTGGCGCTTTTGCAGCTTGAGCATGACAGCAGCTTTCAGGAACACTCACCTTTCGAGACGATGACCGATTTCCTGACGCTGGTTATCGAGGGGTTCGCCAAGGGTGCCCCCACCCACCACCACCTCGTGATCAAGGCCCATCCGCTTGAAGACGGGCGCGCGCCGATCCGGCGCACCATCCGCAAACTGATGAAGGAACACGGGCTGCAAGGCCGGGTGCATTTCGTGCGCGGCGGCAAACTGGCGCAATTGCTCAACGATGCCCGCAGTGCTGTGACCGTGAATTCGACGGCCGGTCAGCAGGTGCTGTGGCGCGGAATTCCGCTCAAGGTGTTCGGGCGCGCCGTGTTTGCCAAACCCGAATTTGTCAGCGACCAGCCCTTGCCCGAATTCTTCGCAGGGGCCACCCGCCCCGACAGCCGCGCCTACAAGGACTATCGGCGCTATCTGCTCGAAACGAGCCAGCTGCCCGGTGGGTTCTACTCGGCGCGCGGGCGGCGGCAGTTGCTGCGTCAGGTGGTCGACATGATGCTGTCAGGCGACGATCCTTACGACGCGCTCGCCTCCGGCACCGCGGCTCCACGGCAACAGTTGCGGTTGGTAACCTGAGGACCACTACCCCTATGGCTAGATTTTAGGACCGCAACCCGGTACGTTAGCCGCAAACCAGCACCTCACAGAATGGGTGCGATACAAAAAGAATACGGTGCAGGCCAACCTGTACCTTGAGGCAGAACAAGAACAGGTCGAGGAGACCGAGCAGTGATTTTCCAATCATTCCGCTGGACGCGTGTGAGCGCGCTGTTGGCCCTTGTGGGCATCCTTTCCTCCTGCGGATTGCCGCAGATCGGGCCGAACAAGCGCCAGATTTATTCCGGCTCGGTCCAGCGCGAAGGCGATGCGTTCATCGTATCTGTCAACGATCAGGTGACCCGTGCCACGGCTGTCACACCTGCTTTGGGCTTTTCGGATGCGTTCAAGAATGCCGGGCTGATCGGCTCGGACACCATCCGCCCCGGCGACGTGCTGGGCCTGACGATCTGGGAAAACGTGGATGACGGATTGCTCGCGGGCGAGACTCAGAACTCCACCGTCCTTGAAGAGGTGCAAGTGGACGGCGCGGGCTTTATCTTTGTCCCTTACGCGGGCCGCATCCGTGCCTCGGGCAACACGCCTGATGCGATCCGCCGCATCATCACCAACAAACTCGAAGAGCAGACCCCCGACCCGCAGGTGCAGGTGCGCCGCGTGGCCGGTGATGGCTCAACCGTGTCCCTAATCGGGTCCGTTGGGGCGCAAGGCGTCTATGCGATCGAACGTCCTACACGGACGCTGTCGACCATGCTGGCCCGGGCTGGCGGTGTGACCATCGAACCCGAAATCGCCCAAGTAACCGTGATCCGGGGGGATATGCGCAGCCGCATCTGGTTCCAGGACCTGTATGACCACCCCGAACTCGACATTGCCCTGCGCGGTGGCGACCGGGTGCTGGTCGAAGAAGACACGCGTGCCTTCACCGCGCTTGGTGCGACCGGCGGACAGGCCGTTGTTCCCTTCGAAAGCCAGACCCTCAGCGCGCTCGAGGCCTTGGCGCAAGTCGGGGGTTTGCAGACGAACGCATCCGATCCCACCGGCATCTTCGTCTTTCGCAACGAACCTGCCGAAGTCGCCAATGTGGTGCTGGGCCGCGATGATCTGATCGGGGCGCAACGCCTGATCTATGTGCTTGATCTGACCCAACCCAACGGGATGTTTCAGGCGCGCGATTTCGTCATTCGCGACGGGGACACCCTTTATGTGACCGAAGCTCCATTCACGCAGTTTGCGAAAATCATCACCTCGCTGACCACGCCTATCTCCGGTGTGAACTCGATCTCGAACAGTTTGACCGGCAACTGATCCGGCAAGCGCGTGACACACATCAAGGACGACACCGCCGGACCTGAGAAGGCCCGGCGGCTTTACGTTTATAACGGCGGTTTTCTGACCCAAAAGCGGGTGCGGCGCATTCTGGACCTTGCGGGATACGACATCTCGCTTGGGCGACCGGGCCCAGATGATCTGGTCGGTGTCTGGGGCAACTCGCCCACCGCCCATCGCGGCCTTGGCGTCGCGGAACGGCGCGCAGCCAAGGTCGTACGCGTCGAAGACGCGTTCCTGCGCTCGCTCTTTCCGGGGCGCAGTGGCAGCCCGCCCTTGGGACTGCTCATTGACCACAAGGGCGTGCATTTCGACCCGTCCCGCCCATCCGACCTCGAAGAGCTGCTCGCCGCCCATCCGCTGGACGACACCGCCCTGCTGAACCGGGCGCGCGGGGCCATCGCACGCATGGCCGAGGCGCACCTGTCCAAATACACCGGCTTTGATCCGGCCACACCCGTGCCTGATCCCGGTTATGTGCTGGTGATTGACCAGACCGAGGGCGACGCCTCCGTCACGGCGTGCGGTGGCGATCGAAACCGGTTCCTTGAGATGTTGTTCGTCGCGCAGGAGGAACATCCCCGCGCACAGATCCTAATCAAGACACATCCCGAGACCGAACAGGGCTATCGCAAAGGGTACTTTTCAGAAGCCGACTGCAATGACCGTGTGCGCCTCTTCACCGAGGCGGTGAGCCCATGGAGGCTGATGGAGGGCGCGATTGCGGTCTACACCGTGTCCTCGGGATTGGGGTTCGAGGCGATCCTCGCAGGCCACAAACCCCGCACCTTTGGTCAGCCCTTCTATGCCGGATGGGGGCTGACGTCGGATGAATTTCCCGTCCAGCGTCGCCAGCGCAAGCTGACCCGCGCCCAACTTTTTGCGGCCACGATGGAGCTGTATCCAACATGGTATGACCCGCACCGCGACCAGCTTTGCGACCTCTCCACCACGCTTGAGGCGCTAGCCGCCGAAACCCGTGCGTGGCGCGCTGACCGTCATGGCTGGGTCGCAAGCGGCATGCGGCTGTGGAAACGTGCCGCCCTGCAACAGGTGTTCGGGCAGCATACCCCGGTGATTTTCGAGGACGATCCGGCCAAGGCGCGCGCCCATGATCGCCCGTGGATGGTCTGGGCGGGCAAGGCCAACGTCGGCCATGAAAGCGCGGTGCGGGTGGAGGACGGGTTCCTGCGCTCGCGCGGATTGGGTGCGGAACTTGTACCGCCGCTGTCGCTGGTGAGCGATGATCTTGGCATTTATTATGACCCCTCACGGCCCAGTCGGCTGGAAAGGCTAATCCAATCGCGCCGGACACTGCGCCCCGATCAGGTGGCTCGCGCCGAGGCGCTGGTGCGCGCACTGACCCGCAAGGGCCTCAGCAAATATAACCTCGGGGGCGTGATCCCCGACCTGCCTGATGGCCCCAGAGTGTTGGTGGTCGGTCAGGTCGAAGACGACGCCTCGATCCGCACAGGAGCCGGCGAGATTGCGACGAATGCGGCCCTGTTGGATGCGGCCCGCGCGGCCCATCCAGACGCGACGCTGATCTATAAACCCCACCCGGATGTTGAGGCAGGCCTGCGCGATGGGGCCTTTGAGGCACGGACCGTCGCCGACATTGTTACGGATGCCGCCGACATCACGGCCTTGCTCGAGCAGGTCGGCACGGTCTGGACAATGACGTCCCTGACCGGGTTCGAGGCCCTGTTGCGTGGTGTGGATGTGGTCACCACAGGGGCACCGTTTTACGCGGGGTGGGGGCTGACCACGGATCGCGGGGCGGTCCCACCGCGGCGGCGCGAAGACATCAGCCTGATGGGCCTCGTGCATGCCACATTGATCGACTATCCCCGTTATTTCGACCCTGTGACGGGGCAACCTTGTCCGGTTGAGGTCGTGGTCGAACGGCTCGCCACCGGAACCCTGCCCCGCGCCAGCCTGGCCAATCGGCTTTTGTCAAAACTGCAAGGCATACTGGCCAGCCGGGCACACCTGTGGCGCTAGGCGGTCTGGGCGCGGGTCCAGATGTGGCAGATATCGCCACCGATCCTCGACACCGACTTTAGATCAAACCGGGCTGCTTCGCCCAAAGCCCCAAGGCCAAGCGCGCCGATATTCGGCAACCCTTCGGCCCCGATGGTCACACCAGCGGTAAAGCCCACCAACTCATCCACCAGATCCGCCTCGATAAAGGAGGCCGCCAACGCGCTGCCACCTTCGCAGAAAACGCGTGTCAGCCCATGTGTGCCCAGATTTTGCAGGACGTCATGCGGGTCCAGTTGCGCCCCATGTGCCGCGCAGGGCAGCAAGACCGCCCCCAGATCACGCCACGTTCTTTGCAACATCGGATCTGCATCGCGGCCATGACAGAGTAGCAAAGGCACCTCTTTAGCTGTGCGCGCCAGCGTCCCCATAAGCGGCAGATCAAGGCGGCGCGACACGACCACGCGGGCCGGTTGGGGCACATCCCCAAAGCCGCGTACGGTCAGCGCCGGATCGTCGTGGCGCGCAGTGCCGCCGCCGACCATCACCGCGTCATGGCGCGCACGCATCGCATGGACTGCGCGGCGGGCGTCGCCCCCCGTGATCCACTTGCTTTCGCCTGTGCCCGTGGCGATGCGCCCGTCAAAACTGCTGGCGAGTTTGAGGGTGACAAAGGGGCGGCCTTGCTCTGTCCGCAGAAAGAACCCGGCGTGATCGCGCAGGGCGTCCTCGGCGCAAACTCCGGTGTCGACTGTGATGGCAGCACCTTCCAGAATGGCCAGACCCGCCCCGCTCACACGCGGGTCGCTGTCCTTAGTTGCGACGACCACGCGCGCCACGCCAGCTGCGATTAGCGCTTCGGCACAGGGCGGCGTTTTGCCTTGATGAGAGCAGGGCTCGAGGCTGACATAGACCGTCGCACCTTTGGCGGCCTGCCCCGCCTGCGCAAGCGCCACGGTTTCAGCGTGCGGACGGCCACCCGGTTGGGTCCAGCCGCGCCCCACGATCCGCCCCTCAGAAACAACAACGCACCCAACCGATGGATTGGGTGCGGTTGTGCCCTGCCCGCGCCGACCAAGGGCGAGGGCAAGGCGCATGAAGCGGGTGTCGTCGTCTGTGCTCACTCGTCCGAAGAGCTGTCAGGCCGCAGTTCCTGAACGAACTTGTCGAAATCATCCGCCGCCTGGAAGTTTTTGTAAACACTTGCAAAACGCACATAGGCCACGGTGTCGATACGGTGTAGCGCCTCCATCACGATCTCACCTATGGTGGTGGATTGAATGTCGGTTTCGCCCATGGACTCAAGGCGGCGCACAATGCCCGAGATCATCTGATCAATGCGTTCGGGATCAATGGGGCGCTTCTGCATCGAAATACGGATCGAGCGCTCGAGCTTGTCGCGGTCGAAATCTTCGCGCTTGCCGTTCGATTTGATGACCACCAGATCGCGCAGTTGCACACGTTCATATGTGGTGAACCGGCCCCCGCATGCGGGGCAGAACCGGCGCCGTCGGATCGACACATGATCCTCGGCTGGTCGGCTGTCTTTTACCTGAGTGTCGATATTGCCGCAAAACGGACAGCGCATCGCGCATCCCCCTCTTATATCCTGCCTGTTGTGGGGTTTCTCCCCCATTGGGCGAAACTATAGGGGCTTGTCTAGGTTTTGGGTAGGGGGGAAATGACACCGCTAGATGAGCGGTGTCATTCAGCATCATGGTGTTACTTGCGCACCAATGTGTTGGGCCCGGTGCGCAGCTTGAGGTGGGGGAATTGACGGCACAGCGCATAGGCGTGGGTCATAGTGAAAACCACACCTTCCCGGCGCACGTTGAGCGACAATGACGAACTGCCCGCGGCAGCGGCGGCCGGATCCGTTGTGAACCGGACAGCCTTGCGCCCCGGACGGGTTTGTGACGGCCCACGTGCCATTTCGATGGTGATATCACCACCCCGTTCGCCCAGCACCCTACGCGCATAAATGCCCGCGCCGCACCAAAGCTGCGCATTGCCTGCGCCGTCCGCTTCGACGATTTCGAACGAGTTTGAGTCAATGGCCGCAGCGGGCAAGGTATAGCGTTGACGAATCGAATCCACCGCCGAGGCCAGCGTAGGCGCGGTCACAACGACGGCCAGCGCAACAATGAAAGTCTTTTTCAACATCGGATGTCTCCTTTTGCCTACAACAGATAGGCGCGCGGGGGTGCAATTGAAAATCACTTAACCGCCAAGGGACTGCAACACGCCAATTGGCTGATATGAAATGATATTTTGCAGCATTAGCCGGTGGCGCACTAAATTACTGACCCGATCTATACGCTTTGTGACAGGCGCGGCTATAACCGGTTCTCGCGAATTTTAATCTGTAGACGCGGGGTTCCGCGACACAACGCATAGGCATGCGCCATGCTAAAGACCTGTCCGGTGCGCCGCACCCCTTGGGACGTGGATGAAAAGGCACCGTCTACCGCTTGCGTGGTAAAGATCACGCTTTTGCGACCGACAACTGCGCGTGAATCGCCCCGTCCGGCTTGAATATAGATGGACCCGCCGCGTTGCCCGAGGAATTGTCGCGTATAGATGCCAGCCGCGCACCACAACTGCGTGCCCCCGGCCCCATCATTCTCGATCACCTCAAACGTGTTGGCATCAATAGGGAAAATCGGGATGTCGAAGCGCTCGCGGCGGACTTCCTGCTGCGCGGCGCTGAGGGTTGGGGTAAGAAGGGCAACCCCAAGGACGAGAGCAAAGATGGCACGAAGCATACGGTGTCTCCTTTCACGATAAGATAGGGCGTGTTTGCTCAAATCCAATCGACGGGAGTCCACCGATACGATCTAATTTTGCACGGGAAGCACGCGGACCTTGATGAATTGTTCGCGCCGGGATTTGCACAACGCATAGGCGTGCGCCATGCTGAATCGCT
This sequence comes from uncultured Tateyamaria sp., assembly GCF_947494755.1. GTDB lineage: Bacteria > Pseudomonadota > Alphaproteobacteria > Rhodobacterales > Rhodobacteraceae > Tateyamaria. The sequence goes on from NZ_CANLVZ010000002.1 coordinate 230,211, forward strand.
GCCCGGCCGTGCGCACCCCTTGCGAGGCGGACGACACGGCGCCCGCAACGGCCCGGGTGGTGAAAATCACGCTTTTGCGCCCTGAATAGACTGGGGAGGCCGCCCGCGGCTGCAAAACGGTCAGGTCCCCACCGCGTTGGCGCAAATAACCCCTCGTGAATTTGCCTGCCGCACACCACATCTGCGTGCCCCCCGCCCCGTCGTTTTCAATCACCTCGAACGTGGTCGCATCAATCGGGCGCACCGGGATGACGATGATTTCCTTCAGGAACAACCCATTTGCGCCCACCCAGTTGGGGGTCATCACGACAAGGCCAAGGGCAACGAGACACAGATGTTTGAACATAACAGCACTCCGATCCACGCCATGGTATCGCATTCATGTCGCTGCGCCAAATCAACGATCTTGGAACAGATGCGCAGCGACCGTGCGCAGTTTCGGCGCGCCGCGGTGTTCGAACAGATAAATTCCCTGCCATGTGCCCAGCATTATCCGTCCGTCGCGCACCGGAATGGTGAGGCTGACCGGCAACAGCGCCGCTTTGATATGGGCGGGCATATCATCCGGGCCCTCATACGTGTGGGTCAGATAGGCCATCGACGGGTCGGTGGTGGGGGGAACAAGCCGGGTGAAAAAGGCGCGCAGGTCGGCCTGCACTTCGGGGTCCGCGTTTTCTTGGATCAGCAAGGAACACGACGTGTGCTGCACAAACAGGGTCAGCAGGCCGCTTCCTTTTACCCATCTAGCAACATCATGGGTAAACTCGGTGAGGCCCTGCCCCGTTGTCGTTATGTCAAAGGTGGTCTGCATGAAAAAAGGGCCGCGTCACTGACACGGCCCTGATTGCTTACTGGTCAAGGAAGCTGCGTAGCTTGCGGCTGCGGCTTGGGTGCTTGAGCTTGCGCAACGCCTTGGCCTCAATCTGGCGGATCCGTTCGCGGGTCACGCTGAACTGCTGGCCGACCTCTTCGAGGGTGTGGTCGGTGTTCATCCCGATGCCAAAGCGCATCCGCAGCACACGTTCCTCACGCGGGGTGAGCGAGGCAAGGACCCGCGTTGTCGTTTCCTTGAGGTTTTCCTGAATCGCGCTGTCGAGCGGCAGCACAGCATTCTTGTCCTCGATGAAATCACCAAGCTGGCTGTCTTCCTCGTCCCCGATGGGGGTTTCGAGGCTGATGGGCTCTTTGGCAATCTTCATCACCTTGCGCACCTTTTCCAAAGGCATTTGCAGCTTCTCTGCCAATTCCTCGGGGGTGGGTTCGCGGCCAATTTCGTGCAGCATCTGGCGGCCCGTACGGACCAGTTTGTTGATGGTCTCGATCATGTGCACCGGGATACGGATGGTGCGCGCCTGATCGGCGATGGACCGGGTGATCGCCTGACGGATCCACCATGTCGCATAGGTCGAAAACTTGTAGCCGCGCCGGTATTCGAACTTGTCCACGGCCTTCATAAGGCCGATGTTGCCTTCCTGGATAAGGTCGAGGAACTGCAAACCACGATTGGTGTACTTCTTGGCAATCGAGATCACGAGGCGCAGGTTCGCTTCGACCATCTCTTTCTTGGCCTGACGGGCTTCTTTCTCGCCCTTCTGGACCTGCTGCACGATGCGGCGGAATTCAGAGATGTCGAGGCCGACATATTGACCGACCTGCGCCATGTCACTGCGCAGCTCTTCGACCTTTTCGGCCGAGCGTTCGATGAACATCTGCCAGCCGCGACCCGTCTTGCCGCCCATTTCATCCAGCCAACCGGGATCAAGCTCGCGACCGCGATATGAGTCGACAAATTCCTTGCGGTTGATACGGGCCTGATCGGCCAGTTTCACGATGGCACTATCGATCTGCATGATCCGACGGTTGATGCCATAAAGCTGGTCGATCAGTGCTTCGATGCGGTTGTTGTGAAGGTGCAGCGCGTTGACGAGCACGACGATCTCGGCGCGCAGTTTTTGGTAGGTTTCCTCATCACCGGTCGAGAACGTATTATCCTCGTTCAGGGTCGCGGAAATCCGGCTGTCCTGCATTTCGCTCAGCATCGCGTAGTCGTTTGCGATCACATCGAGGGTCTCAAGCACTTGCGGCTTGAGCGCAGCCTCCATCGCGGCAAGCGACATGTTGGCCTGCTCGTCCTCGTCATCGTCGTCGTCATTGGCGATGGGGTTGCCGTCCGCGTCCAACTCGGGACTGGCTTGCGACTTGTCTTCGGTCGATGCGGTGGGCGCGGCATTCACGACAGGTTCAGAGACGCCTTCGCCCTCTTCGCCCATCTGGTCGCCAAATGTCGCCTCAAGGTCGATGACATCGCGCAGCAAAATCTCTTCGCTCAGGAGTTCGTCGCGCCAGATCGTGATCGCCTGAAAGGTCAGCGGACTTTCGCACAGGCCCGCGATCATGGTGTTGCGGCCGGCCTCAATCCGCTTGGCGATGGCGATCTCGCCCTCGCGGCTCAGCAGCTCGACGCTGCCCATTTCGCGCAGATACATCCGGACGGGATCGTCCGTGCGGTCGAGTTTTTCCTGCCCCGTGGCCCCAAGCGTCAGATCACGCGTGCCTTCGGTGGCGACCACATCGGTCGAGCCTTTCTGCTCTTCCTCTTCGGCCTCTTCGTCTTCGATGATGTTGATGCCCATTTCGGAGAGCATCGACATCACGTCCTCAATCTGCTCGGAACTGACCTGATCAGGGGGCAGCACGGTGTTGAGCTGGTCGTAGGTGATGTAACCTTTTTCACGCGCCTCACCGATCATCTTCTTGACGGCGGCCTGGCTCATATCAAGCGAGTGCTCGTTGTCGTGATCGTCGGTCTTTGCGTCTTCGTTCGTGTCTTTCGCGGCCATACTGGGCTCCTTTACCGGGGCTCCTGAACGATTCGCTTGCCCGAATCGCTGCCAGAATCATTTCGTGCCTAGGGTGATTCGGCCACCCTACTACACGCATTTTCCTAAGGAATCGCGGCCAAAACGCATCAGTGTCCTGGCTTTGAATACTTGATCTGCTCCATCAGAGCGGCAAACGCATCCCGTTCGCTGCGACTGATTCGGGCACCGTTGTGCCCTGTGTCGTATTCCGCGGTGTCCTCTTTCCCGCTCCGTGTCGCATTTTCCGCTGCAGCGGCGGCCTGGCTCAGCCGCCAAGTCACCCCTTCATCCGCAACGCCTTCCAGATCCTGCATCGCATCTGCAATCTCTGCATTCAGTCCTTTGGCCGCGCTGAGTTTCGCAAGCTCCTCGGCCACGGTCATACGGGCGAGGTCAGCATTGCCGGGTGTGCGGATACACGGGACAATTGCCAAATGGCGCGATGACAGCAGGTTATCAAGGGTATCAGGGCCCAGTGCGCTAAATATCTTTTCGCGCAACGCCTCTGCGCCCTCATGTGCATGGCGCAGAATCAGGTCGCGCAAGACGCCGTGGTCCGGGTCCGCGCAGACCAGCGTTTCCAGCCCGCTTTCGAATTCGTCCGCCACCTCAGGCGTACATATCAACGCCCCCAGAATTTTCGCCTCGGCAAGGTATTCTGTGACCCGCTCGCCGCCCGAGACAAGTGCCGAGGATTTGGTGCTGGGCATCGCCGGTTGTGGTGCGTTCTTCCAGCCCCGTCCAGTGCTGCGCCCCGGTGTGAAGGCGGGGCGTTGCGGGCGGAACAGGGCCCATCGCAAGTCCTTGATTTCCTGACCGTAATGCTGCCGGATCGACGGATCCGCAATCAGCTTGATCTTGTCACGCAACGCCTTGTCGAGTGCCGCCTTGCGTTCGGGGCTGTCAAAGGCACGCCCCTCGGTCTCGCGTTGCCACAGCAGCTTGACCATGGGCATGGCGTCATCCAGCAGCTTTTGCAACGCCCCCGCCCCTTGTGATTTCAGGAGATCATCCGGGTCCTGCCCCTCGGGCATCAACGCAAAGCGCAGCGACTTCCCGGCCTCAAGCGTAGGCAGCGCCAGATCGATCAGCCGCATGGCCGCGCGCAAGCCCGCCTTGTCACCATCCAGCGCGATGATCGGCTCGTCCGCGATACGCCACAGCATGGCGAGCTGGTGTTCGGTGACCGCCGTGCCCAAGGGCGCAACCGCCGCGCCGAACCCATGTTCGGCCAGCGCGATCACGTCCATATACCCTTCGGCCACGATCAGCGGCTGGCCCTTGCCCGCAGCGGTGCGTGCAGGACCGTGATTGTAAAGACTGCGGCCCTTGTCGAACAATTCAGTCTCGGGCGAGTTCAGGTATTTCGCGTTGTCATTGGGGTCCATCGCGCGACCACCAAAGGCCGTACAGCGCCCGCGCGCATCGCGGATCGGGAACATGATCCGGCCCCGGAACGTGTCATAGGGTTTGCCGCCCTTCTGGCTTGGTTTGGCAAGCCCCGCACCAAAGATCAGATCGTCCTCGACCCCTTTGGCCTTGAGCGCATCCCAAAGGCCCTGCCACGCATCGGGGGCAAATCCGATCTCCCACCGGTCCTGTGCGCTCGCATCAAGGCCGCGCCGCTCAAGATAGGCGCGCGCGTCCGCAGCCACTCCGGTCTTGAGTTGCAGGCGAAAGTGCTGAACCGCCATTTCCATGACATCGGCCAGAAGCGTGCGCCGATCCGCCTTTTCCTGGGCGCGCGGGTCGCGTTCAGGCATGGGCATGCCCGCTTCGCCCGCCAAAATTTGGACCGCTTCCATGAAGCCGACATTCTCGGTCTCGCGCACAAAGCTGATGGCGTCGCCCTTGGCGTGACAACCAAAGCAATAATAATAGCCCTTGCGATCATCGACGTGAAAGCTGGCCGTTTTTTCATGATGGAACGGGCACGGGGACCACAAATCCCCCTTACCCTGATTGGACTTGCGCGCATCCCACATCACTTTGCGCCCCACCACCTGCCCGATAGACAGGCGCGTGCGCAATTCGTCCAGAAATCCAGGGGGCAGGCTCATCCCTTTAATATTGGGGCGCGGGCGGTCAGAGTCGAGTCCCGACTATTGCTGCAAACACAGCTCGCTCCAAGCCGCGCTCAGATCCTCGTTGCGGATGATCTTGCGTTTTTGCTCGTAAACCCAAGGCGTGATCAGGGGGATCACGTTGTTGTACTTTTCGGGCCATGCGGGCGATTGCGCCATCACGTGCTCGGGCACGTTGCGCTCGGCGACCCGCTCAAGCCGGGCCTGCTGAACGGCGGCCACCACATCGGCCTGATAGCCGCAGCTCACCACTTTTTCGTCAACCTCGGGGGCTTCGGCTGTGTCTTGAGCCAGCGCAGGCAACGCGAGGATGAGGGCAAACAGGGTCACAAACAAGCGGGTCATGGCAAGCTCCGGTCAGATACGAGAATCATGGCGTCTCTTTTAGCGCCGTGTGGCGACGCTTGCCATGGCTCTCTCCAGATCGTGACGCAGAGTGCCGGCCATCGACCGGAACACGAGGATCAGGAATGTATCCGCCCCGGTGCGGGTGATCGAGCCGTTCATATGCTGCACTTGGCTGCGCGCGGTGTGGCCACGCTTGAAGGTCGCCGCGCTCAGGTCCACAGGGATCAGCCGGGCCAGAACATCCTCGACATCTGCGCCTGAGAGTTCGACAGCACTCCATCCGTCGCTTTGATCGGTCAGGGCGGCATGCTCCGCCAGGCGCGCATCCACATGCGGTCCGGCCAGCAGCACCGTCTCGCGGCCAAACCAGATCGCGCGCCCGCCCTCTTTGCCCGTCGCCCGGTTTGGCGCAGGCCATGCAATCCCGTGGGCTTCCTTAAAGGCCGCTGCCGCAGCTTTGCCCTGCCCTTTGAGCGGCGCGATTGACGTCAACACGCCAAGGTCGACCTCGCGCAGCGTCACGCTGCCATGGGTCACGGGGGCCATCCCGTCAAACGGTGTCTTTGCGATCAACTCAGCCACGGGTGCGTCCCCCTTCTGGGTCAAAGAACACCGGATCACACAAAGCCACCTGCGTCTGGATGCCCCGCAAATGATCCACCATATTCAGCGTTTCGCCATGCCGGCTCAGCCCGTCGCGCACAAAGCCCAGACCCATGTAATGCCCAAGGGTCGGCGAGAATGCGACCGAGGTGACATAGCCTTGATCGTGCGCGCGCACCGCCTCTTCGCCATCGGAATAGATATGCGCGCCAGCCGTCAGTTGTTTGACAGGTCCTACCGGTTTCAGACCCACCAACTGCTCCAACCCGTCCGCGTTCAACCCCGGACGGGCGGCCATGGTCTTGCCGATAAAATCCTTTTTCCGAGACAGCATCCGCCCCATCCCGATGTCCTGTGCCGTCACCCGCCCGTGGATTTCGGCATGGGTGATGAACCCTTTTTCGATGCGCAGTACATTCAGCGCCTCCATCCCGTAGGCACCGCCACCGGCCCCCTCGGCCCGTGCGACCAACAGGCGGAACAGGCTATCGCCATAGCGGGACGGGACCGCGATTTCATAGGCATGCTCGCCCGAGAACGAGATGCGGAACAAGCGCCCCGGCACACCTTGCACCGACACCTCACCGCAGGCCATGAATGGCCACGCATCATTGTCGATGGGCGTATCCAGCACCCCGTTCAACAGATCGCGCGCTTTTGGTCCGGCCACCGCGAATTGCGCCCACTGTTCGGTGACGGAGATGATCCGCACGTCCCAATCGGGGCGCAGCGCTTGAGTGACGAACTCCAGATGGCGCATGACCTGCCCGGCGGCGGCTGTGGTTGTCGTCATCACATAATGGTTGGGGCCAAGACGCGCTGTGGTGCCGTCATCCATCACGAACCCGTCCTCGCGCAACATCAGCCCATAGCGCACACGCCCCTCTTTGAGGGTCGAAAACATGTTAGTGTAGACAAAATCGAGCAACTTGGCCGCATCCGGGCCCTGAATGTCAATCTTGCCCAAGGTGGACACATCGCACACGCCCACGGCCTCGCGGACATAACCGACCTCGCGGTCACAGGATTGACGCCATGTGGTCTCACCCGGTGCCGGAAAGTAGGAGGGGCGATACCACATCCCCGCCTCGATCATGGGGGCACCCGCTGCGATGGTGGCGGCGTGGCTGGTCGTCTTGCGCTCCGGCGCAAAGCCTTTGCCCTGCGCGCCAGCCCCGAAGGCCGCCAAAGCCACAGGGACAAAAGGCGGGCGGAATGTGGTTGTGCCGGTTTCCGGAATACCGCGGCCTGACGCATCCGCGAGCAACGCCAGCGCGGTCACATTGGAATTCTTGCCCTGATCGGTCGCCATCCCTTGGGTGGTGTAGCGCTTCATATGCTCGACGGAGGTAAAATTCTCCTTGGCCGCTTGGCGCACGTCCTTCACGCTGACATCGTTCTGGAAATCAAGCCAGGCGCGGCCCTTGCCGGGCACAGCCCACAGCGGGGCCACGCTGTAAGCGGTGTCGTCCGCCACGGGCAGGTCCACGTCCGCAACCTTCATGTTGATCGCCTCAAGGCACACCTTGGCCGCCGCAACCCCTTGCGCCAGACAGGCGGCCGTCGAAAAGGCACCGTTACAGGCACCAGCGGTTTCCATCCCCGGAATTGCACCCGGGGTCGGGACAAAGCTGGCAATCTCCTCGTTCCATATGGGACGCCCGTTCATGTGGCAGGTCATATGGACGGTCGGGTTCCACCCGCCGGAGACCGCCAGACAATCGGTCGCGATCTTTTGCGTGCCGGATCCGCTCTGTACCTCGATCCCTGTCAGACCCTTTCGCCCTGTCGAGCCGGTGACCATCGCGCCCGCAATCACGCGGTAGTCGCCAAGCGCCTTGGCCTCCGCGCGGCTGTCGATGACCGCCGCCACGTCCACGCCCGCCTCCTGAAAGTCCATCGCCGTGCGATGTGCGTCGTCGTTGTTGGCGAACACGCTGATCGCTTGGCCCGGGGCCACTCCCCAACGGTTGAGGTAGGCGCGCACCGCACCTGCGGCCATGATGCCAGGGCGGTCGTTGTTCTGGAACGCGATGTGACGCTCAATGGCCCCTGCGGCCAGAACTGCGCGTTTGGCGACGATGCGCCAGAACGTCTCGCGCACGCCGCCTTTGGGCACGCCGTCGATATGCTGACTGACCCGTTCCAACGCGCCATAGGTCCCACCATCATAGGCCCCCGTCACCGTGGTGCGTGTCATCAGGCGCACGTTGGGCATTTCGGCCAACTTCGCGGCCATATCCGCCGCCCACTCAGCACCGGGCATGCCGTCCACATGCAACGTCTCTGCGTTCAGACGGCCACCCATGCGGGCATCCTCATCCGCCAAAATCACATCAGCACCGGACTGCGCAGCGACCCAGGCCGCCATCAGACCGGTCGGCCCTGCGCCAATGACCAACACGTCACAAAACGCATAGGCTTTCTCGTAATGATCACCGTCCTTCGTCGCGGCCAACGCGCCCAGGCCCGCCGCCCGACGGATCGCAGGCTCGTACACCTTTTCCCAAAACGCGCGCGGCCACATGAAGGTTTTGTAATAGAAGCCGGCCCCCAGAAACGGAGCAGCCAGATCATTGACGCTGAGCAGATCAAAGGCCAGTGACGGCCACGCATTCTGGCTGCGCGCCTCAAGCCCGGCATAGATCTCCTGCATGGTCGCCCGCACATTGGGGTCAGTCGCGCCGCCTTTGCCAATGGTGACCAACGCATTGGGCTCTTCCGATCCAGCCGTGAGGATGCCGCGCGGACGGTGATACTTGAACGACCGCCCCACCATGCGCACGTCATTGGCGAGCAATGCCGAGGCCAATGTATCGCCCTCAAACCCAGAATAGCTTTGCCCGTCAAAGCGAAACGAGACCGGACGTGACCGGTCAACACGGCCCTTGCCATCGACCCTCATCGCGCCACCTCTGCGGTCAGTTCGGCGCTCTTCACCTCATGGGTGACAGTGTTGCGCACGACCTTTAGCCAGGCACCACACCCCGCATCATGGCTCCAAAACTCCTCAAGATCCCCGGCAGGGTTCTCGCGCAAATGCAGATAGTGATCCCACGCCTCGACTCCCGCATCAGGCGCGGGACGATCCAGCATCACCGCCGCGCCCTGATAGTAAAACTCACGCACATCCCGCGCGCCACAAATCGGACAAGGCAGTCGCATCAGGCCTCTCCTCTGGGGCTGATCCCCGGCTTCATCTTGCCAAAAAAACTCCCGCCGGAGGCATCCAACATCTCGGTCTCTCCTTAGTGCAGGTTATGTTGCGAGCCGGTGGACTCTTCGTCCATGATCCCCGCCCCGGTGCGAAACCGATCCAGACGGTGGCGCACGGTGGTGGGATGCGGCGTGCCGGTGGCCAGCAAATGGGCAAAGGTGTGACCCGAGGCCGGCGTGGCCTTGAAGCCGCCATAGCACCAGCCGGTGTTGACGTACAAACCCTCGATGTCGGTCTTGTCCATGATGAAAGACCCATCGGGCGACATGTCCATGATGCCACCCCAATTGCGCAGCACGCGGGCCTTACCGATCTGGGGCATCAGCGTGATGGCCGCCTCGGCGACATGCTCGACCAAGGGCAGATTTCCGCGCGCCGCATAGCTGGAATACATGTCGAGATCACCGCCAAAAACGAGGCCGCCCTTGTCGGACTGGCTGATGTAAAAGTGGCCCATGCCATAGGTGACCACGTGATCCAGACAGGGTTTGAGGCCCTCGGTCACAAAGGCCTGCAACACGTGGCTTTCGATGGGCAGACGCATGCCCGCCATCGCCGCCACCTGGGAGGACCGGCCCGCAGCGACCATCCCTACCTTCTTGGCCCGGATCGGCCCACGCGTGGTTTGCACGCCTTTGACGACACCGCCTTCGACATCGATGCCCGTCACTTCGCATTGCTGGATCAGATCGACACCGTGATCGCTGGCAGACCGGGCAAAGCCCCACGCGACCGCATCATGGCGGGCTGTGCCGCCACGGCGATGGTACAAACCGCCATAAATCGGAAACCGGGTCTGGTCGAAATCAATCATCGGCAGCAGCTTGCGCACGCCGTTCGTGTCCAGCATCTCGGCATCATCGCCGCGACCCATCATCATATTGCCACGGCGCACAAAGGCGTCGCGCTGACCATCCGAATGAACCAGATTGATGATGCCACGTTGGGAGTGCATCACGTTATAATTCAGGTCTTCTTCCAGCCCCTCCCACAGCTTGAGGGAGTGGGAATAGAATTCGGAATTGCCCGGCAGCATGTAGTTTGCGCGCACAATGGTGGTGTTGCGGCCCACATTGCCGCCGCCAAGATAGCCTTTCTCGAGCACAGCCACATTGCGCAGCCCATGCACCTTGGCCAGATAATGCGCCGTCGCCAGCCCATGCCCGCCGCCACCGATCAGGATGATATCATATTCGGATTTCGGCTCGGGGCTGCGCCAATGCGGACCCCATCCCTTGTTTCCGGTGAGCCCTTCCTTGAGAACCTTCAAGCCTGAAAAGCGCATGCGCTCCCTCGCCCCCATATCCATCGGCGTTATTGGCTTTACACCATCAACATCTCAACTGATGTATCAAGCCCTCACCCCCGCGCCCGATCACTTTTCGACACGGGCCGGTCTGGCAGCGACCGATCAGCATAAAGTGAGGTGAGGGGGGCTGTTTTGTATATGGGTTTTGCGGTTCAATAGATGCATTGAACAACGAGGCCCCTCCATGCTGCTGAAGATTTTGCGTGCCGCCGCCCTGTCGCTTTGCCTGCCAACACTGGTGAGTGCGCAGGACGCAGGCTTTGACTCCCCCTCCATCGTGATCCTCGGCGACAGTCAGATCCCATTCGGATCGGGGCCGGTGTTCCTCGAGTTCTTTGAAAACATCAAATCGCATTGCCCCCCCACGCCCGAGCAGGCGCAGAACCTTGAGGTCCTCGCGGACATGAAAGTGGCGGTGATCGGGGTACGCTCCACCTCGTTGCATTCGTGGACGGCGCGGATGGGGCGGGCCAAGGGCGCGATCTGCGACGTCGATCCCAAGTGGAAGGTGAATGCGGGCACTTACGGCTTCATCAACACCACGGGCAACAAGTACAAGCAGATCGGGCAAGGCGACGCCTACCAGTTCTGCAAGATGGATCAGTCCGCGTTCGAGACGATGTTCCGACCGGACTACTACAACCCCAAACTGATCCTGCTGTCCTTTCTCGGCAATTCAGCCCAACGGTGGGCCGGCGACTATGAAAAAGCACGCGAGGACGTGGAAAAGATGAATGCGCAACTGCCCGCAGGTACGCCGTGCATCTTCATGACAACTGCGCCCAGTTATTCCAAGAAGATCACCGACCTCAGGATCAAGGCCCAGGCCAACGTCAAACGGGCCTTTGAAGAAACCGGCAGTTCATGCAGCTTTATCGAAGGGGCGACCCCTGAAACCGTTGCTGCCAACCAAGGCAACAAGCATTACTTCCGGGTCAATTCCGCAGGCAAGGTCAAAGACCCGTATCACCCCAATACAAAGGCGGCCAAAGAGTTCTTTATGATCGAAATGGATGACATCTGCACAGCCGTCTATGACCAGATCAGCGCGGCCATGCCCGACGGATAGAAACTGTTCGGTTCGAGAACTCTGCACCGCAGGTAAGCGCAGAATGGCAAAAAGGCTGGCCCTTCGACAGGCCAGCCTTTTGGGTCAGAGGCCCTTGGCGCGGTAGCTGTCAGCCACCTTCCCGATGGACACCAGATAGGCGGCGGTGCGCAAATCATCGACATCTCCGCGCTCGTGCCAGACCGACGCCATGGACTGATAGGCCGTCCGCATCGTGTCATCGAGGCCCGAGCGGACCAGCTCCAACTCGCCCGCACCGCGCAGATACTTGCTCTTGAAGTCGGGCGTCATGCTCCAGGCGTCCCCCAGATGGTGGCTCAGCCGCTCCAGCTCGTCCACGACGAGTTGGTGGCGCGCCTCTTCCTGGCGGCGCTGCATCCGGCCAAAGCGGATGTGGCTGAGGTTCTTGACCCACTCGAAATAGGACACGGTGACCCCGCCTGCGTTGGCATACATGTCGGGAATGATGACGCAGCCCTTTTCCTTCAGGATCAGATCAGCACCAGCCGTCACGGGGCCGTTCGCCGCCTCGATGATCAGCGGTGCCTTGATCCGGGCCGCGTTGGATTGGTTGATGACACCTTCGAGTGCCGCAGGGATCAGGATATCGCACTCCATCTCCAGCACGGCTGCGCCATTCTCGATATGGGTGCCCTCAGGGCAGCCGCTCACGCCGCCATGACCTGCGATCCAGTTGCGCACGGCTTCGACATCCAGCCCCTTTGGGTCGGTCAGCGCGCCATCACGCTCGATGATGCCGACAACCTTGCAGCCATCCTCTTCGGACAGAAACTTGGCGGCATGATAGCCCACATTGCCAAGGCCCTGCACAACGACGCTCTTGCCATCAAGCGTGCCGGACATGCCCGTCTTGGCAACGCCGTCTTCATCGCGGAAGAACTCGCGCAGCGCGTATTGGACACCGCGACCGGTTGCCTCGGTGCGCCCCTGAATGCCGCCAGCGTTGGTCGGTTTCCCGGTCACGCAGGCGACACCGTTGATGTCCGTGGTGTTCATGCGTTTGTACTGATCCGCAATCCACGCCATCTCACGCTCACCCGTGCCCATGTCAGGAGCCGGCACGTTCTGGGCGGGGTTGATCATGTCGCGCTTGATCAGCTCATAGGCAAAACGGCGGGTGATCAGCTCCAGCTCGTGATCGTCATACTCACGCGGATCAATGCACAAGCCCCCCTTCGAACCCCCAAACGGGGCCTCAACCAAAGCGCACTTGTAAGTCATCAGCGCGGCAAGGGCCTCGACCTCATCCTGATTGACGCCAAGCGCAAAGCGGATGCCGCCCTTGACCGGCTCCATATGTTCGGAATGGACCGAGCGGTATCCGGTAAAAGTCTGAATCTGCCCCCGCAGGCGCACACCAAACCGAACCGTATAGGTGGCGTTGCACACCCTGATCTTTTCCTCGAGTCCGGGCGGCAGGTCCATGAGCGCCACCGCGCGGTTGAACATGATATCCACACTCTCGCGGAAGCTCGGTTCATTTGGGGTGCTCATCCAGGTCTCCTTTATGCGGTCCGACTCGCCTGCAGGCGCAGTCTGTGAGCCCAGCCTATGACGGTTCCGTTAATGGGTGCGACTTTTTTTGCGGATGGCGAAAATAGGCATCGAGACCGATTTTGATTAACAAATCGTAAACAGTGCCCACGTCAAAACGGCATTGACCAAGGCGGGTCCACAAACTCCACAGAGGTTTCCCCGTTTTGCCCGATTTCGGACACAATGCCCCTGCACACCGATCCTCGGACGAAAAGGCCATACGGGTCAGACTCCGATAGAAAGCAAGGTGTAGCATGTCGACGAACTGGACATTGAAATCGATCTCGAAAGCGGCGCTGAAAAGCAGCGTCAGCTCCTTCGTGCGCAACGAAGCGGGATCGATGACATATTTCGGCCTGGCCATTATCATGATGATGTTGCTGGTGGGGGGCATCGGGGTCGACCTGATGCGCAATGAGATGGAGCGTACACGGGTGCAGGCCACGCTGGACCGCGCCGTGTTGGCCGCCGCCGACCTCGACCAGCCTCTGGATGCGACGGCCGTTGTCGAAGACTACCTCGCGAAATCGGGCCTGGGTCACTACACCGTGTCCGTGAACCCCGATGCCTCGGTCCAGTACAAGGGCATCAACTATAAAACCGTTGTTGCGAGCACGAGAAACACGACCCCAACGCAGTTCATGCGCTTGGTGGGCGTTTCGGATCTGCCACTGTCTATAGCCAGTTCGGCGGAAGAACGGATTTCCAAAGTCGAAATCTCGTTGATCCTCGACATCTCGGGATCAATGAAAAACGACAGCAAGATCGAGAACATGCGCACCGCTGGCAAGGCCTTTGTGGATGCGGTGATCAAACCCGAAACGCAAGATCTGATCTCGCTTTCAATTGTGCCTTACTCCGAGCACGTGAATATCGGCGACGGTATCTATAACAACCTCAAGCGCTACGTTTATTCCAATATCCCGTCTCGCTGCGTGGAAATGCCAGACGACGAATTCGAAGATACAGCGCTGGATACATCCCTGTGGTATCGTCAGGTGCAGCACTTCCAATGGAACTATGCGAGCCGCTACACGGTCACCGACACCGTGTGCCCGAAATACAGCTACGAAGCCATCCAGATGGTTAGCCAGAACAAGACTGCTCTCAAGAACCAGATCCAGGCGCTGCAGCCACGTGCGGGTACGGCGATCTACATGGGCATGAAGTGGGGTGTTGCCTTGCTTGACCCATCGATGCGCACAATTGTCACCAACAACAAAGTGTCAACCGACCCGCTTAAAGGGCGCCCCGTCGACTATTCGGACGAGGAAACGCTGAAGACCATCGTTCTGATGACAGATGGGCAGAACAGTAACTCCAACCGGATTTCGAACTGGGCCTACAACTCCTATAGCGAACGTCAGCAGTGGGTGAACCAGAACTTTGGTTGGTGGAATTCCCACGTCTACGACAACTGGAACGGCGGCAAGGGGTCCCCGGACTACCAGTACATGACCGCCGACCGTGCAGACGACCTACTGGAAGACATTTGTGATGCGGCCAAAGCAAAAGGCATCGTGATCTGGACCGTCGGGTTTGAAACCAAAGCCCACGGCGGTCAGGTCATGGAAGACTGCGCGTCCTCGCCCAGCCACTATTTCGACGTGGAAGGGGTGGAGATCAAAGAAGCCTTCGAAGCGATCGCCAAGCAGATCAACCAATTGAGGCTGACAAAATGATGCACACCGTCACAAACTTCCTGCGCCGCTTCCGTCGCGAAGAGGATGGGCAGATGCTCGTGGAATTCGCCCTCGCGGTGCCATTGATCATGACCTTGTTCCTGACTTCGGTAGAGCTGGGCATCTACGCTATGCGCCAGAACTTCCTGGACCGCGGAGTAGATATGGCCGTTCGCGATGTGCGGCTGAATACGACCACCAACTACACGCACGCCCAGCTCAAGACGATGATCTGCGAGAATGCAGGGTTCCTGCCTGACTGCGAAAACGCTCTGAAGCTTGAGATGACACCGGTCAACCCACGCTCATTTGCCGGATTTGCTGGCGTCGCGGATTGTATCGACGTCACCGAACCGCTCAAGCCGTCCCGGGTCTTCAAACATGGTGGCGAGCACCAGTTGATGATGATCCGTGCGTGCTATCTCTTTGATCCGATCTTTCCAACAACGGGCATGGGTTATGCCTTTACCCGGACCGAGGACGGGTCGGACCGTGCCAAGATGCTTGCCCTCTCGGCCTTCGTGCAGGAGCCAAATTCATGATCCGCCTTATCAAACACCTGCGTCGCTTTCGCGATGACGAACGCGGCAGCATCGCTGTTGAAACCGTCCTGATCATTCCGGCGCTGTTCTGGGCATATCTCGCGATGTTCGCCACCTTCGACGCCTATCGGCAGCACGCGGTCGGGATCAAGGCCGCCTATACAATCGGCGATATCATCTCGCGCGAAACCACCCCGCTGAACGTCGACTATCTGACGGGAACGCGCAAACTGCTGGCCTATCTCACCGCGAATGAGGAGACGGACGTTGCTGTGCGCATCACAAGTATCAAGTATAACGGTACCGACAAGGAGTACCGCCGTCACTGGTCGAGGAAGCGCGGATGGATGCCGGCGCTGACAGACGAGCAGGTGAACGACATGGCATACAGGCTGCCTGTCCTGCCGCACAACGAACACATCATGCTGGTCGAGACATTCGTGAAATACGACCCGCCGTTCGACACCGGGCTCAAAGCCCGCGAGATCCACAACGCGGTCTTCACGCGCCCCCGCTATGCGCCGCGCGTGTTGTGGAGCAGCGATGGCTAGCTCTAGCTGTTAGAACGTTCTGCAATCATGGCCGAGATCATCTCGGCCATGAATTTTGCCTGATGGCCTGGGGTCATCCCCCCCACGCCAATACGGGAACCCATCCGCCACCACAGGCCCGGACGCCAGGTGCGTGCCGCAGGTTCTGACAGGCGCAAAAGGAAACCGTTTGACGGCTTGAACGCGAACATGCCCCGATCAATGGCCGCGATATCTTCGACACGCGCCAGAAGATCGCCGTTGCTGTCGCGCAGCGCCTCCATCGTCAGTTCCAGTCGCACTGCCGTGGCGCGCCGCATTTGTTCGGCAATCCAGATCGATCCGCCCCCCAGCACAAACAGGAACACCTGCCAGCCAATATCGGGCGGGCGCACGATGGCGACATAGATCACCATGAGCGACAAAATATACAGCGAACCGATGCCGAGGATGCGGCGGCCCGGTGAGGCGGAGATGGTCGCGATGACCTGATCTGGCTCTGTAATCTCTGGCAACATGGCGCGCGTCTAGCCCGCCCCCTGCCCGCTCACAAGCCCCCTCAGCGCCGCACGATCACCTCGGCCCCCTTCTCTTCGGGTTCGTCGTCGGTCATTTCCGCCGGAAAGCCGGGGGCGGTCACGTCAAGCCCCGTCACCTCTTCGAGCCGTTTGATGATGTTAGGCGACAACTCGCGCGGGCCGAACCGGGCGATCCCGTCGTTGAAAATGTCGATCAGCAGCGGGTTCAGTTGCAAGGGCACCCCGGCCCGGTCCGCCACGCTCTGAAACAGGCCGATGTCCTTGGCCACAAGGTCCATGGTGAACGAGATGTCGCGGCTGCCGTTCAGGATCACCTGACTTTCGGTCTCATGCACAAAGGAAGTGCCCGAGCTGATCGCTATAGCCTCGTAAGCCACACCCAGATCCATGCCCGCCCCCTTGGCCACGGTCAGCGCCTCGGCGCAACTGACCAGATTGGCGGTCGCCAGATAGTTTGTGATGACCTTGAGGATCGATGCCGAGCCGAGGTCGCCAGTGTGCAGCACCCGCCGCCCCATTGTGGTCAAGAGCGGCAGGATGCGTTCGAAGGTGGCGCGGTCACAGCCCGCAAAGATGCTGATATTGCCCGTGTCCGCGCGGTGGCACCCTCCCGAGACCGGACAATCCACCGCCGCGCCGCCCGCCTCTATCACCTGCGCGCCGATGCGTTTGACTTCGGCCTCGTCGGTGGTCGACATTTCCATCCAGATCTTGCCGGGACCAACATGGGGCAGCATCTCGGCCATGACCGCCGCCGACGCGGCAGGGCTGGGCAGGCAGGTGATGACAGCATCGCAATCCTGCATCAACCGCGCAGGGCCGTGGCCATCATGGGCACCGGCAGCGACCTTTTCAGCCACGAATTCGGCGTTCAGATCATGCACCCAGACATCGTGCCCATTGCGGATCAGGCTGCCTGAAAGCTTGCCACCCACATTGCCCAAGCCGATAAATCCGATTTTCATATGCCCTGTCTCCCTTGGCGATCTGTCCGCACAGCCAAGGGCAGGCTGTCCCGTCATGTCCGTCTTGTTTGCGACATGCGTTTAGGGTTTTGGGCTGAAATTATCGGCGTAGAACCGATACCAGTTGCCACCCATGATCCCGGCGACCTCTTCGGCATTCATCCCCGTCGCGCGCAGGCCGTCCTCGATATTGCCAAAGTCGCGATTGTCGCGGAACCAGTCCGGTTGGGGTGGAAAGCCCGGCGCGGCGGCAGAGCCTTCGCCGTGGTCGATTTCTTTGCTCCACCGACCCACGCGCATCCATTCGACCACGCTGTCGGGCTGGTCCTGGCACAGGTCCGATCCGATCCCGATCTTGTCGGTGCCATATCGCTCGGCGGTGCGGGCCACGGCGGCGCAGAAGTCGTTGAGCGTGCAGTCAGCCCCACCCTTGAGGTGGTGAGGATAAAGCGAAAAGCCTAACATACCGCCCGCCTCGGTGACGGCGCGAATTACATCGTCACGCTTGTTGCGCAGGGCCGGATGCCAGTCGTGCGGATTGGCGTGAGTGATCGCGATGGGCCGTTCGGAGATGTCTGCCGCTTCAATGGTCGAACGATCCGCCGAGTGGCTCATGTCGACCACCAGACCCACGCGGTTCATCTCCTTGATCACCTGACGCCCCATGCGGGTGATCCCGGTGTCTTCGGCCTCGTAACAGCCTGTCGCCAGCAAGGATTGGTTGTTGTAAGTCAGCTGCATGAAGCGCGCGCCAAGCGTGTGCACGATCTCAACCAGGCCGATATCGTCCTCGATCGGGCTGGGATTCTGAAAGCCGAAAAAAATCGCCGTCTTGCCCTCGGCCTTCGCGCGGTCAATGTCGCTGGCCCACAGCCCCTTGATGATCAGGTCGGGATACTGTTCGAACCATCGGTTCCACTGTTCGACATTCAGCACGGTCTCACGGAAATTTTCGTGGTATGCGATGGTGACATGCACCGCATCAACGCTGCCTTCGCGCATCTGGCGAAAGACCTTTTCCGACCAGTTGGCGTATTGCAGGTTGTCGATGCGCATCAGGTTTCATCCTTGGCGAGGTTCAGGCCCGCAAGTCCGCTGTCCCCCAGCTCCACCGTCGCAAAGGGGCCACCGATGCAGGCCTGCGCGGGGTCGGAGGGATCGGCCGGCGGGGCCTGCGCAAACATCTCCTCGGCGAATTGTTCGGCGTTGCCCTTGGGTCGATAGCCCAGATGCCGCGCGCCGGTGTTGTCAAAGGGCGAGCGGTCGTTGTCCGACACCCCGTAGACGATAGAGAATTCAGTGACACGCGTGTCGATGGCCCGGGTCACCATATGGATCAGGTCATCGTAGCTCAGCCATGTTCCAACCGCCCGTGCATTGGTCACCGTGGCGCAACTGGCAATGCGCATGCACACCGCTTCGATCCCGCGCTTGTCCCAATACATGCGCGCCAAATCCTCGGCAAAACACTTGGCTAACCCGTAATAGGTGTCGGGGCGATGGGGCGCATTCACGCCGATCATGTCTGCGGATTTGTGCATGCCGACCGCATGGATAGACGAGGCATAGACCACCCGGCGCACGCCGTTGCGATGCGCGGCCTCCCAGATGTTATAGGCCCCGATAATGTTCGCATGCAGGATGTCGTCGAAGGGGGCTTCGTCCCCGATAGCTCCGAAATGCACAACCATATCAGCGTCTTGAAGCAGATTCACGATCTCATCCAGACGGCTCAGATCGGCCTTTACATACGTCTCGTTGGCGGCGAGATCAGAGACGCCATCTGCGATATCTGTGCTGACAAAGGTCTCGCACATCTCGGCAAGCGGGCCGCGCAAATGTGATCCAAGCCGCCCTGCTGCGCCCGTCAAAACCAGCTTTTTCATAAGTCCTCTCCGCCGGTCAAATGACCGCTTTCTCAATAAACGGCGCGTTGTTCTCGATGCGCTCAAAATGGAAGGGGGTCAGATCGAGGGACCGGTAGGCACCATAGGTCAGCCATTCGGCCGTGCCGCGCCCCATGGCGGGGGACTGCTGCAACCCATGACCCGAAAACCCGTTCAGAAAGATAAAGTTTTCGACCTCAGTATGCGGCCCCATGATCGCGTTGTGATCAAAGGTGTTCATCGCATAATGCCCGCCCCATTCATGGGTGACCTTGATCGCCTCGAATTGCGGGATGCGGTTGGCAAGGATCGGCCAGACATGGTTTTCCCACATCGCGTGGTCCATGGTGAAATCGTCGTAGTCCACAGCCGGGTCAATGTCGGAATGCCCACCGCACTGATAAGTGCCACCCCCGTTTTCGCGCACATGTACACCCGAGGGATCAATGGTCAGCGGCAGATCGACCTCCAGCGGTTTTTCCGCCGCAAAGATCCACGAAAAGCGTTTGCGTGGCTCAACCGGAACAGAGATGCCCGCCATCCGCGCCGTGCGATCCGCCCGCGGCCCCGAGGCGTTGACCACCTGCCCGCACCCGATCACCTCACCACTGGCCAGTGTCACGCTTTCTACCCGCGCGCCGGACGCACTGCGGGTCATCGCGACAACCTCGTTCTGGATGTACTCAACACCCCGCTCGCGCGATTGCCGCCGCCACCAGTCAAAGACGGCAGCCCCGTCCCAAAACCCCTCGTCCGCCGTGTTGATCGAGCCAAGCACGATGTCGTCGACGTTGTAAAAGGGATAAACGGTCGTGATCTGCTCTGGCGTCATCAGTTGCGTGCCCGCCCCCGCCGCCTGCTGCACCGCGAGGTTGTCGCGCAGCACGTCCGCAAACGCCTCGGTATCGGCGAGGTACATGTAGCCGAAGTTGCGAATGCCCAATTCCGGCACTCGGTCATCACCGCCCATATAGCTGCGCATGTTCTTGACGAAGTCTGCCGCGAACTGGCTGATGCGCACGTTCAGCTCGGTCGAAAACTGTTGGCGCATGCAACTGTTCGTATGCGCTGTCGAGCATGCGGCATAGGTCAAATCACGCTCGACAACGAGCACGGTGCCATCAAAATCAGGATTGTCGGTCAGGAACCACGCAGTCGAAGCCCCCATGATCGCACCCCCAATGATCACAACATCATAGTGCGGCAAAGTCGGAGTCGTATTGGGCATCTGTGGTCTCTTTGGTCGGTGGTGACACGGGCCAACCGCGTCGGGCAATGCGCGCACTGTGCGTGCAAAACCCGGGCGACGCCAGCCCAATTGATGGGGCGAAGTCTCAGGTGGCCTGTGAAAAGTCCAGCCCATCCATGTCGCGCATATATGCCTCAAAGAAATCTGAAAACGTGGCCACAAGGGGCGGCAATTGCGTGTAGGGCGGATAATAAAGCGTCAGCCAGAGCGAGGTGACGGACCAGTCCGGTAGCACCGGGATGACCGCGCCACTCTCAAGGCCCGCATGTGTGATGAAATCCGGCAGCACCGCGATGCCCCCGCCCGCCCTTGCCAGTGCGTACAGGAAGTCACCATTGTTGGACACCACCGCCGTTCCGGCCCGCAGCCTGTGGCGATGCGCCTCTTTTGTGAACACCCACGGCTCACCCGCACCGTCCGCGCTGTAAGACAGGCAGCTGTCCACGACCAGATCAGAGGGATGGTCGGGCACCGCCATCCGCTCAAACAGCGCAGGGGCCGCAATTGCGCGGCGCGGGACCTCGCAGACTTTGCGCCAGATTGTCGACAGATCTCCCGGCGGACCCGAGATGCGGATTGCCAGATCGCAGTCCTCGGCCATGATATCGACAAGGCGGTCGGTCATCGTCATGTCGACCTCGATATTGGGATAGGCAAGGCGAAAGCTGTCGATCAGCCCCGGCAGCAGGCGCACCCCCATCGACACCGGCGCGT
Source organism: uncultured Tateyamaria sp. (assembly GCF_947494755.1). Classification (GTDB taxonomy): domain Bacteria; phylum Pseudomonadota; class Alphaproteobacteria; order Rhodobacterales; family Rhodobacteraceae; genus Tateyamaria. The sequence continues at coordinate 251,366 of NZ_CANLVZ010000002.1, forward strand.
TGAGACGCAAGCGGCCTCGGTCCGGGCGGGCGGCCTGCGCCATCTCTTCGCTCGCGCGGTCAAAATCCTCGACAATCGGGCCATAACGCGTCGCAACCCGCGCCCCCGCCGCCGTCAACGACACATGACGGGTCGTCCGCAGCAACAATTGCTGGCCCAGAGTATCCTCAAGCTTGGCCACAATCCGCGTGACCGATGCAGGCGTCATGGTCAAATCACGCGCCGCCGCAGCAAAGCTGGCCAGCTCCGCCACCTTCAGAAAGACGCGGATGGGATGCAGTTCTTTCATTTTATTATTTCGCTTAAGGCAATAGTGAATGCCTAACTATTTCTATTCTGGTCAATTATCAACGCCGCTATCTAGGGTCCAAGCAACACAACCACCCCAAGAGGCCCATCATGATCAAAGATATCAAAGGATTGCACCACGTCACCTCAATGGCTGGCGATGCCAATGCCAACAACGCGTTCTTCACCAAAACGCTCGGCTTGCGCCGGGTGAAAAAGACGGTGAACTTCGACGCGCCCGAGGTCTACCACCTCTATTACGGGGACGAGGTCGGCACACCGGGGTCGGTGATGACCACCTTTCCATTCGGCCAGATGCCCCGTGGCCGGCGTGGCGCGGGCGAAGTGGGCGTGACCGAATTTGCAGTGCCCAAGGGTGCCCTGCCCTATTGGAGCGACCGGTTTGCCGCGCAGGGCGTGACGGGGCTTGGCACGGACACGTTCCTTGGTGAAAACCGGCTGACCTTTGACGGGCCGGATGGCGACAGCTTTGCGCTGGTCGAAAGCGAGGCGCAGGGGCGCACGCCCTGGACCCAGGCCGGCGTCCCCGAAGATGCAGGCGTCTTGGGTTTTCGCGGTGCGCGGTTCCAGTTGCGGGACGCGGATGCGACCGGCGAATTGCTGACGTTCATGGGCTACCAGAAAGACGCGCGTGAGGGGGACACAACCCGCTATGTGATCGAGGGCGGGAATGCGGCGGACACCATCGACCTGCAGGAAATGCCAAGCAGTGCAGCGGCCACCCAAGGGGCAGGATCGGTCCACCACATCGCCTTCGCGGTCGAGGACCGCGCCGCCCAGCTTGAGGTCCGGCGCGCCCTCATGGACACCGGATATCAGGTCACACCTGTGATTGACCGCGACTATTTCTGGGCGATCTACTTCCGCACACCCGGCGGGATCCTGTTCGAAATCGCCACCAACGAGCCGGGCTTTGACCGGGACGAGGACACGGCCAACCTTGGCCAAAGTCTCAAGCTGCCCACCCGCTATGAGCCGCAGCGCGCCCAGATTGAGGGGCTGTTGCCAACCATCTCTGACTGAAGAGGATATCGACATGGCACGTGACACCTATATCAGTCTGACGACCCGGCCCGCCCCCGGCGCACCCCTTGTGTTTGCCTTTCACGGCACCGGCGGGGATGAACATCAGTTCTTTGCTCTGGCCAGCCAGCTTGTCCCCGGCGCGGGTGTCATCTCGCCCCGGGGCGATGTCTCCGAGGGGGGTGCGGCGCGCTTTTTCCGCCGCACGGGCGAAGGCATCTATGACATGGAGGATTTGGCCAAACGCACCACGCAAATGGCTGCGTTCATTGCGGCCCACAAGGAGGATCACCCAGATGCGCCGGTCTATGGGTTCGGCTATTCCAACGGGGCCAATATTCTGGCCTCGGTCGCAATCACCCACCCGGAGCTGTTTGATCGGATCGGGTTGCTGCACCCGTTGGTCCCGTGGGTCCCTTCCCCCGCGCCACAGCTGTCAGGGCGTCCCGTTCTGATCACCGCAGGGCAGCAGGACCCCATCTGCCCCTGGCCGCAGACCGAGGCCCTGATCGACTGGTTCACCACTCAAGGCGCTGAGGTGCACACAGACATCCACCCCGGTGGACACGCACTGGTCCAAAGCGAACTTCAGGCGCTGGCGCAGCTCTTTAGTTGACGATCTGGCCCCCTGATCACAGGCGGATGAGGCATCCCTGCCCCATCCGTCCCAACCCGTTTTTCGGTTACGCGACCAAAGTCTGCCGCTGGCGCAACGCCCGGTACAGACCGTTTTTGCGGGCCATCAACGCTGCGGGCGTACCGTCTTCGACGATGCGCCCCTGATCAAAGACCAGGATGCGGTCCATCCGCTCGACCGTCGCCAGCCGGTGCGCGATCACAAGGGTGGTGCGACCCTCCATCAGACGTTCGGCTGCTTCGGCGACCCGCTCTTCGGCCTCGGAATCAAGCGAAGATGTCGCTTCGTCCATGACCAGAACCGGCGCGTCTGACAGGAACGCGCGCGCAATGGCAACGCGTTGCCGCTCCCCGCCCGACAGCTTCACACCTCGCTCGCCCACCTCGGTGCCATAGCCTTTGGGCAGGCGAGTGATGAAGTCCGCCGCGCCCGCTTGCTGCGCGGCCTTGTGGATATCGGTCTGCGTGGCATCGGGGCGGGCATAGGCGATGTTGTCCGCAAGCGAGCGGTGAAACAAGATCGGCTCCTGAGGCACCAGCGCGATCTGGCGGCGCAACTGCGCCAGCGGCACGCGCGCAATGTCGACACCGTCCAGCGTGATCGCACCACCTGACACTTCGTGGATCCGCTGGATCAGCTTTACAAAGGTGGTCTTGCCCGACCCAGAACGGCCCACCAGCCCCACCTTCTGACCGGCGGGGATGCTGACATGCAGATCCGTGAACAGCGGCGAAGGCGCGCCGACATACCCATAGTTCACATGCTCAAAGGCAAGCGCCGCCGCACGGGCAGGCAGGGCCTGTGCGGGATGGCGGGCAATGTCCTGTTCAGGAACAGCCGCCATCAGCTCGACCAATTCCTCGGCATCATTGACGGCCTTCTGGAGCGCGCGCACATGATTGCCGATCTGGCGCAGATAGCCATCCAGCATCCCAAGTGCCGACACGACAAAGGCGATCTCGCCTGCATCTGCCAAGCCGCGCGTATAGCTGAGCAATGCGCCCCCCAGCACCGCCGCGCGCAGACCCCAGATCGAGATGTCTTGCGCCAATCCCGACCACGTGCCGCGCCGCCACGTGCGCCGTGTGCGATGCGCCCACTTGTCCAGAACGCGCCCCAGCCGGATGTCCTCGCGGGCCTCGCCTGCATGGGCGCGCACGACCGCGTTCGACGTGATCGCATCGGCCAATGCACCCGACACCCGACTGTCTTGGGCATTGGCCAGCCGCGCCGCAGGTGCAACCCAGAACAGCGTCAACGCAAGGGATAACCCGAGGAACAACGTGGCCCCGATGAATGCGACCAACCCGACCTCCCATCGGAAGGCCGTCAGCGTGCCGATCGTGCCCAACAGGATCAGCACCGACGGCAGCAGCGCCAACAGCAGAACATCGCCCAGATCATCCAGCGCCCACGCCCCGCGCGTGATCTTGCGTACCGTTGACCCCGCAAACGCGTTGGCATGCCAGTCGGCAGGCAGCCGCTGGATATGCGCAAAGGCTTCGGCCTCGGCGGTGCGCATGGTCGGCACCGTCAGATCAATGATGCAGAAATAGCTGAGGATTTTGGCCCCAATCGACACGATCCCCAGCCCCAAAAGAGTGGCGAAGATCCCCCAAGGGGTGGCCCCGTCAGCGACGGCAGCAACCAACCGGCCGGTAATTACCGGGATGGTAATGTCCGCAGCGGTCGAGGCCAGCACGAGGGCCAGAATGACGACGATGAGGCCACGCAAGCGCAACCAGAGCCGAACGGTAAAGGAAAGGACGCGCGCGAGGGCGCCGTCGGCAGAAAAACGGGACATGGAATTTTCGCGGTATCAAAAACCGCGCCCTGCAAAAGATGTGATGGTTCCGAAAGCGGAAAAAAGAGAAGGCTGACATAAGGGCCGAACCGGCCTCAAACTGTCAGGAGGCGGCAAATCCAAAAAAGATGCCAGCCGGGAGGAAGGTCTTGCCAACAGTCATGATCGTCCTCCTTGCAGGGGTTGCGTGTCGCTAGGTAAAGCGGGCGCTATGGCGGAGTCAAGCGTGCCCTCGGCGGGCCATGGCCGGTTGCGGGTTTCGGCTCATCAGGCTCGGCGGATGACGATGGAGGGGGGCAAACAGGATAGCAGCCATGTCTTGGCCTGTTCGGTTTCCAGCGCGCCCCACCGTTCCAAATCAAAACAGATGGGGGCCCTGAAAACGTGACACAAGGCGCCTCTTTCGAAGCGCCTTGCACCCAATTAACCTTGGCTTACTGCCAGGATTTGATCAACTCGTCATAGGGAACTGTCTTTGGCTCTTCGTCCTCATTTTCCAACTTCGGAAAGGGCGCACCGGCTTGTGCAAACCAGTGCTCTGCACCCATCTCTTCGTTGAGGACGGGACCCAGATCACCTTGCACCCCTGCACGCTCAAGACGTTCCAGAACGCGTTCCTGATCGGCGCAAAGCTGATCAAGGGCCTCCTGAGGTGTCTTGGCACCGGACATTGCGTCCCCGATGTTCTGCCACCATAGCTGCGCGAGCTTTGGATAGTCAGGCACGTTGGTGCCGGTTGGCGACCACTGAACACGCGCGGGCGAGCGGTAGAATTCTACCAGACCACCCAGACGGGGTGCGCGTTCGGTGAAGTGCTCGGAGTCGATGGTGGACTCGCGGATGAAGGTCAGACCCACATCAGACTTCTTGAGGTCGACGGTCTTGGACACCACGAACTGCGCATAAAGCCATGCGGCCTGCGCGCGATCCACCGGCGTGCTTTCCATCAGCGTCCAGGATCCTGCGTCCTGATAGCCGATCTTCTGACCCTCTTTCCAATAGACACCGTGAGGCGAAGGGGCCATGCGCCACTTAGGCGTTCCGTCCTCGTTCATCACAGGCAGATCGGGCAGTACGGTCGCGGCGGTAAAGGCGGTGTACCAGAACATTTGCTGGGCCACATTGCCTTGCGCCGGGATTGGACCCGCTTCGCTGAACGTCATGCCTGCGGCGGCAGGGGGCGAGTACTTGTCGAGCCACTCAATCGCCTTGGTCACCGCATAGACAGCTGCGGGTGAGTTTGTGGCACCGCCCCGCGACACGCAGGATCCGGTGGGCTGGGAGTTTTCGTTGACGCGAATACCCCATTCATCGACGGGCAGGCCGTTTGGCTCGCCTGCGTCGCCCATGCCAGCCATCGACATCCACGCATCAGTATAGCGCCAGCCAAGGGACGGGTCTTTCTTGCCATAGTCCATATTGCCAAAGACGTCGCCATCCACACCCATGCGCGACAGATCACGGCCCGTGAAGAATTCGGCGATGTCCTCGTAAGCAGACCAGTTGACCGGCACACCCAGATCATAGCCAAACTGCTCTTTGAAGTCGGCCTTGTTCTGTTCGTCGTTGAACCAGTCATAGCGGAACCAGTAAAGGTTCGCGAACTGCTGCGTGGGCAACTGATAGAGCTTGCCATCGGGCCCGGTGGTGAAGGACGTGCCGATAAAGTCGTCGATGTCCAACGTCGGCAGGGTCACTTCAGCGCCCTCACCCGCCATCCAGTCGGTCAGGTTGCGCACTTGCTTGTAACGCCAGTGGGTCCCGATCAGGTCGCTGTCGTTGATATAGGCGTCATAGATGTTTTCGCCCGACTGCATCTGGGTTTGCAGCTTTTCAACCACGTCGCCTTCGCCGATCAGATCATGGGTGACCTCGATACCGGTGATGGCCGTGAAGGCCGGCGCAAGCACCTGGCTTTCGTATTCATGGGTCGCGATGGTTTCGGAGACGACCTTGATCTGCATCCCCTGATATGGTGCCGCAGCATCCACAAAGAACTGCATCTCTGCCTCTTGGTCCGCACGCGACAGGACCGACACATCGCCGATTTCGCTGTCCAGGAACGCCCGTGCGGCGTCCATATCAGCGAACACAGGTGTGCTCATCATGCCAAGTGACAGCACAATTGCCGTACTTGATTTAAGTGAGAATGTCATTCTTTCCTCCCTATAGGAAATACGTTTATGAAATGGCGCGCGCCAGCATGGTTCGCTGTGTCACGCGCCGGTCCTTGCCTAGACCCAACGGAAAACCGCAAAGGCGTAAACAAGGCAGACAATCAGCGCGAGCGGTTGGTTCGCGCCGACCACGCCCAGCCATGCCAGATTGATAAAGGCAGAGCCGAGCAGTGTGATAAAGAGACGATCGCCGCGCGTCGTCTCAAGTCGTAAGACCCCTTTGCGGGGCGTTTCGGGAAATTTGATCGCCAGCACGGTGAACACCGTCAAAATGGCTGCGATGCAGATGAAAAACAGGGCCGTGGGCCACGTCCATGCCATCCAATCCATGTTGATCTCCCTTTTAAAATTGCGCTGTTACACGCGACCCAGGGCAAAACCCTTGGCGATGTAGTTGCGCACGAAATAAATGACCAAAGCGCCGGGCACGATTGTCAGAACCCCCGCCGCTGCCAGCACGCCCCAGTCAATACCTGCCGCCCCTTGCGTCCGTGTCATGATCGCTGAGATCGGTTTCGCGTCCACGGTGGTCAGCGTGCGGCTCAGCAGCAGTTCGACCCAACTGAACATGAAACAGAAGAACGCAGCGACCCCGATCCCCGACGCAATAAGCGGCGTGAAAATCTTGATGAAGAAGCGGCCAAAGCTGTAGCCGTCAAGGTAAGCCGTCTCGTCAATTTCCTTTGGGACCCCGCGCATGAACCCCTCAAGGATCCAGACCGCCAGCGGCACATTGAACAGGCAATGCGCCAAGGCCACCGCGATGTGGGTGTCGAACAGGCCGACGGACGAATACAGCTGAAAGAATGGCAGCGCAAACACCGCAGGCGGGGCCATCCGGTTGGTCAGCAGCCAGAAAAACAGGTGCTTGTCGCCCATGAAATGATAGCGGCTGAACGCATAGGCCGCAGGCAATGCGACGGCCAATGAGATCACCGTGTTCATCACCACATAGATGATCGAGTTGATATAGCCGCTGTACCATGCCGGGTCCGTCAGGATGGTCACGTAGTTGTCGAATGTCAGGTTGCGTGGCCACAGCGTGAACGTGTTCAGCACCTCGGTGTTGGTCTTGAGGCTCATGTTGATCAACCAGTAGATCGGCAACATCAGGAACACGAGATAAAGCGTCATGACCACGACCGACCCTTTGACGCGGAATGGTTTGCGCGCGCGCTCGGCGGCGGGCTTGGCGGCGGCTTGGGTGAGGGTTGCATCGCTCATGGCCTAGCCCTCGTTCTTTTCCACGGTCGTCATGACCGTGTAGAACACATAGGAAATCAGCAGGATCACCAGATAATACATGATCGAAAACGCCGCTGCGGGGCCAAGGTCAAACTGCCCAAGCGCCATCTTGACAAGGTCAATGGACAGCAAGGTCGTGGCATTGCCCGGCCCCCCACCCGTGACCACAAACGGCTCGGTATAGATCATAAAGCTGTCCATGAATCGCAACAATATCGCGATCATCAGCACACCCATCATCTTTGGCAACTCGATGTAGCGGAAGATCGCCCATCGGCTGGCCTGATCGATCTTGGCGGCCTGATAATAAGCGTCTGGAATGGATTTGAGACCAGCAAAGGCCAGCAAGGCCACAAGCGACGTCCAGTGCCAGACATCCATGATGATGATCGTGGCCCAGGCGGCAAATGTGTCCTGCGTGTAGTTGTAGGAAATACCAAGCGCATCGAGCGTATAGCCCAGCAATCCGATGTCCACGCGGCCAAAGATCTGCCAGATCGTGCCCACCACATTCCACGGGATCAGCAAGGGCAGCGACATAACCACCAGACAAAAGCTGGACCAAAATCCTCTTTTGGGCATGTTGAGCGCGACAAAGACCCCAAGGGGAATTTGAATGGCGAGGATGATGGCCGAGAACATCAATTGCCGCCCCAACGCATCCCACATCCGGTCAGAATCGAGCATCTCGGCAAACCATTCAAGGCCCACCCAGAAAAACTCGTTCTGCCCGAACGTGTCCTGCACCGAGTAGTTCACCACCGTCATCAGCGGGATCACCGCCGAAAAGGCGACAAGGATCAGCACCGGAAGGATCAGGAACCATGCTTTTTGATTTACGGTCTTTTCCATCAGGCGGCCTTTCCGTGTTTCAGCCAGTCATTCACGTAGACGTTCACGCGGGCAGGATCGAAGGTGATGTTGGTCATGTCGGGCGTGATCGGTTGATCCTCATCCGCCAGAATGTTGATGGGGCTACCGAACAACTCGGCGCGCACGATTTTGTGGCGGCCTACGTCCTCAACCCGCCGAACCTTGACGGGCAGGCCGGGTCCATCGGTCAGCGTCACAAATTCAGGCCGCACCCCGAGTTCAATTTTGCCCTCCAACACGTCATGTCGATGGGTCAGTGCGATTTCCGTGCCATGCACCACGGCCGTCTTGCCGATCACAGCGGCCGGGATCACGTTCATCCCCGGTGAGCCGATGAAGTAGCCGACAAATGTGTGCTGGGGCGTATCGAATAGCTCTTGCGGGGTGCCGATCTGCACCACTCGCCCGTCATACATGACCACCACCTTGTCCGCAAAAGTCAGCGCCTCCGTCTGGTCGTGCGTGACGTAAATCATCGTGTGCCCAAAATCGTGGTGCAGCGATTTCAACTGCGTGCGCAATTCCCACTTCATGTGCGGGTCGATCACTGTCAGGGGCTCGTCGAACAGCAAGGCGTTCACGTCCTCACGCACCATGCCCCGCCCGAGTGAGATTTTCTGTTTCGCATCCGCCGTCAGACCACGGGCGCGCTTGTCCAGTTCCGCCTCCATCCCGATCATGGCACCGATCTGCTGCACCCGTTCGGCGATATATTTGGGGTCAGCGCCCCGGTTCTTGAGGGGGAAAGCAAGGTTCGCGCGCACCGTCATCGTGTCATAGACCACCGGAAACTGGAACACCTGCGCGATGTTGCGATCCGCTGTGCTGGCTTCTGTCACGTCCTTGCCATCAAACAGAATGCGCCCCTGACTGGGGTGCAAAAGGCCAGAAATGATGTTGAGCAACGTCGATTTGCCGCAGCCCGATGCCCCAAGCAGCGCATAGGCTTCGCCATCGGACCAGACGTGGTTCAATTCCTTGAGCGCAAAGTCCTCTTCGCCCTTTGGGTTGGGACTGTAGGAATGCGCCAGATTGTCGAGGGTGATTTCTGCCATTGCTATCGCTCCCTCACGCGGCCATGGCGTAGGCAGCCGGGGCCACCAGATCGCCCGTTTCACTAAAGATGTAGATGTGGCGCGGATCGATATGCACGTCCAAGGCAGCCCCCAGTTCGAGGTCATGGATGCCGTGCACCAGCCCGACCCAACTGTCGCCGTGGTGATCGAGGTGAATAAAGGTTTCCGACCCCGTCAACTCGGTCACGTTCAGCTTTGTGGCAAAGGTCAGGGCGGTGCCGACCTGGCCCTGCAACTCCACATGATTGGGACGAAACCCCGCCAGATATTGACCATCAGCCAGAGTGGCCAGCGGCCCTGTGGCCGCAGCGGACTGCGCGTCGCCAAAAGTGATCGTGCCACCCGCCTTGCTCACTTTCAGGAAATTCATCGGCGGGTCGCTGAACACGCGGGCCGTGGTCGCATCTGCGGGCTGGCGGTACACATCCGGGGTCAGACCGAACTGGCGCACCTCGCCTTGCCACAGGGCGGCAGTATTGCCACCCAGCAACAACGCCTCTTCGGGTTCGGTCGTGGCATAGACAAAAATCGAGCCCGCCTCTTCAAAGATTTTGGGGATCTCGACGCGCAACTCTTCGCGCAGTTTGTAGTCGAGGTTTGCCAGCGGTTCATCCAGCAGCACCAGCCCCGCATCCTTGACCAAAGCCCGCGCGAGGGCACAGCGCTGTTGCTGACCGCCTGACAGTTCCAACGGCTTGCGATCCAACATCGCCGAAAGCTGCATGAGGTCCGCCGATTTGCGAACGGCCGCGTCAATCTCGGCCTTGGATTTGCCCATCAGACGCAAGGGCGAGGCGATATTGTCGTAAACAGTCATCGAGGGGTAGTTGATGAATTGCTGATAGACCATGGCGACTTTTCGGTCCTGCACGCGCATGCCCGTCACATCTTCGCCTTGCCAGAACACCTGCCCGGTGGTGGGCATATCCAGTCCTGCCATCAGCCGCATCAGGGACGTCTTGCCCGAAAGCGTCGGCCCAAGCAGGACATTCATCGTCCCCTTGTTCAGCGTCAGGTTGGTGGGATGGATATGCGGGACCCCATCCACCACCTTTGAGACATTGCGCAATTCGAGTGTCATTGTCGTTCCCCCTTACGCCGCAGCCCCGGACATATCATACTGCCACAGATCGCACGTGATCCAAGTGTAGAGTTTAGCAATACGCGCGCGTTTGCAACGGGTCGTTGATGGCACTGCGTGTTGCGAAGATGTGGCAACCAGAGTTGGCCATGTCGCACGACATGCAATTGGCCACTCAGGCAGGCATGGCCGGACACACCCGGCCATGCCATCTGGGTCTAGAGCGAGATCCGGAAGCGCGCAAACCCGTCCGGGCCGTCTCCGGCAGGTTCAATGTTCACGTCGACCTGATCAAGATAGGCGGTCGCCGCAGGCCCTGTGTCGAACAGCACCGTGCTGCCTTCCATCGGGGCAAAAGACCAGTTGCTGTCGGCGCGCGGGCTGATCGTGCCCTTTTCGACGATGTAGCGCACGATGATGTCGCGGTTCGTATCGGGCCCCTCGAACACCGTCGTTTCCGAGGTCGCACCCGGGAAATTCCCGCCGCCGCCCGCGCGGTAGTTGTTCGTTGCGATAATGAACTCGGCCCCCAGATCAAGCGGCGCGCCACTATAAGTAAGGTTGACGATGCGGCTGGCGTTTTCGTCCAGCAATTCACCTTTGGGGTCGTATTTCGACGGCTGTGACAGGTCCATCTGGTAAGACACCCCATCAATCACATCAAAGTTGTAGCTCGGGAATTCAGGGTTGAGCAGAACCACATCCTGCGCGCCCGGCTCCACCTGGTTGAACATGCCCGCCGAGCGTTCCAGCCAATCCTTGACCTGCTGGCCGGTAACACGCACCGCGCGGACGGTGTTAGGATAGAGGTAAAGGTCTGAGACGTTCTTGATCGCCACATCGCCCTTGGGAACATCGGTGAAATACTCCGGGCCTCCGCGCCCACCAGCCTTGAACGGCGCGGCGGCGGAGAGGATCGGCAGACCCTCATGCTCGGTCCCTTTCATCATCTCCTCAATGTACCAAAGCTGGGCGATGGACACGATCTGGACCGATGGATCATCGGCAACCAGCGCGAAATAGCTGTGCAGCGGCGCGTCGGTCTTGCCAACGGCCCGGCGCACGTAGGCGAGGGTTTCGTCATGTTCGGTCTGCGCAGCGGCCAAGACCGCCGGATCGCTTTCGACAAGTGCCGTGACGGACCGGTCCTCGTTGCGTTTGGAGATCGGGCGGGCCTCAGACACGGCGGACACGACGCGCCACGCATTGCCGTCCTTTTCGAGCAACAGGTCGATCAGACCCATATGACTGCCCCAGAAGCCGCCCATGGTCGCGGGGGTGCCCATCAAGGTGCCTGCGTCCACATCCGCGCCTGCAAAATCCGCATAGTCGGGCGATGGAAATACCAGATGGCTGTGCCCCGTCAGAATGGCGTCGACGCCCTCAAGCCCGGCCAGGGGGACGGCCGCGTTCTCCATACCATCGGACGCATCCGCCGCGCCAATACCGGAATGGGACAACACGACTATGATGTCGGCCCCCTGCTCTTTCATCTGCGGGATATACGCCTTGGCGGTCTCAATGATGTCGCGGGCCTGCACGTTGCCTTCGAGATGGCGGCGATCCCAGTTCATGACCTGGGGCGGCGTAAACCCGATCAGGCCAACCTTGATGTCATGCGCCGCGCCAGCGCCGTCGGTCACGCTGTGATCCAGGATGACGTAAGGCGGGATCAGGGTCTTGTCCTTGGTCGGATCGCTGCCCAATTCCAGCGCAATGTTGGCGTTCACCACCGGGAAGTTGGCCCCCGCCAACGCCTTCATCAGGAAGTCTATGCCATAGTTGAATTCGTGGTTGCCAAGGGTCGAGGCATCAAAGCCAAGCGCATTCATCGCCTCGATGACAGGGTGGGTGTCACCCTCTTTCATGCCACGTTCATAAGCGATGTAGTCGCCCATCGGATTGCCCTGCAAAAAGTCACCATTGTCGATCAGCAGCGCATTGGACGCCTCGGCCCGGACAGCATTGATCAGCGAGGCGGTGCGGGCCAACCCGACCGTGTCGCGCGGCTTGTCCGCATAATAATCGTAAGGGAACACATGCACGTGCAGGTCAGTCGTTTCCATGATCCGCAGGTGGGCCTGATTTGTCGCCGCATTGGCCGAAAACGGATGCAACGCAATCAGACCAGCGGTGCTTGCGAGAAATCTGCGACGGTTGAGGGTGAGCGACATGACGACTCCTGAAGGTTGGCTGTGATGTAGGCTATCACGCGAGTGTAAGCACTGGATGACAACCCGCAAAGCGCGAAATCGCAACCCTGAAAGTGGCTTTTCCGCCCCCGATCAGCGGGACCAAGCCGATGACCAAGACCGTTATTGTGGCAAGCACGACGATCCGTCATTCTAATTCATATTTTCTAAACCGACCGCATGTCGCTGATGTGCTGGCAGGCATTTTTCGCCACCCCTTGCCATCAGATAACGCCATGTTTGGGCCCGTTCGCGTGATCGGCATGGGCCAATTTATTGAACTGAACGCAAATTTTTGAAGCAATTGAATGAGGTTCCGCCATGTCTGGGCAAGGCACATATAAATTTAAGAAGAACGACACCCTCGAAAAAATCGCAAAATCATGGGGCGTCGCCAAGGCAAGCTACATCTGGGATGACCCGATGAACAAATCGGTGAAATCCAAGCGCAAGAAACCGGACGCGCTGGTCCCGGGCGACATCTTGCATATCCCCTACACGCTGAAACAAAAGAAGGCGATCCTCGAGAAAAAGCTGCACTACCTCGACCTGATCGACGGCGAGGCCGCGCTGGCCGCTCACTTTGCCAAGCAGTCGGACCTGTTCGCAGCCGCCGCCAAACGGGCCGATGCCCGGATCAAGGAATTGCAGAAATCCCGAGACGATCTCGAGAAATATCTGCTCAGGATTGAAAAGGACGTCAAAGCCACATCCCAAGCCGTGGACATCGCGGCAGCTGTTCTGACCCTTTTGGTGGGCTTGTCCAAGACCGCGGCAAAGGCGGCCAAAGCGTCAGGTGACGAACTTGTCAAGTTGAACAAGGAGGCGATGAAACAGATCACCGGCGTGCCCGCGGAAAAGGCCAAGGGGGCCGCTAAAGAAGCCGGTGTGAAGTACCTGCTGGACCCAAAGAATGAGATTTCGATGGTCGGCCTGACCGTTGGCACGCTGTCTGAGTCCTTTGACAAGATGACCAGCCCCAGCTTTTGGGCCACAACGATTTCGCGCATGCGCACCAGCGGCAAGGGTCTGACCTGGGAATCGTGGGTGGATGCGTCCACGTTCGATCTGAAACAGGAGATCACCAATCAGTTGCACATGGCGGACCGCACCTTCATCCCCGCCAAAAAGGCCGCCATCCGCGATGCACAATCCGCACTCAAGAGGGGGATGGAAAGCACCCGCCTGGCAAAATCCGCCATTGATCGGACGAAGATTTATATGAAAAAGAAGGCCGAGCTTCCCGACTTCTGATGGCGGGTTTGTCGTTGCGCGTCGCCCAACCACTTTTGGCGAAACGCACACAAAGAAAGAGATTGGGTAGCGGAGTGGTTCGGACAAAGTTCGAACCCGAGCCATGGCGCTCAAGCAGCCGGAGGCGGTAGCGCAATGAAAAGGTGGCGGAGACGAAGGGATTCGAACCCTCGAGACCCTTCCGGGCCTACTCCCTTAGCAGGGGAGCGCCTTCGACCACTCGGCCACGTCTCCGCCGGTGTGTCTATGCGGAACGCTCAGCAGGAACAATGCCTAATTTGTGGGTATTTCGCGGCGATGCTCACTTTGCAGCGACCTTGAGCTTGTCACCTGCAATTGTCGCCACCATAGACCGGTGCCCGGTGACCAATGGTGGCTTGAACGTCACATGGAAAGTCACCGTGCCTGTTGGCACGAGCGCCGAGGATTTCAGTTCCACTTTTGCACCTGATGTCACCGTGATCGACAGCCGGCGCGCCACCGGAGTGTTGTAGATGTCCGCCGCCGTCGGGATCAGGTTGCGCATATCTGTTCGCCAAACATGCTCGGCACCCATCAGGATTGCAAGTCGAACCAGCGCTCACCCGCTCCGTCACGTGTTGAACAGGAAGTGCAGCACGTCGCCATCCTTGACGACATAACCCTTGCCCTCGGCGCGCATCTTGCCCGCCTCTTTGGCCGGACCCTCGCCGCCAAGTGTCACGAAATCATCGTAGGCGATGGTTTCGGCACGGATGAAACCCTTTTCAAAGTCGCCGTGGATCACGCCAGCGGCCCTGGGCGCAGAGGTGCCAGCCGCGATGGTCCACGCACGCGCCTCTTTGGGGCCGACGGTGAAATAGGTCTCGAGATGCAGCAATTCGTATCCGGCGCGGATCAGGCGATCCAGTCCGGCCTCGGCCAGCCCCATTTCCTCCAGAAACATCACGGCCTCATCGGCTTCAAGTTGGCTGATCTCTTCTTCGATCTGGGCGGAGATGATGACGTGAGCATTGCCTTGGGCGGCGGCCATCTCAGCCACGGCAGCCGAATGGGCGTTGCCATCGGCGGCTTCGGCCTCGCCGACATTGCAGACATAAAGCACAGGTTTTGTGGTCAACAGTTGCAGCATGTTCCAGCCACGTAGATCATCCGCGTCCACCTCGACCAGACGGGCGGGTTTGCCCTCTTCGAGTGCGGCCAACGCCTGACGCATCAGACGTTCCTGCTGCACCGCCTCTTTGTCGCCACCGCGCACCTTGCGCACGAGGTTCTGGAGACGCTTTTCGATGCTTTCGATATCGGCGAGCATCAATTCGGTTTCGATGGTTTCGGCGTCCGCCACCGGATCGACGCGGCCCTCAACATGGGTCACATCGCCGTCCTCGAAACAGCGCAACACATGGGCGATGGCGTCGACCTCACGAATGTTGGCGAGGAACTGGTTGCCAAGGCCCTCCCCCTTTGAGGCCCCTTTGACCAGACCTGCAATATCGACAAAGGTCATACGGGTGGGAATGATGGATTTGGACGCGGCGATCGCAGCAAGCTTATCCAGACGATCATCGGGCACGGCCACTTCGCCTACGTTCGGCTCGATCGTGCAGAACGGAAAGTTGGCCGCTTGGGCCGCAGCCGTCTTGGTCAAAGCGTTGAACAGGGTCGATTTGCCCACATTGGGCAGCCCCACGATTCCCATCTTAAAGCCCATGGCGTCCTCACTGATCAGGTTGGCCTGCTTCTAGCAGGCGTGCCGATAGGTGCAAGACGGTGACAGGTCAGCAAGAATCTGGAAGAGATGTTTGGAACCAAAGGATAAAAACCGGTAACACTGCCGCGCAAGCGTATTCTTTCGCGCGATTCTTTTCATCTCATTACATGCAGGAGCAACCGCATGACTCGTTTTTGTGTTGCCGTCGTTTCATCCCTTCTTGCACTTTCCGCTCCGGCCTCTGCGCAGGAACTGACCTTTGCGCTCGGCGCGACGGATTTCGGAGAGGGCGGCGAAGACAGCGCGGTGTTCGACTTTGAATATCGGCACACGCCGTTCGTGCAGAAACGGATCCGTTCGCACGCGTTCGGGGCCAACGCCAGCGTATCGGGCGAAGGGGATGTCTTCATCGGCGCGGGTCTGTGGACTCGCTGGCAGTGGGACAGCGGCTGGTTCATTGACAGCTCGCTGATGCCGGGCCTGTTCGAGGAAGGCACAGACGGCAACGACCTTGGCTCCTCTTTCGAATTCCGCTCGCTTCTGGGTCTTGGCTATCAGTTCGACAACGGACGCGCGGTTTCGGCTGCGATCTCGCACAAGTCGAACGCGAGCCTTGCAGACGACAATCCCGGCATGAATTCCTACTCCATCCGCTATCACGTCAAATTCTGAGGGCGCTTGCCTTTTCCTGTCCCCTGGGGCAGGTCAGGGCGACCAACTCGGAGAGCATGATGACAAGCCGGATCGACGCCAAATTCGCGGCCCTCAAAGCGGCGGGACGTAAAGCATTTGTATCCTACGTCATGGCAGGCGACCCTGACTATGACCGCTCGCTTGAGGTCGTAAAGGGCTTGCCCGGTGCCGGTGTGGATATCATCGAACTTGGCCTGCCTTTCACCGATCCGATGGCGGATGGGCCGACCATTCAATTGGCCGGGCAACGTGCGCTTGGGGCTGGCATGACGCTGCAGCGCACCCTTGATCTGGCGCGCGCCTTTCGCGAAACCGATGACACAACACCCATCGTCCTAATGGGGTACTACAATCCGATCTATTCGCGCGGCGTCGATACCTTTCTGAGCGACGCCAAAGAGGCAGGGATTGACGGGTTGATCGTCGTCGACCTGCCCCCCGAAGAAGACAGCGAATTGTGCATTCCAGCCCAAAAGGCGGGACTGAACTTTATCCGGCTTGCAACGCCCACCACAGATGACAAGCGCCTGCCGCGCGTGCTGCAAAACACCTCCGGCTTTGTCTACTACGTCTCGATCACCGGAATCACCGGCGCGGCCGAGGCAGAGGCGACCAATGTCGGCCCCGAAGTGGCGCGCATCAAAGCTGCAACCGATCTGCCGGTGATCGTCGGTTTCGGCATCAACACGCCAGAGAAGTCCCGCGCCATCGCCTCCGTGGCCGATGGGGCCGTTGTCGGCTCTGCCATCGTCAGCAAAATCGCGGCAGGTGCCAGCGTGGATGAGGTCTTGGCCTTTGTGAAATCGCTGGCGGACGGCGCGCACGCGGCCTGAGCGGCGCATCTGGCGCAAAAAACCGCTGAAATTCTACACGCATAACGAGAATTGACTAAACTCGTTGCATTTCGTGTCGGGCCTGACACAAAGTCGCCCAACCGATGCGGACAGACCCATGCAAGACCCGACCCAAAGCGCACATGAGATATCCGAGCATTTGCTCGAACGGACCGGCAATGCGATCATGTCCGACCGGTTCCCCGACTTCCTCGCCTGCTTCGTGCTGCCCTACCACATCGAGACGCTCGAAAGCTCACAGCTCATTTCAACGGCGCCCGATATGGAGGCGACGTTTCGGGCCGTGCGCGCGCACCTCACCACGCACAGCATCACGCTGATGGCGCGCCATTGCGTCAGCGCCAGCTTTCGCAGCGAGACCGAGGTGGCGGCAACTCATGAAACCCGGTTGATCAGTCGCGGGGTGCTGGTGCAGCAACCCTACCCCACATTTTCGCTGATCCGGCGCGGGTGGGATAAGAAATGGCGCATTGCGCACTCATCCTATGTGATCGTGGATTCCGACCCGTTGAATGCGGCACTGGCACCACATCCTCAGCCCGCGCGCAAAACGGCCACATAGTCAACTGCGGCCGCAACCGCCGCCTTGATCGTCAGCTCAGAGGTATCAAGCACCAAAGCCCCCTCTGCGGCACGCAAAGGTGCCGCCGCACGCGCACTGTCGCGCGCATCACGGGCTTCGACATCGGCCAGCACGTCCTCGTAAGGGCTGTCATCGCCGCGTGCCTGCAACTCTTTCCACCGACGTTCTGCACGCACGGGTGCACTGGCAGTGACAAACAGCTTGGCCTCGGCTTGGGGGCAAATCACCGTCCCGATGTCGCGCCCATCGAGCACCGCGCCCCCGGCCCGACGCGCAAAGGCGCGTTGGAAGTCGAACAAGGCATCCCGCACCTCCTGGATCACGGCGACCTTGCTGGCGGCTTGTGCCACCTCGGCGGTGCGCAAAAGTGGATTCTCCAGCGCGGTTTGGTCCAGTGCACGCGCAGCAGCGACCGGCTCGACCCCATCCAGCACCTGCGCCCCGACCGCACGGTAGAGCAAGCCTGTGTCCAGATGCGCCAGCCCAAACTGCTCGGACACAGCCCGGCTGATCGTGCCCTTGCCCGCCGCCGCAGGGCCATCAATCGCCACTGTAAAGGGTTGGGTCGCGTCCATCACAAACGGCTCAGCTTCGCGCCAAGGCCCGCCATCAGCGGCTCGAAGATCGGGAAAGAGGTCGCAATCGGGCCACCATCATCCACAGACATCGGGTTCTGGGTCGCCATGCCCATCACCAGAAACGACATCGCGATGCGGTGATCAAGATGGCTGGCGCAGGTCACACCGCCGCGTACATTGCCATGGCCCTGCCCGATCACCGTCCACCAGTCCGGGCCGTCCTCGACCCCGACACCAGCCGCGCGCAGCCCATCGGCCATGGCGGCGATGCGGTCACTTTCCTTGACGCGCAGTTCCTTTACGCCGGGCATATTCGTGTCGCCCTTCGCAAAAGCCGCGACCACAGACAGGACGGGATATTCATCAATCATGCTGGCCGCACGCTCGGCAGGCACTTCGATCCCCTTGAGGTCGGGCGAAAAACGTGCGCGCAGGTCGGCCACAGGTTCGCCCCCCTCTTCGCGCTCATTCTCATAGGTCAGGTCGGCACCCATCTCGCGCAGGGTGGTAAACAGCCCCGCCCGCGTCGGGTTGAGCCCGATCGTGGGCACCAGCACATCCGATCCGGGCACGATCAGCGCCGCACAGACTGGAAACGCCGCCGAGGAGGGATCGCGCGGCACGTCGATATGCTGCGGCTTCAACTCAGGTCGCCCCTTGAGGGTGATCACCCGCCCCTCATCCGTAACCTCTGTGTTGATCTCCGCGCCAAAGCCCGCCAGCATCCGCTCGGTATGATCGCGGGTCGCCTCGGCCTCTGTCACGACAGTCTCACCGGGCGCGTTCAACCCTGCGAGCAAGACCGCCGATTTCACCTGTGCTGAGGGGACCGGTACGACGTAACGCGCAGGCACAGGATCAGCAGCGCCAACGAGCGTCATCGGCAAACGCCCCCCCGCGCGGCCCACAGCCTGACAGCCAAACAGGGCCAGCGGATCGGTCACCCGCGCCATTGGCCGCTTGTTCAGGCTCGCATCGCCCGTAAATGTCGCCGAAATGGGCGAGGTCGCCATCGCGCCCATGATCAAGCGCACGCCGGTGCCCGAGTTGCCGCAATCAATGACCTGATCCGGCTCCGCAAAGCCACCGACACCCACGCCGTGAACCGACCACTTGCCGCCACCATGATCAATGACCTCAGCGCCAAAGGCTCGCATCGCCCGGCCGGTGTCCAGAACATCCTGCCCTTCCAGCAAGCCGGTGATGGTGGTCTCGCCCACAGAGAGCGCACCAAGGATCAAGGCGCGATGCGAAATCGACTTGTCACCCGGCACATCGGCAACCCCCGAAAGCGGTGCGCTGGCACCAGATTGCATGGGGATCGGATCACCGTGGCTGGACATTGCAAACTCTCGCGTCTGGAAACTTCGGGCCGACACCTAACGAACGCAAAGGATGGCGTCCAGACCAGCTTCTTTTGACCCAAAATACCGCGGGGGAAGCGCCGCGCGCCGGGGGCAGCGCCCCCTCATCGGGCTAGAGCCTGCGGAAGGTTAGATAATGCGGCACACGGCCCTCGCGCAGCGCCTTTTGCTCATAGCGGGTGCTGATCCAATCCTCCCACGGTACCCGCCAATCCCCAGGGCCCTCGGCCAACCACTCAAAGCCCGCCTGTGGTACTTCCTCTAGGGTCTGGCGCACATAATCAGGAATATCGGTCGCAACCCGCAAAATGGCACCGGGCTGCATCGTGCGGGCCAAAGGGACCAGATGCTCTTGAGTCACAAACCGGCGGCGATGATGGCGCGCCTTGGGCCAGGGATCGGGATATAGCAGAAAGGCGCGCGCAATACTGGCAGCAGGCAGCACATCCATCAAATCGCGCGCATCACCGGGATGCACGGCAAGGTTTGACACACCCGCCCGTCGGATCTTGCCCAGCAACATCGCCACACCATTGATATAGGGTTCGGCCCCGATGATGCCGACATCAGGGTTGCTTACGGCCTGATGCACCAGATGTTCGCCCCCGCCAAAGCCGACCTCAAGCCAGACCGGTTTGCCACCAAACAGTGCCTCAAGATCAAGCGGGACGCGGTCGGGATTGTCTTTCCAGCTGACGGCCCCCGGCGACAACGCCTCCAGATCCTCGGCGATATAGGCGCGCTGGCTCTTCTTGAGGGTTTTGCCCTTCAGGCGGCCATAGAAATTACGATGGGGGCGTTTGGTCATGGGCGGGCGTTTAGCGTGCGGACCGAACGGGGGCAATGGGGTGGTAAGGCGCAGGTGTCCTGCGCCCCGGCAGGCTCAGTCGCGCGCGGCATCCAAGAAGATGCGCAAATCCGTCAGCACAGGCTGAATCTCGGACAGACGACTGGTGTCGAATCCTCGTGCCAGTTCGGCGAAATCAGGCCCCAGATCGACGATCACACGGGCAAACAGCGCCCTGCCCGCCTCCGTCAACCAAACGCGTTTTGAGCGGCCATCCTCTGGGTTCGGGCGCATCTCGATTAACCCCAGACCATCCAGCCCCTTCAGGGTGTGGGTCATCGAGGTCTTGGGCACTTGAAAGGCGCGGGCCATATCAATCGGGGTCTGACCGTCCCCGCGGTGGCTCAGATGGCTCAGCACCGAAAAATGCGGCGCGATCAGACCACCCGGCAACCGCGCCTCGAGAATGGCGCGGCTGAGCTGCTCGATGATCCCGATTTCCTTGAACACCTCAAAGATCACGCCAACATCATGGCCGCCTTGCCCGTCATCCATACGCCGTTTCCATCGCGACTACCCTTCCAAGATCTTACGCTCCAGCGGCCAGCGCGGGCTTTGACCCACCTCGGGGCCATAGCCAATGCGGGCAAACATCTGCACGGTGCCACCGTCCGGCGCGAACCGGGCATGCAGGTCTTTATATATGTCCGACATTTCCGGGTACTCCTGCAAGCCCTGGCTGAGCGGCTGCATCCCCAGACCCGCACGCGTAGTCGCAAGGTTCAGCCGCAACCAGTCGCGCCCGGCATTGATCTGATCGGTGCGGGTGTTGGCCGGCGTGACCTGCCAGATGTGGCCCATCGCGGTGTCGGCATTCTCGAACACCGCCTTCAACCCGCCGCGATAGGCCATAGACGACTGATCAAGGGCCGCTTCCCGCGAAAAAGCCCCGGTCAGGGCCATCGCCTCGAAGGCGGGGCCGGAAAAGTCGATGCCGTCTGGATTGGCCTCGACCTCGCGGCTGCCAATGCGGAACAGATCCACGCTTTCCTTATAGGTATGCGGGGTTTCGATTTCGATGCGCAGGGCCACGTGACTGATCTCGCGCAATGCGGCAATGTCGCCGGGGGCAACTGTGCCGTTGACTTGGGTCCGCTCGGCAGCGGCGATCACGTCCGCAAGGACGCCCGGATCAACAGGGCGCGCAGTGTCATAGGGTTCCTTGAGCGAGCGGCGCTGCATGACATGGGCAAAGAGATCATGCGCAGGTACCTCAACCCCTTGCACAAACCGCGCCACGGCCACCCGGCGCGTATCGAGCCCGCTCGGGTCCTCCCCGTCGGGGAACAGATCAAGCTCGACCCCATACCCCTGCTGAGCGGCCGCGAGCGTCATCAACTCCAGAAAACAACCCAAGCCCACAACGATTTGGCGGTTGAACGGGTCGGTGTGCGGCAACAGCCGGTCCGTATCGACATGCAGCGTGACTTCATCATCGCGGCGCAGGTCAACCAGCCATGGTTGGCGATTGTGTGGGTTGGGCGCGAGGATCGCATAGGACAGCGCGTTCATGCGGGGATCAGAATAGCCACCGGCGGCTGTCCACGGGGCCAGCGCGCTGTTCGGTGTTCGGGTGACGGCCAGCGCAGCCGCGCCGCCCGCGGCCACGATGAACCCACCACCCATAAGGGCGAGTGTCTTGCGACGTGAAAGGGTCATGGGTCTCTCCTTAGGTTAATGCGATATCGCACCACTATAGTCCGATATCGCCCCAAATAAAGTCCTACATTGCACTAAATAGAGGGTCGTAAGTTTCATATTGCTAAGAAATCGCAGTATTGGTAAGTAAATATGACCAATCCAGAGGGTTATCATGACCGCCATCACCAACATCGAAGATCTCAAGCGCATCTATGAACGCCGGGTGCCCCGCATGTTCTTCGACTACTGCGAATCGGGCAGTTGGACCGAGCAGACCTTCCGCGACAACTCCTCGGACTTCGATGACATCCGCCTGCGCCAGCGCGTCGCTGTGGACATGTCCGGGCGCAGCACCGCGTCCCAGATGATCGGACAGGATGTGGCGATGCCCGTTGCGCTGGCCCCGGTGGGCCTCACCGGCATGCAGCACGCGGATGGAGAGATGAAAGCCGCCCGCGCGGCCGAAAAGTTCGGGGTGCCGTTCACCCTGTCGACCATGTCGATCAACTCGATCGAGGATGTGGCGGGCTTTACCGATGCCCCTTTCTGGTTCCAGCTTTATACCATGCGCGATCAGGATTACGTGTCGCGCCTGATCCAGCGGGCCAAGGATGCGAACTGCTCGGCGCTTGTGATCACCCTTGATCTGCAAATCCTCGGTCAACGGCACAAGGACATCAAAAACGGGCTGTCGGCCCCGCCCAAACTGACGGCCAAGACCATCGCAAACCTCGCCACGAAGTGGGGTTGGGGGATCGAGATGCTGTCGGCCAAGCGCCGCGATTTCGGCAATATCGTGGGCCATGTCGAGGGCATCTCGGACACCTCCCAACTGGGCGCATGGACGGCAGAGCAGTTCGACCCGTCGCTCGACTGGAACAAGGTCGCCAAGCTTAAAGAGCAATGGGGCGGCAAAGTCATCCTCAAGGGCATTCTGGATGCCGAGGATGCCAAGATGGCCCTCAAGGTCGGGGCGGATGCGATTATCGTGTCGAACCATGGCGGGCGGCAGCTTGACGGGGCGCTGAGTTCGATCCGCGCTTTGCCTTCTATTCTGGATGCGGTCGGCGATCAGATCGAGGTGCATCTTGATAGCGGCATCCGGTCGGGTCAGGACGTCCTGAAGGCCCTCGCGATGGGGGCCAAGGGCACCTATATCGGCCGCGCTTTCATCTACGGCCTTGGCGCGATGGGTCAGCAAGGCGTGACCGAAGCGCTCAACATCATCCACCGCGAGTTGGACACGACCATGGCGCTGTGTGGCGAAACGAACGTCAACAACCTAGGGCGTCACAATTTGCTGGTGCCCGAGGGATTCGAGGGGCGCTGGCAGGATTAGCGATTTCGCTGCGTGTGCCACGCAGCGACCGTCTGGGGGGCGAGCCCCCCAGACCCCCCGCGGTATTTCGGGTCCAAAGAAATCAGGCGGGACGCACCGCCAACAGTCGCGCCCACCACGGCACGAGCACGGCGGCGACGACACACATGATGGCGGCAATGACGTAGAACGACGCGCGCAGGCCGAACCCTTCGGCCACATAGCCCATGACCACGGGCCCGAGGAAAAAGGCCGCGTAGCCCAAGGCCGCCGCCTGACTGATTGCGGCCAGCCGGTATTTGCGCGGCACGGCCTGCCCCACAAGACCCAACGCGAGTGGGCCGACCACCGACACGCCCAGTCCCCCGAGCAGGAAGCCCGCGTAAGCGACTGGCAGGCTCGGCGCGGCCCCGGCGAGTGCGAGGCCCACGCCTGCGATCAGCGATGCGATAACCATCACCCGGATCGGCGGCCAGCCGGCCCCAAACAGATGCGCGCCAAGGCGGCCAACGGCCATGCCGCCTGCCAAGAGCGCGGGGCCAAGTGCGCCTTGTGCAGGACCGCCCCCCAACGTGCGTTCGATATGGAGGGCGGACCAGCCTTCGGACGCGGCCTCTCCGAGAAAGGCGGACAGGACCACGAGGCCGCCGACCCACACTAGCGCACGGGGCATGCCTGCGACGGGCGCACCCGGTTCATCAACCGGGATGGGGCGGTCGGGCAAACGCATCCAGATCATCAGCACGCCAACAGCCACCGCCATGCCCGCAAAGATCGCGACCGGCCCGAAGCCTGCACCACGGGCCGCACCGACGGAAACCGCTGCCAACGCATAGGCCACCGAGAACAGGCCGTGGTTGAGGTTCATCAGGCTGCGGCCCGTGTCGGACTCCGCTTCGCTGACCTCGGCATTGGCGAGCACATCAGCGACGCCGGACCCGCCCGCTGCCAGAAACAACGCAAAACCGATCATCACCGGGCCTTGGGCAATCCCGCTGAGCAGGAAGCCGACGATCATGCCCACAACGCCTGCCATCAACGCCCATGTGCCCATCAGGCGAAACACCAGCGGTGCCAGCCACATGGCCATCAGCGCACCCGTGCTGCCCATCAAGATCAGCGTACCCCAAAGCCCGTCGCCGACTCCCACCTGTGCCTTGATCACAGGCATTTGCGCCGAAAAACTGGCCCAGCCAAAGCCGATGACGATAAAGCCTGCGAGGGCCCGGCGCGATGCGTGAAGATCGTGGAGAAGTTGCATGGGCCAAGCGGTCGCATGACATCCCCCGACCGTCCAGCACAAAGCGCGGTTTTTGCACTTTTCATGGGGGCCAAACCGGTCTATAGCGCGCACTTCACGCGGGGTGACAGCCTTGGAGGCACCCCGCCCTTACATTTGGAGAAATACTATGGCTGGAGAGATTCCTGATCTCGAAGCCCTGGAACGCACGGGGACAGGCAAGGGCGCCGCTCGTCAGGCCCGCCGCGACGGCATGGTTCCAGGGATTGTTTTTGGTGGCGACGCAGATCCGCTGCCCATCAATCTGCCCTTTAACAAGCTGCTGAAAATGCTGAAAGCCGGTCGGTTCAAATCGACCCTGTTCAACATGAAAGTCGAAGGCCACGATGACGTCCGCGTCATTTGCCGCGACGTGCAGCGCCATGTGGTCAAGGACCTGCCCACACATGTTGACTTCATGCGCCTCAAGCGCACCACCAAGATCAACCTGTTCATCGGTGTGGACGTGGCTGGCGAAGACGTGTCGCCCGGCCTGAAAAAAGGCGGCGTGCTGTCCTTGGTGCGCCCCGAGGTCGAACTGATAGTGACCGCAGCCGACATCCCCGAGAGCATCACCATTGATGTGTCCGAAGCGGAAATCGGCGACAGCATCACGATCTCGTCCGTGAACCTGCCCGCCGGGTCCAAGCCAACCATCGACCGCGACTTTGTGATTGCGACGATCTCTGCCCCATCGGGCCTGCGCTCGGCTGACGATGCCGAAGCGGAAGAGACCGAAGCGGACGAAGTGCCAGCAACCGAGCAAACTGACGACGCATAAAGCGCACCGACAGACCTGCAAGACATCAAGGCCGCCCTATCCGGGGCGGCCTTTTTCGTACCCGCAGCACAGGATTGGGTCGTCCCGGTGCGGACGCTATGCAACTTATGCCTGCCAAATCGCTGCCGCGCCCTATGTGATGGAGGCGCAACAACAGGACACCGCCCCATGCCAAAGAAAGCCCCCCCAAAGCGCACCAAAGGCAGTCGCACCTTCGGCGTTGTCGGGCTTGGCAATTTCGGTGGCACCGTCGCCAAGGAGTTGCAGCGGTTCGGCAATCACGTGATGGGGGTCGATATTTCGGATGCGAAGGTCACAGCCCATGCCGATGATCTGTCCCAGGCGATGATCGTGGATGCGCGCGATGACGTGGCCCTACGCGAAGCGGGCTTGGGCGAATGTGACGTGGGCATGGTCGCCATGGGGGACGATCTTGAGGCGAGCATTCTGGCCTCCATCAACCTGAAACTCATTGGAGTGCCCATTGTCTGGGCCAAAGCCACCAGCAAGACGCACCATCGCATCCTGTCCAAGATCGGCGTCGACCGGGTGATCCACCCGGAGGTCGAGGTGGGTCAGCACATCGCCCAGGTCCTGCATAATCCACTGGTGCGCGACTATGTGAGCCTTGGGAACGGCTATCACGTGGTCAACTTCCGCATTCCCGAAAGCCTTGAGGGCAAAAACCTTGGTGAATTGCCCCATGCCGACGATTTCAACCTGCGCTGCATCGGTGTGATGCGCGGCACGGACTTTGTCGGGCAGGACGGGGTGACCTGCGAATTGCAACGCGACGACCTGCTGTTGCTGTTGGGCCAGCGCAAGGACCTGCGCAACTTCACGGCCAGCCTGTGAGCCTGCGCGCGCGCCTGACACCCCTGCTCGGCGGGCTGAGCCTGCCGCCACCTGCCCTGTTGGTGATGTTTTACATGGTGGTGATCGTACTGGGCGCCATTCTGTTATGGCTGCCAATTTCGCACACCGGTGACATCGGGCTGAACGAGGCCATTTTTACCTCAACCTCCGCCGTTACCGTCACTGGGCTCATTTTGGCCGATACCGGATCGGCCTTTACCGGCTTTGGGCAGGGCGTCATTGCAGTGCTGATCCAGCTTGGCGGCCTGGGCCTTATGACATTTGCCGTGCTGCTCCTCAGCGCCCTTGGCATCCCGGTGGGCATGCCGCAGCGGTTGATCCTGCGCGAAGATCTAAACCAGACCTCCATTTCCAACCTCACCTATCTCGCCCGGATCATCCTCGTGATTGCGCTGATCTGCGAAGCGGTGGGGGCGCTGATCCTCGCCTTTGTCTTCGTGCCCGAATTTGGCTGGAACGGGGTGTGGCAGGCGATCTTTCATTCGATCTCGGCGTTCAACAATGCAGGCTTTGCGCTGCATTCCGACAGCCTGTCCGCCTGGGTCGGCAATCCGATTGTGAACTTGGTCATCCCGCTGTTATTCATCCTCGGCGGTCTCGGGTTCATCGTTGTGGGCGACATGTACCAGAAACGGAGCTGGCGGCGACTGACGCTGCATTCCAAGCTGATGCTGGCAGGCACCGTGTTTCTGATCCTGTGGGGCACCATCATGTTCGGGCTGCTCGAATGGAACAACCCCGACACGCTCGGCGGGCTCAGCACGAGCGAGAAGCTGTGGGCGAGCTGGTTTCAGGGCGTCACACCGCGCACTGCCGGGTTCAACACGATCAACACCGGCGGGATGGATGACAGCACGACAATGCTGACCATGACGCTGATGCTGGTGGGCGGTGGCAGCACGTCGACCGCAGGCGGGATCAAGGTGACCACGCTGTGCGTGCTGATCCTGGCCACGATTGCATTCTTTGGCCGTCAAACCACACTCAACGCCTTCGGGCGCTCACTCGGGATCGAAGAGGTGATGAAGGTCATGGCGCTGACCACGGTTTCGACGTTGCTGGTGATGACGGGCATCTTCGTGATCTCGATCAGCTTTACCGGCACCTTTCTGGACCTCGCCTTTGAGGTCACTTCCGCCTTTGGCACGGTTGGCCTGTCACGCGGCGCAACGGGTCTGCTGGATGGGTTTGGACAGGCCGTCATCATCGTCACGATGTTTCTGGGTCGGGTCGGGCCGCTCGCCATCGGGTTCCTTCTGGCCACGCGCAGTGTACCACGCGTCAAGTACCCGGCAGGTCAGATTTATCTCGGCTAAGCGCGCGGTCCTTGTTGTGCCCCATCCGCCGCTTTATGCTGCACGGCAGCAAAGTGGCGGAGCATCTTATGAAACTCATTGTCGGTCTCGGAAATCCGGGCGCGAAATACGCACACAATCGGCACAATATCGGGTTCATGGCGCTGGACCGGATCGCTGCGGACCACGGCTTTCCCGCGTGGAAATCCAAGCATCAGGGCGTCGTGTCCGAAGGGCGCTTTGGATCGGACCGCGCGGTGTTGCTGAAACCCGAGACCTATATGAACAAATCCGGCGACAGTGTGGGCGCGGCCATGCGGTTTCATAAACTGGAGCCTGCGGACGTGGTCGTTCTGCATGACGAGATCGACCTCGCCCCGGCCAAGGTCAAATGGAAGGTCGGCGGCGGTCATGCGGGTCACAACGGGTTGCGCTCGATCCATGCTCATATCGGCCCCGATTATGCACGTGTGCGCCTTGGTGTGGGGCATCCGGGGCACAAGGATGCGGTGCCCGGCTATGTGCTGCGCGACTTTCCCAAGGCCGATGCGGACTGGCTCGATGACGTGATGCGCGGCTGTTCTGATGGCGCGCCTTATCTGGCCGTCGGCGACGGTGCAAAGTTCATGAATGCAGTCGGGCTGCGGGTTACGCCACCCCGCTCGGGCACGGGACAGAAGGGCGCGACCAAGCCTCCCGCCCCGACACCGGAGCCTGTGCAGAAACCTGACGACCGCTCGGCCCTGCAAAAGCTGATGGATCGGTTCACATGAGCCTGACCGAGGCCTTTCGCGATCAGGCTGACACATGCAAAAGGATGGGGTCGCCCTTGATGGGGCGGGTCCTGTCGATCCTTGCAAAGCATTGGGACGCAACGAGCCCGCTTGGCCAGGCGATGGCCGCCTATTCCGGCGACATCGGCCCGGCGGGTCACTCCCTGCCGTTGCGCATCACCGGAGGGCTGCATGCACTGGTGTTGCAAGGGATGGATGACGGGTTAATTGCGGCCTACCCGCCCAATGCGGCGGATAATGCAACGCTTGAAGCGGCGGTTCTATCAGCCTTGAAAACGCATCAGGATTTCCTGCTGGATTGGACCCGACTGCCCCCCCAAACCAATGAGGTACGACGCAGCGCGGCCCTGATCGCGATGGCGCGCGTGGCGTGTGCACATTTCAATCGGCCTATTGTCCTGTCCGAATTGGGTGCCAGCGGCGGGCTGAACCTGATGTGGGATCATTTCGGGGTGGCGACCTCGCAGGGGGCTTTCGGGGCCGATGACCTCGTGTTGACTCTGACACCGGAATGGGAGGGTGCGCTGCCCCCCGCGACGTCCCCTGTGGTTGTGGACAGGTTAGGTGTGGACCTTAATCCCTTGACTCCAGGCCACTCTGACGACCTGCTAAGGCTCAGCGCCTATCTCTGGGCGGATCAGCCCCACCGTCTTGAATTGACGCGTGCGGCGGCGTCGGTCCTGACCGCGCATGTCGAAAAAGGCGACGCGATCCAGTGGTTGACGGCGCGGCTTGAGGCCGTGCCTGAAGGGCACATGCACATGATCCAGCACACGGTCGCATGGCAGTATTTCCCAACCGAAGCACAGGCACGCGGCACCGCCATGATCGAGGCCGCAGGCGCGCGCGCGACGCCCGAAACGCCGCTGGCGTGGATGCAAATGGAAACGGATGGCGACCGAACAGGCGCTGTGGGTGCGGCGCTGACCTTGCGGCTGTGGCCCGGCGATCTGACGCTCAATCTGGGGCGCGCGGATTTCCATGGCCGTTGGATCAGGTGGGCGGGCTGACCCAAGGGATGGATTGCACCCACACGCGCTCTGTGGATTAGTTCGCCGCAGCGGAGGATGAAATATGCGAAACGTCGGGAAATGGATGCTGTGGATCGGTGCGGCGTTGATAGTCGCGGCCCTTGTGGTCGGATTCTGGAAGCGCGAGGAAGTCACGCGCCTGCTCGCCGTCAATTCGCTATTCGACGCCGATCGCATTGTGTCCAATTTCTCCAACATGCAGAGCGCATTCCTCCACCAGATTATCCCCAAGGGCGACAGGCCCGTCAGCCCCCTGCCTGTCGGATCGCCACTGGATATGCCCGCGAGCTATCCCGGTTGGGTTACTGACCGAACCGTTACCTCCGCTCTCGTGCTGCGAAACGGTGCTATCGTTCACGAAGCCTACTACCAGGGCACCGAGGCGGACGATCTGCGCATCAGCTGGTCGGTCGCCAAAAGCTATTTGTCCGCCTTGTTCGGCATTCTGGTCGATGAGGGCGCGATTACCTCGCTGGATGCGCCTGTGACGGATTACGCGCCGACGTTGACGGGTGGTGCCTATGACGGGGCCACCATCCGCAACGTCTTGCAGATGTCGAGCGGGGTAACCTTTGACGAGGATTACCTTGATAAAAACAGCGATATCAACCGGATGGGCCGGGTTCTTGCGCTCGGCGGCAAGATGGACGACTTCGCCGCCGGGCTCACCGAGACGTACATCTCACCCGGTGAGGAATGGAAATACACCTCGATCGACACGCATGTGCTTGGCATGGTGATCCGGGGCGCAACGGGGCGCAGCGTGCCCGATCTGATGGGCGAGAAGTTGATCGAACCGCTCGGGCTCGAACACTCGCCGCTCTACCTGACGGACGGGGTCGGCGTGGCCTTCGTGCTTGGGGGCCTCAACATCACGACGCGCGACTACGCCCGGTTCGGCCAGATGATCCTGCAAGACGGCGCGTGGCAGGGCGAGCGGATCGTGCCCGCAGACTGGATCGCGACCTCGACCCGCCCAAGCGCACCGACGGCCCCGGGCGAGATCGGCTATGGCTATCAGTGGTGGATCCCCCTGGGCTCCGCGCCGGGTCAGTTCATGGGCCGTGGCATCTATGGGCAGTATATCTATATTGATCAGCAGGCGGGCGTTGTCATCGTTACCACCGGCGCGGATCGCAAGTTCCGCGAGCCCGGCGTGAGCGAGGCCAATATCGAGATGTTCCGCGAGATCGTCGCAGCCGCAAAGGGGTAAAGCGCATGGAGCCTGAGGACAGCGTCAACGTGCTTGGCACCGAATTGACCGTCTGCGGCATGGACCCGGTCACGGGCTTCTTTCGCGACGGGCACTGCAACACCTGCGCCGCCGATCAAGGCAGCCACACGGTCTGCGCGATCATGACGGCGGAGTTTCTGGCGTTCTCGAAATATGTGGGCAATGACCTCAGCACACCGCGCCCCGAGTTCCGGTTTCAGGGCCTGAACCCCGGCGATCACTGGTGTCTGTGCGCGGCGCGATTCCTGCAGGCCCATGACGAAGGATGTGCGCCCAAAGTGTCGCTCGAGGCGACGCACAAACGCGCGCTTGATATCGTCAGCCTTGAGGTGTTGCGCCAATACGCTGGCTAGGCGTTACTCGACATTGCGCCCTTCGGGGCCGGACATATCGAACCCAAGCGCGCGTGCGACAGTAAAGATATCCTTGTCACCCCGCCCGCACATGTTCATGCAGATGATGTGATCCGACGGCAGATCAGGCGCGATCTTCATCACGTGGGCCAGCGCGTGGGAGGGTTCGAGCGCGGGAATGATCCCTTCGAGCGTACAGCAGAGCTGAAACGCCTCAAGCGCCTCTTTATCGGTGATCGAGACGTACTCGGCGCGCCCAATATCGTGCAGCCACGCGTGTTCGGGGCCGATGCCGGGATAATCGAGGCCCGCCGAAATCGAGAACCCTTCGAGGATTTGCCCATCCTCGTCCTGCAACAAGTAGGTGCGATTGCCGTGCAGCACACCGGGGCGTCCGCCGGTCAGCGAGGCGCAGTGCTCCATCTTCGCATTCACGCCCTTGCCGCCAGCTTCGACCCCGATGATCCCGACATCCTTGTCGTCTAGGAAAGGAAAAAACAGCCCCATCGCGTTCGACCCACCGCCAATGGCGGCGATCAGCGTGTCGGGCAGCCGCCCTTCGGCCTCTTCCATCTGGCCACGGACTTCCTTGCCGATGATGCTTTGGAAATCGCGCACCATGGCCGGATAGGGGTGCGGCCCTGCGACAGTCCCAATGCAATAGAACGTGTCGCGCACATTTGTGACCCAATCGCGCAGCGCGTCATTCATCGCGTCCTTGAGCGTGCCGCGCCCGGAGGTGACGGGCACAACCTCGGCCCCGAGCAGTTTCATGCGGAACACGTTGGGCGCTTGGCGCTCGACATCATGCGCGCCCATATAGACGACGCATTTCAAACCAAATTTCGCACAAACCGTGGCCGTCGCCACCCCGTGCTGGCCCGCGCCGGTCTCGGCAATGATCCGGGTTTTGCCCATACGTCGCGCAAGGATGATCTGCCCCAGCACGTTGTTGATCTTGTGCGCGCCGGTGTGGTTCAACTCGTCGCGCTTCATGTAGATCTTGGCACCGCCCAGATGTTCGGTCAGCCGTTCGGCGTGATAAAGGGGGCTGGGGCGCCCCACATAGTGCTTCCATAGGAAATCCATCTCGGCCCAGAAGCTGTCATCGGTCTTGGCCTTCTCATACTCTTCCTCA
Organism: uncultured Tateyamaria sp.; assembly: GCF_947494755.1. Lineage (GTDB taxonomy): Bacteria > Pseudomonadota > Alphaproteobacteria > Rhodobacterales > Rhodobacteraceae > Tateyamaria. The sequence goes on from NZ_CANLVZ010000002.1 coordinate 283,386, forward strand.
AGCGAAAGGATCAGCGGCATCAGCGTCTCGGACACGAACCGGCCACCAAAATCGCCAAAGCGGCCGTTTTCATCCGGGCCTGTCATGAAAGAGTTGAAAAGGTCGTTTGCCATCTTGGCCTCCGCGGTCAGGTCAGATCGCGTTTATACCCGATGTGAGAGGGGGTAAAGCCGAGCCGCTGATAGAAACGCGCCGTGTCCGTGCGGCTCGCGTTCATGGTCAGTTGCAACAGAGTGCATCCCGCAGCGCGGGCGCGGTCTTCGGCATCTGCGATCATGGCCGCCCCCAGCCCCTGCCCGCGCAAATCCGAGCGCACGCGCACCCCTTCGATCTGGGCCCGCGTGGTGGCCCGCAGCGTCAGGCCGGGAATTAGCGTGAGTTGATAGGTCGCAATCACCGCGCCCTCGCGTTCGCCCACAATCAGCGTGTTGTCGGGGTCGACTTGGATCGCGTCAAAGGCGGCAAGGTAACGCTCCATCTTTGCCCCCTCGCGCGCGGCACCAAGCGTGTCATCCTGATAAAGCGCAAGGATCTTGGGCACGTCGACCCTTGTTGCAACGCGAAAGCGAATGCTCATGTGGCGGCGATAAAGGCGCGGATCAGGTCACTGTCCTTGACGCCGGGCGCGCTTTCAACACCAGAGGAGATGTCGAGTTGGTTGGCACCTGTGAGCCGCACCGCTTCGGCAGCGTTTTCGGCTGTCAGTCCACCGGCCAACATCCATGGCACAGGCCAGCGGCGGCCCGCGATCAGGGTCCAGTCAAAGGCCAACCCGTTCCCGCCGGGCAGGTCAGCGCCTTTTGGCGGTTTGGCATCCACAAGGATCTGATCCGCTACGCGGGCATAGGCGTCGAGCTTGGGCAGGTCAGAGGCGTCCGCCACGCCCACCGCTTTCATCACCGGCAAGCCATAGCGCGCCTTGACATCGGCCACACGCTCGAGCGTTTCGGAGCCGTGAAGCTGCAGCATGTCGAGGGGGACCGTTTCGGTCAGCGCGTCCAGAAACGCATCATCGGCATTGACCACAAGCGCGACCTTGGCCACGCCCACGGGCACGTCAAGCGCAAGAGCCCGGGCATCCTCAAGCGACACATTGCGCGGGGATTTTTCGAAAAAGACAAAGCCGACATATTTCGCACCTGCCTGCGCAGCCGCAGTCACGTGTTCAGGACGGCTGAGGCCGCAAATCTTGACCGATACGGAGGGCACTTGGATCAGCTGGCTTCGTCGAGCAGAGCAAGAACGTCGTCCTGCCCTTCGTGCTTTTCAGCCTTGAGGCGTTTAACCTCACGCTCAAGACGGCGCACTTCGCGGGCATTGCGGGCGTTTTCGGCGCGTAACGTGTATTCGCGCATCCATTCCCAAATGAACCCGACCAGCAGGCCCGTCAGGATACCGCCAAAGATCACCACGAACAGGGGCAGTTCCATGGTGGGTGTAACGGCAAAGAGGCCTGCGATCTCGTTGGGTAGCAGCTTGAGCGTCACCGGGCCGCGATTGGCCAAGGCAACAGCAATAAGGGCCACCGCAAATACAGCGATGCAGACGTAGCGAATGTAGCGCATCAGGCTTTCCCGTTCAGACGATCCCGCAACAGTTTGCCGGTCTTGAAGAATGGCACATGCTTTTCTTCTACGGAAACTGTTTCACCCGTCCTTGGGTTCCGTCCAACCCGCGCATCACGCTTTTTCACCGAGAACGCGCCAAAGCCGCGCAGCTCGACGCGGTCACCGCGTGCCATGGCATCGGTCACTTCGTCAAAGATGGTGTTCACAATCCGCTCCACATCCCGTTGATACAAATGTGGATTTTCGTCAGCGATCTTTTGGATCAGCTCGGAACGGATCATGGCAATACCCCCATAGGACGCCCCGCGTGGGCAGGTCTAAATTCTCGTATCTGTAGAGCGGACTATAGGAAGAATAATGCGCCTCGTGAATAGGAAGCCGTTGGTCTAAGCGGGTTTTTACCCCCTCAATGCCGTGCAGATTGCGATGAAAGCCACCTTTTCAGCGTCAAAGGCCCGTCAGGCGGCAACGGCCAAGACCGCGCCCGGCGCATCACGGTGGCGTGATTCGGGGCGCTGGATGGCCTGCACACAGATGCAAAAAGGGGCCCGCATCGGGGCCCCTTTCCTAAATCAGTTATGTGATGACTGACCCTTAGTCTTCGGTTTTCAGAGCCGCACCAAGGATGTCGCCAAGCGATGCACCGGAGTCCGAGGAGCCATACTGTTCCACGGCTTCTTTTTCTTCGGCGATCTCGCGCGCTTTGATTGACACACCCAGACGACGGGTCTTGCCGTCGATATTGGTGATGCGCACGTCAACCTTGTCACCAACCGAGAAACGCTCGGGGCGCTGTTCGGCGCGGTCACGGCTGAGGTCCGAGCGGCGGATGAAGGATTTCATGCCCTCATATTCCACTTCGATCCCACCATCCTCGATGGCTGTCACTTCGACCGTCACGATCGAGCCGCGCTTCACGCCGCCCACCGCTTCGGCGAACTTGTCACCACCGATGGCTTTGATCGAGAGCGAGATACGCTCTTTCTCGACGTCCACTTCGGACACAACCGCCTGCACCATGTCGCCCTTGCGGTAGTCCTGAATGGCCTCTTCGCCGCGCTGGTCCCAGCTGAGGTCGGAGAGGTGAACCATGCCGTCGATGTCGCCCTCAAGCCCAACAAACAGACCGAATTCGGTGATGTTCTTGACTTCGCCTTCGACTTCGGTGCCCTCGGGGTGCGTTTCTGCAAACACTTCCCATGGGTTGCGCATGGTCTGTTTCAGGCCCAAGGACACGCGGCGCTTGGCACCATCGATTTCCAAAACCATGACTTCGACTTCCTGGCTGGTCGATACGATCTTGCCGGGATGCACGTTCTTCTTGGTCCAAGACATTTCGGAGACGTGGACGAGGCCCTCGACACCGGGCTCAAGCTCAACAAAGGCACCGTAATCGGTGATGTTGGTCACGCGGCCTGTGTGGCTGGATTCCAGCGGGTACTTGGCGGCCACCAGATCCCATGGATCTTCCTGCAGCTGCTTCATGCCCAAGGAGATCCGGTGCGTTTCTTTGTTGATCTTGATGACCTGCACCTTGATCGTCTCGCCAATCGTCAGGATTTCCGACGGGTGGTTCACACGGCGCCATGCCATGTCGGTGACGTGCAGCAGACCGTCCACACCGCCGAGGTCCACAAAGGCCCCGTATTCGGTGATGTTCTTGACCACACCATCGACCGTCTGGCCTTCGGTCAGGTTGCCGATGACTTCGGCGCGCTGTTCGGCGCGGGATTCTTCGAGGATCGCACGACGCGACACCACGATGTTGCCCCGGCGGCGGTCCATCTTGAGGATCTGGAAGGGCTGTTTCAGACCCATCAGCGGGCCTGCGTCACGCACGGGGCGCACATCAACCTGCGAGCCGGGCAGGAACGCCACGGCACCGCCCAGATCGACGGTAAAGCCGCCTTTGACACGGCCAAAGATCGCGCCTTCGACGCGGGCTTCGCCGGCATAGGCGGTTTCGAGACGATCCCAGGCTTCTTCTCGGCGTGCCATCTCGCGCGAGATAACCGCCTCGCCCTTGGCGTTTTCAGCCGAGCGCAGGAAGACTTCCACTTCATCGCCGACGGCGATTTCAGGGGCTTCACCGGGATTTGCGAATTCTTTAAGTTCGACACGGCCTTCCATCTTGTAGCCGACGTCGATGATGGCCTGACCCGCTTCGATCGCGAGCACTTTGCCTTTGACAACAGACCCCTCTTCGGGCGTGTCCATTTCGAAGCTTTCTTGCAGGAGGGCTTCGAATTCCTCCATCATTTTATCAGCCATGTGGCGTCGTTTTCCTAACTATATCTGTTTTTATCGGGCCGTGCGGTTGTCTCCGCCGGTCTTAGTTGATGCCCATTGGGGCGAGGGTGTCGGTCGGGTCCAAACAAAACAAAGAGGGCCGGATGAAGTCCGACCCTGCCTGTATCATTGTCAGTTCTGGTGTTTACACCTTGGCGACGTGCGGGCGTATAGCGGGTTGCGCGTGGCAGGGCAAGGGTTTGGGTGGTTCTATGCGTAAGTCGGCAGATTAAGGGGCTCCGCCCCCGGCCTTGCGGCCTCCCCCGCGGTTTATTTGCCGAAATGAAGAAGGATCAGACGTCTTTTTCGGTTCCCGCTTGCATCTTATAGACAGCGTCGAGTTTGGCTTCGTGGTCGGGGATGTAGTGGGGGGCGAGATATTTAGGGACCCGGTGGGATCTGCTTTCATACCGGTTTTCCTGCGGCGCTATCATACTTGCGTGCAAATGGCACATCTCAGTTAGCTCATTCTGTAAGAGTTGTTGAATTTCATTCATATCAAAGACTTGCTGCCACTCAGATGGTCGGGGAACGGCTCTTTCCAGAAGCTTGCTACATCTGGTTGGCGTCAAAGACACTCGCGGCAATTTGGAAGCGAATGCCTTCAGGGTCACCTTATTTTCGGTTGGCGATGCGCTTACAAATGCCATAGCCACCAGAAGCGGCAGGTCCAACGGCTCATTGCCGTAGCACCGACACGCCAATTCAGCTTTTAGCAGCACCGCCTTTATCTGGCGCATTGAAAGTCCACTTGTCGGAGCGATTTCACCAGCCAGATTTGCCGCTCTCTCGACCGAGAATTCCTGATGATCACCAAACGGAATCGCCAGCGGCAACTCAAGCGCCAACTGCTCAACCGCCGCACTCAACTGCTCATCACTCACCGGCAACCCCAGTCGAATATCCACAAACTTATCGAGGTATTTCTCCCCTTCCCTGAACCCGCCAAATCGGTGTGCGGCGAGGTTTTCCAGATAGTCCGCATTCACAAACAGCACGAAAATGAAGCCGGGATGATCGAACACCAGCTTCATCGCCTCAAGCAGCGCGATGGCGTAGTCAGGATGGCAGCGGTCCAACTCATCGATGAAGATGATCACGCGGTCACTGTCGCACCCGTCGGTCAAAGCCGCGTGCAGCGCATTGAGTTGATCGGGCAATTCCTTTTCACGCACCTGCTCGGCAGCGAGTTGTGTCCCGATCAAAGCCGCCGCCTGTTTGGACATGCCGTCACCCAAATCGTTGACGGCAGACTGGAGCGCGTCAAATCCCTCAATCTGACCATTCAATCCTTCTTCGGCCATCTCGATCAACTCTTCCGCCCCGCTTTTCAGAACGGCGCGCGCGGTTGAACGAAGCGCGGTCGCGCCCACTCGCTTCGCCGCCTTGAAAACTGTCGCGGCCTGCGCTTCTTGCGATTTGGGCAAACCTCCAACCAACGCGCCCAGAAACGTCACCACGGGATCGCCCGAATGATCCGAGCGTTGCGCGTCGATCTCGAACACCAACTCGCCCTGCCCGCGCAGCAAGTCCGCCCATTGCTTGCGAAAATGTGTCCTGCCGCGCCCGAACCCCGCCTCGATCGAAATGGTGCGGCTGTCGTCAAGCGAGGTGATCAGGTTCGTGTAGGTCTGGGCGAGTTCATCAAACCCGAGCAGGTCAGCGCTATCAGTCATGGGCGGCCTTGGTTATTTGGCCGACTTAACCATGGGTTGAGGATGGGTGCGAGGGGTTAAATCTCTTCGCCCAGTTCTTGGAGTTCTTTCAACAACTCCTGATAGATCCCGTTGCTGTCGCCGCCCCCGAACACGGTCGCGCCACCTGAATAGGTTTGCCCGTAGGTGCGTGCCACATTGATCGTCTGGATGAAGGCCGACAGAAGTTGGTCTTTTTCCAGCGATGACAGCGGGTGGATGAACACACCCCACAGCCGCCCTTGCGCCACTGCGTAGCGCGCGTCGAGCGCGCTGTCGAAATTGGCCTGCATGAGCCGCATCAGCTCGTCCGCCGCCAGCCCCTCGGCCGAGCGGATCGGCACCATGGCCCGCATTCGATTGGCGCGCGGGTCAGCGATCACAATGACCGGAATGTCGTCGAGGGTGAACTGGATCGCATTGCCCGCCGCGGATGCCTCGGGATCGATGGCCTGAATGATCTCGGCCATGCGTGCCATGGTCATGGGCGGTTCCAGCACGACCTCGGGCTCGGGGGGCGGTGCCTCGGGCGTTTCGGTTTGGGACAGGCCGTGGCTGCCCGCCCCGATCAGCGCGGCGATCAGCAGGACACGGACAGAAAAGAGGCGGGGCATGGCAGAACCTTTCATCGGGATGATGAAAAGCTATGCCAGCCCCGCCTCAATTTCCAAGCACCGTTTGGTGATCAGTGCGTAAGGCGCAGGTGTCCTGCGCCCGTCAAAGGCCGGATTTGAGCACGTCGCCCAAGTCGGTGCGTTCCCAGCTGAACCCACCATCTGGGTCAGGCGCGCGGCCAAAGTGGCCATAGGCCGCCGTGCGCTCATAGATCGGCTTGTTCATCGACAAATGCTCGCGGATGCCACGTGGCGTAAGGTCCATCGCCTTGGCGACTGCCTTTTCGATCTCTGCATCGGGGGCCTGCCCTGTGCCAAACGTGTCGCAGTAGATTGACAGGGGCTTGGACACCCCAATCGCATAGCTGAGCTGGATCGTGCAGCGTTCCGCCAACCCCGCCGCCACGACGTTCTTGGCCAGATAGCGCGCCGCATATGCGGCTGAGCGGTCGACCTTGGTCGGGTCTTTGCCCGAGAACGCGCCGCCACCATGCGGAGCTGCCCCGCCATAGGTGTCCACGATAATCTTGCGCCCCGTCAGGCCCGCATCGCCATCCGGGCCGCCAATCACGAACTTGCCCGTGGGGTTCACGTGCCACTCGGTGTCGGCGCTCAGCCAGCCATCGGGCAGGACGTCGGTGATATAGGGCTCAACAATGGCGCGAATATCGGCGCTGGTGAGGTCTTCGTCCAAGTGCTGTGTGGACAAGACAAGGGAACTCACACCCACAGGCTTGCCATCCTCATAACGCACCGAAAGCTGGGATTTCGCGTCCGGCCCAAGCACCGGTTCGGTGCCGTCCTTGCGCACTTCGGCCAGTCGGCGCAGCATGGCGTGGGCGTAATGGATCGGGGCGGGCATCAACTCGGGCGTTTCATTGGTGGCATAGCCAAACATGATGCCTTGATCGCCTGCGCCTTCTTCCTTGTCCGCACGCGCATCCACGCCCTGAGCAATATGTGCGGATTGTTCGTGCAGCAGGTTGGTAACTTCGCAGGTGTTCCAGTGGAACTTGTCCTGCTCATAGCCGATATCTTTGATACAGGCGCGCGCGATCTCGTCGATCTTGCCCATATAGGTGTGCAGCTTGTCCTGATCGCTCAGACCCACCTCGCCCCCGATCACCACACGGTTGGTGGTGGCGAAGGTTTCACAGGCGACTCTCGCCTCGGGTTCCAGCGACAGAAATGCGTCGAGAACGGCATCCGAAATTCGGTCACAGACCTTGTCCGGGTGACCTTCGGAAACGGATTCCGAGGTGAAAGTGTAATTTTTGCGGGACATATATGCTCCATTAATGTGACCCCGTCGCGTCAGGAAGCCGTTGCGACGAGCGTGGACCCGGTTACGCGGAAGGTGGGATGCCGTCAATGCGCTGCGTGCGCCGAGTTCGGGCGCGATGCAACACAGCCACGATCAGGCCTGCAAGCACCAGCACGACCCAAGGCAGATCGCCCGTCCGCGCATAAAGCGTCGGCGCGCGCGGGCCGGGCAATGGCGCATCGATAAAGCCCGCCGTGTTCAAGGGCAGTGCCTTGGTGATCCGCCCGCGTGTGTCGATCATTGCAGAGATGCCGGTATTGGCGGCGCGCATCATCGGCAGCCCCTGCTCAATGGCGCGCATCCGGGCTTGCGCCAAATGCTGTTGTGGACCGGATCGCGCCCCAAACCACGCATCATTCGTGAGCTGCATCAAAAACGCAGGCCGACTTGGCGCGCTGCCCACATCATGCGCAAAGACCGCCTCGTAACAGATCAAGGGCAGTCCGGCCCCGAGCGCCCCGAAATCCAGCAACCCTGGTCCCGATCCCGCGATATACCCCGCGTCCGAACGTTCGGCCAACGCACGGATGCCGATATTGCGGAACAGCCACTTGAAGGGCATGTACTCTCCGAACGGCACGAGGTGATGCTTGTCATAGGTCTGGGCGACCTGCCCTACCGCGTCCAGCACCACAAGACTGTTGTAATAGCCCCCATCCTCGTCGCGCCGTTGGATCCCCAGCACCACAGGAGCACCGCGCGCCGCTTGGGCTGCGGCCTCGAGCACAGGGGTGGCGTTTTCCAAAAGGTAAGGCAGCGCGGTTTCGGGCCACACCACAAGATCCGGCACCTCCCCCGCTGCTGTGGCCTCGATCTGTCGGTTTACAAAGACGGGAATGCGCGCCGGGTCCCACTTTTCGGTTTGAGGCGCGTTGGGTTGGACCAGCCGAACGGTGTGGTCGGTGAGGGTATCAGGGGGTTGGATCACCGGAACCAGCACCGCAATCGTGGCCGCAATGGCCCCTGCCGCACTCAAAAACAGGCGTTGTGTCGACATGACAAGCCCCGCGGCCCCCAATAGCGCAGCGGTCATCCCGTGCGGCCCGGCCCATGCCAGGGCTTGCCCGATCTGCACATCAATCAGTGTTTGCGCCAGCATGGCCCAGGGAAAACCCGTGAACAGATAGGCGCGCAACATCTCGGCCCCGGTCCACGCCACCACCAACATCCAAGCGCGCCCGCCCGCCCATTTGGCAAAAGCCAGCGCGAGCGCCCAGAACGCGCCAAGCAAGAGCGCCAGCAACATCAGCGCAAAAGGGGCCATCCAACCGGTTGTGGCCGCATCGACCTGAAAGGGTTCTGTGATCCAGTTGAGCGTCAGCGCAAAATACGCCCAGCCCAAGGCCCACCCGAACATCAGCGCGCGCGGGCTCGACTGAGCCGCGCGCAGCAGTGCAAATCCGGCCAGCATCGGCAACAGGATGAACGGTGTCAGATCATTTGGAGCATGGGCGAGCGCCCCCACTGCCCCGCCGCACAGGGCGAGACAAAGCTGCGCCCACAACGGCCAGACCCCGAGCCGCGCAACGGGGGATGTCACGCAGCGGGCTCCGACCCGTTGAGACGGACGCGCAACCGTTTGATGCGCCGCGGGTCGGCATCGATCACTTCGAATTCCGCGCCGTCAGGGTGCGGCACGACCTCACCGCGTGCGGGCACGCGGCCCGCCAGCATGAAGACCAGACCGCCAAGGGTGTCGATCTCTTCTTCGTCCACATCATCATGGGTGGTCAGGGAGGTGCCCGTTTCGGACTCGAAATCATCCAGCGGCGTTTTGGCCAGCGCCAGATAGCAGCCGGGCTTTTCGCGGCTGAACAACACACCTTCGTTGACGTCATGTTCATCTTCGATCTCGCCGATGACCTGCTCGATCAGGTCTTCGATAGTGACCAGACCATCGACCCCCCCATATTCGTCGATCACGAGAGCCATGTGGCGCCGTTCGGTCTGCATCTTGGTCAGCAAGACCCCGATGGTCATCGATGGCGGTACAAAGAGCAGCGGACGCAATTGGGCGCGTAAATCGAAATCCCGCGCGTCGCCGTTGAACCCGTGATTGAGGGCGATGTCCTTGAGGTGCGCAAACCCAAGGGGGGTGTCCAGCGTGCCTTCAAAAACGGGCAGGCGCGTCATGCCGCTTTCCTTGAAGACCCCGACCAGTTCATCAAGGGTGATCGTGTCAGGCACTGCCGTGATATCGGCAGATGGCACGGCCACATCTTCGACCCGCATGCGGCGCAGGTTGATCATCCCGTGGCTTTGAGGTCGAGGGGGGGCGATTTCGGGCGAGGTTTCCGAGGTATCAGCCGGGCTGAGTGCGCCAATCACGCGTGCCAGAAATCCGCCCGATGCGGCAGTTTTGGTAGTGTCATTGTCTGACTGCGCGCGCTGCGCCGCGTCAGACGATCCGTCATTTTCGCCCATTGGCTCCTGTCCAATTGTGGCAGCCCCGAACATCAGGGAGTGCCTTGATCCATCTCAATATGGGTCAGCTACGCCCAGAATGCCAAGTATTTCGACTTCGAGCGCTTCCATCCGTGACGCGTCCGCATCACGGATGTGGTCATACCCCAATAAGTGCAGCGTGCCATGCACGATCAGATGCGTCACATGGTCCGACAAGCGTTTGCCCTGCGCCTCTGCTTCGCGCGCGCAGGTGTCATAGGCGATTGCGATATCCCCAAGGCTGACCGATCCGCTTGGGTCGGTCTGCGGCGGGTGCGGCGCATCCCCGTCCGCATCCGGGCCAAGCGCTGTCTCCGGCCAGCTGAGCACGTTTGTCGGCGTTGGTTTTTCACGGAATGTGTCATTCAGCGCAGCGATATGTGCATCATCGCAACCCAGCACAGAGAGTTCGGCCCCCGGTATGTCGAGATGATCCAGGGTGGTATTGATGGCACGCGTCGCCGCTGCGGCAAGGTCCGCATCTTGCCAGCGGTCGTCTTCGATCAGGATGTCGATGCCATGTGTCATATGTCGGACCGGGGGTTTCACACCCCCGGAGCCCCCGTGCGGTTTATTTCGCGAAATGAAGGATCAGCTTGCCTCTGTATCGGCCTCATAGGCTTCGATGATCGCGGCCACAAGCGGGTGGCGCACAACGTCCTTTGAGGTGAAGTAATTGAAGCTGATCTTGGGCACGGATTTCAGTAGCCGTTCGGCATCCGACAGGCCCGAGGGCACGCCGCGCGGCAAGTCGATCTGTGTACGATCCCCGGTGATCACCATGCGCGAGCCTTCGCCGAGACGCGTCAGGAACATCTTCATCTGCATGGTGGTCGCGTTCTGCGCTTCGTCCAAGACGACAAAGGCGCGCGACAGCGTGCGCCCGCGCATGAAGGCCAGCGGCGCAATCTCGATCGTTTTTTCTTCCTTCAGCTTGGCCAGTTGCTTGCCCGGCAGAAAGTCGTTCAGCGCATCATAAAGCGGCTGCATGTAAGGATCGACTTTTTCCTCCTGCGTGCCGGGCAGGAAGCCGAGCCGCTCCCCCGCCTCGACGGCCGGGCGGCACAGGATGATCTTGTCCACATGGCCCGAGATGAACATCGACACCCCCACCGCGACGGCGAGATAGGTCTTGCCTGTGCCCGCAGGCCCGATCCCGAAAGCCAGTTCATTGTCGAATAGCGATTGCACGTAGGCTTTTTGCGCATCGGTGCGCGGCTCGACCAGTTTCTTGCGGGTCTTGATCTCGATCCGGTTGCCCACGGGCATTTCAAGCTGATCGCCCTGCCGCGTGCCGGTGTCGACTTCTGAGTTGCCCATGCGCAATTCGCGGTCGACATCCGCCGGTGCCACTTCTTTGCCCGCTTCAAGGCGCAGATAGAGCGCGTTCAGGACCGCCGCCGCACGGTTCTGCGCGCCCTCTTCACCCATGACGCCAATCACATTGCCGCGGCGCACGATCTGCACCTCAAGCGCGGTTTCGATGGCCGTCAGATGACTGTCATAGGGGCCGCACAGATCAATCAGCAGCCGATTGTCGGGAAATTCCAGAACCACTTCTTTGGAGGGTTGATCCAGGGTCAAGGCCTGCTCCTTGTTTGCGAGATTTGCGAGTCTGATTGGGTCAAGCGTGACAAGTTCCCGCCGTGGGTGCAACGCCGTGACCGGTCATTTCATGGATTTGAAACAAAAAAGGCCGGGGCGTCTGCAACGCTCCGGCCTTGATGTGGAATGTGGCGCGGATCAGTTGGGGTCCCGAATGCGCGAGCCACCTTTGAAGTCGCCTGCGGTGCGGGTGGGTTCGGCCACGCCGGAACAGACCGGTTTGCCGTATTTGTCGAGGCGTGCTGACAGATATCCTTCGACACCGTCGTCGATGATCCAGTGATCGCAGCCGTTGGGATCGACCCAGATACCGGCCTGAAGCTGGCTGAGGTCCTTGCGGTCGGTGCCCCGGTCAACCGTCTTGTCCGGTGGCAGGCCATCGCCGCAAGCCGCAAGAGCCAGGGCCGCAATCAGGGCGGGGACGAGTTTATATTTTGTCATTATACGCGTCCCTCACTGAATGCAGATGATTTCGACACGGCGGTTCTTGGCCATGCCTTGTGCGGTGTTGTTGGCCGCTGCGGGCTGCCGTTCGCCGTAGCCGCGCACATCCGCGATCCGTGCGCCCGAGGCTTGCGCCACAGCGGCAACCGCGTTGGCCCGGTTCAGGGACAGCCGCAGATTGTAGGCGTCGCTCGCCCGGCTGTCGGTGTGCCCGGTGATGATGAAGCTGGTGGCGGTCGAGCTTTGGAAGAACTGCGCCAGTCGCTGTTTGCCCGCCGCATGGATACGGAAACTGTCGGTCTTGAAGAACTGGTCGGACTGCATCACACCGCAGACGTTACCACGGCGACAAACCGGGATCCCTTTGCGGTTGGTGTGAGGCGTCATGTAGCCTTCGGCCCCGTCATCCATAACCCAGTGCTCGCACCCGTCCGGGTCCACCCAGATGGTTGGAATGTACTGGCCTTTGTCCCGCCCATTCTGCGAGCGCGTGTCCGTGCTAAAGTTTTGCGCCGATACCGGCACCGCCATTGCCGACGTCAGAACCACAGCGGTGGCAACCGCCATGGTCAAAAGCTTTTTCACTGTTTGGGAATACGAATTCGCCACAGCCCTGTCCCTTTTTTTTGGTCCCCCGCAAAGATCATCAACACGCCTGAACGTCAGACCGACCTCTGCCATACTGCGCAAAACCGTATGCAATTATTAACGTTCTGTGAACCCGGTATTACCAGATATTGTGCCTTAAATTGGCACACTTACCATAAGACCGCGCAATTTCGCGGCCGAATTCATCTCATACGGGCGTTCAAACCAGTACGCCTGCCAGCGAATTGGTCGATGCGCTGGTGATTCTCACCGGCGCGATTTGCCCGATTTCAACGTTGGCATTGTCGACGTGGACAGCGTGCAAATACTCGCTTTTGCCGCCCATCTGTCCGGCAAGCCGCCCGGGTTTTTCGAACAGAACATGGACGGTGCGCCCTACCATATCGTTCTGGATGGCATGCTGTTGCTGTGTGATCAACGCTTGCAACCGCTGCAGCCGGTCGTCGGCTTCGGCCACATCCACTTGCGCCCGCTCAGCCGCAGGAGTGCCGGGCCGGGTCGAGTATTTGAACGAATAGGCGTAGCCGTAGTTCACTTCCTCAACCAGATCGAGGGTGGCCTGAAAGTCCGCCTCCGTTTCTTCGGGAAAGCCGACGATGAAATCGCCCGACATCACGATATCAGGCCGCGCGGCGCGGATCCGTTCGATCAGCCGCAGATAGCTGTCGGCGGTGTGGCTGCGGTTCATCCGTTTGAGGATCCTGTCACTGCCCGACTGCACCGGCAAGTGTAGATAGGGCATCAGCTTGGCGCAGGTGCCATGCGCTTCGATCAGATCGTCGGTCATGTCGTTGGGATGGCTGGTGGTAAAACGGATGCGTTCGAGCCCATCGACGCGGTCCAGATCCCAGATCAGTTTGGCCAGCGTGTAGTCCGACCCGTCCGGCCCCGCCCCGTGATAGGCATTCACATTCTGCCCCAGCAAGGTGATTTCGCGCACGCCGCGTTCGACCAGATCGCGCGCTTCGTCCAAGATGCGCGATACAGGGCGCGACACCTCGGCCCCGCGCGTGTAGGGCACCACGCAAAACGCACAGAACTTGTCGCAACCTTCCTGCACGGTCAGAAATGCGCTTGGCCCACGCTTGGCCTTGGGGCGCGATGCCAGCTTTTCGAACTTGTCTTCCTCGGGGAAATCGGTGTCCAGGGCGGTAGCACCAGTGCGGGTCTTGGCCTCCATCTCGGGCAAGCGGTGATAGCTCTGCGGGCCGACGACCAGATCGACGGCAGGCTGGCGGCGCATGATCTCGGCCCCTTCGGCCTGGGCCACACAGCCAGCGACACCGATCTTGAGGTCCGGTTTGTCCTTTTTAAGCGCCTTCAAGCGCCCCAGCTCGGAATAGGTCTTTTCAGCCGCCTTTTCGCGGATATGGCAGGTGTTGAGCAGGATCATATCCGCCTCATCCGCCGACGTGGTTTCCACGTACCCCTGCCCGCCCAGTGCTTCGGCCATACGCTCGCTGTCATAGACGTTCATCTGACAGCCATAGGTCTTGATAAAGAGCTTTTTGGGCGTCGACATGGGGCGCATCCGGGGTTGAGGCAAATCAGGCTGGCGATGTAACAGTGCCTCGCCCATCTTGCAATGGAGCGCGGTTTAACCGAATGAAAGGGTTGAGCGGTGCATATACCGGAGCACATATGCGTTTTGACAGTCTGAACCAGTTCGTGACAACCCCCGAGGCGGTGCCTGCCAAGGGTCCGATTGCCGTGGTGCTGGTCGAGGACAATATAGAGGTGGCCACCACCCTGCGTCACCATTTGCAGGCCGGTTTTGCCCATGTCATTGCCTGTATGCCACCCCAGTTCGACATGCCTCGCGATCTGATCGAGGATGTAGTCCGCATCGACTACGACATGTCCGCCGAGGGCGCGCTCGAGAACGCGATCAACCCGATCATCGCCGCCGTCCCTGCGGGCACGTGGCTTTATTACTGCTACAACGCCGAGTTCCTGTTTCACCCGTTTTGCGAAACGCGGTCAGTGGGCGAAATGCTCGCCTTCCATACCGAAGAGCGGCGGGACGGGATGTTGACCTATGTGGTGGACCTTTATGCCGACGATCTGTGGGAGCATCCGGACGCAGTATCCCTCGACCGGGCGCATCTGGATCGATCCGGTTACTATGCGTTGGCGCGGCCTGATGCGAAGGGGCATCCCAAGGAACGTCAGTTGGACTTTTTCGGGGGCCTGCGCTGGCGCTATGAGGAACACGTGCCCGAAGCGCGCCGCAAGATCGACCGCATTTCGCTATTCAAGACCAAGCCGGGACTGAAGCTGCGCCCCGACCACACGCTGAATGACGAAGAATACAACACCTATGCCTGCAAATGGCATCACAACCTCACCGCCGCCATCTGTTCATTCCGCACGGCCAAAGCCCTGAAACAGAACCCCGGCAGCACCTACGACATCCACACCTTCAAATGGCACAACTCCGCCCCGTTCGAGTGGCATTCGCGTCAGTTGCTGGACTTGGGGCTGATGGAGCCGGGGCAGTGGTTCTGAGGCACTGAACCCGCCCCATTTGGGGGGGGGCGTGGTTTGAGGTAGGCTTGGCCCCATCACCAATCGCAGATGGGAGTGCTGAGATGAGTTATGTCGATGGTTTTGTGGCCGCCGTGCCCACGGACAAAAAGGCGGCGTTCATCGCCCATGCCAAACAGTCCTGGTCTGTCTTTCAGGACATGGGCGCGCTGGCGCAGTGGGAATGCTGGGGCGATGAGGTGCCAGATGGCGAAACGACCTCGTTCCCCATGGCCGTAATGGCGCAGGAGGGGGAAACTGTCGTCTTTTCATGGGTGATGTGGCCTGATCGCGTCACCCGCAATGCCAGTTGGGAGCGGATGATGAGCGACCCTGAGATGGAAGAGAAAATGGGCGAGATGCCGTTTGACGGCAAGCGCATGATCTATGGCGGGTTCGAATCTGTGTTCATGCAAGGCGACATGCCCGCGTCCTAGCGCAGTATGGGAAACCAGTCCTCGCGCAGGCGTTGTCCTTCGATCATGTCGTGCCCCGGAAATGGGGGCGATGTGGGGCCGGGCCGCGTGACATAGCGCGCATCATCCCCCACCAGCCGCAGCGAGAACGCCCGCCGCCGGGTCCTGGCGGTGTTGCCGCGCGCGCCGTGCAGCGTGCGGTAGTGAAAGGCGACCGCGTCGCCCGGTTCCATCTTGAACTCGACAATCCGCATACCTTCGGCGTCCGGATCCGGCACGGGGATGTAATCGCCCTCAAAGAATGCCGTCTCTGACACCCATCGCGTTGGCACCACGTCCTTGGGCCACAGGTGCGAGCCTGCCACGCAGCGCAGCGTCGCCTTCCGCACGGGATCAAGCGGGGACCAAAAGCTGATCGTCTGCTGGCCTTGTACAAAGTAATAGGGTGCATCCTGATGCCATGGGGTCGCCATGGACGTGCCCGGTTCCTTGACCAGGACGTGATCGTGAAACAGTTGGACAGATTTCGACCCCATCAGCGTAGCTGCCGCATCGATTACCGCAGCGTCCCGCACCACCTCCTGAAATTCAGGAATACGCTGCCAATTGCAGTAGTCATCGAAAAACAGCCCCGTCTCCCCCGCCCGATCATTGGTCGAGGCGTAAGGGCCGGGATCAGCCATGTTGCGCTCAACACCGGCGCGCAGGGTTTCAACGTGAGGGGCGAACAGCCCACGGATCAGGACAACCCCATCCGCACGGTAGGTTTGCGCTTCCTGCGCTGCGACAACCGTCATTCAGGATTTACGGCGCAGCCGGATCACCACATCCACCGATGCAATCTCGGCCCCCGCAGGGGCGTCTGGCAATTGCGCGATCACCAATTGATCAGACGGGGCGTCCGTCAGCTTGGCATCGTCCTCCCAGAAAAAATGGGGGTGGTCGTGGGTGTTGGTGTCGAAATAGCTTTTGGAGCCATCGACCGTGACCTCTTGCATGAGGCCCGCATCACAGAAGGCGCGCAAGGTGTTGTAGACCGTGGCCAGCGATACGGCCTCGCCCTGATCCTTGGCCGCCTCGAACAGGCTTTCGGCCGTCACATGCCGGTGCTGTCCGTCGCCAATCAGCAAAGCCGCCAGCGTCACGCGCTGCCGGGTGGGGCGCAAACCTGCGCCCGCCAACCATGTGGTGCCAACCTGATGCTGATCCTGTGTCATCGCGTCCTCTGATCGCCCTTGCCTACATATAAAGGGTCAAACTTTTGCAAATCAATCGCAATCGCCCCGAAGTGCATTATGCCACACGCCCGAAAAAGCCCATCTGTTCGTCCTTGGTGAAGGCGCGACCGGGTGTGTCGTAATGGGACAGCACCGCAACGATGCGCGATTTCGGCCCCTGCACGGTGCTGACCCGGTGCGCGGTATTCACCCCGAGAAAGACATTCAGCGTGCCCGCAGTCTGCGGCAGTTGGGTCGGTGCGATCTGACCATTCAGCAAGGCGGCAATGCCTGCGTGATTGGGATCATCGGCGCTGCGCAAGTCCTGTGCGTATTCGAATACCCCGCCCGCGTCCGGTTCCTGTAACAACAGCGTCGTGGTAAAGATAGACCGGTCGAAATGCCAGTTCAGCGCCTCACCATCGCGGTATTCCAGCACATTGATCCCCGCGAGCGCATCATCCATCACATAAAGCTGCGGCCGATCCATCACCGCCGCCAGAAAGGTCGCGAATTCGGGCCAGTTGTACAGCCGATCCAGCGGCGTGCCCCGCAACTGGTCGTGGCACAGCGTGTGGTTCGAGGTCTCGACTTTCTTGAGGGCCGGGTCGTCCGGGTCCACCCCGTCGATGGTGTCTTTGAAATAGATGTTGTGCCAACGGCTGTGATGAAAGGACTCGTGCGCCATACGCGGGTGCACGTGGTCCAGCACCTGCGCCAATGCGGCAGGCCGCATGAACCCATCAAAGTTGAACAACCCATCCCGCGCCAGACCGGCCTTGGCGCTGTCGACAAGGGCGTGCCACGCCGGGGTATGGGGGCGATCCAGCGGGAACCGCTCAAGGTCAAGAATATCATCCATGCCCCGACTGTGCCCGAAGCATGTGCGGGATGGCAAGTGGACCGCACGGCCCCCGCTCTTGCGCTTTTTGCGTTCTCAGTGCTAGACGGGCCTGACCCCGCGACGCGGGACATGTGCGCAAATAAACGAGGCCAGAATGGCAGAATATCCAACGAGTTTCGACAAAGACGCCTTGCTCAAGTGCGCCCGTGGCGAGCTGTTTGGCCCCGGCAATGCGCAACTGCCCGAACCGCCCATGCTGATGATGGACCGGATCACGGATGTGTCCGGTGATGGCGGCGAACATGGCAAGGGTCACATCGTGGCCGAGTTCGATATCACGCCTGATCTGTGGTTCTTTGACTGCCATTTTCCGGGCAATCCGATCATGCCGGGCTGTCTGGGTCTGGACGGGCTGTGGCAACTGACAGGCTTCAACCTTGGCTGGCGCGGCTGGCAGGGGCGCGGTTATGCGCTTGGGGTGGGCGAAGTGAAGCTGACAGGCATGGTCCGCCCGGATCGCAAGATGCTTACGTATTACGTCGATTTCACCAAAGCCGTGCAAACCCGCCGCCTGACGATGGGTGTCGCAGACGGGCGGGTGGAAGCGGACGGCGAAGTGATCTATCAGGTCAGGGACATGAAGGTCGCGCTGAGCGAAAGCTGAGTCCGTCCGAGCGCCCGAAAGCAGCAAAAGGACCATAAACATGCGTCGCGTCGTCGTCACCGGATTGGGGATTGTGTCGTCTATCGGCACGAACGTGGACGAGGTTTTGGCCTCACTTAAGGCCGGCACCAGCGGGATTGAAGCCAGCGAAGAGATGGCCGAGCACGGCTTTCGCAGCCAGATCGCAGGCACGCTCAAGCTGGACGTCGCCGATCACGTGGAAAAGCGCGCGTTGCGCTTCATGGGGCCGGGCGCGGCTTATGCGCATATCGCGATGACGCAAGCCATCGCCGATGCGGGCCTTGAGGAAAGCGACATCGTGAACCCGCGCACGGGGTTGGTAGCAGGCTCGGGCGGCCCGTCGACCTCTGCCATGCTTGCAGCCCATCAAACGGTCCTGAACACGGGTGCCACCAAGCGCATCGGCCCTTTCGCGGTGCCCAAATGCATGTCCTCGACCATCAGCGCGAACCTCGCGACAGGCTTCAAGATCAAGGGCATCAACTATTCGATCACGTCGGCCTGCTCGACCTCGCTGCACTGCATCGGCAATGCGGCGGAACAGATCATGCTTGGCAAACAGGACGTGATGTTCGCAGGCGGTGCCGAGGAACTGGACTGGACGCTGTCCTGCCTGTTCGACGCGATGGGTGCGATGTCCTCGAAATACAACGACACCCCCGCCAAGGCGAGCCGCGCCTTTGACGCGGATCGCGACGGGTTCGTGATCTCAGGCGGCGGCGGCATCGTCGTGCTGGAAGATCTGGAACACGCCCGCGCGCGCGGGGCCAAGATTTACGCCGAAGTCACAGGCTATGCTGCCACATCGGACGGGCACGACATGGTGGCCCCGTCCGGTGAAGGCGGCGAGCGGGCGATGCGTGTCGCGCTGTCGACCCTCCCCGAAGACCGCACCGTCAGCTATATAAACGCACACGGCACCTCGACCCCAGTCGGCGATGTGGGTGAGATCGAGGCGGTGCGCCGCGTCTTTGGCCAAGGCACCACTCCGCCTGTCAGTTCGACCAAGTCCATGACCGGCCATGCCCAAGGGGCGGCAGGCGCGCTTGAAGCGATCTTTAGCCTCTTGATGCTGGACAACGACTTTATCACGCCTTCGATCAACGTCGAAACGCTGGACCCCGCCTTGGACCCGGCCGAAATCGCGACCGAGATGAAGGCAGCGGCGGGCCTTGATTCCGTCATGACCAATTCATTCGGGTTTGGCGGCACCAACGGGTCGATGATCCTTTCGAAATTTCACGGGTAAGTATTGAATATGTCGGGAATGCTCTCAGGAAAACGCGGCCTTGTGATGGGCGTCGCCAATGACCGTTCCATCGCGTGGGGTATTGCCAAGGCCATGGCCGAGGCCGGGGCCGAATTGGCGTTCACCTATCAGGGCGAGGCTTTTGGCAAGCGGCTTGAACCCCTCGCGGCGAGCGTCGGGTCGGACTTCATGGTGGACGTGGATGTGACGGATGATGCCTCGCTTGATGCGGCATTTGATGCGCTTGAGGCACGTTGGCCCACGATCGACTTCGTGATCCATGCCATTGCGTTTTCGGACAAATCCGAGCTCACAGGCCGGTTCCTGAACACCAGCCGCGCCAATTTCAAACACTCCATGGACATCTCGGCCTATTCCTTCATCGAAGTGGCCCGGCGCGCCCATCCGCTGATGATCGAAAACGGCGGCACCTTGCTGACACTGACCTATCAGGGGTCCAACCGGGTTGTGCCCAATTACAACGTGATGGGCGTGGCCAAGGCCGCACTTGAATCCGCCACACGCTATCTGGCCAATGACCTTGGCCCTGAAGGGATCCGGGTCAATGCCATCTCGCCGGGACCGATGAAGACACTGGCAGGTGCCGCCATTGGCGGGGCGCGCAAAACCTACAAACATACCGATCTCAACGCGCCCTTGCGCTCAAACGCAACGCTCGAGGCGGTGGGCGGCACAGCCGTTTACCTCTGTTCAGAGGCCGGAGCCTGCACAACCGGAGAGATCATCCGGGTCGATGGTGGCTTTCACGTGCTTGGGATGCCACAGCCCGATCACCTCTAATTTTCCAAGATTAGTTCATAGTTTGGTCACGCCTTGGGGCTAGGCTTGGCCGCATGACAGTGGCAGAGACACATCAATCAGACAAACACGCGCGCGTGCTCAAGCGGCGCGCGCGGCGGACACGCCTCTCCAAGTGGTTGGGACGGTTAATCTTTTCACTGATCGGTGTGGGTCTGATGCTGGGACTGCGTGCGTATCCGAATGTCGTCCAGGATGTGATCGCATGGGCGCATGACACACCTCAGGCTGGGGCGACGAACCGGGCCTTCGCCAAACCCAGTGAGGTTCGGACACGGATCATGCTAACCGACAAAGTGCCGGTGCGACGGGGCAACGCCTTGCCCGGTCATGGTGCAACACCGCCCGCCAATGACACGCAGGCGCAAGCCGATGCCATCGGACACACCCTGCGCACATTTGATCCGGGCGGCTGATTTCAGCAGATTGCCGCAAGGGACGGTGGGCGGGGCGTCTTTGCCCATCGGGCAAACAGCGTCCGCACAGCGTCACTTGGGATCAACAGACACCACTTCAAAGTCAAAGGTCAGGTCCTTGCCTGCCAGCGGGTGGTTGGCGTCCAGCATGACCTCTTCGTCACCGATATCCACAACCGTGACCGGCATGGGCTGACCCTGCGGCGTCTGCATCTGCAATTGCAACCCCAGTTCCAGCGGTATCTCTTCGGGGATCGCATCCCGCGGCACCCCCTGACGCAAGGCGGGGTTCAGCGGACCATAGGCCTGATCGCAAGCGATGTTGACAACCTTCTTCTCGCCCGGCTCCATGCCAATTAGCGCCACATCAAGCCCCGAAATGATCTGACCAGACCCAGCCACAAACTCGAGCGGGTCGCGCCCCTCCGAGCTGTCAAACACAGTGCCGTCCACCAATGTTCCGGTATAGTGAATGCGCACCGTATCGCCGTCTTTGATCTCGGCCATGGCTTTGTCTCCCAACATATTCCGTCCGACCGACAGCGTGACACACCCAAGCCGCGCATGCCAGTCGGGTAAACCCCACCTGCCCCCTTTTCGCGCGCGCCGCCCCGTGTCACTCTGCCCCAAAGAGGAACAGCGCCCATGCCCATCACCACATGCATATTTGACGCCTATGGCACCCTGTTTGATGTGGCTGCTGCCGCCCGGCAGGCCGCCGCCGAACCCGCCTTTGCCTCGATCAGGGACACATGGCCGACCTTGGCCGAACACTGGCGGCTCAAGCAGTTGCAATACACCTGGCTGCGGGCCGTCACCGGTGCGCACACCGATTTCTGGCAAGTCACCCAGGAGGGGCTGGACTGGGCCCTCGAAAAGGCCGGTCATGGCAACGCGCCCGCCCTGCGGGAACGACTGCTGGCGCTTTACTGGGAATTGCAGGCCTATCCCGAAGTGCCCGAGATGTTGAGCGCCCTCAAATCAGCGGGGTTGAACACCGCGATCCTGTCCAACGGGTCCCCCGACATGCTTGACGGTGCCGTCCAATCCGCAGGGATCGCCGACGTGCTGGATGACAGCCTGTCGGTACAATCGGTTGGCATCTTCAAACCGGACGCGCGGGTCTATGATCTCGTCGGAGAGCGTTTTGGATGTGCCAAGGACGAGGTTCTGTTCGTGTCCTCCAACGGGTGGGACGCGGCGGCGGCCACCGGGTACGGGTTTGAAACCGCGTGGGTCAACCGCGCGGGCGAGCCTGTCGACCGCCTGCCATGGAGGCCCAAACATCGCCTCGATGACCTCACTGGCATTCCCGCCTTGGCAGGTGTGTGATGGCGACTTTTACCACCTCGGATGGGGTATCGCTGTATTACACAGATGAGGGCGCAGGCCTGCCACTGCTATGCCTGCCGGGCCTGACGCGCACCACCGAGGACTTCCAATACGTCACCCCGCATCTGCCCCCCTGCCGCCTGATCAAGATGGACTATCGCGGGCGCGGCCAGTCGCAATGGGACGACACATGGGCCAATTACGTGTTGCCCGTGGAAATCCGTGACGTGATGGAGCTGATGGACCATCTGTCGCTGGCCTCCTGTGCGATCCTTGGCACCTCACGCGGCGGGCTGAACGCGATGGGCCTTGCCGCGGCCGCGCCAGACCGGCTGCTCGGTGCCGCGCTCAATGATGTCGGCCCTGAACTCGACCCTGCGGGCCTTGCGGGCATCATGACCTATCTGGGCCGCCGTCCTGCCGCGCGCACCCATGCCGAAGTGGCCGCCGCGTTGCCATATGTCCTCGAAGGGTTCAAAGGGGTCCCCCAAACCCGCTGGATGCAAGAGGCGCACACCCATTTTGTCGAAACCGACCAAGGCCTCGATATCACCTATGACCCGAAACTGCGCGACGCGGTTGAGGCGGCGGGCGATGTGCCGGACCTGTGGCCGTTTTTCGACGCGCTAGAAGGCAAGCCGATCTGCGTTATCCGCGGGGCCGGGTCCGATCTGCTGAGCGCCGAAACTGTCGCCAAGATGCAGGATCGCCGCCCTGACCTGATGACCGCCGAAGTACCCGGGCGCGGCCATGTTCCGTTTCTGGACGAACCCGAAGCCCTCGACGCCCTGCACAGATGGATGATGACGCTCACATGAATATCGAGATGATCCGCGCGTCGGCCACCCGCCTGAACGGGCATGCGCGCCACACGCCCCTGCTAAACTCGCCCTTTATCGACAAGATCGCGGGGCGGCGCGTTTGGGTCAAACCCGAGTGCCTGCAACACACCGGCAGCTTCAAATTTCGCGGCGCATGGTCGGCCCTGTCCGCGCTCGATCCATCCATCCGGGCGGCAGGCGTGATCGCCTTTTCCAGCGGCAACCACGCTCAGGGCGTCGCCTTGGCGGCGAACATGCACGACGTGCCAGCCGTGATCGTGATGCCCCGCGACGCTCCCGCGCTCAAGATCGAGAACACGCAAGCTATGGGCGCGGAGGTGGTGTTGTACGAACGTGGCAGCGAGGATCGCGATGTCATCGGCGCACAACTCGCAGCCGAACGTGGCCTGACGCTGATCAAACCCTTTGACGAACCGCAAGTCATCGCAGGCCAAGGCACGACGGGACTGGAGATCGCAGCACAGGCCGAGGCCCTCGGCATCACAGTGGCGGATGTGCTGGTCTGTTGCGGCGGCGGGGGGCTGACCAGCGGCATCGCGCTTGCGCTCGAGGCCGAAGCCCCTGGCCTGTGCGTGCGCCCGGTCGAGCCTGAAGGGTTTGATGATGTGGCCCGCTCCCTGCGTTCGGGCGGGATCGAACGCAACAATGCCGTGTCGGGCAATATCTGTGACGCGATCATCACTCCGCAACCCGGCGACATCACATTCCCGATCCTGCGGCGTCTGTGTGGCCCCGGTCTGGTGGTAAGCGAAGATGAGGCACTGATCGCCATGGCCCACGCATTCCTGCGCCTCAAGCTGGTGGCCGAACCGGGCGGAGCCGTCGCCCTTGCTGCCGCTTTGTGTCGCGCAGACCAGATAGACGGCGAGGACGTGATCGTCACAATCTCGGGCGGCAATGTCGATCCAGATCTGTTCGCCCGCGCACTTCGGAGCCTTGAATGACCCATTTCACCATCGCCAGTTTCAACGTCAAAAACCTGATTGGAGCGGATCAGGAATATTACAAGTTTCAAAGCTACACGCCCGAAGAATACGCGTGGAAGGCCGACTGGCTCGCCGAACAGCTTCAGACCATGGACGCCGATATTGTCGGCTTTCAGGAAATCTTTGAGGAAAGCGCGCTGCGCGACGTGATCGACATGGCGGATGCCGACGGAATTGCCGGAAACGACGCCCACATCCCCGGCCCCAACAAACGCTATCGGCGCAAGGCCATCTTTCGCAAACTGGCCTATCGCCCCTACACCAACGCCGCTTTGGCCGTTGCCCCCAACGTCAATGATGGCGGCCCCGGCCAGCGCCGCCCCGGCGTTGCGATCCTGTCCCGCTTTGGCTTTGTGGGGGCACCCGAGGTGATCCAGGACCTGCCAGAACCGGTCGACATCGACTTTGGCCCCATGGGTGAGGCGGGCGGCGGCGGACAATTCCGCCTTACACGGCTCAGCCGCCCGATCCTCAAGGTGCGCGTGCCCATCGCGGGCCATGTGATCACGGTGTTCAACTGCCATCTCAAGTCCAAACTCGGCGAATTCATCCGTCCCGAAGGCGCGCCTTTCCCGCCCGAAGTCGACCTGACGCAATATGATCCCGTAGGCCGTACCCTTGGTGGTGCCCGCGCCGCACTGCGCCGTATGGCCGAGGCCTGGGTGCTGCGCCGCGCCATCGTGGCCGAGTTGGATCAGGACCATCCGGTCATGGTCATGGGCGATTTCAACGACGGCGAACATGCGGTCAGCTCCGAGATTATCAGTGGCGAACACCCGTTCAAAAACTATGCCTGGATGCTGCGCCACGATGCCCAAACCCCGCGCGACCGCTATTCCGAGGACGAAAATGCCTATATCCGCGAGGCCATCGAAAAGGTTCGCCTGCATTCGGCCGAAAAGCAATTCGTGCGCAGCTCCGCCCGCGATATGGTCTATACGGCAGCGTTTGGCGGAGTGTATGAGAGCATTGACCAGATCTATATGTCCCGCCACTTTCTCGCCGATAGTCCGGACAGCATCGGGCATATGGAATATTTCAGCGTGCTGAACGATCATCTGACCGATGGCAGCCATGCCGAGGCCCCCTATAACAAACTGGCCTCTGATCATGGTCAGATTATTGCCCACATCAAGCTAAAGGACTGAAATCACATGCATATGGCCGATCTTGGCGACGTTCGCCTGCACTACCGCATTGACGGCCCCGACGATGGCGCGCCGGTGGTTTTCGCCAATTCGCTTGGCACCGATATGCGCCTGTGGGACCCGATCCTGCCGTTGCTGCCGCCCGGTCTGCGCGTCCTGCGCTATGACAAACGCGGGCATGGCCTGTCGACCTGCCCGGACGCGCCTTACGCGATGGGCGGCCTCGTGGGCGATGTGGAGCGGTTGATGGACCACCTCGGCTTTCGTGATGCCCTGTTTGTCGGCCTGTCCATCGGCGGGCTGATTGCGCAAGGGCTCACGGTCAAGCGGCTCGATCTCGTGCGCGCCATGGTCCTGTCCAATACGGGTGCCAAGATCGGCACCAAGGAGATGTGGGGCGACCGGATTGCAGCGGTCGAAGCGGGCGGTATCGAAGCACTTGCGGATGCCACGATGGAGCGGTGGTTTTCCCGCGCTTTCCTCGCCACGCCAGAGTTGGAGCTGTGGCGCAACCTCCTCGTGCGCCAACCAGATGCAGGCTATGCAGGCTGTTCGGCGGCGATTTCCGGCACGGATTTCTATGCCACGACCGCAACGCTGCGCCTGCCCACCCTCGGCATTGCGGGCAGCGAGGATGGCGCGACGCCGCCCGATCTGGTGCGCGAAACTGTCGATCTGGTGCCGGGCAGTCAGTTCCATCTGATCCGCCGCGCGGGCCATTTGCCCTGCGTCGAGCAACCCGAAGAATATGCACAGGTCCTGACCGACTTCATGCGCGCTACGGGTCATATCTGAGCCATGGCGGCGAGCGTGTTTTCCTCCCCGCTCTACAGCGGTCTCTTTCCAACCGGAGAGGTGGGCCGCTTGTGGTCAGACAGCGCCGAAGTGCGCGCGATGCTGGTGGTCGAAGGTGCCTTGGCCAAGGTGCAGGGGGCGCAAGGCATCATCCCGGAAATCAGCGCGGCCTTCGTCCATCGCTCAAGCCTTGAGGTGCAGATTGACCCCGCCGGTTTGGCCGAGGCCACGGGCACGAACGGCGTCAGCGTGCCCGCCCTCGTCGCCGCCTTTCGCACCGCGATGGAGGCCCCGGAACACGCGCAATACGCCCATTGGGGGGCGACAAGTCAGGACATTATCGACACCGCGCTGATGCTGCGCCTGCGTCAAACCCTGGCGGTGATGGAGGATCGGTTGCGCGCGTTGCTGGCCCGCTTGGGGTCCGAGGCGCGCACCCATGCCGACCTGCCCATAGCCGCACGCACCTATGGGCAACATGCAACCGTCACCTCTTGGGGGGCTGTGCTGGCGCAATGGGGCAATCCGCTGCTAGATGCGGTCGAGCGGTTGGAGGCGGTCCGTGCAGGTGCGTTGTGGGTGTCTCTCAGTGGCGCGGCGGGCACTGCATCCGCTCTTGGCCCCGATGCGCCCGCCACCCGCGCAGCCCTTGCCGAAGCGTTGCGCCTGAGCGATCCGGGGCGCAGTTGGCACACGGATCGGGGGCCAATCCTGCGCATCACAGACTGGATGGCGGATGTGGTCGCAACACTTGGCGGCATGGGGCACAGCCTGATCGGGCTGGCCGGATCAGACACCGCCGAGGTAACCCTTGGCGGTGCTGGCGGCTCCTCGACCATGCCGCAGAAACAGAACCCGGTTGGCCCGACGGTACTGGTCGCCTGCCAAAACCAAACCGCTGGCCTGCGCACCAACTTACAGATGGCCGCCGCGCATCACTACCAACGGGACGGGGCCGCTTGGTTCACGGAATGGATGGTGCTGCCCCAGATCGCTTTGACAACGGCATCGGCCATTGAAACCGCCGTGCAGGTCATGGACAGCGCCGCACCTGTACCTGGTCAAATGGCGGCCCATGCCGCCGGTCAAGGGTTTGTGCATGCCGAAGCGCTCAGCTTTGCACTGACGGCGCATATGACCCGCCCCGAGGCCCAAAGCGAGACCAAGCGACTGGTCGCAACCGCCGTCGAAACAGGCGACACGCTCGAAGCGGTGGCGCGCACCGCCTATCCTGATCTGCCCTCTGATGTGTTTGAGCCGAGCGCCCAGATGGGGCATGCCCCCGATGATGCACGCTGTTTCGCGGACCGGGTGGCGCAGCTTTGAAGCCACCGGTCCTCTTTATCCTGTTCACCGTCATGCTGGACGCGATGGGCATTGGGCTGATCGTGCCGGTCATGCCCGACCTCGTCCAGGAAGTGCGCGGTGCGGGCATCGGATCAGCCGCCGTGTGGGGCGGGATCCTGTCGGCCACGTTCGCCGCTATGCAGTTCCTGTTCGGCCCGGTGATCGGGGCCCTGTCGGACCGGTTCGGGCGGCGGCCGATCCTGCTGGTATCGCTGCTGGTCATGGCAGCCGACTATCTGGTCATGGCTGTGGCCGGGTCAATCTGGTTACTGCTGGCAGGCCGGGTCGTGGGCGGGATCACCGCTGCGACACAGTCCACCGCCAACGCCTATATGGCCGACATCTCGAAACCCGGTCAAAAGGCCGCGAATTTCGGGCTGATCGGGGCCGCGTTCGGAATGGGCTTTGTTTTTGGCCCGATGATCGGCGGCGCACTGGCCGAATATGGCACTCGCGCGCCGTTTTATGCCGCCGCCGGACTGGCAGCGGCCAACGCGGTATTTGGGTATTTCGTGCTCAAGGAAACCGTGGATGACCGCATTCGCCGACCCTTTGAGTGGCGGCGCGCGAACCCGTTCGGGCTGTTCAAATATCTCGCCCGACTGCCGGGCCTTGGTCCGCTGCTGATCGTGTTCTTCTTCTATCAGGTGGCGTTCGGCGTCTACCCTGCGATCTGGAGCTACTACACGCTTGAGCGTTTCGACTGGTCGCCCGGCATGCGCGGGCTGTCCTTGGGGCTGTTCGGTGTATCCATGGCCATCGTTCAGGGCGGCTTGATCCGGCCCATCCTGCGCGCCCTTGGCGAGCGGGGCGCGGTGATCTATGGGCACGGCGCGGATGTGATCGTGTTCCTGCTGATCGGGATCGTCAGTTCAGGCACCTGGCTGCTGATCCTCACACCGCTCGCCGCCCTGCCGGCCGTGATCACACCTGCCTTGCAGGGGATCATGTCCAAGGCCGTCGATGACAATCAACAGGGCGAATTGCAGGGTGCGCTGACCTCGGTGTCGGCCTTGGCGATGATCCTCTCGCCGATGGTGATGACATACGTGTTTTTCGCCTTCACCAAACCGGGCGCACCTGTTTACGCGCCGGGATCGTCGTTCTTTTTATCCGGCGTTCTGATCGCCATCGGGCTGTTCATCTTTCTGCGTGCCGGGAAAATCGCGCACAAGGCCCCCATTCCCGAACCGCCTGCGTCACATTAAGTCGCATTCGGTCTTGCGAGGGCGCACAGGCTGCGCCACCGTCCCCTGAAACACCACACTGACAGCGCCAGCAAGGATCGCCCATGCAGACCATCAAAGCCGCCGTATGCCACGCCTTTGGCGACCCCCTCGTGATCGAAGACATTCTGCTGCGCGCGCCCGAAACGGGCGAGGTCGAGGTCAGTCTTGATGCCGTCGCGATCTGCCATTCCGACATTTCCTATGCGGAAGGGATCTGGGGAGGATCACTGCCTGCGGTCTATGGCCACGAGGCGGCAGGTATCGTCAGCGCGGTTGGCCCCGGCGTTATTGATCTTGCGCCGGGCGACAGCGTCGTTGTGACCTTGATCCGGTCCTGCGGCACCTGCCCGTCCTGCGCAGGTGGGAAGCCGACGATTTGCGAAACCCCCTATGACGGGGACAAGGGGCCGATCCGCACCGCTGAGGATGGCAAACTGCATCAGGCGATGGCCTGCGGAGCCTTTGCCGAAAAGGTGGTTGTCGACCAACGCCAACTGGTCAAAATTTCGGGGGAAATCGCCAAGGATGCGGCCAGCCTGATCGCCTGCGGTGTGATCACGGGCGTCGGCGCGGTGGTCAATGCGGCAGGCTTGCGTGCAGGCCAGGACGTGGTCGTGATCGGCGCGGGCGGCGTGGGCCTGAACGCTATTCAGGGCGCGCGTATCGCCGGGGCACGACGCATCGTGGCCGTGGACATGACCGAGGACAAGCTGGAGGACGCCAAGGCGTTCGGCGCAACCCATGGCGTGCTGGCCACACAAAACGCCCCATGGCGCGCCAGCTACAAGGCGCTTGGCGGCAAGGGTGCCGAGGCGGTGATCGTTACCGTTGGCGCGATCCCCGCCTATGAACAGGCCCCCCGTTTCATGGGGCGCGGCGGCAAGGTCGTGATGGTCGGCATGCCCCCATCCGGTGCGGAGGCCTCGTATGAGCCTGCGGTGTTGGCCGCCATCGGGCAGGGCATGGTCGGATCGAAAATGGGCGATGTGGTCATCCAGCGCGATATTCCTTGGATGGTCGACCTGTATCAACAGGGACGCTTGCAACTAGACAGCCTGATCTCGGGCCGCTGGTCGCTGGATCAGATCAATGAGGCGATTGCCGATACCAAAGGCGGCAAGGCCCGCCGGAATGTCATCATGTTTGACCGCTAAAGACGGCCAAAGGCCCGGCTTTTGAACCAGAGAATGAAAGACCTCAGCCCATGAAATTGCGTGATCTCGACATTATCGTCACCGCACCCCCGGCACCGGGATGGGGTGGGCGCTATTGGATTTTGGTCAAGCTGACGACGGACGACGGGATCGTGGGGTGGGGCGAGTGCTATGCCTCCTCCGTCGGGCCGGACGCGATGCGGGCCGTGATCGAGGACGTGTTCGGTCGACATATGGCCGGAGAGAACCCCGAAAACATCGAGCTGATGTTCCGCCGCGCCTATTCCTCGGGCTTCACCCAACGCCCCGACCTGACGGTCATGGGCGCATTTTCGGGCCTTGAGATTGCGTGTTGGGACATCCTTGGCAAAGCGCGCGACCGCCCCGTGCATGCGCTGCTCGGAGGGCGCATGAATGATCGGATCCGCGCCTACACCTACCTTTACCCTCTGCCCCATCACGGGTTGGACGCATTCTGGACCTCGCCCGAGATGGCGGCGGAGTCCGCACTTGATAGCGTCGAACGTGGCTTTACGGCCGTCAAGTTCGACCCAGCAGGCCCCTACACATTGCGCGGCGGGCACATGCCGGGGATGCGCGACATTTCGATGTCTGTCGCGTTTTGCAAGGCCATCCGCGACGCGGTCGGGGATCGTGCGGATCTGCTGTTCGGTACCCACGGGCAGTTCACCACCGCGGGTGCGATCCGTCTGGGTCAGGCGCTTGAGCCCTATTCCCCCCTCTGGTTCGAAGAGCCCATTCCACCGGACGCGGTCGAGGACATGGCCAAGGTGGCCCGCGCCGTGCGCATCCCCGTGGCCACGGGCGAGCGGCTGACGACTAAGGCTGAGTTTGCGCCCATCCTGCGGTCCGGCGCTGCGAGCATCCTGCAACCCGCCCTGGGCCGTGCGGGCGGCATCTGGGAGATGAAAAAGGTCGCCGCCATCGCCGAGGTCTATAACGCGCAGATGGCCCCGCATCTTTATGCAGGCCCCGTTGAGTGGGCGGCCAACATCCACCTCGCCGCGTCCATCCCCAACATCCTGATGTGCGAGACCATTGAAACGCCGTTCCACGATCAGTTGATCAAGGGGACAATCCGGGTCGAGGACGGGTTCATCACACCGCCCACAACCCCCGGCTTGGGGATCGAGGTGGACGAAGACCTCGCCCGCGCGCACCCCTATACCGGCGACGGGTTACACTTGCAGATGCAGGAGGACCCCTGTGACTATGCCAATGGCAATAATTTCGAAGGGGGCGCGCCCGCACCGCGAGACTAGCCGGTCACCTCAAAGTTGATGCGAGGGCGGTTGTCGCCTGCCGCATTGCTTCCCAATTCGATCACACCACTGCCGGTCAGGGCGACTGTCTGGCGGCGGATGAAAAACTCGGGATGGGCTCCGATGGTCAGGGTGCAGCCTGCTGACGAGCTGTCCTTGAACTCCACGATGCCGCCACGCACCGAAATGGCTGCATGGACGCGCGACACCCAGGCATAGGACATCACCAGGTCGCACTGGGTCGAGCGCCCGATTTTCAGTTCACGCCCCTCGGGAATGTCCTGCGCCCAATCTTCGAATGACAGGCGCAGGGTGGTGTTGGCCACGTGTTCGCGCTGGCGGGCCGTAAAGACTGTCGATTGCGACATGAAACTGGTTACGCCGTCCTCGTCATCTTCGATCTCGGCCAGCATTGCAAAGACCTCGGTCGGCGCATCCGTCCCCCGCAAGGTGATTTCGCCCATCGAGCGCAAATCGGACGTTTCACTGGCCGACGCATGTTCGACCAGCTCGCGGCTCATCAGCACTTCGTTCTCTTTGGCCTGTCCGCCGAGGCGCGCCGCGACATTGACGGCGTTTCCAAACAGCTCTTCGCCGCGCCACAATACAGTGCCCCAATGCAGGCCCGCATGCACAGATACTTCGCCCCGCGCGCCCTGTTCAAGGATGCCGCGTGCGGCGGCCATGGCTTGATCGGCGGATTCGAAGAGGCACAGCACATCGTCGCCTTTGGAGCGCACGAATTCGCCCCCCGTTTCAGTGGCGATCCGCTGCATTCCCTCGACGCATTCAAACACCATCCGGCTGGCTTCGGCGTCGCCATAGCGTTGATACAAAGGCGTGCTGCCCGACACATCAGCGAGCAGGATCGCGCGCTCAATACTCATGCCACTGCATCCCCCAGAAATGCGGCCGCGTTCAATATGGCCATCTGTGCTTTCAAATCGTTTGCTTTAACGGCGCTATGATTACACGTCCGTCGCCGCCCCGTCACTATATTTGGTGGCGGGTCCCCAATCTGTGATCCAGGGTCGCTTAGCGATAAAAGCGTATCTGCGCGACGGCAATGTCGGCCTGAAAGACCCGCCCGATTGCAAGCACCCCGATCCGGCGCAGTTGCGTCAGGTCCAATGCGGCCTCGGTTCGGTGTGCAGCGAAACTGTCAAAAGGCAGCCTGATCGTCGTCCATGTAGGCGGCGCCGTGAAGGTGGCGCGATAGGCCTGCCAGGGCCGCGTCAAATCGTTGGTCCTCAGCCGCACTTCGTATGTTTCACCGTTACCCAGCACGTCAATTTCAAGCCCGGTATAGCTCTCTGCCGCCACCGCCTCGGTGTCAAAGGCCATCTGCACAAAGCCGCCATTGTTATCCAGCGAGACGGTTCCGGTCAGCCGCGCCGCGTCGCGCCCCTCAACCGGGCCAACATCAAGCTGCCCGGTCGAAACACCGCCCATGACCGTATCGGCAACGTATTCCCAGTCGGGGTTCAGATCCATTGCGCCCTCCTGCGCCACGGCGGGCGCGCATAGTGTCATCACAATCGCGCAAACCCGCAGGATCACGTGCGCGCCGCCTCGAAGGCGGCCCAAGCGGTTTCGAACTCGGCAAAGGTGATCCGCTTGCCCTTGACCGCCTCGAACACGATCCCTTCGGCGCGCATCAGCGTGGCGATGGCATCCGACAGCCCCGCGACCACATCCGGCGGGATCACGACCGCTCCGTGCCGGTCTGCATGGATCAAGTCGCCGGGCCGGATGTCGAGACCGTGGATGCGCACGGGCTGGTCGTAGTCGACCACATGCACGAACCCATGGCTCGGCCCGATGGACCCGGCCACGACCGGATAGTCAGGGGCCAAATCGCCAAGGTCGCGCATCACCCCGTCCGTCAGCGTGCCCGACAGCCCAAGCGCCTTGTGGATGTTCGTGTTGACCTCGCCCCAATAGGCACCGATGGCGTTGGGCACGTCCAGATCCTGCACGACGCAGACCGACGGGCCGGTCCCTTGGGACATGTATTCGTAATAGGCCATGCGCCGCGCCTTGATCACATCCGCCGCTTCGGTTGGCGGGGCGAGCGCGCGGATGCGGGCGGTGCGCGCATGGCCCACCATCACGCCAGCGGGGTCCGAGGCCAGCATCGTGCCGCGCGTAAACGCGTTGAAGCCGCGCTTGCCCTGCGCCACCTCGATGGCGTTGCAGACCGTTGGGGTGTCGACCGATTTCAGCAGGTCGTGGAGGGCGTCGTCCATGTCCCTACCCCTTCGCCTTGGCGGCACCGGTGCTGAGCGCGTTCAGCTTGGCATAGGCGATCTCGGGATCTACCGAGCCGAAGCCAGCAAAGGTGCCAAAGCCGCAGTCGCTGCCCGCAATTACCCGATCTACGCCCACGATGTCGGTAAAGCGGTCGATGCGTTGGGTCACAAGCTCGGGGTGTTCCACAAAATTGGTGGTGGTGTCCACGACGCCGGGCACCAGCACTTTGTCATCCGGTATCTCGGATTTGCGATCCCGAAACACGGTCCATTCATGGGCGTGGCGCGGGTTCGACGTCTCGAACAACAGATAGCGTGATTTGGTCGACATGAGCGTGGGAAAAACCGTGTCCATGTCGATGTCGCAGGTGTGCGGCCCTTCGTAATTGCCCCAGCAGATATGCACGCGCACCTTGTCGGCGGGCACATCCAAGAGTGCATGGTTCAGCGCCTCGACGTGACTGTCGGCGATCTTGAGAAACTCCTTGTCGCTGAGATCCGAAAACAGCATGTGGCGGCTGAGTGCCAGATCAGGGCAGTCCAGCTGCAAGTCCAGCCCGGCGGCCACGATGGTCTCGTATTCTGCCTTCATCGCATCCGCGAGGGCGGCGAGATAGGCGTCGCGTGTCGGGTAAAAATCGTTCTGCAGAAACAGCGAAATGACCCCCGGCGAGGCGGCGTTCATGAAC
Organism: uncultured Tateyamaria sp.; assembly: GCF_947494755.1. Lineage (GTDB taxonomy): Bacteria > Pseudomonadota > Alphaproteobacteria > Rhodobacterales > Rhodobacteraceae > Tateyamaria. Next base: position 317,207 of record NZ_CANLVZ010000002.1, read on the forward strand.
CCACGCTCCACCCCATGTTTGGCCATGGCCGCCTTGAGGTTGTCGATGTCCTTTTGCAATTCACCCTGCCCGCGGCTCTTGACCTCTCCTGTGCACATGGGGCGCGCGTATTGAGGCGTGCCGCCCCCTTCGGCCAACCGCTTGAGAAAGCTCGGGAATTGCTTGAGGTCAGCAGGCGCATTGCGCGGGCTGTCGCCGGAAAAGCCAGTATAGCGGTCCTTGACGTAGGTGGCGTAGCTGATCTTGGACGTCTCGCCATCGCTCACGATATCGACGCCTGCGGCGGCCTGACGTGCCACCGTGTCATCCACTGCCTTGGTCATCGCAGCATCGAATGCCGCCTGATCGAAAGGTTCGTCGCGTTCGCGCGCAAAGATGAAATCGACCACCTCCTGAGTGCGGGGCAAGCTGCCTGCGTGGGTCGTGAGAATTGCCATCGTCTTATTCCTAGTCCTTGCGCGCCATCAGCACGCTGTGGTTTTGGGTCTCCGGATCTTCGGCCAGAAATCCAGTCATGCGCAGCCCGTTATCCTCGAGGCAGGTGGCATATTCAGCGGGCGAAAGAGAGGCGTGATAGACCGCCTCGCCACCCACCGTCCCGCTGACCTCGCCCGCACGTGGGCCCACGGTTATCAGCAGCGAACCGCCCGGGGCAAGGTGGCGTGCCATGTGCGCGATGCAGCTGCGCTGTGCGTCGGGGCGCAGGTGGAAAAAGCTGTCCCATGCCACGATGCCATCGAAGGTCTCGCCCAGATCGAGGTCGCGCATGTCGGCCTGACGCCAATCGCCATCGGGCCAGCGGGTGCGCGCGATGTCGAGCATGGAGGACGCGAAATCAACGCCCGTAACCGCAAAGCCCTCTGCGATGAACCAGCGCGCAATCGGCTCGCCTGCACCGCAGCCCAGATCGAGCACCCGCGCGCCCGCCGTCAGTCCGTTGGTAAAGCGCGCCAGCCACCGCGCCTCGAACAGGGCGCGCGAGCGTGTCGCGTCATAGGCCGCGGCCTGACGCTCATAGACCTCGCGCGTGTCGTCCGAGGAGGCGTCTATCCCAGCCATGTCGGCCCCGCCGGATCGTCCGTGCCCACGATGTGATACAGCGATGCCTCGCCGGTCATCGAAGGAACCGCAGAGTGGGGCAGGTTTTCAGGCACCGACATCGTGTCGCCCGGGGCCAGCGTGGTCGCACCCTCCTCCCACGTGACACGCCAGTGCCCGCGCATGGGCATCAGGACGGACGGGCGGTCGTGTTGATGCATCGCATCTGTCGCGCTGCCCCGGGTGATGAAATCCACCTCGAAACCGGGCTTGTCGCGGATGATCCCCGTCTCGCCGATCACCTTGCAAGGGTCATGCTGACCAAGCGCCATCATGTCGTGATAGCGGCGCACGCCCATGCCGACGACCTGCATCGGGGTCATCTCGGGGTATCCGTTTAAGTCCTCTTCACTCAGCACCGGCATCGGCTTGACGCCATCCGGCGGGTGCACACCCTTTTTGCTGTCATAAAGTTGGCCGTTCTCGCCCAGAACCAGCCCGTGCGCTTGCGCGTCCTCGATCACTTGCGGAGCCCAGATCACGCCGCCCCCCGCATCATCCCCCCCGAGGATCGCCATGATCATCCCATAGTCGGTGCCGATATTCTCGAACCCCCGAAAGATGCCGGTGGGGATGTTGATGATATCGCCCTCTTCCAGCACGACTTCACCTGCGGTGCCGTAGCGCCCCCAGAAAAAGCGCCAGCGTCCCGACAGAACAAAGAACACCTCGGCAGTGCGGTGACTGTGCAAGCTGTTGCGGCACTTGGGCGGCTGGCCTGCCGCCCCGATGTTGAACCCGTGCGGGATCGCGATGTGCACGTGCTGGTCGGGGGATTCCGACACCCCGCCGCCGATGATGGTAAAGTTCTCTTTCTGATCCGAACCCGGCGTATGGGCGTCGATAAAGGCGGTCTTGCAGGGCATCAGGTCGCCGTAACGCACGATGCGCGGCTCCATCTCGGCGGGGGTCATGGTGTTATCCTTTCGGGTGGCAAAAGCGGGGTGGGCAGCGGGGTGCCCGGTGTGGTGTGGGTGAGGTCGGCGTAAATCCAAACCATGCGGTCGCAGAACCAGACTTTCGGCAGGATGGTGGCGATCAGCCCGAGGATCGTCGCCCACGGGTTCAGCGCGATCAGACCGTAGATCAAGGGCAGCGCGCCAAGGGCGGACAATGCGGTCAGCATATGAGCGGCGCGGATGTGGTGAGCGGGGATGTCATGCCGCTCGCGGGCCAGAAACACCCGTTCGCCCAAGGTGGCCCGCGACGCCCATGACCCGTAGTCGGCAGGCGGCGCAAAGGCGCGCGGGTTGTACCACGTCCACGCCGCAGCGCCTATGAACGCAGGCAGCGCCCACCAGCCAATCCAGACCCGCGCGTAGATCGCCAGAACCAGCAGGGGCAGGCAGGTGAACCGCGTCCAGACGCTCAGCGGGTTGGCATGGCGGTGCCAGTCGGCATCCTCCATCCCCATCAGGTGTTCGGCGGCGCGGTAGATGTCGCTCATCCCTTCCCTTTCTCGGCCAACGCGGCTTCGAGCTCGGCGATGCGGGCGGTCAGCTTATCCATCTCGGGCGCGACAAGCTGCGCGATCTCACCCGCATCAAAGCGCGGCGTAATGAATTGCGGACAGTTCCAGTCGAAGGCAACCAGCTTGATGGTCACGACGCGCTCGACCCGACCCTGCCCCTCGACCGCGACACGCGCGGCAAGGTCAGGGTCGGCATCCACACTTTGAAAGGTGGCGTGGCCCTGCATTTTCAACCGCCCCTTGCGCGGGTAATCCATCAGAAACAGCGACACCCGGTCATCGCCCGCGAGGTTCCCTTGGGATATATGCTGCCTGTTCCCGCGGTAGTCGGCAAAGGCGAGCGTGTGATCGTCGAGCACCTGCAGGAACCCCGCAGGCCCGCCGCGATGCTGGATATAGGGCCAACCGGTTTCCGACACCGTCGCCATATAAAAGGAGGTGCGGCTCGTCACAAAGGCGGCCTCATCCGCGCTCAGCGCATGGGTACGCGCGCCATAGCTGCGCGCGTACATCTCCACCGAGCCTTCAGCCTCTTGCAAGGCTTTGACGGCGGCGGTGAACATCACCTCGTCATATCGCTGCACGCCCCTGCCCCTTCATTGTTCCAAAAATATGCAAAGTCCGACCCTATCCGGTTTGCATCAGGATCTGCTTCCAGATCGCCGTCTCATCAAACAGCGTATATTCGCGGCGCAAGCCCCAGGGGCCGAACTCGGCGTGCGAAATCCCGAGCACATAGACCTCGGCCCCCGTCGGTGCGCCGAAATATCCCCACCCGTCATGTTTGCCATGGAGCGCCCACCGGATCGCGGCGCGCGGCGGCATCAGGTCGTCATCCCGGCCAATCTGGTGGTCGATCGTGAAAGTCGCATCAGGAAAAGAGGCGCGCAACCCCATCCAGAATCGGTCAACGGGACCGTAGCTGTGGCCCGTCACCCCGCCGGGATATTCGGACTGCACCGCCCGGTCATATTCCGCCGGGATCACCGCCATATCGGCCCCCATTATCCTGGTCAAAATGTCGGCGTATTTCGCGCCCCATGCGTTGTCATTGCCGCGCCCCTTGTAGGGGCCGGGTTTGTCCGTGGCGGGGGTCAGCGGCATGCTTGCCTTATCCATCCCGCCTTCACGCTCGATCAGATCAGCGGCAAAGGCCTTCGCCTCCCACCCGATCTGGTTCACGATGGCCGTCTGGTCGCGGATCAGCCATTCATCGTTGATCTGATCATTGATCGCGTGGCAGTCGGCGATGATGCGATAGGTCAGCTTTTTGCCCGACGCCTTGCCGTACATCCCGTCCGCCAAATGGGTCGCGGTCGACAGCAAACGGTGTGACGACAACATCCCCTCTTCCGGCGTGCCGGACCAGATCACATCCTCCCCCAAAAGCGTCCGGTCAGGAAATTCAGCCAGCGTCGCCATCGTCGCCCCGATCACCTTTTCATTGCCGATCACCACCGAGGCGGGCGAGCGCACCACGATGTCGAGGCTGTAATAGTGGTGCAGGGTCGCGATGCCGCGATCCTCCCAGATTTCCTTGGTGATGCCGATGATGTAGTCGGGGAAATCCTTCCACCGGTTCGAAAAGCCCTTCATGGGGTGTATCCTTTGGGTAAGCGGGCCGAGCCGCGCAGGATGAGCGGGCCATCCAGTGCGACACGGCGGGGTTTGGTTTCGGGATCGGCAAGCCGGTCCAGCAGAATATCGACAGTGGCTTCGGCCATTTGACCTGCGGGCTGGCGCACGGTGGTCAGGTCATAGCTCGGCCAGGCGGCCAGCGTCACGTCGTCATAGCCCACAACCGAGACATCATTCGGCACCGACAGGCCGAGGTCAAAGCGCAACACATCCATCACCGCAAAGGCCATATGATCATTGGCGCAAAACACCGCATCCGGGCGGTCGGGCCGGTCGAACATGGTGCGTGCCGCGGCCTTGGCCTTGTCAAAATCAAAGTCGCTGACCCCGCGTGCGAACAGGCTGTGCCCCACCGCCTTCAGCCCCGCGGTGAACCCCGCCTCGCGGTCGCGTTGGGTCGAGGCACCCTCCCATCCGGCGATATGGGCGATGCGTTGATGGCCGCCTGCGATCAGAAATTCCGCCAGCTTGCGTCCGCCATGGTAGTTGTCGGACGTGACAGACGACAGCCGGTCATCATCCTGCGCGCGGTTGAACAGCACGATGGGAATGCCCGCCACCTCGCAGCGCATGGTCAGGTCGTTGGACATGCCGACGGATGCGGCGATGATCCCGTCCACCTGATAATCCAGCAGCTCCTTCATCACCTCGTCAGCCTCTTCGCCCGAGTTCGAGGCCATAAAGACCAGCACGTGATAGCCGCGTTGCTGCAAGCTGCGGCTGAGCCGCTCGATGGCTTCGGGATAGAAATGGTTTTCAAGGTAGGCCACCAACAGACCGATGATGCGGCTGCGCCCGGTGATGAGGCTGCGTGCCAGCACATTGGGGCGATAGCCCAAAGCATCAGCCGCATTGCGCACCTTGTCCGCCGTGCGTTTGGACACGGACGCACCGGGCGTGAACACCCGACTGACGGCCGAGCGGGACACGCCCGCGCGGGCCGCCACATCCAATGCTGTCACCTTGTCGGGCATCAGTCCGCTGTCCACCCCCCGTCGATCAGCATGGATGTGCCCGTGACCATCGCGGATGCGTCCGAGGCCAGAAACAGGACCGCGCCCATGATGTCCTCGACCTCGCCCACGCGGGGCAGCTTGATCTTGTCCATGATCCAGGCGAACCGCTCGGGATCCTCAAACGATTTCTCGGTCAACGCCGTGCGGATGAAGGTTGGGCAGATTGTATTGATGCGAATATTGGCCTTGCCCCATTCGATGGCCATGGCCTTTACCATGCCCTCGACCCCATGCTTGGTCGCGCAATAGACGGCCCGGTCGACGCCGCCCACATGGCCCATCTGGGACGAGATGTGGATGATACTGCCCGGCTTGCCCGCTTGGGTCAGCGCGCGCGCCGCGGCGGTCGACAGGAAATAGGCCCCCCTGAGGTTCAGCGCGACAACCGCATCGAAGTCCTCGGTGCGAGTGTCCAGCGCGGGGCCGTGGCGCGCAAGCCCGGCGGAGTTTACCACGATGTCAAAGGGCGCATCAAAGGCCGCATCGACCGCCGAAATGTCGCTTTGATCCAGCGGCATTGCCTCGGCGCTCCAACCCTGGACTTTCATTGCCTCCACCACATCGGCCAGCACCTCGGCGCGGCGCGCGGCGCAGACCACATGGGCACCCGCCTCGGCCAGCGCCGCAGCGCAGCCAAGCCCGATGCCCGAGGACGCCCCCGTCACCAGCGCGCGCCTGCCGGTCAGATCGAAGGACGGGGTGCGGGGCAGATCACTCATATCGCGCGCCCCGTTTCGGCATCAAACCCCACGCGCGCCTTGTTGAATTCGCGCATGCGGCCCAGCACATCGACCTCGATCTGGTCATACATGTGCAGCAAATCCACCATCACCCAATTCTCCCGTATCAGTCCATTTTCGAGCCGCCAGAAATCGAGGCTGCGCATCGCGATCCTCTTGTTGGTCGGCGGCAATCCCAGCCAGCCGCCATGGGTGATCGTCTGGTACATGTCCGGCCAGCCGGTCACCGCCGCGTAGTTCCGATCGCCAAAGAAGTGATACACGATCTCGTCCACATATTGTCCCCGATCCGGCATTGCGTTCAGAAACGGGATCTGGTGCCAGTTGCGAAAGCCTGCGATGCCACGCCCCGACCCGATGCCCGAAGGGCCATACCACATCATCTTGGGGTGCCAGAGCCGCTCCATCTCCATCAACTCGGGGCCACCCTGGCTCGGGTGCTTCTTGAGATGGGTGAGCATGTCGATGATGTGCTGGCACGTGGCCTGCCCTGCCGCGCTGTCATAAGGGCCCGGCACCAGCCCGTCACAGGTGGCAGGCCCCGGCACATGCCATTCGCGGCCCAAGCTCGGCACCATCGACCAGGCACCTGCCTGCATCATCACCTCGGGAATGTCCCAGAGCCCCTGCGTCTCGACAATCCGGCCCTCACGAATGCGGTAAAATTCGTGAAAGCGCATGTGCACGATGTGGCCCGTGGGCGGAATATCCAGCCAAGGGGCCGTGAAAGTGCCGGCATAGTAACCCCCGCACCCGACCCAGTCATCGCCCTCCGGCGTTGGCCCGGCCATCACAATATGATCGCGTCGCTCAAGGTCGGGAATGGCGTAGATTAGGGGGGCGTAAACGGCATCCATATACGCATCGACGCCTGCAATCGTTTCGAACGGAAAGGCGAGGTTGAACACGACATCGGGCGCGCAAATCTCGCGCAGGACGCCGCGCAGCCCATCGAGGTCGAAGTCATACATCGTCGCACGCAAGGGCGCGATCAGAGCCTTGTTGCGATCATGCGCGCCGCTCATCCCGCCTGCTCCTGCATCCGCGCAAACAGGTCAACACCCATCTGGCCGAAAAGGTGGATCATGTCGACGAACACCCAGTTCTCGGTGAATTGATCCCCCTGCCGTCGCCAGAAATCCAACCCCGAGACTTCAATCGGCGCACCTGTGGCGGCGTGGCCCAGATAGGGGCCGCTATGGGTGCCCACGACCCCCATCGGTCCGGACGCGGCCAGCATTTCGCCTTCGGCAAACAGACCTTCAAGATGCATCACCTTGCGATCGGGAAAGGCGGTCAACCAAGGCTGTTGGTGGAAGACCTCGAACTCGGACAAAGACAGGCACGCCCCAATCCCGCCCGGCCCGTACCACTTGATATTGGGGTGGAAAAACCGGGCCATGCCCATGCTCGACAGATCACTTTCGTCAAAACCGTTGAGGCCGCCGAAGATCAGATCGCGCCCCAGTGCGAGGGTGGCGGCTGTCTCGTCTCCGGGCTGAAGGCCGGTCAAAACACCGTCATAGCCCGTCGGCGCCGGAAAGACATGCGCCGCACCGCGCGGACGCGGGAGAACGGGCAGGTCGATCTGGTCGAACCAGTCCACGAAATCCCAGATCGTCTGGGCATGGGTGATGCGCCCACCTTCGTCGAAGCGCAGGAAGTCAGCCCATCGGATGCGCAGATCGTGGTCGGTTGCCGGAATGCCGAAGATCGGTGCAACCGCCCGACCAGAAAGATAGCCCGTCCCCCCGACCCAGTGAGCCGCGTCGATGCGCCCGTCCTCGTAGGCCTGCGAGGCCCCGGCCATCAGGATGTGCGTCTGCCGCGTCAGACCTGACATGCCAGCATGAAACGGCGCAAATAACGCCTCGATGACCGCGGGACCGCTCGTCTGCGCACCAATGGGGGCCGGCGCGTGCCAGTGCGCCACGTCGCGTAACAGCGGTAGTGCCGCCGTTGGATCACGATCCAGCGCCGCCCAAAGCGAGCGGGCCGTGTTCTTGTTGCGCTGATGTGGATCGACACTCATCGAGGGTCTTCTTCTCTGTTCCAAAAATCCTGAGGGGAGGCGCAGTCGGCGGCAAAGCCCCCCAGTGAAAATCGCGTGGCGCAGCCTCTACTCAGCAGCATCCCGCGCGGGCGCGCCGGTGCCATAGGGTACGTTGATCCCGCCGTAGCGGCGCACCCTTAGATTGCACTGTTCCGCGTGCCCGACAAAACCTTCGAGCATACATAGGCGTGAGCCATAGGCTCCGATTTCCGCCGCCGCCTCGTCCGTGGTGACCTTCTGATAGGAATGCGTCTTGAGGTATTTGCCGACCCACAACCCGCCCGTATACCGCCCCGCTTTCTTCGTCGGCAGAGTGTGGTTGGTGCCGATGACCTTGTCGCCATTGGCCACGTTGGTGCGCGCACCAAGGAACAGCGCGCCGTAGCAGGTCATGTGCTCAAGAAACCAGTCATCGCGGTCGGTCATAACCTGCACATGTTCGGAGGCGATGTCGTCGGCGACCTCGAGCATCTCCTCATAGGTGTCGCACAGGATCACCTCACCGTAATCCTGCCAGCTTGTGCGGGCGGTGTCGGCGGTGGGCAGGATTCTGAGGATCCGCTCGATCTCGTCCATGGTGGCCTCGGCCAGTTTGCGCGAGTTGGTCAGCAGGACGGCGGGCGAATTGTACCCATGTTCGGCCTGCCCGAGCAGATCGGTGGCACACAACTCCGCATCCACGGTCTCATCGGCGATCACCATTGTTTCGGTCGGCCCTGCGAACAGGTCGATACCGACCTTGCCGAACAGTTGCCGTTTCGCCTCGGCCACGAACGCGTTGCCCGGCCCGACCAGCATATGCACCGGGTCAATGGTTTCGGTCCCCAAGGCCATGGCCCCGATGGCCTGAATGCCGCCCATCACGTAGATCTCGTGCGCCCCGCCCATATGCATGGCGGCAATCACCGCCGGGTTGGGCTTGCCCTTGAAGGGGGGCGTGCAGGCGATGATGCGCGGGACGCCCGCCACCGATGCAGTGGCCACCGACATATGCGCCGAAGCGACCATAGGAAACTTGCCGCCGGGCACATAGCAGCCCACGGACTGTACGGGGATGTTCTTGTGGCCGAGGATCACGCCGGGCATCGTTTCGACCTCGATATCCAGCATCGAATCCCGTTGGGCCTGGGCGAAATTGCGCACCTGTTCCTGCGCGAACGCGATATCAGCCATTTCGCGCGGCGTGAGTTGCGCGATAAGATCATCGATCTCGGACTGTGACAGCTTGAAACTCTCTGGCGCGTAATTGTCGAACTTTTCGCTCAGGCGGTGCACCGCAGCATCGCCGTTGGCCGCGATGTCGGCCAGCGTGTCCTCCACGATCTTGCGGGTCTTGGCGTCGTCCTCATCCCGTTCCGTCTCGGGCTTGCCGTGTTTGAGATATTCGATTGTCATATCGTCACCTGTCGTTGTCGGGGCGCGGCGGGGTCTTGTCGCCGCGATCAAAGGCTTCCCAGCCTTCCCCGTTGAAAACATCCACGCCCAGCTGGGCGAGCACGTGCGGAAAATCGACCATCACGTAGTTGTCCGTGATGCGTTGGTCCTCGACTTTCCAGAAATCCATGTAGCGGATCTCGATCCGCTTGCCGGTGGGGGCGACACCCATGAAGGTGCCGGAATGCGTCGCCTCCTGCCGCCCAAAGGCCGCCGCCCACTCGCCCATGTAAAGGCGGGCTTCATCCACACAGACCTTGTCCGAGAACGCAGCCTGAAAGGGGCGCTGCCAGTTGTCCTGAAACTCCTGCAGGCCATTCTTCGTGCCGCAGCCTTGGTTACCTATCCAGCGGAAAGACTGTGCAAAGAACTGCCCGATGTCGTCGATCCGGTGGTCGTTGAGGCCATCGACCATCCCTTCGATCACCGCGCGGGTTTCGTCCGTCTTGGACATGTCTGTGTCGCGGGTCAGGATTGCCTGTTCGGGTCGTGATCCTTTCATGGGGCAGACGCCTCCGGCGGGCATATTTGGGGAACAATGAAACGCCGGGTCATCCTTTGACAGCTCCGGCTGTGAGCCCCGACACGATCTGGCGCTGGAACACCATGACCAGAAGGAACAGGGGCGCTGTGATCGACACCGCCGCCGCCACCGCCTCGACCTGATCGGTGGTCGTGGTTTCGCGGTTGAAATAGCCCGCGATGGCTGGAACCATCGTCTGGTTCTGCGCATCGAGCAGCAGGGCGGTGACGAGGAAGTCGTTGTACCCCAGAAGGAAACTGAACAGTCCTGTCGTGATGACCCCCGGCCACATGACCGGCATGATCACCCGGCGGAAGGCCTGAAAGTGGCTGCATCCATCGACGCGCGCCGCCTCGTCCAGTTCTGCCGGAATGTTCTGGAAGAAAGAGCGTAACATCCAGATGGTGAAGGGCTGGTTGATCGCCACGAGCACGGCGATGATCGCCCAGGGTTGGCCATAAAGCGTCGGGCTGAGATCGCCTAGGATCGGGCGCAGGATCTCTGCCGAGTTGATGAACCACGGCAGGTAGCCCGCTACCAGCACCGAGTGGGGCAGCGCGCGAAACACCAGCGCGATGATCAGCAACCAAAAGGCCAGATCAGAGCCGGACCGCGCCAGCCCGTAGCCTGCCAGCGTCCCAACGGTCAGCGAAACGGTCACGACCCCGGCCGTCACGATCATCGAGTTCATGAAGTTGCGGTAGAACTGGTTTTCCACCCACACGGCCACATAATGCTCGGTCGTGAGCCCGAGGATCGGCGCGCCAAGTGGCCCCGCAATCGCGTTGAGCGCACCAAAGACATATGGCAATACGCCGAAAAAGATCAGCACAAACAGCAGACCATAGGCCGCCGCCCCCACGAGCCATCCCAGCACGATGAAGCCGGGGGGCGAGAACTGTTCCACCAGTCCGGGCAACCGGGTAAAGGCCCACCGGACCGCAAAATACAGGCCAGCCAGCCCGAGGACGATATCGATCAGGCTGAGCCCGTTTCCGGCGGCGCGGGTGGCCGGGCCGGTGATCACATCCCACGCACTTGCCGCAAAGGCGTCGCGCGGGGATTTCACGCTCATCACCGCGATCCACACGATGGGAAAGGCTGCGATCAGGCACCAGAAGGCGAGGAATGCGCCGGAAAAAATCTTGAGCGATAGCGGTTGTGCAGTGGCTTTCGACATCAGTGCGCCCCTCCCTTGTGGTCGCGCCATGTGCGGCGCAGTGGCAGGATCAGCAGGAACACGATGCCGATCATGGTGAGCATCGCACTGGCCGCCGCCCGGCTGATCGCCCGGTTGCCGGCATCGTCCGGCGTCAGGAAATCGAAGGTCAGCCATTGCAGCGAAATGACATGCGCCTGGGAGCGGAAGCCGATGATCTCGTCAAAGACGCGGTAGCAATCCATCAGATGGATCAGCGCGATGAAAATGATCAGAGGCATGAGATGTGGAATGATCACATAACGCAGCCGTTCGAACCGCGACGCGCCGTCGATGATCGCACTTTCGAGCGTGTCCATGTTGACCGTTTGCAGACCTGCGTAAAAGATTACGAAGGCGAAGGGGGCCACGTGCCAGACCCGATAGAAATACATCAGCAACTCGATGGTCCAGGCTTGCGCGAACATCGCGATGTCCTGTCCCGTCCATCGCTCGAGCGTCGCCGTCAGGATGCCGTCGCCCACAAACAGCCAGTAAATCGACAGTGACCCGATCACCGGCGTGATGATGAAGGGCAGCAAGGATATGAAGATCACCGGCCCGCGCAGCGACTTGGCTGCGTTGTTGACCGCCAACGCGATCATCAGCCCAACACCGACCACCAGCGGCAACGTCACCAGCGTGAACATCAGCGTGAACCGCAGCGCCTTCCAGAAGTCGATCTGCAGAATGTCGGAGAAGTTGCCCGACCCGACGGCCGCCCAGACCTTATCCATTTGCAGCACGTTCTTGTAGCTTTGGAAGCCGACCCAGGCCGTCGTGGTCTGGGTCTTGCCCGTCTCTTCATCGATGATGGGCACCGTCTTGACCTCGGTGGTGCAGGTCTGGGTGAGGAAACCGGGGGTGCAGGTTTCGACCTCGATCTGTTGCATGACCGGTTGGGTGATCTGAAACGACTGGATGAACACCGAAATGAGCGGGGCGGCAATAAAAAGCAGCATCATGAACAGCGATGGCCCGACGAACCAGACGAAGGTCTTGAACTTCATGCGATATTCCTTTGGTCGGGTCGGGCGGCGTTGGCGACAAAGCCGCCGATTTGCCAGCCGATCATCATCGAGGGGGCATTGGTGTTGGCCGTGGTGATGCGCGGCATGACGCTGGCATCGGCAACCCAGAGGTTTTGTGCGCCCCTGACCGCGCCGGTTGCGTCGAGCGGGCCGCCAAGCGCCACGGTGCCCACGGGGTGATAGGCCGTGCCGGCACGGGTCCTGATCGTTTCGCGCAGCGCATCTCCGGTCACATCCGCACCGGGAAACGCTTCGGGCGCGCGACGGCCCTTGAAGTCGGTCTTGGCAAGCAGGCCGCGCAGCTTTTCCACGCCGCGCACCATGTCATCGAGATCTTTGGCCTCGCCGAACAGGTTCAGATCGATCAGCGGGGTGTCACGATCCACCCCGATCCGCAAGCGCCCGCGCGAGCGCGGTTGGCACAGGCACACATCCGCGAAATACCCTGATCCCCAGATGATCGCGCGGCCCTGCCAGCCCATCAGGAAGGGCAGGAAATGGGTCTGGACCTGCGGCGCGGCGTTATGATCAAGCGCATAGAACGCGCCCGCCTCAACGGTGTTGGAGGCGAGCCGCCCCGAGCGCATCAGCAGCCATTGGAACGGCGACAAGGCCCATGCCGGCAATTGGGCCAGCGTCAGACCGTAGCCTGACCCCTGCCCCTTGAAATGCAAACCGAAGCCTGGATGATCGTGCAGGTTTGCACCCACGCCGGTGGCGTCGATGCGCACCGCAATCCCGGCAGCGCGCAGATCGTCAGCCGGGCCGATGCCCGAACGCATCAGGATCATCGGGCTTTCGATGCTGCCTGCGGACAGGATCACCCCTGCGCGGGCCATCAGCCTGCGCCCGTCGCGCAACGTGACCCCGGTGGCGCGGGTGCCCTCGAAGGTCACGTGATCCACTTCGGCGTTCGTGATGACGCGCGCACCCGAGGGGCGCAGGAAACCGTCAGCCGCCGACCAGCGCGCGCCGTTGCGCATATTGGTGTGAAAGACGCCCGCGCTTTCGCGTTCGGGCGTGGGCGGGGCATGAGGATCATTAGCCGCGAACATCGCGCCGAAGGCTTCGGAGAGCGGGTGCGGGTGGGGCAAGCGGGCGGGCGTCATGCGCGCCTCCACGTCCTCATAGGCAGCCCAGACCGTATCCGCGTCCCATCCCGGCAGACCCCAGGCATCAAAATCCGCACGGGTGCCGCGAAACCAGACCATCGAATTGATCGACCCCGACCCGCCCAGCATCCGACCGCGCGGCACGGACACTTCCCGACCGCCTGCCGCCGCCATGGGCACGGTCTTGCGTTTCCAGTTCCTCCGGTCGGAGCCAAGCAGGTTGACCAAGCCAAACGGCACCTTGACGCGGATATCACGATCCGACGGCCCCGCCTCGATCACGCATACGCGTGCGCCCGGTTGTTCGGCAAGACGCGCAGCAACCGCGCATCCAGCGGAGCCACCGCCCACAACGATATGATCGAACTCAGTTTGCATTTGTCCCCCGGTGAACGTCGGCTGGCCAGGGACATCCCCGGCCAGCCTCGTGAGTGGTGCTTATTCCAGCACGCCGGCTTCTTTGGCCGAGGTCGTGTAGGCTTCTTCGACCGCGACCAGAGTGGCCGCCGCGTCACGCTCGCCCGTCAGGAAGGCGGGCAGCTCGTTGCCAAGGGCCGTGTGCAGCAGACCCATCTGCGTGGTCGAAGGGTATGCCGGAGGCGCGGGCGATGCGGTGGCGGTATCAATCGCACCTTTGGCCAGCGGGCCAGGCTCGTAGCCGGGGATCAGCCAGATCGCGGCTTCGTTGTTGGCCTTGACCATCTCTTCGTCCAGACCTTCCATCGCTAGACGGAAGGCCGCGTCAGCCTCCTCGTCGGTGATGTTGGCAGCGATCACGATACCGTCCCACCACAGGGTCGTGGCAGGCGCGCCACCGTCCATGGCAATCGGAGCGGCAGCCATCTTGACCTTGCCGACAACCGAGCTTTCGGCTTCGTCATCCATCGCGCCGCCGCGGCTGGCCCACAGGTTCGACATGGCGATCTTGCCCTGCTGGAACTGCTGCTGCACGTAGGTGGAGTCGCTGACCAGCACCTCCGGATCGGTGTAGTCCAGCGTCTTGGCCATCGTCTCGAGCGCCTTAACACCCGCGTCGGAATTCACCGCCGTGGTGTTGTCATCGTTGAAGAACTCACCGCCAAAGCCGGGATACATGTTGACGAATTCCTGAGCCAGGTTCCAGCCGGATTTCATGGTCGCGCCGATGGCGTGATCTACAACACCCGCTTCCTTGATGGTTTCGGCAGCCGCGAACACCTCGTCCCATGTGGTGGGCGTTTCGATGCCCAGATCGTTGAAGATATCCTCGCGGTACATCAGGTGCTGGGTGTTGACCATCATGGCCACAGCCATGATCTTGCCGTCGACCTTGATCAACTGGTTCGGCGCAAGGTTCTGGCCATATTTGGCAACCAGATCATCGAGCGGGCGAATGGTGCCTGCGTTCAGCAGCGGCGTGATCGTGCCGTTGGACACACCACCGATTTGGTAGAGCGACGGGTTCGCCTCGAATGCCGCAGGCTGCTTGGTGCGGAATTCCTGATCCAGCTCTGCCTGGAAGTTGCCGCACTCGGCCATCGCGTCCGTGACGGCTTTCCACGCTTCAAAACCCGCGCTCAGCGATTTCAGTGGCACGTCGTTTTCGTAGGCGCATGCGGCGAAAGCCGATGTCCCCATAAGCGAGACAGCGCCCGCCAGTGCCAGTTTCTTCAAATACATATGCAAACTCCCTGTTGCGTTTAGGTGCCAGTGCATCTTGCAAGCCTGCACTGACTGTTATGACCCGTCCGGGTGCCCCCGGAGCGAGCGGTTGCCCTCAGGCCAGGCGTTCGCCCGACGAGGATGAGAAGGCATGACAAATGCCCGCCGGAACCGAGAACGACACAGTGTCGCCAATCTCGGCCCGAAATTCCTTGTGCGCTTTGACCGACACAAGCTGCCCGCCGGCGCGCACCGTCAGCATGGTCGCGTCCCCAAGCAGCTCAATTGTGTAAAGCGGTGCGGTGATCTGACCGCCCGCATCAGCGACGCTGGCGTCCTCGGCGCGGAAGCCCAAGGTGACGGGGCCATCCGGCGCGCTCAGCCCCGAAATGCTGACCTTGTCGCCGGTAAAGGTGCCGCCCGCCATCGTACCGTCCATGAGGTTCATGGCAGGCGAGCCGATGAAGCTGGCGACGAACGTGTTGGCCGGGTTGTCATAGATTTCGGTGGGCGTGCCGACCTGCTGCACCTTCCCCTGCTTCATCACCACAACGCGGTCGGCCAGCGTCATCGCCTCAATCTGGTCGTGGGTCACGTAGACGGTCGTGACCTTCAACTCGTGGCTCAGGTTCTTGATCTGGGCACGGGTGCTGACGCGCAGCTTGGCATCGAGGTTCGACAGGGGTTCGTCCATGAGGAACACGTTGGGTTCACGCACAATGGCGCGCGCCAAGGCAACGCGCTGACGCTGCCCCCCCGAAAGTTCGGCCGGCTTGCGGTGCAGAAACTCGTCGAGTTCCACCATGGCGCTGGCCCGATGCACCCGCTCGTCATGGGTGGCGGGGTCGGCCTTGCGCACCTTCAGCGGAAAGCGGATATTTTCGTAGACGTTGAGGTGCGGATATAGCCCGTAGGACTGGAACACCATCGCCACATCGCGGTCCTTTGGGTCCAGATCGTTGACCCGGTTGCCGTCAATGATGATGTCGCCTTCGGTTGCGTCCTCAAGCCCGGCAATCATGCGCATCGTCGTGGTCTTGCCACAGCCCGACGGCCCCAAAAGCACCAGAAATTCCTGATCAGCGATGGTCAGATCAAAGTTGTCGACCCCCACAAAGGAGCCCCACCGCTTGTTGATATTGCGCAATTGGATTTCGGCCATCGGAGTCCCCCGTCGCGGCAAGTTGATTGAGGCTAGACAACTGGTTCACACATTGGCAACTGTTTTTTGCACACGTGTGCAAAAGTCGGAGGCAAGGCCATGAGCACCGCAAGAGAACTGGGCATCAAGTCCAAACTGGAGGCGCTGTGGGGCGACGATATTGCTGCGGCGCGGCAGGCCTTCGATGCAGTCTTTGCAGCCGATTGCGCCTTTCATTTCTCGCATCCCGTGAATGATATCGCCGGTTGCGACGCGGCATGGGAGGCCGTCTATCTCCCCCTGCGCGCCGCGCTGCGGCACGCGCGACGCCGGGATGAGGTCTTTATCGCCGGTCAGAACCGGCGCAGCGTCGGTGGCACGTGGATCGCGGCCCTGACACATTATGTCGGCACCCTTGCAGGCCCTCTTTTTGGGATCACCGCATCGAATCGCCTTGCCTTTCTGCGCTCGGGTGAATTCTACCGGATCGAGGGGGATTGCATCATCGAGGCACGGATCATCCTCGACCTGCCCGACCTCATGCGACAGGCCGGGCGCGATCCGTTCGGCGGTCGTCTGGGCACCGAAATGCTGTTTCCGGGCCCCGCGACCCATGACGGCATCCTGCCCGGCGGGGACGGCACCGCCAGCCTCGATCTGATCGAGGCGATGCTGGGCGATCTGCATGTCTATGACCCCAAAACCGGTACCTCCAAAGGGCAGACGGGGGTGGGCGGCTATTGGGCGGATGACATGCTCTGGTATGGCCCCGGCGGTATCGGATCGAACTATCGATGGGACGGGTTTACCCGCGATCACCGCGCCCCGTTTCTGGCGGCCTTTCCCGACCGCAAGGGCGGCAACCACTATGCGCGCATCGGTCAGGGCAACTATGCCGCCATCTCAGGCTGGCCGTCGATGACGATGACGCATACCGGGGATTACCTGGGGGTGCCTGCAACGCGCAAAGCCCTTACTCTGCGCGTGATGGATTTCTACCGCTGCGCGGACGGGCAGATCGCCGAGAACTGGGTGTGTCTCGACTATATGGACCTGATGGCGCAGATGGGCGTCGATCTGATCGCGCGTTCAAACGCCCTAGCGTAGCGCCTGCGCGGCATCTTTGATCCCGTCGGCCGAGGGCAGAGTAGCGGCATAAGCCCGCCAAACCCTTTCTGATAGCCCAGCCCCGCGATGCGCAGCGCCGTGGGGTTCGCACGGTGCCCATCGGAAGAGAACGGCAAGGTGGCCGTCTCGACCTCCGCACGCGGACGATAACCGGCGGCGACATCCGCGCCCGCATCGCCATAAACGCACACCGGGCGCAGATGCAGAACCGCCGGTTTACGATGGGTGCGCACATAGGTTGGCGCGCACCCACCCTTTCAGCGTCTTGGCCGAAATCCCGATCCAGTCGTCCTCACAGATGAAGGACAAAGGCAGCGGCACACCCTGCACAGAGGTTCGACAAGCTGCGTTAATCGCGTTGGGCGGTGGAGTGGTTCAACGAGGCGTCCTCAAAACTGGCCACCGCGCGGCCTGCGCGCGGCAGGGATTCACGCTCAGGGCGCGCGCGCCGCGCCAGCCCAAGCCCGTACGCCGCACCAACCGCCTTGGGCAGATGGCTGGCGATGGTAGACGTCCGGGGCGGCATGAACAGATCGTGGCTGCCCAGCACCTTGTGATGCCCGCCGCTGGTCGGATC
Organism: uncultured Tateyamaria sp.; assembly: GCF_947494755.1. Lineage (GTDB taxonomy): Bacteria > Pseudomonadota > Alphaproteobacteria > Rhodobacterales > Rhodobacteraceae > Tateyamaria. Next base: position 335,008 of record NZ_CANLVZ010000002.1, read on the forward strand.
ATCCGCCGCGCAGGCAAAGGAGAGCAGCATGTCGCGGCAGATATGCTGTCCCGCCTTCTACATCTCGCGGCTGACAATATTGAGGGCGCGGGTCAGGCATTGATGCGCGAAAAAGGCCTTTGAACTGGTCAAATCCAGGCCGTCGGGTACGACATGCGGCAGCCAACCTGCCTTCAACCGCGACAGAAAATTACCATGAACAAGCGAAACGCGGTCCATACAGCATCCGCGCAAAAGGGGATTTCGTGCCTCCGGCGGCGGTATTTCCGGTCAAAAGAAAGAGTGGTTTTGCAGCTTCTTTTGACCCGAAATACCGTCGGGGGGCCCCGGGGGGCAGACAGCCCACCGGTGCGGCCTCTAGAAAAAGGCTTGAAGGCCGGTTTGGGCGCGCCCGAGGATCAGCGCATGCACGTCATGGGTGCCCTCATAGGTGTTGACCGTCTCGAGGTTCATCATGTGGCGCATCACCTGGAACTCGCCCGAGATGCCGTTGCCGCCGTGCATGTCACGGGCGTGGCGTGCGATCTCGAGCGCCTTGCCGCAGTTGTTGCGCTTGACGATCGACACCATTTCGGGTGCAGCCTGGGCCGCATCCATCAGCCGCCCCACTTGCAAAGCGCCCTGCAGGCCCAATGCGATCTCGGTCTGCATATCGGCCAGTTTCTTCTGAAAGAGTTGGGTTTGTGCCAAGGGTTTGCCGAACTGCTTGCGGTCCAGCCCGTATTGCCGCGCCGCATGCCAGCAGAACTCGGCCGCCCCCATCGCCCCCCACGAAATCCCGTAGCGCGCGCGGTTCAGGCACCCGAACGGACCCTTGAGGCCCTGCACATCCGGCAACAACGCGTCCTCGCCGACCTCGACGCCGTCCATCACGATCTCACCCGTGATCGAGGCGCGCAGCGACAGCTTGTTCTGTATCTTGGGGGCAGAAAGCCCCTTGGCCCCTTTTTCCAGCACAAAGCCGCGGATCTTGCCGTCATGGGCATCGGACTTGGCCCAGACCACGAACACATCCGCAATTGGCGCGTTCGAAATCCACATCTTGGCCCCGTTCAGCACATAGCCGCCGTCGACCTTCTTCGCCGTCGTCTTCATCCCCGCCGGATCCGATCCCGCATCCGGTTCAGTAAGACCGAAACAGCCGATATATTCCCCACTTGCCAGTTTTGGCAGGTACTTGCGGCGGTGCTCTTCTGAGCCATAGGCATAGATGGGGTACATCACGAGGCTCGATTGGACCGACATCATCGAGCGATACCCCGAATCGATCCGCTCGACTTCGCGCGCGACCAACCCGTAAGACACGTAGGATCCCCCCAAGCCACCGTACTCTTCGGGCAGCGTCACACCGAGCAACCCCATCTCACCCATTTCGGCAAAAATCTCGGGCGCGGAAGTTTCGTTCTCAAAGGCCTCGACCACGCGCGGGGCCAGTTTTTCCTGAGCATAGGCAGCAGCGGAGGACTGGATCATCCGCTCGTCCTCGCTCAGTTGTGCGGACAGTCGGAATGGGTCGGCCCAATCAAACGTGCCCAGATCGGGGGCGTCTTTGGCCTTCAGGATTTTGCTTGGGGCGTTCATCTCGTCTCTCCTTGGCTGCGCATGGGGTCGTCCCAGTATTGCAGGAAAGCTGCGCAACATCTAACGATGCCTTGTTCTGCAACCCATGAGAAATAGGCATATGTTGATGCACCGCCGCTTCTTGCCGTCAATTCCGGCCCTGCTGGCTTTTGAGGCCGTGGCCCGTTTGGGCTCCGCCACTGCTGCGGCCCAGGATCTGTCCGTAACCCAAAGCGCAATCAGCCGCCAGCTCAAGACCCTCGAAGAGCAGATCGGGGCACAGCTTTTGGCCCGCCAAGGCCGCACGCTGGTTCTGACACCCGCAGGGCGCAGCTATGTTGAGCAGGTGCGCGATGTCCTCAACCGTCTCGGCTCGGCCTCGGTCGCGGCGGGGGCCAATGCCGAAGGTGGCCCGCTGAACCTTGCGATCCTGCCCGCCTTCGGGATGCACTGGCTGGCACCGCGTCTGGCGGACTTTGCGCTGGCCCACCCGCAGGTCACAGTGAACCTCTCAACACGTCTCGCCCCGTTCGATTTTCGCGCGCAGCCCTTTGATGCGGCCATCCATTTTGGGCGACGCGACTGGCCGGGGGCCGACTATCTGCCGCTGATACCCGAAACCGTTGTGGCGGTTGCCGCGCCTGACATGGCCACAAATGCCACCGACGCGGCCAGTTTACGCGCGCTGCCCCTCCTGCACCTCGAGACCCGCCCCCGCGCGTGGGCGCGCTGGTTCGCAGCACAGGACCTGCCGGCCCCGGATGCTTCGGGCATGATGTTCGATCAGTTTTCCACCATGGCACAGGCCGCGATCCACGGGCTTGGGGTCGCGTTGTTGCCGACCTTTGTGGCGCAGGCGCATCTGGACAGCGGCGCGCTGCGCGCCGCATCCCCCAATGCCGAGCAAAGCGTGGGCGACTACTATCTGGTCTGGCCAGCCGAGCGGCCCGTGCCCCCATCACTGCAGGCCTTTCTAGCATGGCTCTCGACACAACTGCCCAACCCATGACTCAAGCCTGCCCCATTTCCGCCCCATTTCTGCGGGATGACTACGCCATATGATTCTGTTGATCGGGTGGGGCCGAAACCTGACAAGGAGTGCTGGCATGAAGCGCATGATTACCCTTGTGGCAACCGTTGCCACCCTAACCACCGCCACAACGGCAGTGGGCGAAGTCCATGATGTTATGATTCTGGACGGCGAATTCTTTCCACAAGTCACCTACTTGAATGAAGGCGACAGCGTCCGCTTCGAAAACGTGTCCGGTATCACGCACACGATCGGTTCGGCAGGCGACGAATGGGCGACCGACCCCATTGAGGCCGATGATGTCGTTATCGTCGTCTTTGACGAGGACAAGCCCCGCGAATTCTACAGCAAGCTGATCACCGACGACGACGGTGATCTCATCATCGCAGGCATGGTGGACTTCAGCCCGCCAAGCGCCGAAGATGACAACGACTAAAAAACGCGCAGCGCCTTGGTCTTGATTGGGTGGATCGGGGAACACCCCCGAAGCCCAATCTGAAACGGGGCGTCGCTTCCACTTCTTGATATTGCACAGCGGCAATCGGGCGGCGCGCGACAGGCGCGCGGCTCGGTTGCCGTTTCCCGTGTGATCGGGCTTGGCCATCGCCTGCTTGCGCCGCAACACACCGCGCTGCATGGTGCGCACCATGTCCAACCGCACCTGTACCATCGCTCTGCCCTATTACTCCGGCGCGGGTCACACCGCCCAGATTGCCACGGCCATTGCCGATGGAGCGACTGCGCAAGGCGCGACCTCGCACATCATTGATATCGAGAAGATCAGCGCATCGGATTGGGCTAGTCTGGATCGCGCCGATGCGATCCTTTTTGGCACGCCGACCTATATGGGGTCGGTCGCTGCTGCCTATGCCGCGTTTTTGGAAGAGGCCGGCGGGCGCTGGATGGACCAGATATGGGCCGACAAGGTCGCGGGCGGATTCACGGTTGCGACCTTTGGGTCGGGGGACAAACTGGGCGCCTTGCAACGACTCTCGATCTTTGCGGCGCAGATGGGGATGATCTGGACCGGGCCAAATGACATCGGCGCACCCGTCTTTCCAGCGGAGCCCGGGATCAATGCCGATGGCGGATGGCTCGGTCTGATGGGCAGCAGTGTCAGCACACCGCGCGGCGCGGTGCGGCCCGGTGATTTGGAAACCGGCAGACGATTTGGCGCGCGGGTGGCCAAGTTGTGCATGCGGATGTCGGATTAGATCAAGAGGCCCAGCATGAGGTGACATGCCGGGCCCAAATGGTTGGCCTGTAAGGCGCAGGTGTCCTGCGCCCAGAGCCCGATCAGTTCGAGTGGCCGGAGTGATCTGCGTGCCGGCCATGCGCCCCTGCTTCTGGCTTGCGCGCATTGTCGACGGGGATTGTCACAACGATCTCGCCAGACTGTTCGAACACCAGCGTGACCTCGATTTCAGCATCCTGCTCCAGCGGTCCGGTCAAACCCATTAGCATCACATGATCCGCGCCACGCATCATGTGATGTGTGGCTCCGGCAGGCAGTTCGATGCCGCCCTCGATCTCGGTCATCTGCAAAATCCCGTCGCCGACTTCGGTATGGGTGTGCAATTCGACCCGCTTGGCCGCATCCGTGCGGGCCGCGATCAGTCGATCGTCCTGATCAGAGGTGTTGTGGATCATCATGAACGCCGCGCCAGACTTCGCAGCCGGGCTGGCCGCGCGCGCGTATGGATCCATAATCATGATGCCGTCAGCCCATGCATGAGCTGCCAAAAGAGTTGCCGCCAAACTGGCCGCGACAAACGAACGAAAGGACATGAAAGCCCCCTTTTTGAATGATGTGTGGTGGTGGAACGAGAAAGGTAGAAACGTCAGCCGCTGACAGGTGGCGCCCGGGCGCGCGCGTTGCCGATTGTGTCCGCATCTCTGGCCACCACATGCGCAGGGCGCGTATTGGCTGCACGGGTCAGAGGGCGCTCAACCAAAACCGCAGGCGGCCCAAGCGCGCCGCTGACATGCAGCGCGCAGTCCGGGCACATATACGGGGCCGCAGTCGGATCACCCTGCCCGTCGATATATACCACATAGGTCGTGTCGCCCGCGCAGATCACCATGCTGTCCACAGCCATCGTGCTGTGGCGCGCTGCCCCTATCGCGTGGCTTGTCGCCACCAGCATCAAGCTGAACAGCATCGAGAGGAGCGCGCGTATCATAGATCCCGTCTTACCGGCACGATCCCCGACACTCAACCGCGTCAAAACGAAACAACCCCGCCTGCGCGGTCGCAAGCGGGGCTCATTTTTCGATGCCCGAAAGGGCAATCAGATCAGGCCGAAGCGGCTTGCGCCTTGGCGATCTCTTTCTTGACCTTCATCGCAGTGGCCGACAGCTCTGTGTCCTTGGCCTTGGCAAGATACGCGTCAAGCCCACCACGGTGGTCGACCGAGCGCAATGCCGCTGCCGAGATGCGCAGCTTGATGCCACGGCCCAGAGTTTCGGACTGCAAGGTCACATCGTTCAGGTTCGGCAAAAACCGCCGACGGGTTCTGTTTTTCGCGTGGCTGACATTGTTGCCAACCATCGGGCCCTTACCGGTCAATTCGCATACGCGCGACATGGGGTCATCCTCGTCTAGTGAAATTGCAAAAGGCTGGCCTTCGGCAAATATAAAAGGGCTCCGCCACGGCGGATCCCGGGAATCTGGTTTGGGCGTGATTAGGCCCAAGGCCCCGGCGCGTCAACCCCCAGATGGCCCCTTGGAACCGATCAAAGAGGCCGCCCGCGCGCGGGCCGTGTCTGCCAGTGCGACATGCCCGTGTTTCTGCGCCGCGTCGCCCAGGCCCGTCCAATACTCCGCCGATCCCCGCCGCCCGGCCTTGTGCCACGCAATCACATCGCGCGTGCGCACCGGCGGGTCCAGCAGTGCTTGTTGAAAGCGCCCGAAATGGCCCCCGGATTTCAGCACCCGCGCCGCCTGATGTCCCGCTCCCGGCGTGCGCGCCACACTGAGCCGACGAAAATGGCGCTGCACCAACCGCGCGTTCCTCAGATCAAGCGGGCGGAACGGGTCAAGCAGGATGACGCCCGCCACCTGCCGCCGCCCATGGGTCGCAAGATCACCCAGTGCTGCATCGAATTCACCCGCGCAATTGCGAAACCGTTTGTCAAACGGCACCACCTGCGGGTGGATCGAAAATTGCGGCGTCACCAGCACCACGTGCCGCAAATCAAGCACCGACGAAAACCGCAACGCCCCATAGCCGCCCATCGAAAAGCCCAAGGCGACGCGTCGCCCATAGCCCGACGTCGCCTGCGCCAGCGCGCGTTCCAATGCGGTCGTCTCATCATTGATGTACCAGTCGTTCAGCCGCGTCTGGATGTGCAGATGGGCATGACCCGCCTCTACATAGCCCTGACTGGGGCGTGGCGCATCAAAGACACCGTCCGTGTGGACCCGGTGGCGAAACGTCACCAGCAACCGCCGCCCCGTGGGGTTGAACAAATCGGCCCGCAGCCGATCCCCGGCAAAGATCGACAGCGGCGTGTCCATCTAGCGGCTCAGATGCTTCGAAATCAGATCGCGCGCGGCATCTCCGGGGCTGATTTCACCCGCCTCGACCTGCCCGGCCAGCGCGTCCATCGCCGCACGCACCGCGTCCGCCTTGAGCTGCGCCAGAAGGGCGGACCGGACCTCTTCCTCGAACCAGTATCGCGCCTGTGCGGCCCGTGTGCCTTCAAAAAATCCGGCCTCCTTGCGCCAGTCTGCGAGGGCCTGCATGTCGGCCCACGCGGCCTCCAACCCGTCTTCGTGCAAGGCAGACACCATCATCGCACGGGGATACCCGGCAGGATCCTGCGGGCGCTTGCGCAAAAGGCGCAGGGCACCCGCATAGTCCGCACAGGTTCGTGTCGCCGCCGCTTTCAGATCTCCGTCAGCCTTGTTGATCAGGATCATGTCGGCCATTTCCATGATGCCGCGCTTGACCCCCTGCAATTCGTCGCCCCCCGCCGGTGCCAGCAGCAGCAGGAACAGATCGGCCATCTGCGCCACAACCGTTTCGGACTGACCAACCCCCACGGTTTCGATCAGCACCACGTCGAACCCCGCCCCTTCGCACAAAGCAACAGCCTCGCGCGTGCGCCGGGCGACACCACCCAGATGGGTCTGACTCGGCGAAGGGCGGATAAACGCATTCGGCTCGCGGCTAAGCAGATCCATGCGGGTTTTGTCCCCAAGGATCGACCCGCCCGACCGGGCCGAGGAGGGGTCGACGGCCAGTACAGCCACCCGCAGACCCGCGCGCACCAGCATCATCCCAAACGCCTCGATGAACGTCGATTTGCCCACCCCGGGCGTCCCCGACAAACCGATCCGCAACGCTTGGCGGTCGCGTGGCAGGGCGGCGAGCACCTCAAGCGCCTGCGCGCGGTGATCGGGCCGCGCGCTTTCCACCAGCGTGATGCCACGGGCCAGCGCGCGACGCTCGGCAGCGGCGATGCGGTTGGCCAGATCGGTGGTGTCCATGGGCTGCTCCGTGACGTGGTGTCGTTTGTCCGCAACCCGCCCCCAAATGTCCAGAGTTGGCGCGCACGGCTGGTTGCGCCATAAGGCGGCCCATGACCGACCCCTTGCCCATTGACGCCATCCTGCCGGATCTGATCGACGCGTTGCGGCGCGACGGGCGGGCCGTGCTACAAGCGCCCCCCGGCGCGGGCAAGACCACGAGGGTGCCTTTGGCGATGCTCGAGGCGGGGCTGACGCATGGCAAAATCCTGATGCTGGAACCTCGCCGCCTGGCTGCACGCGCCGCAGCGGATCGTATGGCCGCGACATTGGGCGAGAAAACCGGACAGACCGTCGGCTACCGGATCCGGGGGGACGCCGCGATTGGCCCTGACACCCGCATCGAAGTCGTCACCGAAGGCATCCTGACGCGCATGTTGCAGGACGCCCCCGACCTGCCGGGGATCGGCGCAGTGATCTTTGACGAATTTCACGAACGCTCGCTGAATGCGGACCTTGGGCTGGCGCTGTGCCTTGAGGTGGCCGAGGCCCTGCGCGATGACCTCATCCTGCTCGCCATGTCCGCCACCCTTGATGCGGACCCCGTTGCGCAGGTGATGCGCGCGCCCATCCTCACCTCCGAGGGGCGCAGTTTCGAGGTCACACCGCACTGGCTGCCAAAGCCCCTGCCCAAGGATCAACGCTTTGAGGCGCAAATAAGCGACCTGATCCTGCATGCCCTGGCCGACGCCCCCGGCTCCTTGCTCGCCTTCCTGCCGGGAGAGGGCGAAATCCGCCGCACCCAGGCTCTGCTGGAACGCCAAGCCCCGCAAGGGGTCGCCATCCACCCCCTGTTCGGCGCGATGGATTTCAAGGCGCAGCGCGCCGCGATCACGCCGTCGGACACACGCAAGGTCGTGCTGGCCACCTCGATTGCGGAAACCTCCCTCACGATCCCCGACATCCGCATCGTGGTCGATGGCGGCAAATCCCGACGCGCGCGGTTTGATCCATCCTCGGGCATGTCGCGGCTGGTGACGGAACGGGTCACGCGGGCCGAAGCGGCACAACGCGCCGGACGCGCGGGCCGCGTCGCACCGGGGGCCGCCTACAAGCTGTGGACGCGAGGAGAAGATGGCGCCCTCGCCCAGTTTCCCCCGCCCGAGATCGAAGCCGGCGATCTTGCGGCCTTTGCCCTCGAACTCAGCCTGTGGGGCGGGAGCGAAGACACGTTGCGCTTTGTGACCCCACCCCATGGCGGGCGATTGGCCGAGGCGCGCGCGCTGCTGCGGATGCTCGGCGCGCTGAACGCAGATCACCGCATCACGCCGCACGGGCGGGCACTTGCAAGACGTCCCCTGCACCCCCGCCTTGCGCATATGCTTGTCAGCGCAGGCCCCCAGGCCGCCACGCTCGCCGCCCTGCTGGCAGAACGCGACCCGCTGCGCAATCGCGGCACCGATCTGACCCTGCGTCTGCGCGCCATTCATGACCCAAACGCTTTTCCCGACGCGCATCGCGGTGCCATCGCGCGGATCAGGGACGAAGCCAAACGGCTGAAACGTGGCGAGGTCAAAGGCCGCGCCCTCGACACCGGCGAAATGGTCGCGCTCGCCTATCCCGACCGGATCGGGCTGCGCCGGGCCGGGGACGCGCCGCGCTATGTGCTGTCGGGAGGCAAAGGGGCGCTGCTGCCGCTCGGAGACGCACTGGCCGGGCACCGGCTGATCGTGGCCACAGACCTCGACGGCGACCCGCGCGAGGCCCGCATCCGCCAGGCCATTGCACTGACGCAAGACGCGCTCGAAACACTCTATGGCGACCAAATCACCGAGGTGCATGTCTGCGCATGGTCCAAGCGCGACCGCGCAGTCGAGGCGCGCATCCAGCGCCGCTTTGGCGCGCTGGTGCTCGAGGACAAGCCCTGGCACGATGCCCCCGAGGACCAGATCGCGCGCGCCATGCTCGACGGCATCCGCACGCTCGGGCTAAAGCCCTCAAAAGGGGCGCGACGGCTGATGGCGCGCGCCGCGCTGATGGGAAATGACTTCCCGGACCTCAGCGAAGATCACCTGCTCGACACTGCCGAGGACTGGCTGCTTGGACATATCGGCAGGCTGCGCAACGCTGCGGACTGGAAAGCGTTCGACATTCTGCCCGCCGTGCAAGCGCATCTCGGCTGGGAGGCTCAAACCAGGCTCGACCGCGCGGTGCCGGGCCACTTCCAAACACCTCTGGGGCGGAACATCGCAATCGACTACGACGAGGCGACGCCAGGCATCAAAGTCCGACTGCAGGAAATGTTCGGGGTCACGCGACACCCGATGGTCGGGCGCACCCCGCTGCAAATCACGCTGCTCTCGCCTGCGCAGCGCCCCGTGCAGGTGACATCAGACCTGCCGGGGTTCTGGGTGACCTCCTATGCCGATGTGCGCAAGGACATGCGCGGCCAGTATCCAAAACACCCCTGGCCCGAAGACCCCACCCAAGCCGACCCGACGCTGCGCGCCAAACCAAGACGCTGATGCGACCCACATCTTCTTTTGACCAAAAATACTGCGGGGGAATCGCGCAAGCGATGGGGGCAGAGCCCCCTGACCATCGCGTCGCGCAGCGTCCTTTGGATCAGCCCCAATCGCCGTGATGGGCACCATCAGCATCGATGCGCTCAAACCCGTGTGCGCCAAAATAATCACGCAACCCCTGAATCATGTCCGCCGTCCCGCGCGCCGCCGCCATGCTGTCGTGCCAAGCGAGGGCCGCCGATAGGGCAGGCACCGGCTGTCCCGCCAGATTGGCCGCAACCACGACACGGCGCAGACCCGGCAACGTCTCGGCCAGACGTGACGCCATGGCAGGCGCGAGGATCATATGATCATGGCGCAAGGTGCCACGAAACGCGTCGGCAAACACATCCAGCAGGGCCGAGCGGATGATGCAGCCCGCCCGCCAGATTTCAGCGATCTGCGCCATATCCAGCGACCACTCAAACGCCTCGGAGGCGACTGCCATCACACGAAACCCTTGCGCATGCGCTAGAATGCGACCCGCCAGCATGGCCGCTTCGAGATCGGCCTCACTGGGCATTTCAAAGCTCTGCGCGCCAAGGGTCAGCGTGTCCTGCCCGGCGACACGCGCCTCTTTTTCCGAGGACCACCCACGCGCACCCACCGCCGCCTCGATGGCTGACGCGGATTGCCCCAGCTTCAACGCCTCGATCACGGTCCAACGCCCTGTACCTTTTTGACCGGCGCTGTCGACAATGACCTCAATCATCGGCCTTCCGGTCTGACTTTCAGTGGCGGCCAGAACGTCGGCGGCACTCTCGATCAGGTAGGAACTCAGCGGCCCCTGCTTCCAGCGCGCAAACATCGCGCCGATCTCTGCCACGGGCAGACCCGCCATGTCCCGCTGAATGCCATAAATCTCAGCGATCATCTGCATGTCGGCATATTCGATGCCATTGTGCACCGTCTTGACGAAATGCCCCGCCCCGTCCGGGCCCACATGGGCCACACAAGGCGTGCCCTCAAAATCGGCAGCAATCGCTTCGGCCATGGGGCGAAACTGGGCCCAGGAATGCGCGGACCCGCCGACCATCATCGACGGCCCGCGCCGCGCGCCCTCTTCGCCGCCGGACACGCCCATGCCGACAAAATGCACGCCACTGCCGTCCACTGCCGCGTGGCGAGAGCGGGTGTCGTTGAAATCCGCATTGCCGCCATCAATGATCGTGTCCCCGTCGCTCAGCAATGGGCGCAACGCATCGATCATAGCGTCCGTGGCCTTGCCCGAGGGCACCATCAACAGCACCGTGCGCGGGGTCTTGAGGGCCTCGACAAAAGCACCCAGATCGGAGTGGCCTTCGGCAGACCCCGACAAGCCGTCCGCCTCTTTCAGGAAGGGTGCGATCTTGTCATCGCTCCGGTTCGACACGGCCACGACAAACCCGTTGTCGATCATGTTCAGCGCCAGCGCCGATCCCATTGTTCCCAACCCGTAAACACCGATATCCGCGCGCATATGCAGCCCCTTTTGATTTTCACTTGCTGTGACCATAGGCCCCGCGTGAGGGCGCACAAGGGCGTCCTCACTCCTGCCGGATATGGGACACGCTCAGGCCGGGTGGGCCTTGGCCCTCCGCCTCGGCGGCACGGATCAACGCGCGCATCCGGGCGTTGAGCGGGGCCTGACGCCCGTGCCGCTCTGCAAGCCGCAGGATGGCCCCCTGAAGCGCATCAATCTCGGTCTTGCGCCCCCGTTTGAGATCGTCCCACATGGACGAGCGCGCATGCGCATCAATCGTCAACATCTGTGCGGCCACCCGGCGAAATATCGGGGTGGGCAGGCGCAGAATCGCGGGGATCAGCCGCGGCGGGGCGGCTGTGAATTTCGCAGGCGTGATTCCAGCCACGTTCAACACCTTCAGCGCTTCGGCCATCTGGTCGGCCATCAGCGCGCGCCACGCCCGGTCGTGCAGCTGCTCAAGCAGGGGCATATCGGACAGTGCATTGATCGCATTGCCCAGATTGATCAGCAATTTGCCCCATTGCACCGCCTCGATATTGTCGACGGATCGCCACGTCAAAGGGCCTGCATCAAGGGTCGGGATCGGCCCTGCCTCGACCAGAATATCGCCGGATGAGGCGCGGTGCATGTGGCATGGCCCGTCGGGCACCACGTTGAAAGGCACCATCCCTGCGCGCACGTCGGCACCCGGTAAGGCCGCGCGCAACTCAGGCGCGTTGCTGACCCCGTTTTGCAGGGACACCACCTGGGCCTGTGGCATATGCGTCGCGATGAGGCGCGCCATATCCTGGGTGTCGCGCGCCTTGACACAGACAAGGATCAGGTCCGCCCCCTCAAGCACGGCCTTTGGATCGTCACTCATCATCAGATCGCTTAAGCGCGCGTCGTAACCGGCATAATCCGTCAGGCGCAGCCCATGTTCCGCGCAGTCCGCCACAAGCCCGGCGCGCGCCAGAAAGCGCACGTCGTGGCCCGCATCCACCAGCACCCCACCAACAAAGCAGCCAATGCTGCCTGCGCCTGCGATTGCGATGGTGGGGCGCTCAGTCATCCTAGACCCCCAGACACCAGCGCATGATCGACTTTTGCGCATGCAGCCGGTTTTCGGCCTCGTCGAAGATTACCGAATGGGGGCCGTCCATCACCTCGGACGTGGCCTCGTCATCGCGGTGTGCGGGCAGGCAGTGCATGAACAGGCTGTCGGGCTTGGCCAGCGACATCAGCGCATCATTGACCTGATAACCGCGCAACTGGTTGTGGCGCCGCTCGCGCGCCGATTGGGGGTCGTGCATGGACACCCAAGTGTCCGTCACCACCAGATCGGCGCCTTCGACGGCGGTTTGGGGGTTACGCTCGGTTGTATACAGACCGTCCAGCGCCCGCTCGGGATCAAGCGGTTCGGGACCCGTAAAGACCAGATCGAACTCAAACTGCTTGGCCGCATGCGCAAAGCTGGCAAACACGTTGTTGCCATCGCCGGACCACACGACCTTTTTGCCCTTGATCGGCCCGCGATGTTCTTCGAACGTCATGATGTCGGCCATGATCTGGCAGGGATGCGTGCGGTTTGTGAGCCCGTTGATCACCGGCACAGTAGCATATTCCGCCATTTCCAGCAGCGTCGCCTCTTCGAATGTGCGGATCATGATCAGGTCCACGTAGCGGCTGAGCACGCGGGCCGTGTCGGCGATTGTCTCGCCGTGCCCAAGCTGCATGTCGCTGCCCGACAGCACCATCGTCTGCCCGCCCATCTGGCGCACGCCCACATCGAAGGACACGCGCGTCCGGGTCGAGGGCTTTTCAAAGATCAGCGCGACCATGTGCCCGGCAAGCGGTTGGTCATCGTCCGGAGTGCCCTTGGGTCGGCCCGCACGCGCCTGTTTCATGGCTTGCGCGGCGTTGATGATCTGGCGCAAATCGCCCGGGCTGGTTGTATGGATGTCGAGAAAGTGGGTCATGTCGATGTCTCTTTGGTGGAGAGCGCCGGGGGCCAGCCCCCGGACCCCCGCGGTTTATCTGGCGAAATGAAAAGGGGATCAGGGCACAACACAAGTTGCCGCTTTGTCCAGACGCGCGACCGCGTCGTCAATCTCGGAATCTGTGATTGTAAGGGGCGGCAGCAAGCGGATCGTGTTGTCGGCAGCCGGGACGGTGATCACATCGTTATCGTAACCCGCATTCACCACGTCGGTGTTCGTGACTTTGCATTTGATGCCCATCATCAGCCCTGAACCGCGCACAAAGTCGAAAACGTCCGGGTGGCTGGCCACCAGCCCTTCCAGCTTTTGGCGTAGCAGGCCTGCCTTGCGGTTCACCTCGGCCAGAAAGTCGGGATCGGTAACGATGTCCATCACCGCACAGCCAACCGCGCAGCCAAGCGGGTTGCCCCCGTATGTCGAGCCGTGCGTCCCTGCAGTCATGCCGCTGGCCGCCTCTTCGGTTGCAAGCACCGCACCGAGGGGGAAGCCGCCCCCGATACCTTTGGCGACCATCATGATGTCGGGCTCGATCCCAGCCCATTCATGGGCAAACAATTTGCCGGTGCGGCCCACGCCGCATTGCACTTCGTCGAGGATCAGCAGGATGCCGCGTTCATCACACAGATCGCGCAAGCCTTTGAGGCACTGGTCCGGCACCGGGATGATCCCGCCCTCGCCCTGCACCGGTTCGATCAGGATTGCGGCTGTGGCGTCCGTGATTGCAGGCGCGATGGCATCGTGATCGCCGAATGTCAGATGGGTAAAGCCGGGCAGCAACGGGCCAAAGCCCTTGATCATTTTTTCGGACCCCGCAGCGGCGATGCCCGCCGAGGACCGGCCATGGAAGCTGCCCGAGAAAGTGATGATATCGACCTTGTCGGGTTGGCCTTTGTCATACCAGTATTTGCGCGCCATTTTCACGGCGAGTTCGCAGGCCTCAGTGCCGGAATTGGTGAAAAACACCGTGTCGGCGAATGTCGCATCCACCAGCTTGTCCGCCAGCGCCTGTTGCTGGGGGATGTGGTAAAGGTTGGACGTGTGCCAAAGCGTGCCCGCCTGATCCGTCAGCGCCTCGGTGAGGGCGGGATGCGCGTGGCCCAATGCGTTCACCGCAATCCCCGCGCCCAGATCCAGAAAGCGTCGCCCGTCCGCCTCGATCAGCCAGGAGCCTTCACCTTTGACGAAGGTCATGGGGGCACGCGAATAGGTCGGAAGAACGGAAGCGATCATCGGGATCATCCTTTGGAAAGGCCATGAGGGCACTTGCGTTGGTGCATGAGCCGCATGACGGGGTCAACAGATTTGAAGATGAAAGGGTCGTGCCCTACGATCAGGCACGTGGGATCAGTGGCAGCCTTAGCTGCGGCGCAAGGGTCGTCGGAGGCGCGTGTCAGTGATCATGTCGCCGTCCTAGCGCAGTCGCCGCTTGGACGCCAGATGAAATCCGCTTGCGCTTGGGACCACGCGGGCGCAGAGATCGCACATGTATACCGCCAAGGCCCACAATCCCGCGCTGGCCGCGACCCTGATCTGTGTGGCTTGTGCTTTTATTGCCGCGACCACGCTGTTTGCCAAAGCCCTGGGCACGGATCAGTTCGGCCCCGCTATGCACCCCTTCCAGATCGTGTTTGGTCGGTTTCTCTTTGCGTTCATCTGCCTTGGCCTTGCCGCCCGGATCCTGCGCCCCGAATTGCAGCGTCCGCATCTGGGCCTGCACCTCACCCGAACGCTTGGTGGCTGGGCGGGTCTGGTCTTGATGTTTGCCTCTGTCGCCTACATCCCGCTGGCCGATGCCACGGCCATATCCTTTTTGAACCCGGTTTTCGGTATGATGTTTGCCATTCCCCTGTTGGGAGAGAAAGTGGGCAAGTGGCGCTGGCTCGCGGCGGTCATTGCCCTGATTGGCGCGGTCGTGTTGTTGCGCCCAACGCCCGAGAGTTTTCAGCCCGCCGCGCTGCTGGCCCTCGGTGCAGCCGTCATCCTGGGGTTCGAGTTGAACATCATCAAACGCCTGACCCAACGCGAAAGCCCGTTTTCCATTTTGATCGTGAACAATGCGATCGGGGTTGTGATCGCCACGCTGGCGGTGCTGTGGGTCTGGCAGGCCCCGACCCTTGCTCAATGGGCGCTGATGGCGGGGATTGGCAGTGCGATGGCGGTCGCCCAAACCTGTTTTGTCAATGCGATGGCGCGGGCGGATGCGAGCTTTGTGGCCCCGTTCAGTTATGGCACTCTGATCTTTGCCGCAATCTACGACATCATGTTCTATGACGTGATCCCGGATGGCGTGACAATTCAGGGCGCGGCGATCATCATTGCGGGGGCTTTGCTGCTGGCCTGGCGGGAAGGGCGGCGTGCGCGCGCTTTGCCTGACAGTCGTCCCTTGTAACTTTGGCTTGGCCCATTAGTATAGGGCGCTGACACGAAATTCAGGGCGGCCGCGCATGCGGGCCGCCTTTTAGCTTGGAAAGCCTGCCCATGTCATGGACTGACGAACGCGTTGAACTGCTGAAAAAGATGTGGGGCGAGGGCCAGTCGGCCAGCCAGATCGCCAAGGAGCTTGGCGGCGTGACCCGCAATGCGGTCATTGGCAAGGTGCATCGCCTTGGCCTGTCCAACCGCGCAGGCAGCGGTGCAGCGGCCCCCAAGACCGAAGCCAAGGCCAAGCCGGCACCCAAGGCCAAGGTCGAACCCAAGCCCCAACCCAAGACTGAACCGGCCATCAAGCCAGCCCCTCCCGGTGCCAAGCCCAACCTGCCCGCCCGCAAGCAGATCATTCCCGCGGGTCAGCCGCTGCCCCCGCAGCCCTCGGCCAACGAGATCAGCCCCGAGGCGCTGGCCAAGGTCAACGAGGTCGAGAAGAAGGCCAAGAAGATCGGCCTGATGGAGTTGACCGAGCGCACATGCAAGTGGCCCGTGGGTGATCCTGCGACCGACAATTTCTGGTTCTGTGGTTTGCCGGTGCAGCAAGGCAAACCCTATTGCGAGGCCCATGTGGGCGTTGCGTTTCAGCCAATGTCATCGCGGCGGGATCGTCGGCGCTAACGACGCTACCCCTTGATCTTGACCTGCTCCCCTGAGAGTCCGTGTTTATAAGTTAGCACTGTTCAGGTTTTGGTCCTCTTCTGACCGGTTAGCATATTCGTATGGCGTCAGGCCAGCGAGGCTGGAGTGAGGCCG
>NZ_CANLVZ010000003.1 GCF_947494755.1 uncultured Tateyamaria sp.
ATGCTAACCGGTCAGAAGAGGACCAAAACCTGAACAGAGCTAACTTATAAACACGGACTCTCAGGGGAGCAGGTCAGCAACTGAAAAACATACCAAAAACGAGAACTACTGGCTTAGCAGAGTCAATGCGATCTGAGCACCTGAAGATCCGGAACCAAACGCACTTATCTGAGCGCGGGCGAGGTATGTTGTGATGAGCCGGTCGAGATTTTCAGGCTCAACAAATTCCGATGGATCCGACACTCCAAAGATACGTTCGGTCCTGTCCTGAAACACTCCCAATTGCTGATCGATATCAGCTTGACCAAACCCATCTGGCAAGCCCAAAGCAGTCTCAAACAGGGTTCGCAAAGGCAGTTGCCCCATAATACTGAACCACTTTTGCGCCTCACTACCCGAACCGCCTACAACGTCGCCAAGAGTTCGTTCAGCATACAGGGCGATCCGCATCGTTTCGTCCTGATTGCCAGCGGCAATCTCAAAACTGTTCGCTTGATATTGAGCAATAATTTTCTCGGCAAAATCAGGAGCCAATGCGCCCCGAACCTCACCAGGACCCAAACCAAATGCCGCCGAAAAATCTCGATAACGGGAATCGGTAAAACGATTGGCCAGAGCGTCATCTGCCGTCGTCCCATCGCTTAACATCTTTTCGATGAAAAAGCGGTTGTTGATATCGTCCTGAAGACCGAAGGCACCGAGCGCCACGGTCAGAAGTTGACGATCAGCCACTAAATCCTGCGCCGAAGTCACTGACCCTATTTTCTCAGCAAAATGATCCTTATCGCGCTTTAACTGGGCGGATTGATTGAAGGCGGCAGATTGCTGATCGTAAGTTCTTTGCAGGAATTGCCAACCGATCAAACCGGACGAAATCAGGACAGGCTGATACACGTTATTGTACTCCGGTGGATAGCATACGCTCTTCACGAGGCAGCAACGTTCTAAGGGCCTTCAGGCAGCGATAGTGGTCATCCTGAACCAATGCATGAGACGCAATGTCGAGATGTTTGCGGCTGTCTGGATCAATGAACACCTGGCTCAACTCTTCAATGCTTCGCAAGAGTGAGCGTCGGCTGTCGCCTCGATCTGCATCGCCTGACAGAACCAACTGCACCGCATAGCATACCCGACGTACAGGCGTTTTCGCATCCTCAGGATGAATAGCGTCCCGCAGCCTTAGAATATGTGCGTCCGGCGTCATGATCGCCAAACGGCTCCGGCGGTCCCCGTTTTCAATAACCGCGCCATTGATCAAAACGCGCTCTTTCGGGCTCAGCTTCAGTATAAGACCACTCATGTTGCCGGGCCCTCGCTTTTCAGGCCTCGTAAAACAGCCATATTGATTTCCAACAAGGGCAGAACCGATACCTTCTCGCGAAGGATTCGCCGCGTGTAATGACTGGTAAATTCCGATAGATACAGCACACGTGCCTTTAGCTCGTGCGGCAACGGATTGTTCGCATCAGCGATATCGACCACCAGAGCCGTCCACAGCCGCTGGTTCCGATGCAACGCTTCAGCATATCCCGCAAAGTTCTTTTTGCTATCCTGCGCCCGGTCGCGCAGTTCTTGAGTAACACGCGCGATCACTTGATATTCGGCCCGACGATCGCTTCGGGTTGACGTTGCATTTTCCGCATAGCCACGCATAGCTTGAGAAGTCGCGTTCACACGATCACCTGTTCCATTGGAATGAAATGAGTTGGCGAGGCACCAAAAACAGCGCCTCGCCTGGATTGCTTAACGGAACAACGACAGGATTGTCTGTGGTGCCTGGTTCGCGATCGACAGCGACTGAACACCCAACTGTTGCTGCGTCTGCAGGGCCTGCAGGCGAGCAGAGACCGCTTCCATATCAGCGTCAACAAGCGAACCGATACCGGATTTCAAGGAGTCCGTCAGCTTGCTGACAAATTCGGATTGCGTTTCAATCCGCCCCTCAACAGAACCAAATGCTGCTGCTGCATCAATTGCGGTATTGATAAGCGTCTCGATCGACGTCAGCGCAGCAGTTGCACCTGCGTCGGTCGTCACGTCAACGGCCTGCAACGCTGCCAACCCACCGGAACTTGTGCCTGCGGTGTTCCCAGCCGTATCCGCTTCGATCGTCACGGACAGCTCGTTGCCGGCATTCGCACGCGTCAGGCGCACGGTGTCGCCATCAAGTGCTACGGTGTAGTTGGTTTCATTCGTAGCGGACAGGAAAGCAGATACCTGATTGTACAGATTGGTCGCGACATCCTGGGTGCTGTCATCAGAGTCAGCCACATATTCGAACGTCCGTGCGCCAAGACTGTTAGCACCAGCTGTGTCATCCAACTGAAGTTGGTACCCAAACCCGTCACCGACCGATGCGATGGCGACATCAACGAAAGATGCCGCGGCGGTCGTCGGTGCCGCAGTGCCAGAGTTGACTGGCGTCCCGGCACCTTCCGGCGTTGCGTTCACGATTGTTGCGCCAGTATCCGCGCCGGTACCATCATAGACTTGCGTGGTCACAGAACCGGACACCGACAGGTTTTGACGTTCCACCGTAATGTCCGAGGCGCTCACGTTGCCACTCGAATTCCGGTCAAGCGATGACAGAATATTGACGTCATCGGTCGACGTGCCATCAACAAGGTTTAGGCCGTTGAATTGCGCGGCACCAACCACACCTTCGATCTGCTCGCGAAGGGCATTGATATCCGTCTGAATCTTATCACGATCCACGTTGGATTCTTGAGCGGCCGTGATCTTGCCTTTGATGTCAACCAACAGGTCAGTCACAGTTTCCGCCGCGTTCCGACCGACGGCGACTGTGGATTCGCCAAGGCTCAACCCTTCTGAAATCGCCTTGAAGCCTTTGACATCCGATTCCATAACCTTGGAAATCGCCCAAACGGCAGAGTTGTCTTTGGCGCTCGATACCGACTTACCTGTCGAAATCTCATTCTGCGTCATCGCCAGATTTTTATTGATCCCTTTAAGGGTTTGCAGCGCAACCATTGCGCTGTTGTTCGTAAGAATGCTCGACATATGCATGTCCTTTTGTCACGGCGCTTTGCGCCAAGGGTTACGTTTCGACCATCGTGGGCGAAACCGATTGCCGTTCTGACAAATGCAGTCCCTATGATCAGGGATGTGCGCCACCCGAATTGAGTGCAGGAAGACCATGCCCCGTTTAGTCCTAACAGATCGCTAAGCGCCGATTTCTCAATGCCTTAGATTTGAATCAAACCTAGGAACGCTTCTCCAAAGTCCCGCCATCAGCCACCGTTACAGTGCGTTTTTTTCCCAAGGAATCATACGTGTCGAGCGACTGGCGCACCTGACGAATGCTCGCCAATCGACGCGTCACGGATCGCACGCCATCAAGGGCTGCATCCAATAGCAATTGATTGCGTCGCAGTTTGTCTTGCAAGGTACCAATATGCGGTCCACCCGGAAAATCAGGGGCATTCAGGTCGTTGATTAAGCTCTCCTTTCGCGAATGCAACCGCGAGATATCGTCCAGATTTCCCTCCAGTAAGGCGGCGCGTTCTGTGTCCAGCAGATCATTCAACGAATCGATGGTCGCATGCGCCTGATCATCCTTCATGCTGTCGCTCCTTCAGCGCCTCAAACAGCGCTTCTGCCAGCCCGATACCGCCGGCAGTTACCATTTCTTCAGCCTGTGCTTGTACCAGAAAGGACGAAAATTGATCTTCGCCCGCACCACCGCCAAAGGCAGTGCGCGTTTGCCCCAATCCAGCGGCCTTCAACATTTCAGCCAAAAATGTCGCCTCTAACTTCTGCGCGGCATCACGCAACGCGCTATCGGTCCGGGCCATGGGTGTGGGGACACGAGGTTGCGCCTCAACAGACTGCATACTGAGTTCCTTTCAATTCGATCGATATTTCGGATCATGGACGATGATCAGTAAAGAACCGGTAACCATCGCTGCGCCATAGTGCTGTCAACGTGGAAGAAATCCCGGAGACGCGCATGAACCTTACGATCCTGACGGCCTTGACGGACATGGCGGAAGTGCGCCTGAGACTTCCGGAAACCGAGACGTCGGGCGATGCATTGCTGCCTTTTGCCTCTGTTCTTGAGAACGGGGCTGACGCGTCCGATTTGCTGCCTGATGTTGGAAAAGCGACAGTACCGGAACATCGTGAGATGGACGTCGCTTCAAGCGAAGCAGGGCTGGAAACACCCCCTCGCAACGACATCCAAGGTCGGGAGGCGGAGGTAACAGCCAGTCCCTCACCGACCGTTCAAATCATCTCTGATGGTGTTGATAATCACGTCGAAACATCGTCGCAGATCAAAGGTGGGCTTGCACATATTGGCCACGATAACGAACCTGATATCGCAGACCTCCCATCTAAACCTGAAGAACGGTTAGCGGCGGCAGCATCGGATTTGGCCGCGGTCGAACAACCTACTGCGAAGCCACTGAATTATGTCGAGTCTCGGCCCATCCAGTCGATCGCGGCCGTTGAAAAAGTATCGTCTCGATATTCGACTGCTGATGCTGGGCAGAGGGTAACTTTCCGACCAGCGGCAAAGCAAGATCAGCCGACCTCCATCCCCCAACCTCCGCCCGCTTTCGGCGATGCTGCGGTAACTGGCGCAGAACAGCGTATGTCGATTGATGCAGCATCCCCTGCCACACTAACGCCAACGGATCGGCATCTTTCAGGACACAGCGCGACGCTCCTCGGGTCACCGAGAGTACCGAACAAGATGTCAGGCTCCAGCCTCATTAAAGATTCCATCGAGTTTTTACCGAATGAGCCAAAGATGGTGGAACGTGCAATTATGGAACGGGCGGGCCTCACCCCACAGACGGCTGGACCTGCGACATACGACAATGACCCATCAAACGCAGTTTCCGCGCAAAGCAATCCAAGCACAATCCAGCTTGCCGGTATGACCGACATTTCAACACCGTTGCCCGCTCAGGTCGCATCGTTCGCCACCGGAGCGGCGAC
This sequence comes from uncultured Tateyamaria sp., assembly GCF_947494755.1. Classification (GTDB taxonomy): domain Bacteria; phylum Pseudomonadota; class Alphaproteobacteria; order Rhodobacterales; family Rhodobacteraceae; genus Tateyamaria. The sequence continues at coordinate 4,966 of NZ_CANLVZ010000003.1, forward strand.
ATCTATTGAGGGTCCGTTCGAACAAGTCATGTGGGATCTTCGACCTTCGGCAGTCCACCACATGCCGACAGTTTTACACACACGCCCGGACCTCCCGCCTCATATCGCACAACAGATTGCGGAAGCGCTGCACAAAACCCCGGGGAAACCACTGGAGCTCGTACTAAATCCGCCCGAGCTTGGGCGGGTCAGGATGATTCTGTCACCATCTGATGCCGGTATTGTGGTCAGTGTCGTGGCCGAGCGACCGGAAACGCTGGACCTGATGCGTCGCAATATCGAAGATTTGGGCCGCTCGTTTGAAGAGCTTGGGTACGAGGACATATCGTTCTCATTCTCTCAAGGCGATCAAACTGATCAGGACCCCGAAGCGCGCCATCAAGACGGGAACCCGGCGCATACAGCGCCCTTCGAAAATCCGGCCACGATTGTCATCCCGGCACTCACGTCAGCACTCAGAATTGCGCCAGATGGCGTCGACATAAGGCTATAAATCATGGAAATTCTTCAAGCACCCAACGCGCAGGCCCCTGCACCCGCGACAACAGCGCCCGCCGCCAACGTTCTCAGTTCCGACTTCGAGGTGTTCCTGAAAATGTTGACGGCGCAAGCCGAATATCAGGACCCGCTGGAACCAATTGATTCCTCGGAATACGCAGCCCAACTCGCGCAGTTCTCGATGGTCGAGCAACAGGTGACGACCAATGATCTGATGCAACAACTGCTCACGGCACTGGGCGCAAATGACATGGCAAGCGCTGCAAACTGGATCGGGATGGAGGCGTTGATACAAGGCCCAGCCAAATTTACCGGCGACCCAATCACGATTGCACCGAACCCGCCCATCGCAGCCAGTGAAGTCGATTTGATCGTGACCAATGCGCAAGGCACGCAGGTGCAACGGCTCGCCTTGCCCTTGGGTGCCGAACCCTTTGTCTGGGACGGTAAAAAAGCCGATGGATCATCCTTTGAGCCGGGCGAATACACCTTCGAGATCGAAAGCCGCGCGAATGATGCCGTTTTGCTTACCGAACCTGCGCTGTCCTACAGCCGTGTGACCGAGGCCCGCATTGAAGGTGGCGCAACACTCCTCGTGCTTGGCAGCGGATACCTGATTGAAGCCAGCAACGTAAGCGGCTTGCGCGAACCACCGGCCTAACGGATCCAGTCACGCGCCTGAAAAGCAGCATATATCGGCGGCATTACGACACGGCGCTTCGTTCCAAATGGAAAGGCGCGGGCCGGGTGCCGTATCACGTCAGGACAATCGACTGGCGAATTTTCCAGCACCATGTCCGCCAGAAACCGACCCGTGAGCGTGCCCATAGCGACACCGTTTCCATGGTACGCAAAGCCTGCCAGCACATGTGGCATGCCAGGCAGCCGCCCAACATATGGCAGAAGATTGCGGGCCAAACAGACCAGTCCAGACCAGCTATGCGTGATGTCCACATCAGACCACGCCGGAAACATATGCCGGAAATCGCGCATCACGGCAGACCGCGCGTTCTGTTCGGCTGAGACTGACGCGGCCAGCCCACCCCGCATGCCGAATAGAAACCTTTGATCCGGCATCAGGCGAAAATAGTGCAGCAAATGCCGCGTATCATAGGCCATCTGGTCGGTGAGCCAGCCCTGACTTTGCAACTCCGCCGCACGCAACGGTCGCGTCACGATAATTGTCGATTGCGCGGGCATATAAAGACCGGCCATCGCCGACGGGATATCCTCGCTGGAGTACCCGTTTGTCGCGACGATTATCCGCTCGGCCTGCACTGTGCCGGATGGCGTTATGACGCGCGTCGGTTCGACCCTCGTGGTCTGGCTTTGACCATAGATCCGCACGCCCAATGTGGTAGCGGCAGTTGCCAGACCGGCCAAATATTTGCGGGGGTTCAACCCAAACCCGATGGGGTTTGTGAAGGCACCGTGAAAAGGTCCGGACATGCCATGCGCCGCCAAATCGTCTGCCGCGATAATCTCAGGCCTGACGCCATAATTCTCCAGCGTCCGCGCGCCCTCGGTCTCCAACGACCGCGCCGCCCTCGGCGTATGCGCAAGGCAGGTTTCGCCGTTTGAATGGCGGTCAACGTCCAGATTGAGCTCAGAGATCAAGCGGTCGACCAGATCAACCGCTGCCTTTTCGCACTGCCGCCAAGCCAGCCGTGCCACCTTTCCAAAACGTCGATCAAGCGCAGAGTCCGATGCCATCCCGCCGCCCAAACAGCAGAACCCGCCATTCCGACCAGAGGCACCCCAGCCCAGTGCGTGCGCTTCGAGCAGAACGACAGACGCGCCACCGCGGGCCAAGTGCAACGCAGCGGACAACCCCGTGAAACCGCCACCCACAATGGCTACATCGCAAACGACCTCACCCTCCAGCTTGGGGCAGACAGGCACGTGCGCCGTTTCATCCCACCAGCATCCATCACGTGGTCCGGCCCCATAGGCGTAGTCTGCAAAGATGCGTTTCATGTGGCGCGCGCGGCGGCCTGCTCATCCCGTTTGGCGCGCAAGGCCGCGTGTTTGGTGCTGAGCGATGCCGTGATCACCCCGATCGTGACCAAACCGATCATGATCGTGCTCAGCGCGTTGATCTCCGGACTGACGCCCAACCGCACGGATGACCAGATTTTCATCGGCAGCGTGGTGGCCGATGGACCGGACGTGAAGGACGCGATGACAAGATCATCGAGGCTGAGCGTGAAGGCCAGCAACCACCCCGATATCACTGCTGGTGCGATAATCGGTAAGGTGACCAATCGAAAGGAGTCAACCGGCGAAGCGCCCAGATCCAAGGCAGCTTCCTCGAGCGACCGGTCAAACGTCATCAGGCGGGACGAGACGACGACGGACACAAAGCACATCGAGAATGTCGTGTGCGCCAGAACGATGGTCAGCACGCCGCGGTCCAATCCAATTCCGATGAACAGCAACAACAAGGACAAGCCAGTGATCACTTCGGGCATGACGAGCGGCGCGTAGATCATACCGGAAAACAGGGTGCGCCCGAAAAACCGCCCGCCGCGCACCAGTACATAAGCCGCCATGGTGCCCAACACGGTGGCGATGGTGGATGAGATCACAGCGACCCGTAACGTGACCCATGCCGCGTCCAGAAATGCCTCATTCGACAGCAACTCGCCGTACCATTTGGTTGAAAATCCCGCCCAGACTGTCACCAGTTTCGACGCGTTAAAGCTGTAGATCACGAGGATCAGCATCGGCACATAGAGGAACACGAAACCCAGTGTCAGTGACACCACGTTGAAGGGGCTGAGGCGGTTCATGTTTCTGCCTCGGCCTGGCGCTGTTCGTTGCGCTGGAAGAGAACGATGGGAACAATCAGGATCAGCAACAGGATCACCGCGACCGCCGATGCGACAGGCCAATCGCGGTTGGAAAAGAACTCTTCGAACAATACCTTGCCGATCATCAGCGTGCTTGATCCCCCCAACAGCGACGGGATAACGAATTCGCCCAGCGCGGGAATGAAGACGAGAAAACAGCCCGCGATGATCCCGTTCTTGGACAGCGGAATTGTCACCAGCCAGAACGCCTTGAGCCGCGAGCATCCCAAATCCTCTGCCGCTTCGATCAGCGATCCGTCCAGCCGATCAAGCGCGGAATAGATCGGCAGGATCATGAAGGGCAGATAGGTATAAACGATCCCGATATAGACGGCGGTGTTGGTGTTCAGAATGGTCAGCGGCTCGCCGATGACCCCTATCCACAGCAGGAACTGGTTCAGGAACCCTTCGTTGGACAGGATGCCGACCCACGCATAAACGCGGATCAGGAACGACGTCCAGAACGGCAGGATCACCAGCATCAGCAAAGTGGGCCGCCACTGATCGGGCGCACGCGCCATCGCGTAGGCCATCGGATAGCCGACAATCAGCGTCAGCACCGTCGAAATCAGCGCGATCTGCAACGAGCTGAGATAGGCTTTCCAATAGAGGTCGTCCTCGGTCAGAAAGACAAAGTTCTCGAAATCCAGCTGCGACAGCATATTCCAGAAGCCGTCGCGCATGGTCGGCGTATAGGGTGGAATCGCCAGCGCGATATCAGACAGCGAAATCTTGAAAACGACCAGAAACGGAATCAGAAACAGCGCCAGCAGCCAGATATAGGGCACCGATATGAGCGTTGCGCGTCTCATGCGCCCAACAGCACGCCCGCTGTTTTGGTCCAACCGACCCAGACCGGGTCTTCCCACGTAATGCTGCGCCGGGACAAACGGCGTGTGTTGGCGGTCTGCGCTTTGATGATCTGACCCCCGGGCAATTCCACGTGATAGGTCGACAGGTTACCCAGATATGCGATGTCGAGGACTTTGCCCTCCAACAGATTGTCGACATCATCGGGTTTGGTCGTGTGGATCGCCACTTTTTCCGGGCGCACGGCAAGGTGGGCCTGCTGCCCTTCGGCAAACGTCGTCTCCGACACTGCGGTGACGGGTGCGGCACCTTCTTTCCAGGTGAGCGCATACGTATCCGCCCCGGTTGCCGTGACAGTTCCGGTCAGAATATTCACATCCCCGATGAAATCAGCGACATAGACGGATGCGGGAGCCTCATAAATGCGATCAGGCGTCGCCACCTGCATGATCCGGCCTTCATCCATCACAGCGATGCGCGAGGCGACCGTCATGGCCTCCTCTTGGTCGTGAGTGACGATCACAAATGTGGTGCCCGTCTTTTCCTGAATATCCATCAGCTCGAACTGTGTTGCCTCGCGCAGTTTGGCATCCAGTGCGCCAAGAGGTTCGTCCAGCAGCAGCAGCTTGGGTGCCTTGGCCAAGGACCGGGCAAGTGCCACACGCTGGCGCTGCCCGCCGGAAATCTGATGTGGCTTGCGGCGGGCAAGTTTTTCAAGCCGGGTCAGCTTCAGCATCTCTTCGACACGGGCGGATATTGCAGCTTTGTCACTGGTTTCACGCCGGAGTCCAAAGGCGATGTTGTCCCAGATGCTCAGATGCGGAAACAGGGCGTAGGATTGGAACATCATGTTCACCGCCCGCTTGTTAGCAGGCACCCCGGCGATGTCTTTGCCTGCAAGTTCAATGAACCCCTCGGTCGGGTTTTCAAAGCCGGCAAGCATCCGCATCATCGTCGTCTTGCCACAGCCCGACGGCCCAAGCAGCGCAAAGAATTCCTGTGGATAGATATCAAGCGTCAGATCGTCGATGGCAACGAAAGTGCCAAAGCGTTTCGTGACATTGCGAAACCGTATGATCGGCTCGGCGGTCGGAACGTCCCAGGGGGCGAAAACAGTCTCTGCCAAGGAGGACTCCGTTCAAATAGAGCGGGGCGCGAGGCGTATCCCCGCGCCCTGGAAGCACAGCTTAGGTGCCTGATTTGATCTTGGTCCACATGCGCGTGACGGTCCGCTGTGTTTTGGCGTCATAGGGCGTTGTGGTGTAGAGGTTCTCGAGCGTGGTTGCGTCGGGATAGATCGCGACATCGCCGATCACGTCTTCGACCAGGAACTCCTGCGACGCCAAGTTGCCGTTGGCGTAATAGACGTAGTTGGATGCAGCCGCCATGTTCTGCGCGTCCATGATAAAGTTCAGGAACTTGTGCGCGCCGTCAGGGTTGGGGGCATCCACCGGAATCGCCATATTGTCGAACCACATCAGCGCCCCCTCTTTGGGCGCGTAATACTCGATTTCGACCCCGTTCTCGGCCTCTGCCGCGCGATCCCGTGCTTGAAGGATGTCACCCGACCAGCCGACGGCCACGCAGATGTCACCGTTTGCAAGGGCGTTGATATATTCCGAGCTGTGGAATTTTTGCACATAAGGCGCAATGTTCGTCAGCACGGGCTCCGCCAGTTTGATGGTGTCAGCATCCTGCGCATCAGGGTTTTCGCCCAGATAGGCCAGCGCTGCGGGGATCAATTCGGCGGGGGCATCCAGAATGTGCACGCCGCAGGCCTGCAGTTTTTCCATGTTGGCCGGATCAAACACGAGGGCGAGGGAATCGACCGGGGCATCTTCGCCGAGGATCTCCTGCACCTTGCCGACATTCACACCGATGCCCGTGGTGCCCCACATGTAGTTGATCGCGTATTGATTGTCGGGGTCATATTTTGCGACCCGTTCGCTGATCACGTCCCACATGTTAACCGAATTGGTTAGCTTGGATTGGTCCAGTTTCTGAAACGCTCCGGCTGCGATCTGGCGTTGCAGGAAGGTGCCCGACGGCACCACCACATCATAGCCCGATCCACCGGCCAGCATTTTGGTCTCCAGCACTTCGTTGCTGTCGAACACGTCATAGATCAGATCGATGCCGGTCTCTTCTTCGAACTTGGTCAACAGGTCTTCGTCGATGTAGTCCGACCAGTTATAAACACGCACTTCTTCGGCCAGCGCGGCACCTGTCAGGGCAAGACCAGCGACTGTGCTCAGCATTAACTTCTTCATAGTGTACTCCCGTCACATGCCCGGTTTGCCGGGTCGCTTGATATGAAATCAACTTTTATTGGTCCCGTCCAGCATGATCGCATAACGGCGATTGACGGCGCGCCCTTTGCCCATATTCTCCGCAAGTCTCTTACCTTCGAGGTTTCAATGCCCGCGATCACCAATCACCTGCCCACATCCGAATTGCAGGCGCTTGACGCCGCGCACCACATGCACCCCTTCACCGCCGGGGGCGAGTTGGCGGCCAAGGGCGCGCGCGTCATCACCCGGGCCAAGGGCGTGTATCTGCACGACAGCGAAGGCAATGAAATCCTTGATGCGATGGCCGGCCTGTGGTGTGTGAACATCGGCTATGGGCGCAGCGAGCTTGCCGACGTCGCCGCGCGCCAGATGAAGGAACTACCCTACTACAACACCTTTTTCCAGACGACGCATGTGCCAGCTATCGCGCTGGCCCAGAAGATCGCAGAATTGGCACCGGGTGATCTGAACCACGTCTTTTTCGCCGGGTCCGGATCCGAGGCGAACGACACCAACATTCGGATGGTGCGCACCTATTGGGCGATCAAGGGCAAGCCGACCAAGACGATCATCATCTCGCGCAAAAACGCCTATCACGGCTCCTCCGTCGGGTCGGGCAGTCTGGGCGGCATGACCCCGATGCACGAACAGGGCGGTCTGCCGATCCCCGACATTCACCACATCAACCAGCCCAACTGGTGGTCCGAAGGCGGCGATATGAGCCCGGAGGATTTCGGCCTCGCCCGAGCGCAAGAGCTGGAGCAGGCCATTCTGGCCCATGGCGAGGATCGCATCGCCGCCTTCATCGCTGAACCGATCCAGGGCGCCGGTGGCGTGATCATCCCGCCCAGCACTTACTGGCCCGAAATCCAGCGCATCTGTGACAAATACGAAATCCTGCTGATCGCGGACGAGGTGATCTGCGGCTTTGGTCGGACAGGCAACTGGTTCGGAAGTGAGACGCTCGGGATCACGCCGCACATCATGACGATCGCAAAGGGTCTGTCCTCGGGCTATCAGCCCATCGGCGGATCAATCGTGTGCGACGAGGTGGCCGAGGTCATTGGATCGGGCGAATTCAACCACGGCTATACCTATTCCGGCCATCCCGTTGCGTCCGCGGTTGCGCTGGAAAACATCCGCATTCTCGAGGAAGAAAACGTGCTGGATCACGTGCGTGACGTTGCCATGCCCGCCCTGCACGAGATGTGGCACGGTCTGGCAGATCACCCGATGGTGGGAGAGACGACGATCACAGGCATGATGGGCTCGCTTGCGCTGACGCCGCACAAGGGCAGCCGCGCCAAGTTCGCGATGGATGCGGGCACCGCAGGGTTCATGTGCCGCGAGCGCTGTTTTGCCAATAATCTGGTGATGCGCCACGTCTATGACCGGATGGTCATTTCGCCGCCCTTGGTGATCGCGCCGGACGAAATCACCCTGTTGGGCCAGCGCGCGCGCACGGCATTGGATGAGTGTTATGCGCTGCTCAAAGACGGCGACATGCTGAAACCAGCGGCCTGATCGCGGTATTTCAAACCACTCCCTCGCACTAAAATGCACATGATTCCGTTATGCGGCCCGCCTACCCCTCAAGGACAATTCCCTGAAAGCGTCTGCTTTTTCAGTGAAACCGACCCGATTGCACTATGAAACCCCCATTTTGCAGCCTTGTTGGTTGCAACATGCGCGTCGGACCGTTTTACATGTCGCAACTGACGGTCAACCGTCGGATATAAAACGGGGAGCCAGATTTGGCCGATACTGCGACCGACCAGGCGTTCGTCGAATTCGAACGCGTGCAAAAAAGCTATGATGGCGAAAACCTCGTCGTCAAAGATCTGAACCTGTCGATGCCCAAAGGCGAGTTTCTGACCATGCTCGGGCCATCGGGGTCGGGCAAGACGACCTGCCTGATGATGCTGGCGGGGTTCGAGACGGCCACGCACGGCGACATCCGGCTTGGCGGTGTGTCGATCAACAACATTCCGCCTCACAAACGCGGCATCGGTATGGTTTTCCAGAACTACGCCCTGTTTCCTCACATGACGGTCGCCGAAAACCTCAGCTTTCCGCTTGAGGTGCGCAAGATCGGCAAGGCGGACCGCGAAGAAAAGGTGATGCGCGCGCTTGGCATGGTGCAGATGCAGGATTTTGCCGGGCGTCGGCCCGCGCAGCTTTCCGGTGGTCAGCAACAACGGATCGCGCTGGCACGTGCGCTGGTGTTCGAGCCCGAACTGGTTCTGATGGACGAACCGCTTGGCGCGCTCGACAAACAACTGCGCGAAACGCTGCAATTCGAAATCACCCGTCTGGCGCATGATCTGGGGATCACGACCGTTTATGTGACCCATGACCAAACCGAAGCACTGACGATGTCGGACCGCGTCGCCGTCTTCGACGACGGGCGCATCCAGCAGCTTGCCCCGCCGGATGCCTTGTATGAGGAACCGCAAAACAGCTTCGTCGCCCAGTTCATCGGCGAGAACAACACCCTGCTCGGCGTGATCGAAAAGATCAAAGGCGACACCTGCGAGGTGCGGCTGGATGACGGCAGCATCATCGACGCCAAACCCATCAACGTGACCGAAGTCGGTCAGCGCACCCGCGTATCAATCCGCCCCGAGCGGGTCGAAATCGGCACCGCGCGGCTGACGCCCGATGCGCATACGCTCAAGGCCGAAGTGCTCGAATTCATCTATATGGGCGATATCTTCCGCACCCGCCTGCGGGTGGCGGGCAACGATGATTTCGTCATCAAGACACGCAATGCCCCCGATCAGATCCGCCTGACCCCAGGCACGATGGTCGAAATCGGGTGGATGCCACAGGATTGCCGGGCGCTCGACGCGTAAGGCAAACTCAGACAGGCCGGGGCGATGCCCGACGTTCGGCCTGCAACACTCAACAACGGGCGTAATCAGTGGGAGTAATACCATGAAACTCACCAAGACCCTTCTGGCCTCGACGGCTTTGACGGTTGCAAGCGGCACTGCCTTTGCCGACGGCCACATGGCCAGCGACATGACACTTGTAAGCTGGGGCGGTGCATACCAGGCCAGCCAGCAAAACGCCTATGTCGCGCCCTACATCGAAAATAACTCAGGCGTCACAGCCGTATGGGACGAAAGCTCGGCCGAGGCCGTGGCGAAACTGCGCGCCATGAACGAAGCGGGCAACGTCACATGGGACGTGGTTGACGTTGTTGCAGCGGACGCGATCCGCCTGTGCGACGAAGGCCTCGCGCTGGAAATCGACGCGGACGAGCAGCTCGCCGCCGCACCCGATGGCACATCCGCATCGGACGACTTTGGCGATCTGCTGGTCAGCGACTGCTTTATTCCTCAGATCGTTTACTCGACGACCTTTGGCTATCGCACCGATCTGGTTGGCGACACGCCCCCAACTGAAGTCTGTGCCGTTTTCGACACCGAAACCTATCCAGGCAAGCGGTCCCTCGAAAAGCGCCCGATCAACAACATGGAATGGGCTCTGCTTTGTGACGGTGTGGCCAAGGAAGACGTCTATGACGTTCTGGGCACGCCCGAAGGTCAGGACCAGGCGCTTGCCAAACTCGACACCATCAAGGACGACGTGATCTGGTGGTCGGCCGGTGCGGACACGCCCCAACTGCTGGCCGATGGCGAAGTCATCATGGGGTCGACCTATAACGGTCGTCTGTTTGCTGCCATCGAAGAGCAGAAGCAGCCCATCGCCATGCTTTGGGACGCGCAGGTGTTCGACCTTGACGGTTGGATCATTCCAACAGGTCTGAGCCCCGAGCGTGAAGCCCGCGCGCTGGACTTCATCAAGTTCGCGACCGACACACAGCGTCTGGCGGATCAAGCCAAGTACATCTCGTACGGCCCTGCCCGCGCCTCGTCCGCACCACTGGTCGGTCAGCACGCCGAGCTGGGTATCGACATGGCACCACATATGCCAACCGATCCCGACAACGCCAAGAACACGTTCCTCTACAACTACGAGTTCTGGGCTGACTATCGCGATGACATCGACGCCAAATTCCAGGCGTGGCTGGCTCAATAAACCGGTCCAGGGCGCAGGTCACCTGCGCCTTACGATTCTGAACAACGGCAAGGCGCGTACCTCGTGCCTTGCCACTTCCACCCCCCACCGGGAGACGACGATGCCCAAAGGTTACATCATCGGCCACATCACTGTGAACGATCCTGAGACGTACAAGACGTATATCGAAAAGGACACGCCGATCCTGACCCGCCTTGGTGCCGTGCCCATCGTGCGTGGTGGACAATCCACAACGATGGAAGGCGAAACCCAGAACCGCCACGTCGTATTCGAATTTCCGTCATACGAGGCCGCGGTCGCCGCCTACAATGACCCCGAATATCAAGAGGTGGCCAAGATCCGCCACCGCTCTGCCACGTCCACCATTCTTGTCGTGGAGGGTGTGTGATGGCCGAGGCCATGCTGGCCGCTGACGGCACCCCGCTGAAACGCAGTCTGGCCCGCGCCCTGCGCCGGCAGAAGCTGCGCGCGCTGATGCTGATCGCGCCCTTGCTGATCTTCGTACTGATCACTTTCATCGTGCCCATCGGGTCGATGCTGTTCCGCTCGGTCGAGAACGAGATGGTCGGCAACACGCTACCCTACACGGTCGAGGCGCTCGCTGAATGGGATGCGGATGCCGAACCGTTGCCTTCCGAAGACACGTTTCAGGCGATGTTCTTTGATATGTTCCTCGCGGCCGAGGCCAAGCGGCACACGCGACTCGGCACACGCCTGAATTACGAGACCACCGGTCTTTCGTCGCTGTTCCGTCAATCCGGGCGCCAGTTGGATGACGTGGCAGACATTTCCTACGAACCGCTCGAAGATTTCGACGCCGCATGGGACGACGGCGAGACGTGGTATGCGCTGATGAATGCGCGTCAGACCGCTGACGATGCGCTGATGGCGCAGCAACGGGCGCGGGTTGCGGCGCTGACTGACAATGAAACGAATAGCGAAGTCAACTTTGCCCCCGACGCCGAAGTGGCTGCCTTACTGCCCCTCGCCGCACGCGAATACACCGCATGGGCCGTTTACGTGGCCACTCAGGACGGGCGCGACCCCGCCACCCGTGACCCATGGGAGGCTGTCGCCCCCGCCCTGCTGATTGACCTGCAAACCGCGGATCTGAGCGGCTATGCAGGGCCCGAAGCTGACAGACTGCGCGCGGTGCAAGCGGCCAACCTGCCGGTTGCCAACTTTGTCGATGCGTTTGTCGATATGGACGAAGACTGGGGCACCCAAGTGCCGTGGGAAACGATCCAGACCCATTCCAGCACCTATACCAGCGGCTATTTCCTGAACGCGGTTGATGCGCAAAAGACGGCGGACGGCGTCTCATGGCAGCCCGAAGACAAGCAGATCCTGATCACGCTGTTCGTGCGCACGATCTGGATGTCGCTGCTGATCATGGGCTCGTGCATCCTACTCGGCTATCCGATCGCGTGGCTGCTGGCGAACCTGCCGATGCGCAAGGCGAACCTGCTGCTGATCCTCGTACTGCTGCCGTTCTGGACGTCACTGCTGGTGCGTACTTCGGCGTGGAAAGTGATGCTGCAACAGCAAGGGGTGATCAACGATGTGCTGGTCTGGATCGGTCTGGTGGCTGACGACGGCCGACTGATTATGATCAACAACCAGTTCGGCACTATCGTGTCGATGACGCACATCCTCCTGCCTTTCATGATCCTGCCGATGTATTCGGTGATGCAGACGATCCAGCCCAGCTATCTGCGGGCGGCCAAGTCACTGGGCGCAACCAATTGGACGGCGTTCTGGCGGGTCTATTTCCCGCAGTCGGTGCCCGGAATCGGGGCGGGCTCGATCCTCGTCTTCATCCTTGCCATCGGCTACTACATCACGCCCGAAATCGTGGGTGGGACCAAGGGCGTCTTCATCTCGAACCGGATCGCCTATCACATCTCGTCTTCGCTCAACTGGGGGCTGGCGGCCGCACTTGGGTCAATCCTGCTGGCGGCGGTGCTGATCCTTTATTGGGCCTATGACAAGATCGTGGGCATCGACAATGTTAAGCTGGGGTAACTGACATGGGCCTTCCACCATATGCGACGCTCGGTCAGCGGATCTGGTATTACAGTTTCCGGGTGATTTGTGGCCTGATCTTCTTCTTTCTGATCGCGCCCATCATCGTCGTCATGCCGCTGTCGTTCAACGCGCAAGATTTCTTTACCTTTACGCCTGAAATGCTGCGGCTCGATCCCGCGGGATACTCACTCAAGCATTACGAAGACTTCTTCACCAACCCGCAATGGCAGTTGGCGATGAAGAACTCGCTGATCATCGCGCCCATCGCGACGATCATATCGGTCAGCCTTGGCACATTGGCTGCCATTGGTCTGTCGCAAAGCCATGTGCCGCTCAAAGGGACGATCATGGCCATCCTGATCTCGCCCATGATCGTCCCGCTGATCATCTCGGCCACGGGAATGTTCTTTTTCTACTCGTCCTTGGGCAACTGGATGGAAAGCACGCTCGGCCTCGACAAGGGGTTCGTAGGCTATGTGAAGGTCATTCTCGCGCATGCGGTGCTTGGCATTCCGTTCGTGATCATCACGGTGACGGCAACGCTGGTGGGCTTTGACCGCTCGCTCACGCGGGCCGCCGCCAACATGGGCGCGGGGCCGGTGACGACGTTCTTCCGCGTACAGATGCCGCTGATCCTGCCGGGTGTGATTTCAGGCGGGTTGTTTGCGTTCATCACGTCCTTTGACGAAGTGGTGGTGGTGCTGTTCGTCGGCTCGGCCAGCCAGAAAACACTACCATGGCAGATGTTCATCGGCCTGCGCGAACAGATCAGTCCGACGATCCTGGCCGTTGCAACAATCCTCGTGGTGATCTCGATCTGCCTGCTGACCACGGTCGAGTTACTGCGGCGGCGGTCCGAACGGCTGCGCGGGATGTCGCCCGGTTAACGCAACGCCTTGAGCAAGGTCAGCGACGCATAGCCATCGGCTGCCAAGCCTTTGGACTTTTGAAACGCGCGCACCGCGTCGAGCGTTTTCGGGCCGATCTTGCCATCCACCCCTTGGGTGTCGAATCCGGCAGCAGTCAGTAAGCGCTGCATTTCCTGGCGTTCGTCAAATGTCAGCGCGCGATCCCCGCGCGGCCATGACGCCTGAATGGCCGGGCCACCACCGATGCGATCGCTAAGATGGCCGACCCCGATCACGTAGGCATCTGCCGCGTTGTACCGTTCAATTACGGCAAAGTTCTTGAATACCATGAACGCCGCACCCTTGCCGCCCGCCGGCAGCAGGATCGCCCCGGCACCGTGGTTCGGGACATCTGCACCATTCATGGCGGTGACCCCCAACGCGGCCCACTCGCCGGGCGTCTTGGTGATTTTCCGGCTGGCCAACGCATAGTCGAAATTGGCGGGCAGCTTTACCTCGACACCCCAAGGCTGGCCTTTGACCCAGCCGAATTTGGCGAGATAGGCGGCGGTCGATGCCAGCGCATCGCTTGGATCATCCGCCCAGATGTCGCGCCGCCCGTCGCCTGTAAAGTCGACGGCATAGTCCAGATAAGACGTCGGGATAAACTGCGTGTGCCCCATCGCCCCGGCCCATGAACCAGTCATGTTGCGCGGGGAGGTATCGCCGTTCTGAAGGATCTTGAGCGCAGCAACCAACTGCTGCTCAAAGAACGCGCCACGCCGCCCGTCATATGCGAGCGTCGCAAGGCTTTGCACCACGTCATTCTTGCCGCGAAAGGTGCCATAATTGCTCTCAAGACCCCACACGGCGACAACGACTTCCTTTTCGACGCCATAGCGCGCCTCGATCGCGTCAAGCTGGCTGCGATGTTTGACCAGAGCCGCTTTACCGTTTTCAACCCGGCTGTCAGAGGCGGCACTGTCGAGATAGTCCCAAATCGTCTTGGTGAACTCCGATTGGTTGCGGTCGCGCTTGATCACATCAGGGTCGTAGCGCACGCCACGGAACGCCTGACCAAAGGTGGTTGCATCGATGCCCTGACTGATCGCTCGGCCCCGAAACACCTCGATCCACTGTTGAAAACCTGCATCTGCCGCCGTCTTTTCGACGGGTGGCGGCGCGGCTTGACTGATCGCCTGGGGGCGCAGCTGCGGGCGCAACACGGCGGCATCAAAGGTTGCTAAAACAACGGATACGGATGTTTGCGTGAGGGGTCGCAATTCGGGTCTGATCGACTGCGGAATGCCCTGCGCCATCGTGTCATGCGCGACGAAAATGGCACCACAAAGTGCCCCAAGGGTGACTGCCCACCGCATATTATGCCTCATGCTCGCTTGTTTCGCGTTGCTTCCAATCTAGCGACTATCGCGCAATCCGCAAAGGCATCAATTGTCGGCAGTGCGGTCCTTCGCCACCTCATGCACTTCCGCGCGCAGCCGGGCCAGATGATCGCGCAGCAGGGACACCCGGTGCGGACGAAAGCTGTCGCGGGTCACGAGCAACTCATCCATGCGATCCAATCGAAAGGCCCGAAAGTCCTCGCGCAGCATGCACCACGCCAACAGCATGTTGGTGCTTTCCATATATACGATCCCAAGCGGCTTGACGGTGCGCGTCGTCTGATCTCCTTTGGCGTCCTGATAAGCAAAATGAATGCAGACCTCGTCCCAAGCGGCCTGGCGCAACTTGCCCACGTCAATACGCGGCGGATCTGGCCGCCAATAGCGGCGCGCGTCGAGAACAGCGTGTTTCAGGCGATGCGCTTGTCTGGGTGGTACCCGCGCCTGAATTTTTGCCAGAGCCGATGTCGCCGCCCTGGCCAAGGCCGGATCCCCAATCACCGCCACATCGCGCAAACCCAGAACCAACGCCTCCAACTCATCATCTTCAAAGCCAAGAGGGGGTAGAGTCGCATCTTCGATCAGGGTGAAACCAAAGCCCGCTTCGCCATCGATCACCGCCCCAAGGCCCCGTAATTCATCAATGTCGCGGTAGATCGTACGCAAGGACACATCCATCTCGAACGCCAGCGATTGCGCGGTGATGGGCGGGGCCATGCGACGCAGCGTTTGCATCAATTGGAACAGGCGATGGGTGCGAGTCATTGGGCGACCATAGCACACGTCCTGTCAGAATATGACAGGACGTGCAGCTTGATCACCGCTTGCGACTGACCTTGCGCTTGGTCTTGTCACTGCGTCGTTTGGCCTTCGTCGGCTTGCGGCGCGGACTGCGACCCGCCGGGCTGCTGCGCCCCTTGGGCAGCGATTTGCCATCCAGCGCCAGCAGTTCGAGCGCGACACCACCCGTGACCGGCACCGCCTCAGTCAGACGCACAGTGGCGCGCTGCCCAATACTGATCACCATGCCAGTGTCGGACCCCATGAGCGTGTTCGCCTCTCGGTCAAAATGGAAGTATTCCGCTCCGATGGAGCGCATCGGCACAAGGCCATCCGCCCCGCTGCCGTCCAGCTTCACAAAGATCCCGAACTTGGCGATCCCCACCACGCGACCTTCGATTTCGTCCCCGACACGTTCGCTCAGATAAGCAGCAAGGTAGCGATCGGTCGTATCCCGTTCGGCCATCATGGAACGGCGTTCGGTGTCTGAAATATGCGTGCCGGTCTTTTCCAGCACCTCGACATCCTCGGCCCGCAGACCGTCCTTGCCCCATCCATGGGCAGTGATCAGGGCGCGATGCACGATCAGGTCGGCATAGCGGCGAATGGGCGACGTGAAATGCGCATAGATTTTCAGGGCGAGCCCGAAATGCCCGAAATTCTGCGGCCCGTAATAGGCTTGCGTCATGGACCGCAGAGTCGAGATGTTGATCAATTCCGCATCGTCAGTATCGCGCGCCTGTGCCAGCAAACGGTTCAGATGCGCGGTTTTCAGCACCTGCCCTTTGGCCAAGTTCAGACCCGCGGCCTGCGCAACCTCACGCAAACTGTCGAGCTTGTCTTGCGCAGGTTCCTCATGCACCCGGAACAGCAAAGGCTGTGACTTGGCAATCAACGTCTCCGCCGCCGCCACATTGGCCAGCACCATGAATTCTTCGATCAGCTTGTGCGCATCCAGCCGGTCCTTGAAATTGACCGAACTGACGGTGCCATCCTCATCCAGCACGATTTGACGTTCCGGCAGGTCCAACTCAAGCGGTTGGCGTAGTTTTCGTGCCTCAAGAAGGGCAGCGTAAGCGGCGTAGAGCGGCTGCAAAACAGGCTCTAACAAGGGCTTTGTCCGCTCGGTCGGCATGCCATCCATCGCCGCCTGCACCTCTTCGTAGTTCAGGGATGCAGGTGAGCGCATCAACCCACGATGAAAGCTATGGTCGATCTTTTCCCCTTGGGCATCAATCTGCATCCGCACAGCGATACAAGCGCGCGGGACTCCTTCGTGCAGAGAACACAGATCACCTGATAAGCGATCCGGCAGCATCGGCACCACGCGGTCGGGAAAATATGTTGAGTTACCCCGCTTCTTCGCCTCGCGATCCAAGGCAGAGCCGGGCGTGACATAGGCCGCCACATCCGCAATCGCGACCCAGATGATGTGGCCGCCCTTATTCTTGGGATCGTCATCGGCATGGGCATAGCACGCATCGTCATGATCGCGCGCATCCCAGGGGTCAATCGTGATCAAAGGCATGTCGCGCAAATCTTCGCGCCCTTTCAGACCGACGGGTGTTTTGGCATCGGCTTCGGCGACGACCTCATCGGGAAAGCTGTCTGGAATCCCATGTTCATGGATCGCAATCAACGACACAGCCTTGGGCGCAGAAGGATCGCCCAAACGATCCACAACACGGGCGCGTTGCAGGCCAATACGTGATTTGGGGCCTGCTTGTTCCGCCTCAACCAACTCGCCGTCTTTGGCCCCGCCCGTCGCGTCCGCAGCAACCGACCATTCCCTATCTGTGCCCTTGCTGACAGGCACAATGCGCCCGCCTTCGGCCGTTTTGCGGAACACGCCCAGCAAACGTGCAGGGTTCGTGCCGATCCGCCGGATCAGCCGCGCCTCATAATGATAGTCTTGCCCGCTCACCAAAGTCAGGCGGGCCAGAATACGATCCCCGGCCCCCAACGCCGGATCCGAAGCGCGTGTGATAATCAGGATTTTCGGCTCAACCCCTGTGCCGTGCCATTCCATCGGCCGTGCAAACAGATCGCCATCATCGTCAGGCGCGTTGACCAGCAAGACACTGACGGGCGGCAGCCGGTCCGGATCGTTGTAGGATTTCTTGCGCTTTTCCAAATGCCCTTCATCCGCCAACTCCTTGAGCAGACGTTTGAGGTCGATGCGCGCGGCCCCCTTGATGCCGAACGCCTTGGCAATATCACGTTTGGCGGTCAGGGTCGGGTTGGCGGCAATCCAGTCAAGGATTTCGGGTTTTGTCGGAATACGGGTCATGAACGCGAGGTAGCACGCACACTGTGGGTCGTCATGGCAAATCGTCGATGGTGTCCACATCTGCAAGCATGTCGACCAGACCGATCCGGTAAGGTACGAGAGCGGCGCGGCTGTCTGCAAGCGCATGCTCTGACGACCAACGCACGCCAATCAATGCGCCTTTCCTTAATTTAGAGCCTGTTTTGACACCAATCAGCCAATACCCCCCGTCCGGTGCGGGTCCAAAGACGGCGTCATGATCGCCAAGGGTGGCAAACGCTTTGGCAAGACCTGTACGCGTAATCCCCGGCACATCCGCGCCAATCACGCAGACAGGACCAGCCGCGCGGCGCATCATCCGCGCCATCCGATCGCCCAATGATCCGCTGCCTTGGGGCCATCTGTCGAACCGCGCGGGCCAAACGCGGCTGCGCAGCCCTTCAACGTCGGGGGCCACCGCGAGTACGATCCGCCAACGCGGATCCTCAATCCTGCGCAGCAATCGCGCGACCTGATGGCGAAACCACCACGCGGCCGCCGTCATCCCGATATCGCGACCCAATCGAGTTTTAACACGCCCCGCGCGCGGCACTTTGAGCATGACGACAAGGGTCGGTTTCACAGATCGCGTTCCATATCCCGGTGTGCGATCCCTGCATCATCATAGATCGGACCGTAGGCAGCAAAGCCTAGCCGTTCGTAGAAGGCAAGCGCATGCACCTGAGCGCCCAATTTGGCCTTACGAATGCCCGTCTGCGCCCGCGCCACATCCATGCAGGCACGAATGATGGCCGCACCCAGGCCAGTGCCACGCGCGTCTTTCAACACGCAGACGCGGCCAATCTTGGCCGTGCCATCACCGATCAATATCCGTGCGCATCCCATCGCCACGCCGTCCACATGCGCGAGCACGTGCAAGGCCTCCGCATCATGCCCATCCACCTCGTCAGCCTCACTGACGCCTTGTTCTTCGATAAAAACGGCGCGGCGTAGCGCATGACAGGTCGCGATGTCGTCGGTCTGCCGGATCGCCCATGTCATCCGAAATAGTCCCTGAGGATACGCGCATAGATCGCTTTAAGTTGGTGGATATGATCGACGCGCACATGTTCATCAACCTTGTGCATCGACTGCCCGACGAGGCCGAATTCAACCACAGGGCAGTGATCCTTGACAAAGCGGGCGTCGGACGTTCCACCAGACGTGCTGAGCGCCGGAACCCGCCCGGTTTCCGCCTCAACCGCGCGGGCGATCATGTCCGAAAGCGCTCCGGGAGGGGTCAAAAAACTCTCGCCCGACACTTTGACGTCCATATCAATCTCAACCCCGAAGGCTGTGGCGACCGCATCGGCTTGGGCCTTCAACCACGCAGTCAGGCTGTCGCCGCTATGGGTGTCGTTGAAGCGGATATTGACCGTCGCCTTGGTTTGGGCCGGGATCACATTGGTGGCCGGGTTGCCTGTATCGACTGTGACCACCGCCAAAGTGGACGGGTCGAAATGCGCGGTCCCATCGTCGAGTTTGTGAGAGGCAAGCTGATCCATCAACCGCATCATGGGGTTCAACGGATTGTTGGCGCGGTGCGGGTAGGCAGAATGCCCCTGCACGCCCGTGATGGTGATCCATGCGGTCATCGAACCACGGCGTCCGATCTTGATCATGTCGCCCATGTTTTCAGGGCAGGTCGGCTCGCCCACAAGGCAGACATCCATCGCCTCATCATGCTCGGATATATACTCTAACAAGGCGATTGTGCCGTCCGTGGCATCGCCTTCTTCATCACCGGTGATGGCGATGATGATGGCACCGTCGGGCGGCGTGGATTGTACGAAATCGATAGTGGCAGCGGCAAAGGCGGCCACGCCCGACTTCATATCGGTGGTGCCACGCCCGTACATGATCCCGTCCTTAATCTCGGCCCGAAAGGGAGGCATCGACCAAGATGCAGCGTCGCCAATCGGCACAACATCCGTGTGACCATTGAACCCAAAGGTGCGCGTGTGCCCCTTGGGCCCCCACCGCGCGAACAGATTGCGAATGGCACCCCGATCCGCCCACGCGCACTCAAACCCCGCATCGCGCAACAGATCATGCAAGATATCAAGCGCCCCGGCATCCTCAGGGGTGACCGAGGCACAACGCACAAGATCGGCAGTCAATTGGGCGGGATCAATACCAGGCATGCGGTCTCCAATCATGGGTTGTGGCCAAAAGGACGCGATTGCAAACCCTTGCGGCCACGAAAGAGTTAACAGCCTGTTAAAAGCTGTGCTAGAGTCGGCGCAATAATATGACCCGAGGCAGGGCATCAGCAGTCCGGTCGCCAACGTGCGACCACACCAAGTGCAAAAAACGCACGTCGAGACACGCAGGCTAACTGCGTGCGCTGCAACCGTTCTGCCGTCAACATTTGGGGTGGGCAGGATATGGTTGCGGCATCGGAACTTCCGATTCAGACGGTACGCGAGGGCGTTGACGCCACGGATATGGCGAGCACGATTTTTGGCACTGGCGTGCAGGTCGTTTCAGCGTCCTATACCGGCGACCGCGACAGTGCGGGGATCTATACGGACGGTGATACGGTCGCGCCGGGGGTCACGCCCGGCAATACCGGCGTCATCCTGTCGACAGGTGATGCCGAAGATTTCACCAACTCGTCCGGGAACGCGAACCAGTCCGGCAACACCTCGACCAACTCATCGGGCCCGAACAACAATTCCCAGTTCAACGCGGCCGCTGGCACGCGCACCTTCGACGCGTCGTATCTAGACGTCGATTTCATTCCCGACGGCAACGTCATGACGATGCAGTTCGTGTTCAGCTCAGAGGAATACCCGGAATTCCAGAACTCGATCTATCAGGATTTCGTCGGTGTCTGGGTCAACGGACAACTTGTCGAGATGGACGTGGGCGATGGGGACACGGACCCGGGCAACATCAACACCACAAACAACATCAACATGTTTGTCGACAACTCTGACAGCGACTTCAATACCGAGATGGACGGGTTCACCATCACCATGACCCTGACGATGGTGGTTAATCCGAACGTCGTGAACTCGATCCGGATCGGGATTGCTGACGTTTCTGACAACAGCTACGATTCAAACCTGCTGATCGCCGGGAATTCCGTGCAGACCTCTCTGGTTGCGATCTCGGACGATGTGAACGTCTTTCCTGATGGCACCACCTCCTTCAACGTCCTCGACAACGATATCGCGCCGACCAGCAGCACGCTGACGGTCACCCATATCAACGGGCAGGCTGTTTCTGTCGGGGATACGATCACCCTACCAACCGGCCAGGTCGTCACCCTGGGCGCAAACGGCATGCTGACCGTCACCGGCGACGGCAACATCGAAGACTTCAACTTCACCTATTCGATCACCGACGGGGTCAACACCGATACAGGGTTCGTCAACGCCACCTCAATCCCATGCTTTGTGGCCGGTACGATGATTGCCACGCCCGAAGGCGACAGGATGGTCGAGGATTTGCAGGCCGGTGATCTGGTGCTGACCAAAGACGATGGTGCCCAACCCCTGCGCTGGATCGGCATGCGCGCTGTTCCGGCCGAGGGCAATCACGCCCCGATCCTGATTCGCGCGGGCACGTTTGGAGCCCATAACGACATTATGGTGTCACCACTGCACCGCGTGTTGATCCGTGACAGTTTGGCCGAGTTACTGTTTGGCGAGCCCGAAGTTTTGGTGGCCGCCAAGGATCTGGTGAACGACCGATCCGTCATTCAGCAGCCGGGCGGCAATGTCACCTATGTCCACCTCATGTTCGACAAACATCAGGTCGTCTTTTCCGAAGGGTTGGCCACCGAAAGTTTCCTGCCCGGCCCCCAGACGACCAAAAGCTTCGAGCAGCAGGTCGTGGCCGAGATATGTTCGATTTTCCCTGAGTTAGACCCACATACCGGTGCCGGATACAGTCCTGCCGTCCGCCGGACCCTCAAGGCATACGAGGCCACGCTGTGGCGCAAGGCGAGTGCTGCTGCGTGATCTGGACGGGGCTGTGTGATCACCAGAACGGGCGGTATGCGCCCTCGGGTCTGGGTATCCAACGGGCCAACGCGCCTGCGCGCGAGGCGATGACCCGCGGCACGCTGATGTTTGAAACGAACATGGCCGGGCATGTGCGTCCCCATGATCTGTTGGGCGTGGCGCATCCTGTGCCTTGGGCGCGCGAGCTGATCTTTCGCGCCATTCCCGGCGGCGGGATCGCGATGGTGCATCGCCACAACGACACCATCAATCACGCCGCGATCCGGTGGACGGGCGATGGGCGGGCCCACACGCTGCGCGTCACCTACGCCTGGGACACATCAAAAGACTGGGCGCGGCTTGCGCTGGAACAACCCGAACGCGCCCAAGTGGTGTCGAACACGGTACATGCCCCCAACCCGCTCTTGGCGCAGGATATGCGCGATCTGATGTTGGGTCGCGGCGCGCATACCTTGTCGCGCGAGGTGTTGTTCGCAGCCATCTCACCTGACATCTTCCCGATTGGTCCGACGCCAAGCCTGCACCCTGCCACACCCATTGCTACCCCAAACGGATATCGCCCAGCCGAGACCTTGCGGCGTGGTGATACCGTGATGACAGCGGTGGGTGACATCGTGCCTGTACTGCACACCGTGCGCCAATCCGTTCCGGCCCGGGGCAGCTTCAGGCCAGTGCGCTTGCAGGCCCCCTATTTCGGGCTGGCCCGCGACATTGTGGTGTCACCTGAACAGCGGCTTGTGTTGCGGGGATCAGACGTCGAATACATCTTTGGGCAGGAGGCGGTTCTGGTGCCTGCCCGGCACATGGTCAATGGACACGCGGCAATCTGGGCAGCACCTCAAACAACCGCCGACTATGTGCAAATCCTGTTGCCCGGCCACGAAGCGTTGGTGGCCGCCGGATGCGCTCTGGAAAGTCTCTATATCGGGCGATTGCGCCGAAACGAGCGCGACCTGAGCGCCAGCATTCTGGCCGATATGCCCAGCCGATTACTGCCCGAACATGCCAAGCCCATCCATCAGGTGTTGCGTCAGTTCGAAGCGATCACGCTGGTTGAACAGCGCGCGGCCTAGGCCTCGTCAAAGAAGGGCGTGACCTGCGCCACGATCACCGCATTCTCGGCCAGTGCGCGCGCCATCAGGTCCCGCTCTTCGTCGCTGATCTCATGCCCTTCAGCCTCACGTTCAGCCAAGGTGCCATAGCCGGTGACATCCAGTGGGGCGGTGTCTGCCTGCTTGAGCAGCGCCACGGTCTCGCGCACCGCTTCGGCCTCGTCTACACCACTGGCAAAGCACATCAAGGCAGCGCCAGTCGCACCATCCGGTAGACCGTCCCCATCTTTGCGCCCGATCTGCACCAGCAAGGTAAAGACCTGCTGGCGCGACGGCTTCTTTGACTTTTTGGGCGTGTCAGTCACGCAGCAACTCGTTGATCGACGTTTTGGAACGTGTCCGCGCATCGACCTTTTTCACGATGACCGCGCAGTAAAGGTTCACACCGTTCTTGGATGGCATGGATCCGGCCACAACCACCGATCCCGCCGGTACTTCACCATAGGTGAACTCGCCCGTCTCGCGGTCCACGATCTTGGTCGACTGGCCGATGAACACGCCCATACCCAGCACAGACCCCTCACGCACGATGCAGCCCTCAACGACTTCCGATCGCGCCCCGATAAAACAGTTGTCTTCGATAATGGTTGGCCCCGCCTGCATCGGCTCAAGCACGCCGCCAATGCCCACACCACCGGACAAATGTACGTTCTTGCCGATCTGGGCGCAGGACCCGACCGTGGCCCACGTGTCGACCATCGTGCCCTCATCCACGTAAGCGCCAAGGTTGACAAAGGACGGCATCAGCACGACGCCCGGCGCGATGAAGGCCGACTTGCGCACAACACAATTCGGGACTGCGCGAAAGCCCGCGCCTTTCCACTGATCGTCGCCCCAGCCCTTGAACTTGCTGTCAACCTTGTCCCACCAGCCGCCGGCCTGAGGGCCACCATCCTGACGCTCCATATCCTTGATGCGGAACCCCAGCAGGACCGCCTTCTTGGCCCATTGGTTCACATGCCAGTCACCGCTGTCCTGACGCTCGGCGACGCGCAGCTTGCCACTGTCCAGCGCGTTCAGCGTATCCTCGATGGCGTCACGGGTTTCGCCTGTGGTCGCGGGCGTGATCGTGTCGCGCGCCTCCCAGGCTGCCTCAATCGCGGTTTCAAGCTGTGCGTTCGACATGCGGAATCCCTCCAGAAATGGTCGCCGCGCTTAGACAACAATCAACCGCGCCATGCAATCACATCTGGGCAAGGCGGGCAGGCCACGCTACCCCTTGTCCCAAGCCTTGAAAGGACCATGATCAGATGAAAGACGACCGCCAAAGCCCCTTCCGCGATGCGCACACAGACCGCAAAGCCGCCGAAGGAGTACCGGACACGCCCCAAACCCGCTCGCCCGCCTATGGATTGGCGTTCGCAGATGATGAGTTCATGTGCCGCGATGAATTGCGCCCTGTGCGCTTGCAGCTCGAACTGCTCAAACCCGAAATGCTGATGAACGAGGCAGGCATTGAATCGACCATCGTGCTGTTCGGCGGCGCGCGGATCCCCGACCCCGACCACAAAGATCAGGCGCGCACCAAAACGCTGGCTGACCTGTCGGACTATTATGAAGAGGCGCGGACGTTCTCACGGTTGATGACTGAAAAGTCCAAACAAAGCGGAGGCAAACAAAACGTCATCGTCACCGGCGGCGGGCCCGGTGTGATGGAGGCTGGAAATCGCGGGGCCTACGATGCGAACGGTGCCTCAATCGGGTTGAACATTGTGCTGCCGTTCGAACAGGCCCCGAACGCCTATGTGACGCCGGACTTGTGCTTCAACTTCCACTATTTCGCGATCCGCAAGATGCACTTTCTCATGCGCGCGCGGGCCATCTGCGTATTCCCCGGCGGATTCGGCACGCTGGACGAGTTGTTCGAGGCCCTGACATTGATCCAGACCGGCCGCATGGAACGGGTGCCGTTCCTGCTCTTTGGCAAGGCGTTCTGGAATTCGATCATCAACTGGGACGCGCTGTCTGATGCAGGTACGATTTCGGCCGATGACCTGGACCTGTTCCGCTTCGTCGACACAGCCCAAGAGGCGATCGACATCATCGACGCATGGGGCCCGACCGACAAACGCGGTGAGGTGCCCGGGCGTTGATGATCAGGCGGCGACGCTTGGCAGGACGCACACGTCGATGCGGTGGGGCAGAGTTTCCACCATGTCGCCCGCATCTGTTTCGCGGATGGAGAAACCATAGCCGGCAAGCCGGTGCTTCCATTCGCGGCGCGACAAGGCAATCTCGCGTTCGCGTGTGACAAGGTCCACGATGTGTGCGTGGGCGAATTCGTCTTGGTTCGTAATAATCGACATGGGTGGTCTCCATTTCCTCATTCCCTGAGGGTCACCCTGTCGTGCCTCCATGGCACCAATCGTTCATGATTTGGAAATTGTTGGGGCCAATTGTGGCGCGCTCGGGAACAGTGGCCGCCGCTTACCCCAACCCGGCCTCTGCCGCGATCTGCGCACGAGACTTGCGGGCCCGCTCCGTCGCGGACTTCAACTGCCCGCAGGCCGCCATGATATCCTCGCCCCGCGGCTTGCGGATCGGGCTCGCATAACCCGCCTGGTAGATGATGTCGGCAAAGGCGCGAATGCGATTGTTGGACGACCGGGTATAAGGCGCACCGGGCCATTCGTTGAACGGGATCAGGTTGATCTTGGCCGGGATGCCGTCGATCAACTTGATCAGGCGGCGCGCGTCCTCGTCCGTATCATTCACCCCGTTGAGCATTACGTATTCAAAGGTGATCCGTTCAGAATTCGACACCTTGGGATAGGCGCGTAAGGCCTCAAGCAGCGCCTCGATATTCCAGCGCTTATTGATCGGGACCAGCTTGTCGCGGACCTCGTCCGTGGTGGCGTGAAAAGACACGGCCAACTGGCAGCCAATCTCTTCGGCGGTGCGGGCAATCTCGGGGACCACGCCGCTGGTCGATAACGTAATCCGACGGCGCGAAAGCTGAATGCCCTCGGCATCCATCGCAATCTTCATCGCATCCCGCACGTTCTCGAAATTATAGAGCGGCTCGCCCATGCCCATCAACACGATGTTCGACAGCAAACGCGTTTCATCCTTGGGCGCGCCGGGTGTAGGCCACTCCTCCAGATCGTCGCGGGCCATCATGACCTGCCCGACGATCTCGGCCGCCGTCAGATTGCGCACCAGCTTTTGGGTGCCGGTGTGGCAGAACGAACAGGTTAGCGTGCAACCGACCTGGCTCGAGATACACAGCGTGCCGCGCCCCTCTTCGGGAATATAGACAACTTCCACTTCGTGCCCACCGGCGATACGCACCAGCCATTTGCGGGTGCCATCTTCGCTGACCTGCTTGGACACGACCTCGGGAATCTCAATCACGAACCGCTCGGCCAGTTCGGCGCGATAAGCTTTGGAGAGGTTCGTCATGACATCAAAATCACGCACGCCCCATTGGTAAATCCACTGCCAGATCTGCCCGACACGCATCTTGGCCTGCTTTTCCGGCGTGCCATTGGCGATCAACACATCGCGCATCGCGTCGCGGGTCAGACCGACCAGGTTGACAGGCCCCTCCGGCAGCTTCCGGGGGATCGTCAAAACATCCTGAGTGATCGGCGCGTCAGCCATGGCAAAGGTCCAGATAGGTAAGGTGATGCGCCCCTATATAGGAAAGGTGCAGGCAAGCACAAAGGGATTCGCCCACACCTTCCTTTCGCCAAAAATACCTCGGGGTCTGGGGCAGCGCCCCAGTCCGACGTCTATTCAGCCGCAATCGCCCTGGGTTCCCAGGCGAACGGGGCAAAGGCCGCATCGGTGGGTGTTTCAAAGACCGCATTGGTGAAATTCGACATAACCTTCTGGGCATAGATCAGGATCGTATCCAGAATTGCACGTTCACCGTATCCAGCGGCCTCGAACGCAGCGATTGCATCGGCTCCGGGACGGCCATGGCTTTCGCGCAGGGCCAGTGTGAAGGTGCGCAAGGCTTCCAACTTGGCGGGCAACGGAGTCGCGTCACGCAGAGCGTTCACAATGGCGTCGTCGATCTTTTCCATCTTGGCGATGCCGGTGTGGGCGGGCACACAATAGTGACAGGTGTTGGCGACGTTGACGGTCATCCAAACCACGGTGCGTTCTTCGGGGCTAAAGGCCGTGCCCTCGATCGCAAGACGGTGCAGCTGCTGGTAGCCTTCAAGCAAGCCGGGGCTTTCTGCCATCACACCATGCAGACTGGGCAGGCGACCAAAGGCTTTGATAGATTTTTCGAGCAAGGGTTTGGACGCCTCTGGGGCTGTGTCCAATGTGTGTACTGTTGTGGTGACCATGTCGGTCTCCTTTTCGTGTCTGTGGCGTTGTCCGATGAATGATAGGTAATAAGGGACCACCCAGTTCCCAATAGGCTGAAATGCAAAAGCGACCGTGCATCACTGCACAGTCGCTCACGCATTTTTGATTTCGAAGGCGGGCTTAGCCGCCGCAGCGGCCCTCAGCATCCTCGACCGCTGCGGTAAAGCCAAGCAGCGAGAACGTGTCCTTGGTCGTTGTGCCGCGGCTCGACACGCCAGTGACGATGGCGTCTGAACCACGCTTCATCGCGGTCACAATCTTGGCGTCATCCGCGGCGGTCGCAGGCCATGCCCACTCCCCGTCGGTGAACAGCTCGAACTCATTGCCGCTGATGTTGATGTTCACAGTCGACCCGGACCGGAACGGGTAGCCACCGGTAAAGGCAACCTGCCCCTTGGCTTGGGCACTGGGTCGATAAAAGACCATCAACAGGATTTGGCCACGGGTCGCCGCAACAACGCGACCCTCGCGGGTGTTCACCGTTTCCTTGGGTGTCGCAACGCCCCAGCATTCGGTCGGGTTGTCTTCGACGAACACGCTCCAGTCGGTTTTGGCGGCCACCCGGTTCGTGCTCTGATCCTGAGCAAAGGCCGCACCGGACATAAGCGACAACGCGCCTACAGTGATGGCCATGCCCCGCAATATTCTAGATGTCATTCCCATAGTCACAGCCTCCAAGCTGTAAGTAACCTCAATACCTGCACCGCCCCAGGGCACGCCATTTTCAGCGCATTCTCTTGCAAGGGCGGCATTTCTTCTCGACAAGTGGCACATTAGCGCGAAACGCGCGACGCAGGAAAGATGAATTGGCGAGTTTTCGCGCAACTGTGAGGGAAAAGATGACGCATCCGGCCCATGACGCTGT
Organism: uncultured Tateyamaria sp.; assembly: GCF_947494755.1. Lineage (GTDB taxonomy): Bacteria > Pseudomonadota > Alphaproteobacteria > Rhodobacterales > Rhodobacteraceae > Tateyamaria. The sequence goes on from NZ_CANLVZ010000003.1 coordinate 33,105, forward strand.
AACGCTTGCCGAAATATGGCGTGGACCGTTCCTTGAAAGCGCGCATTTGGGGCACGCGGTGGTCTGCGATGACAGCGGGCAGATCGTGCATGCCTGGGGCAATCCGGACGCGGTGGTCTTGCCCCGCTCGTCGTCAAAAATGATCCAGGCCCTGCCCCTGATCGAAAGTGGGGCCGCCGCAGCGCACAACCTCACACCCGAACATCTCGCGCTGGCCTGCGCCTCGCACCAAGGGGCCACGATCCATTCGGAAAAGGTCGGCGCGTGGATGGACCACCTCGGGCTCGGCGATGATGATTTCCGCTGCGGCCCGCAACCCTCTCGGGACGACGATGTGCGCGACGCGATGATCCGCGCGCACGAAACGCCCTGTCGTATTCACAACAACTGCTCGGGCAAACATGCAGGCTTTCTCACGCTTGCCAAGCACCTCGGCGCGGGCCCTGAATATGTTGACCCGTCTCATCCTGTGCAAACCGCTGCTCTCGAAGCGTTCGAGCGGATGACCGACGAGACCTCACCGGGGTTCGGCATCGACGGTTGTTCGGCACCGAACCATGCCTGCACCCTGCACGGCATGGCGCGCGCGATGGCCAAATACGCGATTGCGCCGGATGACAGCCCGCAAGGCCAGTTGCGCAACGCCATGGCCCAGCATCCTGATCTGGTCGCGGGCGAAAGGCGGGCCTGCACCCGGCTCATCCGCGCGATGGGCGGGCGCGCGGCGATCAAGACGGGGGCCGAAGGGTACTTCATCGCAATTCTGCCGGATCAAAAGCTGGGCGTCGCGCTCAAGATCATCGACGGTGCCACCCGCGCCAGCGAGTGCGCGATTGCGCAGATCCTTGTGAAACTCGGCGCACTCGACCCCGACCACCCCGAGGCTTTGGCCTACACCAACGGCCCCATCCACAACTTCGCGGGCCTGCACACAGGATACCTGCGGGCCGCACCCACACTGATCTAGGCGGACAACATGTCCGCCTTACACATTTCTTTTGTCCGAAAATACGGCGGGGTCTGGGGCAGCGCCCCAGTCATCCCTCAATGAATTCGGACCGTGCATAGCCCTGCAAAAACAGCAGCGCCGTCAAATCCCCAAAATTCACCCGGACATCACATTGCGCCGCGACACTCGGCTTGGCATGCAGCGCAACCCCCATTCCCGCGCGATGCAACATGCCCAGATCATTGGCACCGTCCCCAACAGCCAAAACATCCGAAGCGCCAAGACCCAAACGGGCTGTAATCTCCTCCAGCGCATCAACCTTGGCCTGCTGTCCAAGGATCGGCCTTCCGACCTCACCCGTCAAAACGCCGTCCGAAGACAGCAGCGTATTGGCGCGGTTCTCATCAAAGCCCAACTCCGCCGCGACTGCGGATGTAAACGCCGTGAACCCACCCGAGACGAGGGCGGCATAGGCTCCTCCCGCCTTCATCGTGGCCAACAAGGTCGCCCCACCCGGCGTCATGGTAATGCGGTCGCGCAAAACCTCCGCAATCACGCTTTCAGGCAAACCTGCCAGCAACCCGACACGCTCGACAATAGCCGCTTCAAAGTCCAGCTCGCCATTCATGGCCCGAGCGGTGATGTCCTTTACCCTGTCGCCGACACCGGCCACGTCCGCCAGTTCATCGATACACTCTTGCTGGATCATGGTGCTGTCCATATCGGCAATCAGCATCCGCTTGCGTCGCCCCTCAAAGGGCAGCACGACCAGATCGACACCATGCTCCCGCACGTCGCTCCAAACGTCCCATCGATTGTCGGAGATTGCGGGCAAGGTGAATGCGGCGGCCTCATCAACCGCCAACCATTGCACATCCCCCCCGCCCCACGCGTTGCGCAACGCGTCCACCATCGCAGGATTCAGCGACGGGCGGGCAGGGTTCGTCAAAAGCGTACACACAAACATGGGCAAGTTTCCGAAAGGCGACGGGCATGTCGCAAATAAATCAACAAGCGGCGCTATAGCCCTCAAACGCGGCTTGCACCACCCCGCGCGGCAGCGTACGTCCGGCGGCGGGACACCCTTCCCCAACGAAGGGTCCAATTCATTGCTATATTTCCTTTTATTTACAGATACTTGATCGAAAGCTGCTTTCGTCTTGTGTCTATTTTGTGCCAAAAAGCACATCTGTGACGGTCGGATCATCCATCGCGTGCGCATAGAATTTCATAACTGTTCCAACGTCTTTCCAACCACCACGTACCGCGACAGTCTTTGGGTCTATCCCGGCCTGCAGCATCGAAGTTGCAAATCCGTGGCGGCAACAGTGGGGCGAGAGCTTTTCGATGCCCGCTCGCTCGATGACGTTGTTCCAGACCTGCCCCACGCTTTCGCCAGAGGCATACTGAAACACCAAACTGTCAGGTTTACGGTTTGAAGGAATGTTCGCCAATGCCGCGATGACTGGCGGCGACAGGTGCGCAATGCGTTGGTCATCGATTTTGGTTTGATTGATCACGGCCTTCTTCTGAAACAGCTCAACGTCACCCCAAGTTAAAGCACATGCCTCACCACGTCGCGCTCCCGTGCCAAACATAAACAGGCACAGCGCAGCCAAGTGATGTAGCTCATCTTGTACCGCTTGCTGCGCGAAAGCTTCTACCCACCCCCGTGTTGCAGGGGTCTTTCTCTTGGCTTTGACCTTGAACCGTTTAACCCTGATCCGTGCGCACCATTCCAAATCCGCTGCGTAGTTGATGATCGCTTGCGCCGGTACTATGCCTTGACGGTTCAAAGTGGCATTGGCCGCGCCAGGATACAATTTGCGGGCCATTTGGCGGATAGCCTCGCCGTTGATCTTTGGGACAAGCGTGTCCTTCCAATAGTCCTCAACGCGATCAAGAAACCGGTCGTCACGCGCTGCCTGCCTATAAGCAATTGCGGCTTGGGCAAACGTCAGCGTTGCGCCCGGTCCATCAAGATGACTTTGCCACGCTTTTGTTTCGATTTCTGCTGCGATCCTCTCTGCGATCCTCTTGTCCGCTGTTCCCGTAGGGCCTCGTAGTCGCCTACCGGCAACTGTGCCTCTGTAGCTATAGAGCTTGTTCCGTTTGAAGACTTTGAGCGGCATTCCATCGCCTCCATAAACGTGACCACATGATGATCCAACATAATGACTTTCTGACCAATTTTGCAAAAGCATCCGAGTTCGCGGACAGTGTCCGACACGAATCGTGGAGAAGCGGTAAGACGCTTCGCGAGGGCACGCGGCGTCGTATGTGATGGCAAAATATCACTCATTTTCCGGCACCTCGACCTGGCATGGCTCGACCATGTTCCGTGCGATGTATTCATGAATAGCGTTCTGAGGCAGAAGGAAATTTGCCCCATTTCTCAAGAACCTAATGCTTCTCGTCGAGATCAATTTCCTGATCCGCTTCTCTGGCCAACCTGTCTCAGCTGCCAATTGTCTAGGGGTAAGCAGGGTACATTCGTTCATAGTTCTTTCCTCTTGATCAAATAGTAGTATGATTAGACAGAACGCGTCACATTAGGTTACGTTAGTCCAAATATGGGAACATTTGTCCGCATGTCAACTGTGTTGATTGGGATAGGCCAAAGGATGCTCAGCGTACGCAGCCAATTGGGCTATCCTCAAAGCAAGGTCGCCGCGATACTTGGGATCGCCGACAAGTCCTATAAAAATTATGAGCTTGAAAGACGGGAGTTACCGCTCTCGATCGCAGTCAAGTTTTGCGAAGAATTCGACAAGAACCTTATTTGGCTGGTCTATGGGATTTCCGTTCCTGACAGTGAGCAGTCGGCGCGTCTGGCCGGGGAAACCGCTCAGGCCGTTTTTGATCATGCCGATGCGAATGACAGATCGTTTTCCAGCGCGGAAATTCAGAAATACACCCACTACATCTTTGAGCAATCCCTCTCAAAAGGCACGTCGCCGCAAAGCGAAGCAAAGCTGTTCTTTTCGGCTATTGGATAAGGCGAGCAACCCGATGAAGCATCTGAAAGACCCGAACACGCCGATCAATAAATTCGCCAACTCTCTGCGCCTGATGGGTATCCTGCTTCTGGTAGCCAGTAGCATTGGCTTTATCTCTTATCGTTCAGACACGGGCAATTTCTGGGATATCTATACACTGTTCCTACTGCACCTAGCTGTCGCAGGGGGCATCCTCGCATTTGTTGGTGAAACGCTTTGGAAAATCCTCATCACAAACAGCGATGTTTCCCGCCGCAAGTTCTATTTTTATGACGAGAAATAGTTGGCGGACCTGCCCAAAATCGACCGATCTGGCTTAGCGCAGCCCCCTTCATGCGAGGAACAACATTGATCGAGGTTACAGATTAACGAAAAACTGGATAATCACTGCATTGGCTAGGTCGACGAAGAACGCTGAGACAAGCGGCAAGACGATAAATGCAAGCGGTGCGGGACCGTAACGTTTTGTCACGGATGACATGTTTGCAATCGCGGTTGGCGTGGCCCCAAGTGTGAACCCTGCGAAACCTGCGCTGAGCACCGCACCTTGATAGTTGCTGCCCATCAGACGAAAGAAGATGAGTAGGATAAACGCGACCGTCATCACAACTTGCAGCACCAGAACGGCCAAAATCGGCCCGCCCAATTCTGCGAGGGTCCAAAGCTGAAGACTCATCAAGGACATCGCCAGAAACACCGACAGACAGTAGTCTGAAATGACCGCAAGAGACTTGGTACGTGCAGGCCATGTGATTGAAGGCATGAGGTAAGGAATGGTGTTGGACATGACGATGCCAACCAGCAGGCAGGGAACGAACAAGGGCAGCTTCACGCCAGCCTCAATAATCCCCAGATGCACGATGTAGCCCAGCAAGATCGCCACATGCACGGCGAGCATGCCGCGCATCAGGCTGACATGGTTGATAAGGTCGTCAGGGTTCTCCTTGTCGTCAAACTCAAGGCCAACAATCGGCTCATCAGCCTGATCGCTTTGTAGGCTGTTACGGTCGATCAGGCGCTTTGCAATCGGCCCTCCCAGCACTGCGGCAAGGATCAGACCCAACGTTGCAGCGGCCACACCCGTTTCGGGTGCTGCGCCAAACCTGGTCAGCTCTTCAATTTGCGGGCCCCATGCAATCGCTGTGCCATGCCCCCCTATCAGCGAAGCAGAGCCCACCAGAACGGATGTGGCGGCGGGCAAGCCAAACAGGGTAACACCCAACAGACCCACAACATTTTGCAGAACCATGAAGGCAAGTGTCAGCCCGAGAAGGAGCAAAAGGAGACGGCCCCCTTTGAACAGGTCCGCAATTTGTGCATTCAGCCCAATGGTCGCAAAAAACACCACAAGCAGATAGTCGCGAACCTCTAAGTCAAACGTAATTTGTTGCCCCGTGATGGCAAAGAAGCCCCATGTAAGCAGTGCGACGGCAAGGCCACCTGAGACCGGCTCGGGGATGTTGTAGTCTCCCAAGACAGCGATCTTGCGAGTCAGAAAGGCTCCGAGGAAAAACACCACAAAGCCCAATGTGACAGAGATAAAGGCCGGGACAATGATTTCTGGCACAGTGATTTCCTTTTAGCACGCGAGCGTGGAAGACGCTGAAGGTTCGCCCCGACAACCTAATGCGCAGATCCGTTTGTTAACCTTCGGCAGTTTCCTCTTGGCGCACACGGAAGAAAATCGCGTAGAGCGCGGGGACGACAATCAAGGTCAGAATTGTCGCAAAGCTAAGTCCGCAGATAATGACCACCGCAAGCGACTTAAAGAACGGGTCCCACAACAACGGCACCACGCCCAAAACGGTGGTCAATACGCCCAAGGACACCGGCCTGACACGGCTGACAGCCGCATCTATGACGGCAGCCATACGTGCCTTGCCATCCGCAATTTGCGTGTCCGTCTCGTCAATCAGAACAATCGCGTTCTTGATCAACATGCCCGTCAGCGACAGGATGCCGAGGATTGCCATAAACTCCAGCGGCGTTTGCGTGCCGGCAAGACCGTAGATCACACCAATCAACGCCAATGGCACGGCCAGCCAGATGATGATTGTTTGCCGCCATGCATTAAACAGGAACAAGACCACGATGAACATTGCCCCAAACCCGATGGGCATAGTCGATGCGAGGCCTGCGTTGGCCTCTTGAGAGCTGCCAAACTCACCCTTCCATTCCATGCTGTAACCGGGGGGCAGAGCAATGCCTTCGATGGGGCCCTTCACGGCTTCAAACAGATCACCCGATAGAACACCCGGCGCATTGTCCGATTGCGCAGTGATCGCCAAAGCCCGGTCGATACGGCGCAGATTGCCTGCCTCAAACACAATGTCAAAGCGGTCGACAACTTGGCTGATCGGTATATATCGGCCAATCGCCGCGCTGTAGACTTGGATATCACGCAACTGGCCGATGTCGTTGCGCGCGTCTTCAACGGGGCGCATGACCACATTACGCAATTCATCACGTTCGCGGTAAACGCCAAGGGTTGTGCCCGTCAGATGGCTGTAAATTGCATTGGAAATCTCGCCCTGAGTCAGGCCCAAACGGCGCGCGTTTTCGATGTCGATGACGGGACGTACGACCTGTACCTGTTCGCGCCAGTCGTCTTTGACAGCCACGGCACCGGCTTGCGACATGATCGTTTTCGCCTGTGCGGCTAGATCGCGCAGAACAGCTGGTTCTGGACCAAAGAACCGCGCCTCCAACTTGGAGCCCCCACCCGGACCCAAAACGAACTTCCAAACTTTCGTGTTGGATTCAGGGTATGCCTCATCAATGTAAGCCTGCAAATCCGTGCGCAGCCCGTCGATGATGGTATAGTCTTCGACATCCACCAAAATCTGACCATAGGCCGGATTTCCGCCCTCTGCTTCATAGATCAGCATAAAGCGCAGATGACCGCCACCCACGACTGTGTTAGTCCCTGTCACGCCCTCTAACCCACGCGCGTATTCTGCGATTTCAGTCAGATCAGCTTGAGTGTTCGCAATGTCGGCCCCTTGCGGTAGGAAATAGTCGATCACGAACTGATCGCGTGTGGACGACGGAAAGAACCCCGCCGGGACGGCACCGAACATTGCAATGGCCGATACAAAAAGCGCCACAGTGATGCCGACGGTGATCCAGCGCACCTTGATCGCAAGCGCCAGAAACGCGCGGTAGACATTGAGGAACGCGTTCTCTTTGGGCTCGGCGTCCGCTTGGCCCTGCTTGAGCAACACGGTGCAATAATAAGGCGTGAGCCAGATCGCCACGAGCCATGAGAACAGCAAGGCAATGCCGATGGTCCAGAACAGGCTTCCTGCATACTCGCCCGTGTTGTCAGGCGAAAACCCGATGGGAGAGAACGCTAGGGTGCCAACAACCGTGCCGCCCAAGAGCGGCCACATGGTTTGCTTGACGATAGCGCGCGATGCTTTTGCGGCGTCTTCCCCGCGCTGCACGCGCACCAGCGTGCCTTCGACGACCACAATAGCGTTGTCCACCAGCATGCCCAAGGCGATGATCAGCGCACCCAGCGAAATACGCTGCATGTTGAGACCATAAAGGTACATCCCAAAGAGCGTGCCCGCTATGGTCACAAGCAAAATGCCACCCATCAGGATGCCAGAGCGCAACCCCATAAAGATCAGCAACGTGCCAACCACGATGGCCAATGCTAGTGCGACGTTGACGACGAAATCATCCACAGATGATTTTACCGCAGCGCCTTGATCCGAGATCGGCAATACCTTGATGCCAATCGGGCGTTCATCAAATAATTCAGCAATCCGGTCTTTGACCGCATTGCTCATGTTCACGACATTACCGCCACGTGTGTTGGAAATGCCCAGACCGATGGCTGGTTCACCATTGCGAAACAACAGAGTACTTGCAGGCTCTTTCAGTCCGCGCGACACTGTCGCAATGTCTCCCAGACGGAAAGATGTGCCGCTCTGTGCGTTTGTAATCAGAAGGTTCTGGATTGCATCAATCGATCCCACCGCACTTTCTGGCCGTACTGAAAGACGCGACAGACCCGCTTTGATCGACCCGGCTGGTGTGACAAGGTTTTGCCCCTCCAACAGTTGCTGGATCTGTCCCGGTGACAGGCCAAGTTCGGTCAGCCGCGCAGGGGCATATTCGACATAGATGACCTCTTCCTGCACACCATTCAAAACTACCTTCGAGACGCCATCCACCGTGACCAGTTCGCGCTGTAAATCTTTGGCGTATTCATAGAGATCAGTGATCGTGAACCCTTCACCCGTGATCGCGTAATACTGGGCATAGACATCGCCAAAGTCGTCATAGACCTGAGACCCAAGCGCATTCGGCGGTAGTTGCGATTGCGCATCCGATATCTTGGCGCGCATCTTTGAAAAGACCTGATCCAGCTCGGTGTAGCCAGGCGTTGCTGCAATCGTAAATTCGACCGTGACGGTGCTGAGGCCGGGAGAAGACACAGAACGGACTTCATCAATTCCCTGCAATTGCTGCAACGCGTTTTCCACAACTTCGGTCACTTCCTCGGCGACTTCCTCGGCTGAGGCACCGGGATAGGGCGTTACAATCTGCGCCTGCCGGATGACAAACTCGGGGTCTTCAAAACGCGGCAGCACCGTATAGGCAAAATACCCAGCAAAAAGGATCAAAATAGTCGCAACGGCGGAGATCAGGCGCTTTTCCAGCGCGAACCGGGCCAAATCCATCTGATCAGTTCCCCACGCGTGTGATCGGGCGGATGGTCATTCCGTCGATGATCTCGCTGACACCTGCGGACACGATCGTCTCGCCACCAACAAGGCCTTCGCTGATCACCACGCTGTCGCCTGCAGCCTCTCCCAATGAAACCTGTTGCGCGGATACTCTTCCATCTGCGGCCACCAGCCAGACAAATGGAGATCCATCGGGTCCGGCCGCAATGGCAGACAGGGGCGCGCTGACTTGTGCGGCTGACCCTTGGGTTGATGAAATCACACTCGCCACCATGCCGGGCAGGATCACGGCGCCCTCAGGCACAGTCACAGATACGCGGCCCCGATAGGTTTGCGTTGCACTGTCAGCCTGAACAGAAAATTCGACCAGTTCGGTTTCAAATTCCTGTCCACGTAGAGAATTGAAGGTGGCAGTGTTGGTGATGCTGTCAGGCCCATTTCGGGTCAGCTCGGTCACATCAAGGCTGGGAATGTCAAAGGCCAGATGCACAACTTCTAACCGCTGAAGCAAGGCGATGCTTTGTCCCGCAGACACGTTTGCGAAATTTTCAATATCCCGGCGCGCAATGATGCCATCAAAAGGGGCGGTCAGCGTGGCGTCTGACAGGTTATCCCGGGCCACTTTGATTTGGGCGTCAATGCCGCGCAAAGCGGCCTCGGCACCTGCAATCTCTTCAGGTCGTCCGCCAATCTCCCCAATCCGCAACTGCTCTTGTTGCGCGCGCAAATTCGCCTGTGCAACCCGCGCTTCTGCCTGCGCGCCTTCAACCTGCGCCCGCGTCGCCACGCCGCGTTCCAGCAGTGTTTCAGCCCTGCTCAATGCGTCCGCAGTCTGCTCGACTTGCGCCTGAGCAGAGGCAACCGCTGCTTCTAGCGCGGATATCTCTTCTGGCCTAGCACCTGCTTGCAAGGCCTCTAGTTGCGCAGTTGCCTGATCACGACTGCTTTGAAGCTGGGATATCTGGTTCTCAAAATCCCGTGTATCAATCTGGGCGATTGTATCGCCCGCACTCACATTTGATGCCGCCCGAATAGGCAGATCAATGATTTGCCCAGAGACCTTGAAGGACAGTTCAATCTCTTGAGATGGCAAGACGACAGCTGGGTATTTGCGCGAGATGACGGTATCCGAAGCTGTCACAGTCGCCACTTTGGCCGGGCGCGGCGTTGCCTCTTGCGCAACAGCGTCAGTGCTCACCAATACACCGATCAAACCCAAGATTCCGAAAATGCTGTTTTGCGCCATAATAATTGCCCCTGGATGTCGTCTGTGTCTCTATCTCTATAGATCAAGTCTTAGAAACAAACCAAGGAACGTGCTATGGGTGCCGTCCAACAAATACTTCTCGGAACCGGACTGTTGACGTTCAGCGCCCTGGTTCATGTTGGTGCTATCGCACTTAGCATTCCGCATTTTTCAAAGGTTGCAGGGCTTTTTGGGGTTAGAAGGTGGTCGCGACTGCGGGTCGTGGCATTGCTCTCATTCAGCATTTTCGTGCTTATTCTAGCGCATACATTGCAGGTTTGGACATGGTCATTGCTCTTTTCGCGGATCACCGATTTACCTGACCTTGTGACAAGCTTTTACTTCGCCACGGTGACATACACGACACTTGGATACGGTGACATCGTGTTGGGTCCAGACGCGCGCATCGTTGCCACGTTCTGCGCGATCACGGGTTTGCTGACCTTCGGGATCAGTACAGCCTTTCTGATTGGCGTTTTGTCTCGGGTGTTGCCGGATGTTTTTGAAGGCAGTGAAGAGAATTGATCTTTGTGAGAACTTCACCCTGATCCATCGGGCATTGAGGTCTTCGTTTAGCCCGGCATTTCGATGCACTTCGGATGCAAGCCTAGGGTCTGGTCACCTTGCGCTTGGATGTTCAGTTAGCTAAAGATCACTGCAAATCTGATCGGTCCGGCTGATAAAATGACGCAAATAGATGTTACATATCAGCACCCTGAGGCATGGCGTTGTGATAGGATCACGACCGTGATACTAACCCGACATGCTTGAAATATCACAATCAGACATCCTGAAGAGCCTCAAAAGAGACAATCCTTGGTGGGATGCAGAATACGCTATTCCAGACGGATCAATCGAAAAGTACCGATCCTACTTTAGGCCTTTTTGTGAGTTATCGCTCGACTGGTCCGTAAATCGTTCGACAATTCTTATGGGGCCACGCCGTGTCGGAAAAACCGTCATGCTCCGTCAAATGATCGAAGAGGCGCTACGTGATGGATTTGACAGAACGCGAATCTTGTTCGTGTCCATCGACACACCCCTCTATAGTGGCATGCCCCTTGACCGGTTGATCTCACTTTTTGAAGAAGTGACGGGTCAGGGTTCGGATGAACGTCGCATTATAATCTTCGATGAGGTTCAGTACCTCAAGGAGTGGGAAGTCCACTTGAAGGTTCTGACAGATCGACACCCCAAAACGCGCTTCATCGCATCGGGGTCCGCAGCTGCAGCGCTCAAATTGAAAAGCCAAGAGTCAGGTGCAGGGCGGTTCACCGACTTCTTCCTTCCACCACTTACATTTGCGGAGTTTTTGGCCTTTCGAGACGTCGAAGACGAATTGATCGAAGCCCGTCAGATGCAAGGCACAATGCGCTATACAACAACCGACATCGAACAATTAAATATCGAGTTCATCAACTACTTAAACTTTGGTGGTTATCCTGAAGCGGTGCTGAACAAGACGATTCAGGCTGACGTTCAACGTTTTTTGGGGCGCGACATCATCGATAAGGTTCTGTTGCGCGATCTGCCAAGCCTCTATGGGATACAGGACATCCAAGAACTCAACCGGCTGTTTACCACGCTGGCCTATCACACAGGGGAGGAGATCAGCTTGGATGGGCTGGCCCAAAGCTCTGGCGTAGCAAAGAACACGATCACCAAATATCTCGACTATCTGGAAGCAGCATTCTTGATCGTTCGTGTCAAACGCGTGGACGAAACTGGTAAAACATTCGCTCGGATGCGGAATTTTAAGGTCTATTTGACAAATCCTTCCATGAGAACGGCCCTATTTGCGCCTGTCGAAGACGGGGATGAGCCAATGGGCGCTTTGGCCGAAACAGCCATCTTTTCGCAGTGGTTCCATTCGAACCAAATGATGAACAACATCCACTACGCCCGCTGGAAACAGGGTAGAACCTATCTTGAGGTCGACTTGGTGCGTGTGGATGCCGCGCGCCTAAAGCCATCATGGGCATATGAGATCAAATGGTCTGATCGCTATGCAGGAGATCAGCCTGGTGAGCTGCGAGGCCTGATCGAACTTGCGAAGAAGCATGCCGATATGCCTTTGCCTGTTGGGGCTACAACCAAAACACTAACCTGCGAGACCGAAGTCGATGGCATAACTGTGAGACATTTTCCGTGTGCTTTGCACTGCTATCAAGTTGGCAAAAACGTTGCTGAAGGACGCGCTCCGTAGATTGGAAGCTGTTCAATGCGTCATCCCCCGATCCATCTCCACCTCCCGCTCTTCTAGCTCTGTCTTAACCTCTCTTCGGCGGCTTTCGCTAACTTCAAGCTGGTCTCGAGTTGCCTGCGCAAATTCCCGTAGTTCGAGCCCTCGCTCAACAAGCCGTGCAACGCAGCCACGGACGCCACTTGCGATTGAATGAGCACCTACACGCAGGCGGCCAATCCATCCATCTGGCTCTGCATCTTGGTCGTCGAGCGTGCCTCTAACCCGCTCAATTCCTTTGCTGAGACCTCGCAGGCCGTCACCAACCGCTCTACGCAAGCGAGCAAGTCGCGTTCCAACGCTGTCAGGGGTTTCGTCATCTAGTCCTCCTCGATCTTGATGCATGTCACTGACCTGCCACCCAGCGTGCAGGTCCTCAGCCGCGTCTTGGTCGGGTCCAGCACCAGCCACGTCCCGTCCTCCCTGTCGATCCGCGTCAGGCCCAGTTCCGTCAGTTCCGAGCGCGTCAGTTGGACCGTCCAAAGCAAGCTCGCCGCCATCATCAAGGCGATCCCCGCCAAGAACGTCCCCGTGATCAACCAGGGTGAGATCGTCAGCCAGCTCTTGTTCTGTCGCAGAAAAGTGCGGGTATCGATCTCGATTGTATGCTGCGCGTTGGTCGCAATGGCGTTCAAATCGGTCCTGAAGCTCTCCAGTTGGGATGCCATCGAGGCGGCGTAGTCCTGCCGGATCGTGTCCAGCTCCGCATTCAGCTTCTCGCTCAGCCGGGTCGGCTTGCCAGTTTTCATGGAAAATCTCTCCTTTCAAACGCCAGCGTTCGCCGGTGTTGGGGTCTTGGGCGGTCAGGTAGGCTTTGCCCGTGCGCGGGATGTCGAAGCCCGCATCGACGAGGGCGTCGAGCATGCTGGCGCGGTCAGTAATCAGACCGACGCTGATCTGATCTTGCAGCCACGCGTGCAGCTCGTCCCGGCCTTGGGCGCGGGTTGGGGTTTCGATGGTGTCGCGGACCTCTTGGATACGCTCCAGCTCCATCGGGTCGGCCCAGCCGTGGCGCTGGTTCATCACGTCGCGCAGGGTGTCGAAGGCGTTCTGATAGCCGGGCGGCGCGATGTTCAGGCTTCGGCCCGAGGTCAGCTCCAAGCGCGGTGTGCAGAAATGGAGCTCAACGCGGTCTTCGTGGGTATGTCGGACCCAGAGCACGTCATATTGCGTCGGGTCCAGCCCCGCGAAGGCCAGACGCTCAAACCCGTCCATGACCTCGGCCTGCTGTTCCTCGGACGGAGCGTCGGTTGCGGCAAAGCTGATCACGCCCGCGCGGTAGGTCCACTGGTGGCGGCTGGCGTCGATCAAGGCTTCGGTGCGGTCGGGATTGCCGCGCAGGACCTCGGGCAAGGGTTCGCGCGTGACGGTCATCGGTTGGCCGCCTGCATCGCGGATCAGGTCGCGGTTGTCGTCATAGGCCAGCACCTTGTCCGCGACGAGGTAGCCGACCGGACCAGCGCCCGCACCTTTGCCGTTGCGGAAGAACTTGATCAGCATCGGCGCGCAGCCTCAACGATCTGGGCAAGCTGGCGTTCGATGGTCAGCAGGCGGCGCGCGACGGTCAGGCTGTCGAGGTCGGTGCGGCCAACCAACATCGCGCGGTTCAGCCAGCGGGCGATCTGGTTGAGGTTGCCGCCAATGCGCCCGACGGCCAGCACCAGCGTAGGGTCAACGCGGGGAATGGGCTTGCGACGGCGGGCCTCGGTAAGGCCAAGCGCCTCGCGCAGCAGGGTCGCAGCAGGAAGGCCAGCGGCTTCGGCCTTGGCGCGCAACTGGGCCTTCTCCGCCGATGTGCACCGAAAGACGAAGGTCTCGGTCAGCGGCTCTTTGGTGCGGGCTTTTACCGCACCGGTGGGGTTCGAAGGGGAGGCTTGCCGCCCCTCGCAAGGTCCCGTGTCAGCAGCGCCAGCGTATGACATGGGTCGCCTTGCTGTTTGCTCTTCGGTGGGATCGGTTGCGGTCATGATCTGAGGCCAGCGGCTTGGATTTGGGCCTGGGTCACCAGCTTTGAAGCGAGCAACGCAGTAACCTGCGGTGCCGTGATGTGTTTGCACATCGGGCTGCGGCCGCTAATCCAGCAGGCCAGCCGCGCATGGTGATCGGCCTCCAACACCTTCGCCTTTTCTAGGTCTTCCGCTTGCTTATCGACATAGGCCTGCCAGCGCCGTGACTGAAACCAGTTGTCGGAAAAGCAGACCTTGGAGCGGGTGAACCCTGCGCTGTCGGTGGCGTAGGCTTGGGCGGCTTGCAGCAAGTCCTCCGGCTTGATCCCTTCCTTCACGGCCTCTTCGATTTGGGCAAGGCAGGCCGCTCTGCCGCGAAGTCGGTCTGGTGGATAGGCTTCCAGAATCTTCTCAGCCTCCCCCGCCTCGCGCCTGCGCGAAGGAGGTTCCTTTTTAGGTTCAATGGTAAGGTTCCTGTCCCGATTTGAGACTACCCCCGTCTCACTACTGGGACTTTTCCCCCGCGTTTTTGAGACGTTTCTCCCCGTCTCATTTTGAGACTCAACCCCGTTGGGACCGCTGCCACCCACCTTCGGGCGCGCACTCGGACCGAGGGTGATGTCGAGGTGTAACTCATACTGATTGGACCCGCGCCCGCCTTCGCCATCGCCACGGGCATGGCGTGTAACGAGACCGCATTCTTCCAAGGTCGTCATATGCCGAAACAGCGTTGCCCGGCCCATCTCGCATTCGTCAGCCAACCGCTGCGCGCTAGGGTTACATTGGCCGGTTTCTTTATTGTGAAAATCCGCCAGCTGAATCAACACAATCTTAGCGGCGGGTTTCAACCCTTTGACGTTCGCGGCCCAGATCAACGCCATGCCACTCATGACGCCACCTGACCCGCCAGAAAAGGGCTGATTGCATTAAGCATACCACACGATTCTGCGGCTTGGTGTTGTGGAACAAAACCGGATTTCCTTGTGTCAAATTTGTGCCAATAGGAAACATGCGTTCCTGCATCGTTCTGCAAAAGGCTACATTTACCTTCAAGGCAAACACCTTTGCCTATTGCTGTTTTTACTGGGGTTCCGTATGTCCGGCGGTGGGACACCCTTCCCCAACGAAGGGCGATTATCTGTAAGGATACCAGAAATGGCTACGCAACAACCGGGCACCCGCCCGAACAATCCGCGCTTTTCCTCCGGGCCATGCGCCAAACCCCCCACACATATCCTGACCGCCTTGGCCGACGCCCCTTTGGGCCGCTCGCACCGCGCCGCCGTCGGCAAAGCCAAGCTGAAAAAGGCCATCGACGAAACGCGCGAGATCCTCGGTGTACCAGAGGATTACCGCATCGGGATCGTGCCCGCCTCCGACACAGGCGCCTACGAGATGGCGATGTGGTCTCTGCTCGGGGAACGCCCTGCGGAGATGGTGGCGTGGGAGAGTTTCGGCGCGGGCTGGGTCACGGATGTCGCCAAACAACTCAAGATCGACCACACCGTCCACACCGCCGCCTACGGCGAGATCGTGGATATGGGTGCGCTGAACTACGACCACGATGTCTGCTTTACCTGGAACGGCACCACATCCGGCGTGCGGATGCCGAACGGCGATGCGATCCCGACGGACCGCGCCGGGTTGACGCTGTGCGACGCGACCTCGGCAGCCTTTGCGATGGACCTGCCGTGGGACAAGTTGGATGTGACCACATTCAGTTGGCAAAAGGTGCTGGGGGGCGAGGCCGCGCATGGGATGCTGATTCTGTCGCCGCGCGCCGTTGAACGTCTCGAATCCTACACCCCGCCATGGCCCATGCCCAAGATTTTCCGTCTGACCAAAGGCGGCAAGCTGATCGAAGGCATCTTTAAGGGAGAGACGATCAACACCCCCTCAATGCTGGCGGTCGAAGACTACCTCTTCGCGCTCGATTGGGCGAAATCCGTCGGCGGCCTGCAAGGGCTGATCGCACGAGCGGATGCGAACGCGCAGGCCATCGCGGATTTCGTCGCGCAACATGGCTGGATTGAAAACCTCGCCAGCGACCCGGCCACGCAGTCCACAACCTCGGTCTGCCTCAAGTTCACCGACGACCGGATCACGGATGGCGCAGCCTTTGCCAAGGCCGTTGCCCAACGGCTCGCGGATGAAAATGTCGCCCTCGACATCGGTGCTTATCGCGATGCGCCCCCTGGATTGCGCATTTGGTGCGGCGGGACAGTCGAGACGTCGGACATCGAAACGATGCTGCCGTGGCTCGCCTGGGCATTCGAGGCCGAAATCAACGCATAACCCCGGGCGGAGGACACCTCCGCCTTACCCCATCCCCTGTTCGTAAGGCGGACGTTTCGTCCGCCATGCTCCATCAAAGGACCACAACAATGGCCCCCAAAGTACTCATCTCCGACAAACTCTCGGAAGCCGCGGTTCAAATCTTCAGAGACCGCGGGATCGAAGTCGACTTCCAACCCGACCTAGGCAAGGACAAAGACAAACTCGCCGCGGTGATCGGCGACTATGACGGCCTCGCCATCCGATCAGCCACGCGGGTCACGCCGACGATCCTCAAGAACGCGACCAACCTCAAGGTGATCGGACGCGCGGGCATCGGCACGGACAACATCGACAAGGATGCAGCGTCCAAGAAGGGCGTAATCGTAATGAACACGCCCTTCGGCAACATGATCACCACCGCCGAACACGCCATCGCGATGATGTTCGCCGTCGCGCGGCAAATCCCCGAAGCCTCGACCTCCACACATGCGGGTAAATGGGAAAAGTCAAAATTCATGGGCACCGAACTGACCGGCAAGACGCTTGGTGTGATCGGTGCAGGCAACATCGGGGGCATCGTGTGCGACCGCGCGCGCGGGCTCAAGATGAAGGTACTGGCCTTCGACCCGTTCCTTGGCGAGGAAAAAGCCGCCAAGATGGGTGTCGAAAAGGTCGAACTCGAAGACCTGATCAAGCGCGCCGATTTCATCACCCTGCACGTGCCCAAGACCGAGCAGACAGCCAACATGATCACCGCCGAACGCATCGCGATGATGAAACCCGGTGTGCGGATCATTAACTGTGCGCGCGGCGGTCTTGTGGACGAGGCGGCCTTGGCCGAGGCGCTGAAATCCGGCCATGTGGCGGGTGCCGCCTTTGATGTGTTCGCCGAGGAACCGGCCAAGGAAAACCCACTGTTCAACCTGCCCAACGTGGTCGTGACCCCCCACCTCGGTGCCGCCACGACCGAAGCGCAGGAAAACGTGGCCCTGCAAGTGGCCGAGCAGATGTCGAATTATCTTCTGACGGGCGCGGTCGAAAATGCGCTCAACATGCCGTCGGTCACGGCGGAAGAGGCGATGGTCATGGGGCCATGGGTCAAACTCGCCGGGCATCTGGGTGCCTTTGTCGGTCAGATGACGGACGAACCCATCAAGGCGATCAACATACTCTATGACGGATCGGTCGCGGCGATGAACCTCGATGCGCTGAACTGTGGCGTGATCGCGGGCATAATGAAGCGCGCTAACCCGGACGTGAACATGGTCAGCGCGCCGATCATTGCCAAAGAGCGCGGCATCCAGATCTCGACCACCAATCAGGACAAGTCGGGCACGTTTGACGGCTATATCAAGGTCACCGTGGTCACCGACAAACGCGAGCGATCAGTGGCTGGCACCGTGTTCAGCGATGGCAAGCCACGCTTTATCCAGATCAAAGGCATCAACATCGATGCCGAGATCGGAGCCAACATGCTCTACACGACAAACGAGGACGTCCCGGGCATCATCGGCCTGCTTGGTAACACCATGGGCAAAAATGGCGTGAACATCGCGAACTTTACCCTCGGGCGCGCCAACGAGGGTGGCGAAGCGATTGCGCTTTTGTATGTCGATCACCCAATTCCGGGCGATGTGCTGAAAACACTGGACGGGACGGGCATGTTTACTCAGGTTAAACCTCTGGAGTTTGACGTCGCCTGACACGGCCTTGTCGTAGGGCGGAGGACACCTCCGCCTTACGGCACATCACTTTTGCAAGGGAACCCCATGACCGGTCCGATCTATGCCGTTGGCGATATTCATGGGCAGTTGAGCGAGCTGGATCATATCCTGTCTCTGATCGAAAAGGACGGCGGGGCCGATGCCGAGATCGTCTTTCTCGGGGACTACACCGACCGCGGCCCCGACAGCCGCGGCGTGATCGAGCGGCTGATCGAGGGGCGCGACGCGCAGAGCAACTGGACCTTTATCAAAGGCAACCACGACCGCATGTTCGAGTGGTTCATGCAAGACCCGCTTCGGCACGACCCCTATCTGATGGTCGAGCTTTACTGGCTGCACCAACGGCTTGGCGGCGATACGACACTTGCCTCCTATGGCGTTGATGCCAGCGGCAAGCAGCGCGAAAAGGACGTACAGGCCGAGGCGCGCAACGCGGTCCCCCAGGCCCATCTCGATTTTCTCGCAGACCTGCAACTCACGCACATTGTAGGCGATCTGATGTTCGTCCATGCAGGCATTCGCCCCGGTATCCCTCTGGCTGATCAGACCGAAGAAGACATGCTTTGGATCCGCCAGCAGTTCCACACTTATACAGGGCCCCACCCCAAGTTGATCGTGCATGGGCACACGCCCATCGACCGGCCCACGCATTATGGCAACCGCGTCAACCTTGATACGGGTGCGGGATATGGCAAACCGCTGACAGCGGCGGTGTTCGAAGGGGACGCCGTGTGGTCGCTGACCGAAAAGGGACGTCAGGCGCTGGCACCCTGACTAACGCCAGTTCAGCACAACCTTGCCCGATGATCCGCCTTTCATCGCAGCGAACCCGGCCTCGAAATCCCCCACATCAAAACGGTGCGTGATTACATTGGACACGTCCAACCCGTTTTCCAGCATGGCGATCATCTTGTACCACGTCTCAAAAATCTCGCGGCCATAGACCCCTTTGATGGTGAGGGCTTTGAAGACAATACGGCTCCAATCCACTGGGGACTTGCCCGGCGGAATGCCCAGCATCGCAATGCGCCCACCCATGGTCATCGCCTCGACCATCTGATCCAGCGCCGCCTGATTGCCCGACATCTCAAGACCGACATCAAAGCCTTGTTTCATCTTCAATTCACCAATGACATCGCGCAAATTCCGCTCTGCCACATTGATCGGCACGACGTCTGCAACCTTGGCCGCAAGCGCAAGGCGGTCGGGGTTCACGTCCGTAATTACGACATGGCGCGCACCCACATGCCGTGCCACCGCAGCGGCCATGATCCCTATCGGACCGGCACCTGTAACCAGCACGTCCTCTCCGATCAGATCAAAGCTGAGCGCGGTGTGTACCGCGTTGCCAAGCGGGTCGAGGATCGCGCCGATATCATCCGACACCTCATCGGGCAGCGGCACAACATTGAAAGCGGGCAGGCGCAGGTATTCGGCAAAGGCGCCCTGTTCGTTCACGCCGATCCCACGTGTGGCCGGATCAAGGTGGAATTTTCCCGCCCGGCTTTGGCGCGAGGTTTTGCCAATCAGATGCCCCTCGCCTGAACAGCGCTGACCAAGTGCCAACCCATCTACATTCGCACCTAATTCCACAATCTCACCTGCAAACTCATGGCCTGTGATCATCGGTGTCGGCACCGTGCCAGCAGCCCAGTCGTCCCAGTTCCAGATGTGAATATCGGTGCCGCAAATGCCGGTCTTGTTGATGCGGATCAGCACATCATCAGGGCCGATCTCGGGCACGGGGGCCGTGACTTTCCAAAGGCCCTCGCGCGGATATGTCTTTTCCAGCGCCGTCATTTGGTTGGTCATGCGATCACCCCCAACACCTTGCCAACCTTTTCAAAGGCGGTCAGTCCCCGATCCAGATCGGCGCGGGTCAGCGCGGCATTCATCTGCGTGCGGATGCGGGCCTGTCCGCGCGGCACGACCGGAAAGAAGAAACCTGACACATAGACGCCTTCGTCAAACAGACCTGCGGCCATGTCCTGCGCCAGCTGCGCCTCGCCCAGCATGACGGGAATGATGGGGTGTTCGCCCGGCAACAGATCAAAGCCCAAGCGGGTCAGCCCATCGCGCCAATAGGTGGCGTTCTCGAACAGTTGAGCGCGCAAATCGTCGCCGTCCTCCACCAGCCGGATCGCCTCAATCCCGGCCGCAACAATCGCTGGCGGCAGGGAATTGGAAAACAGATAGGGCCGCGCGCGTTGGCGCAGCAGGTCAATGACAGGCTGAGGCCCGGCGATATAGCCGCCAATGGACCCGCCCATCGCTTTGCCCAAGGTGCCGGTCAGAATATCGACCTCCACACACGCATGGGCCGGAGTGCCCGCACCCTTGGGCCCCATGAAGCCGGTCGCATGGCAATCGTCGACCATGACAAGTGCGCCATATTGATCGGCAAGTGCTTTGATCTCGGGCAGCTTTGCCAAATAGCCGTCCATCGAAAACACACCGTCGGTGGCGATCATGATATGGCGTGCACCGTCCGTCTTGGCCTGGCGCAATTGCGCCTCAAGATCGGTCATGTCCGAATTGGCATAGCGATAGCGTTTCGCCTTGCACAGTCGAATGCCATCGATGATCGAGGCATGGTTCAGCGCGTCGGAAATGATCGCGTCCTCTGGCCCGAGCAGCGGTTCAAACAGCCCCCCGTTTGCGTCGAAACAGGCTGCGAACAGGATGGAGTCGTCAGTCCCGAGGAACCGGGCCAACCGCGTTTCAAGATCGCGGTGCAAATCCTGCGTGCCACAGATAAATCGAACCGAGGCCATGCCGAACCCGTGACTGTCCATCGCACCCTTGGCCGCTGCAATCAGGTCTGGATGATCGGCGAGGCCCAGATAGTTGTTGGCACAGAGGTTCAGAACTTCGGCCCCGCCCACATCGATCCGCCCGCCTTGCGCCGAGGTGATCATGCGCTCGCGCTTGGTCATGCCATCCGCCTCGATCTGGGCGAGCGTGTCAGTGACATGGGTGAGAAAGGCTTGGGTCATGGGGCGGCTCCTTTGCGCCACCCTCTAACATATCGGATGTGATTCCCAAATGGAGGAAATCATAATAACGGACAATAATCCGTGAAGACGGAAATCAGGCGTCCTGCACAACCAGGAACGCGCGCGCAGGCCGGTCTGCGGTGATCCGGTGCGGGACATCAGCGGCATAGCGGGCCGTGTCCCCTTGACTGACCTTTTCCTGAGCCCCACCGCTGGTGACAACCAACTTGCCTTCGATCACCGTCAGATGTTCACGCGCACCACGCCGATGCGCTTGGCTGTCGAGCATGCCACCTTCGGTAAAACGCACCTCGTAGACTTCGTGCCGCCCGGCATCTTCGGGCGGGCTGAGAATGCGGATCGTGCAGCCAGCCCCCCGGTTTTCGATACTTGGGACGTCGGCCGTGCGCAGCACTTCGATCTGATCCTGTCCGCCTTCGTCCAGCAGCCCCGCGAAATCGACCTGCAAGGCGCGTGTCAGGTTCCAAAGCGTTGCAATGGTCGGAGAAGACTCGCCGCGTTCAATCTGGCTGACCATGGACCGGCTTACGCCTGACAGCTTGGCGACTGCATCAAGGCTCAAGCCCTGGGCGCGCCGCGCCTCTTTGAGGCGTGTGGGCAGCAGCGATAGGATAGCGTCAGTTTCATCCGTCATGACGGACAGATGCCCGTGCCGTTGCGTCCCTGTCAAGGTGCGGGGGCTGACATGAACCATGTGCACCGTCATATTCGACAGCAACCCAAAGGAGAGACCGCATGACCCATGACATCGTAATTCTGGACGGCGCGCGCACGGCCATCGGCACTTTCGGCGGCGCGCTTGCCGGGACCACTCCGATTGATCTGGGCACCGTGGCGGCCAAGGCCGCGCTCGCGCGGTCCGGGGTCGAAGGTAACCAGATCGGCCATGTTGCCTTTGGCCACGTGATCAACACCGAACCGCGTGACATGTACCTGAGTCGCGTCGCGGCGATGCAGGCCGATGTGCCGGACACGACCCCGGCGATGAACGTGAACCGGCTGTGCGGGTCGGGCGTGCAGGCCATCGTGTCAGTCATTCAGTCGCTGACGTTGGGAGATGCTGAGTTTGGCTTGGCTGGCGGTGCCGAGAATATGTCGCGCTCGCCCTTTATCGTCCCAGACCAGCGGTGGGGGGCGAAGATGGGCGATGTGCGCACGCTGGACATGATGCTGGGCGCGCTCAATTGCCCCTTCGGGACAGGTCATATGGGTGTGACGGCAGAGAATGTCGCCGCCGAGCATGATATCACCCGTGCCGATCAGGATGCGTTCGCGATGCAAAGTCAGGAACGGGCCGCGACCGCCATCGCCGAGGGCCGCTTTGCCAGTCAGATCGTCCCAGTCGAAGTGCGTGTGAAACGCGACACGGTTGCCTTTGAGGTCGACGAACATCCCAAGGCGACCAGCATGGACGCGCTTGGCGGCTTGCGCCCTGTGTTCAAGAAGGACGGGTCGGTCACGGCGGGCAACGCGTCTGGCATCAATGACGGAGCTGGGGCCGTTGTTCTGGCGACGGCGGAGGCGGCTGAAAAGGCCGGGTTGAAACCCAAGGCGCGCGTTCTGGGCTATGCTCATGCGGGCGTGCGCCCTGAAGTCATGGGTATTGGCCCGATCCCTGCGGTGCGCAATCTGCTGGATCGCACCGGCCTGTCGGCCAGCGATTTCGATGTGGTGGAAAGCAACGAAGCCTTTGCGGCACAGGCCCTTGCCGTGTCCAATGACCTCGGCTTTGACCCTGCCCGCGTGAACCCCAATGGTGGTGCCATCGCGCTTGGCCACCCGGTCGGTGCGACGGGTGCAATCATCACCGTGAAGGCGATGTATGAGTTGGAGCGGATTGGTGGATCAAAGGCGCTGATCACCATGTGCATCGGCGGGGGGCAAGGGATTGCGCTGGCCATTGAACGCATTACTTAATGGAAAGCGCCGGACCGAGAGCTTTTCACCCCCGGACCCCCGAACGGTATTTTGGTCAAAAGAAGAGTCAGGCGAGCGCTTCGATAATGAGCGTGAGTGCGCCACCTGCCAGCAGCCCTGCGAACCCGGCGAGCGCCACCCAACGCCAAAAACCGCGCCTTTTTTCGGGGGCGGGGTTGGATTGGGCGATCAGCGCCTGTTCGACAAGACGTGGCAGGCGCGGGCCAAAGCGGCTGAGGACGCGCGCGGTTTTGTAGAGATCGCTGACAACGGCCTTGGGGCCGATTGATTTCTGGATATAGTCGGTGACCACCGGCGACGCGACCTGCCAGATGTTCATGTTGGGATTGAGCGAGCGCGCGACCCCTTCGACGACCACCATGGTGCGTTGCAACAGGATCAGTTCGGTGCGGGTTTCCATTCCAAAGCGTTCGGTGACTTCGAACAGGTAGCTGAGCAGCCGCCCCATCGAGATTTTGGAGGCGTCCATGCCAAAGATCGGCTCGCCCACGGCGCGCAGGGCGCGGGCAAATTCATCCACATCCTTGTCGGCGGGCACATACCCGGCTTCGAAATGCACCTCGGCGACGCGCTTGTAGTCCTTGCGGATGAACCCAAAGAGGATTTCGGCATAGACCCGGCGGGTGTATTCGTCGATATGCCCCATGATCCCGAAATCATAGGCGATGATATCCCCGTTCGGTGCGACCTTGAGGTTGCCCTGATGCATGTCCGCATGGAAATACCCGTCGCGCAGGGCATGCATGAGGAACAGTTTTAGCACACGTTCGGACAGATCGACCCGATCGTGCCCCGCCGCATCAATGGCCGCGTTGTCGCCCATCGGTACCCCGTCGGCCCATTCCAGCGTCATCACCCGACGCGCCGAATGCTCCCACCGGATTTTGGGCAGCGCGAACCCGTCATCATTGGCAGTGTTGGCCGCGAATTCACCTGCAGCAGAAGACTCAAGTCGCAGGTCCAACTCACCCTGCACCACGCCATCGAAATGTTCGATCACCTCCATCGGGCGCAAACGACGCGCGCCGGGGGCAAAGATATCAACGATACGGGCGGCAAGGTAGAACGCGTCGACATCCTTGGAGAATGCGCGTTCGATGCCGGGACGCAGGACTTTGACGGCGACCTCTTCGCCCGTATCGGCAAGCCGGGCCTTGTGGACCTGCGCAATGGATGCCGCCGCAACCGGGGCGCTGAATTCGGAGAAGATGGTATCCGTGGGCAGGCCAAGCTCGCGTTGAACTTCGGCCTTGGCCTCTTCGATGGAGAAGGGCGGCAGCTTGTCTTGCAGCACCCGCAATTGCACCGCCAATTCGTCACCCACCACATCGGGCCGT
This sequence comes from uncultured Tateyamaria sp., assembly GCF_947494755.1. Lineage (GTDB taxonomy): Bacteria > Pseudomonadota > Alphaproteobacteria > Rhodobacterales > Rhodobacteraceae > Tateyamaria. The sequence continues at coordinate 57,480 of NZ_CANLVZ010000003.1, forward strand.
GTCGACAAAACCTGCCCGAATTTGATGTATGCGGGGCCAAGGGCGGTCAATGCGCGGGTGGCGGGCGGCATGGATGGGTCGCCCTTGTAGCCCAGGAACTGGAAGGGCTTACCAAGCGCCTTCGCCACGAACCGCAGGGCAGGTGGGGCCTCGAACGCGTCGAGCACCAGGTTCATCGCCCCGGTGCGTTCCAGCGTTGCGCCCGTCCGGATCAGACGGATGATGTTGTGAGGCCCTCTCATCCGCGCGGCCTCAGATCTTCCAACCCGAATGCAGCGCAGCGACGCCCATGGTCAGGTTCCGATATTTAGCCTGTTCGAACCCGGCAGCGCGGATCATGCCAAGGAATGTCTCCTGGTCCGGGAATTTGCGGATGGATTCGACGAGGTACTGGTAGCTGTCGCGATCATTGGCGATCATCTGACCCATGCGGGGGATCACGTTGAAGCTGTAAAGGTCGTAGAGTTTCTGCATGCCCTCATTGGGCAGTTGCGAGAACTCGAGGACCATAAGCCGTCCGCCGGGTTTGAGGACGCGATAGGCTTCGCTGAGGGCTTCCTCAGGGCGGGTGACGTTCCGGATGCCAAAGCTGATTGTGTAGACGTCAAAGCTGTTGTCCTCAAACGGCAGAGCCATCGCATCGCCGACAACCCAATCAAGGCTGTCGGCCATTTTGTCCGCCTCGGCCCGCTTGCGCCCTTCAACCAGCATCGGTTCGGTCAGATCCAGTACCGTGGCATGGCCGTGGCCCGCGCGTTTCAGGAACTTGAAGGAAATGTCGCCCGTGCCACCAGCCACATCCAGCAGTGTCTGGCCGGCGCGTGGCGCAAGCCAGTCCATCATCGCCTCTTTCCAGATGCGGTGGATGCCGACGCTCATTACGTCATTCATCACATCGTATTTCGACGCCACGGAATCAAACACGCCGCGCACCCGGCTCGCCTTTTCGCTTTCGGGTACGGTTTCGAACCCAAAATGGGTGGTCTTGTCGTCACTCATGCGTCACGTCTTTCCTGTCTGTCAGGCCTTGTTATAGAGCGCGGGCGGGCATACACAACGTAGCCCTTTTGACGCAGGACCACGCCAATGCCCGAACTGCCAGAAGTTGAAACCGTCCGCCGCGGGCTGAGCCCTGCGATGACCGGTGCGGTGATCAAGCAGGCGGATGTAAACCGGCCCGACCTGCGCTGGCCGTTTCCGCCCGATATGGCAGATAGGCTGACGGGGCAGCAGGTGTTGGGGTTGCGGCGGCGGTCCAAGTATATCCTTGCCGACCTCAGCGGGGGTGAGACGCTGCTGGTCCATCTGGGCATGTCGGGGCGGATGCTGGTGTCTGGCGATCCGCTTGGGGTCTTTGCACACGAACATCCGGCTGCGGAAAGGCACGACCATGTGGTGCTGCATATGGACAATGGCGCGCGCATCACCTTCAACGATCCGCGCCGGTTCGGGGCGATGGACCTGATGGACACCGCCACCGCAGACCAGCACAAGCTGCTGGCGGTGCTGGGGCCGGAGCCTCTTGGCAACGACTTCAACGAAACCCACCTGATCGACGCGTTCCGCAACAAGAACAGCCCGGTCAAATCCGCATTGCTGGATCAGAGAATCGTTGCCGGTCTGGGAAATATATACGTGTGCGAGGCGCTGTTTCGTGGCGGCATCTCTCCGACGCGCAAGGCGGCAAAGATCGGCAAGGGGCGGGTGGCCGCCCTTGTCCCGATCATCCGCGATGTGCTGGCAGAGGCGATTGAGGCGGGTGGATCATCGCTGCGGGATTTCCGTCAAGCTGATGGAGAGCTTGGATATTTTCAGCACAGCTTTGACGTGTACGGGCGCGAGGGCGAGCCTTGCCAAACCGCCGATTGTGCCAACACCATCACCCGGATTGTGCAGTCGGGGCGGTCGTCCTTCTATTGCCGGTCCTGTCAAACTTGACTTGAAACGGGGGCACCTCATGGTAATGCTCGCCCCTTAACGACAACAGATGAAAGCAATCCCATGGCCTATGAGACGATCATCGTCGAAATAGAAGACCACATCGCGAAGGTGACCCTGAATCGGCCCGATGCGTTGAATGCGCTGAACGATCAGTTGATGAGCGAGCTTGCGGATGCGATGGGCGCGGCCCAGGCCGACAGCAAAGTGCGCTGCATTGTGATCACCGGATCGGAAAAGGCTTTTGCGGCTGGTGCCGACATCGCGATGATGAAGGACAAGACCTATGTCGAGGTCTTTTCCGAAGACCTGTTTGGTCCTGAAACCGATGCTATTGTGCGGGTCCGCAAACCGGTGATCGCCGCCGTTTCGGGTTATGCGCTTGGTGGTGGATGCGAATTGGCGATGATGTGTGATTTCATCATCGCATCCGATACGGCCAAATTCGGGCAACCCGAAATCAATCTGGGCGTCATGGCGGGCATCGGGGGCACGCAACGCCTGACCCGCGCCGTCGGCAAAGCCAAGGCGATGGATATGAACCTCACAGGCCGCTTCATGGATGCCGAAGAGGCAGAGCGCGCAGGGCTTGTCAGCCGTGTCGTGCCAGCCAAGAAACTGATGGAAGAGGCAATGGGGGCCGCCGCTAAGATCGCCGAGAAATCCATGATCTCGACCATGGCCGTCAAAGAGGCCGTGAACCGGTCTTTCGAAGTGCCACTGCGCGAAGGGCTGCTTTTTGAACGGCGCGTGTTCCACTCGCTGTTCGCCACTGAAGACCAGAAAGAAGGCATGGCCGCCTTCCTCGAAAAACGCGAAGCGCAGTTCCGGGACAAGTAAGATCTTCTTTTGACCAAAAAGACCGTGGGGAAGGCCACAGGCCGGGGGCAGAGCCCCCATCCTGCAAGGTGTTGACTCACACCGCGGACAGACCTAAAGACGCCACTTCTGAAACTACCGCACCAATAGATTGGGACGAGATAATATGGCAAATTCGCCTCAGGCCAAAAAGCGGGCCCGTCAAAACGAAAAACGCTTTCAAGTGAACAAGGCGCGTCGCTCACGCATCCGCACCTATCTGCGCCGTGTCGAAGAGGCCATTGCCTCTGGTGACAAGGACGCGGCAGGTGCCGCGCTAAAGGCGGCACAGCCCGAGCTGATGCGGGGCGTGACCAAGGGCGTGTACCACAAGAACACCGTCGCGCGTAAAATGTCGCGTCTATCTGCGCGTGTAAAATCGCTAGGATAGCTGGAAATCTGAAGAAATTTGAAAATTTGCCATAAAAAATGTGCAAGTTGGAAGCGTCGCAATTTTGCGGCGCTTTTTTCGTTTTCCCTATGAAAACAAGGGCTGCGCAGATTCTTTGCGCAAAAAGTCAGAGTCAAGATTTAAGTTCTATGGACGCACTGCGCGCGAACTTGTTACCACCATCGTGCGATTAGGAATCGCCTTGGGGGGACAGGCCAGACATCGATACGATTGTTACCGTATTGGTCGACGGAGCGGGTAGACAAGTTTATGCATCCCGCATTTGGAATGGCGCAGCTCAGACTGCCATCCGACCTGTCATAAAAATTGGTGTACGGTAGACGCGGAGCGCGTTTGGTCATGTTTTGGCCTGGGCGGGGCGTCTCATCTGTTAAAATCCGAAGGGATCGAGCCCGCTGGCATCTGGCAGCGGGGTGGGATCGATTTGCCTTCAATACGAACGGGACAGACGAGTCTTCTGGCAGTGGCCAGTTGAGTCTGATGGCAGATATGAATGGTTGGATGACGATGACAAAAGAAAAATGGGGCGAGCTGCGGGAACGGCTGCTGACGACGGTTGGACAGAATAATTACACGACGTGGATTGAACCCCTCGATTTCAGGGACCTTGACGATGGGATCGCCACATTTGATGTGCCCACCCACTTTATGGGCAACTATGTCAGCCAGAACTTTTCCGATCTGATCCTTCACGAATTGAAGAACGAGGATGACAGCATCCGCCGCCTCAGCTTTTCCGTGCCTGCCAATTCACAAAACCGCCCCAGCGCGATCGATGCGCCTGCCCGCGCGGCCCCGACTGCACCGCCCACTCCGACCCGCGCGCATGCTGCCCTGTCTGCCGCGCCGCTCGACCGCCGCTTTACCTTTGACACCTTCGTTGTTGGCAAACCCAACGAACTGGCCCATGCCGCTGCCCGCCGGGTGGCCGAAGGTGGCCCTGTCACCTTTAATCCGCTTTTTCTTTATGGGGGCGTTGGCCTTGGTAAGACGCACCTCATGCACGCCATCGCATGGGAGCTTCAGGCCCGCCGGCCCGATCTGAATGTCCTTTATCTGTCGGCCGAGCAATTCATGTACCGCTTTGTGCAGGCCCTGCGCGACCGCAAGATGATGGACTTCAAGGAGCTGTTCCGCTCGGTTGATGTGCTGATGGTCGATGACGTTCAGTTCATCGCCGGCAAGGGCTCCACACAGGAAGAGTTTTTTCACACCTTCAACGCGCTGGTCGATCAGAACAAACAGATCATCATTTCTGCCGACCGCGCACCGGGTGAAATCAAGGACCTCGAAGATCGCGTGAAGTCCCGCCTGCAATGCGGTCTGGTGGTCGATCTGCACCCCACCGATTATGAGCTACGCCTTGGCATCCTGCAGTCCAAGGTCGAGCAGCATATGGTCACCTATCCCGACCTGCGGGTCGAGGATGGTGTGCTCGAATTCCTCGCCCACCGTATCTCGACCAATGTGCGTGTGCTTGAAGGCGCGTTGACCCGGTTGTTTGCCTTTGCCTCGCTTGTGGGGCGCAAGATCGACATGGATCTGACCCAGGATTGTCTGGCCGACGTACTGCGCGCATCCGAGCGCAAGATCACGGTCGAGGAAATCCAGCGCAAGGTCTCTGAACATTACAACATTCGCCTGTCCGACATGATCGGCCCCAAGCGGTTGCGCAGCTATGCCCGACCTCGTCAGGTGGCCATGTATCTGTGCAAAAAGATGACCTCGCGCAGCTTGCCCGAGATTGGCCGCCGCTTTGGCGGACGTGACCACACCACGGTGATGCACGGCGTCAAGCGGATCGAAGAGCTGAAACAGCAGGACGGTCAGATCGCAGAAGACCTCGAAATGCTGCGCCGCGCCCTCGAGGCGTAAATCAGGTCGCACATTCATCACAGCGGGTGCCGAATTCGGTGCCCGTTTCGCATTTGGGCACCCGGCATCTTGACGCCGATGCCGCTGCACCCGACAAGCAACAAAATGCTTGTGATGCACGGTGGGTAAGCTAGGGTGCCCGTCCCGATGCTTGGTGGGAGAGCGACCATGAAAATCAGTGTTGAACGCGGTGTGCTGCTGAAAGCCGTCAGTCAGGCGCAGTCTGTGGTCGAGCGTCGCAATACCATTCCGATCCTTGCCAATGTTCTGATCGAGGCCGAAGGGTCCGACGTGACATTCCGCGCCACGGATCTGGACATCGAGGTCGTGGACAAGGCCCCGGCTCAGGTCGAGCGTGCCGGAGCCACAACGGTCGCTGCCACCACGTTGCATGAAATCGTGCGCAAACTGCCAGATGGCGCGCTGGTGACCCTGACCGCCGACAGCGCCGCTGGCCGTCTGGCGGTCGAAGCGGGCCGTTCCAACTTTTCCCTTGCGACGCTGCCCAAAGAAGACTTTCCCGTCATGGCTTCGTCCGAATACGCGTCGAACTTTTCCGTGCCTGCGCCCAAGCTGCGCCGCCTTTTCGACAAATCCAAATTCGCCATATCTACCGAAGAGACCCGGTATTATCTGAATGGCGTCTACATGCATATCGCCGATGGGGATGACGGCAAGGTGCTGCGCTGCGTAGCCACGGACGGACACCGGCTGGCCCGTATCGACAGCGAGTTGCCCGACAACGCAGGCGACATGCCCGGCGTGATCGTGCCCCGCAAGACGGTGGGCGAGTTGCGCAAGCTGCTGGACGATGACGACATGCAGATTGCCGTGTCGGTGTCTGAAACCAAGGTGCGCTTCGCCACGCCGGACATCACGCTGACCTCGAAGGTCATTGATGGCACCTTCCCCGACTACACCCGCGTGATCCCGGTCGGGAACACCCGCAAGATGGAAGTCGATGCGTCCGATTTCGCCAAGGCCGTGGACCGCGTCGCCACCGTATCATCCGAGCGCTCGCGGGCGGTGAAACTGCAACTGGATGAGGATCGTCTGATCTTGTCCGTCAACGCCCCAGATTCCGGGGCAGCTGAGGAAGAACTGGCTGTTGCGTACGGTGACGAGCGGCTCGAGATCGGGTTCAACGCGAAATACCTTCTTGAGATTGCGTCCCAGGTGGACCGTGAGAACGCCGTGTTCATGTTCAACTCCTCCGGTGATCCGACCCTGATGCGTGAAGGCACGGATCAGTCGGCGGTCTATGTCGTGATGCCGATGCGCGTTTGATGTCTTGGCGCTCCAGTTCCATCCTCGGCAAGGCACTATAGTCCTCGCCAGGTTCGACCATGCGTTCAAAGAACCTGAAATGGTGAAGACGCGCCTTGCCGTTGTGGTATCCAAAGATATGCAAGCACGCAGAGGCTTGTGCACAATTGTCCCTCTCAGCCTGTCAAAGCCGCAGTTCGTCATGCGGTACCACTGCCAAATTGATCCGCAATTCGAACTGCCGTCACCTTGGGGCAATCAACCGCGGTGGGTCAAAGGGGATATGCTGCTGGCCGCCGGATTTCATAGATTGGACCTGCTGTCACTTGGAAAGGGATCTGATGGCCGCCGCATTTACCAGACCGAAACGATTTCGGCGGATGATCTAGGGACTATTCAAGCGTGTATTCTTGAAGGCCTGTCACTGGGTGGATTGACAAAACGTCCACAAAAGCCCAAGTAACGGGTGTCGCGGCTCTGTTTTTCATCCGTATTCAAGACCCTTTTTGGGCCACTGGACCTAACGGCGATAACAAGTCATGGTTCAGTGTCGTAAGACAAATATGTAGATTTGACCCTCGCGCACGACGTAGAGGGTTTTGTTTTGTTTGCGGCTTGAGCTGGAAATGAGTAACTTGACCCTCTCTCTCTCAGCTTTGACCCTGTCGCATTTTCGATCCCACAAGGTAGCCCGCATCAGCGTTGATGCACGGCCAGTGGCGATCCATGGCCCCAATGGCGCGGGCAAGACCAACATCCTCGAGGCTGTATCGTTGCTGTCGCCCGGCCGTGGACTGCGTCGATCCTCTGCCGACGATATGACCCGTCGCCCCGAGGCTGTGGGATGGAAGATATCCGCCGTCTTACACTCCCTGCAGCACGTGCATGAAGTCGAAACGTGGTCCGAGAATGGGGCCGCCCGTCAGGTGCGCATCGATGATAAGGCTGCGGCCCAAACGGCACTGGGTCGCATTGCGCGGGTGCTGTGGCTGATCCCCTCGATGGATCGCTTGTGGATCGAAGGGGCCGAGGGACGGCGCCGTTTCCTTGATCGCATGACGCTGAGCTTTGTGCCGGACCACGCGCAGGTCTCTCTTGAATATGAAAAGGCGATGCGCGAGCGCAATCGGTTGCTCAAAGATATGGTGCGCGACCCACATTGGTACTCCGCCCTTGAGACGCGCATGGCCGAAACAGGTGCAGCAATCCATGCCAATCGGTTGCACGCGCTTGACGAGCTGGCGCAGGCGCAGGGGGATGCGTCGACCGCCTTTCCCGCCGCCGATCTGGTGCTTGAGCCGGGTGAGTTGGGCATGCCTGACGGGGCTGATGGGTTACGCGCTGCACTGACCGACAACCGCGCCCGTGATCTGGGAGCAGGGCGGACGCTGATCGGGCCGCATCGGGCGGACCTGTTCGGGATCTATGCCGCCAAGGGCGTTCCGGCCAAGGACTGTTCGACGGGCGAGCAAAAGGCGCTGCTTGTCTCGCTGATCCTTGCCAATGCCCGCGCGTTGGCCCGCGAGTTCGGCGCACCGCCGTTGTTGCTGCTTGACGAGGTGGGGGCCCATTTGGACACTGACCGCCGCGCGGCCCTTTATGACGAGATTTCGACGCTTGGGGCGCAAGCCTGGATGACCGGCACCGGGCCTGAGTTGTTCGACACAATGGGCACCCGCGCGCAATATCTGCATGTGAGCGACGTTGATGGCGCGAGCGTGGTTGCGCGCCCGTGACCCTCGCCCTGTGGGACATCGCGCTTTATGCAGGTGCGCTGTTGGTTCTGTTCCTGACGCCCGGGCCGGTTTGGGTCGGATTGATCGCGCGCAGTCTGTCAGGCGGCTTTCACGCCGCGTGGCCCTTGGCCTTGGGCGTCGTTGTCGGCGACGTCCTTTGGTCGCTGCTGGCCATCTTTGGGATCACATGGATCCTGTCCGTCTATGGCGGGTTTCTTGAGGCACTGAAATGGGTCGCGGCCGGCATATTCGTCATCATGGGGGTGTTGGTGATCCGGAGTGCCGACGCCAAGATCAATACCGACAGTCGGCTGACGCGCCCGGGCATGTGGGCAGGGTTTCTGGCCGGGCTGGCCGTGATCCTCGGCAATCCCAAGGCGATCCTGTTCTACATGGGGATGCTGCCCGGCTTCTTCGATCTGACGCGCCTGACGGGGTGGGATGTGGCCGTGATCGTCGCCCTGTCGATGATCGTACCGCTGATCGGCAACCTCGCCATGGCGCTGTTCATCGACCGCGCGCGGCGGCTTATGTCGAGCCCGCGCGCCCTGCGCCGGATGAACGTCACGGCTGGCGCTCTGCTGATCTGTGTGGGCCTGATTATCCCCCTGACGTGACACACAAAATCTTGCCTCAGTCGCGTGACAATCCCCCTCAAAAGGCGTAGATTTAGGGCAACTAAAAAAGGGCCCGATACATGGCAGATAACGAGCAGACCCCAGAAGAATATGGCGCAGATTCTATCAAGGTTCTCAAAGGCTTGGAGGCTGTGCGCAAGCGCCCCGGCATGTATATCGGCGACACCGACGATGGCAGTGGTCTGCACCATATGGTGTATGAGGTCGTGGACAACGGCATCGACGAAGCGTTGGCGGGTCACGCCGACGCGGTAAACGTCACAATTCACGAGGATTCCAGCGTCTCTGTCAGCGACAATGGTCGCGGTATTCCCGTCGGGATCCACGAGGAAGAAGGCGTGTCGGCCGCCGAGGTCATCATGACCCAATTGCACGCGGGTGGGAAGTTCGACAGCAATTCCTACAAGGTGTCAGGCGGTCTGCACGGGGTCGGTGTTTCAGTCGTGAATGCCCTGTCGGTCGAGTTGGATCTGCGTATCTGGCGTGACGGCAAGGAACACGTGGCGCGCTTTGCCCATGGTGACACGGTCGAGCATCTCAAGGTCGTGGGCGATGCGAACGGGCGCACCGGGACCGAAGTGCGCTTTCTTGCTTCGACCGAGACATTTTCGAACCTCGATTATTCGTTCGAGACGCTGGAAAAGCGGCTGCGCGAGCTGGCCTTCCTCAATTCGGGTGTGCGCATCATCCTGACGGATGAGCGTCCGGTCGAGCATCTGAGATCGGAGTTGTTTTATGAAGGTGGCGTGCGCGAGTTCGTCAAGTATCTCGACCGCTCCAAGGCTTCCGTCATGCCGGAGCCGATCTTTATCCAAGGGGAGAAGGACGACATCGGTGTCGAAGTCGCGATGTGGTGGAATGACAGCTACCACGAGAATGTCCTGCCCTTCACCAACAACATCCCGCAGCGCGATGGCGGCACCCATATGGCGGGCTTTCGCGGCGCGCTGACCCGCACCATCAACAACTATGCCCAGACCAGCGGCATCGCGAAAAAGGAAAAGGTCAGCTTTACCGGCGATGATGCCCGCGAGGGGCTGACCTGCGTACTTTCCGTCAAGGTGCCTGACCCCAAGTTCTCGAGCCAGACCAAAGACAAGCTGGTCAGTTCCGAAGTGCGCCCTGCCGTTGAAGGGCTGGTGAATGACAAGCTCGCCGAATGGTTCGAGGAAAACCCGAACGAGGCACGCATCATTGTCGGCAAGATTGTTGAGGCGGCGCTGGCGCGAGAAGCGGCGCGCAAGGCGCGTGAGTTGACCCGTCGCAAGAATCCGATGGACATGAATTTCCTGTCCTCCAAACTCAAAGACTGCTCGGACAAGAACCCTGCCAACACCGAGATTTTCCTGGTTGAGGGTGACAGCGCCGGTGGATCTGCCCAGACGGGCCGTGATCGCAAGACCCAAGCCATTCTGCCGCTCAAAGGCAAGATCCTGAATGTGGAGCGGGCGCGGTTTGATCGCATGCTCGGCTCTCAGGAAATCGGCAACATGGTCATGGCGCTTGGCACGGGGATCGGGCGTGATGAGTTCAACATCGAAAAGCTGCGCTACCACAAGATCGTCATCATGACGGATGCGGATGTGGACGGAGCGCATATTCGCACGCTTTTGCTGACGTTTTTCTACCGTCAGATGCCCGAGTTGATCGAAGGCGGCTACCTCTACATCGCGCAGCCGCCGCTTTACAAAGTCTCCCGTGGCAAGTCCGAGGTGTACCTCAAGGACGAGGCCGAAATGCAGGATTACCTGATCCAGCAAGGGATCGAGGGCGCGATGCTGCGTCAGGGCAATGGCGAGGAAATCGCAGGCCAGGACCTGATACGCGTGGTGGACGAGGCGCGTCAATTGCGCCGGGTGCTGCAAGCCTTTCCCACGCACTACCCCCGTCACATTCTGGAACAAGCGGCCATTGCGGGCGCATTTGTGCCCGGTGCGGTCGACAGCGACCTGCAAGGCGTGGCGGACAAGGTAGCCGAGCGGCTGAACCTGATCGCGCTGGAATGGGAGCGTGGCTGGGTTGGTCGGATCACCCAAGACAAGGGCGTGCGGCTGGCCCGTATCCTGCGCGGTGTCGAAGAGGTGCGCACGCTCGATGGGCGCATGATGCGGTCGGGCGAGGCGCGCAAGACCGGCAGCTTTACCGAGTCATTGCAGGACGTCTATGGCACGCCCGCCACGCTGCACCGCAAGGAACGCAGCCAGGTGATCATGGGGCCGATGGACCTGTTGGATGCCATTCTTGCCGAAGGTGAAAAGGGTCTGTCCCTGCAACGCTACAAAGGCTTGGGCGAGATGAACCCGGATCAGTTGTGGGAAACGACGCTGGATCCGGACGCGCGCACGCTGCTGCAAGTGCGGGTCGAGGATATGGCCGAGGCCGACGATCTGTTCACCAAGCTGATGGGCGATGTGGTCGAACCGCGCCGCGAGTTCATCCAGCAAAACGCGCTGAGCGTGGAAAATCTGGACTTCTGACATGTTTTCGAAGGACGCACTGGAATACACCCAATTGCCCCTGCCCCACCGGCAGGATCTGGACGATGCCGAGATGCTGCGCCGCGCCGAAGAATATCGCGACTTCATGGCAACGCGGCACACAGTGCGGGATTATTCGACGCGCCCCGTCGCGCAGGACGTGATCGAGGCGTGTATCGCCGCCGCAGGCACAGCCCCATCGGGGGCCAATCATCAGCCCTGGCATTTCGTGGCAATCAAGGATCCGGCTGCGAAAAAGCAAATCCGCGATGCTGCCGAAGAGGAAGAGCGCAAGTTCTATGCCGGCGGCGCAAGTGACGAGTGGATCAAGGCGCTGGAGCCTATCGGCACCAACGACCACAAGCCCCACCTTGAGGATGCGCCGTGGCTGATCGTGGTCTTTGCCCAACGCTATGGCACGTTCGATGACGGCACCCGCTACAAGAATTACTACGTGCCCGAAAGCGTCGGCATCGCGACGGGCATGTTGCTGACGGCACTGCACACCGCAGGGCTGACGACGCTGACGCACACACCGAACCCGATGAAGTTTCTGGGTGAGTTGCTGGACCGGCCCGACAGCGAAAAGGCGACCATGATCATTGCCGTAGGTCATGCGGCCCAGGATGCGACGATCCCGTCTGTCGCCAAGATCAAAAAACCGCTCTCCGAAATTATGACCGTGCGCTAGGCCATGCGGCTGGTGTCGCTGGGGTATGCGCTGCTCACGCTGGTCTTGATGGCCTGCGTCGGGCTGTTTTTGCTGATCTATACGCCGCAGACACCGCTGCCGGATGCGCTGAACCCAACGAAACCGCTGAATATCGCCGATCCCGTGACGCCCCTGACCGCATTCAAACTGCGCCGTGCGTTGACGGATGGCAAAAGTTGTCGGGCCGCTTTGGGGACGGGCGCGCAGTTCGGTGCGCTGCCTGATCTGGAAACATCGCCGCAATGCGGGATCGCGGACCGGGTGACATTACGCCAAGTTGGGCAAGCCACGATGCGCCCGGTTGAAACGCGATGTCAGACTGCGTTGCGGCTGGCCATGTGGCACCAACATGGGATCGTTCCGGCAGCCACGCAGCATTTCGGTCAGGGGGTCAGACAGGTGCATCACGCCTCGAGCTACAACTGTCGCCAGATCAGAACGACGGGCGGCGGGTCGGGCCGACTGAGCACCCATGCGACCGCCGAAGCGGTCGATATTTCCGGGGTCACTCTGGCCGATGGAAGGCGCGTTGATCTGATCAATGGTTGGGGTGCGAGCGACCCGCGTGGCGCTTTTTTCGTAGACCTGCGCGACAGTGCCTGCATGTGGTTCCGCGTCACGCTTGGCCCTGATTACAACGCCCTGCACGCTGACCATTTTCACCTTCAACATACCGGCTGGGGATTGTGTCGATAAAAAATCTCGGACCCGCCGGGAACCGATTTGTTGCTTCCTCGTTGTTACACCAGCAACCTATTGGAGGAACCTATGACACTGAAAGTATTGAAAACTTCCGCTGCCCTTGTTGGTATTCTGGCCGCACCCGCCTTCGCCGGGTCCTATGACGACAAGGTCGAGGACACGTCCGCCGAAGTCGAAATGGAGCAGACCGAAATCGAAAACGAAGAGGTGGCAGCCGAAGCCGAAGTGGAGGTCGAAGACACGCCCACAGTGACGGCAACTGCCGAGACGACACAGCTCGACAATGCGATCACCGAAGAAGCGCAGGACCTGGCTGACGCCACTGCGGACACGATGGATACCATGATCGGTGACGACGCCGACTCGACAGAAATGACCGTCGCTGAACTGGTCGGCAAGAACGTCCTCACCTCGGGTGACGAGATCGTTGGTGAAATCGACTATGTGATCGACCAAGGTGACGGCTATGCGGCCGTGATCGGTATCGGTGGCTTGCTGGGTCTGGGTGAGTACACAGTGGCTGTGCCGCTGTCGGAATTCAGCATGACAGGCGAAGAAGAGCTGCGCCTGGCAAGCTGGACAGAAGCCGAGCTGGAAGCCCTGCCAGAGATCGACGAGAGCGAACTGGAAGAGCTGCCAAGCGACTACGAGATCAGCACATCGCTCTGATCCGTCCACAACAAATCGGCGGGACGTCCACAGTGGCGTCCCGTTTTTGCGTGTCCGGCGCTGTTTTTCCCCCCGAAAACTTCTTTGTACCCGCTCACATTCGCGTTAACGTCTGACCCACGAACACAATTCCGGGCGATCAGACTGAAATCTGGCGCCCCACACTGCTGGGAGAAGAATATGGGCAAACGTGACGATCTGATCGCGCAATATGCAGATGATTTGAAGAATAAGTGCGGGATGACACCCGACATGGACCTGCTGACCAAGGTCACAATTGGTTGCGGTCCAGCGATCTATAATGCGGATGCATCGACCGTCGCAGGCAGCCAGAAATCCGAGCTGGAAACGGTGAAAGACAAGTTTCTGATCAAGAAGCTTGGCCTGTCTGACAGCCCCGACCTGATGGCAGCCATCGACAAGGTCATCGAAACCTATGGCAAGTCCGAGCGCAATAAATACCGCGCCGTTGTCTATTACATGCTGACCAAACACTTTGGCAAAGAGGCCGTATACGGCTGATCAGCCACCCTTTTTCACGATTTGATGCACCCGCCCCGCTGGCGGGTGTTTCTGTTTTGAATTGAATGCGCGCTACTATGAAGTGGCTTTCGGGCCCTGGTCTTGGTATCAGAATCAAGTCAGACCAGAACGGTCAGGCCCGATATTTCGAACACGTGTGGTGGCTCATGGGAGTGCTATGTGGTGAGAAAGGGTTCTGATCCTCGTCCGGTCAGAACCCTTTTTCGTTCAGAAAAGCGTCAGAACGGTCCCGATGACGGCGGATCCAAACGTGGCATACCCCCCGTCGATCAGTACCAGGCGGAACGGTCGCGCGCCGAACCCATAAAACGTCGCGATCCAAGGTGTGACCAGAAACAGCCCGACGCCAAAGCCTGACACCAGACCCTCTCCCACCGAATCAATGCCGCTTAACACAAAGACGTGGCGCATCATGCCTGCCACCAAGATCGCGCCGACGATGCTGGTGATATAAGGCAGCGGGTTGGCGCTGTTGGCGGGCTTGCCGTCTTTGACCGGCACACCCGACGCTTCCATCCACGGGTTGGCGAAAACGGTGTACCAGACCGCTCCGAACATGAATCCAGCGACGCCCGCAATCACAACTGCAAGAAATCCCATCTCTCCCTCCTTCGACTTTGATGTCGGCAGAGTGGCAGAAAAATGCACATTTACCAAATAGGGCTAAGGATCGACGCCTGCCATCTCACAAACCACGGCCCATTCTGCGGCAGTCACAGGCTGTACCGACAAACGCGAATTTCGGATCAAGGCCATATCGGCAAGGCGTGGATCGTCCTTGACCATTTCAAGCGTGACAGGCGTTTTGACAGGTTTGATCGCTTTGATATCGACGCATTCCCACCGGTCGTCGTCGATTGTGCTGTCCGGGTGCGCTTCGGCGATGACTTCGACAATGCCCACAACAGCCTTTTCAGTTTGCGAATGGTAAAAGAACCCGCGGTCGCCCACCGCCATCTCGCGCATGAAATTGCGCGCCTGATAGTTGCGCACGCCATCCCATTCCTCGCCCGCGTCGCCCTTTGCGATCTGGTCGTCCCAACTCCATGTGCTGGGTTCGGATTTGAACAGCCAGTAGTTCATGCGCCGATCACCTGTTTCCACGCCGTGATTGTCACATCCCGAAACAGGCCCGCCTTGGCGTAAGGATCATTGTCCGCCCAGGCTTGGGCCGCGGCCAGATCGGCGACCTCAAGCACGATCAGCGATCCGCACGGTTTTTCATCGGCGTCCAGAAAGGGGCCTGCCTGCCGCACAACGCCCGTCGCATCGAGGTAGGCGAGGTGATCAGCCCGGTTCTCCATGCGCACGTCCAGCGCGCCCGGCTTGTCCCAGGCCATCAATGCAAACAACATCTCATTCCTCCTTGAGCGGACGGGCGAGCAGCTGATGCATCGCGCCGCTGATATCTAGTTTGTGGTCCACCAGGTCCGCAATGGTATCACAGATCGGCAAATCAAGTTCATGCCGGTTCGCCAAGGACCGCAGCGCACGCGCGGTGCCGGCCCCCTCTACCGTTATACTGTCATCAAAGTCGGTCCCCGCACCAAGGGCAAGTCCCAGTCGGTAGTTTCGCGACTGGTCCGAGTTGCAGGTCAGCGTCACATCGCCGAGCCCACTCAGCCCCATGAGCGTTTCTGCTTGGGCCCCCATGCGCGCCGCGACCCGCTGCATTTCGGCAAAGCCCCGCGTCATCAACGCCGCACGGGCGCTGTTACCCAGACCGGCACCCATCACTGCGCCACAGCCGATGGCGATGACGTTTTTCAGGGCACCGCCAAGCTCGGCTCCGATGACATCCGCCGTGCGGTAAAGCCTGAGTGCGGGTGTCGATAGTTGGGTCTGGATGTTCGCTGCGACATCGAGATCTTTGCAGGCGAGGGTCAGCGCAGTTGGCAATCCAGCGGCGATATCATGGGCAAAGCTGGGGCCGGTCAGAACCGCAACATGCCGCGCCTCGCTCAGGATCGTTGAGGAGCCAACGCCGGTTGCCACCTCAATGCCTTTGCACGCGGCGACGATGGTGTGCGCCGAGATATCCAGACCCGTTATGAACTGCCGTACCTGCTGCATCGGTATCGTCAGAATGAGGATATCATGGTTCAAAATAGTCTCTATATTGGGCGTTATGGCGACATGACCCGGAACTTCGACACCGGGTAAACGGCGGTCATTTCGGCGCGTGTCTCGGATCTGTTGTGCGTGGTTTGTATCGCGCGCCCATAAGGTCACAGGTTGATCGAGCGCGACGGCCAACGCCGTTCCGAATGCGCCTGCGCCGATGACCGCAACGCTCACGCTTTGGCCCCTTTTTTGCCGGACCCGAGCATCGAGGCACTTTGCGTATCAAGAGGCATGCGCGGACGCGCAGTCAAGCTCATCCCGTCAGGATCGCGCACCTGAATCTGTTCGATCCCTGCGGCCGCGATGATCGCCGCATTGTCCGTACACAGCGCCAATGGCGGCGCTAGAAAAGTGGTGCGGTGCTGCTCAGAAATGGTCCCTAACAAGGTCCGAATGTACATATTTGCGGCAACCCCGCCCGCGACGCAGAATGTTGGGACGGCCGGATTTAACGCCAGGTAGACCTCAAGCGCTCGTTCGCTTTTTCCCGCCAAACTGTCCGCGACAGCCGCCTGAAACGATGCGGCAAGGTCGGCTTGATCTTGCGCCGTGAGTCCGCCTTGATCCGCAACAATGTCATCCCGCGCACGCAACACCGCCGTCTTCAAACCGGAAAAGCTGAGATCGCAACCAGGTTTGCTTGCAAGCGGTCTGGGAAACGCAAACCGCGCCGCATTGCCATCGCGTGCCGCGACCTCAATCGCGGGACCACCGGGTTGCGCCAGTCCGAGCAGGCGCGCGACTTTGTCGAACGCCTCCCCCGGCGCGTCATCAATTGTGCCGCCGAGCCGTTCGAACCGGTCGGGCCCATGTGCGATCAGGAATTGGCAGTGGCCCCCGGACACCAGCAGCATCAGATAGGGAAAGGCGACACCGTCCGACAGCCGCGGAGTCAGCGCATGACCCGCCAAGTGGTTCACCCCATAAAGTGGAATGCCCGTCGCCATCGCAAGCCCCTTGGCCATCATGACACCAGACACGACGCCCCCGATCAGGCCGGGCCCGCAGGTGACAGCGATCGCATCAATCTTGCTCAACGGCAGCTTCGCCTGCTCTAACGCGGCTACAATGCTGACATCCAAACGCTCTGCATGGGCGCGCGCGGCGATTTCGGGCACAACCCCGCCAAACTGCGCGTGCAGGTCAGTCTGCCCGTAAACGACCGCACCCAAGACCTCCATATCGCCGGCGACACCGCGCACGACCGCAGCAGCCGTATCATCACAACTGCTTTCAATTCCCAGGACTGTGACGGGCTGATCCATTGCCATGTTCCGTTGCACCAAAGGTCTGCGCGGGGTAACAGCATAAGCTGTGGCAAACAATGCACCCCGCACCCCTGTCCCATTGGTGATGACCCGCCCGCGTCCGGCATCCAAAGCCTTTGTGGCGAAGCTGAGCCGTGATGTCGCCGACCGGGTGACGCCGATCTATAGCCCGCTTATCGACATTGTCGGCATCCACTCTGGGCTGCAAATCGCACCTGATCACAGTGTCATTTTCACCTCCGGGAATGGCGTGCGTCATGCGCCGCGCGGTGATGGGCAGGTGGCCTATTGCGTTGGGCGCGCGACGACCGAACTGGCCGAATCCTATGGATGGTCGGCGCAGCAGGCAGGCGTTGACGCACAGTCGTTGATCGAAGTGATCATCCGCATTTGCCCTGTGCAGAGACTGTTTTATCTGTCTGGCACACACATACGGGGCAGCGTCGTGGGCCAGTTGCGCAGTGCGGGATTGCAGGTTGAGCGGCACGCCGTCTATGACCAACCACTGCGCCCGTTATCGGACGCAGCGCATTCGATTATGCAAACTGCACCTCTTGTATGTGTTCCCTTATTCTCGCCCCGTACAGCAGCGCAATTTGCTGCGGATGTTATCCACCCTACCTCTGTTCATATTGTCGCGCTGAGCGATGCAGTCGCGGAACCATTGTCCGCTTTGGGTGTTGCGTCTGTGACCAAAGCCGCGCGCCCGGATGCGGACGCAATGCGAACGGCCATCGCATCAGTGGTTTGACGACAAGGGACCCGCGACCGGGTTGAGGGTAACGAGGTCGCGGAGTAGTGTTTAACGTGGTGCAGCACCGCAAAGTAGAATCGGGGGAAGACCTTGGCCAAACGTAAGAAGCCGAATGAGGCGACGACGCCAACGCCTGCGTCGGATGATACGACGCCGCCCGTCGACACTGGCACACCGCATATCGACACCAATTCGGACGATTTGCTGCCGGATGCGAATGTTGAAACAACTGATTTGGTGAAGACGTCGGAGGATGCTTCGGAGGCCGTGATCGAATCCGAAGCCGTAGATGTGACCCCGGATGCCCATGGCAAAGTTGTCGACGATCCGACGCCAGAGCCAGAGCCAGAGCCAGAGCCAGAGCCAGAGAATACTGCCCCCCCGCCGCGTCCTGTCCATAATGAGCAGGCCGGGCCAAGCGCGCTCACCCTCTTCTTTGGTGGTGTCATCGCGGCGCTTATGGGTTTCATCGCTGCCCGTGCCGAGGTCCTTGATCCGATCCTACCACCAAGCATGCGCGCCAAAGTCGTGGACGAAGCTGTTGTCGATGATCTGGAAGAGGCCACCCAACGCCTTGCCGATCTTGAGGCGACCGTCGCGGCACTGCCAGAGCCGAGCGAGACACCCGTCGCCCCGCCCGAGCCCGTGGACCTGAGCGAGATCGAGGCACAGATTTTAACCCTGGCCACGCGCCTAGATGTTCTTGTGGCGCAACCTGACCCGGAACCCGCCGCACCAGCGCCACTTGTCGAGCTTCCCACCGAAGCGATTGACGCCGCCCTTGCCGATTTGCGCGCCACCGCTGAGGCGCAACAGGCGGAAATTGATCAACTGATTGCAGACGCTCGACTGATCAAGCGCGATACGCAAAGCGAGGCGAATGCGACGCTGGCGCGCGCGGCCGTGACCCGTATTCAGTCCGCAATCGACAGTGGATCCCCGTTTGACGCCGCACTGGCTGATCTGGAGCAAACCGGCACGGTCGATATACCCGTGTCCCTGCGGATCGCGGCGCAGGACGGGGTGACGCCCCTGTCGTCCCTCCAGGCCGACATTCCAGATGCGGCGCGCGGCGCGCTGGCCGCAGCACGTGCGGGCGACACGGAAAGCGGCCTTGGCACCTTTTTCCAACGTCAATTGGGCGCACGGTCGATTGCGCCGCGCGAAGGGTCCGACCCGGATGCTGTCCTGTCGCGGATTGAAGACGCAGTGCGCAACAACAGATTAAGTGATGCACTGGCTGAGGCAGAGACGCTGCCGGATCCAGCCAAGGCTGCCCTCGCGACTTGGATAGAACAGGCGCAATCGCGCTACGATGCCGTATCTGCGGCGAACGCATTGGCGGAACGCCTGTCGGCACTCTGAAGGGGCCTTTTTATGATCTGGTCATTGGTTAAAATTATCGTTTTTGTCGTCGCGGTGGCCGCACTCGCGTTGGGCGCTGGCTGGCTGCTGGAATCCGAAGGCGGCGTACGAGTGGTTGTGGCGGGGAGTGAATATTCCCTCGGCCCTCTCCAATCGGTCATTGGCTTCGTGATCCTCGTGATCGTGATTTGGCTGGGCCTGAAATTGCTCAGCCTGCTGTTGGCATGCTGGAAGTTCCTGAACGGGGACGAGACGGCCTTGTCCCGCTACTTTGCCCGGAACAAAGCCGCCAAAGGATTCGATGCGCTCGCCGAAGGGATGATGGCGTTGGCCTCTGGCGAGGGTCGCGTGGCGCTGGCCAAAGCGGAGAAGGCGGACAGATACCTTAACCGGCCCGAATTGACGAACCTGTTGACGGCACAAGCCGCCGAGATGGCAGGTGATCGCCAAAAGGCCGAGCAGACCTATCGCAAGCTGGTTGAAAACGATGCCACGCGATTTGTCGGTGTACGCGGGATCATGAAGCAGAAGCTGGCGGATGGGGATACCGATACGGCCCTGAAACTGGCCCAGAAGGCGTTTGCGCTGAAGCCCAAGCACGAAGATACGCAAGACGTCTTATTGAAACTTCAGGCGGACAAGAAGGATTGGTCCGGCGCGCGCCAAACTCTGTCCGCCAAGCTGAAACACGGGTCTTTGCCCCGCGATGTGCACAAACGCCGTGATGCCGTGCTGGCGTTGAGCGAAGCGCGCGACGTGCTGGCGGAGGACGAAACAATCGAGGCGCGCGAGGCCGCGATTGAGGCAAACCGCCTGTCGCCTGATCTGATCCCCGCCGCCGTCATGGCCGCGCATGGCTATATCGATCAGGGCCAGAAGAAATATGCCACCCGCGTGCTGAAAAAAGCGTGGGAGGCGCGACCGCATCCCGACCTTGCCGCCGCGTTTGCTGCAATCGAACCAGACGAAACGCCTGAGGCGCGTGTAAAACGCTTTGCTCAACTCATCCGCAGCCATCCGGACGACCCCGAAACGAAAATGCTGATGACTGAACTGCATCTCGCGGCAGAGGATTTCCCGAATGCGCGACGTGCCCTTGGTGATCTGGTCGAGGCCGATCCGACAACGCGGTCCGTGACCCTTATGGCTGCGATCGAAAGGGGTGAAGGCGCGAGCGATGCCGTAATTCAAGGGTGGTTGGCCCGTGCGCTGACGGCACCGCGTGGCCCTCAGTGGGTCTGCGAAAACTGCCAGAATATCCACACCGATTGGTCCCCGACCTGCGACAACTGTTCAGCCTTTGATACGCTGGCGTGGAAACGGCCCCCTGCGAGCGAAGTGGCGATGCCCGGCGGCACGCAAGTCTTGCCATTGCTGGTGGGATCCCCGTCTGACGAGGCATCGAAAAACGCCGTCACCGTCATTGGAGATGCTGACGTGTTGGAGGCCGAAGATTTGGGCAACCCACCGTCCAAGGCTGCATCCTGACAAATCGAGATTCGCCTTTGCCGGGCGCTTTCACAACTTTAGGCTGAAAAATCTGTGTTCAACGGCCCGCTTTCGCGGTAATGCTGCGTGAAGGATCGCTTGGGGGGCGATCAAGGGGACGTAGACACGGTGCAGCATTCATTTCGTTTTTTGACCGCCTTGATCGGTCTTCTGGTTTTAGCTGCATGCACATTGCCCCGTGGCGCTGCCATCCAAAGCGAAATCGTGCGTAGCCAGAATACCGACACAGCCTCCTTTGTGGTCGTGCCGATCAAACCTGCCAATATTGGCCGGCTGCGCACATGGCCAGCCACAGGATGGGCTGGTCGTTATCATTGGTTCAGCGGCACATCCGGCCCCAAATCGAACGTGATCCGCGCAGGCGACAAGGTCGATCTGGTGATCTGGGACAGCCAGTTGAACTCGCTCCTGATCCCTGCTTCGCAGAAAAACGTGACGATGAACAATCTTGTGGTGTCCCCCTCGGGCACAATCTTTGTTCCCTACATTGACGAGGTACGGATCAGCGGCTCGTCCCCTGACCAGGCGCGCAAGATGATCGAAACGGAGCTGGACCGCGTGGTGCCGGACGCGCAGGTCCAACTGACGCTGCAATCCGGTCCTGACAATTCGGTGGATGCGGTGCGCGGGTTTGCGTCACCGGGGGCTTATCCGCTACCCAACCGCAATTACTCAGTGCTGAGCCTCATTGCAGCGGCAGGTGGCATCTCGAGCGATCTGGAGAACCCGCTGGTCCGGGTGATCCGGGCCGGTAAGACCTATGAGATTCGGGCGGACATCCTGTTTCAACGGGCCTCTTCCAATGTGATCCTACGTGGCGGTGACAAAGTGATCGCACAGGAAGATGACAGGTACTTTGTCGCCCTTGGTGCGACAGGCAGCGAAACCATTGTGCCGTTCAGTCAGGAACAGATCACCGCCATCGAAGCACTGGCCTTGCTTGGCGGGATCAACGATGCGCGGGCCAATCCCAAGGGTATCCTGATCCTGCGCGACTATAGCGCCAAACACGTGCGCGCGGACGGGACTGGCCCCTCGAAACAGCAGGTGGTGTTCAGCATTGACCTGACCTCGGCCGAAGACATCTTTGCCGCGCGCAAGTTCCACATCAACCCCAAGGATCTGGTGTTGGCCACCGAAAGCCCAGTCAATTCTGTGCGAACCGTGTTCGGGCTGATCGGATCGGCAGTTGGAGTCGGGAACGCACTTGATAACAACTAAAGAGGCCCCGGCGATCACGCGCACGGGGCCTTGGATTGTGATGTAAGGCGGAGGTGTCCACCGCCCCGCTCGATCAATAGCGGTAGTGTTCGGGCTTGAATGGGCCCTCGGGTGCCACACCGATATAAGCGGCTTGCTCCGCATCCAGCTTGCTCAGCTTCACACCGATCCGGTCGAGGTGCAGGCGTGCCACCTTCTCGTCCAGATGCTTGGGCAGGATGTAGACGTCGTTCTTGTATTCGTCGCCTTTCAGCCAAAGCTCCATCTGCGCCAGCACTTGGTTGGTGAAGGATGCGGACATCACGAAAGACGGATGACCCGTCGCATTACCAAGGTTCAGCAAGCGCCCTTCGGACAGCAGGATCAAGCGGTTGCCGTTGGGCATCTCGATCATATCGACCTGCTCTTTGATGCTGGTCCATTTGTGGTTTTTGAGGGCTGCGACCTGAATTTCGTTGTCGAAGTGGCCGATGTTGCCGACGATGGCCATGTCCTTCATCTCGCGCATATGCTCGATGCGGACGACGTCCTTGTTGCCTGTCGTGGTGATAAAGATGTCAGCGGTGTCCACCACATCCTCAAGCAGCACGACCTCGAACCCGTCCATGGCCGCTTGCAGCGCGCAGATCGGATCAACTTCAGTGACTTTCACACGGGCACCCGCACCCGCAAGTGATGCGGCAGAGCCTTTGCCTACGTCGCCGTAGCCCATGACGACCGCAACCTTGCCCGCCATCATCGTGTCGGTGGCGCGACGGATGCCGTCGACCAGAGATTCCTTACAGCCGTATTTATTGTCAAATTTCGACTTGGTCACCGAGTCGTTCACGTTGATCGCAGGGAAGGGCAGTTGGCCCTGTTTCACCAGATCATAGAGGCGGTGGACACCGGTTGTTGTCTCTTCGGACACGCCTTTGATCTGATCGCGCATCTTGGTGAACCAACCGGGGCTGGCCGCCATGCGTTTTTTGATCTGGGCAAACACGGCAATCTCTTCCTCAGAGGTCGGCACAGCGATCAAATCGTCTTCGCCATTTTCCACGCGTGCGCCGAGCAGGATGTAAAGCGTCGCGTCGCCACCATCGTCAAGGATCAGATTGGGGCCGTCCTCGAACATGAAAGATTTGTCGAGATAGTCCCAGTGCTCCTCCAGCGTTTGGCCTTTGACCGCAAAGACGGGCGTGCCGCCAGCGGCGATGGCAGCGGCGGCGTGGTCCTGGGTTGAGAAGATGTTGCACGACGCCCAACGCACATCCGCGCCAAGCTCGACGAGGGTCTCGATCAAAACAGCGGTTTGGATCGTCATGTGGAGCGAGCCGACGATACGGGCCCCGCTCAGCGGTTTGCTTTCACCATATTCCTCGCGCAGCGCCATCAGGCCTGGCATCTCGGTTTCTGCGATATTCAATTCTTTCCGGCCAAATTCAGCCAGTCCGATATCTTTGACCTTATAGTCCTGCGACATGTGCATCATCCTTACAATTGCTTGCGGATGCGCTATCAGGTTCTTCTCGTCGGCTCAATGCGGCGCTTGTGCCGCACGAAATCTAACCATCCAAGACCGCCAAAAGCAGATCTTCTGTGCGGGCAGGGGCCCAATCGTCGCCTTGGGCAAGAACACAGGAATTGCCATCGGCCAAGTACTGCACCAACGTCCATGTGCCCGTCTTTTCCGAAGCCCACATTTGCGCTGTCGCTTTTTCGGCACCCTCAACAGGAGCTTCCCCGTACCAGTCGATCAATCCAGCTTCGAGTTCAGGCGCTGGCATACAGACCGACTCCGCAAAACTGGCTGTGCTGGTGGCAATCAAGGTGGTCAAAATGGCGAATGCGCGTTTCATGTCATGCTCCTTCAGCAAGGAAACGCGAGACATTCCAAATGGTTCCGGCCTTGGTGTCCATTTTGTTCGCACTGACCATAACCTCGCCACTATTTTCGATCTAATGTACAGTCTTTGAAACCAACCGATTCCGGCAAAGTGATCGCAGAGCACGAGATGCCGGCAAGGAACGTCATATGGCCAAGGACTTTGACATGCCCCGCGCCGCCGAAAACAAGTACGGCCGGTATCATATCCCCGAAGGGCTTGAGGATCGCCTGACCTGCCGGACCGTGTTGTCTGGTGGTGTCCATCACCCCGATACGGTCACGTTCATGCGCGACAATGCCGGGACAGGCGACATCATCCATGTCGGAACGTTCTTTGGAGATTTCCTGCCCGGCCTGAGCAGCGCGATGGCTCCAAAGGCCAAGATATGGGCGTTTGAGCCGCACTCCGAAAATCATGATGCAACGGCCAAGACTATTGAGCTGAATGGCATCAACAACGCGCAACTGCGTAATGTGGCCGTGTCTGATCGTGAAACGAGTGTGCTTCTGAAATCGCATGACCCGCTCGGCAAATCCCTTGGCGGGAACGCCCAGGTCGTCCCTCAGAAAGGGGCAGGGGTTGAGGTGGTCAAATCGGTGATGCTGGATTTCGCGGTGCCCCGCTGGCGCAATGTGTCCATTCTGCAGATCGACGTCGAAGGACATGAAAAGCAGGTGTTGCGCGGTGCCTTCCACTTGATCCGCCGGTGTCGTCCAATTCTGGTTGTCGATGACTTTTATGACTTTAAATGGGTACAGAACACGTTTCCGGGCTTTCGCTATGACCAATTGGGGAAAGTCCACAGCAGCGTGGTATACGCCGCCCCGAACCCAGATATAAAGATTTAACGCACATCATGGCCAAACAACCCCGCGCTTGGCAGCGCATGCTTTCAGGCCGTCGGCTTGACCTGCTTGATCCCACACCGATGGATATCGAGATTGAGGACATCGCGCACGGCCTTGCCTTCGTGGCGCGCTGGAACGGGCAGACGGTCGGGGACTATGCCTATTCCGTGGCCGAGCATTCCCTTTTGGTGGAAACGCTATTTGGTCGGATTGCGCCCAAGGCCCCGGCGAAATGGCGGCTGGCCGCGCTGCTGCATGATGCCCCGGAATACGTAATTGGCGACATGATCTCTCCGGTCAAGGCGGCGGTGGGCCCCGGATATGGCGCGCTGGATGAACGGCTCGAGGCCGCGGTGCACATCCGGTTTGGCCTACCCGCCAAAGTACCCGCCACGATCAAGCGCCAGATCAAGAAGGCCGATAAAATCAGCGCATGGATGGAGGCCACTCAAATTGCCGGGTTCACCCGAGAAGAGGCGGACAAGCTGTTCGGGAAACCTGATCCCGGCGTCATAGACGGACTGACCCTCGTGCTGCGCCCCCCCGTTGAAACCCGCCGTGACTTTACCGCCCGCCACGCACAGCTGTTGGATCAATGCACATGATACATGTCCGCCCCGCGATCGACCTTGACGCCTCATCCATGGCGGCCCTGCTGAACAAGATCATCGAGCAGGGCGGTACAACTGCGCTGGTGACCAAGGTGACCGCCGCCGACCTCAAGGATCGCATGGCTAGCGACAGTGGACGTGCCGCCTGGCATGTCGCGGTGAACGACAACGAGAAAGTCATGGGCTTTCAATGGATTGACGCGGCCGATTATCTGCCGGTCGAAGCCGCCGAAATCGCAACATTTGTTGAGGTCGGGCAGACCGGGCTGGGCATCGGATCAAAGCTGTTTGATGCGACCAAGAAGACCGCCAAGGCCTTGGGATACACATGGATCAACGCCAATATCCGCGCCGACAACGAAGGCGGGCTGATCTATTACCAATCCCGTGGTTTTCAGGACTACGGGCGGATTGAGGACTACGAACTGGCGGACGGCCAATTGGTGGATAAGATCCTCAAGCGTTACGATCTTTGAAGACCGCTTCAAGGTTCGAAAGCTACTCTTTGATCCAATAACCCTCGGGCCGATACCTCAGCGCGGGGACCGCTTT
The DNA here is from genome assembly GCF_947494755.1 of uncultured Tateyamaria sp. Classification (GTDB taxonomy): domain Bacteria; phylum Pseudomonadota; class Alphaproteobacteria; order Rhodobacterales; family Rhodobacteraceae; genus Tateyamaria. The sequence continues at coordinate 83,429 of NZ_CANLVZ010000003.1, forward strand.
GCGAGGATGCGCTGCAGCGTCCGGCGATGCATGTTCAACCGGCGGGCCGTCTCGGACACGTTGCGGTCACATAGCTCATAGACGCGCTGAATGTGTTCCCAACGCACTCGGTCCGCACTCATTGGGTTTTCGGGGGGCGGGGGCAGATCGTCACCGGTTGCAAGCAACGCGTTGATAATGTCGGTCGCATCCGCAGGTTTGGACAAATAGTCGGTGGCACCGATTTTCACAGCCGCCACAGCTGTTGCAATCGCACCGTAGCCCGTCAGAACAACGACGCGTGCGTCGGGGCGCTTTTCACGCAGCACTTCGACCACATCCAGCCCATTGCCGTCCTCAAGACGCAGGTCAACGACCGCGTAGGCCGGGGGGCGCGCAGTCGCGATGGCCTTGCCGGCGGCGACGCTGTCGGCGGTCTCCGTCTCGAACCCACGTTTTTCCATGGCTTTGGCCAGACGCCGCAGAAACGGTTCGTCATCATCCACCAGCAAGAGCGATTTGTCCTCACCCAGATTTGGCTGCGCTGCGTCGACCATCTCAGTCTCCAGTTTCTATGTCTTTTTGTTTTTGGTTGGGACTGAATATGGAGCGCGGCACGGGTGTGGTCAAATTATTCCGCCTTTTCAGGCGTTTTCTACAAAGCAGCCAACACGGTCCGCCATTGTGTTTGCGTCAATGTCCCGGCGGAAAAATTCGACAAATCCGTGCTCTGGCAAAACCAGATATGTGAAGGTCGAGTGATCGACCAGGTAGAATTCATCGGACTTGTCGTGGGCCTTGTAATAGGTGCGATAGGCTTTGCTGGCCGCGTCCGTCTGCTCAGGCGAACCAGTGAGGCCAATCATCTTTTCATGCAGATTATAGGCGAAATCACCCACTACGTCAGGCGTGTCCCGTTCGGGGTCGATGGTGATGAACACCGGCGTGACCGACATCCCCCGCTCGGCCAGCACATCCACCGCCTCGGCGTTGCGTGCGGTATCGAGCGGGCAGACATCCGGGCAGAATGTGTACCCGAAATAGATCAGGCTGGGTTCGGTGATGACATCGGCGTCTGTCACCGTTTCGCCCGCCGCGTTGACCAGTTCAAAAGGGCCACCAATACTGTTCCCGTCACCCGCAATCTGGGTCGCATTGCATTGCGCAAAGGCACCGTCTTCTCCGCCCCGGTTCGAAAACCAGAAAGTCGCGGCGACAAAAAGGGCCGCGACAAGGACGGCAACGGGTGCGATGATACGGGTCATGACAATCCTTTCAGGCCAAAGGGCCGCGCGGGTGAATGCAGAACCCTAGCTATCAACCCCCGCCCAGAGATCAACAAACGAAGTAGTGACACAATGGCGCAACCCGATATCGGCCTTCTGACAGGCCAGCAGCGGTCCAACTGGATCCGACTGCGCACGATGATCTTGCTGCGATGGGTGGCCATTGTCGGCCAGCTCGTCGCACTGACTGTGGCCGAGCGGATGTACGGCCTGCAATTGGAGTTGGGCCTGTGTTATCTGGCAGTCGGCGTGTCGGTGATCGGCAATCTGATCGCGATCTTCGTCTTCCCCGAAAACAAGCGGCTTACGGAGTCAGAGAACCTGCTGATGGTTCTGTTTGACTTGCTCCAGCTTGGGTTCCTGTTATTTCTGACCGGTGGGCTGAACAACCCCTTTGCGTTGCTGATGCTGGGGCCTGTGACAATCTCGGCTGCAGTGCTGACCACCCGCTCGACTGTATTAGTCGGTGCAGCGGCAATTGTGATCGTAACCGTCCTGTCAGATTATCATCTGCCGCTGCGCACCCAGAATGGATTTGTGTTGCGCATTCCGGACCTTTTCGTTTTTGGCAACTGGATCGCTCTGGTGATCGCAATTTGCTTTATTGGTCTCTATTCGCGCCGGGTCACGTCTGAAATCCACTCCATGTCCGACGCGCTGTCGGCCACCCAACTGGCCTTGTCCCGCGAACAAAAACTGACTGATCTGGGTGGTGTCGTCGCCGCCGCGGCGCATGAACTTGGCACTCCGCTGGCCACGATCAAGCTGACAAGCGCCGAGTTGATTGACGAATTGGCAGATCACCCCGAACTGCGCGACGATGCCGCCCTGATCCGCGAGCAAGCCGACCGTTGCCGCGATATCCTGCGAGATATGGGACGGGCGGGCAAAGACGATTTGCATCTGCGCCAAGCCCCTCTCATGACCGTCGTGCAAGAGGCAGCCGAACCCCATGCACATCGTGGCAAACTGGTGGAATACACTCATGATCCCGACGCGGGTGATGAGATGGACCAGCCGGCAATCCTGCGCCAACCCGAGATTATCCACGGCCTGCGCAACCTGATCCAAAACGCTGTCGATTTCGCCCGAACCGCCGTCTGGATCGAAGCGCATTGGACGGCCGAGCGGGTGACTTTGCGCATCATTGATGATGGGCGCGGTTTTCCGCCCCAGTTGCTTGGTCGGATCGGGGATCCGTTTGTACGCCGTCGCAAGGCCGGATCGGATCAGCACGAACGACCCGAATACGAAGGGATGGGGTTGGGGCTGTTTATTGCCAAGACCTTGCTGGAACGGTCCGGTGCCGAGCTGACCTTTGCCAACGGGTCCGATCCCTATGCAGTGTCCACGCCTGCGGACAAACATATCGGCGCGATTGTTCAGGTCTCATGGCCGCGCAACAAGGTCGATGCGCGAACCGGAGACTATGCCATTCGCACCGGACATAACGCTCAAATTCAGACCTGAACCCACTGTTTCAACTTCGTCGTGATCCCACACAGTTAACGGTGCGTTAACTTCGATGACGCATAAGCCGAGGCTGATTTAGGCGAAGGGTCACGCGGCGTGTCGATGATCGAAATGTTCTTTGTAGGTGGGTGCGCAATCGTGTCGGTGATGGCCGGTTTGATCTTTTTGTCGCGCGCCACCTCCCAGCGCCGGCCGGGCTCGGATGGCACTGCACAAGGGCTGCACTTCCTGTTCTCGGACTTGAATTTGGAACACGCATCGCGGGGCGCAAAGTCCGTGATGAAGACCGATGCCTCCGAAACCGATTGGCACGCCTTGCGCGCCGGCTTGTCCTTACGGTTTCCGGGTCTGCCGCCTGCCGAGGACTTGCAGGATGTGAACAGTTTGACCCTCAGCGCAACAGCACGTGACGATCCCGGCGTTCTGCATCTGAGCCGCGAAAACGACATGACCCGCGTTGTCATTGAGCAGGACGCCTTGATCGATCCCGGCACCCTGCATCACCTCAAATCGATGGAGGCCGAGTTGGACACGCTTCGGCTTGCGGCCTGCGACGCGCCCTATCCGATTTGGCTCACCAACGCGCAGGGCAATATAGCGTGGCACAATGAGGCCCATGCTGCGCTGTCCTCCATTGCGCAGATCGACGCGGAAAAGCAGCTTTTTGATGTTGCCGCAAATGATTTGCAAAACAAGGAAACGCTGAGGGTACCCGTCAAAATCGCCAACACCGATGCGACGCAGTGGTACAACGTCACCGCAACACGCGCAGACGGTGTGATCGTCTTTCATGCGGTGGACATTGATGCAGTTATTCAGGCCGAGGTTGCGCAGCGTAACTTTGTACAAACGCTGGCCAAGACGTTTGCCCAATTGTCGATTGGTCTCGCTATTTTTGATCGCAACGGACAATTGGCACTGTTCAATCCCGCGCTCGTCGATCTGACCTCGCTTCCCGCTGAGTTCCTGAGCGCGCGGCCTGATTTGCTATCGTTCTTTGATCGGCTGCGGGACAATCGGGTTATGCCTGAACCCAAGAACTACAAATCATGGCGCCACGAGATATCGCAGGTGATCGCCGCCGCGACCCACGGCAGTTATCAGGAAACATGGACGCTCGACACTGGTCACACCTTCAGGGTCATTGGCAGGCCGCATCCCGATGGTGCAGTCGCGTTTCTGATCGAGGATATCACCGCGGAAATCTCGCTGGCCCGCAACTTCCGGGCCGAGTTGGAAATGGGGCAGTCCCTGATGGACACATTCGACGACGCGCTCGTCGCATTTTCGTCCGCGGGCGTGCTGACATTCTGCAATGCGGCTTACCGCGAGATGTGGAAAATGGACCCGGACAACAGCTTTGCTGACGTCACAATCGTGGATGCCATGAAAGAGTGGCAAGCCGTCTCTGACCCCGACCCCGCATGGGGCGACATGCGCGATTATGTGATGAAACTGGGTGAACGGACCGCGTGGGACGCGCAGATTAGGCATCAAACCAAAGGACCGCTGCGGGTGCATCTGCATCCTATCGTGTCAGGTGCGACCGTGATCCGGTTTGCCGAAATTGCGCCACAGCCCGTCAACCCTCCGCTGGTCAACGCATAGGGTCATTCTGCTTGCAGCGCCGGGGGATGCCGATAGGTTGTCGGAATGATCCAAAGCCCTCTTGTTCTTGATTGGCCAGACGCCGACCACACCGCCCGTTGCGCGGTCGCGTTGGGGCCGCGTTTGACTGCCGGGGATGTGGTGTTGTTGAACGGCCCCGTCGGGGCGGGCAAGACCCATTTTGCACGCGCGCTGATCCAGTCTGTCCTCGATGCGCCCGAGGACGTGCCGTCCCCTACCTTCACGCTTGTGCAGCAATACGACACATCGCTTGGGGCATTGTGGCACGCCGATCTCTACCGGATCACCGCGGATACAGAGGTAGATGAATTGGGCCTCAGCCAAGCCTTTGAGGATGCAATATGCCTCGTGGAATGGCCTGATAGACTAGGGGCTTTACAGCCTGAAAATGCGCTCAATATCGATATCGTTCCGGAGGGTGACGCGCGCTCCGCCACTCTTACGTGGACGGCCCCACGTTGGGTGGAGCGACTGCAAGGCATGGTGCAACATGTCTGAGCGCGCGCAGCTGACTGACACCTTCTTGTCATCTGCCGGATGGGCAGATGCCGCCCGCGTTGTGGTGGCAGGCGACGCATCGAACCGACGGTACGAGCGTTTGACCAAAGATGGCCACCGATCCGTTATCCTGATGGATGCGCCGCCGGAAAAAGGGGAAGACGTCCAACCTTTTATCAATATCACCACCCATTTGCGGGATGCAGGATTATCCGCACCCGAGATCTATGCCCACGACACGGCACATGGTTTCCTGCTCATCGAAGACTTGGGCGACGATCTGTTCGCGCGTGTCATGGCCGCAGATCCCAGTGTCGAGATTACCCTCTACGACGCGTCGGTCGATGTTCTTGTCCACCTTCATGATGCGTCGATCAAAGGTCTTGCACCTTACAACGCGGATACCATGACCCCACTCGCCGCGCTGGCTTTTGATTGGTATCGGCGCGGTGCGATCGGATCCATCGACGAAGCCGCCAAGGCGGCGTTCAGCACCGCCTTTCATGCCGCCCTCGCGCCGCTGGATGCGGGACCCTCAGTGCTGATCCAGCGCGACTATCATGCCGAGAACCTGATTTGGATGCCCGACAGGCAGAGCTACAAGCGGGTTGGTTTGCTTGACTATCAGGACGCGATGTTGGGCCATCCCGCTTACGATCTGGTGTCGATTGCGCAGGATGCGCGGCGCGATGTGGTGCCCGATATCGCGCAAGGAATGCAGGATCGGTATCTCTCCGTAACCGGGGCGGACCGGACAGTATTTCAGTCCGCCTACGCGCTTTTGGGCGTCCAACGCAACATGCGCATCCTCGGTGTGTTTGCCCGCCTGTCGATGGCTTATGGAAAGCCACATTATGTCGATCTGATCCCTCGCGTCTGGGGGCATATCCAAACCAATCTGGCGCATCCCGCGCTGTCCGACATCGCGCCGCTGATCAACGCGGCCTTGCCCGTACCAACCCCGAAAATCCTGCAAGAGCTGAAAGATCAATGCGCCACGTTCCCTCTGCGCTGATGCTGTTTGCAGCCGGGTTCGGGACACGGATGCGGCACATGACAGCGCGCCAACCCAAACCGTTGGTCCCTGTGGGCGGACGCCCTTTGATTGATTGCGCATTGGACCTTGCGCGCGAAGTAGACGCATCGCCGATCGTGGCAAACCTGCATTACCTGCCCGAGATGCTTGAGGCGCACTTGCAAGGCTCGGAAGTCAAAACGGTGCGAGAGGAGCCAGACATTCTCGACACGGGCGGGGGCTTGCGTAACGCGTTGCCCTTGTTGGGGCGCGACCCGGTTTTCACGCTGAACAGTGACGCGATATGGGCTGGGCCGAACCCGTTGCGCCTCTTATTGGACGCTTGGGATCCGGAAAAAATGGACGCTTTGTTGATCTGCGTACCCATGGCTCAGGTCCAAGGGCGTGACGGAGCGGGCGATTTTGCGATGGATGCGGATGGCCGTCTGAGCCGTGGCGGCGACACCGTGTATGGCGGCGCACAGATCATCAGAACCGACCTGTTGCACGACGTTGAGGATGCCGCGTTCTCGCTGAACGTTGTTTGGGACATGATCCACACCCGACAGCGGCTGTTTGGCCTGCGCTACCCGGGTCAGTGGTGCGATGTTGGCCATCCTGAGGGGATCGCACAAGCCGAAGCGATGCTGGCGCATTCGGATGTTTAAGCCGCAACCCCAACCACGCCTGTTTGGATGCGCGATGGGCGTCGATTTTCCTGTCGCGGTTATCCAGGGGCTTGAAGAGCGGCTTAGGGGCAAACCGCCCGAGGCTTGGGCCCGGGTCACCTTGTTCGTCAACACGCGCCGGATGGCACGACGGATGCGCGACCTGTTTGACGCAGGCCCGCCGCGTTTGCTGCCCCGTATCCGAATGCTAACCGACCTTGATGATTTGTTGCCGGGCACGGCACTGCCACCACCCGCCTCGGCGTTGCGGCGACGGCTTGAGCTGGTCACGCTGGTCAGCAAACTCATCGAACAACAGCCTGATCTTGCACCCGACACAGCCAGTTTCGATCTGGCCGACAGCCTCGCCACCCTGATGGACGAAATGCAGGGCGAAGGTGTAACCGCCAGCGATATCGCGGGCCTTGATGTGTCCGATCAATCCGGGCACTGGGCACGGGCGCAATCGTTCATCGCCATCGCCCAGTCATATATCGATGCCGCAGACGGCGCGCCGGACCCAGAGGCGCGACAACGCGAAACGGTGCTGCGATTGATGGCGCACTGGATCGATCAGCCACCCGTTGATCCGATCCTGATCGCAGGATCGACCGGGTCGCGGGGCACCACGCAGTTGCTAATACAGGCCATCGCGCGTCTACCGCAGGGTGCTGCGATATTGCCGGGCCTCGACACCCATATGCCTGCCGACGTTTGGGAGACGATGGCCACCGATCCCGGGGGCGAGGACCACCCTCAGTTCAGGTTCCTGAAACTGGCGCGGGCGTTGGATCTGTCGCCCGGCGCGATTCCAGCATGGTCTTCTAACGCACCGGTCTGCGTATCGCGCAATAAGGTCGTATCGCTGGCCCTGCGCCCCGCGCCCGTGACGGATGCATGGCGGCGCGAGGGGCCGCTCCTCAACGATCTTGAAACCGCGACGCAAGATATCACACTGGTCGAGGCGGAAACCCCCCGCGCCGAGGCGATAGCCATTTCGATGCGCCTTCGCCAAGCCGCCGAAACGGGGGAAAAGGCGGCGCTGATCACGCCTGATCGCATGCTGTCGCGTCAGGTCACCGCCGCACTTGACCGTTGGAATATCATTCCCGATGACAGTGCGGGCACGCCCGTGAACGTCTCACCACCTGGCCGCTTTTTGCGCCATGTCGCGGGTCTGTTTGACAAGGCGCTCGATGCTGAGGCGTTGCTGACCCTCCTCAAGCATCCATTGACGCATTCGGGCGATCACCGGAATCTGCATCAACTCAGCACTCAAAAGCTCGAACTGGTGATCCGCAATGACGGGCTGCCCTATCCTGATCGCGACGGCTTGATCCGATATGCGCTCAAGGCTGACAAGAACGCGCCCGAACCGATGGAGCGTTGGGCCAATTGGATCGCCGACCACCTTTGCGATCAGTGCACCGACGTCACCGCTGATTTGTCGACATGGGTTGCGCGCCATATGACTCTGGCCCATAGCATCGCCGCCGGTCAGGCGGCGTCCGATCCGGGTTTGTTGTGGAAGAATGAGGCTGGCAAAGCCGCCCGTGCCACGATGGACGATCTGGTCGAACAGGCCCCATTTGGCGGCGTGATGACCGCGTCGGATTATGTGTCCTTGGTGAATGCCGTTCTCAGTCAGGATGAGGTTCGCGACCCGGACGCGCCCCACCCATCCATCATGATCTGGGGCACGCTCGAGGCGCGCGTGCAGGGGGCCGATCTTGTGATTCTGTCTGGCCTGAACGACGGCACTTGGCCCGAACCGCCCGCCCCTGATCCGTGGCTGAATCGCAAGATGCGTATGGACGCCGGGCTGCTGCTGCCAGAGCGCAAGATTGGCCTGTCTGCGCATGACTTTCAACAGGCCATTGCCGCCTCCAAGGTATGGCTGACCCGATCAATTCGATCAGACGACGCAGAGACAGTGCCGTCTCGTTGGGTGAACCGCCTGCAAAACCTTTTGACCGGCCTAACCCAGCAAGGCGCGCCGGACGTCTGGGACCAGATGCGCGCGCGAGGCGACCTGTGGCTGGCCCGCGCGCAACATCTTGATACCACCCTGCCTGCGCCCAAGGCGCACCGCCCTGCGCCCTGCCCCCCGGTAGCCGCCCGCCCAAGGCGCTATACGGTTACCGAAATCCAGACCCTGATCCGCGACCCTTACGCGATATATGCCAAACACTGCCTCGGGCTGCGCGCGCTGCGCCCCTTGGTTCAGACCCCAGATGCACTTTTGAGGGGGATCCTTGCACATGAGGTGATGGAGCGATTTGTCAAAACGACACTGGACGACCCAAGCACTCTGACCGTGGATGATCTGATGGCCCATGCGCATCAGATTTTGACGGATCAGGTGCCGTGGCCCGCAGCCCGCGCCCTGTGGTTGGCACGGTTCCAACGGGCCGCGGCCTGGATCGTCAAAACGGAAAAGGTCCGGCAATCCACCGCAAAACCAACGCTGTTCGAAAACAAGGCCAAGGGCATTCTTCAAATCCCGTCAATCGCAACCACGCTTGAGGGGCGGGCAGACCGGATAGATGTGGACGCGGAAGCGCGGGTCATTCTGTACGATTACAAAACCGGATCGCCTCCGACTCAGGATCAGCAAAAGCATTTCGACAAACAGTTGCTGATTGAGGCTGCCATGGTGGAAGAGGGTGCCTTTGCCGAACTTGGCCCCTGTACGGTGCGTGGTGCGCAATTCATAGGATTGGGAACAAATCCACGGATCGAAGACGCGCCATTGATGGACGAACCACCCGGCCACATTCTGACCGAATTGGTTGGTCTGCTGGGGGCCTACCTCGAAGGGGACAAGGGCTATACCTCGCGCCGCGCCTTGTACGAAGAACGCGAAAGCCGCGATTACGACCAACTGGCGCGGTTTGGTGAATGGGACGTGACGGATTTGCCCGTGCCAGAGGTGCTGGAATGACGCAGCTTAACGCCGCCACGCAACGTCAGCACATGGCGGCGCAGCCCATGGCATCGACATGGCTGTCGGCCAATGCAGGGTCGGGTAAGACCCGCGTTCTGACGGACCGCGTTGCACGTCTGCTGCTTGAGGATGTCGAACCGCAGCACATCCTGTGTCTGACCTACACCAAGGCCGCCGCCTCCGAGATGCAGAACCGGCTGTTCCAACGGTTAGGCGCGTGGGCGATGCTGGATGATGACGCCTTGCGCACCGCTTTGGCGGATTTGGGCTTGGAACGGACCCCCGATGCCTGCGACCTCGCGCATGCCCGCACCTTGTTCGCGCGCGCGATCGAGACGCCGGGGGGCTTGAAAATCCAGACGATCCACTCGTTTTGTGCGGCTCTATTAAGGCGTTTCCCACTTGAGGCAGGGGTCAGTCCGCAGTTCACCGAAATCGAAGATCGCGCTGCCGATCTGTTGCGTGCCGAACTCGTCGATCAAATGGCAGATGGTGCGGATGCGGCCGCCCTGAGAGCCCTCGCAGCGCAATATACGGGCGAGGATTTTCTGAAACTGACCAAGGAAATCGTCGGCGGCACGGATCAATTCACGGACCTGACGATGGATCAGGCGCTGGCGTTGTTTGGCCAACCACCGGGTCTGGATCGTGACCGCATTGTGCACGATGCGTTTGCGCCCGGTGACTGGCAAATGATCCAGGATCTTATCCCTCTTCTTGCAGCCAAAGGCGGCAATGATGCCAAGGCCGCTGACAAGCTGCGAACCCTCACGCGACTTGATTACGACGCCTTGCCGATCTTGATCAGTGTGTTTGTGTTTGGGGCGAAAACCAAGGCACCGCACACGGCCAAGATCGATAGTTTTCCAACGAAGCCGACGCGGGACGCCGCCTCTCACATGATGGATGCGCTGAATGGGTTGATGCAAAGGGTCGCTGATGCGCGGCCCCGCCGTCTTGCGCTTGAGGCAGCAGAGCGCACGGTTGTCCTGCACCAATTCGCCCACCGTTTCGTGCGCCTTTATGACACCGCCAAGCAGCGGCGCGGCTGGCTCGATTTTGACGATCTGATCCACAAGGCGCGGGCGCTGTTGAACGATAAGGATGTCGCGGCATGGGTGCTTTACCGCCTTGATGGCGGCATCGATCATATTCTTGTGGACGAGGCGCAAGATACCAGCCCCACCCAATGGGACGTGATCCGCAAACTCGCCGAAGAGTTCTCGTCCGGGCAAGGTGCCCGCGCCGAAGTTGTCCGCACCATTTTCGTGGTCGGCGACAAAAAGCAAAGCATCTATTCCTTTCAAGGGGCTGACCCGCGTGAGTTTGACCGGATGCAGTCAGAATTCGGCTCTAAACTAGCTGAATCGGATCAAGAGCTGCGCGGATTGACCTTGGATCACTCGTTTCGATCTTCGCCTGCGATCCTGAAAGTGGTAGACTCCGTGTTCCAAGGCGCGGCCTCGGCTGGTTTTGACGGGACCCATACGCACATTGCCTTTAACCCCGATCTGCCAGGTCGCGTGGACCTTTGGCCGCTGGTCCCCAAACCGGAAAAAGAGGCAGAGCGTGATTGGTTCGATCCGGTGGATCGCCGCCATCCACAGCACCAGCACCGTATATTGGCGCAAGCCATTGCAGGCCAAATCAAGCAGATGATCGATGCCAAGACGCTGATCCCCGACAAGACGGGCGGACGGCCCGTTCAGCCGCAGGATTTCCTGATCCTTGTGCAGCGGCGCGGCGGAATATTTTCGGATATCATTCGGGCCTGCAAGGAGGCTGATATTCCTATCGCGGGCGCGGATCGTCTGAAGGTCGGAGCCGAAACGGCGGTGCGTGATCTGGGTGCGCTGCTGTCATTTCTCGCGACCCCCGATGACAGTCTTTCTCTTGCGACCGCGCTGCGATCACCTTTGTTCGGCTGGTCCGAACAAGCGCTGTTCACCCTGGCCAACGGGCGGGCAGAGACTCATTTGTGGGCCGCGCTGCGCACCAAAATCGAAGCCTTTCCCGACACGGTCTCGACCCTGTTCGACCTGCGCGAGAACATCGACTTCCTGCGTCCCTATGATCTGATCGAGCGTATGTTGACGCGCCATCAGGGTCGCCGACGCCTGCTCGCGCGCTTGGGCGCGGAGGCCGAAGATGGGATCAACGCACTGCTGTCGCAGGCACTCGCCTATGAGCGCGCCTCGGTCCCCAGCCTCACCGGGTTTCTGACATGGATGGAGACGGACGATCTTGAGGTCAAACGCCAGATTGACAGCAAGTCGAACCAAATCCGGGTAATGACGGTGCACGGATCAAAAGGCCTGGAGGCGCCCATCGTGATCTTGCCCGAATGTGGCAAACGAACCCTTCAGATCCGCGATGATGTGATCGAAGTGCAGGGCGTTCCGGTTTGGAAATCCCCGGCTGACGCGCAACCAGATGCGATGGTGGCGCGGCTGGACGAGATGAAGGAGGCACAGCGCCAGGAGTCGCTGCGCTTGCTTTATGTGGCTCTGACAAGGGCCGAAAAGTGGTTGATCGTCGGCGCGTCCGGAGATCTGGATCGCAATGGTGACGATTGGCACCAACGCGTGGGCACCGCCATGACCGCGCATGATGCGGTGGATCTAAAGACGCCTGTGGGCCTTGGTCTGCGAATGGAACACGGGGCATGGGATTTCGCTGACACAAGTGACGCCGCGCCCGACCTGTCCGCATCAACCGCGCTGGCCGCGATCTATGAGCAACCTGCACCCGCTCTGCCGCCCAAAATGGTGACTATATTGCCGTCGAACCTGGGTGGGGCCAAGGCGATGCCCGGTGATGGCATGGATGAGGATACCGCCAAAGCCTATGGCACTCTTGTACACAACCTGCTTGAGACGCTGGCGCCGTTGCCCGCACAGGATCGCGATGCGGCGGCGCGGGTGGCAACTCTTGCTTCAAAGCTGGCGGATGAGCTCAAGTCTGCGGCAGTTGCAGAAGCGGTTGCGGTGTTAGCGGCACCTGATCTTGGCCATGTTTTTGCACGGGGCACCTTGGCCGAAGTGCCAGTGACAGCGAACATGGGTGACCAGCGCCTGCATGGAAATATTGACCGTCTGATTATTAACGACGACACCGTGCACGTAGTGGATTTCAAGACGAACCGCGCTGTGCCAACGACGCCCGACACTTGCCCGGACGGCATTTTGCGCCAAATGGGCGCTTACGCTCATGCCATCGCCCAAATCTATCCGACCCATCGCATTCGCTTGAGTGTTTTGTGGACCAATACCGCCACACTGATGCATCTGCCGCACGATATCGTGACAGCGGCGCTATCGGCCACGCAATATCTTGACGATGGGCGGGGGGGTTCTTAGGTTGCTCACCTACGCTTGATCCTTGCAGGAGAGACCCAAATGGCGACCGTGGCCGTAACTGACGCAACCTTTGACGCCGAAGTCAAAAATTCCGATGTCCCCGTTGTTGTGGATTTCTGGGCCGAGTGGTGTGGCCCCTGTAAACAGATCGGCCCAGCGCTCGAAGAGCTGTCGGCCGAGATGGAAGGCAAAGTGAAAATCGTCAAAGTGAACGTGGACGAGAACCCGAACTCTCCCGCCCAGATGGGTGTGCGCGGTATCCCGGCGCTGTTCGTGTTCAAGGGCGGTGAGGTCGTGTCGAACATGGCCGGTGCCAAACCCAAAGCGGCCTTGCAAAGCTGGATCGAAGAGTCGATCTGAGCCGGCGCTTATCTTTAGAAATTCAAAGCGGCCTCTGATCGTCAGGGGCCGTTTTTTGTTGTGCAAAAGGCGACGTCGGCAAGTCGGGCAATCGCCGCCATCCGCTGATCTTGCCGCCAACTGCGCTGATCCGCATCCGCCGGAACCGTGCGCCAATCGGTGAGCAGCTGGACATAAGGCAGAAACCGCACTCCCGGATCATCTCGCGACACCAAATCGTACCCATCGAAAAACGCGTCAAGGGTCTCGTCGTTAAGAAACTGCCGCTCGGGCTGAAACAACTCGGCGTAGTCCATCAGCAGCCGCGCGATATCAAAGCCCACAGGCGCGTTGGTCATCGGTTTGAAATCAAGACCGGTTGCACCATCCGGCCCCAACAGAATATTGCGCAAATTGAAATCGCCATGCTTGATCGTCGAAACGGTTTCCTGACCATGCACCGCCATTTGGGGCAAGTTTGCGCAGCACCTTATGAAAGCCTCCGCTTCGTTCACTCGCAGATCGCCAGACGCTACCGACTCTGACAGTCGCGCCATGTGGTTTATCATGAACTTTGGCTGATAGGTGCGCCGCTCAACTTGTCCGCTTCGGTGGAAGGCGTCCAACCACGCCCCCGCCCGACGCAACAACGGTGCATGGGCGCGCCCTGCAACGAGGTGATCATTCAGCGTCTTGCCCGTCGCCTCGGCCATCAGCACAAAACCAGCGTCTGGCGAGGCATATAAGACCTCGGGCGCGTGGGCTTGGCCGTTCTCGCGCAACCTCTCGAACGCATCGCGCTGCGCGGCCACTGTTTCGATCAATGCGGCATCTTCAGGCACCTCGAAGAACCGCTTGAGAATCAACCGACGCGGTCCGTTCAGCCCGATCACCACATGCGAGCGGCCTTTGTCCTGCTTCTGCCAGATCAATTTGGATCGGTAGGTCCGTGGGTCCATGCCAAGGTCCGGCGCGACCGTGTCCCATTCCCTAAGCGCCTGCGTCACGCGCGGATCTGATCGGCCAAATACCATGACTTATCCAAGCACATTGCCTGAACGGATTGAAGCCACCGGGCGAACCGCGCATATAAAGAGCAGCCCAAGAACAGGAGACACAGCATGCCTCATTCCGATTTTCCCGGATGGCACGGGACCACGATTATCGGCGTCAAAAAGGGCGGCGAGGTGGTGATTGCCGGTGACGGGCAGGTTTCGCTTGGTCAGACCGTGATCAAAGGATCGGCCCGAAAGGTGCGCAAGCTCAGCCCCGGGGGGTTCGACGTAGTTGCGGGCTTTGCCGGATCGACGGCGGATGCGTTTACTCTGCTTGAACGACTCGAGACGAAACTGGAGGCCACTCCCGGCCAGCTTGCCCGCGCAAGTGTGGAGCTGGCAAAAGACTGGCGCACCGACAAATACCTGCAAAAGCTGGAGGCCATGCTGATTGTTACAGACGGCGCGGACATGTTCGTGATCACCGGTGCTGGCGATGTGCTGGAGCCCGAACATGATGTGGCCGCCATCGGGTCGGGTGGTAACTTTGCCCTAGCTGCCGCACGCGGCATGATGGACAGCGACCGCGATGCCGAAACCGTGGCGCGCGATGCGATGGCGATTGCGGCGGATATCTGCGTCTACACCAATGGCCGTCTAACCGTGGAAAGCCTTAAGAAATGAGTGATATGACATATACGCGCATGGGCAACAGCGGACTGATCGTCAGCCGTTTGTGCTTTGGCACGATGACATTCAACCTCGGCTCGGACTGGCTACCGGGGGTGGCCAAGGTCGGGCAGGAGGACGCGACCGAGATGGTTGTATCCGCGCTGGATGCGGGCGTGAACTTCTTTGACACAGCCGATGGATATTCCAGTGGCGAATCTGAACAGGTGCTTGGCAAGGCCCTTGGCAAACGCCGCAACGAGGCCGTGATTTGCACCAAGCTGGGGTTTCGCCAGTCCGATCAGATCAATGATGCGGGCCTTGGCCGAACCCATGTCATGAAACAGATCGAGGGCAGCCTGTCCCGAATGGGTACCGATCACATCGACCTGCTGGTGCTGCACAAGACCGACTTTACGACCCCACTCGAAGAAACCCTCGCCGCGCTGCAAATCGCAATTGATCACGGCAAGGTTCGCTATATCGGGTTTTCGAACTGGCCTGCTTGGCATGGTGCGCGCGCGATCCAATACCAGCGCGATCATCGGATGACGCCCTTTGTAGCTGGACAATATCTTTACAACACAGTCGCGCGCGATATCGAGCAGGATGTGTTGCCTATGATGGTCGAAATGGGGGTGGGGCTTATGGCGTGGTCACCGCTGGCGGGCGGCTTGCTGTCAGGCAAATATGATCCTGACAACCTTGAAAACGGTGATGGGCGGCTGGCCGAGGGTGGCGATTTTCTGGATATCGACAAGGCAACCGCGCGGCTTGCGATTTCGACGCTAAACGATATCGCAAAAGCGCATGAGGCACATCCGGCGACAATTGCGCTAGCTTGGGTTCTTGCACAGCGTGCGGATCACACGGCGATCTTTGGAGCGTCGAAGATGGGTCATCTGGAGGCGGCGCTGGCTGCGGCCACGCTCACCCTGTCTGCGGAGGAGGTCGAGGCGTTGAACTCCGTTGCACCGGCGGGCAAACGATATCCGCATTGGTTTGACACCATGATGACCGACGAAATCTTCAGCGCCAAACTGTCATAAAAAAGGGCCGCCAGCGATGCTGCGGCCCCTTCTTCAAATATCGCGATCGGATCAGTTCAGCTTGGCAACACCAAGGGGCACATTGAACTTTTCGCACCAAATCCAGACTTCGTTATATTCGCTTGGGTCGATGCCTGCAGGGATTGCATAACTTGACGCGCCTTCGTTCGAAGTCAGCAGACCCATCAGCGTCGAGCTGTCATAGCCGTCCTTGCCCAGAGCGACCTTAGGATCGGGCGCGCCATCAAAGGTGAAGTCGGCCAACAGGTTGACCTGATTGCCAGCGATTTCGGCGGTGCCGGTGGTGACATGGTTGCTGGCACCTACAAAGGTGCCCGTGCGACCGTGGCCGCCCGCAAGCAATTTGGTGGCGGGCAGAGTGGCAAGACCAATTGCGGCAAAGGAAAGAAATGAGCGACGATTCATCTGAAGTCTCCGTGGGGTTGTGGTGAGGACAACATGGCAGATGCTATCACAGATTACATGCCCGCGCACGCGGACGTGAGCGTGGTTGCGTTTCTGTGATGAAAGGTTACATCGCAGGATAAGGAGAATTGCATGACTGACCTGACCCCCCGCGAAATCGTTTCCGAGCTTGACCGCTTTATCATCGGACAGGCAGATGCCAAACGCGCGGTAGCTGTGGCCCTACGCAACCGCTGGCGCCGCAAGCAGTTGGGCGATGATCTGCGGGATGAGGTCTATCCCAAGAATATCCTGATGATCGGCCCCACAGGCGTGGGCAAGACCGAGATCAGCCGCCGTTTGGCGAAACTGGCCCGCGCGCCCTTCCTAAAGGTGGAAGCGACGAAGTTTACCGAAGTGGGCTATGTCGGTCGCGACGTTGAACAGATCGTGCGTGATCTGGTGGACGCCGCCATCATCGAAACACGCGAGCACATGCGCGAGGACGTCAAAGCCAACGCCCACAAGGCCGCCGAAGACCGCGTAATCGAAGCGATCACAGGCACGGACGCGCGCGATGGGACCCGCGAGATGTTTCGCAAAAAGCTCAAAGCCGGTGAATTGGACGACACCGTGATCGAACTTGAGGTTGCCGACACCTCAAACCCGTTCCCCATGATGGACATTCCCGGTCAACCTGGCAGCAACATGGGCATGATGAACCTTGGCGACCTGTTCGGCAAAGCCATGGGGGGCCGCAAGACCCGCAAGAAACTCACCGTCTCCCAAAGCTACGATCTGCTGATTGGTGAAGAGGCGGACAAGCTGCTCGATGATGAGGTCGTGACCAAAGCCGCGCTTGAGGCGGTGCAGGAAAACGGGATCGTTTTTCTGGATGAAATCGACAAGGTCTGCGCGCGGTCAGATGCGCGTGGCGGCGATGTGAGCCGAGAAGGGGTCCAACGTGATCTGTTGCCGTTGATCGAGGGCACCACCGTCAGCACCAAACATGGGGCGGTCAAAACGGACCATATCCTGTTTATCGCATCGGGCGCGTTTCACATCGCCAAGCCCTCGGACCTGTTGCCCGAACTGCAAGGCCGCCTGCCGATCCGGGTCGAATTGCGCGCGCTGACCGAAGATGATTTCGTACGGATTCTCGAGGAAACGGACAACGCGCTGACGCTGCAATACGCCGCTCTCATGGCGACGGAAGAGGTCACGGTGACATTCGAACCCGAAGGCATCCGCGCGCTGGCCCGCATCGCCGCCGAAGTCAACGAAAGCGTCGAAAACATCGGGGCACGGCGGCTTTATACCGTGATGGAACGTGTGTTTGAGGAGTTGTCCTTTACCGCGCCGGATCGCGGCGGCGAACAGATCACGGTGAACGCCGCTTTTGTCGAAGAGCATTTGGGCGAATTGGCGCGCTCGACCGATGTCAGCCGGTATGTGCTCTAGCCCTACGGTGTCGTCTCCGATACATCCGACGCAACTGAGCCGAACGGTATGGACATGCGCTGGATGATCATCGCCTTGGCCTTTGCGTTGGCAAGCTGCAATGATCGCACCGCAGCCCCGGTCGTTCCGGACGCGCTGAATTTCGGGCTGAACAAGACCGTATTCATTGGCACGACGCGGCAACTCAACGATGCGGGCGAGTATGGCATTGATCGCGCGACATCCCTGCAATTTTTGCAGGCAACCGTTTCGATCCCGCCCCAGCGCGAGATTGGCAGCGTGTCGGACGGGTTCGACAAGCCCAAACCCGAGCGTGATTTTGTCATCGCAGAGTTGGCGAAATTTGCGGACAGCCGCAGCTTTGCCAGCGGTCTGCGGACAAAGATAGACGCCAGCAAATCGCGCGATGTCACCGTATTTGTGCATGGGTTCAACAACAGCTTTTCCGACGCCGCCTTTCGAATGGCGCAACTGGCCCATGACCTTGAAATTCCGGGCACGCATGTCAGCTACGCCTGGCCCAGCCGAGGCAATCCATTGGGCTATGAATACGACAGGGACAGCGCCCTGTTTGCGCGCGATGGGCTGGCTGATTTGCTGCGTACGGTTCGGTCTGCGGGCCAGCCCAATATCGTTTTGGTCGCCCATTCGATGGGTGGCGCGCTGGTGATGGAAACGCTCCGCCAGCTAGATATCGCAGAGCCGGGATGGGCGGCCCGCAATATCGGAGCCATTATTTTGATCTCACCGGACATCAACGTCGATGTGTTCCGCAGCCAGATGGCGCGTCTGCAATCCGTCCCCGAACGGTTCGTTGTCATCGTGTCGCGCAAGGATGCAGTCTTGCGGGTGTCGTCACGTCTGCGCGGTGTGGAGTCGCAATTGGGTAATATCGCCAACGCCAATGAAGTCAGCGACTTGCCGATCACCGTGGTTGATGTGACCGAGTTTTCGGATCGCCGATCCGCGAACCACTTTGTCGCTGGCGGATCGCCTGCCTTGATCCAGCTTTTGCGCAGGTCGTCGGATCTGGATCGCGGCTTTTTGCGCGGCCGTTCAGGATCGACGGTGGTTGTTTCCGGGCAACGCCGGATCGTGTCGCGCGGAGGCGCCACACGCCCGATCCCCCGTTCTGCGGCAGATCGATAGTGGCACCCATCCGGCCCGGCCTCTTTGAGTTCCTGACCGAAAACCGAAGCTGGTTGGCCGCGGGTACTTTGTTGACGTTTCTGTCATCATTCGGGCAGACGTTTTTCATCTCGATCTTTGCGGCAAAGATTCAGGCTGATTTCACGCTCAGCCATGCCGGCTGGGGCACGATATATGCCGTCGGCACCACAGCCTCCGCCATTGTGATGATCTGGGCCGGAGGACTAACGGACATGTTCCGTGCCCGCACATTGGGCGTTTGGGTCCTGCTGCTTCTGGCGCTCGCCTGCCTCGCGATGGCCGTCAACCCATACGCCATTTTACTGCCGGTCGTGATCTTTGCCCTGCGCCTGACGGGGCAAGGCATGACAAGCCACATCGCGGTGGTCGCAATGGCGCGCTGGTTTGTTGCGACACGTGGGCGCGCGTTGTCCGTGGCGACATTGGGTTTTTCAGTAGGCGAGGCTGTTTTGCCGCTCACCTTTGTCGCGTTGATGTCGGTGTTCCATTGGCGCGCCTTGTGGGTGGTGGCGGCCTTGATCGCCCTCGCGGGCATCCCGCTGGTGCTGGCCTTGCTGCGCGAGGAACGTACGCCGCAGTCCATGGCCCATGAAAACCAAAGTTTCGGGATGCAAGAGCGGCATTGGACGCGAACCGAGGCGCTGCGCCATCCGCTGTTCTGGTTTATGGTGCCAGCCCTGCTAGGGCTTTCTGCCTTTGGCACCGCGTTCTTTTTCCATCAGGCCTATTTCGCCAGTCTGAAGGGTTGGAGCCATCTGGCACTTGTTGGACTGTTCCCGGTGTACACCGTGACGGGGATTGCAGCGATGGTGTTGTCAGGGATTGCCCTGGATCGGTTTGGCACCGTGCGGCTCGTCCCATTCTATCAACTGCCCATGGTCATCGCCTTTCTGATCTTTGCCAATGCAAACACATTGGCCACGGCCATGCTTGGCTTTGTGTTCTTCGGGCTGACCTCGGGTGCGAACTCGACCTTGCCCAATGCGTTCTGGGCCGAGTTTTATGGCACAAGGTTTATCGGGTCGATCAAGGCCATGGCCGCTGCCGTCATGGTTCTGGGCTCAGCACTTGGCCCCGGGATCACTGGCGTGTTGATCGATCTGGAGGTCGACTTGAACACGCAATATATCGGGGTGGCCGTCTATTTCGTGATGGCAACTTTGGCGATGTGGGTAGGGATCAGCCGGGCCCGCACCGACCTAGCGCAGCTTGCGTAGATAGACGTAATATGCGCCGCCGCCACCGTGGCGCAGATGCGCCTGCGAGACTTGCAGGATCGCCGAGGACAACGGTGGCATCGACAGCCATTGCGGCACCTGATGGCGCAAAACGCCAAAGCGCACGGGGATCGGCCCCCCATCGTCGCGCGCCTTGCCCTTACCAGTGACGACCAGAACCAACCGTTTGCCGTCGGCTTGAGCCGAGAGAATGAACCGGGTCAGTGCAGGATGCGCGCGGTCAAGCGTCATACCATGCAGGTCAATCTTCGCCTCGGGACGCAATTTGCCCCGCTTCATCTGATCAAAGGACTTGCGATGCATTTGCACAGGCTGGCCGTTCACATGATCCGCAATTGTGGGCGACAAGCTCAAAGAGGTTGTGGGTTTAGAGGGCTTCGGAACCGGAACAGTTGGGGCGGACTCAAAAACTGCTTTGCGCCGTGGTTTTGGCGTGGGCGTTGTGACAAAATCTTCAGGCTTGAGTTTCTTTTCCGGATGCAGCCGCTCGGCTTTGGAGGCGACCTGACGCCACAACTCTTCTTCTTCGGGGCGCAAACGACGGCGGGTCATATCGCGCTTTCGGGCAGCAGGGCATAGGCGCGCTGGATCGGCATCAGCACCATCATCCGACCCGGATCGCGCAAGCGCCCGGCCTCACGGCCTGCCTTGTCACCAGTTCCAAAGAATACGTCAGCCCGCTGCGATCCTTTGATCGCCGACCCGGTGTCCTGGGCGATCATCAAGCGGCGCAACGGGTTTTCGCCATCTTTCTCGACCCAGACCGGCGCGCCCAAAGGCACAAACGCCGGGTCAACCGCGATGGAGCGCATCGTGGTAATCGACCGGTTCATGGCACCCAACGGGCCGCGGTCAGACGGCACTTCGCTGACCTCACGGAAAAATACATAAGAAGGGCTGTGATAAAGCAATTCCTGGCCCAGGGTCGGATTGCGCCGCACCCAGTTCTTGATGACCTCCGCACTGACTTGGTGTGGTTCATAGGTGCCCCGACGGATCAATTCAGCCCCGACCGAGCGGTATTCATGCCCGTTTGACCCGGAATAGCCGACGCGGATCATGCGCCCCCCTGGCAAGCGGATGCGGCCAGACCCTTGGATTTGAAGGAAAAACAGCTCGACCGGATCATCAACCCACGCGATCTCAAGACCACGGCCGACCATTGCATCCCCGGTCAGGATCTCGCGGCGGGTCAACCATGGCCGAGACACCCGCGCCTCTGGCGGCATGGCATAGACTGGATAGCGATAACGCGCGCTCCGGCGCAAAGAGCCTTCCAGTTCCGGTTCGAAATAGCCGGTGAAAAGCGCGTCTTGCCCGTCCTCGATCATCACGGGGCGAAAGAACAGCTCGAAAAAGGCACGGGGGTTTGGATCGTCAGCAGCCAGACGGCACAGCGACGACCAATCCGGACTTTTCATATCCCGGCAGGTGTTTCGAAAGACCGTCAGGGCCGCAGCGTGATCATCATCGGCCCAACCATCCAACGTGCCAAAATCCATGACCGTATAACGTATCTCAGCGGTTGCAGGCATCACACTCGCAACCGCACATATCGCACCGGCACAAAATCGGATTACGCGTCTGTAGACACCAATAGCCAATTTGGGTCGTCAGCCCCCATGGTTCGCGCAAAAGACCACGTGTCTTTCTGCCGTTTCACCTCTGTCAGGCTGCCTTCTATGATATCTCCGCCCTGATCGCGAACAGCAGATGTCAGTTCGGCGACAAAACGTATCGTCAACTCGCCTTCACCGGTGGTCTGATCAAAGGTCGCGTCCATCAACTTCAGCTCGCGCACGCCAATGAATTCCGCCTCAATGGTCAGCCCCTGGTCTTCGCGGGCGGCCACACCGTCAACAAAGCTTTCGTAAACTTCCTCGGACAGGAACGGCTGGATTTCGGACAGATTGCCACGCTCGTAACCCATCACGATCATCTCATAGGCACCGCGGGCCCCTTGAAGGAAATCAGCGACGTTGAACGACGGCTCCATCCGCTTCATCTCGGTCAGCGCTGTGGCCGCGTCGCTGTCTTCGTCAACGTGGTCGGTGATATCAAGATCGGGGCCACCTTCGATCACTTCAAGGTCGGGGCGCCGGCGATCATTCATCGGTTTGGGCACGGGGGGCTGTTCAAACCCCTCGCGGGTGCCCAACACGTTTTTCAGGCGCAGGATAAGAAAGACAGCGATGCCTGCAAGCACAAGCAACTGGATCAGCGGAGAGTTCATTCATACCTCGTTAAGCGGGGCTGGGTGGCAACGGCCACGTCAGCATCTTATGTAGGTGCAAGGTGGCACCAAGTCCACTGGGTGACCGGAATGGTCGTTGGAAAGGATGTCGCAGATGTGGCTGTTTGTTGCTTTTCTTCTCGTACCGCTGATCGAGATCGCGCTTTTTATCCAGATCGGGGGCGCAATCGGGTTGGGACTGACGCTGCTGATCGTGGTGATCACGGCGGTGATTGGGACCTATCTGGTGCGTGCGCAAGGCATTCAGGCACTTGGCCAAGTCAAATCGTCGTTCAACCAGTTGCAGGATCCAAGCGAAGCATTGGCGCATGGCGCGATGATCCTGTTTTCCGGCGCATTGCTGCTGACGCCGGGGTTTTTTACGGATGCTGTCGGTTTTGCCCTGCTGGTACCGGGGGTGCGCGTCGCCGTCTTCAACTGGGCCCGGACCAGGATCAAGGTCTCGACCTTCTCGTCTCACCCAACCCCACCGCACCAATCGGAGGCCATTGATGGCACCTATGAAGATGTGACGCCGGATCGACCACAAAGTGATCAACCATCCGGCTGGACCAAGCATTGAGGCCCCTGACCCAAGCTGATACGAGGGGCAAAATTCGTTTGCCTCTGGGAGAAATGTGATGGCCGAAGAACAAGCAACACCGCCGCAGCCGCAGATGCGCGTTCTGGGGCAATATGTCCGCGATATGTCGTTTGAGAATATCGTCGCGCAAAAGGGTGCCGCACCCGACGTACAGCCAGATGTGCAGGTGCAGGTCAATCTGGATGCCAAAAAGCGCCCGGTCGACAACCAGTACGAGACCGCGATCAAGCTGAACATTACGTCCAAGGCCAAAGAGGGCGATACCGTCCTGTTCGTTCTGGAAATCGACTATGTCGGCATGTTCCACATCGAAAACGTGCCCGACGATCAGATGCACCCATTCCTTTTGATCGAATGCCCGCGCATGATATTCCCGTTCCTGCGTCGTGTTGTCAGCGACATTACACGCGACGGTGGCTTCCCGCCCCTGAACCTTGAAAACATCGACTTCATCTCGCTTTACCGCAACGAGATTGCGCGCCGCCAGAACGAGGCGTCGCCTGCTGACGCTTGATTGGTTTTGTATCCGACAAAAACGCCCGGTCCTGATCAGGCTGGGCGTTTTTCGTTTCTACCACAATGTGTTGTCGCCTAGCTTTTCCACAAAAGCTGCATGCGCGGTACGCTCTTTCTCGGTGATCCGCGCACCCAGAGCGTTTGGGCGCGGGAGCGGCGACCAATGTCCGCGATCCCCGGCGCTTGTTTGTTTGGTGCTCTCGGCTGACAGAGCAAAATCCGGCTGACGCCCCCCGATAAGTTCCAGATAGACTTCGGCGAGAATTTCACTGTCAAGCAAGGCCCCGTGCAAAGTCCGTGAACTGTTGTCGATGCCAAAGCGACGACACAGCGCATCAAGTGATGCAGGCGAGCCGGGGAAACGACGCCGTGCGATTTCGAGGGTATCGATAGCCCGATCATATGGAATTTCGGGCAGGCCCATCCATTTCAGCTCAGCATTCAGAAACTTCATGTCGAAGGCGGCGTTGTGGATCACCAGCTTGGAATCCCCGATGAAATCCAAAAAGTCCTGTCCGACGGCCGCAAATTTCGGTTTGCCCCGCAGAAAGTCGTCGCCCAGGCCATGCACCTCAAAAGCCTCTTGGGGCATAGACCGCTCGGGGTCGATATAGACGTGAAATTCCTGATCTGTACGCACATGGCGGATCAACTCGATCGCACCGATCTCGACAATGCGATCGCCGGTGGATGGGTCAAAGCCTGTGGTTTCTGTATCGAGGACGATCTCACGCATGTCGCATCCCATTTCTTATCTGATCAACGACATGATGAACCTGCGCGCGGGCGGATTCAACGGTGTCCGTTTCGATGACGTAATCCGCGCGGGCCACTTTGTCGTCTGAGGGCATTTGTTTGGCCTTGATTGCGAGAAACTGATCGCGTGTCATGGTGCCACGTGCCATCACCCGGCCCTCTTGCACATCGGCGGATACGTGTACCACAGCCGTCGCATCCACGTTGGCGTCCCCGCCCGTTTCGAAAAGCAGGGGGATGTCAAAAACGACAATGTCCGCTGAGGCCTCTTGCAGGAACTTGGCCCGATCCTGCGCCACAAGAGGATGCACAATGGACTCGATCCGCTTCAATGCTGTTGGGTCATCCGAAATGATCGCGCGCAAGGCTTCACGCGACACCTCACCATCCCGTACCGCATCTGGGAAGTGCTCGCGCATGGCGGCAACCGCTGCACCGCCACGACGATAAAGACGATGCACCGCCGCATCCGCATCCCATACCGCGCACCCTGCGTCGGCAAACATCGCAGCAGTCGTGGATTTGCCCATCCCGATTGAGCCTGTCAGACCCAGCGTGAACGTCATCTGAGAGCAGCGGCGCGCGTGGCGCTGTCAACTTCGGGACGTTGACCAAACCAGCGTTCAAATGCGGGGACGGCCTGGTGCAGCAACATACCCAACCCATCGACGGTCACACACCCGGCGTTTTCCGCCGCGACCAGCAAGTCGGTCCGCAAGGGCGCATAAACCAGATCGGTCACTACTGACCCGGGCTGCAAGCCGTCCAGCGGCACCCGCATCGCCTGTTTGCCCAGCATGCCGAGCGAGGTCGTATTCACCACCAATGCGGATTCTTCCAGGATATTGCCCGCTTGCACCCAATCGATCACCGTCACCCGGTTGCCAAAGTCATCCGCCAGCTTTTCAGCACGCACACGTGTCCGGTTCGAGATCAGGATTTCGGGCACACCCGCATCCAAAAGAGACGCCACAACCGCACGCGCAGCACCACCCGCCCCAAGAACTGTCGCAGGACCAGCAGCAGGTCGCCAATTTGGAGCACCTGATTTGAGGTTTTCCAGAAAGCCATACCCGTCGGTGTTGTCCGCATGAATCTGACCGTCTTTGCGGAAGATCAGCGTGTTTGCGGCACCGATCAGCGTGGCGCGATCTGTGACCAAATCTGCCAGCTCCAACACAGCCTCTTTGTGCGGGATGGTGATGTTCACCCCGACGAACCCCGCTTTGGGCAGTGTGCGCAGGACCTGTTCCAAGTCCGCAGCCGCCACATCCATCGGAATGTAGTCGCCGGCCAGCCCGTATGTCCGGAGCCAGTGGCGATGCAGCTGAGGGGATTTAGAATGAGAGATCGGAGAGCCAATGACCCCCGCCAATGGAATTTTACCCGTCATGTCGTCACCACTATCCGTCAATCACCCCGCGAAGCGCGAGGAATGCCAGAAGTTCCAACAGCGGCATTCCAAGGACATGAAAATAGTCCCCTTCAATGCTGTGAAACAGGCGAACCCCCTCGGCCTCAAGTTGATATGCGCCAACACAGTGGCGAATGTCATCCCAATTCCGCGCAATATAATCGTCAAGATACGTATCGGACACATCGCGCATCCGCAAACGAACCTGCCCGATGTGACGCCAGATCGGTTTGCCTTCGTGGTAGATGACGGCCGCGGATAACAAAGCGTGACGCTCACTCCGCATCATGCGCAACTGGATTGCGGCATCATCAGGGGATGTCGGTTTAGAAAGCAACGCACCGCGAAATGACAGCACCTGATCGCAACCAATGACCATCGCGTCCGGGTTCTTATCAGCGACCTTGCGGGCCTTGGCCTCAGCCAATGTATCAGCCACGTCACGGGGCGGTGCACCCTCGGCGACAAGCGCGTCTTTGATCATCGCCTCGTCAATCCGGGCGGTCTGAACATCAAAGGACACGCCTGCATTGCGCAACATATCCGCCCTGATGGCCGACCCGGATGCGAGAATGAGAGGTGTGTGCATGTGGGTAACCCTGTGTGCAGACCGTGTAGGATGGGACGGGTACTATGGTGGGAAAACACATTGGTGGCAGAGCATGTGGAACACCCGCATGGCTCGGGTCGGTTTTGACAGTTTTATCCGCTCGGGGAAAGAACAAGTATGTGGCTGTGCGTAACCTTGACTATACAAATTCATCCACAAGGATATCAAAGGGGTCACTGTCGAGACCTTATTTAGTTATTTGATTTATATGTATTATTTTCCTTTTTACCAAATTCTGGATCAGGACTGGTAAACTATCAACACCGTGGAAAACCCCAAGTGTAACCCAATAATCCACAGAAAATCTCTGCTCTACAGAATCATCATCCTTTTTACTTTCTTTTATTTATTTATAGGTAGGGCGGGCAGAGTGAGGACCATGCGATGAGTGATATACTGGTTGGGCTTTATCCTTGGATCAAAGCACTTCATATCATGTCAGTGATCGCATGGATGGCGGCGTTGTTCTATCTGCCTCGCCTGTATGTCTATCACGCTGAGCAGGTAGGGCTGACAGGCGAGGCGCATGCGTTGTTCCAGACCATGGAGTACAAACTGCTCCAGGTCATCATGAACCCAGCCATGATCGCGACATGGATATTCGGTATTTGTCTGTCGCTCATCCCAGGGGTCATTGATTGGGGTGCGGTCTGGCCTTGGACCAAGTTGGTCGGGATCCTGGCGATGAGCGGGTTTCACGGCTGGCTTGCAAAGCAGCGAAAGATCTTTGCGGCTGGTGGCGCGATTAAGACTGGGCGCGAGTATCGGATGATGAACGAGGTACCGACACTTTTGATGGTGTTGATCGTGCTGTCGGTGGTCGTGAAGTTCTAACGCGTTGACTCGTGGCCTCACAGCCCCTATCTGCTGAGGCGCACCCCGTCCGGGGTCCGCGACAGCTATTTTCCCTGATTGGACCTGAGGCGCTCGTTTTCGTGCGCCCTACGAGTATTCATATGACAACCGACGTTCTCGCCCTTGCTGACCTCAAGGCGCAATCCCCCAAGAACCTGCTCGCCATGGCCGAAGAGCTGGAAATCGAAAACGCATCGACGATGCGTAAAGGCGAGATGATGTTCCAGATCCTGCGTGAACGCGCGGATGAAGGATGGGAGGTTTACGGCGACGGTGTTCTCGAAGTGCTGCAAGACGGTTTCGGCTTTCTGCGTTCACCCGAAGCGAACTACCTTCCAGGTCCTGATGATATCTATGTCTCGCCCGAGATGATCCGCCAATACGCGCTGCGCACGGGGGACACCATCGATGGCCTGATCAAAGCGCCCGAAGACACAGAGCGCTACTTTGCCCTGACCAGTGCGACCCGGATCAACTTTGAAGAGCCCGAGAAAGCGCGCCACAAGATCGCGTTTGATAACCTGACGCCGCTGTACCCGGACGAACGCCTGACAATGGAGACAGACGATCCGACCACCAAAGACCGCTCGGCCCGGATCATCGACCTTGTTGCACCTATCGGAAAAGGCCAGCGGTCATTGATCGTGGCGCCGCCGCGGACCGGTAAGACGGTTTTGTTGCAAAACATCGCGGCCAGCATCGAAAAGAACCACCCAGAGTGCTACCTGATCGTTCTGCTGATCGACGAGCGGCCGGAAGAGGTCACGGACATGCAGCGCTCGGTCAAAGGCGAAGTTGTCAGCTCGACCTTTGACGAGCCTGCGACACGGCACGTTGCTGTTTCGGAAATGGTGATCGAAAAGGCCAAGCGCCTTGTGGAGCACAAGCGAGATGTTGTGATCCTTTTGGATTCAGTCACAAGACTTGGTAGAGCGTTCAACACTGTGGTACCATCGTCAGGTAAGGTTCTGACTGGTGGTGTGGATGCGAACGCTTTGCAGCGGCCCAAGCGTTTTTTTGGCGCTGCGCGTAACATCGAAGAAGGGGGATCGCTCACGATCATCGCCACTGCGCTGATCGATACAGGCAGCCGCATGGACGAAGTTATCTTCGAAGAGTTCAAAGGGACGGGCAACTCGGAGATTGTTCTGGATCGCAAGATTGCAGACAAGCGTGTTTTCCCTGCGATGGACATTCTCAAGTCAGGCACTCGGAAAGAAGAACTATTGGTCGACAAGGTGGATCTCACGAAGACATTTGTCCTTCGTCGTATCTTGAACCCAATGGGCACCACGGATGCGATCGAATTCCTGATTTCGAAGCTGAAACAGACCAAAACAAACAGCGATTTCTTCGATTCCATGAATACCTGACGCAGCCGCGAAGGCCTGTAAGATGGACACGATTTTTGCCTTGGCATCAGCGCATGGGCGCGCGGGCGTTTCTGTCGTCCGGATATCTGGTCCGTCGGCCTTTGCCTGCGCATCGAAACTCGCGGGTACGTTGCCGTCTCCGCGCCAGGCTGCCGTTCGAATGTTGTCGGACGCTGAGGGAGAGCCAGTTGACCAAGCTCTCGTGCTGACGTTCCAAGGCCCTGCCAGTTTCACTGGTGAAGACGTGGTTGAGCTGCACCTGCATGGCAGCATCGCCGTGGTCTCAGCCGTTTTGCGGCTCTTGGCATCAGGTGACGCGCGGATCGCTGAACCCGGAGAATTCACCAGACGCGCCTTGGAAAACGACAAGATGGACCTCGCACAAGTCGAAGGTCTGGGTGATCTGATCGAGGCCGAAACAGAAGCGCAACGACAACAGGCTTTGCGCACAGTGTCGGGTGCGTTTGGAAAGAAAATCGAAGCATGGCGTAGTGATTTGATACGCGCTGCGGCGCTTATCGAAGTTACAATCGATTTCGCGGATGAAGATGTTCCTGCTGACGTCACGCCGGAAGTCCAATCGCTGCTTGGACAGGTCAAAGCCGATGTCGCTGCTGAGCTGTCAGGGTTTTCCGCGGCAGAACGCATCCGCGCTGGGTTTGAAGTCGCTATTGTTGGCGCACCCAACGTTGGGAAGTCGACCTTGTTGAACGCCCTGGCAAAGCGTGATGCGGCAATCACGTCAGCCCGCGCCGGAACGACCCGAGATGTGATCGAGGTGCGAATGGATTTGGGCGGTCTTGCGGTAACTCTGCTGGATACGGCCGGCCTGCGCGATGGAGAGGATGAGATCGAAGCGGAAGGCATTTCACGTGCGTTGCAACGGGCTGAGGCTGCTGATCTGAGGGTGTTCTTAACGGACGACGTTAATGATTTGCCGGTGCAGCCCGAAGAACACGATATTGTTGTTGCTCCGAAAGCGGACGAACGGGCCGATAAGATGAACGCGGTGTCAGGCTTGACTGGCTATGGCGTGCGTGGATTGGTTTTGGAAGTCACACAGCGTCTTTCGGCCATGGCCCAAGGTGCCGGATTGGCCACGCATGAACGGCACCGGGCTGCAATGGTGGAAGCCGTGACCTTGCTTGATCAAGCAGAGCGGTTTGTTGGTGCGGGATCATCCCATTATGATATTGCCGCAGAAGAAATTCGAATCGCGATCCGGTCGCTAGAAGCGATTGTTGGGCGCGTGGATGTCGAAAGCTTGCTGGACGAGATATTTTCAAGTTTTTGCCTGGGAAAATAGCGGAGTGTTTCACGTGAAACAATTTGACGTCTTGGTCATCGGTGGAGGGCATGCGGGTTGTGAAGCGGCGCATTCTGCGGCACGCATGGGTGCCAAGACCGCTTTGGTGACGATGAAGCGCTCTGGTATTGGGGTTATGTCGTGTAATCCCGCGATTGGGGGACTCGGAAAGGGCCACCTCGTGCGAGAGATTGACGCGATGGATGGCGTGATGGGCCGCGTTGCCGATGCTGCCGGCATCCAGTTTCGTCTGTTAAATCGTCGAAAAGGTCCAGCGGTACAGGGGCCTCGTGCACAATCAGATCGGCAGATTTATCGCGCAACGATGCTGGATATCATGGAGAATACGCGGAATCTGACAGTCATTGAAGGCGAGGTGGTTGATTTTGCTATGACTGGTGATCGTGTGTCAGGCGTAGTGCTGCAAGACGCTTCCAGCATCGTTGCGCGTGCAGTTGTTTTGACAACAGGAACGTTCCTGCGGGGTCTGATCCACATTGGTGACATGTCATATGCCGGGGGGCGCATGGGGGACGATGCCTCGACACGGCTCGCTGATCGTATCGATGGCTTTGGCTTGCCGCTTGGCCGATTGAAAACAGGAACACCGCCCCGATTGGATGGTCGCACGATCAATTGGGACATTCTGGAACAACAAGAGGGTGATGAAGACCCTACGCTATTTTCATTTCTGTCGACCAAAGCGCCACAGCGGCAGATTACCTGCGGCATCACACATACGAACGAGCAAACCCATGATATCATTCGGGAAAACTTGGATCGATCCGCAATGTATGGTGGACACATTGACGGTGTTGGTCCTCGGTATTGTCCGTCTATCGAGGATAAAGTCGTACGATTTGCAGATAAAGAGTCCCATCAGATCTTTTTGGAACCCGAGGGGCTAAATGACCACACGATTTACCCCAACGGGATATCGACGTCGCTGCCTGTGGATGTGCAAGAGCAGTATGTTCACTCGATTGTCGGACTGGAGGCAGCCAAGATTGTGCAACCAGGATATGCAATTGAATATGACTATATCGATCCGCGTGCGCTGGACGCTGATTTGTCGGTCCGAAACGTGTCAGGCCTTTACTTTGCGGGGCAAATCAACGGGACAACAGGATATGAGGAGGCGGCGGCGCAGGGTTTGGTTGCGGGTCTGAACGCGGCGAGGGCGGCGACTGATCTCGAGCCCGTACAGTTCCGACGTGATCAAAGCTATATTGGCGTTATGATCGACGATCTGACGACGCGCGGGGTGACCGAGCCATATCGTATGTTTACATCACGCGCTGAGTTTAGACTGTCGCTCCGCGCCGACAATGCGGATCAACGCCTTACCCCTGTCGGCATCGATATCGGCTGTGTAGAAACACCGCGTGCTGAGGCGTTCGGTAACAAGATGGACCGTATAGCCGACGCGCGCGCCGTTCTCGATGGGCAAAGCTTTACACCGAAAGAGATTGCCGCTGCTGGAATTCGCATAAACCAGGATGGAAAAAAGCGAACACTGTTTCAGCTGCTTGCCTTTCCCGATGTCGCCTTTGCGGATATTGCGCAGCTTTTGCCATCTCTGGTGGATATTGATGAGGCGACGCAGGAACAGGTTTCAAAAGATGCATTGTATTCCAACTACATAGACCGCCAGCAAAAGGACGTTGAGAAGCTGCGCCGGGACGAAACACATGCGATACCGCAGGACTTTGACTACGGCGCTGTGACCGGTCTGTCCGCCGAATTGACCGGTAAGCTCCACCGCGTCCGCCCATCAGATCTTGGCCAAGCATCGCGGATTGATGGCATGACGCCTGCTGGGTTGGCGTTGATCTTGGGTCGTATTCGATACCTGGAAAAGCGCCGCGCCTCATGAGGAAACCAGACTGGTTCGCCCACGATGTTTCACGTGAAACACTGGATCGGCTCGAGGCTTATGCAGCGCTGCTGCTGAAGTGGACAGGGAACATCAACTTGATTGCGAAATCCACCCGGTCCGAGGTTGAGGATCGGCATATATGGGATTCCGCGCAAACTCACTATCCCGCCGAGGGCAAATGGCTCGACATTGGCAGCGGGGGTGGCTTGCCAGGAGTTGTTGTTGCGATTTTAGCCAAAGAGCAAAACGATGACATCGCCATGACAATGGTAGAAAGCGATCACCGCAAGGCGACCTTTCTTCGGACCTGCGCACGGGAACTTGATCTGGGATTTACGGTCATTGCAGACCGGGTCGAACGTGTCGCTGAACAGTCCGCCGACACCGTATCCGCTCGTGCCCTTGCTGATCTTGATAGTCTGCTGTCTCTTTCCACGCCCCACCTCGCATCGGATGGTGTTTGTGTGTTTATGAAAGGGGCAAGGTGGCGCGAAGAAATTGAGGCCGCGTCGACGAACTGGCGGTTTTCATATGACGCTAAGCCGAGTAATACCAACCCAGAGGCCGCCATTTTGACGATAAGGGATATCGAACGTGTCTGACCCCACACGACCGCTTGGTCCCAAGATTATCTCAGTAGTGAATCAAAAGGGTGGCGTTGGTAAGACGACGACGACGATCAATTTGGCCGCAGCTTTGGCTGAAATTGGTGCGCGTGTGCTGGTTGTTGACCTTGATCCACAAGGCAATGCCTCCACCGGGCTTGGTATTGATGTCGAGGATCGTGAATTCACGACATATGAGCTGTTGCTTGAAGAAATCAGCCTGAAAGAGGTGATTTTGGCCACTGATATTGAGGGCCTAATGATCGTACCTGCGACTGTCGATCTGAGCTCGGCGGATATTGAGCTCATTTCGAACGAAAAGCGCAGCTTCTTGCTCCACGACGCTTTGCGTCAGGTGGATATGGATCAGTTTGGGTTTGACTACATCCTGATCGACTGTCCGCCGTCGCTGAACCTTTTGACCGTAAATGCAATGATTGCGTCGCATTCGGTGCTTGTCCCGCTGCAAAGTGAGTTTTTTGCGCTCGAGGGTTTGTCACAATTGATGCTGACCATTCGCGAGGTCCGTCAAACCGGAAATCCGTCGCTGAGGATCGAGGGTGTGGTGTTGACGATGCACGATGCGCGTAACAACCTGTCTCAGCAGGTTGAGCAGGACGCGCGCGACAACCTGGGCGATCTTGTCTTCAAGACACGTATACCACGGAATGTACGGGTCAGCGAAGCGCCGTCTTTCGCTATGCCTGTCTTGACATATGATACGACATCAAAGGGAGCGGTGGCATACCGCGCGTTGGCTAAGGAATTGGTTGGAAATAAAGTGAAAACAGGGGCTTAGGTATGGCAAGCAAAGATAAGAAGCGCGGTCTTGGCCGCGGTCTGTCGGCGTTGATGGCGGACGTGAACGAGGCAGAAACGCAGCAAACTGAGGCCCGTGGCACAGATCAATTCGTGCCCATTGAAAAAATCCGGCCAAACCCAGATCAGCCGCGAAAACGCTTCAACGCCGAAGATCTGAATAACCTGATTGCGTCGATCAAGGAAAAGGGTGTTCTTCAGCCCCTGATCGTTCGCAAAGTTGGTGATCAGTTTGAGATTGTTGCGGGTGAACGTCGTTGGCGCGCGGCGCAACAGGCACAGTTGCATCAGCTGCCCGTCGTCGTGCGCGACTTCACCGACGCGGAAGTGCTCGAAGTTGCCATCATCGAAAACATCCAGCGCGCAGACCTGAACCCGGTCGAAGAGGCGGCCGGGTACAAGCAGTTGATGGATCGTTTTGGGCATACGCAGGAGAAGATGGCGGAAGCCCTTGGCAAGAGCCGCAGTCACATTGCGAACCTGCTACGCTTGCTCCAGCTTCCAAGCAGCGTTCAGTCCTATGTCGTCGATGGTTCGCTGAGTGCGGGGCACGCGCGGGCGCTTATTACATCTGATGATCCAGAGGGGCTGGCGAAGAAGGTGATTTCCGGCGGACTGTCGGTGCGCGCCACGGAAGCCTTGGTCAAGAAGTCTGCTGCGGATGACAGTCAGAACATTTTTACTGGAGGCAAAAAGTTCTCCAAGCCCGAGAAGGATGCGGACACTCGCGCCTTGGAAAATGATCTTTCGGCGGCGACTGGTGTGAAAGTGACGCTATCGCACAAGCCAGACGGAGAGGCAGGTAAGCTTACGTTGCAATATGACACTTTGGATCAGCTTGACGAGCTTTGTCGTCGATTGAGTGCGGGCTAGTCTGCCAGCAAGGTCCGAAGGACGCCGTTTAAAAGCGTAAGCCCTTGATCGGTAACGGCTATTCTGGTTTCTGTATTGTCGATGAGCCCCATTCCAACGAGCTCGTTCACTTTGTCCTCTGGCAAGGGTTGCCCGGCCAAAGCCTCGTAACGGGGCAGATCCACACCTTCGGTCAACCGCAGCCCCATCATCAAAAACTCGACGGCTTGATCATTGCGCGACAGCATTTCGTTGGATTGTCTATCAGCCCCGGTCAACCACTTTGCCGGCATGCGTTGCTGTTCGGTTGCGATGCGTTGGCCGTTCGTGGTCAGTCGGCCATGCGCACCCGGACCAATCCCCGCATAGTCGCCGTACCGCCAATAGATGAGATTGTGCCGCGACTCTGCGCCATCTTTAGCGTGATTGGACACCTCGTAGCGCGGCATGTCGAATTCGGCGCAGATGTTTTGGGTGACGGCATACATATCGGCAGAAAGGTCGTCGTCGGGCAATCCACGCAATCCCCCGGCGGCATAGCGATCCCCGAATGCCGTCCCTGCCTCAACCGTCAGTTGATAAAGTGACACGTGGTCGAGCCCGAGACTAAGCGCGCGCCGCAACTCCGATTCCCAGTCTGTTAGAGACTGCTTTTGCCGCCCATACATCAGATCAAAGCTGACGCGTTGAAACTCTGACCGGGCAATATCGAAGGCCTTGAGCGCCTCGTCCGCCGTGTGCATTCGGCCAAGTGCCTTCAGGTCTGCATCGTTCAACGCTTGAATGCCCATAGAAACCCGGTTCACGCCCGCAGCACGGAAATCCGCGAATTTGGATGCCTCGACGGACGTGGGGTTTGCTTCGAGGGTGATTTCGAGATCGTTTGCGACTGGCCATGTGCGGTGTGCAGCCTGAACGATTGCATCGACAGTCGCAGGTGCCATCAGGCTGGGTGTGCCGCCACCAAAGAAAATAGACCGCAAAACGCGGCCGTTGGTGTTTTGGCCCACGCTTTCGACTTCACTAACCAGCGCGCTGCGCCACGCGTCGTGATCGACAGAGCGTGTGACGTGGCTGTTAAAGTCGCAATAGGGGCATTTGGCTGTGCAAAACGGCCAGTGAACGTATAGTCCAAAGCCGCCCGCTTCCCAATCCTCAGCCAAAACAGCCAGCAATCAGTTTGCTGAAGCTGTCGGCACGATGGCTGATCGCGTTTTTTTCGTCTGCGGACATTTCGGCAAATGTGCGGTCATGCCCAACAGGCACGAACATCGGATCATACCCATGACCCAGTTTGCCGCGCACAGGCCAGACCAGTGACCCATCAACAGTGCCGGCGAACACTTCGTCATGTCCGTCCGGCCATGCCAATACCAAGGTTGAGCAGAACCGAGCCGTCCATGGTTGCGGCGCATTGCATGCCACAAGCTCATTATATGCGCGGGTCATGGCCAGCATGAAATCGCGGCCATTCGGAGCTTCGGCCCAGTCAGCGGTGTAAACACCGGGCGCGCCATTGAGTCCGTCAATCTGAATCCCGGAATCGTCGGCCAATGCAGGAAGGCCCGTGGCTTGCGTCGCTGCATACGCTTTGATCCGCGCGTTGCCGATGAATGTGGTTTCAGTCTCTTCCGGTTCGGGCAATTGCATCTCTTTGGCCCCGACAACTTCAACGCCGCGAGGGGCAAAAAGCTGCTCCATCTCTTCGAGCTTGCCTGCATTATGGGTCGCGACAAGGATGCGGTTGCCATCAAACCGGCGTGTCACTTGACCGCCTCCAACTGCGCAGCACCCAATTCGGCCACACCTTTTTCCGCTAAATCCATCAACTGGTTCATCTGGTCACGGGAAAAGGTCGAACCCTCGGCACTCATCTGGATTTCGATCAGCTGGCCGTCACCCATCATGATGAAATTACCGTCTACGCCGGCTTCGCTGTCCTCGGGATAATCGAGGTCGAGCACGGGTTGCCCAGCATAGATCCCACAACTGACTGCCGCGACCGGAGAGATCAGCGGGTTGCTGATCACGTCGCCTGCTTTCATCAGCTTATCCACGGCCAAACGCAACGCGACCCAGCCCCCGGTGATGGACGCGCAGCGCGTCCCACCATCGGCTTGCAACACGTCGCAATCTACGGTGATCTGGCGTTCGCCCAAGGCCACGCGGTCAACGCCAGCCCGCAAGGCGCGGCCGATCAAGCGTTGAATTTCGACTGTCCGCCCGCCCTGTTTGCCTGATGCCGCTTCGCGGCGCATCCGTGTGTTCGTCGCGCGGGGCAACATCCCGTATTCAGCAGTGACCCAGCCCAAACCGGAGCCTTTGATGAACGGCGGGACCCGATCTTCAATCGTCGCTGTGCACAACACATGCGTGTCCCCCATTTTGATCAGGGCGGACCCCTCGGCGTGCTTGGTGAACCCTGTTTCAATTGAAACAGCCCGCATTTCGCTTAACTCTCGTCCAGAGGGGCGCATGATATGTCCTTTTTGCTACTCTGTCGGGATAACGCTGTGCCGGGTCCAGTGGCAACCCCGATTGACCTTTGTTTTTCGAGGCATTTAATACCAAGGATGACTGATACACAGAACCTTCTGGACGAAATGAACGCCCGCTCGCGCGAGGTGTTTCGGCGCGTCGTCGAGGGGTATCTTGAAAATGGCGATCCGGTAGGGTCCCGCACGCTCACCCGTGACTTTAGTGAAAGCGTGAGTGCCGCGACAATTCGCAACGTGATGCAGGACCTCGAATTCATGGGGTTGCTCGGCAGCCCGCACGTCAGCGCAGGGCGTGTGCCAACACAGTTGGGTCTGCGGATGTTTGTGGACGGCCTGCTGGAGGTGGGGGTGCCCGACGATTCGGATCGGGAAAAGATTGACGCGACCTTGGGGTCGAGCGAACGCGACGTCGGGGGCCTGCTGGATCGCGTTGGGTCTGCCTTGTCTGGTGTCACTCATGGTGCCTCGTTGGTATTGACCCCCAAACACGAGGCCCCGATCAAGCACCTGGATTTTGTGCCCGTTGGCCCAGAGCAAGCCCTCGTCGTTTTGGTGTTTGCGGATGGCCATGTCGAAAACCGCCTGTTCCAGCCGCCGCGCGGGCAGACGCCGTCCTCGATGCGCGAAGCGGCGAATTTTTTGAATGCGATCATCGAAGGCCACACCCTGAGTGAGGTCCATAAAATCGTTGAGCGAGAGATCGCGGCCCGACGTCAGGAGATCGACGCACTGTCGCGCGCACTGGTCGAAAGCGGGCTGGCCACATGGCAGGGCGATGGCGACACCCCCGAGCGGTTGATCGTGCGCGGCCGTTCAAACCTGCTGAGTGAGTCGGCCGAAGCCGGTGATCTGGAACGCATCCGATCCCTGTTTGACGACCTAGAACGCAAGCGCGATATCGCAGAATTTCTGGACCTGACCCAAGACGGCGATGGTGTACGCATTTTTATTGGTTCAGAGAACAAACTTTTCTCACTTTCGGGTTCCTCTTTGGTGGTTTCCCCATATATGAACGCGGATCGAAAGATTATCGGTGCGATTGGGGTCATTGGACCCACGCGGCTCAATTACGGCCGCATCGTTCCGATCGTGGATTACACAGCCCAGCTGGTCGGGCGTATGCTGACGGACCGCAGTGAAAGGTGAACTATGGCTGAGCCAAAGAATGATGATTTTCTAGACGATATCGAGATCGCCGAGGACGAAGAGTACGCCGACGATATGGCGGAAATTGGTGAGGAAGAGCTGGAGTTGGACCAGCTGCGCGCCGAACGCGATGAGTTGCGGGACCGCTTTATGCGCGCCTTGGCCGATGCCGAAAACGCGCGCAAACGATCTGACAAGGACCGTCGCGAGGCCGAGAATTATGGCGGCTCGAAACTTGCCCGCGATATGCTGCCCGTCTACGACAATATGAAACGTGCGCTTGAAGCGGCGACAGATGAACAGCGTGATGTGTCAGGCCCGCTTTTGGAAGGTGTTGAGTTGACCATGCGCGAATTGCTGAACGTCTTCAAAAAACACGGGATCGAGGTGATTGCCCCTGAAGTCGGCGATCGGTTTGATCCCCAGAACCATCAAGCGATGTTCGAAGCCCCGGTGCCCGGCACCAAGGCCGGCGATATCATTCAGGTGGCTGCTGAAGGGTTCATGCTGCATGACCGTCTGCTGCGACCCGCGCAGGTCGGTGTGTCCTCGACACCAGCAGTCTGACCGCCTTTTTCGAGTACTTCTGAAGCATTGAAGACGCAGTCAGGTCTTGGCCGCGTCTTTCAGTTTGTAGATCAGATTGAGCGCCTCGCGCGCGCTAAGCTCGTCTGGGTGGATGTCTTCCATCATTTCGATCAAGGGTGACGGTTCGGGTTTGCTGATGGGTGCCGCAGCAGTCGCCGAAAACAGCGGTAAATCATCGATCAGTGTCTTTTGTGTTGCGCCGCCTTCACGCTCACCGGACTCGAGCGCGTCTAAAACAACCCGCGCCCGCGAAATCACGGCAGGCGGCAACCCCGCGAGCTGCGCCACCTGCACACCGTAGGACCGATCCGCCGCACCGCGCCGCACCTCGTGCAGAAACACAACCTCGCCTTCCCACTCCTTGACGGCGACGGTTGCATTTTCGACCCCGTCGAGCTTCGTCGCGAGGGCTGTCATCTCGTGGTAATGCGTGGCGAACAGGGCGCGTGATTTGTTGACGTCGTGCAGGTGTTCGAGCGTGGCCCAGGCGATGGACAGCCCGTCATAGGTTGCAGTCCCGCGGCCGATTTCATCCAGGATCACCAAGGCGCGGTCATCGGCCTGGTTCAGAATGGCCGCGGTTTCGACCATTTCGACCATGAAGGTGGATCGCCCACGTGCCAAATCATCAGATGCGCCCACGCGGCTGAATATCTGACTGACAAGGCCGATATGTGCCGATGTGGCAGGCACATAGCTGCCCATCTGCGCAAGAATTGCGACCAAAGCGTTTTGTCGCAGGAAGGTTGATTTACCTGCCATGTTTGGGCCCGTGAGCAGCCAGACTGCAGCTTCCTGATCCGCGCTGAGGTTGCAATCATTGGCTATGAAGGGCGCGCCGTTCTGATTGTGCAGCGCCCGTTCGACGACTGGATGGCGACCTCCGACAATCTCGAAGGCGCGTGACGTATCCAGAACGGGCTTGCACCAGTCTTCTTTGACTGCGAGGTGGGCGAGGGCGGTCGCCAAATCAATCTCCGCCAAGGCCCGCGCCGTTTGTCCGATTTGGGCAGCATTTTCCAGAACCAGTGTCCTTAGCCCCTCATAGAGCCGCTTTTCGATTTCGAGCGCCCGCGATCCCGCATTCAAGATGCGCGTTTCGAGCTCTGACAGCTCGACCGTTGTGAAACGGACCTGGTTTGCTGTGGTTTGTCGGTGGATGAACGTTTCGCTCAGGGGTGACGACAGCATCTTGTCGGCGTGGGTAGCCGTCACCTCGATGAAATAGCCCAAGACATTGTTGTGTTTGATCTTGAGCGACTGAACACCGGAGCTTTGAACATATCCCTGCTGAAGCTGAGCAATGACGGACCGTCCTTCGTCGCGCAACGTGCGGGCCTCATCCAGATCGGGATCGCATCCGGCCGCGATAAAGCCACCGTCCCTTGCCAGTATCGGCGGGTCGGCTATCAGGTCGTTATCAAGTCGTTCAACAAGGTCATCGTGACCCACCAGGTCGTCATAGGCGTGTTGAAGCGAGGGCGGTAGATCGGAGGGTGCAGCACCGGCCAATTGCACTGCGCATTTCAATCCATTGCGCAATGCAGCAAGGTCGCGCGGGCCGCCGCGATCCAACGACAGACGCGATATCGCGCGATCTATGTCTGGAACTTGGCACAGTACGCTTCGAACGCTTTCGGTAAACGCACCGTCAGAAACGCCATACTCGACAGCGGTGTTCCGATCTAAAATTGTCTCTAATACGCGCGAAGGTGACGAAATGCGCCGCTCTAGAAGACGGGCACCGGCAGAAGTGACTGTGTGATCAAGCACCTCCAGCAAGGACCCTGATCGCCCACCCGACAGGGCGGATGTCAATTCCAGATTGCGCCGCGTGGCTGCATCAATCTGTACCGTCTTGGCCTGTATCTCTTGTTGGGGAGGGCGGAGGAGAGGCAGTTTCCCTTTTTGCGTCACCTCGAGATACTCGATAAGCGCGCTCATTGCGCCAATCTCGGCCCGACTGAACGTCCCGAAGGCGTCCAAAGTCGATACCTTGAACGTGCTGCACACCCGTGCGCTGCCGGCGCTGCTGTCAAATGCGGCGCGTCCAAGCGATGTCAGCGCGATCCCGAAATCATCTGTGATCTCGCGCAACTCGCTTTCCATACTTTCGGAAACGATCAGTTCTGAGGGGACAAGGCGTGCCAATTCAGGGCCTAACAAGGTTAAGTCCACGTTCATCACGTGGAAAGCACCGGTTGAAATATCCACCCAAGCCAATGCCCCTGACCCACGCACATCGGCGTAGGCAGCCAGGAAGTTATGCTTGCGCGCCTCCAGTAGGCTGTCTTCGGTCAACGTACCGGGTGTGACCAACCGGACCACGCCGCGTTTGACCACTGATTTGTAGCCCCGCTTTTTCGCTTCTGCCGGACTTTCCAATTGCTCGCAGACGGCAACGCGAAACCCCTTGCGGATAAGCGTGAGAAAATATCCCTCAGCCGCATGTACGGGGACACCACACATGGGAATATCCACCCCGTCATGTTTGCCGCGTTTGGTGAGCGCAATATCCAACGCTTCCGATGCGGCGACCGCATCGTCAAAGAACATCTCGTAGAAATCGCCCATGCGGTAGAACAGCAATGCGCCCGCATGATCAGCCTTGATTTCGAGATATTGCGCCATCATTGGCGTAACGGACATGGCGCACCCCCCGGTCTTGCCGCGCGACCTTACAAACAGGCGACGCGGAGCGAAAGCCAAAGTCGATTGAGGCACGCCACCTGCTGGTCTAAGACACATAGACGCGAGGGAGGACATCCGCACATGAGCAAGAACAAGGTCACAGCCGAAGAGGCGCTGGCGTTCCATATGGAGCCGACGCCCGGCAAGTTCGAAATCGCAGCGACGGTGCCGATGACCACGCAGCGCGACCTTAGCCTTGCCTATTCACCGGGTGTCGC
Organism: uncultured Tateyamaria sp.; assembly: GCF_947494755.1. Lineage (GTDB taxonomy): Bacteria > Pseudomonadota > Alphaproteobacteria > Rhodobacterales > Rhodobacteraceae > Tateyamaria. The sequence continues at coordinate 124,572 of NZ_CANLVZ010000003.1, forward strand.
GGTGCCCTGCGAAGCCATCGCGGAAAATCCTGAGCTTGCCTATGACTATACCAACAAGGGCAATCTGGTCGCGGTGATCTCGAACGGGACGGCGGTTTTGGGCCTTGGCAATCTGGGCGCGCTTGGATCGAAGCCTGTGATGGAGGGTAAGGCGGTACTGTTCAAACGCTTTGCTGACGTCAATTCCATCGACATTGAGCTCGACACCGAGGACCCCGATGCATTCTGCCAGGCGGTGAAGCTGATGGGTCCCACCTTTGGCGGGATTAACCTTGAGGACATCAAAGCACCCGAGTGTTTTATCATCGAACAACGCCTCAAAGAGGAAATGGACATCCCGGTGTTCCATGATGACCAGCATGGAACAGCTGTGATTTGTGCCGCGGGGCTGATCAATGCGCTCCATATTTCCGGCAAGAAGATCGAAGACGTCAAAATCGTTCTCAATGGTGCCGGTGCGGCGGGGATTGCGTGTATCGAGTTGCTGAAATCGATGGGTGCCCGGCATGACAATTGCGTCGTGTGCGACACCAAAGGCGTGATCTATCAAGGCCGCACCGAAGGCATGAACCAGTGGAAATCAGCTCACGCCATCAAGACAGAGTTGCGCAGCCTCGATGAGGCGATGAAGGGCGCGGATGTCTTTCTGGGCGTGTCTGTTAAAGGGGCCGTGACCCCCGCAATGGTCGAAAGCATGGCGGACAATCCGGTCATCTTTGCAATGGCGAACCCTGACCCTGAAATTACGCCCGAAGAGGCCCGCGAGGTGCGGATGGATGCAATCGTTGCCACAGGCCGCAGCGATTACCCCAACCAGGTCAACAACGTGTTGGGATTTCCCTATCTGTTCCGTGGTGCCCTCGACATTCATGCCCGCGCTATCAATGACGAGATGAAGATCGCCTGCGCACAGGCCCTTGCCGACCTCGCGCGCGAGGATGTGCCCGACGAGGTTGCGCTGGCTTACGGGAAGGCGCTGAGTTTTGGGCGCGACTACATCATCCCCACCCCATTTGATCCGCGCCTGATCCACCGCATTCCACCTGCTGTGGCGCGGGCTGGCATGGACACCGGTGCCGCCCGTCGCCCCATCATTGATATGGATGCGTATGAGTTGAGCTTGAAATCGCGGATGGACCCGACGGCCAGCATTCTGACGGGGATCAACGCGCGCGCCCGCGCCGCACAGGCCCGCATGATCTTTGCCGAAGGGGACGATCCGCGCGTGTTGCGTGCCGCCGTGATGTATCAACGCGCAGGCTTTGGCAAAGCATTGGTTGTGGGGCGTGCAGATGACGTCAAAAACAAGCTTGAAGAGGCTGGTTTGGCTGATGCCGTGCGAGAGCTGGATGTGGTCAACGCGGCCAATACCACCCACTTAGACACTTATAAGACCCATCTTTATGACCGCCTGCAACGTCGCGGTTTTGATCATCAGGACATTCACCGCCTTGCCGCGCGGGACCGTCATGTGTTTTCAGCTTTGATGCTAGCGCATGGGCATGGCGATGGGCTTGTCACAGGCGCAACCCGCAAATCGGCCCATATCCTTGATCGTATAAACCACGTGTATGATGCCGATGCGGATAGCAAGGCATCGGGCATTACTGCTCTCATCCATAAGGGGCGGATCGTGTTCATCGCCGACACGCTGGTGCACGAATGGCCTGACGAAGAGAACCTGGCCGATATCGCTGAACAGGCCGCGATGGTTGCCCGCAACATGGGTCTTGAGCCGCGCGTGGCTTTTGTAAGCTTTTCCACCTTTGGATACCCTGTCTCCGAACGGGCCGAAAAGATGCTGCAAGCGCCCAAGGTCCTCGACCAGCGTGGGGTGGAGTTCGAATACGAAGGCGAGATGACGGTCGATGTCGCGCTGAATGCGCATGCGCAAGCGGCCTATCCGTTTTCGCGGCTGACGGGACCAGCTAACATTCTTGTCGTACCTGCCCGTCATTCGGCCAGCATTTCCGTCAAGCTGATGCAAGAGATGGGAAGCGCGACGGTGATCGGGCCGATCCTTGCTGGCGTCGATGGCTCTATCCAGATCTGCTCCACCGGGTCGACCGCAAACGATATCCTGAACATGGCTGTACTTGCGGCCTGCAAGGTTGGCTGATGGCGGTCTGGAATCTCGGCTCAATCAACATCGACAACGTGTATCGCGTGCCGCACTTTCCGGCGCCGGGCGAGACGCTAAGCGCGTCGGACCATAGCCAAGGACTGGGCGGCAAGGGGGCGAATATGTCAGTGGCCATCGCACGTGCTGCTGCGAGGGTGAGTCATATTGGTGCAGTCGGTGGTGACGGTGGTTGGACGGTGGATCGGTTGATGGAGTACGGCGTCGACACCCGCCGCATCGACCGCATCGCCACTGCGGCGACCGGGCACGCCAATATCTCGGTTGATGATCAGGGCGAGAACCAGATCATCCTCTATCCCGGCACCAATCGGATGATTTCTGAGGATGCGATCAACAGCGCATTGTCCGCTGCGGCTGCCGGGGATTTTCTGGTGATGCAGAACGAAACGAACGGTCAAAAACTGGCGGCTCAGACGGCGCGGCAACTGGGGCTGAGGGTCATGTATGCCGCTGCCCCATTTGATACGGACGCTGTGTCAGATGTGTTACCGTTCACGGATCTGCTTGTTCTGAACGAGATTGAGGCCGATCAGCTGCAAGAGGCTGTGGGAAAGCCCCTCGATCACCTGGGCGTAGGCAATATCGTTGTGACGCTCGGCGCGGATGGGTGCCGTTGGCTGGATGTTCAGGCCGGGTCCGAACTGCATGTTCCGGCCATCCCCGTCGAGGCGGTGGACACAACCGGGGCAGGCGACACGTTCACAGGATATCTTGTCGCTGGTCTGGATCGTGGCATGCCGATTCAGCAGGCGCTGACGCTGGCCACGCAGGCGGGCGCGATCATGGTGACGCGTCACGGGACTGCGGATGTTATCCCCGACCTCAAAGATATCGAAGATGCGCGGTTGTCTTAGCTGCCAGCGAACGGAGCGGCCGCGCCCCACAGCTCTTTGACACGCGCGTCGCGGCCGCAGGCTTTGCGATATGCTTTATAAGCGTTTGCCTTCGACTTGGGCCCGAAGCGCGTCAGGATGATGTCCGTCTGCTTGTAATAATCCTGATGGTAGCTGTCGGCGGGGTAGAACGTCGCCGCGTTCCGTATCGGAGTCACGACGGACTTGCCCAAGTCAGCCTGCGCATTGGCTTTGGCCGCATTTGCTGCCGCTTTCTGGCTGGGTGTCGCGAAAACAGCGGTGCTGTAGCTTTGGCCGCGATCGCAGAACTGACCGCCTGCATCCGTTGGATCAACCGAGCGGAAGAAGAGCGCCAGCAGCGTTTCAACTTGAACTACATTGGGGTCGAATGTGATTTGCACGGCCTCCAAATGGCCCGTTCCGCCTTTGGTGACTTGCTTGTAGGTGGGGTCGCTGACCGTGCCGCCGGCAAAACCTGAAACCGCCTCTTTGACGCCTTTCACCTTTTCGAAATCAGCCTCGACGCACCAAAAACAGCCCCCTGCGACGGTCAGCGTTTCAAGTTGCTGCGCGTGCCCGCTCTTGGCTTGAGCAAACAGGCCGACGGTGATCGCAAGGCCAAGCGAAAAGGTTTTGAGTGTACGCATGGTGGTCATGGCAAGTCTCCTTTCATGGAAGTGTGGCGGAAACGGGTCGGCGGCTCAATTCAAAGCAGAGCGAGGTCGCGCAGGCGTGATCTGGCGTTTACCAATGTTTCAGCCGTGCGTAGCGTGGCGGACATGACAACACGTATCGCCATGTGGTCCGGGCCACGAAATCTATCGACCGCCATGATGTACAGCTTTGCCGCACGCGGGGATTGCCGCGTGGTAGATGAGCCGTTTTATGCAGCCTACCTTGCGCAGTCGGGCGCAGTGCATCCCTTGGGGGACGAGGTGATTGCAAGCCAGCCGACGGACCCTGATGTCGTCGCGGAAAGGCTGATTGCCCCTGTGTCAGAGCCTCTTTTCTATCAAAAACACATGACCCATCATATGCTGCCTGATTGGCCATACAGTTGGATGGGCCGTGTCAAAAACGTGTTTTTGATCCGTCACCCTGCGCGCGTGATTGCGAGCTACGCCAAGAAACGCGAAGCCCCTCAACTGAGCGATTTGGGGTTCCTCCAACAGGCAGAGATGTTCAAAAGCGTGGCCGACCCTATCGTGATCGATTCCAGCGACATCCGCGCTGATCCGCCTGTGATGTTGCAGAAACTTTGCGCCCGTTTGGATATTCCCTGGACGCCAAACATGCTGAGTTGGCCTTCCGGGGGGCATGCCGCGGACGGTGTTTGGGCGCGGCACTGGTATGGTGCGGTGCACCGATCCACCGGATTTGACAGCGCCGAAGGGGCGTTGCCAACGCTGGACAGTGCCTATGCGCGGATCGTTGATGCGGCGATGCCGAGTTACGAGGCGCTCGCCAAATTTAAACTCACTTGAGTAAAGCCCGTTCTTGGACCGCGATTCGCATTCGATAATCAGCTTAATCTATCTATATTTTGCGGGAAAAAATCCAGCTCCTACAACTGTTTGTGCCCAAGACTAAGGAAAGACTCGACTCATACGCAAACCTCTGGAATCAATAAGGGGCACCGTTGGCTCGGTGCCCCAAGACTGCCGCAGACGACAGTTTGTCCGATAAAGACAAGTCCAGCTTCATGGATTTCGGAACATTCGTCAAGCATGATGCGGTGTCCTTGCAGGTCCCGGTAAACCCATCGGGCCCGCACCGAAATTGTAAGGATATAGATATGTACTTTTATCTATACAAAGACAACCAAGGCTACTGGCGGTGGAAGTTAAAAGCCGCCAATCATGAGACGATCGCTGTTTCTTCTGAAAGTTACGTGAACAAATCTGATGCCGAGCACGCGATTAATCTCGTAAAATCAACAAACACTGCGCCGATTTACGAGTCGAAAGCAGCCTGAATGTAGTCGTGGGCAAGTAGTTGCCCACGGCTTTTCACATCAGCCGACGATCCCGTGCCGCGAGCAGCTTCAGCCGAAGGGCGTTCAACTGTATGAACCCGGCGGCGTCCTTCTGATCATAGGCCCCTGCATCATCCTCAAAGGTCACATGGGCTTCGGAATAGAGGCTGTGATCGGACCAACGCCCAACCGTGCGCGCCAACCCTTTGTAGAGTTTGAGGCGCACGGTGCCCGTCACATGTTCCTGGCTTTTGTCGATCAGGGATTGCAACATTTCGCGTTCGGGCGAGAACCAGAACCCGTTATAGATCAGTTCGGCATAGCGCGGCATCATCTCGTCCTTGAGGTGGGCTGCACCGCGATCCAGCGTGATCTGTTCGATCCCGCGATGCGCCTCAAGCAACACCGTGCCGCCGGGTGTTTCGTAGATCCCGCGCGATTTCATACCGACAAAGCGCCCCTCGACCAGATCAAGGCGACCGATCCCGTGCTTGCCACCCAATTCGTTCAGCTTGGTGAGGATCGTGGCAGGCGACATCGCCTCGCCGTTGATCGACACCGCGTCGCCCTTTTCAAAGCCGACTTCGATATATTCGGGCTCGTTTGGTGCATCCTCAGGCGCGACGGTGCGCTGATAGACGTAGTCGGGCGCGTCAACAGCCGGGTCTTCGAGCACTTTGCCTTCGGATGAGGTGTGCAACAGGTTCGCATCCACCGAAAACGGTGCCTCGCCGCGTTTGTCTTTGGCTATTGGGATCTGATTCTTTTCGGCAAAATCGATCAGCTTGGTCCGACTGGACAGGTCCCATTCCCGCCATGGCGCGATGACTTTGATGTCGGGATTCAACGCATAGGCAGCCAACTCAAAGCGCACCTGATCGTTACCCTTGCCGGTGGCACCGTGGGCCACGGCATCGGCACCCTCGATGGCTGCAATCTCGACCAGCCGTTTGGAGATCAAGGGGCGTGCGATGGAGGTACCAAGCAGGTACAGTCCCTCGTAAAGTGCGTTGGCGCGAAACATCGGGAACACGAAATCGCGCACGAATTCCTCGCGCACGTCCTCGATGTAGATCGACGACGCCCCCATCAGTTCCGCCTTGGCGCGGGCCGGTTCCAGCTCTTCGCCCTGACCCAGATCGGCGGTAAAGGTCACGACCTCACAGCCATATTCCGTTTGCAGCCATTTGAGGATGATAGACGTGTCCAGACCGCCGGAATAGGCTAGGACGACTTTCTTGGGTGCGCTCATCGGTCTTGTCTTTCCTGTCAGGTTTGGCTGGCGATACCGGTTTTGCAGGCAAGGGGCAAGATTGACCCACAAAGGTCGGCCCGCTAGGTCGATATGATTGCAGCGAAGGGGCAAAAGATGAGCTTTCAGGATGAGGCGCGGGCCGGTGAACGGGCCATGCGCGCGGTGTTTGCCCCGACGCCCTTGCTGCGAAATGACATGCTGTCGGCGCGGTTTGGTGCTGATATCTGGCTCAAGCGCGAAGACCTGAGTCCGGTGCGATCCTACAAATTGCGAGGCGCGTTCAATGCTATGCGCAAAGTGGATGCAGGAGATGCCACATTCGTGTGCGCGAGTGCCGGCAATCATGCGCAGGGTGTCGCGTATATGTGCAAGCATTTTGGGGCGCGGGGCGTAATTTTCATGCCTGTGACCACGCCGCAGCAAAAAATCATGAAAACGCAGATGTTTGGCGGCGATCATGTCGAAGTACGGCTGACCGGCGATTATTTTGACGACACGCTGGCCTCTGCTCAGGCGTTCAGCGCGAAGGTCGGCGCGCGGTTTCTGTCCCCCTTCGATGATGAGGATGTGATTGAAGGCCAAGCCTCGGTCGCGGTTGAAATCGAGGCCCAACTGGGCCGTTTGCCGGACCGGATCATCCTGCCTGTCGGCGGGGGCGGGTTATCTGCGGGGACGCGCAGCTATTTTGGTGATCGCATCGCCTACACCTTTGTAGAACCCTCGGGTGCGACGTCGCTTGCGGATGCGGTGAAAGCGGGCGAACCTGTCGATGTCTCGCCGATCAACACATTTGTGGATGGGGCCGCGGTGGCCAAGATTGGCGATCGCACATTCGCGCGCCTGTCTTCCATCGATCCGGCGGAGATCGTTGATATTGCAGAGGATCGTATCTGCAAAACCATCATCGATATGTTGAACGTAGAAGGCGTTGTGTTGGAGCCTGCTGGTGCCTTGGCGATTGAGGCGTTGTCGAACGTTGCTGACCAGATCAAAGGCAGGACGGTGGTGTGCATCGCCTCTGGCGGCAACTTTGATTTTGAACGGCTTCCCGAGGTCAAGGAACGTGCGCAACGCTACGCAGGCATCAAGAAGTATTTCATCCTGCGGATGCCGCAACGCCCCGGCGCATTGAAGGATTTCTTGAATATTCTGGGACCGGACGATGACATCGCGCGCTTTGAATATCTTAAAAAGTCAGCCCGAAATTTCGGGTCTGTCTTGATCGGGATCGAGACCAAACGACCTGAAAACTTTGACCGATTTTTCTCTGCATTGGACGCGCAGGGCTTCACCTATACCGACATCACGAACGATGAAACGCTGGCGCAGTTTGTGATCTAGGCCGCCGCACCTTGCGATAGGCCAGACAGAAACGCTGCTTTTGAGGCTTCAAAACTGATCAGGATTTCCGCGACATCGACGGACCCCGCGCTCCCGGCTGCTGCCATCGCTTCGCCGCGGTGACACAGCGATGCAAATTCGGAAAACCCCAAGTTCATCGCGCTGCCTTTCATGCAATGCAGTTTCGCCTCGAGTTGTGACAGGTCAACCTCGCCAGACAGCCCGTCTGTGATGTCTGAAACCTCCTCAATGAACAATGGCACGACCTCTTCGAAATCTTCTTCCCCGATTTCTGCCCGCAATGTCGTGACGCGTTGCCAATCTATCATGGTGTGCCTCTGCCGATATCTGAGCTGATCAAACACACTGACTGTTAAAAAACAGTAACCGTTAAAGGTTTAGGGACTCGGCCAATTTGTTTTACGGCCCGTTAAGCGGCCCGGGATAGAGAGTGGGCAAGCAGTTCGGAATGCGCAGTTTGATGAATGCAGACGTCCAAAATATTGATGCCGTCGACGCATCCGAAAGTGTATCCGCCGTGAGGGATGTGCCGCCACGGGTGCTGATTGTCGATGACAGTCGGTTGCAGCGCAAGATCCTGAGCAGTTCGATCAAGCGCTGGGGCTTTGAAGTGTATGAGGCGGGCTCTGCCGAAGAAGCACTTGAGATTGCGCACAAGGCGCATCCTGATCTGGTCCTGAGCGACTGGATGATGCCGGGGATGAACGGCCTCGAATTCTGCAATGAGTTTCGCAAGATGTCGGGGGATCGCTATGGGTATTTCATACTCTTAACCTCCAAGAGTGAAAAGAACGAGGTCGCCATGGGGCTGCAGGCCGGGGCGGACGATTTTGTCACCAAACCGGTGGATGCGAGCGAATTGCGTGCGCGTATCGCGGCGGGTCAGCGTATCCTGCGGATGCAGCGGGAATTGACCGAGAAGAACAGGCTGATCACTGACACATTGGACGAATTGCAGCGCGTTTACGATTCGCTCGATAACGATTTGATCGAGGCGAAAAAGCTACAGCAATCGCTGATCCGCGAGCGCCACAAATCCTTTGATTGCAGCGATGTGTCGTTGATGTTGCGCTCCAGCGGGCATGTGGGCGGCGATCTGGTTGGCTTTTTCCCTGCGGGTGAGGGACATCTTGGGTTGTTCTCGATTGATGTGTCTGGCCACGGAATCAGTTCGGCGCTGATGACGGCGCGACTGGCCGGATATCTGTCCGCTGCGGCCCCCGATCAGAACGTCGCGTTGCAGCGGTTGGATGATGGCAGCTACAGCTTTCTCCCGCCGGAACAGGTTATCGAAACGCTCAATGACCTCGTCCTTGATGAGATGGAGACGGAGCATTACTTTACCTTGCTGCTCGCCGATGTGGATCTGACAAGCGGGCATGTGCGTATGGCCCAGGCCGGGCACCCGCATCCGGCCGTGCAGCGGCGTGACGGTACGATCGAACAGACTGGGCCGGGGGGATTCCCCGTGGGTCTAATGTCGGGCATTTCGTTCACGCAGTTTGAAACGCAGCTCAACCCCGGTGACCGAATGCTGTTGTTATCCGATGGGGTGACCGAATGCCCCGGTCCCGATGGCGATATGCTCGAGGAGGAGGGACTGGCCGAGATCCTGCGCGAGCTCGCCCAGGTCAAAGGACCCGCTTTCTTCGAGGCGATGCTTTGGAAGATGTCAGATTTTGCCGGAGATATGGATTTTCCAGACGATGTGTCCGGTATTCTTTTTGAATATCACTGTACGCCGGACGACAAATAACGTGAGAGGAACAGGCGATCACCCTCATTGCGCAACGTCTCTGCCGCAAAGCTGGTAGGCATCCACATCGCAACGTGGTGTGGTTCGGTTGGATCACTGATGCGTAGGGTCGGGCGCGCCGCATAGATGTGGCACAGCTTTTCCGCCCACAAATCGTATTCCGGCATGTAAACAAAGCGCCGGAACGCACCTAGACGACGCGGTTGTGCGATATGCCAACCGGTCTCTTCAAACACTTCGCGATGCAACGCCTGCAGGGGCGACTCGCCGGGATCAATCCCGCCGCCGGGCAGTTGGATATCGGGATCAGGGTCAAACTGGCAGGTCAGCAACACCTTAGCATCGCGCTGCAAAACGGCATAGGCACCCGGGCGTTGAATGTATCTACGCCCGTGTTGCGGCGCATGTCCCACACGACGGATCATGGGCCACCTCTTTCAGTTTCGGATCATCGTCCTATATAGGGCGTCGATATGCCAATCAGTGGCGCCAAAGGAAACCCCATGACTATCGGTTCGCAACTCGCGTGGGACGACACCGTCCTGCCCTTCCAACTTGATGCCTCCGACATTCGCGGACGCGTTGCGCGTCTGGACGGTGTGTTGGACGGTATCCTCAGGCAACATGACTACCCGCCCCAGGTTGAGGCGTTGGTGGCAGAGATGGCTGTGCTGACCGCTTTGATCGGGCAGACTGTCAAACTGCGCTGGAAACTGTCGCTGCAGGTCCAGTCCAAGGGCCCTGTGCGCATGATCGCCACCGACTATTACGGTCCTGAGAAGGAAGGCGATGTGGCGCGTATTCGCGCCTATGCCACCTATGACGCGGATCGCCTGACAGATGGCGCGCCCTTCGAACAGGTGGGCGAGGGGTATTTCGCCATCCTCATCGATCAGGGCAAGGGCATGACCCCGTATCAAGGAATCACCCCGCTTGCAGGCGGGTCTCTTGCGGCCTGTGCGGAGTCTTACTTTGCCCAGTCCGAACAGTTGCCGACCCGATTCCAGTTGAGCTTTGGCCGGTCCTCGGAACCGGGTATTGCGGAACATTGGCGCGCAGGTGGCGTGATGCTGCAGCACATGCCCAAAGCCTCGCCGCTTGTCGCCAAGGGCGAAGGGTCGGGCGAAGTGTTGACGGCGGATGATCTGTTGGATGGCGATGGATCGGACAACTGGAACCGCGCCAATATCCTGCTGGATACGGTTGAGGAGATGGAGTTGATCGGCCCGCAACTTGCGCCGAGTGATTTGTTGTTGCGTCTGTTTCACGAGGAACAACCGCGTGTTTACGACACCCAACCCGTGCGTTTCGGCTGTACCTGTTCCGAAGATAGGGTGCGGCAAAGCCTGTCGATCTATTCGGCGCGCGATATCTCGACCATGACAACGGATGAGGGGCGCGTGACCGCAGATTGCCAGTTTTGCGGGGCGCATTACGACCTCGACCCGGCAACCGTCGGGTTCGAGGCGGAAGATCAGAGCGGTGAGTGACCTGATCGCGCGCACCCGTGCCGCCCTTGCACGGGCGGGTCATGCGTCGTCGGACTTTGACCTGAACCCCGGCGTGACCCTCGCGCCGGGGCGCAAGTTGCGTCCTGCGGCTGTGCTTGCGCCCATTATCGCGGGTCGTGACGGATATGACCTGATCCTGACGAAGCGATCTTCGGCTCTGAAACATCATCCGGGCCAGATCGCGTTTCCGGGTGGAAAGCAGGATGACGGTGACGCGGACCTGATTGCCACCGCGCTGCGCGAGGCACGGGAGGAAATCGGTTTGCCCGACACTCACCTCGAAATCCTTGGCAGTTTTGCGCCGCACGAAACCGTCACCTCTTTTACCATGACGCCCGTGGTCGCGTTGCTGTCGCAGGAGTTCGAGGCTGTCCCCGAGGCGGGGGAGGTTGCCGAAGTCTTTCGCGTGCCGCTGGCACACGTGCTGAACCCAGCCAACTATGTCGTGGAATCGCGTCATTGGCGTGGTCAGCAACGGTCATATTACGCAGTGCCCTACGGCCCCTATTACATCTGGGGCGCGACCGCGCGTATATTGCGCGCATGGACCGACCGACTGCCCCCACTTTAGATCCGCAAACCGCATTCTTGCGGGACGATGCGGCGCAGGCCTTGTGCCAGACGCTCGAAGACGGTGGGCATCGTGCGCTGTTTGTGGGTGGCTGCGTGCGCAATGCGGTCATGGGGCTACCGGCGTCCGATCTTGATATCTCGACCGATGCGCTGCCGGACCGGGTGATCGAACTGGCCAACGACGCTGGTTTTCGCGCGGTGCCCACCGGTATCGATCACGGCACAATCACGGTCGTCGTTGATGATACCCCCCTTGAAGTCACAACATTCCGACGCGATGTCGCCACGGATGGCCGTCGCGCGGTCGTTGCCTTTTCCAAAGATGTGAAAGAGGACGCGTTGCGGCGCGATTTCACGATGAACGCCATTTATGCGGATCGTCGCGGGACCATCATCGACCCCTTGGACGGGATGTCGGATGCACGCGCCCGTTATGTCCGGTTCATCGAAGATGCAGGGCAGCGCATCCGCGAGGATTACCTACGCACCCTCAGATATTTCCGTTTTCACGCGACCTACGCCGATCCGCAATTGGGGTGGGACGCGGACGCGCTGGATGGGATTGCGTCGAATCTTGATGGGCTCGAAACCCTGTCGGCCGAGCGTGTCGGGTCAGAGATAATGAAGCTGCTGTCCACGCCTGACCCGTCCCCAGCGGTTGCGGTCATGGATCAAACGGGCGTCCTGGTCCGCCTTCTGCCCGGCGCGGTGCCTGATTTTCTGGCCCCCATCGTGCATCTTGAAGGGTTGGTGCAAGCAACGCCTGATCCGCTGATCCGGTTGGCCGCGCTTGGGGGCGTGGATGTATCCAACCGCCTAAGGTTGTCCCGCAAAGACAGCCGCATATTCGATTCGATCAGGGAACACTGCGCGTCACCGCTGGGCGCACAGGCGCTGGGTCATGTTGCTGGCAAACAGGCGGGGCTGGGCGCCGCCTTACTTAGATCAGCCATGGCGAACCAACCGCTTGATCCGGCAGATGCCACCGCAGTGATGCAAGGCGCGGAAACGCCATTCCCCATATCCGCCAAGGATTTACCGGACTTGAGCGGGCCCGCTTTGGGCGACGTTCTCAAGGTATTGAAGGCGGACTGGCTCGCTTCAAACCTTACGAAAAGCAAAAACGACCTGCTCGCCTCGTGACTTTCGCGCAGCCTCGCGCTATGCCTGTCGCAGATACGGAGGGAAGCACATGTTTCGCGGGATCTGGAACGACACCTGATATTGTCGCCGATCGTCTGAAGTGACGGCAAGGGCCTTGGCCCACGTCACACGCATGTTGCCTGATACCCCTACGGATACCCCCCAATGTTCAAGTTCTTTGAAACTCTTGTCGACCCTTACACGTCTTATCGCGAGACGGACACGCCGCCGACGGACCTTTGGCCGTTTATGCGCGACTATGCGCAGCCCTTCAAAAAGGTGTTTGTTCTGGCCGCCATCATGTCCGTCATCGTGGCCGCCATCGAGGTCTGGCTGATTTACTACATGGGCCGGATCGTTGATGTGCTCGGCACCTCGCCCGAGGCGTTCTGGGCCGATTACGGGACCGAGGTGATCGTTGTCGGTCTGTTCATCCTTATTGCGCGCCCTGCATTGCAGATGCTTGACGTGCTGCTGCTGAACCAGACGATCCTGCCCAACTTTGGCACGCTGATCCGCTGGCGGTCGCACAAACATGTGCTGCGTCAGTCGGTGGGTTGGTTCGAAAATGACTTTGCCGGTCGGATCGCCAATAGGATCATGCAGACTCCGCCAGCCGCGGGTGAGGTCGTGTTCCAGGTCTTTGACGCAATTTCGTTCGCGCTGGCCTATCTGGTCGGTGCGGCGGTTTTGCTGATGCTGGCCGACAGTCGGTTGTTGCTGCCGCTTGCGCTTTGGTTTGCGCTTTACGCCTGCCTGATTGCGTGGACGGTTAAACGTGTGGGTCCGGCATCGCAAGCCGCATCTGATGCGCGATCAACCACGACAGGGCGTGTTGTTGATGCCTATACCAATATCCATTCGGTCAAGATGTTTGCCCATCACGACCGCGAGCTGACCTACGCCAAAGACGCGATCGAGATGACGCGCACGACTTTCATTGCCGAGATGCGCCTTTATACCATCATGGATGTGGTGCTGGTGACGTTGAACGGGTTTCTGATTGTCAGTGTCGTTGGCTGGGCGATTGTGTTGTGGAGCCAGGGAGCAGCCAGCGTTGGCGTCGTGGCGGCGGCCACCGCCCTGACTTTGCGATTGAACGCGATGACCGGGTGGATCATGTGGGCACTGACCACGTTTTTTCGCCAGCTTGGAGTTGTGGCCGAAGGGATGGAGACGATTGCGCAACCCATCACTTTGGTCGATTCCAAGGATGCACCGCCATTGCAGATGGGTGCCGGGCAGATTCATCTTGATGCGCTGACCCATCACTATGGGCGGGAGACGGGCGGGCTCGAGGCGATCACGGCGACGATCCGACCCGGCGAAAAGGTCGGCCTTGTGGGTCGGTCCGGTGCCGGCAAATCCACGTTGGTCAAGCTGCTGTTGCGTTTCTATGACCCAGAAGCGGGTCGTATTTTGATTGACGGTCAGGACATCACAGAGGTCACTCAAGACAGCTTGCGCCTGAACATCGGGATGGTGCAGCAGGACAGCTCGCTGCTGCACCGATCCGTGCGCGACAACATTCTTTACGGCCGCCCAGAGGCGAGTGAGGCGGATATGATCGCTGCCGCCAAGCAAGCGCAAGCGCATGAGTTCATCCTTGGCCTCGCCGACCCTCAGGGGCGCACCGGATATGATGCGCAGGTGGGTGAACGCGGTGTGAAGCTGTCGGGCGGACAACGCCAACGGGTCACGTTGGCCCGTGTGATCCTCAAAAACGCGCCGATTTTGGTGCTCGACGAGGCGACGAGCGCGCTGGACAGCGAAGTCGAGGCGGCAATTCAGGACACGCTTTATCAGATGATGGAGGGCAAAACGGTGATCGCTATTGCGCACCGCCTGTCCACCATTGCCCAAATGGACCGCATTCTGGTCATTGATGGTGGTAAAATCGTCGAGGACGGCACGCATGACGCGCTTTTGGCGCAGGGCGGTCTATATTCAGATTTCTGGGCGCGCCAATCGGGTGGGTTCATCGCAACCGAGGCTGCTGAGTGAAGATTTCCAACTGGATCGACTCGTTTCGACCTGCCGAGGGGCCACCGCCACAAGAGCTGTGGTCCTTTCTGCGCTGGTGTTTGTCTGGGGCTTGGCCTGCGCTTTGGCTGGCCGCCGCTTGCTCGGCTGCTGCTGGCGCACTTGAGGCTGGCACGGCGCTGATCCTTGGCCGGGTGATTGATGCGACTGTGACGCTTGGTCCCGAAGGATTCTTTGCAGTCGAAAATGTCGGGCTGATCGTCGGCGCGCTGGTCTTCTTTTTGGTCGCGCGGCCTGTACTGTTTGGGCTAAGCGCGGCGTCAAATTCGATTATGGTCATGCCGAACGTCAATCCGTTGGTGCTGTCGCGTTTGCACCGCTGGACCCTTGGACAATCCGTCGGCTTTTTCGACGATGATTTTGCGGGCCGTATCGCGCAGAAACAGATGCAGGCGGCGCGCGCGGTGACGGACGTGGTCGGTGAATTTATCAACGTCGTCGCATTTGCCCTCGCCTCGCTTGCGGGGTCGGTGTTGTTGCTGCTGGCGATTGATTGGCGGGTGGCCTTGGGGTTCGGCGCGTGGCTGATCCTCTATTTTTCTTTGATCCGGTGGTATCTGCCACGTGTGCGCAAACGCTCTGCTGCGCGGGCAGGGGCACGGGCGATGGTTTCGGGCCAAGTCGTTGATACGATTACCAACATCAAGACGGTCAAGCTGTTTGCTCACGATGCTCACGAGGATCAGGCGGCCTTGGGCGCGATGGCCGCTTTCCGCACCCAAGCGGTGCATTTCGGCGTCTTGTCCGCAAGTTTCCGGCTGGCGCTGATGACATTGGCGGGTCTGTTACCAGTCTTGTTGCTGGGTGGAACGATCCTGATGTGGCAGCGGGGGCTGGCCAGCCCCGGTGATATCGTGGCGTCCGGTGCGATTGCAATTCGGATCGCCCAGATGACCGGCTGGGTCAGTTTCACGCTGATGGCGATCTATTCCAATATCGGAGAGATTGAAGACGGCGTACGAACGCTGACCCCTCGCCAACGGGTCGAAGATGCCCCATCCGCCCATGCATTGCAGGACGTCAAAGGCGAGATCACGCTCGATCAACTTGGCTTCAGCTATGGGCGCGACACCGGCGGGATCGAAGATATCTCGCTGGTGATCAAGCCCGGCGAAAAGGTCGGCATCGTCGGCGCATCCGGTGCCGGAAAATCGACCCTCGTCTCGTTGCTTTTGCGGCTCTATGAACCAGAAAACGGACGTATCCTGATTGACGGGTATGATACCAAAGATCTGACCCAAGACAGTCTGCGTCACAAAATCGGGATGGTCACGCAAGAGACGGCGATGTTCAACCGTTCAGCCCGCGACAACATCCTTTATGGTCGGCCCGATGCCAGCGATGTCGAGATGATCGCGGCGGCCAAAAAGGCCGAAGCGCATGAGTTCATCCTTGACCTGCAGGATCACAAGGGGCGCACCGGATACGAGGCGCATCTGGGCGAGCGGGGCGTGAAACTGTCGGGCGGCCAACGCCAACGGATCGCCCTAGCCCGTGCCATTCTGAAGGACGCGCCAATCCTGGTGCTGGACGAAGCCACAAGCGCGCTTGACAGTGAGGTCGAGGCGTCGATCCAATCTGCGCTGATCCGTGTGATGGAGGGCAAGACGGTACTCGCCATTGCGCACCGCCTGTCCACCCTGACCGAGATGGACAGGATCGTCGTGATGGATGCCGGTCGCGTGGTCGAAGAGGGTTCGCACGACCATCTTCTGACCAAAGGCGGGCTGTACGCCAAGTACTGGCAGCGCCAATCCGGTGGCTTCATCAACACCAAGGCCGCAGAATAGGGCTTTTGCCGGATCTCGAGTGCGGTTAGGGCCTAGCGCATGACAGTTTTGACAATCGAACGGTTGGGCCAACAGGGCGATGGCGTGGCGCAGGGGCCGATCTTTGTGCCGCTGACCTTGCCGGGTGAGGTGATCACCGGCACGCCGGATGGCGACAGCCTGAGCGATATGCGCATCGATAGGCCCTCGCCTGATCGGGTCGCGCCGCCATGCCCGCATTTTCGATCCTGCGGTGGGTGCCAGTTGCAGCACGCCAGTGACCCATTCGTTGCGCAGTGGAAGCGCGACGTGGTTGTGACGGCCCTTTCGGTGCATGGGATCAAGACTGACGTGCGACCGACTCTGACCTCTCCGGCCCTATCCCGCCGCCGCGCAACCTTTGCCGCGCGTCGCACGAAAAAGGGTGCGATGGTCGGTTTTCACGCACGCAAATCCGATGCGATCATTCCAGTGCCATCCTGCGTTTTGCTGACACCGGCGGTGCTGGCCGCCCAACCCGTGGCCGAGGCGTTGGCGATTGCCGGGGCCAGCCGCAAGGGCGCGCTTGCCGTGACGGTCACCGACAGCCTTGAAGGCTTGGATGTGGCAGTGAGCGGGGGCAAACCGCTGGATGGTCCCTTGCGCATCGTTCTGGCAGGTCTGTGTGAAACCCATCGTCTTGCGCGCCTCACTTGGGAGGATGAGCTGATCGGAATGCGTGTGCCGCCCGCTCAACGGTTTGGCAATGCGCAGGTTGTTCCGCCGCCGGGCACATTTCTGCAAGCCACGACGCACGGGCAGGACACGCTGACCGCGCTGGTGCAAGAGATCGTCGGGCCTGCCAAATCGGTCATGGACCTTTTTGCAGGCTGTGGGACTTTTGCGCTGCCCCTTTCCGAAATCGCCGAAGTCCACGCAGTCGAGGGGTCGCAGGAAATGGTGGCCGCATTGGATCATGGATGGCGGCAGACGCAGGGTCTGAAACGGGTCAAATCGGAAACCCGCGACCTATTCCGACGCCCCATGTTGCCCGATGAGTTGGCCAAGGTTGAGGCGGTTGTGATTGACCCGCCACGGGCCGGGGCGGTCGCGCAAATTGCTGAGTTGGCAACCGCTCGTGTCCCGCGGATTGCGCATGTCTCGTGCAACCCGCAAACCTTTGCCCGGGACGCTGCAACGCTCTGCGCTGCTGGATATGTGCTCGAATGGGTGCAGCCTGTTGACCAGTTTCGATGGTCCTCGCATGTGGAGCTTGTGGGCGCGTTTGTCTTGCCCCACCATGCGCGCGACTGAAGGAGAGCCCGAAATGACCATCCGAACCCGCCTTGTGCAGTGGATTGAAAGCCCGCGCGTTGGCAACTTTATTCTCGCTGTGATCATTCTGAACGCGATCACCCTGGGTTTGGAGACCTCTGACACCGCCAAGGCGCTGTTTGGCGGGTTGATTGAGTTTATCGACAATGTGTGCCTGACGATCTTTGTGATCGAATTGGTGGTCAAACTGATCGCCTATCGGGGCAAGTTTTTCAAAAGCGGCTGGAACATTTTTGATTTCATCATTGTGGCCATCGCGCTGGCTCCCGGTGCGGACGGGCTGTCGGTGTTGCGGGCGCTGCGGATCCTGAGGGTGTTGCGCGTCATTTCGGTGGCCCCGAGTCTGCGCCGTGTGGTCGAGGGGTTTGTGACTGCCCTGCCCGGTATGGGCAGTGTCTTTGTCCTGATGGCGATGATTTTCTATATTGGTGCCGTCATGGCGACCAAGCTGTTTGGCGATGCGTTTCCGGATTGGTTCGGGGATTTGGGCCGGTCCGGTTATTCCCTATTTCAGATCATGACGCTTGAATCGTGGTCGATGGGCATCGTGCGTCCGGTGATGACTGAATTCCCCTATGCTTGGGCGTTCTTTGTGCCGTTTATCATGGTCACCACATTTGCGGTTGTGAACCTGCTGGTCGGCCTGATCGTGAATTCGATGCAGGACGCCCATGCCGAGGAAAGCAATGCGGCCACAGACACCTATCGCGATGAGGTGATGCTGCGCCTCAAGGCTATCGAGGCCAAGCTGGAACAGCGCGACCCTTAAAACGGGTCAATCACAGTCAGGTGATTGCTTTTCGTAAAATCTATCTATGAAATTTCAACAAAACAGTGTTATTTCGCGGCCATAATAAAAATGAGATAACCCGAGCGGGACAGGATTTCGATGAAGCGCAGACATTTAATGATGGGTGGCGTAGCGGCCTTGGGCCTTGGCGCATGCACCCAGAGCAAATTCAAGACCTATAACGGGCCAGAGGTCACATACGTCATCGTCAACAAGGGCGACCGCGAGATGTTCCTGCTGCATGGCGGGCGCGTTCTGGAAAAGTACGATATTGATCTCGGCTTTGCCCCGATTGGTGACAAGTTCTTTGAAGGGGACGGGCGCACGCCCGAAGGCCGGTATCTGATTGACCGGCGCAACCCCAACAGCAAGTTTCACCTGTCTTTGGGCATTTCCTATCCCAATGAGCAGGACCGGGCCGAGGCCGCCGCATTGGGCAAACCCCCGGGCGGCGACATCTTTATTCACGGCGAATCCAATCCGTTCAAGCGCAATCGCGAGGACTGGACATGGGGCTGTGTGGCGGTGACAAACCGCGAAATGGAAGATGTCTATGCGATGGTCCGGAACGGCACGCCAATCCAGATCAACGCCTGAGGATCACGTCGAAGGCGTCGTGCTGATTGTCACGAGGTCTTCTTCGGCAGTGTCCGTTGCCGTCTCGCCTGGGTTCGTGGTCGGTTCGGGGACCAGACGCGAGGCGGATGGGTTCGACGACGGGATCAACGGTGCTTGCGATGGATCGCCCATCACCATTGTCCACCAGATCTTGCCATTGGATTCCTGAAACCAGGCAAAGCCCATGTCGCGCGCTCTGGGTGACAGGATCGTGCGGCGCGTGTCGGGTTGTTCCATCCACGCGGCCAGTGTTTCCAGCTCGGTTTCGTAGGTTTCCGAGATGTTTTCGCCCACCAGGCTACCTTGATAATCAACGCGTGCGAGTCGGTCGATCGGCGAAGACCCGTCCGATCCAAAGTGCCATGGGCGGTTCTGGACAGACATGTCGCGCGAATGGGTTGCGGCAGCCGCGTTCAACTGCGGGTTCAACTGCACCGGCGGAGCCCCTTGGGCGCTGCGCAGGGCGTTGACCGAGTCAACCATACGGAACTGCAGCTTGGCTGTGTCGTTGTTGCGGATGCGGTAGAGTTTGGGCAATGGTCGCCCGTCGCTGCCAACGGTGGATTGGTTGGATGGGGCCGGGGCGCAGGCACCCAAAGCCAGTAGTGCAACGGCAAGAAAAGAGAGTATACGCATGAGTCAGGCACATCTTGTTAATTGTTTGGAACGTCGATAGCCCGTTGAGCGTTGCAATACAAACGCACATGAGCATGAAGCCGCGTGATGACATCTCTTTGATTTGCGACTGCGGCTTTCGCGCAATAAATTATAGCGCAACGGCAAGAACATACCTTTGGAGAGGCATTCAATGTCCAAGACAAAAGTTTTTACACCCAATCGCCGCGCCTTCTTGGCGGGATCTGCGGCGCTCTTGGGCACACCCGCAATCGCCCAGAATATTCCGGCCGGTCAGGCCTCGCGTGATCCGGCACTCTCGGCACGGCGCAACATTTCCAGCTTCCGCACGCTGGATTGGCGGCCCTATTTTGACAACCTGGGCAATGGCGCGATCCTTGTCGATATCGACAGTCGCGCAGTCCATTACTGGAACGAGGCGCAGACGGTCTACAAACTCTATCCGTCCAGTGTGCCGCTGACAGATGACCTGACCCGTCGCGGTCGCACGAAGGTCATTCTTAAGGATCCTGAACCGGATTGGCGTCCGACACCGTCGATGAAGCAGCGCAACCCCGAGTGGCCTGATTATATCGGCCCCGGTCCGCAAAACCCACTGGGGACGCGGTCGCTGCACCTGAGCTGGACCTATTATCGAATCCACGGCACGCATGACACCCGCAAGATCGGGCGCAAGTCGTCCAACGGTTGCATCGGCCTCTACAACGAGCACATCGAAGAGCTGTACGAGATGGCGAATGTGGGAACCCAAGTGTTGCTAATTTGACGACATCGCGGCGCAAGGACCCGTAACCCCCTGAAACAAGGTTTGCATTTGGCAAAGATTGTTGTTTACACAGAGTTACGAGGTAAGTCTTGGGTCCGCTCTGGCATTGTTTGCCAGTGCGCTTATTTGGAGGTTACTATGAAAAAACTCGTTCTCGCTGCTGCTCTGACCGCTGCTGCTTCGACCGCATTTGCCGGCGCTCCTGCTGAGCCAATCATCGAAGCTCCTGTCATTGTCGAAGAAACACAAAGCTCCTCGGGCGGCATCATTCTGCCCCTGTTGCTGGTTCTCGTCGTGGCCGCAGCTCTTTCCTAAGGGAAGCAGTTAAAAATTTAAAAGGCGGCACTTTCGAGTGCCGCCTTTTTTCGTTTCTTGGACGCGTTTTAATGCATGCAGGTCGGTATCAGTCCAGCCAGCCGCCCAGATTCTCCTCGATCACGGTGCTGAGCGCGTCGATATGTGCGTCATCATCGTTGAGGCATGGAATATAGGTGAAATGTTCGCCGCCCGCCTCTTCGAAGCTTTCTTTGATCTCTTCGTTGATCTCTTCCAACGTCTCGATGCAGTCGGCTGAAAAGGCAGGCGCACATACGGCGATGTTCTTTTTGCCCTGCTCGGCCAGTCGCGCCACCTCTTCGACGGTATAGGGTTGCAGCCACTCTTCGGGGCCAAATTTTGACTGGAATGTCGTTTTGATGTCGGTGTCGGCCCAACCCAAACGCTCTTTCAGCAGACGCGTCGTTTTTTGGCACTGGCAGTGA
The DNA here is from genome assembly GCF_947494755.1 of uncultured Tateyamaria sp. Classification (GTDB taxonomy): domain Bacteria; phylum Pseudomonadota; class Alphaproteobacteria; order Rhodobacterales; family Rhodobacteraceae; genus Tateyamaria. Next base: position 145,841 of record NZ_CANLVZ010000003.1, read on the forward strand.
TAGGGATCACCCTCCATCAGATAGCGGATCGGGACGCCGTGATAGCTGCACACCAGAATGTCGGGGCGAGTGTCCATTGCGCCGTATGCGCGTTCGATGGATTGCGCCAACGCCTCGATATACTTGGGATGCTCGAAGTAGGGTTCGACCGTGCGGGTCGTTGGTTGCCACTTTTCCTCCATCATTGCGCGGAAGAATTCGTCATTCGCGGTCGCTGAGGTCGCGCCCGCATAATGCGGATAGAGCGGAAAAAACAGGATTTTCTGGCAGCCCGCCTCGCGCATTTCGCGCACCTTGGACTTGGTCGAGGGGTTACCGTAGCGCATGCAGAAATCGACCACCACCTGATCGCCATAACGGGCATGCATCGCATCCTTGATCTTGGCCGTTTGGTCCTTGGTGATTGTCATCAGCGGGCTTTCCCCCGCCTCGTGGTTCCAGATCGACTTGTAGGCGGCACCTGATGAAAAGGGCCGCTTTGTCAGGATGATCAGTTGCAGCAGCGGCTGCCAGACCCAAGGGCTGTAATCGATGACGCGCCGATCCGACAGGAATTCGTTCAGGTATCGGCGCATCGACCAATAGTCGTAATTGTCCGGCGTCCCCAGATTGGCCAGCAGAATGCCAACACGTGCCGGAGGGATCGCCGGGTGGTCGTCCTTGGCATGTGCAGGTCTGATCGCGGTCTTACTGGTATCAAGCATTTGGAGCCGTTCCATAGGGTGTGTCTCCGGTCAGATAAACGGTTTTGGATATAGGTCAATCTGGCAGCGACGTTTCGTCCGTGCGCAAGGCATCCGCCAGTCGGGCCTGTGCTGATCCGGGGCGCAGGGGTTTCTGCTGGCTTTCATCCGGGGCCCAGCCCGTCAACACGATCAATTCGAAGGTGGCGGTGATGCCACCTGCGTTATTTGGAAAGCTACGTGCATAGATCTCTGCGGCTTTCGTCAGCACGGATCGCCGGGTCGGTGTGCGTTGTCGGGCGACCAATGCATTGGCCTCGCCCATGGCCCGCACATCGCGCATGAGGTGCCACATGGATTTGTATTCCACGTTCAGTTTAACGGCATCTGCAACTGGCAGGGCCAATCCCGCCCGTTGCAAAAGTGCACCCAGATCGCGCACCTCGCCCATGGGGGCCACACGCGGCGACAGCCCCCCGGTTTCGGCAATCTCGGCCTCGGCCAGACAACTGCGCAATTCGTGCAGCGTTTGCCCCCCAAAGGCAGTCGCCAGCAGCAGCCCATCCGGGCGCAATCCGCGGCGACATTGGATCAGCTGACCCACCGGATCATTGGCCCAGTGCAGGCCAAGGCCGTGGATCACTACATCGTGTTCACTGGGTGAGATCGCCAAGGTCTCTGTTTCGGGTACGATCGTGGCCCCATCGATCCGATCCTGCCACACCTGCGGAAACGCTGTCACAATCGCGGGCGCATGAAACGCTTTGTTAACCATCTCCAGGCGATCTTCGACCTCGTCCCGTGCCGCGCGTTGCAGGAACAGGGCGTCGTCACTGGCGCGCGCGCGATTGCGGGCGAGGGCGGCAGAGTCGGTCAGGGCAATGGGCTGGTTCATTTGCATCAGCTGTTGGGAACACAATGGGCCTTTTACAAACAACCCTCGCGGCAATCTATCCCCCCCGGTGTCTTGGGTGTGGCGAAGGTGTCGATAGCGACTTTGGCCTGTGCGGGACATGCTGGGGACAGACAGAATTTGTCGGCCGCACGGCTTGTGATGGGTGCGGTACGCCCTTGCCCGGCTTTTCCGATGATGGGGTCATTCACTGCGATTCCTGCTTGAAATGGCCAAAACCGTGGGCGCACGGGCGGGCTGCGCTGGTTTACAGTGGCATGGGGCGCAAACTGATCTTGCGGCTCAAACATGGTGACCGGCAGGAGGTGGCCCAGCCAGCCGCCCTGTGGATGCGCCCAACGCTTGAGGGGCTGATCACGCCGCAGACCCTGATTGCGCCGGTGCCCTTGCATTGGATGCGGCTGGCCAAGCGGCGCTATAATCAATCCGCATTGATCGCCAAACGGCTGGCTGATCTGACCGGCACAGAATGGTGTGCTGACCTGCTTGAGCGTCCGCAGCGTACCCCGTCCCTTGATGGCAAGTCGCATCATGCGCGTGCTGAAATCCTTGATGGCGCGATCCGGATCAACCGCCGCCGTCGCTACGAGATCGTGGGTCGCCCGGTGATTCTGGTTGATGATGTAATGACAACCGGGGCCACATTGGCGGCCTGCGCAACCGCCTGTCGTGCAGCAGGTGCGGGTGATGTGTGCGTGTCTGTACTGGCACGAGCAGTCAAAGATACCTAAGTAATCGGCAATCGAAATTGCGCCGAAAGGATCTGTGCAATGAAAGCTGTCGAACTTTATACCTCGCCTTTATGTGGGTTTTGCCATTCCGCAAAGAAGTTGCTCAAGGACAAGGGCGTGACCTTTTCCGAGGTGAACGTGCTGGCCCAACCCGGCCGAAAGGCCGAGATGATCAAGCGCGCCAATGGCGGGCGCACGGTGCCGCAAATCTTTATCGGTGACACACATGTGGGTGGCTGTGATGATTTGTATGCGCTTGAGCGGGCGGGCAAACTCGATAGCCTTCTTGCGGCCTGAATGAAGGCGGCGCTGCTGCAACTGAATGTGAGTGACGATCCGATGGCCAATCTGCCCCGGACCGTTGCCATGGTGCAGCAGGCCGCCGACATGGGCGCGGAGTTTGTCCTAACGCCCGAGGTCACCAATTGCCTCAGCACCAGCCGCGCGCATCAGGCCGAGGTTTTGTGCCACGAGGATGATGACCCGACCTTGGCCGCCCTGCGCGAGGTCACGGCAGAGCGCGCCATTCACCTGCTGATCGGATCGCTGGCACTGAAGACGGACGACCCCGATGGCCGTTTTGCCAACCGGTCGTTTCTGATTGGCCGCGATGGGGCCATCATCGCGCGCTATGACAAGATCCACATGTTCGACGTCGCTATTTCCAACACCGAAAGCTATGCAGAGTCCTCGGGTTATCGGCCTGGCACACGTGCGGTCCTTGCCGAGACGTCATTTGCCCCCATCGGTCTGGCAGTCTGCTATGACATGCGCTTTCCCCGGTTGGCGGACACGCTGGTCACGGCGGGCGCGCAAGTTCTGACCTACCCCTCGGCATTTTCGCCCGTGACGGGTGCGGCCCATTGGCACAGCCTGCTGCGTGCCCGCGCGATCGAGGCGGGTGCGTGGGTGCTTGCCCCCGCCCAGACAGGCACGCATGAAGGGCGCGCCGACAAGAAACGCAGCACATATGGCCACAGCCTTGCCGTCGATCCGTGGGGTGACGTCGTGCTTGACGCAGGGACAGCGCCGGGCGTTTATATCTTTGATCTGGATTTGGAAAAAGTGGCGCAGGCGCGCCGCCGTGTCCCCTCTCGAGACAACGCGCGTCTGTTCGATGGCCCATGAAGGTAATGAGCACAGAAAAGAATGCATTGGCTATTTCGCTGTTTAGCGAGGTGCTGGCAGCGGACCAGATGGTGCGCAACCGGCTGAGCCGGGTGTTGCCCAAGGGCATGGAAATCTCGCATTTTTCGGTACTGAACCATCTGACATGGCACGAGGGCGAACGCAGCCCCGCCCAGTTGGCCGAGGCGTTCAACGTGACCCGGGGCGCGATGACGAATACGCTTAACCGGTTGGAGTGGGCAGGCTATATCCACGTCCGCCCGGACTGGGACGATGCGCGCCGCAAGATGGTCGCGGTCAGTCCCGCTGGTCGCCGGGCGCATGAGCAGGCGCTCAACGCCATTGCGCCCATGGTCGGCGAGGTCATCGACAGTCTGGGCGAGGAGCGCGTGCGCGCGACCCTTCCCATCCTGCGCGAATTGCGGACCCGAATGGGGCCGGTTAAGCCGGAGTAGCCTCTGGTTTCAGGCTTGCGGTCACGTAGTTCACGCTCAGATCCGTGTCTGACAGTTTCCACGCCCAAGTCAGTGGATTGAATACGAATCCTTTGCGATCCACGGGGTTCAGCCCTGCATTGCGCATCAGATCGAACAACTCATCCGGGGTGATGAACTTGGACCATTCATGCGTGCCCTTGGGCAGCCAGCGCATGACGTGTTCGGCCCCGATAATGGCCATCATGTAGGATTTCGGGTTGCGGTTGATTGTCGAACACACGTGCAGGCCGCCGGGCTTTAGTAGGTCGTGGCACGCCGTCAGATAGCTGAGGGGATCGGCCACATGCTCGACCACCTCCATGTTCATAACCGCGTCGAATTGTTCGCCTGCGGAGGCCATGTCTTCGGCTGTGGTGTGGCGGTAGTCGATCTTGAGCCCCGATTGTTCGGCATGAACCTGCGCCACCGGAATGTTACGCTCTGCCGCGTCTGCGCCAACAACATCTGCCCCAAGCCGCGCCATGGGTTCTGCCAGCAACCCGCCACCGCACCCGATATCGAGGATTCGCAGGCCCGCGAACGGATTGGCCGTCGTCAGATCACGATCAAATTCAGCCGCGATCTGGCTGGTGATATAGTCCAACCGACAGGGATTGAGCATGTGAAGCGGCTTGAATTTCCCGTTCGGATCCCACCATTCGGCGGCCATCGCCTCAAATTTGGCGATTTCTGAGGGGTCAACGGTGGTTTGATGCGTTTGCATTTCGATCTCCGTATGCTCATGTGCGTCTTACGCCCTATGTAGGTCAGTAATGGACAAACACAGTGATCAAAAGCGCGCGGTGCAATATCTGTATCCGCCAAGCGACCCCTACGACCAACGGATGTTGGACGTGGGTCAGGGGCATCGTGTTTATGTGGAACAATGCGGCAATCCCGGTGGGGTTCCCGTTGTCGTGCTGCATGGTGGTCCGGGCGGCGGGTGCAGCCCGTCGATGCGCCGCTATTTCGACCCGGAATACTATCGTATCATCCTGTTTGATCAGCGCGGTTGTGGTCGGTCGCGCCCACATGCGTCGGTGATGAACAACACCACCTGGCATCTGGTCGATGATATCGAGATGATCCGCCGCACGCTTGAGATCGACGCCTGGATCGTATTCGGCGGCAGTTGGGGGGCGACACTGTCCCTGATCTATGCCGAGGCGCACCCGTCCCGTGTGCGTCAGTTGGTGTTGCGTGGCGTGTTCCTGATGACCCAGGCCGAGCTTGATTGGTTTTATGGTGGCGGTGCCGGGAAGTTCTGGCCCGAGGTCTGGGCCCGCTTTGTCGCCCTTGTCCCCGAGGATGAACGTGACGATTTGATCGGTGCCTATCACCGGCGGCTGTTTTCTGGCGATATCGCGCAAGAGACCCGTTTTGCGCGCGCGTGGTCGGCATGGGAAAACGCGCTCGCCTCGATCCATTCGACGGGGTCCGGAGGGGAAGCGCCGGGAGACTACGCCCGCGCCTTTGCCCGACTCGAGAATCACTATTTCACCAATGCGGGCTTCCTCGAATTTGATGGACAGATCCTCGCGCAGATTGGCCGCATTAAACACATCCCGGGCACCATCGTGCAGGGGCGCTATGACATGATCTGCCCGCCCGACAGCGCCTATGCGCTGGCCCAGGCCTGGCCGCTGGGCGATCTCAAAATGGTGCGCAGCGCAGGTCACGCCTTGTCCGAGCCGGGGATTTCGGCTGAACTGGTTAGGACCATGGACAGGATAGCAGGCAAATGACCCGTTTTGACCGCCGCGCACTTTTTGCCACTGGTGCCGCCGCCGCTTTGCTGGCGGCCACGGGGGCGTCTGCGACTCCGCAACGGGGTGGGCGGCTGCGTGCGGCCTTGTCCGACGATCTGTTTGACCGGGCGGTGGCGGCGACGGTCTTTGACAATCTGACCGAGATTGCAGCGGACGGTACATTGCGCGGTGAGTTGGCGACCGAGTGGATGTCGGATGCTTCGGCGCTGAGATGGGAGTTCGCTCTGCGTGAAGGGGTGAGCTTTCATGATGGCACCACCTTTGACGCCAGTGCCGTGACCCTCCCCATGAAGGTCGAGGTTCTTGGCACCCACCGGATCGCGATCACATTGGATGCACCTAATCCAAACCTTCCTTATCTGCTAGCGCAACCCGGATTTGAGGTGCGCAGCGATACGGGAACCGGCCTGTATGAGGTGCAGAAGCTGGACGCCGGGCGTCACTTCATAGGCAGCCGAACGGCGCAACACTGGAAACAGGATGCGGGTTGGTTCGACACTGTCGAGTTCGTACGCCTTGGTGCAGACGGCATCCGCGCCGAGGCGCTGCGCGATGGGTTAGTTGATGTGGCGGATATCGTCGCACTTGATGCCTATGCGGACCCCAAGGATTACGTGACCTTGCCCGGCGGCGACGCGACAACACATATCGCAAGTCGGTCACTCGGCATTCCACTGGCGGTCGGCACCACTTGGCCATTGGACAACCTACGCATGGCAGAACGGTGGTGGATGGCCTGACGCCCCTTGCAGACTCGCCCGCCCTTGCGTATATCCCCCTCAACAGCGGCGCGTCGGGGTCCACACCTGATGCTCCACCGGGAAACACCAACGGGCCGCGCGCCCGTTTTTTTGTGCCTGAAAGACTCATGAACAACGATCTGATTGCCAAAGCCGCCATGGACCGCCGTCTGGCCGAGATCATCACCCCGGTGATTGAGGATCTCGGCTATGAGCTGGTGCGCGTGCGGTTGATGAGTGGCAAGGACGAATCGACGCTTCAGATCATGGCTGACAAACCCGAGGGCGGGATTGAGGTGGATGATTGTGCCGCGATTTCGACCGCCGTCAGCGCCACGCTGGATGTCGAGGACCCGATTTTGGATGCCTATACGCTTGAGGTGTCGAGTCCGGGCATTGACCGGCCTTTGACCCGCCTCAAGGATTTTGACACGTTCGAGGGCTACGAGGCGAAACTGGAAACCGATGAGCTGATCGATGGACGCCGCCGTTTCAAGGGTGTGCTGGCCGGGATCGACGGCGACGAGGTGCTGATCAACGTCGCCGAAGGCACAATTGGCCTCAAGTTCCATTGGCTGAGCGATGCCAAACTGGTCCTAACGGACGAGCTGATCAAGGAAATGCTGCGCCAACGCAAAGCGGCTGGCGTGCTGAAAGAAACCGATTTCGACGAAATACAGACCGACGAGTCCGAGGAGAACACCTGATGGCCATTACATCTGCAAACCAGCTTGAGCTGTTGCAAACCGCCGAGGCTGTGGCGCGCGAAAAGATGATCGACCCTGCGCTGGTCATCGAGGCGATGGAGGAATCGCTCGCCCGCGCAGCCAAGTCCCGCTACGGCGCGGAGATGGACATTCGCGTTTCCATCGACCGCAAAACGGGTCGCGCGACGTTCACTCGCGTGCGTACTGTGGTCGAAGATGAATTGCTTGAAAACTATCAGGCCGAGTTCACGGTTGAGCAGGCCAAACAGTACATGGAAAACCCCGAAGTCGGCCAACAGTTGATCGAGGAAGTGCCTCCTGTCGAAATGGGCCGGATCGCGGCACAATCGGCCAAGCAGGTCATCTTGCAAAAGGTCCGCGAAGCTGAGCGCGATCGCCAGTTCGAAGAGTTCAAAGACCGCGCAGGCACCATCATCAATGCGCTGGTCAAGCGTGAGGAATACGGCAACGTCATCGTCGATGTGGGCGCGGGCGAAGCGATCCTTCGCCGCAACGAAAAGATCGGTCGCGAATCCTACCGCCCCAATGACCGCATCCGCTGCTACATCAAGGATGTGCGCCGCGAACAGCGTGGCCCCCAGATTTTCCTGAGCCGCACCGCGCCTGAATTCATGGCCGAGCTGTTCAAGATGGAAGTGCCCGAAATCTATGACGGCATCATCGAGATCAAGGCGGTCGCCCGTGACCCCGGTTCGCGCGCCAAGATCGCCGTGATTTCCTATGACGGTTCCATTGACCCTGTCGGCGCGTGCGTCGGTATGCGCGGCAGCCGTGTGCAGGCCGTCGTGAACGAATTGCAGGGTGAAAAGATCGACATCATCCCATGGAACGATGATCAGCCCACATTCCTTGTGAACGCGCTGCAACCTGCCGAAGTGTCCAAAGTTGTTCTGGACGAAGAAGCGGGCAAGATCGAAGTTGTCGTGCCTGAGGAACAGTTGAGCCTTGCGATCGGTCGTCGTGGTCAGAACGTGCGTCTGGCCAGCCAACTGACCGGCCTCGATATCGACATCATGACCGAAGCCGACGAATCGGCCCGCCGTCAGGCCGAGTTCGAGGAACGCACCAAGCTGTTCATGGACAACCTCGACCTTGATGAGTTCTTTGCCCAGTTGCTGGTGTCTGAAGGTTTCACGAACCTCGAAGAGGTCGCCTATGTCGAGTTGGACGAGCTTCTTGTCATCGACGGTGTTGACGAGGGCACCGCGCAGGAATTGCAGGCTCGTGCCCGCGACGTGCTTGAGGCGGCGGCCAAAGCGGCCCTTGAAAGCGCGCGTGCCTTGGGTGCCGAGGACAGCCTTATTGATTTCGACGGCCTCACACCCCAAATGATTGAGGCATTGGCCAAAGACGACGTCAAAACCCTCGAAGATTTTGCGACATGTGCCGACTGGGAACTGGCCGGTGGTTGGACCACTGTCGACGGCGAGCGCCACAAGGACGACGGCGTTCTGGAACCCTTCGATGTGTCACTGGAAGAGGCACAGCAACTGGTGATGACGGCGCGTATCATGCTCGGTTGGGTGGATCCCGCCGATCTCGAGGCTGAAGAAGCAGAAGAAGACGGCGAAACAACCGAGGAGGCCGAGGCCTGATCTCAGGCCTCGGGGCTTGAACATGGGTCGCGGTGGTGCCTCCAAGGATCGGTCGGATGGACCTGAGCGCAAGTGCATTGCCACGGGCGAGGTACAGCCGAAATATGGGCTGATCCGTTTTGTTGTTGGGCCAGAGGCGCAAATCGTGCCCGATATTGCGGGAAAGTTACCGGGTCGTGGCATTTATGTTGCCGCGGATCGGGCCGCGCTGGACAAGGCGGTTGCCAAGAAACTGTTTGCACGGGGGGCCAAGCAACCCGTGCAGGTGCCCGAAAACCTCGTTGCCGAGGTGGAACGACAACTGGCCCGCCGGGTCGTGGACCTGATCGCGCTGTCGCGTAAATCTGGGCGAGCGGTCGCAGGGTATGAAAAGGTCAAAGCCTGGCTTCAGATGGAAGAAGCGCAGGTGTTGATACAAGCGGTGGATGGCTCGGGTCGTGGCAAGACCAAGTTGAGCACGCCGCATTTCGGATCGTACATCGGATGGCTGACATCCGATGAGTTGGGTTTGGCGTTCGGTCGCCAAACTGTGATACATGGGGCGCTGGCCTCTGGTGGACTCACGCAACGTGTTGTAGAGGAAGCCAACCGTTTACGCGGTGTGCGTGAAAATACAGAGGCATCGGCCTCTGGGAAGGATTGACGAGCTTTGAGCGATACTGACGGAAAGAAGACATTGGGTCTGCGCAGCGGCGCACGTCCGGGGAATGTGAAACAGAGTTTCAGCCACGGTCGGACCAAGAATGTCGTCGTCGAAACGAAACGCAAGCGGGTCGTGGTGCCCAAACCCGGCGCGGCAAAACCTGCGGCGGCGAGTGGACCGTCCGTCGGCGATCCAAGCCGTCGTCCTGCGGGCATCACCGATGCCGAGATGGACCGCCGGATGAAGGCGCTTCAGGCGGCGAAATCGCGAGAGGTCGAAGAGGCCGCGCAGCGTGCCGCTGACGAGAAGGCCCGTGAAGAGGAACGCGAGCGCCGCCGGGCCGAGACCGAGGCCAAGGAGCGCGAAGAGAAAGAGCGCGAGGAAAGTCTGAAGGCCAAAGCCGAGGAAGATGCCCGCAAGGCTGCCGAAGCCGAAGCGGCCGCTCAGGCGGCTGCGGCCCCTGCGCCTGAATCCCCTGCCAAGGCGGCCCCGCGCCAGACGCAATCGCCTGCTGCGACCCCGCGCAAGAACGAGCGCGAGCGCGACCAGCGCAACACCCGTGGCAAAGGCGACGACAACCGCCGCTCGGGCAAGCTGACACTGAATCAGGCGCTGACAGGTGGTGAAGGTGGCCGCCAGCGGTCCATGGCTGCGATGAAGCGCAAGCAGGAACGCGCCCGTCAAAAAGCGATGGGTGGGTCGGTCGAACGTGAAAAGGTCGTGCGCACCGTCAATCTGCCTGAGGCGATTGTGGTGTCCGAGCTGGCCAACCGCATGTCGGAACGTGTCGGCGACGTCGTGAAGTCGCTGATGCAGATGGACATGATGGTCACTCAGAACGAAACCATCGATGCCGACACCGCCGAGTTGATCATCGAAGAGTTTGGCCACAAGATCCAACGTGTGTCCGACGCTGACGTCGAGGACGTGATCAAAGAGATCATCGACGACGAAGACGATCTGCAGGATCGTCCACCCGTCATCACCATCATGGGTCACGTTGACCACGGTAAGACATCTCTGCTGGATGCGATCCGCGATGCTAAGGTTGTGGCTGGCGAAGCTGGCGGGATCACGCAGCATATCGGGGCCTATCAGGTCAAAACCGAGAGCGGCGCGATGCTCAGCTTCCTCGACACACCCGGCCACGCGGCCTTTACCTCAATGCGCTCACGCGGTGCGCAGGTAACGGATATCGTCGTGCTTGTTGTTGCCGCAGACGATGCGGTGATGCCGCAGACCATCGAGGCGATCAACCACGCCAAGGCGGCCGAAGTGCCCATGATCGTGGCGATCAACAAGATCGACAAACCTGCGGCTGATCCTGACAAGGTGCGGACCGATTTGCTGCAACACGAGGTCATCGTCGAAAAGATGTCCGGTGAAGTGCAGGACGTCGAAGTGTCGGCCATCACGGGCCAAGGCCTGGATGAATTGCTTGAGGCGATTGCATTGCAGTCCGAACTGCTCGAGTTGAAAGCCAACCCCGACCGCGCCGCCCAAGGTGCCGTGATCGAGGCGCAGCTTGACGTTGGTCGCGGCCCCGTGGCGACTGTTCTGGTGCAAACCGGGACGCTGCGCCAAGGCGATATCTTTGTTGTGGGCGAGCAGTACGGTAAGGTCCGTGCGCTCATCAACGACAAGGGCGATCGCGTGAAAGAGGCCGGGCCATCCGTACCGGTCGAGGTTCTGGGCCTGAACGGCACACCCGAAGCGGGCGATGTGCTGAACGTGACCGAAACCGAAGCGCAAGCACGCGAGATTGCCGAGTATCGCGAAAAGGCGGCCAAGGACAAACGTGCGGCAGCCGGTGCGGCCACAACCCTCGAACAGCTTATGGCGAATGCCAAGGCGGACGAGAATGTCAGCGAGTTGCCCATTCTGGTCAAAGCGGACGTACAGGGCTCGGCCGAGGCGATTGTTCAGGCGATGGAGAAAATCGGCAACGACGAAGTGCGCGTGCGCGTGCTGCACTCGGGCGTTGGCGCGATCACCGAGACGGATGTGGGTCTGGCCGAAGCGTCAGGCGCGCCCATCATGGGCTTTAACGTCCGCGCCAACACGTCTGCGCGTAACACCGCCAACCAGAAGGGCGTGGAGATCCGGTACTATTCGGTGATATATGACCTCGTGGATGACGTCAAAGCGGCGGCCTCTGGCCTGCTCAGCGCTGAAATCCGCGAGACCTTTATCGGCTATGCCGAGATCAAAGAGGTCTTCAAAGTGTCCAACGTCGGCAAGGTCGCCGGCTGTCTGGTCACCGAAGGCACCGCGCGCCGGTCTGCGGGCGTACGTTTGCTGCGCGACAACGTGGTGATCCACGAAGGCACGTTGAAAACGCTCAAGCGCTTCAAGGATGAAGTGGCCGAAGTGCAGTCAGGCCAGGAATGCGGCATGGCGTTCGAGAACTACGACGACATCCGACCCAAGGATGTGATCGAAATCTTTGAGCGCGAAGAAGTGACACGTACCCTTGCCTAAGGTGCCGGGTATGACGAAATAAAAAGGGACGGTGAGCGCCGTCCCCTTTTCTTATCTGTGCATGTCGTCTTGTGTCAGGCGTTCCGTGATACCGGCCGGCCAGAATACGTCTCCCCATCTACCTGCACGGTCATACGACCATCAGGCAGGGTTTTGACGAAAATCCCCTGAACCAAAATAGAACTGCCGACAGCAACCGTTCTGAGCATGACTTTCCTCCCCAAGAGAAAGTGGTGCTTATAGGTTACCCAAATTGATTGCCAAGTCATCAACAATGTCGAATTTTCAGGCGGTTTATTAACCAAGGCGACAGATATTCCGTCCTCGCGCTACAGCCAATCACGCAATACGGGGATCAGCGGGATATCAGCGGCTGGCATGGGGTAGGATCGCAAGTCATTGGGTTTCACCCATTTCAGGGTCTGCCCTTCGCGCGATTGCGGCGTGCCCTCCCATTTGCGGCAGGCAAACAACGGCATCAGCAGGTGAAAGTTGTCGTAGCTATGGCTCGCAAAGGTGAGCGGTGCCAGGCAGGATTCCCACGTGTCGATCCCCAACTCTTCTTGCAGTTCACGGATCAAGGCGACTTCTGGTGTTTCGCCCGCTTCGACCTTGCCGCCGGGAAATTCCCACAGCCCGGCCATGGATTTCCCCTCGGGGCGTTGGGCGAGCAACACCCGCCCATCGACATCAACCAACGCAACCGCCGAAACAAGGACGACGTTCACGACCGGTAATCCGCGTTGATGTCGATGTATCCGTGCGTCAGATCGCAGGTCCAGACGGTCGCACGCCCATCGCCCATTCCGCAATCGACGCGAATGCGGATGTGGTCAGATTTCATATGCTTGGCGGCCTCCGCTTCGCTGTAGTTTGGGCTGACCCACCCGTTTTCGGCAACATGCACATCCCCAAACCAGATCGACAGCGTATCACGGTCTGCCGCTGCACCGGATTTACCGATGGCCATGACCACGCGGCCCCAATTCGGATCCTCACCCGCGATGGCGGTCTTGACGAGCGGGGAGTTGGCAATCGAAAGCCCGTGCGTCTTGGCATCCGCATCACTGAGCGCGCCGGTCACTTCGATTTCGACAAACTTGGTGGCCCCTTCACCGTCCCGCACGACCTGATGGGCAAGGTCGAGCATCACGTCGCGCAAGCACTTCTCAAACCCCACGTCCGAGGACGCATCCGCGCCACTTGTTCCAGTCGCGGCAACCAAAAGGCTGTCGGAGGTCGATGTATCGCTGTCGACGGTGATGCAATTGAATGTCGTGTCCGTCGCGCGGGTCGTCATGGCTTGCAAAGCGTCCTGATCCACCTGCGCATCTGTGAAGATATAGACAAGCATGGTCGCCATATCCGGCGCGATCATCCCGCTGCCCTTGGCAATACCGGCGATCTGAACCGTTTTACCGCCCATGGTGCAGGTTGCCGTCGCGGCTTTAGCATATGTGTCAGTCGTCATGATCGCTGCGGCGGCGTCGGCCATGCCCGATGGGGACAGATGCGCGCTCAGCTCTGACAATTTTTCGGTGATGCGATCAAAAGGAAGCGGTTCGCCAATCACCCCGGTCGACGCGGTAAAGACAGCTGCCGCAGGCACGCCTGTGATAGAGGCCGTGGCATTCACGATCTTATCAACGGCCTCTTGCCCGTTGCGCCCGGTAAAAGCGTTGGCGTTGCCCGAATTGACAAGGATCGCGGCACCATCCGCCAGGGGTTTGCCCAGCTTGGCCTGACAATCAAGGACCGGGGCCGCACGCGTTGCTGACCGTGTAAACACGCCTGCAATCGTCGTGCCGGGCGCGCAGACGGCCAGCATCACATCTGTCCGTCCGCTATAACGTACCCCTGCGGCCACGGTCGCAAACCGGACGCCCGAAATTACGGGCAGATCCGGTAAACCGGCCGGGGCCAATGGCGATCTCTTGCCCACGGATCAGTCCAACAATGTCAGATCTTTGAGCAGTGCGGGATCAACCCCCTCTGCCCCGCTTTGATCGATTTCGGCGGCTTCGGTCAGCTCTTCGACATAGGCGTTGATGGTCGCCTCGCGGATTTCGCCTTCGATCTCGCCGCGCACGTCTTCCAGAGTGGGTTGCTCGGGCACGCGGGTTTCGTTCAGGACGATGACATGCCACCCGAATTGGGTTTGCACCGGATCGGACACTTCGCCCGGTTCAAGCGCGATCACCGCCGCCTCAAAGCTGGGGACCATTGCGCCGGTGCCGAACCATCCCAGTTCACCCCCATTGGGGCCGGACGGGCCGGTCGACTTTTCCTTGGCGGTTTCGGCAAAGTCCGCACCACCGTCGATCTCGGCTTTGACGGCAATCGCCTCTTCCTCGGTTTCGAGCAGGATGTGAGAGGCGTTGTATTCCTCGCCCGGCGTTTCATCCGCAAAGCGCGCGTCATAGGCGGCTTGGACAGCTTCGTCTGTCAGCGCGCCCTCGAACAGTTTTTCCAGTTCTTCCCCCGCCGTCAAAGACCGGGTTTCGTTTTCAAGCGACAGGGTCACACGGTTGGGCAACTCACCCTCATAGGATTGGGCCAAAAGCGTTTGCTGCACCAACTGGTCAAGGATGCCGGTGAACAAAACGTCATCGGGCAGTTCCTGGAAGCGGGGCGGCAGAGTGGCGCGTGCGATGATCATGTGGCCGACGGTGATATCTGTGCCGTTCACTGTGGCGACAACTGTGTCAGCATCTTCGGCGGCGGCAGGCAGTGCCATTGCGGCCAAAAGGCCAAAGGCGGGCAAAGAAAAGAAGGGTTTCATGGTCGTTCGGTCCTTGGACTGGGCACACGACGGGCGCGCGCATTGACACGGTTTGGCGTGACCCTTACATCGCCCTATGGACGCGGCCCGGGCCGGTTTGTTGCCCACCGTATCTATGGGCTTGGCACGCGCCCGGCAAGCAGTTGCTGCACAACATGAATTGATCGCCTGGAGAACGCATGCTCGGTTTTGGAACGCTCGCTAAGAAGGTGTTTGGCACACCCAATGATCGCAAGGTCAAGGCGACCCGCCCACTGGTCGATCAGATCAACGCGCTTGAGCCTGAATTCGAGGCGCTGAGCGACGAGGGCCTGAAGGACAAGACCGAAGAGCTGGCCAAACGCGCCATGGGCGGCGAGAGCCTGGATGATCTGCTGCCCGAAGCCTTTGCAAACTGTCGCGAGGCCGCCAAGCGCGCCCTGGGCCTGCGCGCCTATGACACCCAGTTGCTCGGCGCGATCTTCCTGCACCAAGGCAATATCGCCGAACAGAAAACAGGTGAGGGCAAGACCCTCACCGCCACGTTCGCCTGCTACCTCAATGCGCTGACCGGAAAGGGCGTGCACGTGGTCACCGTCAACGACTACCTCGTTCAGCGCGATGGTGAGTGGATGGGCAAGGTGTTCGGGGCGCTTGGCCTGACCACCGGAGTCGTGATCTCGGACATGGAAACCGAAGCCAAGCGGGCGGCCTATGCCTGTGACGTGACCTATGCCACCAACAATGAGCTTGGGTTCGATTATCTGCGCGACAACATGAAACAGTCCATCGGCGACATGCTTCAGCGCGAACATAACTACGCCATCGTGGACGAGGTCGACAGCATCCTGATCGACGAGGCGCGCACGCCGCTGGTGATCTCCGGCCCGCTGGCGGACCGGTCCGAGATGTACGTGACCATCGATGCGATCATCCCCCTGATCACCGACGAGCACTATCTGCTCGATGAAAAGCAGAAGAACGTGACCTTCACCGACGAAGGCAACGAGTTCCTTGAGGAACAGTTGCACGAGCGCGGACTGATCGAGCCCGAGGCGTCGCTGTACGATCCGGAAAGCACGTCGATTGTGCACCACGTGAACCAGGGTTTGCGTGCGCACAAGATGTTCACCAAGGACAAGGATTATATCGTGCGCGACGGTCAGGTTGTGCTGATCGATGAATTTACCGGTCGCATGATGGCGGGTCGTCGCCTGTCGGATGGTTTGCATCAGGCGATTGAGGCCAAGGAAGGTGTTCAGATCCAGCCCGAGAACCAGACGCTGGCGTCGGTGACGTTCCAGAACTACTTCCGTCTTTACAACAAGCTGGCCGGCATGACCGGAACGGCGGCCACCGAAGCCGAGGAATTCGCCGAAATCTATGGTCTTGGCGTGGTCGAAGTGCCCACCAACAAGCCCATCGCCCGCGTGGACGAAGACGACAAGGTCTATCGGACGGCGCAGGAAAAATACAAAGCCATGATCGAAGAGATCAAGGTCGCCCACGGCAATGGCCAGCCTGTGCTGGTTGGCACCACGTCGATCGACAAGTCCGAAATGTTTGCACGGTTGCTTGAGGCCGAGGGCATCAAGCACAACGTCCTGAACGCGCGCCAGCACGAGCAAGAAGCGCAGATCATCGCCGATGCAGGCAAGTTTGGGGCCGTTACGATTGCGACCAACATGGCCGGGCGCGGCACCGACATCCAACTTGGCGGCAACGTCGAGCTAAAGGTGCTCGAGGCGATCACCGCTGATCCCGAGGCCGACCCCGAAGCGGTCCGTGCCAAGATCGAAGCCGAACACGATGACGAAAAGCAGCGCGTGCTGGCTGCGGGTGGCCTCTATGTGATGGCGTCAGAACGTCACGAAAGCCGCCGCATCGACAACCAGTTGCGGGGCCGATCAGGCCGTCAGGGTGATCCGGGGCGCACGTCATTCTATTTGTCTCTGGAAGATGACCTGATGCGCATCTTTGGGTCGGACCGGCTTGATAAGGTGCTGACCACGCTCGGCCTTGAAGAGGGCGAGGCGATCATTCACCCGTGGGTGAACAAATCGCTCGAGCGGGCGCAGGCCAAGGTCGAAGGGCGTAACTTTGACATCCGCAAGCAGCTTTTGAAATTCGACGATGTTATGAACGACCAGCGTAAGGTCGTGTTCAGCCAGCGCCGCGAGATCATGGAAGCGGAAGACCTGCAAGAGATCACGTCGGACATGCGCGATGAGGTCGTTGACGATCTGATCGACCAGTATATGCCCCAAGGCAGCTATGCGGATCAGTGGGACACTCAGGGGCTGCACGCAGCAGTCATCGAACATCTGGGCGTTGACGCACCGGTCGTGGCCTGGGGCGACGAAGAAGGCGTGGATGACGAACAGGTGCGTGAGCGCCTGATCGAAGCCAGCGACGCGCTGATGGCGCAAAAGACCGAATCCTTCGGCGCCGAGAACATGCGCAGCATCGAAAAACAGTTGCTGTTGCAGGCCATCGACGGAAAGTGGCGCGAGCACCTGCTGACGCTGGAACACCTGCGTTCGGTCGTTGGGTTCCGGGGCTACGCACAACGTGATCCGCTGAACGAATACAAGAACGAGGCGTTCCAGCTCTTTGAAACGATGCTGGACAGCTTGCGCACCGAAGTGACTCAAAAGCTGTCGCAGATTCGCCCTCTCACCGAAGAGGAACGCCAGGAGATGCTGGCCGAAATCGCAGAGCACCAGCAAGAGGTCGAGGACGCGGCCGAAGAAAGCACGCTGCCTGCCCCGACGGCCGAAGCTGTTGCAAGCGGTTTTGACGAAGGGGACCCGACAACATGGGGCAATCCCGGTCGAAACGAGGCGTGTCCGTGCGGATCGGGCAAGAAATTCAAGCATTGTCACGGGCGGCTCGCCTAAGCCGCCTGCCCCATTCCTGCCCTAAAGACTCCCTACCTCGGTCATAACACGGCCTAGTTGAGTTGCGATACCTGCCTCTGATCAAATCCGGGGAAGGGACATGGGACAATGCAGCATATGAAGGAAATCGTCACGGCAGTTGGCACGTTGGCCATCGCCGTCGGCATCGGTTTCGTCATGCAAAGCAGCGACACCGCAAAGGACCTTTATGGCGCGCAAAGCCGTCCGGTCCCGGTGCCCGAAGTCGCTCCAAAAGCGGAAAGCCTTGGTGACAACGTCAGCGCAGATGTGCTGATGCAGGTGCAGGAAATCGAACTGACATCGGCGACTGATACCGCCGCCGTGTCTGTACCTAACGGCGAAGCTGTCGTTGAACGAGTCTCAGCGCCCGCAAACACGGATGTCGTGACCGAACCGGAGGCAGTGCCGCCTAGCGAGTCGTGCGAGATCACCGCATCGGCAGAGCCGATTGCAGGGGCGATGGTGAACCTGTCTCTGGCGGCCCCTTGCGCGCCGAATGAACGGCTGACCGTGCACCACAATGGCATGATGTTTACCGAAACCACCGATGAGGCGGGCGATCTGGCCGTCACTGTTCC
This sequence comes from uncultured Tateyamaria sp., assembly GCF_947494755.1. GTDB lineage: Bacteria > Pseudomonadota > Alphaproteobacteria > Rhodobacterales > Rhodobacteraceae > Tateyamaria. The sequence continues at coordinate 163,988 of NZ_CANLVZ010000003.1, forward strand.
GGCCTTGGCCGAGCAGGCTGTCTTTATCCTGGCGTTCTCGAATGGCGATGGCGCGGTTGCGCAGACATCTGTCACAGACATCGGCGCATATGACCGTGTTGCCTTGCAATGGCGTGGTGAAATCGGATTTGAACTGCACGCCCGCGAGTTTGGCGCAGATTATGGGCAGGCCGGACATGTATGGTCCGGTGCCGAGCAAAATGTTGTCGGTCTGACCACGGGCGACAACGGCTTCATCATGCAGATGGGTGATACGTTGACACCCGAACCGCTGATGGCGGAAATCTACACCTTCGCCAGCGGCATGACCGCGCGAGACGGCACCATTGACCTGAGTGTCGAAGCCGAAGTGACCGAGAATAACTGCGGCATCGAAATCGAAGCGCAATCGCTCGAGATGATGCAAGGCGGACAGATGAAAACTCAAGTGCTGACGCTGGCGGTGCCTGATTGTGACGCAGTTGGTAGTTTTCTGGTGTTGAACAATCTTGTCTCAGACCTGAAAGTCGCCAGCAACTGACCGTTGCGACAAAGGGCACTTTATGGCTTGGGCACGTGCGGCGATTTTCGCCGCACTTTCACTTTTGGGCACTGCATTGGCCGCGCAGGATGTGACGCTGACCTCGCCTGATGGTGAGGTTGAAATCAGCGGCACGCTTTTGGGCTTCGACGGCGAATTTTACCGGGTCGAAACGATCTATGGTGAGTTAACCGTGGATGGGTCAGGCGTGCTGTGCGAAGGGCCTGCGTGCCCCAACCTGCAGGATTTCGTGGCGGAGATCAGTATTTCCGGCTCTGCGACAATGGGGTCAGTGCTTTTGCCTGCGCTGATCGAAGGGTTCGCACTGCGCAACGACTACGTGGCGACCCGCGAAACGGTTGATTCCTCTAATTTCGTCTATGAGCTTCGCGATATGGCGACGGATAAGCCCGTGGCGTTGTTCTTTTTCCACGTGTCAACGACCGACGAAGGGTTTGCCGACCTGCTTGCCAATGATGCTGACATCGTGATGGCGTTGCGGGAAATCCGCCCCGAGGAACGCCAGCGTGCCCGTGATGCAGGCATGGGCGACATGACCGACGCCAATCGCAGTCGTGTGCTGGCCCTTGATGCGATGGTGCCGATTGTGGCCCCGTCAAACCCGGTCAAGCAAATCTCTCCCCAAGCACTGGCGCAGGTGTTCGCTGGGCAGATCACCAACTGGGCCGCACTGGGCGGTGCAGATGCGGATATCATCCTGCACCTGCCGAACGCGCGCGCGGGCCTGGGCCAATCCATCGAGGATCAGGTGATGGGGCCCGTGCGGTTGGACTTTGCCGAAGGCATCGTGCGCCATGATCGCCCAGGCGATGTCGTGACGGCGGTTCTGGATGATCCGTTTGCCTTGGGGATTGCGAGTTACGCAGAAACCGGGGACAGCCGCACGCTCACTTTGACGGGCGCATGCGGCTATTCCTTGCGGGCGGAGCGGGGCACGATCAAGACGGAGGATTATCCGCTGACGGCACCGATGTTTCTTTATATACCGGCCCGCCGTCTGCCAAAGGTGGCCCGTGAACTGCTGGCCTATACGCGCGGGGCCTCTGCCCAGATCGTGATTCGCCGTGCTGGTTTCGTGGATCAGGCCCCCGAAGAGGTGTCGATCAACGATCAGGGTTATCGCTTTGCAAATGCGGTGGCGTCGGCTGGTCCCGAAGTCTCGCTGGAGGAATTGCAGCGCATGACCCTCACGCTATATGGCATGTCGCGCCTGACCACTTCCTTTCGGTTCGAAGCGGGATCGGTGCGGCTGGACGCGCAATCACGCTCGAACGTGCAGCAGTTGGCCCGCGCCCTCGAACAAGGCAAGTATGACGCCCGTGAAATGCTGCTGGTGGGGTTCAGTGACGGGGATGGCCCGGCCGCTGCCAATCGCGACATCGCGCTGCGCCGCGCCGAAGCAACGAAACGGGCCATCATGCAGGCGGCTGAGACGGTGAACCTTGATCGGGTCCAGATGAACGTGGATGCGTTCGGCGAGGCCTTGCCCATGGCCTGTGATGACAGTGCGTGGGGTCGTCAGGCCAACCGCCGGGTCGAGGTTTGGGTGCGCTAAAGATAGCCTGCTGACTTGAAGCTGAGTTCACGTGATTTTCCGACAATCAGATGGTCATGCAATGTGAGCCCAAGGGCGTCACACGCGCTTTGGATTTGTGACGTCATGTCGATGTCGGATTGGCTGGGTGTGGGGTCACCTGAGGGGTGGTTGTGTACGAGGATCATGGCAGACGCGTTCAATTCCAGCGCCCGTTTTGCCACTTCGCGCGGGTAGACAGGCACATGATCGACAGTGCCTTTGGCTTGTTCCTCATCCGCGATCAGCACGTTCTTGCGGTCGAGAAACAGAACCCGAAACTGTTCGGTTTCGCGATGTGCCATGGTGGTGTGACAGTAGTCGACCAGCGCATCCCAGCTTGAAATAACGTGTTGGTTCAATATTTTGGCACGCGCGAGCCGCTGCGCCGCTGCCTCGACAATCTTGAGTTCGACGATCACAGCATCCCCAACCCCCTTGAATGCGCGCAGCCGTTCAACCGGGGCGGACAGGATCCTGTTGAAATCCCCAAATTCAGCGATCAGGCGATGGGCGAGCGGTTTGACATCTTGGCGCGGAATGGCACGAAACAACACAAGTTCAAGCAACTCGTAATCCGGCATCGCGTTCGCGCCACCGTCCATAAACCGGGCGCGCAACCGCTTGCGATGGTCCGCCATGTAGGACGGCGTGCGGCCCGTGGGTATCGAAACGGGGGTCGCCTCGTCTAAGTCGAAGGGCAACGGTTGTTCGGCAAATTGTGTCATGCGGCGAGCATGGCGAAGGGTGGTTAGGGAAGGGTTAAAATCAGCGCGGAGGCGTCGGAACGCTGCATGACAAACGCTGCCTCTTCCACACCGTCCGTGACTTCGAATCCAGTAAACTCAAATCCAAGCCGTTCAGCCAGCGCACGCGATGCGGTGTTGCGGACATCAGCCCATATCTTGATGCGATCAATCGGGGTTTCGGCAAACATGTGCGCGATGGCAAGGGTTGTGGCGCGGGTCGCGTGACCCCTCCCTTGCGTTTCACGGGCAAGGGAGATGCCAAGTTCAGCTTCGGTACTGTCGGTCGACAGATGCCACCCCATGTCACCCAACAGGGAATCCGTTGTCGTGTCGGCCACCGCGACTTGTGTCCAATGCCCGGGTTGGATCAATGGCGTCATCGTCTGCATCGCGTGCAAAAAACCACGCGCCCGCGCATCATCCATCGCATCCCAACTCTGGAATTTCGATACCTCTGGATCGGTCCGGTAGGCTTGGAACGCGCGCAGATCATCTGGGTGCAGACGGCGCAATGTGGTGGTGTCAAAGGTCAGGCGCATAGCTGCAGGGTGAGCGATAAGGCCCACCCTGTGCAAGTATTTAGCCCTTCATCGAATCCCAGAACGACTTGACCGAGGAAAAGAAGCTGGAGGATTCCGGGTTATTTTCTTCAGACAGATCGGCGAATTCCCGCAGCAATTCCTTTTGCCGCGCCGTCAGGTTCACCGGGGTTTCGACCGCAAGTTCGATGAACATGTCGCCCGGTCCGCCGCCACGCAGGGCCGGCATCCCCTTTGAGCGGAGACGCATCTGGCGACCCGATTGCGATCCGGCGGGGATTTGTACCCGACCACGACCACCGTCGATGGTCGGCACTTCGATTGACCCGCCAAGGGCTGCGGTGCCCATCGAAACGGGGACGCGGCAAAACAGGTTGGTGCCGTCTCGTTCGAACAGTTTGTGATCGCTGACCTCTATGAAGATATAGAGGTCGCCCGTTGGTCCGCCGCGCATGCCGGCTTCGCCTTCGCCGGCGAGACGGATGCGGGTGCCGGTTTCGACACCTGCGGGGATATTGACAGACAGTGCGCGGTCTTTTTCTACGCGACCTGCGCCCGAACAGACCTTGCACGGATTTTTGATGATTTGGCCGATGCCCGAACAGGTCGGACAGGTGCGCTCGACCGTAAAGAAGCCTTGTTGCGCGCGCACCTTGCCCATGCCGGAACAGGTCGGACAGGTGGTCGGTTCGGATCCGCCCTCGGCACCCGAGCCGTTGCAGGTATCGCAACTGACCGAGGTGGGGACGTTGATGGTTTTCTGCATGCCCGCAAACGCGTCTTCGAGTGAGATGCGCAGGTTGTAGCGCAGGTCGGATCCACGCGCTGCGCGACGTCCGCCACCGCCACGTTGGCCGCCCGCGAAATCGCCGAACAGGTCGTCAAAAATGTCGGAAAACGCTGATCCCATATCGGGGTGACCGCCGCCAAAGCCGCCACCGGGGCGTCCGCCACCGCCACCCATGCCACCCTCGAACGCGGCGTGGCCAAAGCGGTCATAGGCTGCCTTCTTGTCGGCGTCCTTTAGGACTTCGTAAGCCTCGTTGGCTTCCTTGAACTGGCTTTCAGCGTTGGGATTGTCGATGTTGCGGTCCGGGTGCAACTCTTTGGCTTTGGTGCGATAGCCCTTTTTGATCTCGTCCGCGCTCGCGCCCTTAGAGACGCCAAGCACCTCGTAATAGTCACGTTTTGCCATGGATCATGTCCTTTGTTGGAACGTCTGAGGCCGGCCTGAGCGGGCCGGCCTCGTGATTGGTTCCTGAGGCGCGCAACTTACGCGCGCTTGTCGTCGTCCAGATTTTCGAACTCAGCATCGACGATATCATCGTCATCACCGCGAGGCTGGTCGGCGGCGGCTGGCTCGTCTTCGCCATCTTCCTGCGCAGCTTTGTAGATCGCCTCGCCCAGTTTCATGGCCGCTTCGGTAACGTTCTGGATGCCGGATTTGATCTTGTCGGCGTTGTCGGTTTCCAGATCGTCCTTGAGCGCGGCAATGGCCAGTTCGATCGCTTCGATCGTGGTTGGATCGACCTTATCCGAATGCTCTTCCATCGACTTTTCGGTCGAGTGGATGAGGCTTTCGGCCTGGTTCTTGGCTTCGATCAACTCGCGACGTTCCTTGTCCGCTTCGGCGTTGTCTTCGGCGTCCTTGACCATCTGGTCGATGTCCGCATCCGACAGACCGCCCGAGGCCTGGATCGTGATCTGCTGTTCCTTGCCTGTGCCTTTGTCCTTGGCGCCGACCGACACGATGCCGTTGGCGTCGATGTCGAACGTCACTTCGATCTGCGGCATGCCACGGGGGGCAGGCGGGATGTTTTCCAGATTGAAGGCCCCGAGGATCTTGTTGTCGGACGCCATCTCACGCTCACCCTGGAAGACCCGGATGGTCACCGCGTTCTGGTTGTCTTCGGCGGTCGAGAAAATCTGTGACTTCTTGGTCGGGATCGTGGTGTTCCGGTCGATCAGGCGTGTGAACACCCCACCGAGCGTTTCGATCCCAAGCGACAACGGTGTCACGTCGAGCAGAACCACGTCCTTGACGTCGCCTTGCAGAACACCGGCCTGAATGGCGGCACCCATCGCAACAACTTCGTCCGGGTTCACACCCTTGTGCGGCTCTTTGCCGAAGAACTTGGTCACTTCCTCAACCACGCGCGGCATGCGCGTCATACCACCGACCAACACGACTTCGTCGATATCGGAGGCCGATAGACCGGCGTCTTTCAACGCGGCAGCGCAGGGCTTCATCGAGGCTTTGATCAGGTCACCCACCAAAGACTCCAGCTTGGCACGGGTCAGTTTCATGACCATGTGCAGTGGCTGGCCGTTCGAGCCCATCGAGATGAAGGGCTGGTTGATTTCGGTTTGGCTGGACGAGGACAGTTCGATCTTGGCCTTCTCGGCCGCTTCCTTGAGGCGTTGCAGCGCCATTTTGTCCGCGGTCAGATCGACGGCATGTTCTTTTTTGAACTGCTCGGCGAGGTAGTTCACGATGCGCATGTCAAAGTCTTCACCGCCAAGGAACGTGTCCCCGTTGGTCGATTTCACTTCGAACAGGCCGTCGTCGATTTCGAGGATGGTCACATCGAACGTACCGCCGCCAAGGTCATAGACCGCGATGGTTTGCGAATTTTCCTTGTCGAGGCCATAGGCCAGAGCGGCGGCTGTGGGTTCGTTGATGATCCGCAGCACTTCGAGACCAGCAATCTTGCCCGCGTCCTTGGTTGCCTGACGTTGTGCGTCGTTGAAATAGGCGGGGACGGTGATGACGGCTTGGGTCACGTCTTCGCCAAGGTAGCTCTCGGCGGTTTCTTTCATCTTGCCCAGAATGAAGGCGGAGATTTGGCTGGGCGAATATTTCTCGCCACGGGCTTCGACCCATGCGTCGCCATTGCCGCCATCAATCACGCTGAAAGGCAGGTTTTTCTTGTCCTTGGCGAGATCCGCGTCGTCATTGCGGCGGCCCACGAGGCGCTTCACACCAAAGATTGTGTTGTCGGGGTTTGTGACCGCTTGCCGCTTGGCAGGCTGGCCAACGAGCCGCTCGTTTTCGGTGAAGGCGACAATCGACGGGGTTGTCCGCGCGCCTTCGGCGTTTTCGATCACGCGAGGCTGGCTGCCGTCCATGATCGCGATGCAGCTGTTTGTAGTTCCTAGGTCAATACCAATGACTTTGGCCATGTTTTCGATCCCTCATATCAGTTCAAGGCGATGACACGAGGCGGCGACCCGTTTCGGCATCGACGCCACGCTTGAGATTGCGCAAGGGTTCTTGCGCGCTGAGGCGTATATAAGGAGGGTCATTTGGCGCTGCAACCGTTGGAACGGGATGCAAAACACCAAAATTTGCGCGATACGCGGGGTTTGGGCGATGAGAGCGGTTATTCGCGGGTTTGAGATCTACAAGCAGTATCTGGATGCGTCCGCACAGGCACATTTAGTGTCGGCGGTCCGGGATGTCGCAGCGGTCGCGCCGATGTTTTCTCTCGAAACTCCTTATGGGAAACCGATGTCGGTGTGTATGACCTCGGCCGGGGCTTTGGGGTGGTACGCGGACCGGGGTGGATATCGGTATGTCGACCGCCATCCCGGTGGGGCAGCCTGGCCTGCGATTCCCGCGCAAGTCTTGACGATCTGGCGCGATCTGACCGGGTTGGACCGTGATCCGGATTGCTGTCTGATCAACTATTGCGGCGAAGGTGCACGGATGGGGATGCATCAAGACAAGGACGAGGCCAGCTTTGACTGGCCCGTGCTGTCGATCAGTCTGGCGGATGCGGGCCTGTTTCGCATTGGGAACACGACGCGCGGCGGCAAGACAGAGTCGCTGTGGCTGGAAAGCGGCGATGTGGTTGTCATGGGGGGCGCGGCGCGCCTGACCTATCACGGCGTGGATCGCATCCGCTTTGGATCATCGACGCTGCTGCCGAAATCGGGCCGCCTTAACCTGACATGTCGTGTGGTGACTTAGCCGTAGTGCAGGCGGGCCTGCGCAAAGGATAGCAGCCGCTTGGTCTTTTCATCCCAGAGATGCAGGCGGGCTGTTTCAAGGCTGTCTCGGATTGTCATGCGGTTGATATTCGCCAGATCGGCATGATCACGCAGCACTTGTGGCAGTCGGTAAAACGGCAGGCGGCTATAAAGGTGGTGCACATGGTGAATGCCAATGTTGCCGGTGGCCCATTGCAGCACTTTGGGCAGCACATAGTGGGATGATCCGTGCAGCGCGGCGTGGTGCATCTGCCACTCGGGCTCTTTCTCCCAATGGGTCGTTTCGAACTGATGCTGGACGTAGAACAGCCAAACGCCCGCCGTCGCCGCCAGAATTGTGCTGGGCAGGAAAATCAAAACGATGGGCATCCAGCCGCCAAAATACAGGATGACGGCAAGGCCAAGGATAATCCCGGCATTGGTCGCCATGGCACTGACCCAGTATTTGACATACTCGGTAAAACCCAAGGGCAGTCGGTTCTGCATCAGGAACAGATAGCTGGGCCCTAGACCAAACAGCACCACAGGGTTGCGGTAGAGGCGGTAGAGCAGCCGATTGATAGCAGACAGCGCGTAGTATTCGGTGACCGTCAGCGTGTGGACATCACCCATGCCGCGCCGCCCCAGATTGCCCGACGCGCTGTGGTGCATGGAGTGGGACCGCCGCCAGACATCATAAGGTGTCAGGGTCAGAACGCCGATCACGCGCCCCAGCCAATCGCTGAGGTTCCGGCTTTTGAAGAATGCGCCATGCCCACAATCGTGTTGGATGATGAACAGGCGCAGCAGGAACGCTCCGTTCAGCACGGCGATTGCAAATGTCAGCCAATAGCTGACCGATAGCGATGCCCACGCCAGAACCCACAGAACAACGAAGGGGCCGATAGTGATCCCAAGCTCGAACCAACTGCGCAGCGCACTGGGTTCGCGATATTGAGAAAGGACTTTGATCCACTTCTGCGCAGCGCGCGTGTCAGTGGCAGCCTCGGAATGATGATCGAACATGCGCCTGCTTATTGTTGTTGTGGGCGGACATGCGTCCGATCCTGTTGGAAGGGTTTCTATCAGGTCTGTTGCTTTTAGAAAATGGGCCTTGTTTGCGTTCAAGCAAACTTATTGCGAGGGGGCAAAGTACGATATCAGCGCCGCGCCTCCCAGCTGACAGAGGCACTGCGGCGGGTGTAAAATTCGCCCATCAGCCCAATCATGACCAGCACCACACCGACCCAGAACGCGTATTCCCAAGACGAATAGCGTGGGTTGTAGTTGATAAAAGCAAAGCCCCGGCATTGGTCAATTGCGTGAAACAAAGGGTTCCAATCAAACATCGCCAACATGAAGCTGGGCAACGTGTTCGCCACAAACATTTTGCCCGACGCGATCATGTTCGCCCGCTGATAAATCTGGGTAAAGATCCGTACGAACGTCGGAAACCACGGCTTGATCGCCAACAGAACCAGCCCCACCGCAACCCCAGTGAACCACGCGAGCAGCAGCATTCCGAAGGCCCCGAACGGTTGGTTGACCTGCACGGGCACAAAGGCCACGTGGTAGATAAACAGGATCAGGAACAGCGACAGCACCTGAATATAGAGCGCCCCGAACGCGGCCGAGCAGATCGAGATGATCGTGTTCATCGGGGCATGTTGCATCATCGGACTTGCCGGGCCTTCGGACATGGCCACCGCACCCATTGCCTTGATGTGCGTCATGTAAAGGAAGATCCCCGTCATCAGATAAAGCAGGAAATCACCGCGGATCGAGGCCCCTTTGAGGCCGAGTACGGTGAACATCACGTAAAAGGCGAGAACAAAAATCACCATCTGAAGGATGTTCATCCCGATCGCGATGAAGGCGTTGTTATGCTCGCGTCGGATCGACCGGACAATCGAATGGTAGACCAGTTCGGCCATTGCCAAGGCAGTGCCAAGCCCGGACTGCGGTTTGCGTGTGGATCGAAACATGGTGGTCGGGTGCCTCTGGCTTGCGCGATCTTTGCACGGAATTCTTGCCGTTCCGTTAGCACGCGACCATAAGGGGGCCGCATCACTTTTTCAACAAATGCCCGCTCGAGGACGATTTTTATGACCTATGACGCCCTGATCCCCGTGATCCGCCGCCTTGCTCTCGAGGCCGGGGATAAGATCATGGAGATCTACAACTCGGACGATTTCGAGGTAAAGATGAAGTCCGATGACAGCCCCGTCACAGCGGCAGACGAAGCGGCGGACAAGATCATCTCGGATGGTTTGCGCGCCGCCTTTCCCGACATGATGCTTGTCACCGAAGAGCAGGCGGCCACCCACACCACAACTGGCGACACGTTCCTGATTGTGGATCCGCTGGATGGCACCAAGGAATTTGTCCATCGCCGTGGCGACTTTACTGTCAACATCGCGCTTGTCGAAGGTGGGGTGCCAACCCGTGGTGTTGTTTATGCCCCTGCGCGGGGCCGCATGTTCTTCACGCAGGCCGACGGGCAGTCCGTCGAAGAGACGGGCGCGTTTGACAAGACGGCTGTGGGCGATCTGAGCCCGATCAAAGTCGCCGACAGTGACAATGCCGCTTTGCTTGTCGTCGCCTCAAAATCGCATCGTGATCAGGCGACCGATGATTACATCAACAAATACGCGGTCAAGGATATGAAAAGCGCGGGATCGTCGCTGAAATTCTGTCTGATTGCGACGGGCGAGGCTGATATCTATCCCCGCGTGGGGCGCACGATGGAATGGGATACCGCCGCTGGTCATGCGGTCCTGTCCGGGGCTGGCGGCGCGGTTGTCCGCTTTGATGACCATACCCCGCTGCGCTACGGGAAGGATGGGTATGCCAACCCGTTCTTCATCGCCTATGCCCCCGCCGTCGAGTTGAAACCTGCCTGATGTCTGTCCTGATTGTCATCCCGGCCCGCTATGCCTCATCCCGTTATCCCGGCAAGCCGCTTGTGCCTTTGACCGGCGCAACGGGTGCGGCGCAGACATTGATCGAACGCAGCTGGCGCGCGGCTATTGCGGTGGACGGCGTTGATCGGGTGGTGGTTGCCACTGACGATGATCGCATTCGGGATGCTTGCGAGGCGTTGGGAGCCGAGGTCGTGATGACCTCCGAAGCGTGCGGCAATGGTACGGAGCGCTGCGCGGAGGCGCATGCGGTGTTGGGCAACGGATACGACATTGTGGTGAATTTGCAGGGTGACGCGCCGTTGACCCCGCATTGGTTCATCGAAGGGCTGGTGAGCGGCCTGCGCGCCGCACCCAACGCGGAAATCGCGACCCCGGTGCTGCGTTGTGACGGCGCGACGCTGACCGGATTCCTTGAAGACCGCAAGGCAGGCCGCGTCGGGGGCACAACCGCCGTGTTCGGGGCGGGCGGTGCCGCGCTTTACTTTTCCAAAGAGGTGATCCCCTACACCAATGCGACCTATGCGCCCGATGCTGATACGCCTGTTTTCCACCATGTGGGTGTCTATGCCTATCGCCCCGACGCGCTTGCCGCCTATCCCGACTGGCCCATCGGCCCGCTTGAGCAGCTTGAGGGATTGGAGCAGTTACGCTTTCTCGAAAACGGGCGACAGGTGCTGTGCGTCGAGGTTGAGGCCAAGGGCCGCCAGTTCTGGGAGTTGAACAACCCCCAAGACGTCCCCAAGATCGAACAGATGATGGCGGAAATGGGCCTGGAATGACCCACCCGCCGGTCAGTGTTGTGGTTGTCAGCCGCGACCGGCCTGATGCGCTGCGCCGCTGTCTGACGGGTCTGCTGCAAGTCCAATACTCTCCCTTTGAGGTGGTCGTCGTGGCCGACAAGGCGGGGCGTGACGCGATTGCGGATTTTGCGGGCCAGATCAAGATTGTCCCGTTCGAGGACCCCAACATTTCGGTGGCCCGCAATTTGGGGATCAGCCACGCGGCGGGTGATATCGTCGCCTTTATTGACGATGATGCGGTGCCCGAACCGAGCTGGCTGGGGCACCTCATCGCACCGGCCGAACAGCGCGATGTGGCGGCGATGGGTGGATTTGTACGGGGGCGCAACGGGATTTCATTTCAGTGGCGCGCGCGGAGTGTGGATGCGACGGGAGAGACGCAAAACATCCCGCTCGAAACTGATCAAACCGTTGTTTTGACCCCGCGCGGGGCGCGCGCAACCAAAACCGAGGGCACCAATATGGCGGTCCGCCGCGATGTGCTGGTGGACCTCGAAGGGTTCGATCCCGGTTTTGCATTCTTTCTGGATGAGACGGATTTGAACCTGCGTTTGGCCAAGGCGGGCCATGCAACTGCACTGGTTCCTATGGCCGAGGTGCATCATGGATTTGCGGCCAGCCCGCGCCGCCGCCCTGACCGTGTGCCCCGCGATCTGTTTGATATCGGGGCCAGCTGGGGTGTCTTTCAGCGCAAGCATATGCCCCAGGATACGCGCGCTGCTCATTGGCATAAGGTGCAAGGTGCAGAGCGTGCACGTCTGCTGCATCACATGGTGAGTGGTCGATTGTTGCCGGGGGATGTGACGCGACTGATGCGCAGGCTCAACGTCGGGTACGCAGAGGGCCAAACCCGCGCCCGCGGGGGCGCACAGATCGCGCGCAGCCCGATGTCCGCATTCCTTCCTGTGGTATCGCAACCGCGCCAAAGCATTGCTTTAAAAGGACGATTCTATCAGCGAGCCCCCTTGAGAGAGGAAGCGGCGCGGCGCGCTGAGGCGGGTGAAATCGTCACGTTGATCCTGCTGTCGCCTACCGCGCTTTATCATCACGTCAGGTTTGATCCGCGCGGATTTTGGGAACAGCGCGGCGGGTTGTTCGGCAAATCCGAACGGACAGACGCGCTGGTGCGCCCTGTCACCTTCCAGAAAAGATGCAAGCAGGAAGTGGCGCGGGTTGCCGCACAACGGCTGATTTTCACATAAACTTGGCGCGTCTTGGCAACAGTCCGCCAGATGTCACAACCCTTGCTCAATTAGGCATTCTTTGTGCACACTCTAATTGTATGGGTGAACGAAACCGGATTTTCCGGTAAGAAGATCAAAACGAGGTTTGTTATGCGCAAAAAGTTGACCAAGGCGATTTTCCCGGTGGCCGGTTTGGGAACGCGGTTTTTGCCAGCAACCAAATCGGTGCCCAAAGAGATCATGACGTTGGTGGATCGTCCGTTGATCCAATACGCCATCGACGAAGCGCGGGCAGCCGGCATCAAGGAATTCATCTTTGTCACGTCGCGGGGCAAGGGCGCGCTTGAAGACTACTTTGATCACGCCCCGACCCTCGAGCAAGAGTTGCGCAAGAAGGGCAAGACCGAGCTTCTTGAGATCCTCAAGGATACGAACATGGACAGTGGCGCGATTGCCTATATCCGCCAGCACAAGGCCCTCGGGCTTGGGCATGCGGTCTGGTGTGCGCGCCGTTTGATCGCGAACGAACCCTTTGCCGTGATCCTGCCTGACGATGTGATCGCCGCTGAAAAGCCTTGCTTGCAGCAGATGGTCGAAGCCTATGAGGAAACGGGCGGCAATGTCGTGGCCGCGATGGAAGTGCCCCCGGAAAAGACGTCATCTTACGGTGTGCTCGATATCGGTGAAGACATGGGTCAGATGGTCAAGGTGAAAGGGATGGTCGAAAAGCCCCCCGCCGAGGAGGCCCCCTCGAACCTCGCGGTGATTGGCCGCTATATCCTCACTCCATCCGTGCTGCGGTCACTGAACCAGATGAAATCAGGCGCGGGTGGAGAGATTCAGCTGACCGATGCGATTGCCAACGAGATTGGCGGGGACGATGGCGTTTATGGTTACCGGTTCCGGGGTCAGCGCTTTGACTGCGGTTCAAAGGCCGGATTCCTGCAGGCCACCGTTTCGTTCGGGTTGGCGCGCGCGGAATTGCGTGACGACCTGCTTGGGTATATCCGTGATGTTGTCCAGATGGACAAAGCAGCGGAATAAGGCGAGGCGCTAAGTGCAGCACGTATTGGTAACGGGCGGTGCGGGCTATATTGGCTCTCACGCATGCAAGGCATTGCGCGCGGCTGGGTTTGTGCCTGTTACCTATGACAATCTGGAAACCGGATGGCAGGACGCGGTCAAGTTTGGCCCGTTCGAACACGGCGATCTTTTGGATCGCGCGCGCCTTGATGCGGTGTTTGCTAAATATGCACCCGTTGCCGTCATGCACTTTGCCGCCCTCAGTCAAGTCGGTGAAAGCATGCAAGAGCCGGGGCGCTACTGGCGCAACAACGTGCTTGGCTCTCTGACACTGATCGAGGCGGCGACTGCCGCCGGGTGTCTGGATTTTGTATTTTCCTCGACCTGCGCCACCTATGGCGATCAGGACAACGTCGTACTGGATGAAAACAGCGCGCAGCAACCGATCAATGCCTATGGCGCGTCCAAGCGCGCGATCGAGGATATGTTGCACGACTTTGAGGTCGCCCGTGGTTTGCGCCACGTGATCTTTCGCTACTTCAACGTGGCGGGTGCAGACCCCGAGGGGGAGGTCGGTGAGTTTCATGACCCCGAGACCCATCTGATCCCCCTGATGCTGGATGCGATTGCGGGCAAGCGGGATGCCTTGACCGTCTACGGGACCGACTATGACACCCCGGATGGCACCTGTATCCGTGACTATGTCCATGTTTGCGACTTGGTGGACGCCCATGTGTTGGGTCTGAAGTGGCTACAGGACGGCAAAGGAAGTCGCGTGTTCAATCTTGGCACCGGATCGGGATTTTCGGTGCGCGAGGTCATTGACCATTCGCGTGCGGTCACGAACCAATCGGTGCCGTATGTTGATGGGGCCCGTCGCGCTGGCGACTGCACCAAGCTGGTGTCGGGATCAACCCGGGCGGAGGCTGAATTGGGATGGACCCCGACGCGTTCGACCTTGGAGACGATGATCACCGACGCGTGGAGATGGCATCAAACTGGCCACTACAACACATAAAGGGCCGCCTGCGCGTCTGCTTGATCTGACCCGTCTGATGCGCCGGGTCGGCAAGGTGCTGACGGGCGTGGACCGGGTCGAGCTTGCCTATGCACGGGCGCTGCTGGCTGATGCGGTGCCGGTGTTCGGGTTGATCCGGGCGCGCTTGGGCTACATCCTTTTGGACCAGAACGGTATCACTGATCTTTTGCCGTCACTGTCCGGTCCTGCCGGTTTGCCGGAGGTCCAGAGATCGACCGCATGGAGGGCTGCGCGTCGTGCGGCTGTCGGTCGTGTCCCACCCTTCTTGCTCCGGCGTATGCTGCGCACGCAGGTTCCAAGGGGTTTTGCCTATGTGAATGTTGGCCACGCCAATCTGACGACTAGAGTGTTGGGCGCTGTCAAAGTCGTTGATGCCAATTGCGCGGTGATGATTCATGACGTGATCCCGCTCGACTTTCCGGACTATCAGCGTGAGGGTAGCGTGCCCGCCTTTGCCGACATGGTCGCGCGCGTTGAGGCACATACCGACCTGATCATCTACAACTCCGAACACACACGCGAGCAGGCCGAGGCACGGTTTGCGACACCGCCCAAAGCCATTGTTGCGCATCTGGGGACAGAGGTGGCTGTGCCCGACCTGGACGCGTTGCCTGCCGGCTTACCGCCCGATGCGCCCTATTTCGTCTGCATCGGCACGATTGAACCGCGCAAGAACCACGCGTTTCTGCTGGATATATGGGATCAGATGGGGCCAGATGCGCCGCCTTTGGTCTTTGCTGGTACCCGTGGTTGGCGCAATGAGGACGTGTTTGAGCGGCTGGACAGGCTTGGCAACGACACGCCCATTCATGAGGTGCCCGGCCTTGAGGATGGGGCGCTGGCGGCGCTTGTTCAGCGCTCCAGCGGGGTTTTGTTTCCCAGCCACGCCGAAGGGTTCGGACTGCCTGCCACCGAAGCGGCGGCCTTGGGTGTGCCGCTGCTCGTGAATGATCTGGCCGTGTTCCGGGAAATCCTTGGTGATATTCCCATTTACGCAAGCGTTTCAGATCGTTATCTGTGGATCAGCAAGATCAAAGAGTTGGCCGAAGCAGACCCCGCTACGTCAAGACCACCTCAGTTTCAGCCGCCCACATGGGATGCACATTTCAAGATTGTGTTAAGGTTGACCTGATAGGCGACACATGGGCCGGCAGAACGGCAGGTAAAGGGACGGAGCAGGTTGGGCGCTTGGCAGTCATATCGGCTGAGGCTTCAGCGCAAGCGCTGGCGCATTCGTGCGTTCCGAAAGCGTCGCGAACTGGGCCGTGTCGTCAACCGCACCGAACAAATCCGCCCCTCTGATCTGCTGTGCTTTTCGACCCTGCGCAACGAGGCGGTGCGCCTTCCTTATTTCCTCGAATATTATCGCGAGATGGGAATCAATCATTTCCTGATCGTGGACAATGACAGCACTGACGGGTCCGTCGACTACCTTGCAGCCCAACCAGACGTGTCCGTCTGGTCCGCAAAGGGCAGCTACAAACGTGCGCGGTTCGGGGTCGACTGGCTGAACTGGTTGCAGATGAAATACGGTCACAGCCACTGGAATCTGGTGGTCGATCCGGACGAGTTTCTGGTTTATCCGTTCTGCGACACGCGGCCCTTGCGCGCGTTGACCGACTGGCTTGATGCGTCATCGATCAAATCATTTTCCGCCATGCTGCTGGATATGTACCCTAAGGGGCGACTGGACGAACAACCCTATCAGGCCGGGCAGAATCCGATGGAAATTGCCAGCTGGTTTGACAGCGGAAATTACACGATCTCGCGCAATAAACGTTTTGGAAATCTGTGGATTCAAGGCGGCCCTCGGGCGCGCGTTTTCTTTCCGAATGAACCCGAACGTGCGCCTGCGCTGAACAAGATCCCATTGGTGAAATGGGATCGTCGCTATGCCTATGTCAGCTCGACCCATATGTTGCTGCCGCGCGGCCTGAACCAGGTCTATGACGAATGGGGGGGTGAAAAGGCGTCCGGTGTGCTGCTCCACGCCAAGTTCCTGGATACCTTCAACACCAAGGCTGCCGAGGAGTTGGAGCGCAAACAGCACTACGCGGCGTCTGTCGAATACAAAGCCTATGCCGACACCATGCGGGATGATCCCGATCTGTGGTGCAAGTGGTCCGAAAAATACATCAACTGGCGCCAGCTTGAGATTCTGGGCCTCATGTCCAAAGGGAATTGGGCATGAGCGTCGGGATTGTCATGCTGGTGCACACCGCGTTAGATCGCGCGGAACAAGCGGCCCGGCATTGGGCTGCGGGTGGCTGTCCGGTCGTGATCCATGTTGATGCCGCAGTGCCGCGCAAGACCTATGCCGACTTTACCCGCGCCTTGGCGGATGTGCCTGCCATCCTTTTCTCCAAACGCTATCGGTGCGAATGGGGCACATGGGGTATCGTGGCAGCAAGCCAAGCTGCCTCCGAGCTGATGTTGGAGCAGTTTGGCGATGTGCGGCATGTCTATCTGGTATCCGGGTCGTGCCTGCCGCTGCGCCCCGTCGAAGAGTTGGTGGAATACCTGGCCGAACGCCCCCGCACCGACTTTATCGAAAGCGCGACGACATCTGATGTGCCGTGGACTGTCAGCGGGCTGGATCACGAACGGTTCACATTGCGCTTTCCGTTCTCGTGGAAACGGCAGCGGGTTCTGTTCGACCGATATGTTGAGTTGCAACGCCTGCTCAGGATGAAGCGGAAGATTCCGGCCGGTCTGGTGCCGCATATGGGCAGCCAGTGGTGGTGTCTGACACGGCAAACACTATCGGCAATTCTGCAGGGTCCGGACCGGCGGGAACATGATGCGTATTTTCGGCAAGTCTGGATCCCGGACGAAAGCTACTACCAAACGCTGGCGCGCCAGTATTCAACCAATATCGAAAGCCGCTCGCTGACACTTTCCAAGTTCGACTTTCAGGGCAAACCACATATTTTCTATGATGACCACCTGCAGCTTTTGCGCCGCTCGGATTGCTTTGTGGCCCGCAAAATCTGGCCGCATGCGAACCGCCTTTACGAGGCATTCCTGACCGATCCTGCCGGTGCGATGAAGCAGACCGAGCCGAACCCGGGCAAAATCGACCGCATTTTTGCCAAAGCGGTGGAGCGACGTACCCGCGGTCGGCCGGGTTTGTATATGCAAAGCCGGTTTCCGAATGAGGATTGGGAAAACGGTGTCACTGCCGCCCCTTACTCAGCCTTCCAGGGCTTTACCGAAATTTTCGAAAATTTTGAGCCGTGGTTGGCTAAGGCGACCGGGGCGCGTGTGCATGGTCATGTTTTTGACCCCGAAACGGTCGAGTATGCCGAAGGACAGACCACATTAAATGGTGCGCTGGGCAACAGCGCAAAGGCGCGCGACTACAATGCCAACGCCTTTCTGACCAACCTGATCTGGAACACGCGTGGTGAGCGGCAGTGTTTTCAATACGGGCCTGCCGACAATCAGGATGTGATCTGGCGGATTGCAAAAGACCCCAATGCGCAGGTGTCGGTGATTTCAGGCGCATGGGCGGTGCCGCTGTTTCGGTCGAACCGAAATTTCCTTGATATCCGCAAGGAAGCCGCGCGTTTGCAAAAGAACGAAAGTGACCATTTGGACGTGCTGCGCTCGCCCTATGCCAAGGCGCGTATTCGCATCTGGACGATGGCCGAATTCATCGAAGCGCCGATGGAGCCGTTGCAGGGCATTCTGGACGAAATTGGCCAGACTCAGGCCCGTCGACTGGCTGAAGTCCCCAAGATGGTCGACCTCACCGGCTTTGGTCAATTTCTCCAAAACCTCAAGAACCAAGGGATGCACCCCTATCTGATGGGTGATTTTCCGGTGGCGTTGGGCCACGAACCTGCGCAAGATCGCCCTCGCAAACCCTATTTGGTGCGATAACTGGTCATGGCGCAATTCGACTATTTTGTTGTGTTCGCAGAGATGCGCACAGGCTCGAATTTCCTCGAATCCAACCTGAACGCCTTTGACGGGATCGCCTGTCACGGTGAGGCGTTCAATCCGCATTTCATTGGATACCCGAATGTCGATCACATCCTCGAGGTTGATCAGGCAACGCGTGATGCAGACCCAAAGTACCTGCTGCGCGCGATCAAAAAGACACCCGAACTGAGCGGCTTTCGCTACTTTCACAACCACGATGAGCGCATTTTCGATCACGTGATGAACGATCCGAAATGCGCCAAGGTCGTGCTGACCCGCAATCCGGTCGACAGCTATGTTTCGTGGAAAATCGCCATAGCGACAGGCCAGTGGAAGCTGACAGATGCCAAGGCTCGCAAGGATGGCAAAGCGGAATTCGTGGCCGATGAATTCGCCGCCCATCTGGCTGATCTACAGGCGTTTCAGGTCAAGTTGCTGAATCGATTGCAAGTGTCCGGGCAGACCGCGTTTTACATCGCCTACGAGGATTTGCAGAGCGTCGAGGTGATGAACGGGCTGTCCAAATGGCTGGGCGTCGGCACCGAACTTGAGGCGCTGGACAAGAACCTCAAGGTGCAGAACCCGAGCGCGCTGTCTGACAAGGTCAGCAATTTTGGCCAGATGACTGAGGCGCTGTCAGGTCTCGACACCTTTAACCTGACCAGGACGCCCAATTTCGAACCGCGCCGTGGTGCCGCGGTGCCCACCTATTTCGCAAGTGAGACGAGCCCGCTTTTGTACCTCCCGATCCGTGGCGGGCCAGCAGACCCAGTCGTCCATTGGTTGCGCCTGCTCGACAAGGGGCGCGGCGGGCAGCCCGGGTCGAAATTGTCCCAGAATGATCTGCGGGACTGGATGCGTGTGCATGCCGGGCATCGCGCATTTTCGGTGCTGCGCCATCCACTTGCGCGTGCGCATGCCGTGTTCTGTCACCGTATCCTCAGCACGGATAAGGGGTCATATGGCGGTATTCGCAGCACATTGGCGCGGCGCTACAAACTGCCACTGCCTGCCGATCCGCATGATGCAAGCTATGACAAGACCGCGCACCGGGATGCGTTCGCCGCTTTTCTGAAGTTTTTAAAGCCCAATCTGGCCGGACAAACAGCCGTGCGCGTTGATCCCGATTGGGCCAGTCAGGTCAAGATTGTCGAGGGATTTGCCGAATTTGTGCTGCCGGATCGGCTGATGCGGCATAATACGCTGGCGCATGAGTTGGCCGAGCTGGCAGCGATGGCGGGGATCACATCTGCGCCCTCGTTGCCCGAGACGGCATCAGATCGTCCATACGTGCTGCATGATATTTACGACGCCGAAATCGAGCGGTTAGCGCGCAATGCCTATGCGCGCGACTATCTTATGTTCGGGTTTGAGGATTGGCAGCCCACGTAGCCATCATGCAGCTTGGGCCTGTTGCGCCTCGTTCAGGATGGCGAACAGAGTTGAGGCGTCGGGGTTCGCGCGCAACTTCGTGCAGACGCCCTGATCGCGCAACGTGCGTGACACGAGTGCCAGTGCCTTGAGGTGTTCGACGCCGGCCTCTTCGGGTGCAAACAGCGCAAAAGCGATGTCGACGGGCTGGCGATCCACGGAATTAAAATCGATCGGCTTGTCGAGCAGGACAAAAGCACCGATAACGTTCGAAATACCATCAATCCGCGCATGCGGCAGCGCCACACCATGACCGACGCCGGTTGGCCCAAGCGCCTCGCGAGCCAGCAATGATTCCACCACCAAACCAGCGTGCATGTCATAGGCTGCCTGCACAAGATCACCAATCTCGTGCAAAAGCCGTTTCTTGGACGAGGCGGAGGTGACAACCTTGACCGCTTCGGGTTTCAGGAGAGTTCCAAAATCCATTCTGCTCTCATCATTGGTGACCCGCACGGGCACCTTCGTTTACGGGTCTATCCAGCCGATATTGCCGTCATCGCGGCGATATACGACGTTTAGCCCGTCTTTGCCTTCCTTTCGGAACACCAATACAGGGGCCCCGGCCAATTCCATCTGCATCACCGCTTCACCGACGGACAGTGATGGGATGTTGGTTTCCATCTCGGCCACGATGATCGGTTGCAGGCTTTCGGGCTCCGAGTCGTCCGACCCTGCATCAGAGGCGAGGATATACGAGGCCGCGCCAGAGAGTTCAACCGGCTGAGCGCGCTCTTTGTGGTGGTCCTTGAGGCGGCGTTTGTAGCGGCGCAATTGCTTTTCCATCTTTTCGGAACAAGCATCAAAAGCTGCATAGATTTCAGTGGCATGGGCCTTGGCTTGGGCCGTCAATCCGGTCGACAGATGCACTGTCGCCTCGCAGACAAATTCGTGGGCGGACTTTGAAAACACCACATTGGCGTTTGTGGGCCGTTCGGCATATTTTTCCACCACTGTGCCCAGATCGTCCCGCACATGGGTTTGCAACGCGTCGCCGATGTCGATTTGTTTGCCACTGATTTGGTATTGCATACTTTCTCCTTCAGTTTGATCCGTAGTGACACCAAGACGGACCGCGGGGGGCGTGGTCCAAAGCAAGGTGTCAAATAAACGGAAATGGCGTGGCTGTTGCCTGATCCTGTGCGCACGCAAACCGCGTGGCGTGTCGTATGAGGATCTGGGACAGCATCAAAGCCATGCCCCATTGCACGCCAAAAGGGCACGGCCTGTCAATGAAAAGCGCACCCGATCTGCGTCTGTCCGCTTACTGAATACGAAAATTTTCACCCAAATAGACGCGGCGCACATTTTCGTTCTGCACGACGTCCTGAGGGGTGCCCGACATCAAAACCCGCCCGTCATGCAGGATATAAGCGCGATCCACTATTTCGAGCGTTTCGCGCACGTTGTGGTCGGTGATCAGTACCCCGATACCGCGTTTTTTCAGGTCTGCAACCAGATTACGGATGTCCCCAACCGAGATTGGATCAACCCCGGCAAAGGGTTCATCGAGCAGCAGATATTTCGGATTTGCTGCCAGCGATCGCGCGATTTCCACGCGTCTGCGCTCCCCACCTGACAAGGCCAGTGCAGGTGCGCGCCGCATGTGCTCTATGGAGAATTCGCTGAGTAATTCCTCGAGCCGCTCGCGCCGCTTGTGGCGATCCGGTTCGGTGATATCCAGAATGGCGAGGATGTTATCCTGCACCGTAAGCCCGCGGAAAATACTCATTTCCTGCGGCAGATACCCAATCCCCATCTGGGCGCGCCGGTACATCGGCAACATGGTGACATCCGCCCCATCCAGCGTGACGGTGCCCCCCTCGGGTGTAACAAGACCGGCCACTGCATAGAAAGTCGTCGTTTTGCCTGATCCGTTTGGTCCAAGCAGGGCAACAACCTCGCCCCTGCTCAACTCCATCGAAAAGTCGCGGATCACCAGTTTTTTGCGATAGGATTTGCGCAGATGCGAAATCTTGAGTCCGGACATGCCGTCAGCGACGGTCAGCTTGGGCCTGGCCATTATTCATTACCGGATTGCAGAATGGATTTGACCCGACCCTGGACGCGTGCAGTTCCATCATCAAGTTGGATCGTCGCCTTGTCGCCCGAGATGGCGCTTTGGCCTTGGGTCATCAAAACGTCACCCGTCAACACGATCACGCCGGTGTCGATGCTGTAGTCAGCGCGCTGTGCTTCAGCAGCATCGGGCCCGGACACAACGGTGACTCCGCCCGTGGCTTCGAGCCGTTCGATACCGGCCCGATCCTCAAGGTAGATCACAAGCACGCGCGGCGCGGACAGGCGCATTTCGCCTTGCCCAATCACCACATTTCCGGTGAACAGCGCGGCCCCGGTGTCTTGGTTTACGTTCAATTCATCCGCCGTCACTTCGACCGGGGCCGAGGTGTCTTGCTGGATCGTCCCAAAAGCGACCTGGGTGCCTTGTGCAAGTGCGGGTGTTGTGAGGCCCAGCAGGGCAATGCAGGAAAATGCGCGAAAAAACGTCACTGATTGTATCACTCTTCTGACTTATTGGGGTCGTATACCAGCTTCACCCCGTTTGTGAAAATCAAATGGGCGTTTTCCTCACCCTCGCGCCGTTCAAACCGCATTTTGCCCGCGTCCAGATCGCCAAGCGGGCCTGTTCCGACAATCGGCCCCGGCGACTCTACCACCAAGGTATCAAATTCTGCGTCCAACCTGTCGGTAGTCAGTCTGTACCCTGTCGATGTGGTGATCACGACGTTTCCTTCAAGGGTGGAGGCACCGCCCTTGACGTCAAACCGCCCAGAGTCCGAAAACAACACCACCCGCGTGCCCGAGACGAGGTCGATCTGCGCGGACATATCGGTGACTGCATTGTCCAACTCGCTGAGCGTGGACATTGTGGCTGCCGTGATCGACACTTGGTCACCGTCTTCGGTGGTGCCGGAAAAGAAGGGTGCGGTGACTTGCTGACCGCGCAGCTTTTCCTCGATTTCGTCGTCGGCAAAAGGCATGTCAGCCACCGGATCAATGGTGCGCGACAGCAAAAACAGGGTGGACAACAGCCCCAACGCGGTTAGCGGCAGCAAGATTTTGAGCCAGGCAATGATCTGCGAATAGCGGTCCATGCGTGCCTTCTACCCCAGGCCGACCCGCAGGCAATCGTGGATGTGGATCAACCCGAGAGGCGGCCCATCGGCGCCGGGATCGCGGGCAAACAGGCAGGTCACGGGCCGTTCGCCGGTAAGCCCATTCATGATCCCGACCGCCTCTTGTGCGAGGACACTCGGGTCAATGGTGCGCGGCGACGTGGTCATGACGTCTTGTGCGGTCAGATCCAGCAAGCGGTTGCTCATGTGTCGTCGCAAGTCACCGTCAGTGATGATCCCGGCAAGAGATCCGGCATCATCCAGCACCCCCACGACGCCGAAGCCTTTCTGGCTGATTTCGATCAACGCTTCGGGCATTGGGGTGTTAACGGATACCAAGGGCAACGCCGCGCCGCTGTGCATCAGGTCTGACACACGGGCCAATTGCGCGCCCAATTTGCCACCGGGGTGGAAGTCACGGAAGTGTTCTGCGGTGAACGCGCGGTGTTTCATGATGGCGACGGCCAGTGCGTCACCCATGGCCAGCGTCAATGTGGTCGACGTGGTTGGGACAACTCCGGTGCCGCAGGCTTCCTCCAAATCAGGCAGCTGCAGAACCACGTCGCACTGGCTGCCAAGGGCGCTGTTTGGTGCTTTCGTGATCCCTACCAGCGGGATGTCAAAGCGGCGCGTGAAAGCGATGATGTTGGCCAGTTCCGGTGCCTCCCCGGAGTTTGAGATCGCCAGCACGACGTCAGCGCGGGTGACCATGCCCAGATCGCCATGGCTGGCCTCCGCTGGATGCACGAATTGCGCGGGGGTGCCCGTGCTTGCAAATGTCGCGGCGATCTTACGCGCGATGTGCCCTGATTTGCCGATGCCCGTGACGATCACCCGCCCCTTTGCATTCAGCAGTAGGTCGACACTGGTCCGAAACGTATCATCAAGCGCGTCAGCAAGCGTCATCAAGGCCTCCGCCTCGGTGCGGATCACCTGGCGCGCGGTGTCAATGAAAGGCGTGGTGCTGGTCATGAGTGGGCGAAGATGTCCGTATCGGGCCAGCCGATCAGGTCCAGATTGGCCCGCATCGGCAGGAAGTCAAAACAGGCTTGCGCGACCTCCATGCGTCCTTCGCGCTCAAGCCGTTTGTTCAGTTCATCCCGCAGTTTGTGCAGATACAGCACATCCGATGCCGCGTATTCCAGTTGCGCATCACTCAGGTTATCTGCGCCCCAATCGCTGGATTGCTGCTGCTTCGAGATGTCGATTTGCAGCAATTCCTGCAGCAGATTCTTCAACCCGTGCCGGTCCGTGTAGGTGCGGATCAACCGGCTGGCGATCTTGGTGCAATAGACGGGCGCGGTCACGGCACCGAACGCGTTTTGCATCGCTGCGATATCGAAGCGGCCAAAGTGAAATAACTTGAGCACATCCGGGTCCGTCAGCAGTTTGCACAGGTTTGGCGCTGTCGTCTGGCCCTTTTTGATCTGCACGATATGGGCATCCCCATCACCGCCGGACAGTTGCACAACGCACAACCGATCCCGGTGTGGATGCAACCCCATGGTTTCACAATCGATGGCGACGATCGGCCCCAGATCGAGATCGTCAGGCAGGTCGGAGATATGCAGATGGTTTGTCATGCCCCCGCTATAGCCGTTGGCGCGGGGTTGGGAAAGCGTGGTTTAGCGGGCCTTGATCGCATCAAGGGCAGGCCGCGCAAACCGGTCCAGCACTTCGGTGACACGTACCCGGCAATCGTGCCCGCGCCAGTCTGTCGAATGTGCGCTGCGTGGCAGATCGGGATGTTTCAACGTCAGTCGCCGCCACGCATGTACGACCATCACCCGCAAGACTGCGATATCGAGGGGCGTCAACGACGGGGCATCTGTATCTATGTCGCACAGCACGTCATGCAATACTCGGTAGCCCTCGCGTAAATCCGCGTTTTCGTGTTGTTCACCAAGCCAAGTTGGCAGATCGGTTGGGGTCAGGTACATGGCATTCGCCGGTATCGGGGTGGTGTCATTGCTTAGGAAAACGCGATCAGACACGTGCGCGAATTGTGCCGGGTCAAGGTCAGTACGCGGCATCTGGATCATGACCATATGCGCCTTTGAGGACATATCCGATGGCCTGCCATAGATGCGAGGTCTCGCCGCTGCGCTGTCTCGCTGCCCTTTTGCAGTCAGGCTATGATGGCTGGTCCGACCGTTCTTTTGCGAGATGATCCACCCATCGCTGCGCAGTCGGTGCAGGGCCACCCGTGTAGCTTCGGGTTTGATCCCGATTTGCGCCATGATCAGCGATAACGTCGGCCCATCAAGCGGGCGATCCGGCGCAAGGTCGCCAAAAACGGTCACAAGCAGGGACCAGACGCGAATGGATCCCGACTCTGTCAGCCTTTGGATGGTGCGTGCGTAACTGTCAGGCATTCATGGTCAGCAGTTCATATTCGGCCACTGCCTCATCGTCTTGATTGGACAGTCTGACGTGCCAGCGTACCTCGCCATAGTCCGCTGTGCGCGGTGTCTTGGCCTTGACGGTCAGATGCACCTTGATGCTGTCGCCAGCTTGGACAGGTTTCATGAACCGCAAGTTGTCGAGGCCGGTATTCGCCAGAACAGGTCCGGGGTCGGGGTGTACAAACAGCCCTGCGGCAAAGCTGAGCAACAGATAGCCGTGCGCGACCCGTCCCGGAAAGAACGGGTTGGCGCGCGCTGCATCTTCATCCATGTGAGCATAAAACGTGTCGCCGGTGAAATGCGCAAAAGTGTCGATATCGTCCAGCGTGATCGTGCGGTATTTGGACGCCAGCGTGTCGCCAATGGCAAGGTCGGCATAAGGCCGGGTAAAGGGGTGCGGCTTGTCGGTGTCTTGTGTGCCCCTCGCTACCCATTGTCCTGTGATCCCGCTCAGGATGTCGGGGCTACCTTGGATCGCGGTGCGTTGCATATAGTGCGTGACTGCGCGAATGCCGCCCAACTCTTCACCACCGCCCGCGCGCCCCGGCCCCCCATGGGTCATATGCGGCAGTGGCGCACCATGACCTGTCGCCTCGGCCATTGAGGCCCGGTTGTTGAAATACAGCCTACCGTGGAAACATGCCGACGCCATGGTGATATCGCGTGCAATATCCGCGTCCCGCGTGATGACTGACGCCACGAGCGATCCCTTGCCCCGATTGAGGAGCGTCGCCGCATGGTCAAGGTCGCGATAGGGCATGATGGTCGAGACCGGACCAAATGCCTCGACATCATGCACCGCTTGGGCCGTGTCCGGGTCTGGGCAATGAAACAGCATTGGCGGCAGAAACGCGCCTTTGCTTTGTGCCATCGCAAAATTTTCTGGGTCGCCGAATACCCGCTCGGTCTCTTGACCAAGTTGTTCCGCCTTTGTCAGAACGTCCGTTTTCTGCCTGTTAGAGACCAATGCGCCCATATGTGTCGCAGCTTCACGCGGGTCACCGATGGTGATTTTTTCCAGATGATCGGTCAACGCATGGATGACCGGATCGACATGCGCCTGTGGCACCATTATGCGCCGGATGGCAGTGCATTTCTGCCCCGCCTTGGCCGTCATTTCGCGCCTGACTTCCTGCACAAACAGATCGAATTCCGGCGTGCCAGGGGCTGCATCAAGGCCAAGGACCGACGCGTTCAGGCTGTCTTGTTCGGCCGTAAAGCGCACTGCGTTCGACAACAGGTTCGGGTTGGCCCGTAACGTGCGCGCAGTATCGGCCGAGCCGGTAAATGTCACCACGTCCTGGCAATCGAGGTGATCCAGAATGTCGCCCACTCCGCCTGCGATCAGTTGCAACGCGCCATCGGGCAACAGCCCGCTTTCAACGATCAGGCGTACGCAGGCTTCGGTCACATAGGAGGTTGCCGTTGCGGGCTTGATGATCGCAGGGACCCCGGCCAACAGCGCGGGCGCGAGTTTTTCAAGCATGCCCCATACTGGAAAATTAAAGGCATTGATGTGCAGCGAGACCCCTTGCAGAGGCGTGCAAATATGCTGGCCTACGAACCGCCCATCGCGTCCAAGCTGTTCAATCCCACCATCTAGATACACACGCCCATTCGGCATCTCGCGCCGCCCCTTCGACGCAAACACCAGCATCGTGCCGATGCCACCGTCGACATCGATCAGGTGATCTGACTGCGTCGCGCCGGTGTCAAAGCTGAGGTCATAGAGCATCTTGCGATGGTCGCGCAGGTGTAGCGCGATGGATTTGAGCATGCGCGCGCGGTCATGGAACGTCATTGCGCGCAGGGCAGGGCCGCCGACTTCGCGGGCAAAAGCGCGCATGCCTTGTACGTCCAGTGTTTCATTGCCTGCTTGTGCGATCACATCGCCGGTTACTGCGCTTTCTATGGGTCGTGCGCCCGGGCCGGGTGCAATCCACTGGCCTGCGCCAAAGCTGTGAACGTCTCGCATCGCAAAGCCCCTAATGTTGGTCATAGTCCACGCTCAGCGTATCGCTGAGCGGGTAGCATTGGCAGGTCAGCACAAAGCCCGCAGCGACTTCATCGTCTTCGAGCGCATGGTTGCTGAGCATCTCGTACTCACCCTGCGTGACCTTCGCCTTACATGTGCTGCACACCCCGGCCTTGCACGCAAAGGGCGCATCCAGGTCATTGGCAAGCGCGGCGTTGAGCACCGAGATGTCCTTGGCCATGTCGATGCTGTGCGTGGTGCCGTCAATGGTGATCTGAGTCGTGGTTTCGGGTCTGGATTGGGCGCGGGCGCTCAGGGTCTTTTGCGCTAGCTGGCCTTGTTGGCTTGCGCCGAAAAGCTCGAACTTGATGTCCTGTTTGGACATTCCACGCGTCTCTAACGTGGCGGAAATGGTCAGCATCATGGGTTCAGGGCCGCAAATGAAAGCCGTATCGACGGAGCTGATATCGATCCAGGACTTGAACAACGCCACGCATTTGTCATCGTCAAGGCGGCCCGAGAACAGGTCGATATCTTGCCCGGCTTCAAGCACGTGGATCAGGGTAAACCGACCCATATACCGGTTCTTGATGTCATCCAGCTCTTCACGGAACATGATCGTGTGCACGGCGCGGTTTGCGTAGATCAGCGTGATCGTGCTGTCAGGCTCGTAGGCAAGTGTTGTCTTGATGATCGAAAGGATTGGCGTGATACCTGACCCACCAGCGAAACACAGGTAGGATTTTGCCTTTTTAGGGTCGATATCTGTATAGAACTTGCCTGCTGGCTGCATCGCGTGGAGTGTATCGCCCACCTTCAGGTCAGTGTTGGCGAAGGTCGAAAACGCGCCGCCATCGACCCGCTTGATCCCAACCTGAAGCGCTTCGTCCTGCACGCCAGCGCAAATCGAATAGTTGCGCCGTAGCTCGACGCCATCAAAGTCATGCTTGAATGTAAGATACTGGCCTTGGACGAAGCGAAACGCCTCAGGCGCTTCGGGCTTAAGCGTCAGCACCACCGCGTCTCGAATGGTGCGTTGAATGTCAGTCACGGTCAGTGGCAGAAAATCATTCATATGCATTTGAAATAGTCGAAGGGTTCCAGGCAGTCGGTGCACCGCCACTGCGCTTTGCAGGGCGTCGAGCCGAATTGGCTGATCCGTTCTAAGGCG
The DNA here is from genome assembly GCF_947494755.1 of uncultured Tateyamaria sp. Classification (GTDB taxonomy): domain Bacteria; phylum Pseudomonadota; class Alphaproteobacteria; order Rhodobacterales; family Rhodobacteraceae; genus Tateyamaria. The sequence continues at coordinate 192,378 of NZ_CANLVZ010000003.1, forward strand.
GTTGATTTGCAATGCGGGCAGTGCTGAGGACCGCCCGCCGCCTGAGGTGGCGCAATCCCGTACGCTTCCAGCTTGGCTTTGCCGCTGTCGCTAAGCCAATCTGTCGTCCATGGGGGCGCAATCTGCCTTTTTAGAGACAGGTTTTCTATTCCATTGGCCCGTAACGATGCTTCAATCTCCAGATTGATAACGGATGTTGCGGGACAGCCGGAATAGGTGGGGGTGACGGCGACTTCCAATGTATCGCCTTGCCACGTCACGTTCCGAATAATGCCAAGGTCAACGAGTGAGATCACCGGGATCTCAGGGTCTGGTACCTGGTCGAGCCACGCCCACACCTGATCCACCGAAGGGCGCGTCATTACCATGTCGCACCGGGATAGTTGCGCGGCAGCACCTGCATCGTCGCCAGCATGTGACCCAGATGCTCGGAATGCCGCGTGCCCGTCTTGCCGCCCTGATGTGCGAAGTCCGAATCCGGCTTGGTTAGGGTCGATTCAGAGAGTGTTTGACTGACATGCACATCGAACGCGTCGCGCAATACAGACATATCCGTCAGGTCATCATCGTCCTGCGCAAACATCTCACCCACATAGGGCCAGAGCCGGTCCAGCGCGCCCTGCATCCTGTCATGGCTTTCCTCGGTTCCGTTGCCCAATGCGATCACGATATCGGTGGATCGCTCGCGATGATATGTGACCTCCTTGGCTGATTTTTGGGCGATGGCGCTGATGTCGGCATCTGCATGATTGATCAGCGCTTGCAGTGCCTCAAAATGCCAGGTGTCGAACAGGAATTGCCGCGTCATCGTGACTGCAAAATCGCGATTGGGTTGTTCGACCAACAAAAGGTTGCGGAAATCCCAGGCATCGCGCGTGTAGGCCAGTGTGTCGGCGGTGCGCCCCTGCCCCTCACGCTGACCCGCAAGGTCAAGCCAAAGCTGAGTCTGCCCGATCAGATCGAGCGCCGTATTGGCGAGCGCGATGTCTTCTTCAAGCGCGGGGGCATGTCCGCACCATTCCGACAAACGCTGTCCCAAAACAAGGGTATTGTCCCCCATGCGGATCAAGCCAATGACACTCACATTGCCCCCACATCGTCAGGGATGTCGAAGAATGTCGGGTGGCGATACACCTTGTCATCCGCCGGATCATACAGCGGGCCCTTGTCGTCGGGCGACGAGGCGGTGATATCAGCCGCAGGGACGACCCAGATACTGACCCCTTCCTTGCGGCGGGTATAGACATCGCGGGCGTTCTGGATCGCGTGTTCGGCGTCGGTCGCATGCAGACTGCCCACATGGCGGTGCGACAGGCCGTGTTGGCCGCGGATGAACACTTCGTAAAGGGGCCATTCGGTCGACATATCCTACTCCGCCGCCATATTGCATCGCCGCCATGCGAACATATCCACCGCGTCCCAGCCAAAGGCGTGATCGGTCGAGCCGTGCGCGTGCAAGTGGCGCAGGTGCCCCATCGCTTCGGTCAGCGTCGGAATGTGCCCGTCATCGATGTTCCACATCACGAAATGCGGCACCTTCATTGGATCGAACCACTTGGCCCCCTTTTCATAGAAACGGGCGTGAAGCGTGTTGAACACGTAGTGCCCAAGGCTTGCGACGTCCGACCAGACCGATAGGTTGGAAATCATGTCCGGGTCACCGGGCACCTGAATATCCGTCGCGTTGCCATTGTCGGCCTGCATCCGCCAGACAAAGCCGGGGCTGCGTTCGGCCTGCGCGTTCATCCGGTCGAGGTTGTCCATGAACTCTGCCATACGCGGATCATCGGTGGGATAGCGGGCATAGCCGACATTAAGCTGGGCGACGTTCATTCCGCGGCTACCTTTGCGCTGCGTTTCTTGGCGGCGTGTGCCATGCGCGCTTCACGCACCCAGGCTCCGTCATCCCAAGCCTTTTGCCGGGCTTCAATACGTTCGGTGCTGCATGGGCCGTTGCCTTTCAACACCTCGAAGAACTCGGACCAGTCGGGTTGGCTGAAGTCATAGCCGCCCTTGTCCTCGTTCCATTTCAGATTTTCGTCCGGCACGGTTAGCCCGAGATATTCCGCTTGCGGAACTGTCTGATCGACGAACTTCTGACGTAGCTCGTCATTGGAGTTCATCTTGATCTTCCATGCCATCGACTGTTCGGAATGCACACTTTCGGCATCTGAGGGGCCGAACATCATCAGTGACGGATACCAGAACCGGTCGAGCGCATCCTGCGCCATGCGTTTCTGAGCGTCGGTCCCGTCGGCCATCTTCATCATAATGTCAAAGCCCTGGCGCTGGTGAAACGACTCCTCCTTGCAGATGCGCACCATCGCGCGGGCGTATGGGCCGTAGGACGTGCGCTGTAACGGCACCTGGTTCATGATTGCGGCCCCATCGACCAGCCATCCGACGGCACCCATATCCGCCCATGTCAGCGTCGGATAATTGAAGATCGACGAGTATTTCATGCGCCCGTCCAACAGCATCTCGGTCAGTTCGTCCCGGCTGACTCCAAGCGTTTCGGCAGCGCAGTAAAGGTAGAGCCCATGCCCCGCCTCGTCCTGTACCTTGGCCAGCAGGATTGCCTTGCGCTCGAGCGTGGGGGCACGCGTAATCCAGTTGCCTTCGGGCAGTTGTCCGACAATCTCGCTGTGCGCGTGTTGCCCGATTTGCCTTATTAGGGTCTTGCGATAGCCTGATGGCATCCAGTCCTTTGGCTCGATCTTGTCACCTGCGTCGATGCGTGCCTGAAAGGCGGTTAGCTTTTCGGGGTCGTCCTGCGAGGCTTCGGATTTGATCATCTGTGCATACATTGTTCAGACCCTTTCGAGGATAAGTGCAACGCCTTGTCCGACGCCCACGCACATGGTGCACAGTGCATACCGGGTTCGGGTGCGTTTGAGTTGAAATGCGGCCGTCATCACGAGGCGTCCGCCGGACATGCCCAACGGGTGGCCGATGGCGATGGCACCGCCCTGCGCGTTTACGCGCGGATCGTCATCCGCCACGCCAAGGTCGCGCAATGTGGCGAGCCCTTGGGCCGCAAAGGCTTCGTTCAGTTCGATGACGTCCATCTGGTCGATTGTGAGGCCCGCACGCGCCAACACCTTCTTGCAGGCGGGCACGGGGCCAATGCCCATGACGCGCGGCGCGACCCCGGCGGCGGACATGCCCACGATGCGCGCCATCGGCGTCAGTTTGTTGTCTTTTGCGGCCTGTTCGGACGCGACCAGCAAAGCTGCCGCGCCGTCGTTCACCCCGGACGCGTTGCCTGCCGTCACAGTCAGGTCGGCCCCGTTGATGCCGCGCATCTTGGTCAGTTTATCGACGCCTGTGCCGGGGCGCGGATGTTCGTCCGTGCTCACACAAATTGGATCGCCTTTGCGCTGTGGTACCATCACGGGCGCGATTTCGTCTGCAAAGGCGCCTGCGGCATGGGCCGCTGCCCACCGATCCTGTGATCGTGCGGCAAAGGCGTCCTGATCCGCGCGACTTACCGACCAATCGGCGGCCACATTGTCGGCGGTCTGAGGCATGGAATCGATACCGAACTCCACCTGCATCTTGGGGTTCACAAACCGCCACCCGATGGTCGTGTCATAGACCTGATTGGCGCGGCTGAAGGCACTTTCGGCCTTGGGCATAACGAACGGTGCACGGCTCATGCTTTCGATACCGCCTGCGATGGCCATATCCAGATCGCCCGCCTTGATCCCGCGTGCGGCCATACCGACCGCATCAAGGCCTGAGGCACATAAGCGGTTCACGGTGATGCCCGGCACATCGACGGGCAGTCCTGCAAGCAGAGTCGCCATGCGCGCGACATTGCGATTGTCCTCTCCCGCCTGGTTGGCGCAGCCCATGATCACATCGTCAAGCCGCGCCCAATCCACATCCGGGTTGCGCGCCATCAGGGCTGCGATAGGGACAGCGGCAAGATCATCCGCACGCACGGACGACAAGGCACCGCCATAGCGGCCAATTGGCGTGCGTTGCGCGTCGCAAATGAAAGCGTCCATCAAGTCCTCCGGTGGTTCTGAGTGTATCGGCGGAAAGGATTCGCTTCAAATGAAATGTTACACAATGGGGTTGCTGATGCCAAAATTGGTAACGCATATTAAGGCGCTCTATCCGACCCGTACCCCGTGGCTCCACACCCCACGGATCAGGGGGACTGTGTCAACAGTTTTGACGCGCAGGATATCGCCGCGCAGACCGACCTCAATGCGCCCGCGATCTGACAGCTTCACCGCCTGCGCCGGGTTGTCGGTGACGCAAGAGATGGCCCGCGGCAGGTCATCCCATCGCTCGGCCAGATGAAACGCGGACAACAGCAGCGCCGAAGGCACATAATCGGACGACACGATATCAAGGAGGTCTGCATCGACCAGATCACCGGCAGACACGTTGCCTGAGTGTGATGCGCCACGGATGATATTGGGGGCCCCCATCATGATCGCGACTCCCTTGTCCCGGCAGGCCTTGGCCGCTGCTTGGGTTGTGGGGAATTCGGCAAAGCGGACACCGTTCTTGTGTGACACGTGCACTTGCGCGGCCGTCGTGTCGTCATGGCTGGCAAGCACTGCGCCAAAGCGTGCGGCTTCGCGCACGGCACCGGCTTCGTGGGCGGCTGCATAGGTCGATTGCAGCCGCTTCAGGTTGGCAACATGGGCCTCAAAATCCGCGTCGGTCATCCCCCGCTTTTTGGCGATATAGGCTTTGAGTTTGACGAGATCGCGGAATTGTCTCTGCCCGGGTGTGTGATCCATCAGACTGACAATGCCGATCCGGTCGGCGGGCCCGAACGCAGCCATCTCGTCAAGCAGGGTTTCAGAGCAAATCTCTGCCCGCAGATGCAAGAAGTGGCTGATCCGAAAATGCCCCGCGGCCCGCGCGTTCAACAATTCGGTGGCAAGGTTGCGGGCGTAAGGCGCGTATCCCGCCTTGGCGTTCAGGATCGACCCGACGCGCATCGCGTCAAAGACGGTCGTGATCCCGGTCGAGGCCAGTTCAGCGTCATGTGCGATCAGCGCGGGCAAATGGGGCCAGTCGACTTTCGGACGTGGTTCGATGTGGCGTTCAAGGTTGTCGGTGTGCAGTTCGACAAGGCCGGGCAGAACGTAGTCGCCCGCGCAGTCTATTGCACCAATGGGGACGTTATCGCCTTCGCTTACCTCGGAGATCAGGCCGTCTGCGATTGTCACCGATCCGCGCATGACGCGATCCCGCAGGATCAGCTGCGCGTTGGCGAGGCACGCAGACCCCACGCTGGAAATTGGAGGTGACGCAGAGTTCATGGCCCGCATGTCGCAGGTTCAGCAATTCTTTGTCAAACGTCGGCGCGGGCCAGTATTACGATCTGCAATATCCGTTGTTGTCAGCTGTCGGCGGCGGGCACCTGTTCCTTTTTGCCGACCGGAAACAGCCTGCGGATCGCGACATAAAAGACGGGGGTAAAGAACAGCCCCAAAAAGGTAACCACGGACATCCCAAAGAACACGGCTGTCCCAAGCGCTTGCCTCATCTCGGATCCCGGCCCGGTCGCGAGCATCAGCGGCACAACGCCGAGGATGAACGCAAAGGCTGTCATCAGGATCGGACGCAGACGCAATCTGCTGGCCTCAATGGCAGCCTCGACTGGCGACATGTCATGCTCTTCCTGTGCCTGCTTGGCGAATTCCACGATCAGGATCGCGTTTTTGGCTGCCAACCCGACCAGTACGATCAAGCCCACCTGCGTCAGGATGTTGTTGTCCATGTCGCGGAACATCACCCCCGCAAGCGCACCTAGAACGGCCAAAGGCACGACCAAGACAATCGCGACCGGCAAGGCCCAGCTTTCGTAGAGTGCGGCAAGGAACAGAAACGCAAACAGGATCGAGAATGCAAAGATGTAGGCGGCGGTGTTGCCCTGGTTGCGTTCCTGCAAGGCAAGCTCGGTCCATTCGAAGTCGACGCCCGGCGGCATGACGGTTTCGGCCAACTCCTCCATCGCGATCAAGGCTTCGCCGGTTGAAATTCCGGGGCCTGCATTGCCTTGGATCGGCACCGACACCTGTTGGTTATAGCGCTGGACCAGCGCAGGCCCCGCCGTGTCGCGCACCGATACAAGCGTGCCAAGTGGCACCAGCGCACCCGTGGCCGAGCGAACGCGGAGAGAAGTTATATCCTCTTGGGCCAAGCGGAACTGCTCGTCCGCCTGAGCGCGGACCTGGAACAAGCGTCCAAAGGCGTTGAAGTCGTTTACATAAGAAGACCCAAGGTTGATCGACAGCGTTTCAAAGATATTGCCAATGGGCACGTTCAGCATCTGCGCGCGCACGCGATCAATCTCAAGATAGACTTGCGGCGAACTGGCGGAGAATGTGGTGAACACCCCCTGCACCGCATCCGACTGCGATGAGGCTCCCATCAGCGCAAAGGCGGTCTCAAGAACGCGGTTCATGTCGGCGCTCTCGTTATCCTTCAGCTGCATCTTGAAGCCGCCACCGTTGCCGACGCCGCGCACCGCTGGCGGGGCGATGGCGATGATGAAGGCGTCGCGCAAGACTTGCATCCGTCCAAACAACTGGCCGACGATCGCGTTGGCATCGAGGCCACTTTCAAGCCGGTTTTCAAATGTGTCGAAGGTCGTGAAAATGACACCCTGGTTGCTGGCATTGGTGAATGTCGCCCCCGAGAAACCTGCGAACGCGACCGCGTTGGTGACACCCGGCGTCTCGAGCGCGATATCCGTGGCCTGGCGAATGACGCTGTCCGTGCGATCCAGCGACGCGCCTTCGGGCAATTGGACCACCACGATGGCATAGCCTTGGTCGGCGTCTGGGATGAAGCCTGAGGGCACCTTTTGATTGATCCACCACGTCGTCCCGACCAATCCGGCAAACACGACAAAGCAGACGACAAGCATACCCGTCGAACTCACCAGCCCTTTGACGACGCTGGAGTACCATCCAGTCATTTTATCAAAGCCACGGTTGAAGGCGTTGGCAAACGGTCTGGTGACAATGGCAATCGGATTGCGCGATTTCTTGTCTGTTTTGGGTTTCAGGATCGCGGCGGCGAGCGCAGGGGACAGGCTGAGCGAGTTGACTGTCGAAATCACCGTGGCCACGGAAATGGTGACCGCGAATTGTTTATAGAATTGCCCGGTGATCCCCGGCACGAAGGCCGAAGGAACAAAGACAGCGATCAGAACAAGGGTGGTGCCAATAATCGCGCTTTGCACCTCGTCCATGGTGCGCGCGGATGCTTCGCGCGGGGTCATGCCGTCCGCAATGTTGCGTTCGACATTTTCAACCACCACGATGGCGTCATCCACAACGATCCCGATGGCCAGGATCAGGCCAAACAGCGTCAGCAGGTTCAATGTATATCCAAGCGCCAGCATCACGGCGAACGTCCCGATCAGCGACACGGGGATCGCCAGAAGCGGAATGACGGCCGTGCGCCAGTTCTGCAGGAACACGATGATTACAACGACGACCAACAGCACCGCTTCAAACAGCGTTTGGTAAACGGCGTTGACCGACGCTTCGATAAACTCGGTTGGATTGTAGACCACGTCGTATTCGAGCCCGGGGGGAAAATCCTCGGCCAGCACATCCATGAGATCGACGATTTCCTGAGCCGAGGCGAGCGCGTTGGAGCCGGGGCGCTGGAAAATGCCAAGCGCGACCGCGGGCTGGTTGTTGAGATACGAGTTGGTTGTGTAGGATCGAGCACCGATCTCTACACGCGCGACGTCGCGCACACGTACAACCCTTCCGTCATCCGATGCCTTTACAATGACGCGGCCAAATTCGCGCGGGCTTTCCAGCCGTCCTTGGGTCGTGACGGTGACTTGGAACGCGTTGTCGGCAGTGTTGGGCGGGGCCCCAAGTGATCCGCCCGAGACCTGCACGTTCTGTTCGCGCAAAGCGGCGACAACATCGCCTGCCGTCAGGCTGAGCGAGACAAGCTTGTCTGGATCAAGCCAGACGCGGGCCGAAAACTCGCGTTCGCCAAAGATCAGAAGATCGCCAACGCCGTCCAATCGCACCAACTGGTCGCGAACCCGCGATCGGGCATAGTTCGAGACATAAAGCTGGTCGAACGTCTCGTCCGGGGACAGCATGTGCACGACCATCATCAGGTCGGGCGAGGACTTGGTTGTGGTCACCCCAAGCGCACGCACCTCTTGGGGCAGGCGCGCCTCCGCGATGGACACGCGGTTCTGGACCAGAACCTGTGCAGCATCCAGATCCGTGCCCAGGTCAAAGGTGATTGTCAGTACCATCGTACCGTCCGCTGTCGCATAGGAAGACAGGTACAACATGCCCTCGACACCGTTGATTTCCTGTTCAAGCGGGGTCGCAACCGTCGCCGCAATGGTCGCCGCATCGGCACCGGGATAGCTGGCGCGCACCACGATGGACGGTGGCGCGATCTGTGGATATTGCTCGATCGGCAGCTGGAGGTAAGAGATAATCCCAAGGATGGTCGTGATTACGGCCACGACAATGGCAAAGATCGGGCGGCTAACGAAAAAGCGACCCACTCTAGTTTTCCGCGATCAGCGGCAGTTCGATCCGCTCGGGGGTTACGACGCTGCCCGGGCGGGCGCGAATGATCCCCTCGACCACAATTGTTTCGCTGCCATCCAGCCCCTCGCGCACCACGCGGTAACCATCAATTGTCGGACCGGGCCGGATCGGAATGGGCGTCACGTTGCCTTCGTCATCGACTGACATAACAAGACGGCGGTTTTGATCGGCGACGATGGCCGCATCAGGGATCAGGATGCCCTCGTAAGGCAGTGAGCCGGGCACGTTCACGCGGCCGAACAGGCCGGGGGTAAGTATGTCGTCCGCGTTTTCCAACACGGCGCGGACACGCATTGTGCCTGTATCTGCATCCAGCCGGTTTTCGGAGAAATCGAGGTAGCCACTGATCGGTTCAACACTGGCGTCCGACAGCGAAACTTTGACCTCAAGCTGGCCAGCGCCTTCCTGCAGGGAGGCACCGCGCACGCGTGCGTCGCGGGCATAAGCCAGAAAGTAGCGTTCATTGATATCGAACACGAAGTATATGGGGTCCGAAGACACGATAGACGTCAATCGGGTGTCATTGGCCCCGACAAGATTGCCCGGATCAACAAGCGTTTGGTCGATACGACCCGACATCGGCGCCGTAATCCGCGAATATTCCATGTCGAGTTCGGCCAATTCCAGTGCAGCACGCGCCTGTTCGCGTGCCCCTTGCGCTGACAGGTAGGCTTCGCGGCGTTCATCCACCAGGCTTTGCGGGATCGTCCCGTTCTCAATCAACGCTTCCGCGCGCTCGAGCTGCTCTTGCGCAAAGTCGAAACTGGCTTGGGCGACGTCGATTTGAGCCTGGGCTTGGCGTAGGGCGGTTTGAAACTGGCGTTGGTCAATGCTGAACAACAGTTGACCTTCTTCGACCCGCGCGCCTTCGGTAAAGTGGATTTCTTCTAGGTAGCCTGACACGCGAGAGCGCACGATGACTTCTGCCCGTGCTTCGAACCGGCCCACAAACTCGTCGTCCTCCACGATGGTTTTCACCACCGGTGAGGCGACAGTGACCGGGGGCGGCCCATCCTGTGCGGCGGCGAGTGTTGCTGCGAGGCTAAGTGTGAATGCTGCGAGGACGGGGCGAATTGTCATGGCAAAGCAACCTCTTTTTCGTGTCGGAGGCATCCCCGGGGCTGACCTTGGTTCTAGCTTTCGGCTGTCTGGGGTCAAGGGCCGCTTCACCCCGCCATCTTGCCTGTGATGGGGGGGGGAACCCTCGAAAGAGTACACCCCTGCAGCGGCTTGGCCGTGGTCGAGCAATTGATGGGCTCCTAAATCATTTATGTGTGAGGGGCATTCGGGATGACCCAATCTGCCCGCCATTTAAGCAGCCAGACCGGCCTGACGGCATTTCGCGCTTCGAGCTTAAGCGGGTTAGCTGCTGGCTGTGCGGCTCTGGTCTGGACCATGTAAAAAATTGCGAACAAATATTTTTTCGCATGTAAAAATATGTCGACCTCTATATTTGAATTGGTATAGTGAAGAGCGAGAGACAGCCGGAGAGCACCCATGCCGAAGCCAAGGATCAATACGATGGAGGAGTTGTCGGTTGCCATCGGTGTATCCCGGCCGACGCTATCGCGTTTTTTTCAGGATCCAACCTCGGTCAAGGCCAACACGGTAGAGCGGATCGAGCAGGGACTGACCCAAGTTGAGTACGTGCCAAACTTCTTTGCGACGCGCCTCAATCGCAAATCGACAGGCATGATCGGGGTCATCATTCCCTACCTGAATGATCTGTTTTTCACCAAGCTGCTGCAGTCTGTGGAAGAGGCGGCTATGCACGCGGGGCTCACCGTTATCACGCAGTGCTCACACTCTGATCCCGCCATCGAGGCCCGCGCCGCAGAGACGTTTATGTCGATGAATGTGGATGGTGCATTGGTGGCCCCATTGGGCGATCACAGCGATCAGGCCGTGCAGCTTCGGCTCAAATCTCGGCTGCCCTTTGTGCTGATGGATTCGCGCCCCACGACCATGCCAAACGTCGATTTTGTTGGTACAAATCACCAACAAAGCACTGGATTAATAACTGAATATCTGTGTCGCGTGGGTGATCCACCGGCCTTTCTTGCCATGCCGCGAGTGAACTTTAACGCACTTGAGCGCGAGGCAGCGTACATCGCGCAGATGGAAAAACTGGGGTTCGAGCCCGAGGTTCTGGGCACCGAATCCATCTCTGACAGCGCCCATTTCGAAGAGCATGGAGAGGCGATTCTTGATACTGAATTTGCGCATGGCCGCCTGACCGATCGGTCGATTCTGTGCGTGAATGATCGCGTGGCCATCGGCGCGATACGTGCCGCAGCGCGGCACGGTCTGATGCCTGGGCGCGGGGCCAAAGGCGGATTGCGGATTGCCGGGCATGACGACTATCCGCTGTGCCCTTACCTTAATCCTGCTTTGACAACTGTCGCGCAAAACACTGATGCCATTGGGAAGAAGGCGGTTTCTCGGCTGCTGCAAATGATCCGCGGTGAGGTATCCGACGATACGCCCGAGATAACGCTTTTCGATGGCGAGCTTAAACTGCGCGAGTCCGCCTGAAGTAAATCAGATGCCGCATCGCAGAATATGGCGAGCCCCAAAAAATAACCTTGACTCGTGTCGGACTCGCTCACAATATTTACGCGTGTAAAAGGGAGGACATCAATGTCTATAATGAAAACACTGCTGACCACTGCGGTTGGCCTGGGCCTGACGGCTGGCATCGCTGCCGCGGATGGTCACGCAAAGACAATCACCATCGCTACCGTGAACAATGGCGACATGATCCGTATGCAGGGTTACACAGACCAGTTCACCGAACAGACCGGCATCAACGTCGAGTGGGTGACGCTGGAAGAGAACGTGCTGCGCCAGCGTGTCACAACAGACATCACGACAAACGGTGGGTCCTTCGACATCATGACGATCGGCATGTACGAAACGCCGATCTGGGGTGCCAACGGCTGGCTTGTCCCGCTGGATGACCTCTCGGATGAGTACAACGTCGGCGACATCCTGCCCGCGATGGCCGGTGGTCTGAGCCACGACGGCACGCTGTATGCGGCACCGTTCTACGGCGAAAGCTCGATGGTGATGTATCGCACCGACCTGATGGAAGCGGCTGGCATGGAAATGCCTGATGCGCCGACATGGGAATTCATCGCCGAAGCTGCGGCTGCGATGACCGACCGTGATCAGGAAATCAACGGCATCTGCCTGCGCGGCAAAGCCGGTTGGGGCGAAGGTGGTGCATTCATCACTGCGATGTCCAACTCGTTCGGTGCACGCTGGTTCGACGAAGACTGGAACGCACAGTTCGACACCGAAGCGTGGGCGAACACCGTCAACTTCTTCAAGAACATGATGGACGCTTCCGGTCCTGCCGGTTACGCGACAAACGGGTTTAACGAAAACCTGTCGTTGTTCCAGCAAGGCAAGTGCGGCATGTGGATCGACGCAACAGTTGCGGCATCCTTTGTGACCAACCCTGACGAGTCGACTGTTGCTGACAGCGTCGGCTTTGCACTGGCACCTGACAATGGTTTGGGCAAACGCTCCAACTGGCTCTGGGCCTGGGCGCTCGCCGTTCCTGCGGGCACACAGCAAGAAGCTGAAGCCAAGCAGTTCATCGAGTGGGCGACAAGCACCGACTACATCGAACTGGTTGCCGGCAACGAAGGTTGGGCCAACGTGCCTCCGGGTGCGCGTACATCGCTGTACGAAAACCCTGAGTACCAGAAAGTGCCTTTCGCACAGATGACTCTGGACTCGATCCTGTCGGCTGACCCCAACAACTCCACAGTTGAACCAAGCCCCTATGTGGGTGTCCAGTTCGCTGCGATCCCAGAGTTCGCGGGTATTGCGACCGAAGTGAGCCAGGAGTTCTCGGCCGCCTATGCCGGTCAGCAGACCGTCGAGCAGGCTCTTGCCAACGCGCAAGAGATCACGACCGAAGCAATGGAAGCGGCCGGCTACTAAGCCTTCCGACTCAACATCTCAGGCGGCGCGTTTGTCGCGCCGCCTGATCTGTCAGATCTTTCTGCGATTATCGGCTCTTTCGCGAATTCCGGCTGGAATTTCCGCAAGCTTCGATTCCGTGCGTATTCACTTTCAATCAAAGGAACACTGACATGGCTACAGCGCATTCCCGATCCGCCGCCCGCATCATGATCGCACCCGCAGTGTTCCTATTGCTGGTGTGGATGCTCGTCCCGCTCTGCATGACGCTTTACTTCTCGTTTGCCGATTACCGCCCGCTGCGCGCCACGTTTGATGCATGGATCGGGTTTGACAACTACGTTCGCTTCGTCAGTTCGTCCTCGTTCCTGAGGTCGGTTGGCACAACCCTGTGGATGGTGGGCGGTATTCTGTCGATCACCATCGTGGGCGGAGTATTGATGGCGCTACTGCTCGACCGGCAGATGTACGGTCAGGGCATTGTCCGCATTCTCGTCATCGCACCCTTCTTTGTGATGCCCACTGTGTCCGCGCTTGTGTGGAAGAACATGTTCTTCAACGTTGACAATGGGCTGTTTTCCTACCTCTACAAGTTCCTCGGATTGCAGCCGTATGACTTTCTCAGTCAGGCACCGGTATTCTCGATCGTGATCATTGTGGCCTGGCAATGGTTGCCCTTTGCGACGCTGATCCTTCTGACGGCGGTGCAGTCGCTGGACAGTGAGCAGCTTGAGGCCGCCGAGATGGACGGGGCGCCCGTGCTGTCGCGGTTCCGCTTTATCATCCTGCCGCACCTCAGCCGAGCGATCACGGTTGTAATCCTGATCCAGACGATCTTCTTGCTGTCGATCTTTGCCGAGATTTTCGTGACCACCAACGGCGCCTTTGGCACCCGCACGCTGACCTATCTGGTCTACCAGCGCGTGTTGGAAAGCCAGAACGTGGGCCTTGGATCCGCCGGGGGCATCATTGCCGTCATCCTTGCCAACATTGTTGCGATCTTCCTGATGCGGATCGTCGGCAAGAACCTCGATAACTGAGGGAGGACTTAGATATGGCCCGCGCAATCACCACCAAACAGAAAGTCATCTGGACGGCCCTTGCATGGGCGTTTGGTCTGCTGATGTTCTTTCCGATCATGTGGACGTTCCTGACCTCTTTCAAAACCGAAGGGACAGCTATCGCCGATCCGCCCGTTTGGTTCTTCTTTGACTGGACGCTTGAGAATTACACGGCCGTTCAGGAACGCTCGAACTATCCCAAGGCGTTGATGAACTCGATCATCATTGCGGTCGGCTCGACCTTGCTCGGTATCCTGATCGCGGTGCCAGCGGCCTGGTCCATGGCCTTTGTGCCCGGTAAGCGCACCAAGGACGTGCTCTTGTGGATGCTCAGCACCAAAATGCTGCCCGCCGTTGGCGTCCTCTATCCGCTGGTGCTGCTGGCCAAGTGGCTGGGTGTGATGGACAGTCGCGCGCTGTTGATCGTGGTGCTGATGCTGATCAACCTGCCGATCATCGTCTGGATGCTTTACACGTACTTCAAGGAAATCCCTGGTGAGATCCTTGAGGCATCGCGTATGGACGGGGCGAGCCTGCGTTCCGAAATCCTCTATGTGCTGACGCCCATGGCTTTGCCGGGTATCGCCTCGACCATTCTGCTCAACATCATTCTGGCCTGGAACGAAGCGTTTTGGACCATCCTTCTGACCACCGTAGATGCGGCACCACTCACGGCCTTTATCGCCAGCTTCTCCGCTCCTGAGGGTCTTTTTTACGCCAAACTGTCGGCGGCTTCTATGATGGCAATTGCGCCCATTCTGATCATGGGCTGGTTCAGCCAGAAACAACTTGTCCGCGGCCTGACGTTCGGCGCGGTGAAATAAGGAACCTGACCAATGGGACAGATCACACTTAACCAAGTCACCAAGAGCTTCGGCGACGTGCAAGTTATCCCGCCGCTTGATCTTCAGATCAACGAGGGCGAGTTTGTGGTTTTTGTCGGCCCCTCGGGTTGTGGCAAGTCGACCTTGTTGCGCCTGATCGCCGGGCTTGAAGATACAACATCCGGCGACATCAGCATCGACGGCAAGAACGCTACCGAATTGCCCCCCGCCAAGCGCGGGCTGGCGATGGTGTTCCAGTCCTACGCGCTTTATCCGCACATGTCCGTGCGCAAGAACATCGCGTTCCCGATGCGCATGGCGGGTCTGGACGAGGCAACGCAAAAGACCAAGATCGAGGCTGCGGCCAAGGCGCTGAACCTTACGGACTACCTTGATCGCAAGCCGGGGCAATTGTCCGGTGGTCAGCGCCAGCGTGTTGCCATTGGCCGCGCGATTGTACGTGAGCCTGCTGCGTTCCTGTTTGACGAGCCGCTGTCGAATCTTGATGCGGCCCTGCGTGTGGGAATGCGCCTTGAGATTTCCGAGCTGCACAAAAAGCTCGAAACCACGATGATCTACGTGACGCACGATCAGGTCGAAGCGATGACGATGGCCGACAAGATCGTTGTGTTGCAGGCCGGAGTGATTGAACAGGTTGGCTCGCCACTCGAGCTCTACCACACACCACGCAACAAGTTTGTGGCGGGCTTTATCGGCTCACCCAAGATGAACCTGATTGAAGGGCCCGAGGCGGCCAAGCACGATGCGACCACTATCGGCATTCGTCCCGAGCACATGACCGTGTCCAAGATCGAAGGGGCTTGGAAAGGCCGCGTTGGCGTGGCCGAACATTTGGGGTCCGATACATTTATTCACATCCATGAGACCGGGCTTATGGATATGATGACCGTCCGCATCACCGGCGACATTGAGGCGACACATGGGGACACGATCTACCTGACGCCGATGGCTGATCAGATGCACCGTTTTGACGCGCAAGGCATGCGCATCTGATGAAACGGCTCGACGGTAAATCGGCCCTGATCACAGGGGCCGGTCGCGGCATCGGGCGCGGGTTTGCCGAGGCCTATCTGGCCGAAGGGGCGCGCGTCGCGATTGCTGACATCGATCTGGAGCTGGCGCAGGAGACTGCCAGGGCCCTGGGGGAAAGGGCCTATGCCATCCAGATTGATGTCAGTGACCAGGATAGCATTGATGCCGCCATTGCCTCCGTCGTATCACATGCGGGCAAGCTGGATATCCTGATCAACAACGCCGCCTTGTTTGACGCCGCCGAGACGGTGGATATCACCCGCGACAGCTATGACAGGCTTTATGCCGTCAATGTGGCAGGCACCCTGTTCACCATGCAGGCAGCGGCCAAACAGATGATCGCCCAGGGCCACGGTGGCAAGATCATCAACATGGCATCGCAAGCCGGGCGGCGCGGCGAAAGCCTTGTGTTGGTCTATTGCTCGACCAAGGCGGCGGTGATTTCGATGACGCAATCGGCAGGGTTGAACCTGATCAAGCATGGGATCAACGTGAACGCCATCGCACCGGGCGTCGTCGATGGTGCCCATTGGGATCATGTGGACGCGATGTTTGCCAAACTCGAAGGCAAAGAGCCGGGCCAGAAGAAGGCCGAGGTGGCTGCGGGTGTGCCTGCGGGCCGCTTTGCGGAGCCTTCTGATTTGACGGGTATGGCAGTCTTTCTGGCATCCTCTGACTCCGATTATATTCTGTCGCAGACGTATAACGTCGACGGCGGCCAGTGGATGAGTTGATGAAATTGAACCTGAATACCCTCAGCGATTTGCCAAGCGCGGTGCGCACCCCAAGCTATGATCGCGCCGACTTGTCCGCGGGTATCGTTCACATTGGGTTGGGGAATTTTCATCGTGGCCATCAGGCGTGGTATCTGCATCGGCTGATGGATCAGGGGCTGGCGCATGATTGGGCGATCTTGGGTGCCGGTGTACGCGCAGGCGACGCGGCCCAACGCGAAAAGCTGTTGGCGCAGGATTGTCTGACGACGCTGATCGAACTCGACCCCTCCGGCAAATCGGCGGAGGTGACCGGGTCAATGATCGGATTTGTCCCTGTTGCGGATGACAATGCGCCCCTGATTGCGCACATGGCTGAGCCGTCCATCCGTATCGTGTCGATGACAGTGACAGAGGGCGGCTATTATCAAACCGTTGAGGGTACGCTGGATGCGGATCATGCTGATATCCAGCATGATGTTGCATTACCGGACACGCCCAGAACCGCCTTTGGCGCCATGGTCGCAGCCCTCAAGCTGCGCCGCGCAAGCGGAGCCGGTCCGTTTACCTGTCAAAGCTGTGACAACCTGCAAGGCAACGGAGACATCCTGCGTCAGACAGTTGTGGGGCTGGCGCGGTTGTCTGACCCCGACCTTGCCGATTGGATCGAAGAGACCGTCACGTTTCCCAATTCCATGGTCGATTGCATTGTCCCGGCGACCGGGCAGACCGAACTGGCGCTGGCCCAATCCCTTGGGATCGATGACGCTGTGCCCGTGACCCACGAAAACTTCCGCCAATGGGTGATCGAGGACAAGTTTTGCGCAGGCCGCCCTGACTGGGACAAGGTTGGTGCAACATTTACCGACGATGTGCACACTTACGAGGCGATGAAGCTGCGCCTGCTCAATGCGGGTCACCAGATCATCGCGACGCCGGGCGAGTTGTTGTCTGTCGCCACCATTGCAGGCACGATGGCCAACCCATTGATCGGACCGGTGTTTGCCAAGATCGCGGTCGAAGAAATCGTGCCTCACGTTGTCGCGGTCCCCGGAATGACGCCCACGGCTTATGTCGATCTGATCACCAAGCGGTTTGCGAATCCTGAAATCTACGACACTACGCGGCGGGTCGCCTTTGACGGCTCGTCCCGGCATCCGGGCTTTTTGCACCCCGTGATCCGCGATGCGCTGGCGGCAGGAACGCCGATTGACGGCCTCGCCTTGGTCGAAGCGTTGTGGGCCCGCATGTGCGCCGGCACCCGAGAGGACGGCAGCGTCATTGCCCCTAATGACCCTCATTGGGGACAGTTGACCGCACAGGCGCAACAGACCCGCAACGATCCGATGGCATGGTTGCGCCAGGAACAGTTTTACGGTGATCTCGGCAACAACGCCCGTTTTGCCGAAAGCTTTACGCGCTGGTTGACGTTGGTATGGGCCGAAGGCACAGAGGCGGCGCTGCGCACCTATCTGGGCCACTAGGCCGCTCAGGAAGATACCCGATCCGAGTTGAAATTGCTGGCTGTCAGGCCCAGCTATCGGGTCAGCAAGGATCACGTCATGCCCAAAACACCCAGCCCCTGTATTGATGTGTGCAAGTTCAAACGCGAGGGGCATTGCATCGGGTGTTCCATGACCAAGGCGCAGAAATCCATGTTCAAAGCCCTGAAGAAAGACACCCATCGCAAGGGCTTTATCGAAATGCTGACCGCGCAGCAGGCCCGCTTGGGCCGCTACGAGCATTGGGAGCTGGCCTACCGCAAAAAGCTCGCCAAAAAGAAAATCGCGGCCGAGGATGTCCTCTGACCGCGATGGGTTTGGAGTCTCGTTTGTGGATCAGTCGGTGAGGTGGGCTCGCAGCATCCATGCAAACTTCTCGTGGGTCTGACCGCGCGCGATGCACAAATCCTCTGTCAGGGTGTCGCCGTGATCTGCCGCTAGCGCGCCACTGCCTGCAAGCGTCGCGGCAAGCGTTTCCTGCGCTTCTTTCAACAGCTTGATCATCTGCTGATCGCTTGCGTGACCATCATGTTCCTGCACTTTGGACCGCTTTAGCATTCCGGCCAATGTACCGCCGGCGTGGGCGTCCAAGGCGCGGATTCGTTCGGCCAGGTCGTCCTGAGCCACAAAGTGATCTTCGTAGATCGTCTGGAACAACTCGTGCAGCGGGCCAAAAGCCATCCCCTTGACATTCCAGTGGAAATTTTGCGCCAACATGGTCGCGACGGCGGTCTCTGCGACGGATTGGTTCAGTGCGTCCGCGATGGCGGTACGTGCGTCTGTGTTCAACGCTGCGGCGGTCTGTGTCATATGCTTACCCTCGAAAGTTGTCTGATCTGGCTGGCACTGTGCTGGCTATGCCATGAACATAGAGGCTGGCTGTCACTTGCCAAGTCGCTTTTAGAATTATTCTAAAGTTTGGTGTGCTGGCTTGCAAAAATGTGATGACTGGAGTCTGCAACAGTCTTGCAGGATCGTCACTAAACAGGCTGATAGGGCGACGACGTCCTTATCAAAGGACCGGCCGTTCTCGGATTTTGGGGGTGGTTGGTGCCCAGAAGAGGACTCGAACCTCCACGTCCATACGGACACTAGCACCTGAAGCTAGCGCGTCTACCATTCCGCCATCTGGGCACGAAGTGGTTCGGGCTGATTAAGCGTAGCGGGCAAAGGTGTCAATCTGATTCTGGACTGGGCCGGGGCCGGACTTGCAGACGGCTTCGGCTGGCCTTTTCCGGAACAAAGAACAGCGCCCCCGTGCCAATTTGGCGTCTTGTCTGTGCATGGGGCGGGGCGTAGATATGGACCAAATTTGTGTGCGAGGAGCGCGTTATGTCCAAGCTGGTCACTATTTATGGCGGGTCCGGGTTTGTCGGTCGGTATATCGCACGCCGCATGGCCAAAGCCGGTTGGCGCGTGCGTGTTGCTGTGCGTCGCCCGAACGAGGCGATCTTTGTCAAACCCTACGGCGTTGTCGGTCAGGTCGAGCCGGTCTTGTGCAACATCCGCGACGACACCTCTGTCGGGCAGGTGATGGCGGGCGCGGACGCAGTTGTAAATTGTGTCGGTATTCTCGCGGCAAACGGCAAGAACACTTTTGAAGCTGTGCAGTCCGAAGGTGCTGGCCGCATCGCGCGCATTGCTGCGGCACAGGGCGTGTCAAAGATGGTACAAATCTCGGCCATCGGCGCGGATGTGGACAGCGAAAGTGACTATGCCCGCACCAAGGGTCTGGGCGAACAGGCGGTTCTGGAGCATATGCCGGACGCCGTGATCCTGCGGCCCTCAATTGTGTTTGGGGCCGAGGATGAGTTTTTCAATCGCTTCGCATCCATGACCCGGCTAGGTCCTGTGCTGCCCGTCGTTGGGGCCGATACGCTGTTTCAACCGGTCTATGTCGATGATGTGGCCAAGGCGGCTGAGCTGGCGTTGACCACTGACGTGACCCCGGGGATTTACGAGCTTGGCGGACCGGACGTGCGCGATTTCCGGTCGTTGATGGCCACAATGCTGGACGTCATTCGCCGTCGCCGCATGGTGGTGAACATCCCGTTCCCGATGGCTGCCTTGATGGGTTTTGGCTTTGATATGGCCAACACGCTGTCTCTCGGATTGGTACCGGCCCAGATCACGCGCGATCAGGTGCGCAACCTGCGCAATGACAATGTCGTCGCGGAGGATGCGATGGGGTTTGCCGCGCTGGGCATTGAACCTGTGGCCCTTGAAACCGTGTTGCCAGACTATCTGTGGCGTTTCCGCCCGTCAGGTCAATACGACGCGATCAAGGAAAGTGCCAAGAACCTGAAGGCCTAGGTGTAGGCCCAGATCAACAGGCTCACCCCCAAGGCGATCCGGTAGATCACGTAAGGTGTGAAGCTGACGCTGCGCAATAGACGCATCATAAGGGTCAGCGCCAAAAGTGCGGCGACAAATGCAAAGGCCGCCGCGACAGACGCATCGCGCATCAACGCCCAGTTCGCGTCCCCGATGATGTCGAGGCTCAGCACGGCACCCGACGCGATGATCACCGGGATCGACATCAGCATCGCCAGTTTTGCCGCGTCTTCACGTGCGTATCCCAAGCGTCGTGCGGCCGTGATCGTGATGCCTGACCGCGAAGTACCGGGGATCAGCGCAAGGCATTGGGCCAGACCCATGAGGGCTGCGTCCTTCAACGTCCAACGCTCTGCGGTGCGGGTTGTGCCGCCGGTTCGGTCCGCCCAATAAAGCACGACGCCAAAGATCAGCATGGTCCAGCCGATCACAGCTACCGACCGCATCGTCTCATCCAGACCTGTCAGTTTGATGACAAGGCCAACCAAGACCGCCGGTATCGTCGCAATGATCAGGCACAGCGCGAGGAAGGCACCGGGCGTATCGATCCGCCCCTTGATCAGCCGGGTCAGGCCGATCGTCGCGATCCAGACGTCCTGGCGGAAATAGAGGATGACGGCCAGCAAAGTGCCGACATGCACCGCAACGTCAATGGCCAGCCCTTGATCTGGTGTACCCGTCAACGCAGGCAACAAGATGAGGTGGCCAGAAGATGAAACCGGGAGGAACTCGGTCACGCCTTGGATGATAGCCACAATCAAGAGTTGAAACAGAGTCATGGGGTCGGGCACCTTTGTGTTATACCTTTGGTACAAGTCTCTGATTCTGGACGCAAACGCGCAAATGAATCCGATTCGGACCTAATAATCATGAATGAGTAGCGATCGCTGAGTAAAATCGGCAAAAAATGTTTGTGGTATGTCAGCAATGCTGACTTTTATTCCACCCAAGTTTGATTTACTCCCCGCGCACGACCTTTGACTGGCAGGAGCGGACTATGGCTGAGCAACCGATGCTGAAATTTGTTAAGATCGAACGCGACATGCCTGAAAAGCGTGAAGCCGAAGTGCGCCGTGAAGACTTCAACGAGATCTACGCCGAATACGCTGACGCCAAAGCCAAAGAACAATCGAGCCGGTGTTCGCAATGCGGTGTGCCCTACTGTCAGTCCCACTGCCCGCTGCACAACAACATCCCCGACTGGCTGCGCCTGACCGCAGAAGGCCGTCTGCGCGAAGCCTATGAGGTGAGCCAGGCGACCAACACGTTCCCTGAAATCTGTGGCCGGATTTGCCCGCAGGATCGCCTGTGCGAAGGCAACTGCGTCATCGAATCCTCGGGCCATGGCACCGTCACCATCGGCTCGGTCGAAAAATACATCACCGACACAGCGTGGGAAAAAGGTTGGGTGATGTCCATCGCACCAAGCACGGAACGTGCCGAGAGCGTCGGGATAATCGGTGCGGGGCCGGGTGGGCTGGCAGCGGCTGATGTTCTGCGCCGCGCAGGGGTGCAAGTCACCGTTTATGACCGTCATGATCGTGCTGGTGGTTTGCTGACCTACGGCATCCCGGGTTTCAAGCTGGAAAAGGACGTCGTGATGCGGCGCAATGAACAGCTTGAGAAGGGCGGCGTGACGTTCAAGCTGAACTGCGCCGTTGGTGAAGACATCTCGTTTGCGGATATTCACGCCGCCCACGACGCCGTCATCGTTGCGACCGGTGTGTACAAAAGCCGTGAGCTTTCCATGCCGAACGCCGAAGCCGCAGGTGTCGAGCGCGCTATTGATTTCCTTACTGTCAGCAATCGCAAGAGCTTTGGCGACGCGGTAGACGATTTCGAGTCAGGCCGCATGAACGCCAAGGGCAAGCGCGTCGTCGTGATTGGTGGGGGCGACACAGCGATGGACTGCGTGCGCACGTCAATCCGGCAGGGTGCCACTTCGGTGAAGTGTCTTTATCGTCGGGACCGCGCCAACATGCCCGGCAGTCAACGCGAAGTGCAAAACGCCGAAGAAGAAGGCGTAGTCTTCGAATGGCTGAGCGCGCCCAAAGGGTTCACCACCGATGGCGATTATGTGTCGGGTGTCATGGTCCAGAAAATGCGTCTGGGTGCCCCCGACGCAACTGGTCGCCAAGCCCCTGAGGTGATCGAGGGTGCGGATTACGTCGAAGAGGCCGATCTGGTGATCAAGGCGCTTGGCTTCGAACCCGAAGAATTGCCAACCCTGTGGGACCAGCCAGAGCTTGAGGTGACCCGTTGGGGTACGGTCAAGGCCGAGTTCACGACAGGCAAGACGGCCATGCCTGGCGTCTACGCGGTGGGCGACATCGTGCGCGGCGCATCGCTGGTTGTGTGGGCCATCAAGGACGGGCGCGACTGCGCCGAGGCGATCCTTGAGCAGTTCGGTGCAGCCGCCATCGCGGCTGAATAAGCCGCCAGATTACCGTAGTAAAACGTCAGTTATACTGACAAAAACGGAGAAGTGAGATGGACAAGTCCGGAGGATGCCTGTGCCGCGCAGTGCGCTTTGATGCGCGCAACGTGCCGTCGACCTACGGCATCTGCCATTGTCCGTCATGTCGCCGGTGGACGGGGTCGGCCCTGCTTGAGGTCTCGGTCAAGACCGATGATCTGACATGGTACGGTGCCGAGCATATCGCGACCCGTAAAACGAGCGCCTGGGCCGAGCGCGCGTGGTGCCGGGAATGCGGCACGGCCCTCTATTTCCGCCAGACCAAGCCTGGGGAGTGGTTTGGGGGCACCGATTTGGCGTTGGGTCTGTTTGACGATCCAAACGGCTTTACCCTCACCCACGAGATTTTCGTGGATGAGATGCCGGACAGCTTTGCCTATGCGCATGGCGATCACAAACGACTGACCCGCGCGGATGTGGCGGTGCTGAACCCGGACATCAAGCCGACATGATGCGCCTGATCTACATCATATTGGGCATCGTACCTTTGGCCGCTACGGCGCAGGACGGCGATCTGTACTATCCCCCGGCGGGCTGCACCGGCACGCTGACCGTGCAGTCGCGCAGTTGTATGGTGTCTCACATCTATACTTGTGCGGCGGATCAACCGGGCGAAAGCTGGCGCATTCAGTTCAACGCTGACGGGCCTAACTTCCTGTCCAAGATTGACGCGGAAACGCAATGGCTCGAAAGCTATGAGTTATTCCCGATCCGCCGCGAAGTCTTGCAACAACCCGCGCCTGATCCCGCCAGCCTGAGCGAGTTGCTCAGCACCGGCACCGACGCCTATGACTTTGTGCAGCGCAGCGAGACTGGTGTTGTGCGCGTCGTCGGCTTCGACAGGCTTAGCGGTAATGACGTGGTGATTGACGGCGAACCGCTGCTGGGCACTGAATTTTCGGCCCGGTACGAAGATACCAGCGGCACATATCTGGAGGTGTCGGGGGCCGAGTTCGTATCGGTCAAACACCGCCGGTTTGTGTCCGGTCTGGTGACCCAAAAGTGGACCCGCGACGGGGACACGATCGAGTGGGACCGCACCCCTGTCGACTTCATCTACCCCGGCGAGCCGGGATTTTTTTCCAAGACCCCTCTTTATGATTGCGAGGCCTCATTGGCCAGCTATCGCCCGAACGTGAAAGGATCTGACCAATGACCAAATATGACGCTAACTGGGTGGCCCGCGAGGAAGCCAAGCGCACGTTCATGGCCGAAAATGGTCTCTATTCCAAAGCCGAAGAGCATTCGTCTTGTGGTGTCGGCCTTGTTGTGTCGGTGGATGGTTCTAAAAGCCGGGCGGTGGTTGAAAACGGGATCAAGGCCCTGAAGGCGATCTGGCACCGGGGCGCTGTTGATGCGGACGGCAAGACGGGCGACGGCGCGGGCATCCACGTCCAGATCCCGTGTGAATTCTTCTATGATCAGATCGAGCGGACAGGCCACACGCCTAACCGCGAACAACTGATTGCGGTGGGTCAGGTCTTCCTGCCCCGCACCGACTTTGGCGCGCAGGAAACCTGTCGCACAATCGTGGAAACCGAAGTTCTGCGCATGGGCTATTACATCTACGGCTGGCGGCATGTGCCGGTCAAAATCGCCTGCCTTGGTGAAAAGGCCAACGCGACCCGTCCCGAGATCGAGCAAATCCTGATTTCCAACTCCAAAGGTGTGGATGAGGAAACATTTGAGCGTGAACTGTACGTGATCCGTCGTCGTATCGAAAAGGCGGCATTGGCGGCTCAGGTGCCTGCCCTTTATATCGCGTCGCTGTCGTGCCGATCGATCATCTACAAGGGTATGATGCTGGCCGAGCAGGTTGCCGAATTCTATCCCGACCTGATGGACGAACGGTTCGAAAGTGCCTTTGCGATCTATCACCAGCGCTATTCCACCAACACTTTCCCTCAGTGGTGGTTGGCCCAGCCCTTCCGCATGTTGGCCCATAACGGTGAGATCAACACGCTCAAGGGCAACCTCAACTGGATGAAAAGCCACGAGATCCGGATGGCCTCGGGTGCGTTCGGTGAGATGGCTGAAGATATCAAACCCATCGTTGCCAATGGGTCATCTGACTCTGCCGCGTTGGATGCGGTGTTCGAGGTGTTGGTGCGTGCGGGGCGGAATGCGCCGATGGCGAAGACGATGCTGGTGCCCGAGTCGTGGTCGAAGCAAGCGGTCGAACTGCCACAGGCGTGGCGCGATATGTATTCCTATTGCAACTCGGTGATGGAGCCGTGGGACGGCCCCGCCGCGCTCGCGATGACCGATGGGCGTTGGGTCTGTGCCGGA
The DNA here is from genome assembly GCF_947494755.1 of uncultured Tateyamaria sp. Classification (GTDB taxonomy): domain Bacteria; phylum Pseudomonadota; class Alphaproteobacteria; order Rhodobacterales; family Rhodobacteraceae; genus Tateyamaria. The sequence continues at coordinate 217,142 of NZ_CANLVZ010000003.1, forward strand.
CTTGATCGGAACGGGCTGCGCCCGATGCGCTATGTCGTGACGCGCGACGGGATGGTGATTGCCGGGTCTGAGACCGGCATGGTCCCGCTGAACGAAGCCAATGTGATCGAAAAGGGCGCGCTTGGCCCCGGCCAGATTCTGGCCGTCGATATGCAAGAGGGCAAACTTTACCACGACACCGAGATCAAGGATCAACTGGCCGCCAGCCAGCCCTTCGGCGACTGGGTGGGCAAGATCAAGGACCTTGAATCCGAACTATCGGGCGTGACCGAAACCGCCCTGTTTGAGGGCGATGAATTGCGCCGCCGTCAGATCGCGGCTGGCTATACCATCGAAGAGCTGGAAAGTATCCTCGCCCCAATGGCCGAGGATGGCAAAGAGGCGCTCGCCTCGATGGGCGACGATACCCCCTCGGCGGTTTTGTCCAAGAAGTATCGGCCCTTGTCACACTTTTTCCGCCAAAACTTTTCTCAGGTCACAAACCCGCCCATCGACAGCTTGCGCGAGTTCCGGGTGATGAGCCTCAAGACCCGGTTCGGCAACCTCAAGAACGTGCTGGATGAAAGCAGCAGCCAGACCGAGATCATCACGCTCGACAGTCCCTTCGTGGGCAACGCGCATTGGGCCGACATCACGACGCACTTCAACGCCGATCTGGTCGAAATTGACTGTACGTTTGAGGCAGGACGGGGCGCGTTGAGCGCCGGTTTGGCCCGTATCAGAGCCGAAGCAGAGGATGCCGTGCGCTCGGGCTCGGGTCATATCGTGCTGACGGACCAGCACTCAAACGCCGACAAGATTGCGATGCCGATGATCCTCGCGACCTCGGCAGTGCACGGCCATTTGACCCGCAAGGGGTTGCGCACGTTCTGCTCGCTCAACGTCCGCTCGGCGGAGTGTATCGATCCGCATTACTTTGCCGTTTTGATCGGCTGCGGTGCCACGGTCGTGAATGCCTATCTGGCCGAGGATTCTCTGGCAGACCGCATTGATCGCGGTCTGATCGACGGGACGCTGACTGAAGCCGTTGCGCGCTATCGCAATGCCATCGACCAGGGGCTGCTCAAGATCATGGCCAAGATGGGGATTTCGGTCGTGTCGTCCTATCGCGGGGGGCTGAATTTCGAGGCTGTTGGCCTCAGCCGCGCGATGTGTGCGGAATACTTCCCCGGCATGACCAGCCGCATCAGCGGCATCGGCGTCACTGGCATCCAGACCAAGGCCGAAGAGGTGCACGCGATGGGCTGGGGCGGCACCAACGTGCTGCCCATCGGCGGATTCTACAAAGCGCGCAAGTCGGGTGAGACGCATGCGTGGGAAGCGACCTCGATGCACATGATGCAGACCGCCTGCAACAAAGCGTCCTACGAGATGTGGAAGCAGTATTCGGCCAAGATGCGGTCGGGCCCACCGATTCATTTGCGGGACTTGATGGATATTAAGCCCTTGGGGAAACCCGTTCCCCTGGACGAAGTCGAGAGCATCACGTCGATCCGTAAACGCTTTGTGACGCCGGGCATGTCGCTTGGCGCGTTGTCGCCCGAGGCGCACAAGACACTGAACGTGGCGATGAACCGGATCGGCGCGAAGTCCGACAGCGGCGAGGGCGGCGAGGACCCCGCACACTTCCACCCCGAACCCAACGGCGACAACCCATCCGCCAAGATCAAACAGGTGGCGTCGGGCCGGTTCGGTGTCACCGCCGAATACCTGAACCAGTGTGAAGAGCTCGAGATCAAGGTCGCCCAAGGTGCCAAGCCGGGCGAAGGTGGGCAGCTGCCGGGGATGAAGGTCACCGACCTGATTGCCCGTTTGCGCCACTCGACCAAGGGTGTCACACTGATCTCGCCGCCGCCGCACCACGACATCTATTCCATCGAGGACTTGGCGCAGCTGATCTATGACCTCAAGCAGATCAACCCGCGCTGCAAGGTGACGGTCAAATTGGTGGCATCCTCAGGCGTAGGCACGATTGCAGCGGGTGTGGCCAAGGCCAAGGCGGATGTGATCCTGATCTCCGGGCACAATGGCGGCACGGGGGCTTCGCCCGCGACCTCGATCAAATATGCAGGTCTGCCTTGGGAAATGGGTTTGACCGAAGCGCATCAGGTGCTGTCCATGAACAACCTGCGCGGTCGCGTCACCCTGCGCACCGATGGCGGGTTACGCACGGGGCGTGATATCGTAATGGCCGCGATGCTGGGGGCCGAGGAATACGGCATCGGCACCGCCGCGCTGATCGCAATGGGTTGCATCATGGTGCGCCAGTGCCAGTCCAACACCTGCCCGGTGGGTGTGTGTACTCAGGACGAAGCGTTGCGCGATAAGTTCACCGGCAATGCGGACAAGGTCGTGAATCTGATCACGTTCTATGCCCAGGAAGTGCGTGAGCTGCTGGCCTCGATCGGGGCGCGCAGCATGGATGACGTTATCGGGCGCGCCGATCTTCTGGCGCAGGTCTCGCGCGGGTCCGCGCACCTCGATGACCTTGATCTCAACCCGATGCTGATCACCGTCGATGGCGCGGCGGACATCGTCTATAACCGCGACAAGGAGCGGAACGCCGTGCCCGACACGCTTGATGCGCAGATCGTGCGCGATGCGGCGCGGTTCCTGCAGGACGGTGAAAAGATGCAACTGTCTTACGCGGTGCAGAATACGCATCGGACAGTCGGCACGCGCACGTCGAGCCACATCGTGCGCCAGTTCGGGATGCGCAATACACTGCAACCCGATCACCTGACCGTCAAGCTGACCGGGTCGGCGGGGCAATCACTGGGGGCATTTGCGGCACCGGGGTTGAAACTGGAAGTATCGGGCGATGCCAACGACTACGTGGGCAAGGGGTTGTCGGGCGGCACCATCGTCGTGCGCCCGCCCATGTCGTCGCCCATCGTTGCCTCGGAAAACACCATCATCGGAAACACGGTGCTTTATGGTGCGACGGACGGGTTCCTGTTTGCGGCCGGGCGTGCGGGTGAACGCTTTGCCGTGCGCAACAGCGGGGCGCATGTGGTGATCGAAGGCTGCGGATCGAACGGGTGCGAATACATGACCGGCGGCGTCGCCGTGATCTTGGGCGAGATCGGCGCGAATTTCGGTGCCGGCATGACGGGCGGCATGGCGTATCTTTATGACCCCGATGGCAAGGCCGAAGCGTTGATGAACATGGAAACGCTTGTGACCTGCCCGGTGACGGTCAATCACTGGATGAGCCAGCTTGAAGAACTGCTGGAGCGGCATCTGCGTGAAACCGGCAGTGTCAAAACTGCCGATATCCTTCAGCATTGGGACACGGAGCAGCAGAATTTTCTGCAAGTGTGCCCGAAGGAAATGCTGGTGCATTTGCCTGCCCCACTCAGCCACGAAGCGGGTGCGATCCCGGCCGAGTGACGGTTTACTTGTCGGGTCGGGCTGCCATCTTGGTGGCCCGATCCCGACTGCCGACATGGGTGTTTTCAGCCAAAATGTCAGCGACGCGGGTGGGCATCGTGCCCAGCTTGTGCGCGATCACATGATCAGCATCGCCGGACCATTTGAGCAGCCACACAAGGGCCGCATCTGTCGTGTTCAATGCGCGAAACTGTGGGGCGATGGCGCCGGGCTGCGCGCTGGTTGTTGGGTCGATCATCTCCTGACTCCAAAAGCGGTTGCGAATGACCCAAGGCTAGCCGAGATCTTTGTTTTGCGTTAGCAATTAACGCTCTGTTTTTAAGTCGAGTTTTCTGAAAAGATGGTGAATGAATGATTGCAGGCTGGCATCGCCACCGCATCGCCTTATCTGTTCGCGCATGCGGTACATCCTTTTCATTCTTTGCATCTGGCCGACCATAGCGCTGGCTGACCCTCCTCGTGTGTTGGCCATTGGTGACAGCATTCTGGCCTGGCACAAGTGGACGGGGCGCGACATCCCATCTGTCTTTGGGACGGCCTTGGGTGGCGAGGTCGAAAATGATGCGGTTGCCGGCGCGCGGTTTTCCAACACGTCGACCTTGGGCCGGGCCGTCGGTTTTGATGTGCGCGCACAGTTTCGGGATGGGCCTTGGGATGTCGTTCTGATCAACGGCGGGGCGAATGATTTTCTGACTGATTGTTCCTGCAACGACTGCACGTCGGTGCTGGATGGCTTGATCACCGCAGAGCTGACAGGTGAGGTGCCGGCCTTTCTGGCCGAGGTGCTGGCGCGCGAGGTCGATGTGATCTGGATGGGATATTACGCGAGCAGCCGGTCGGGGCAATTCACAGGATGCAGACCCTATTTGGTGGAATATGACGCGCGGCTGGCTCGGTTTGCGGCAGCCACCCCGCGATTGACGTTTCTGGATAGTGAAGCGGCGGTTGATCCGGATCTGCGCGACCTCTTTGCCTTTGATGGGATCCATCCCTCTCCCGAGGGGGCGCGCAGAATTGGCACATATCTCGCCCAATCGGTATCGGACTAGTTCACACATCGTGCGGCGCTGCCTATAGCTTGGTGCATGGCAAAACCTCGCAAAACCCGCACCAAAAAGAGTAAGGCAAAGCGCCGATTTCGGCCCATGTGGTGGCTGACCCGATGGGCTGTGCGGGTGTTCAGTGTGGTGTTTTTGATCGCCGTGGCGGGGACCGTGTTGTGGTCGGTGCTGAACCCACCCACGACGCTTTACATGATGCAGGAATCACGTCGCCTGAACGGCGTGGATCATGAATGGGTCGCTATTCAGGAAATCGCTCCGATCATGGCCCGGGCGGTGGTGGCGGCAGAGGATGCGAACTTTTGCCTGCATTGGGGTTTGGATATTGTCGCGATCCGCGCTGCCATTGACGAGGGCAGCAGCCGGGGGGCATCGACCATCAGCCAGCAGGTCGTCAAGAATGTGTATCTGTGGCATGGGCGGTCGTGGGTTCGCAAAGTGATGGAAGCCGCAATGACCCCTTTGGTCGAAGCGATATGGTCCAAGCGACGTATTCTCGAAGTGTACCTGAACGTAGCGGAGTTTGACGAAGGCGTGTTTGGGGTCGAGGCCGCCGCGCGCCATTACTTCGGCGTAGGGCCCGAAGCGCTCAGCAATGTGCAGGCCGCGCGGTTGGCTGCGATCCTGCCCAATCCCAAGGGCCGCTCGGCCAGCAACCCCTCATCTTATGTCCGCAAGCGGGCGGCATCCATCCTCGATGGTGCGGCCACGATCCGCGCGGATGGGCGTAATGCGTGTTTCCAGAGTTGAAAATCCGGCCCGCGCCGTGCATGCATGCCTGACCTACTGCCTGACTTCGGATTATTTATGGCCCGCCTGTTTCACGTTCCGCTCTCTCCGTTCTGCCGCAAGGTGCGCCTGAGCCTCGCCGAGAAGAAGATTGAGGTCGAGCTTGTCGAGGAACGCTATTGGGAGGCGGACCCGGACTTCCTGCGCCGAAATCCTGCGGCCAAAGTGCCGGTGCTGCGCCTTGACGGGCTGATGATGTCTGAGAGTGCCGCGATTTGCGAGTATATAGAAGAGACACGGCCCGAGCCGTCCCTGATGCCGTCCGATGCGGCGGGCAAGCTGGAAGTGCGCCGCCTGATCGGGTGGTTCGATGACAAATTCCATAACGAAGTCACCTCAAAGCTACTATACGAGCGGGTCAACAAAAAGGTGATGGGCCAGGGCTTTCCCGACAGCCGCAATGTCAAAGACGGGGCAAAGGCGATCAAGTATCACCTCGATTACATGCAATGGCTGCTCGACCATCGGCGCTGGCTGGCGGGTGATGTGATGACCCTGGCGGACTTCGCGGCGGCGGCGCATCTGTCATCGCTCGACTACATTTCCGACGTGGATTGGAACCGGTCGGATGTGGTCAAGGACTGGTATGCCAAGATCAAGTCGCGCCCTGCATTCCGGTCCATTCTGGCCGATCAGGTGCCCGGCTTCCCGCCGCCAAAACACTATAACGATCTGGACTTCTAGAGGCCGGCGTCCGACAGGGGCGCTGCCCCAGACCCCGGGGTTTTTTTGGAAAAGCGAACACAGACCCTGAAAGAGCGGATCGTGGAGCGTGCCCTTGACGAAGGGTTTGTGATGGCGCGCGTGTGCCGCCCCAACGCTGTGCCCGAGGTGGCGGATCGCCTCGCCGCATTTATCGCACAGGGGCGCCACGGTCAGATGGGATGGATGGCGGACCGGATGCAGTGGCGGTCCGATCCGTCTGCGCTCTGGCCTGAGGCGCGGTCGATCTTGATGCTGGCCGAAAGCTATGCACCCGAACATGATCCGCTGGCGGTGCTGGAACACCCCGCGCGAGGTGCTGTGTCAGTCTACGCACAGGGGCGCGATTATCATGACATCGTCAAGAAGCGGCTCAAGCGGCTGGCCCGCTGGATGATTGAAGAGGCGGGGGGCAAGGTAAAGGTTTTCGTCGATACTGCCCCTGTGCCGGAAAAGGCGCTCGGGCAAGCCGCTGGTCTGGGCTGGCAGGGCAAACATACCAACCTCGTGAGTAGAGATTGGGGCAATTGGGCCTTTTTAGGGTCTGTTTTTACCACACTCGACTTGGATGTAGACCCGCCCGAGGTGGACCACTGCGGGTCGTGCCGAGCCTGCCTTGATGTGTGCCCCACCGACGCGTTTCCCGCGCCTTATCAATTGGACGCACGCCGGTGCATCTCTTACCTGACGATCGAACATAAGGGACCAGTCGACGTTGCCCTGCGCTCGTTACTGGGCAACCGGATTTACGGATGCGATGATTGTCTGGCGGTCTGCCCTTGGAACAAGTTTGCGGTTGCGGCCAGCGATATGCGCTATCACGGAGCGGTCGGTGCGCCGCCTTTGGCAGAATTGGCCGCTCTGGATGACGCCGCGTTTCGAGCACGGTTCTCGGGGTCGCCGATCAAACGCATCGGGCGCAATCGTTTTGTTCGCAATGTCTTGTATGCAATCGGAAATTCCAATGACATGAAATTGGCAGCTGTCGCGCAGGGCCTGTGCGAGGATCCGGATGAAGCGGTTGCGGACGCAGCACGATGGGCCGTGACGCAATTGAGCGCGACTGGTCGCAAATAGGCGCACTATTCATTGCCAAAAAAGGGGACGGGAATGGCGGTGATCTTGGGCGTCGATACGGGCGGCACCTATACCGATGCGGTGTTGATGCGCGATGAAACCGAGGTTTTGGCGCGCGCCAAGGCGTTGACGACGCGCCACGACCTTGCCGTAGGCGTAGGCGCGGCCGTGCGTTCAGTCCTTAACGAGGCCGGAATCGCGCCTGGTGCCGTTGGCATGGCGTCCTTGTCCACGACCTTGGCCACCAATGCGCTGGTCGAGGGGCAAGGCGGACGGGTGGCGCTGATCTATGTCGGGTTCCGGGCGCAGGATCTGGAAGCCCAAGGTCTGGCTGATGCGTTGAAAGGTGACCCTGTCTGCCTCTTGAAGGGGGGGCACCGGCATGATGGCACAGAAGCGGTGCCATTGGATGAAATCGCCCTATTGGCCTTTCTAGAGACACATAAATCAAAGGTCAGCGGCTTTGCGGTGGCATCCCAATTCGCCACCCGCAACCCCGCCCATGAACTGCGCGCAATGGAACTGGTGCACGAGGTGACGGGTCGGCCCGTATCCGCATCGCACCAATTGTCAGCTAAGCTGGGTGGTCCAAAACGGGCGTTGACGGCCGTTTTGAATGCGCGCCTGATTGGCATGATTGATGCGCTTATCGGGCGGGCAGAGGAAGAATTGCGCGTCATCGGGATCGAGGCGCCGATGATGGTGGTGCGCGGTGATGGTGCACTGATGTCTTCTGCGCAGGCACGCGCGCGACCAATTGAGACCATCTTGAGCGGGCCGGCCGCCTCCATCGTTGGTGCGCGGTGGTTGACGGGGGCCGATCATGCGTTGGTCAGTGACATTGGCGGGACGACCACAGATGTTGCCATGTTGCGCGATGGACGACCCGAGATTGACCCTGACGGCGCGCGGGTTGGCCCTTATCGGACGATGGTTGAGGCTGTCGCGATGCGCACCACCGGTCTGGGCGGCGACAGCGAAGTGCATTTTCTCAGCGAGGGTTTGGTGGGCGGTGTTTCATTGGGGCCGCGCCGGGTGGTTCCGGTTTCATTGCTCGCGCACGAAGCCCCCGATGTTGTGTTGCCTGCACTTGAGGCGCAGGTGCGCGCGACCACGCCGGGCGAACATGATGGCCGTTTCGTGCGCGCGGTGGCGGGCGTTGGCATGGATGGATTGGCTGAGCGTGACGCCGCCCTCTTGGACCGGATCGGTACGGGGGTGCATCCACTGGCGGCCGTATTGCGCACCCGCATGGAGATGGGCGCGCTCAAGCGTTTGGTGGCGCGTGGTTTGGTTCAGGTTGCCGCACTGACGCCATCCGATGCGTGTCATGTTTTAGGCGAATTGACGGCTTGGAATGCAAATGCAGCCCATCTTGCCTGTCAGTTGTTCGGACGGCGACGCACCGGGTCTGGCGATGTTTTAGCCTATGACCCAATCGTCCTGGCGCAGCGCATCGTGGATCAATTGAGGGACCAGACAGCCATCGCGTTGCTTGAGGTCGCGTTGGCGCAGGACGGGATGGACGAAGGTCTAGCCCACCACATTCTGATGCAAAAGGGACTGAACGGGCACGCCGGCGCAGTCAGGATCGCGACCGGTCTGAACGTGCCTGTCGTCGGCCTGGGGGCCTCCGCCGCAACCTACTATCCTCGCGTTGGGGTGCTGATGGGTACGGACATGATTTTGCCAGCAGACGCAGGTGTTGCCAACGCGATTGGTGCGGTCGTTGGGCGTGTCGTCGTACGGCGGAGCGGCTCTGTGACCGCCCCAAGCGATGGTCTGTTTCGAGTGCATCTCGAGGGTGGGCCAGTAGATTTTGCCGCCTCTGACGCCGCCCTTGCGCGGCTCGAAAGCGTGTTGCGCGCGCAAGCGTGTGAAGCGGCGGAGGCAGCGGGTGCCGCGGAGATCGAAGTCTGGGTCGACCGCGACATCCGCACGGCCAAGACAGAAGCGCGGGAGGTTTTCGTAGAGGCGACCCTGACCGTTGAAGCGACGGGTCGACCGCGTGTGGCGCGGTCCCAGACGTAAGAAAGGCGGGCACATGGCCCGCCATTTCCTGGTCTTATTGATGTGGTCGTTAGACCGGGGGACGACCCCGCACTGCGCGGGCGACCATAGCCACCACGAACAGTATCAAAAAGACCACAAACAGGATCTGCGCGATACCTGCCGATGTGCCAGCGATTCCGCCGAACCCAAGAAGTGCCGCAATAACCGCGACCACAAGAAATGTAATTGCCCAACCAAGCATTTGTTCATCCTTTCCATGTTTATCATGTTCTGGATAACAAACACGAAACGGTGGAAATGGTTCCACGTGTCTTGGCCGCCCCTATTCTGCGGCGCGTTTGGGCAGCACCCAATCGGGTCTGACAAAGTGACATGTGTACCCGTGAGGAATACGCTCAAGATAGTCTTGATGCTCTGGTTCCGCTTCCCAAAAAGGGCCCACGGGTTCAAGCTCGGTCACGACTTTTCCGGGCCATATGCCAGACGCATCGACGTCCGCAATTGTGTCTTCGGCCACCGCCTTTTGAGCGTCATCCACATAATAAATGGCCGAGCGATAGCTGAGCCCACGATCATTTCCCTGCCGGTTCAGCGTGGTTGGATCGTGGATTTGAAAGAAGAACTCCAGGATGTCGCGATAGGAGATGATGGCCGGGTCAAAGACGATCTCGATCCCTTCGGCATGGGTGCCATGGTTGCGATAGGTCGCATTGGGCACATCCCCCCCCGTATAGCCGACGCGGGTGGATATGATGCCGGGCTTCTTGCGGATCAGATCCTGCATCCCCCAAAAACACCCACCGGCCAGAACTGCCCGTTGCTCGCTCATGCGACATCCTCCAATTGTTCGATATAGTCCCCGTAGCCTTCCGCCTCCATGTCATCGCGATGTACAAACCGCAGTGAGGCCGAGTTGATGCAATACCGCAGGCCGCCCCGGTCACGTGGGCCATCGGGAAAGACATGCCCGAGGTGGCTGTCCCCATGTTTGCTGCGGACCTCGGTGCGGATCATGCCAAGGCTGGCATCCCGCAACTCTTCAACATGGGCGGGTTCAATCGGTTTGGTGAAGGATGGCCAACCACAGCCGGATTCGTATTTGTCGGACGACGCAAACAGCGGCTCGCCCGATACGATATCGACATAAATGCCGGGTTCCTTATTGTTCAGCAGTTTTCCTGTGCCGGGCCGTTCGGTCCCACTTTCCTGTGTGACGTGGAATTCCTCGGGTGACAGGGTTGCGATCACATCGGGGTCTTTAAAAAATTTGGTCATGGTCTGTTCCGATCTGGTGCGTTGCCCTGCGGCGCGGATAGGTCCGCACGCGGGGTCTCCCCATATTTAGGTGTCGTTTGGTCAAAACAAAGGTGCAGACAAGTATTATGCACCGCATGGTCGGTTTCAACGAGGTCCGGCAAACAGGCCACGCGCCGTCGGCCGCTGTCGAGCCAATGCAACGTAGATGCTGGCAGATGCCTTCGTCAGCTTTCTAAGATGCTGGTATGGCTGTGGCACATGGGGCCGGGTCTTGTGTGCCATACCCCTCGACCCACCTCGCTGCGATGGTGCGAATTGCGGAGTCGTCACCATTTGCAAGCGCAACGCGCAGGGATCGCATCGCGGATGCGACCTCGATCTCACTGAGATGCTGTTCGAAGGTAAAGAATATCTTTTTGTGAGGTGTCGGGACCAGCGCTGTGTTGAGTGTCAGCTCCTCGGTCAGTTTCTCGCCCGGTCGCAGGCCGGTGACTTCAATCGCTATATCACCTTCGGGGTTCTGTGCGTCGCGCACCGTGAGTCCCGCGCTCTCGATGACCTGGCGGGCCAGATGTTCGATCCGCACAGGCTTGCCCATATCCAACACAAACACTTCGCCACCTTGTGCCATTGATCCGGCGCGCAGAACAAGATGCACAGCCTCTTGCACCGTCATGAAATACCGCGCCACGTCGGGGTGTGTCAGGGTCAAGGGGCCACCGCGCCGAAGTTGCTCTTGATACAACGGAACGACCGACCCGGATGATCCCAGAACATTGCCAAACCGAACCGTTGAAAAGATTTGGCCGCGCGGCGTGGTGATCCGGTGCGCGTGATCCTGCACGATCAGTTCGGCCAGCCGCTTGGACGCGCCCATGACATTTGTTGGTCGCACCGCCTTGTCGGACGAGATCAGGATAAACCGCTCAACCCCCGCCTTGGCCGCAAGCGAGGCCAGAGTGTGCGTGCCCAACGCGTTGTTGGACATGCCCGACGATGGGTTTTCTTCAACCAGCGGGACGTGTTTGTAGGCGGCGGCATGCAGCACGACCTGCACATTATGCCGCTCCAAAGCGCGGGCAATATCCACCGGTTTCGTGACGCAGCCGAGTATCGGAACCAATTCGATTTTGCTGTCCCGCACCACTGGGTCAAGTTCCCGATGGATCTGGTACAAAGTCAGCTCACTGTGATCGAATAGGACAAGTTTGGCCGGCTGGCATTCCAACACCTGACGGCACAACTCGGACCCGATGGAGCCACCAGCGCCCGTGATCAAGACGGTGCGCCCTGCATAGGCCTGTGCCCCCTCAAACGTCCCCCGATCCACGCCTGTGACCTCGTCGCGCCCAAGAAAACGGCGTGGGTTGAGCGGCTTGAGTTTTTCCACCAGCGCCTCTTCCCCGATCAGTTGCGAGAACGAGGGCAGCGTTTGTACCTCAAGGCCCATGTCCTGCAAGCGCCGGGCGATCTGCATCTGTTTGGGATGGCTTTGTGAGGGGATCGCCAAGAGGACCCGGTCAATTTGCTTGTCTGCGGCAAGGTCGGCAATGTGCACCGGGCTGTGCACCGGCATCCGCAAAACGCGCAACCCATGCAGCGCCTGATTGTCGTCCACAAATGCAACGGCTTCGATGACCTTGTGATTGCGCAGCGCCGACGCCAGTTGCATGCCCGTCGCGCCCGCCCCGTAGATCAAAACCCGGCAGCGGGTTTCATTGCGCCGATAAAGCCACAGCACGATCTGCAGCAAGATCACCCGGCTGAGGATCGACGCCACAAAGAGTGCGATGCCGAATGTAATCTGGGTGTTGAGCGCAAGTGCATCGCGACTGACCGCACTTAGCGCCATCGACGCGACCATCAACAAGGCTGCAAAGATCGCGGTGCGCGCCACCGTGTCCGCAAAATCGTCGCCAAGCGTGCCACAGGACACGTTCAGCCAGAACGACACCGCGCCTGCCGCGATCAGCAGGTAGGGCAGTACAACGATCAGGCGCCTCACGTCATACCCGGTCGCCGATGTCAGCCCCATCGCAAACAGCATGACCACCGGCACAAGCGCCGCATCAAACCCCGCCAAAATGCTGCGCTTGTGCAAACGCGGCAGTGATGTGAGCCCCGACAGCATTGCGCCCTTTCAGCCTGACAAATGTTTCACGTGCCTTGATCGTTAGGGCAAAGGCGTAAGCAATTCGTTTACAAAGCCGCACGGCGCGTCATCGACGCCGAAACACAAATGCAATCGTTTGAAAAACAATACTGAAATCGTAGCACGTGCTTTGATCCCGCTGATAGATCATGTCCAATCGAGCCTTGCGCGGCACACAAATCCGGGCATAGAGCGCGTCCGTTTCCTCTGACGTTTTGCACCGCGCGAGCAGCTTGTCTTCGTGGCCATGCATGACCACGCTGGCCAAACCCGTGACACCGGGGCGCGACTGCAAGACGGCCGCGTAGGTTTCTGGAAACCGCTCAACATATTCGCGCAACGGTGGGCGCGGCCCGACAAAGCTGAGATCGCCGCGCAGAATGTTCCAAAGCTGTGGAAACTCGTCCAGGCGTCTGGCGCGGAGTTTGGCCCCAAGCGGGGTAATCCGATCTGCCTTGTCACCGCCGGACACGCCTTTGTCTTTATCCGTGTCGATGACGCTCATGGTGCGGAATTTCCACAGCCCAAAGCTTTGCGTAGGGGTTTTCATCCGTTCGGCGACGTAAAATAAAGGCCTGCCTTGTTTGCGCCAGATCACCCACATCAGACACAATATGACCGGCCCAAGGATCACGACCAGCAGGCTGGCAAAGAATAGATCAAAAAGCCGTTTGCGCCACGTCATATGTCTGGCCCTTCGCGCCAATCCGCAACAATGCCCTGCGCGGTGCGGTCGGAGACCGCGAAAGAGGTGAGGGTGCACAGCAATGTCGTATCCAGCGTCACGTCTGCGATGGCTGTGCTTGGTGCGGGTCGTGCAACCCATTCAAGCCCGGCCGCGTCAAGCAACGCCCCCATCAATACCGCACCCGGTGCGGCGACGTTCACAACACGCGGCGCATCACGCAGATGCACGAGGGCACCCAGACTGCGGGCCAGCGCGGTTGGCCCGATGTAGCTGCGCCTTGGCGTGCTGCCATCCGCGAACGTATCGAGGGTAAAGCCCGGCCTCCACCCGCCCAGAATGGCATCCGCCCCCGCAAGGTTCCCGACCCGCATGATGGTACACGGGTGGGTGTGTGCGACTGCGACCTGCTCCATTGCGTGTTTGCCATGTCCGTAGGGGGTAAGCGGCGCGGGTTGTCTGTCTTCGGTCAGGGGGCCGGTCTGATCGCCGTAAACGGCTGCTGTCGACATCAGAAACACGCGGCCCGCACCTGCGGTTTGCGCGGCGTCCAGAACGCGGTGCGCCAGATCGGCGTTCAGCGTCTGAGGCACATCGCTGCGGTGGGTCACACCGGCAAGGTTCAACACCGCATCCGCGCCATGCAATGTGGCGCAAAGCGTGGGTGTGTCCGTGATATCAACGTCGTGTCGCGTCGCCCACATGGCAGAGCCCGTCCAGCGGGGGCGCAGAAAGCGCCCGACCTTGCTGTCGGCACCCAGGATGACAATCCGCATCTCTCAGGGCACCGGGATGGCAAGCGCCTTGGGAACCAGCGCGTTGATCTGTCGGATATGCTCGGGCAGGCACACGGTGTGAAAGTCGTATGTCTTGACAACGTGTTGCCGGGCGGCGTGCCCGATATGGGCAAAGGATTTGGGCGAAGCGAGAACCTCGGCCACCTGGGCCGCCAGCGCCTCTGGATCGAAGAAATCGACCAACAGACCGGTTTCGTTATGGGTCATGGCCTCGCGCACGGGGGCCACGTCACTGGCGACGATCACGGCTCCCATCGCCATGCTTTCAAGCAGGGACCATGACAAGACAAAGGGCATCGTCAGGTAAATGTGGCACGTGCTGATCTGGATAATCTTCTGGTAACTCTCGTAGGGCACCTGCCCCAGAAAATGCAGGCGATCCCAGTCGATCAGATGGCCAACCTCGGCCTCCATCTCTCCGCGCAAACCGCCGGGATGCTTGGACTTGCCGCCATAGGATGCGTCGTTGCCGCCAATCACCAGAATGCGCGCGCCCGGTCGTGCCTTCTGGATGCGGGGCACGGCGCGCATGAACTGGTGATAGCCGCGCGTGGTCTCAAGATTGCGTGCCATGAAAGTCACAACCTCGTCCTTGGCGGTCAGGGGGCGGCCAATGCGGCCAAGGCTGATGGTCGCCTTCTTGTTCGGCTTCAGTTTGTCGGTGCGGATACCGTCGTGACAGACATAGATCTTGTCATGAAAGCTTTCGGGAAAGCGGTTGCGCTGCCACATGGTCGGGCTGTGGGCGACATCCACGACCTCGATATTCATCAATGGCACGACGTTATGGCCGTGCATGAGATAGGGGGCGTGGTCACTGGGCGGGCTTGCAGGGTCAAAACCGACAGGGCCGCCATGCACTGAATAGAAATATTCGAAAAACCCGATGATCGGCACGTCGGGCAGCACCTCGCGAAAGAACGTCATCTCACCCCACCCTACATGGCCGATGACGATATCCGGGGTGAACCCTTCCGCCACCAACGCGCGCAGGGCCGTGACCGCGCCAAAACCGTTGCCGGCCGCATTCTCCCATGTGCGCGACAGCCCATAGGCCTTTTCATCCGCCTTGTGGTGCGTTTTGTAGACGACACTACGCACCCCCTTGAAGGTGGGTGCCTTGACGCGCTGGGTCAGGAAGACAATCTCGTGCGTGCCTAGCGCGCCAAGCCACTGGATCAGCTCGCGGTACTGACCGGGCATGTTCTGGTGCACAAACAATAGCTTCATAACGTCCTCACAACTATAAGGTGTAGATAGCGCCGACGCGCCCACCGCGCAATCATCTGTGATCTTGCCAGATATCGCGCGTGCCGCGCTTTTCCTGCCCCGGTGACAACCCAAACGCGCCACGATAGCTTTTGGAGAAATGCGACAGCGACCGGAACCCGCAAGCGACGCAAATGTCGGTCACCGTGAGCGCGGTCTGGCGCAGCAGCCCGCGCGCTTTCTCAAGCCGCAGATGCAAGTAGTGCCGCTTGGGCGACACGCCCAGATGTTTGGCAAAGAGCCGTTCAAGCTGCCGGGTGCTGATCGCGACGGCCTGCGCGATCTCGTCCGGGCGCAGCGGGTCCTCAAGGTTGTTTTCCATGATTTGCAGGGCAACGCCCAACTTGCCGTGGGCCAGATCGGGCCGGGTGCGGCGCGACAGCCGTTGACCATGTGTTGGCCCGCGCGGATCGGTATAGACCATCTGATCGGCAACCCATGTGGCCAGATCGGTGCCGTAGTCGTCCCTGATCCGGTGCAGCATCATATCCATCGACGCAGCCCCGCCTGCTGTCGTGAAAATGCGTCCGTCCACGGAATAGAGACTGTTTTGGATGATCACATCCGGCAGTAATTCTGTCAGGGCATCGCGATATTCCCAGTGGGTCGTGACCCGCTTGCCCGACAACAACCCAGCCAAGGCCAGCGTGTAGGTGCCTGACGATAGCGCACCAAAATCCATCCCCTTGCGCACCTCGCGGCGTATCCAGTTGAGGATGGGTTTGGTGCTGTTTTCTCCAGCGCCATGCCCGGCACAAACCACAAGCGTTTCATGTCGATCGAGGTCGGGCAGGGCCGCTTCGACCGCCGCTGTCACACCATTATAGGCGGGTACGGGATCACCGCTTTCGCCAATCAACCGCCATGTGTAAAACACCTGACCCGAGGGATGCAGGTTGGCGAGGCTCAGCGCTTCGAGAGCGCAGGCAAAGCCAAGTTGGGAATAGCCGGGGATAAGCAGAAAGGCATAGGCCTTCGGGGTCGTCACCTCAGGCGGCAAGGGCGGTGTCCAAGAGGGCGCGGACCTTGCGGGCGTAAGGTTCGTTCACCAGGCGCGCGACTTCTTCGCCATTCTTCATCACCAGCAGAGTGGAGCGACGGGTAACCTTTAGCCGCTCGGTCAGTTGGGCCCGCCCAAACGTGTCCCAATCCACATCCACAAAGGTCAGATTCGCGTAAGCCGGGGTATCGGCCAGCGCTTCGGCGATCAGGTCGGCCTTGATCTGGCAGGTGATGGACCAGCTTGCGCGGTAATTCAGAATGATCACCTGATCGGTCGCGCGCAGGGTACGCCACACATCTGGGGTAAACGTCTCGGCAGGGTATGCACCGGCGATGGCAGGGATCAACGCGACGGTAGATAACAAAAAGGTACGGCGGTGCATGTGACGCGGGCTTTCACAACTGAGGGCTACGCAGAATCATATGGGGCAGGTGGGTGCGCGCAAGAGGCGGCGTTCAGGTTTTGGCCTGCCGTGACAATTGCACCGCAAGGATGCCAGCCGCGATAATGGCCACCCCGATCACATCCTGCGTTCCAAGCTGTTCGCCCAGTAACAGAGCCGCAATTGCGACCCCGAAGAACGGGTTGAGGAAGTGAAAGGTGGCCGCCTTGATCGCCCCGATCCGCGCCACCAACGCAAACCATATCCATGTCGCCAACAGACCCGGCCCGATGGTTGTATACGCGAATGCGATGACAAGCTCGGGGGTGACATCGACCCGGATCGTCTCGGTCAGGGCCGAGGCAATGGCCAGCACGCCCGAGCCGACAAACATCTGCAAGCCGACGACCATCATCAGGTTCCCGCCCGAAGACATGGTGCGCATCGACAGGGTCGCTATCGTCAATGCCACGGCTGCAATAATACAAAGTGCAACACCGTAAAGGTCCACGCCCGTGTTCAGCCTCGCCGACATGATCAGAACAACGCCGCCGACGCCCAAAACCAGGCCCGCGACACCCAACAACGGCAAGCGGTCGCGAAACACGATCCAGCCTGCGAAGGCGACCATCAGAGGCATCGTTGAAGCGATGATAGAGGCCAATGACGCCTGCACCGTCTGCATTGCGTAGAAATTCAAACCCAGATAAATTGCGTTCTGGCACACCCCGAAAATGATCGTTGCGCGCCACTGATCGCGGGTCAGGTTCCACGTCTGGCCCAGCATCCGAGCGATCACCACACCGATCAGCCCCGATAGAAAAAACCGCAACGCGAGCGACGCCAAGGGCGATGCATCCGCCACGATGATCCGGGCCGACGTAAACGCAGAGGACCAGATCAGGGCAAATGTCAGCCCCATCAGAATTGCGCGGATGTCCATGAAGGTGCCTTTCGTCTTGCTGCGGGACGTTCTGGCAATTCGGTACGGGATGCAAGCGGGCTGATCACGACCCTGTTTGATGCAAGTGATCGCGTGCCGCTCCACATAAAGGGCAGACGCAAAAGAGGTGATTCATGAAATTCACACGACGCAGGTTTGGCGGGTTGGCGATTGCAGGGGCAAGCGTACCCGTCACAGGGCTGGCTCAGGATATATCGCTGCTGGATGTGCAGCGGGCGGCCTTGTCCGGCACAACATCCGAGTTTGACGCAGCGATGGCGCGGATCAAGGAGCGGGGCAATCCGGATATGGCTGCGGCCCTGATCGTCTCCTTGCGCTTTTCCCGATCACGCGGGGTGCAGATTGCGGACGCGCTCAAGTCCATCACGAGCGAGGATCATTTTACCGATTGGTTCGAATGGATGCTGTGGCAGGAACGCAATCCGCAGATCAAACCACATGCCGATTTCCCCACCTTCAAACGCGAGGTACTGTTGCGGGTGGACGAGAATTTCGCCGACTTCCTGCGCCCCGAACATATCCAACCCGAGGCGATGCGTATCCGGCTTGAGGAGATTTCGTGGGGTGGTGTGGTCAAGGATGGCATCCCGTCGCTCGATAACCCGGACTTGCTGGAGGCGGCCGAGGCCGACTATCTGCGCGGCGATGATCTGGTCTTTGGTGTGTCGATCAACGGCGACACACGTGCCTATCCGCTGCGCATCATGGGCTGGCACGAGATGTTCAACGAGGTGATTGGCGGTGTGCCGGTGGCGCTGGCTTATTGCACGCTATGCGGCTCGGGCATCCTGTTCGAGACGCAAGTGAGCGGTCGGCCCAAGCCGTTGGTCTTTGGGTCGTCCGGCTTTCTTTACCGGTCCAACAAGCTGATGTTTGATCGTGAAACCAACAGCCTTTGGAACCAATATACAGGCAAGCCGGTGGTCGGCCCGCTGGTCGGCAGCGGGATTGAGTTGAAACAACGACCCGTTGTCATCACCACTTGGGACAATTGGAAAGCGGCCAACCCGTCCACAAAGGTGCTGAGCCTTGATACCGGGCATCGACGTGATTACGGCTCTGGTGTGGTCTACAACGACTATTTTGCATCGCCCGATTTGATGTTCCCCGCGCAGGTGGACCAACGGCAGCATGCGCAAAAGGACTACATCTTTACGGTCCGCCAATTCGGGGCTGCACGGGCGTGGCCGCTGGATGCGTTTGTGGGAATGCCGGTGATCAACGATGCGATTGCGGGCACACCATTACTGTTGATCGGTGATGCAGAGACGCGCAGCGTGCGCGCCTACGAACGGTCGGATCACACGTTCACGCCAACGGCCGGGCGGTTGCAGGACCAAAACGGCGGCGAGTGGCGGGTGACGGAGGACGCGCTTGTCGGCCCGGAAGGCGCGCGCCTACCACGGGTGGCGGGGCACATCTCGTATTGGTTTGCCTGGGACAATTACCTTGGCGATGCCGCGACGGTCTATCAGGGATAGTTCACAAAAAAGGGCCGCTCGAAAGCGACCCTTTGGTACTTGAGGTGGCGTCGACTTAACCGTTGACGCTGTCCTTGAGGGCCTTGGCAATTGTCATTTTGACAACCTTGTCGGCCTCTTTTTTGAATTGCTCACCGGTGGCAGGGTTGCGCACCATGCGCTCGGGGCGCTCACGGCAATAGATCTTGCCGACGCCGGGCAGGGTGACGGCACCGCCGCCCGAAACTTCCTTGGTGATCAAGCCACAGATTGCGTCCAGTGCGGCACCTGCGGATTTCTTGTCTGAGTCCATCTCCTCGGCCAGCGCGGCGACGAGTTGGGTTTTTGTCATTGGTTTTGCCATTTTCTGGTCTCCTTCGTCTGCCCGAGAATTAGGGCCTCCTAACCGGTTTGTAACGGTATGTTGTGGGAAAACACAACGAATAGTGGCCTCTTGCAAGTAAAAACAGGGTTTTTTTTGGCGGTTTTTGGCTTCTGCGCCGCATTTGCCGGTCTGTGTTGTGGGCTCTGACGGGCAGTTTGGGCGTTCAACAGCCGACTTGCCGCGATGCAGAGACGATGCGATCATCCCCCAAATGTTTACAAACGACACCGTCAGAAGGCCGTTCTCCTTCTATATTAGAAGAATCGGGTTCCCTTTTATCGGGCTGTTTTTTGCCCTCATGATGAGCGGCTGCACACCCGGCAACGTCATCGTCGTGACCCGCATCGACGTGCGGAGCGACTACGTATCGGCCATCGGTGCGCCCGCATTGAACCGGCGTATCGCAGCCCGCGCGACCGCATTGGGCGGGACATGCGGGCCATGGCTGCAGTCGACAACGGTACTGCGCTGCGGCAGCTTCGGCACCGATGCCTCGACGCAGGCAACCTTCGGCGTTTACGACGATGATGTATATCGGATCCGGATCAGAACATGGATTACGAAGCTGGCTCCCAAAGGTTCGGATACACTAGACAGCGGTGTCCTTTTGTCGGATGCGCACCGCGCGCTTGAAACATGGCTGCTCAGCCAAGGCGTGCCACGCGCCCAGATGGCGCGCGCCATTCGCCAAGTCGGAGAGCGGGCACCACTTGACCTGTTCAACCGATAGCCGCAGCGATCAGAGAAACGCAGTCTCGTCGAAGGACCGCAATTTCCGGCTGTGAATACGCTCCAACGGCATTTCGCGCAGATGTTCCATCGCCCGAATACCGATCATCAGGTGCCGCGCGACCTGTTCCTTGTAAAAGTTCGAGGCCATGCCGGGCAGCTTCAACTCCCCATGTAAGGGTTTGTCGGACACGCACAGCAGCGTGCCATAGGGTACGCGGAACCGATACCCGTTGGCCGCAATCGTTGCGCTTTCCATGTCCAGCGCCACGGCGCGCGATTGGCTCAACCGTTGAACAGGGCCACGCTGATCGCGCAATTCCCAGTTCCGGTCGTCATGGGTGGCAACTGTCCCGGTGCGCATGATCCGCTTCAGCTCGTAGCCTTCCAATTCGGTGACGCTGGCCACGGCCTGCTCAAGGGCGATCTGAATTTCGGCCAGCGCAGGGATGGGCACCCAGGGCGGTAAATCGTTGTCGAGCACGTGGTCTTCGCGCAGATACCCATGCGCCAACACGAAGTCCCCAAGCGCCTGAGAATTCCGCAGCCCCGCGCAGTGTCCGACCATCAGCCACGCATGTGGGCGCAGCACGGCGATGTGGTCCGTCGCCGTCTTTGCGTTCGACGGGCCGACCCCGATATTGACCAGCGTGATGCCTGACCCATCTGCCCGCTTGAGGTGATAGGTCGGCATTTGCGGCGTTTTGAGGCTGTCGGGCAACGGTTGATCGCCCGCGGTAATCTCGGCATTGCCAGTGGATACGAAGGCTGTGTAGCCGCTGTTTGGATCATCGAGCTGTGCGCGGGCATAGGCCTCGAACTCGGACACATAGAATTGGTAGTTGGTGAACAACACGTGGTTCTGGAAATGCGAGGGATCGGTGGCCGTGTAATGGGCCAGACGCGCGAGCGAATAGTCGATGCGCTGCGCCGTAAAGGGGGCCAACGGGCCGATGCCGTTTTCGGGTTCATAGGTCCCGTTCACGATATCATCGTTGGTGTTGCTGAGGTCCGGCACGTCGAAAAAGTCGCGCAGCGGAAAGGATGCGGCCCCCTGCTGTGGCACCGTCAGGTTCGGGTCGTTAGCGACCGCAAAATGCACCGGCATCGGTGTGCTGGAATAGCCGATTTCGACGGGCTGGTCGTGGTTGCAGATGAGCAGATCGATCTGTTGGACCAGATAGTTGGCGAACAGGTCAGGTCGCGTGACCGTCGTGGCATATGTGCCGGGTGCAGACACGTGCCCAAAGCTGAGCCGCGTATCGACCCGCGCATAGCTTGATGTGGTAAAGCGGATTTCGGGGTAGAACGCTCGCACGCGGCCTGCCGGTGCACCGTTCTCCATCGCGTCTAAAAACTGCGAGCACAGGAAATCAGAGGCCTCTTGGTAGAGGTTCTTAAGCCGTTCCACTGCGGCCGTCGCGTCGTTGAATTCCGTGTGGCTTTGATGGCTTTGATCAGGTGTTTTCATGTTGTCGGCTCAAGTACTGGGATAAATTCAAAGGTACGCACGTCGACCAACCCAAGGTCCGAGATGCGCAATTCAGGGATAACGACCAAGGCAAGCAAGGAGTGCTGCATATAGGCGTTGTTGAGGGTGCAGCCGCAGTCGAGCATCGCCTGCACGAGCTGGTCTGCCTTGGCGGCGACCTCGCGGGCAGGGCGGTCCGACATCAGGCCCGCAATCGGCAGTTCAACCAGCGCCAGTTCGATCCCGTCGCGAAAGATCGTGACCCCGCCACCCACCTCGGCCAACCGGTTTGCAGCCAGCGCCATTTGGGTGCGATCAGTCCCCACCACGATCATGTGGTGACTGTCATGCGCCACTGTCGAGGCCATCGCCATTCTGCCGGCATAGTTGAAACCTGCGACAAGCGCGTTTGTGACGCCGCCCGTCGCGCGGTGTCGTTCAACCAGCGCGATCTGGCACGTGTCTCCATGCGGTTCGACCTTGCCATCATTGACGGGCAGGTCGCGTTTCAATGCTTTGGTCGGTGCCTGATTTTCGACGACGCCGATGACATTGGCAGTCAACGAATTGCGGCCTTCGGGTGCTTTGATCTCAAAGTCTGATGCGGTCAGCGTTTTGCCCAGATGCACGGTCTGCCGGGCTGTCTCCGGCCAGTCAAGATGTGGGCAGTCCACGACCAGCTTGCCATCCATCGCAACGGTCTTGCCACGTGCGATGACCTGCTCGATCGGCAGGGTTTTCAGATCCGAGGTCAGGATCACATCTGCGCGCCGTCCCGGGGTCAGCGACCCGATCTCGCGTTCCAGCCCGAAATGGGTGGCAGTGTTGATCGTTGCCATTTGCAGCGCGATCAGCGGGTCACATCCGCAGTCGATGGCGTGGCGCACCACCCGGTTCATATGTCCGTCATTCACCAAGGTGCCGGAATGGCAGTCATCGGTGCACAGGATCATGTTGCGCGGATCAAGGCCCTTTTCGGTGATGGCGGTGATCTGGGTTTCGACGTCGTACCAGGCCGACCCAAGACGGATCATCGACCGCATCCCCTGCCGCATCCGCGCAATCGCATCCGCCTCGCAGGTGCCTTCGTGATCGTCCGCAGGCCCGCCCGCAACATAGGCGGCAAAGTCGCGGCCCAGATCGGGCGAGGCATAGTGCCCGCCGACCGTCTTGCCCGCCCGCTGCGTGGCCGCGACCTCGGCCAGCATTTGCGGATCGCCCGCCGCCATGCCGGGAAAGTTCATCATTTCGCCCAGACCGATGATGCCAGGCCAGTCCATGGCTTCGGCCACATCTTCGGCACTGATCTCATAACCCGTCGTTTCCATACCCGGCGCGGAAGGGGCGCAGGACGGCATCTGTGTCCAGATGTTGACGGGCTGCATCAACGCTTCGTCATGCATCAGGCGGACCCCGGCAAGGCCCAGCACATTCGCAATCTCATGGGGGTCGGTGAACATCGAGGTGGTGCCATGCGGGATCACCGCAGCGGCAAACTCGGCAGGGGTTAGCATCCCGGATTCGATGTGCATATGACCGTCGCACAGCCCGGGGATCATGTAGCGGCCCTGCGCCTCGATCACTTCCGTGTCGGGGCCCGTGCAATAGCTCGCATCGGGTACGACACAGGCAATGCGCCCGTCCTTGATGGCGATGTCGTGGTCTGACAGCGCCTCGCGGGTGTGCACGTTTACCCACGTGCCGCCACGAATGACTATGTCTGCAAATGCGCGGCCCGCGGCCACGTCCACAAGGGCCGGGGCAGTGTCAGGCCAGCTTGGAAAGGGGGTCGGGAAAAGGTCGTGTTCCATGACCCAATATTTCACCACGCCCGGGGGGCTGCAAGTGATATTCCGATGACACGCGCGTGGAACCGCTGGGACAGCCACCGCGTTGCACTTCCATGCAGGCCGACACCCATATTCCCGACAGCCTGATCTGGTACGGCGACGACCAGCCGGGCATCAAGCGGCATCGGGCCGGGCGCGGCTTCAGCTATGTCGGCCCCGACGGCACGAGGATTGATCGAGGGGCCGAGCGCAAACGGATCGAAGCACTTGCCGTTCCTCCCGCCTATGACAAGGTCTGGATCAGCCCACGCAAGAATGGTCACCTGCTTGCCACGGGATATGACGCGCGGGAGCGCAAGCAATACCGGTATCATCCTGACTTCAGCGCCTTTCGGGCGGCGACCAAGTTTGATGATCTGGCGGCATTCGGAGCGATCCTGCCCCGTGTGCGGCGGCGGGTCCATGCGGCACTAACAGCCGAGGCGGGCGATGAAGAGTTTGCAATCGCTGCCGCCTTGCGCCTGATTGATCGGGCGTCACTGCGGATCGGCACACCGGACTACGCGGTGGACAACAATACCTATGGCGCAACGACCCTGCGCGGGCGGCATCTGAAGCTGGACGGAAACACGGTGCGGCTGGATTATACCGCCAAGGGCGGCCAGCGGGTGCGCAAACGGCTGAATGACCGGACGCTAATGCGGGCGCTGGAAAAGATGGACGATCTGCCAGGTGGCGCGCTCATGCAATATTGCGACGAGGAGGGACAGTTGCGCCAGCTTGGCCCCGAGCAAGTCAACCGCTGGCTGCGGGGTGTTGCCGACCGCGAGGGGCTGACGGCCAAAACGTTTCGCACATGGAACGGTTCGGTTGCGGCCCTTGATGCGGCGCTGAACAGCGACGGCAAGGTGAGCATCAAAGCGATGGCAACCGCTGCGTCCGAAGTGCTGCACAACACGCCGACGATTGCGCGAAATTCCTATATCCACCCGGCGGTCATCGATCTGGCCGAAACCGGTGACCTGCCGAAAGTCCCCGACAGACCCACCGGGTTGCGCCAACCCGAACGGGCGCTCATGGCGCTTCTGTCTTGACGCTTTGGCGTCAGGTCGCAAGGGTGTGACCATGGACTACGACACGATAGATGCGGACCGGTTCGGGCGCGGTTTGCACGGCATCGGGCTGAACTTGCTTGTGCGGGATGTGGGGGCCGAGGTTGCGTTTCTGCAAGCGGTCTTCGGCATGACCACCCATCAGCCGACCGCCGATTTTGCAATCATGTCCTATGGCGGGCAGGTGTTCCAACTCCACAGCGACGGAACCTATCATTCAAACCCCTTGCTCGGATTGCTGCCTGAAAACCCGCCACGCGGGGGTGGTATCGAAATCCGGCTCTACGACACCGACCCCGAAGATGCAGTGGCGCGGGCCAAGGCGCATGGGGCGACCATTTTGCAAGAACCCACCGACAAACCGCACGGACTGCGCGAGGCGTATATTCTGTGCGAGAATGGCTACGCTTGGGTGCCGTCGCGCGGCAAAGACGCCTAGATTCGATCTCGGCGCGTTTTTCCTAGACGGTCCGGCTAAAAAGGAGCTGTCATGATCGACCATATCACATTTGGCGTGACAGATTTCGCGCGTTCCACAGAGTTTTATGATCGTGCGTTTGCCCCACTGGGCCTCAAGCGGCTGTTCAGCCTTCCCGAGGATGACGCTGATGAGGTCAATGTGACGGGCTACGGCGATGATCGTCCGTGGTTTTGGCTGGCCGAAGAAAAGGCGACGACCGGGCTGTTGCACGTGGCCTTGCAGGCGACCAGCCGCGCTGCTGTCGACGCGTTTCACGCGGCCGCAATCCGTGCGGGTGGTACAGACAATGGCGCGCCGGGACTGCGCCCGCACTATCACCCCGACTACTATGCCGCCTTTGTGCTGGACCCGGACGGGCACAATATCGAGGCCATGTGCCCTACCCCAACCTGACAATGGCTGTGCGGTTTGCGCCATCAACCGCACGCTTTGCCCGGCACGCAGGACATCAACGTCGCAAACAGGCTTGATCGCACCCCTGACCATCATGCAGGCTTACCCTCAACAAAAGGGAGCACGCGCATGGCAGTCACCGATCTTCGCCCGAACATGGACCACTGGCAGGAACGCGTGGACCTCGCTGCAGCCTTTCGCTGGACCGTGCGATTGAACATGCACGAGGCGGTTGCGAACCATTTTTCCCTCGCGATCAACGATGACGGCACAAAGTTCCTGATGAACCCGAACCAGATGCACTTTTCGCGCATCAAGGCATCCGACCTGATCGTGGTTGATGCCAATGACCCGGCCAGTATGGAAGGGCCGGATGCGCCCGATCCGACCGCCTGGGGCCTGCATGGGGGTATGCACAAGTATTGCGCCCATGCCCGGTGCGCGATGCACGTGCATTCCCCCTATGCCACGGCTTTGGCGGCTTTGGCCGACAGCACCTTGCCACCCGTCGATCAGAACGGCTGCATGTTCTACAACCGGGTCGTCGTGGATGGCGATTATGGCGGGTTGGCTTTCGAGGAAGAAGGTGAACGCTGCGCCAAGCTGTTCGACGACCCGAAGAAAAAGGTCATGGTGATGGGCAATCACGGCATCATGGTGCTGGGTGACACCGTGGCGGACACCTTCAACCGGATGTTCTATTTCGAGCGGGCCTGCCAGACCTACCTGCTGGCCCTGCACACCGGCAAACCGCTGCGGATCATCCCCGACGATGTGGCCGAAAAGACCGCGCAGGAAATCGAAGACTACCCCGAACAGGACGAACGCCATCTGGCTGAACTGAAGGCGATTCTGGACGAGGAAGGGGCCAGCTATGCAAGCTGATGCCGAAGCCAAAGAAGCCGCGCGCTGGAACCACCGCCCGCCCACGCCTATTGCGCAGAACCCGTTGTTTCAGTGGCCGCCGCGGCCCATGGCGATTTTTCGCTGGTACGCCGCCTTCTGGTTCGAGATTTCGACGACGACCCTGTGCCTTGTGCTGGCCCTTGGCACCTATTTCCTGATCCTGCCGGATCTGGCGCAGATGCAGACATTCTCGCCGGGGTGGATGATCCGGGTGTGGCTTGCCAATCTGGTGCCGCAATGCCTGATCGCAGGTGGGTTGCACTATTGGCTGATCACCTGGAAAAAACAGGGCGACGAGAGCAAGTTTGACCCGCGGGATCAGAACCGCAACAACGGGTCGTTCACCTTCAACAACCAGGTCCTCGACAACATGTTCTGGCACATCGCGTCCGGCATCACGCTATGGAGCCTCGCGCAGATCGGTGTGTTCTGGATGATGGCAAATGGCTACGCGCCGACGCTGCTGTTTCCTGACAACCCGGTCTGGTTTGTGGCTGCTTTCGTGCTGATCCCGATTTGGTCGAGCTTCCACTTTTACTGGATCCACAGGGCGCTGCATTGGCCGCCGCTTTATAAGTTGGCGCACAGCCTGCACCACCGCAATGTGAACGTCGGCCCGTGGTCGGGCATTGCGATGCACCCGGTGGAACACGCGCTGTTCTACACGAATTTCCTAATCCATCTGGTGATGCCGACGCATCCGATCCACCTGATGTTCCATGGCTATGTGCAGTCGACCCATCCCGTGTTTTCCCACTCGGGGTTCGAAAACCTGATGGTCAAGGACAGTCCGCAACTGCGCATGGGCGTGTTCTTTCACCAACTCCATCACCGCTATTTCGAGTGCAACTACGGAACAGTCGAAATGCCCTGGGATCGTTGGTTTGGCAGCTATCACGATGGCACCGGTGAGGCGACTGAAGAGGCCCGCGCGCGCAAGAAGCAGATGTATACCTAGGACTTGCGGAACGCCAAAAGCAGGGCGGTGTCGCGCGCATGTGGTCCGCTGGCGTCTGGCGAGTAGATTGCGACCTCGGTGTGCGACAGGGCGGTGATCTGCGGTGCGAGATCGGCCATCTTCGCCTCGAAACCGGCGGCACCGTAGTGTTGGGCATTGACCGATATCACGATCCAGCCGCCGGGGCGCACAACGCTCAGGATTGCATCGATGCCCTCGGGGCCAACATGGCCGTTGGTGAATGTGCCGGAGCTGACAGCCCCTTGATAAGGCGCACCGGGGGCCTGAAACCCATTCAGGATGTTGCTGGTAAACAAGGTGCGGTAGATGTCCTTGGCGCGCGCAACCTCAAGCATCTCGGGCGAGATGTCCGTCGCATCAACCGGCTCGATCCCTTGGGCACGCAGTGCGGCACCGCACAGACCGGTTCCGGCCCCCACATCCAGCACAGGCCCAAACCCGCCCATGAGGGCAAAATGGCGCGCGACGGCCTTATGCAGAATGTACCCGTTCGCCTGCGCAAACCCCACGTCATAAGTATCCGCCCAATCGCGATAGAGGGCAACGGAGTCCTCGGATGTCTTTAGCCCATATGCACGGTTCAGGTCAGGATCATCTGTCATGCCACGATTAGGCAAAGCCGCGCCCGTTTTGGCAAGGGGCTTGTCCCGACGCGATGCACAGGCCACCTATGAGGGATGACCAAGACTCTGCTTTCGTTCGGCCACGGATACTCTGCCAAGGCCCTCACCACCTTGCTGCTGCCCCAAGGCTGGCAGATCATCGGCACAATCCGCAGCGCGGACAAGGCGGATGCGTTGGCTGACACGGGCATCACTTCGATGGTTTTTCCCGGCGCGGATATGGCGGCGGCGATCCAGGCTGCGACCCATCTGTTAATTTCTGCTGGACCGGATGGAGAGGGCGATCCGGTCTTGCGAGACGTCGGTGACATGATCAAGGCGCGTGCAACCGCGTTTGAATGGGTCGGATACTTGTCTACTACCGGGGTCTATGGCGACCACCAGGGCGGTTGGGTGGATGAGACCACGGCGCTCACCCCCAGCACTCGGCGCGGACAGTGGCGCGCTGAGGCTGAAGGCGCGTGGGCCGCGATCCCCGGACTACCGCTGCACATCTTTCGGCTTGCCGGGATTTACGGGCCCGGGCGTGGTCCGTTCGCCAAAGTGCGGGCTGGCACCGCGCGACGGATCATAAAAAAGGATCAGGTGTTTTCCCGCACCCATGTCGAAGATATCGCGCAAATCGTTGCGGCTTCGATCGCGCAACCCAACCCCGGCGCAATCTACAATGTCTGCGATGATGACCCGGCACCACCACAGGACGTGATCGGGCACGCGGCAGACCTTCTGGGTCTGCCCTTGCCCCCCGCAGAGGACTTTGAGACGGCCGACATGACACCCATGGCGCGCAGTTTCTACGCTGAAAGCAAGCGGGTCCGGAACGATCGGATCAAGGAGGAGTTGGGTATCACGCTGCGCTATCCAACCTATAAGGAGGGGCTTGCCGCCCTGCTGACCGATGACTTTGACTGAAGATCAGACCCTGGGTCACCTGCTTGACCAAATGGACATGGCGGCAGATGGCACTGAGGTGTCGGTGCAGGACGTGCTGGACCAGATCGGTGATCGGTCAATCATGCCGGTCGTGTTGGTCATCGCCCTCGCTCTGATTTCGCCCCTGTCGGGCATTCCTGGTGTGCCCACAATCTCAGCGATCATTATCCTGTTGATTATCGGCCAATCACTTGCTGGTCGACAACATCTTTGGCTTCCGGGGTTTTTGCGCAATCGGTGTGTGCGGGCTGATCGCATGGAAAAGGCCGTGGCGTTCCTGCGCCGACCAGCGGCTTGGGTGGACCGCCGCTCGGCTGTGCGGTTGCGTATTCTGACATCCGGGCCGTGGCGGTTCGTGACGTTGATCGCTTGCATGGTGGTGGCCATGATCTGGCCGTTTCTTGAGCTGATTCCGTTCATGACCACCATAGGCGCGACTGCGGTGGCTTTCATGTCGTTCGGATTGCTGACCCGCGATGGTCTTTATGTGCTGTGTGGCTATGGGGTGGGGGCTTTGTTGATCGGGTTGGCGTTGGTCTTGTTTAAGGCCGCGATCTGAGGGCGGGCAAAGCGGTAAAGCACGGCACCCACCAGGCCGAAGACAACCAGCAGACCTATCGCCGTCCCTGCATTCACGGCGTAGAATCCGGCCCGATCCGCCCATTCCATCGAGTTCAGGAACGGGTAGGGCAGTCCGCTCGTCACGGACCCGAGCGGTTTGTCGTTGAACCGCTGCACGAACAGTTCGGCCCACGCCACATAGGCCCCAATGATCAGCAACAATGGGATGGCCGCACGCCAGACGCGGCGAAACACGCAGGCGATAAACAGCGCGTCAATGATTTGCAGCACAGGCCCCAACCCATGCAGATAGTATTCCAGATACCAGATGATCTGCCCATTGCCATTCACCAGCGACGGGTCGGTGAAATAGAGCCGCCAATAGAGAAACACGACCATCACGTTCAGCACGGCAGCGCACATGGCGGTGACTTCATGGCGGCGGGTGATCCGGTGTTCGCTCAGCGCCAGCATACGGCTGGCCGAATAGAAGGACAGAAACAATGCCCAGATTGTAAGGTATCGAAACGGGCCGCCCGGACCGGACCACGACCCCAGAAATATCTGATGCAGGCAGTATCCTGCTGCCAGCAAAAAGACGATCCAGCGGTAGGTGACAATGGCGCGCGCATGTATGTTCATCGCTCCAGCGTGGCCCAAGGGTCGCGCCGGTGCAAGCTTCAGGCACGCACTTCGCCGAGTGACGCTACGCCAAGCAGGTTCAGCACTTTGGCCTCGATATGTTCGGCGTTCATGCCTGCGACGGCGTACATATCCGCCGGCCCCGCCTGATCGATAAAGATGTCGGGCAGCACCATGGACCGGTATTTGAGGCCCGTGTCGAACACGCCCTCTTCGGCGAGCAGTTGGGCAACGTGGCTGCCAAAGCCGCCTATGGCCCCCTCTTCAATGGTGATCAGCGCGTTGTGCCGTGCGGCCAGATCAAGGATCAGATCGCGATCAAGTGGTTTGGCAAAGCGTGCATCGGCGATGGTGGGTGTGATCCCCTTGGCGGTCAGACTTTCGGCGGCCTTTTCCACCTCGGACAGACGCGTGCCGAAGGACAGCAGCGCAATGCCTGTCCCCTCCTTGATGATCCGGCCCTTGCCGATTTCAAGCGGGGTGCCGCGTTCGGGCATGTCCACGCCCGTGCCTTCACCGCGCGGAAACCGGAACGCGATAGGCCCGGTGTCATGCGCCGCTGCGGTGGCGACCATATGCGCGAGTTCAGCTTCATCTGCCGCTGCCATGACCACAAAGCCCGGCAGGTTCGACAGATAAGATATATCGAAGGCTCCTGCATGGGTCGCGCCATCAGCGCCCACAAGCCCGGCTCGGTCGATGGCAAAGCGCACAGGCAACCGCTGGATCGCCACATCATGCACCACCTGATCGTACCCGCGTTGCAGGAAGGTCGAATACATCGTGCAAAACGGCTTCATCCCACCCGCGGCAAGTGCGGCCGAAAACGTGACACCGTGCTGTTCCGCGATGCCGACATCAAAACAGCGGCTCGGGTAACGCTCAGCAAAAAGGTTCAGGCCCGTGCCATCCGGCATGGCGGCAGTGACTGCGCAAATCTTGTCGTCGTCCTGTGCGGCCTTCACCAGATGTTCGGCAAATACTTTGGTGTAGCTGGGCGCGTTGCTGGCTGCCTTCTTTTGTTCGCCTGTGACCACGTCGAATTTCGCAGTCGCATGGCCCTTGTCGCGCGCCGTTTCGGCAGGGGCATATCCCTTCCCCTTTTTCGTCAGCACATGGATCAGGATCGGGCCGCGCGCACGTTCCTTGACGGTGCGCAGAACGGGCAGCAATTGGTCCATGTTGTGCCCGTCGATGGGGCCAAGATAGCTGAACCCCAACTCTTCGAACAGAGTTCCACCCACGGCCATGCCCTTGAGCATTTCCTTCGCGCGCTTGGCCCCTTCGCGGAAGGGTTCGGGCAACAGGCTGACTGCACCCTTGGCGGCGGCCTTGAAATCCTGAAACGGGTTTTGGGCATATAGCCGCGATAGATAGGAGGACATCGCCCCGACTGGCGGTGCAATGCTCATCTCGTTGTCGTTCAGGATCACGATCAGGCGTTTGCCCAAGTGACCGGCGTTGTTCAGCGCCTCATATGCCATGCCCGCGCTCATCGACCCGTCGCCGATAACTGCGATGGCATCGCCTGCGCCCTCCGGGGTGACCCCGCCCAGATCGCGCGCAACGGCAAAGCCCAAGGCGGCGCTGATCGAGGTCGAGGAATGGGCTGCCCCAAACGGGTCATATGGCGACTCGGCGCGTTTCGTGAAGCCGCTCAACCCGTCTTTCATGCGCAGAGTGCGGATGCGATCGCGCCGTTCGGTCAGAATCTTGTGGGGATAGCATTGGTGCCCCACATCCCAGATCAGCTTGTCGCGCGGAGTGTCGAACACGGCGTGTAAGGCGACCGTCAACTCAACCACACCAAGGCCCGCGCCCAGATGCCCACCTGTCACAGAGACCGCTGAAATCGTCTCGGCCCGGACTTCGTCCGCGACCTGGCGCAGTTGCGCATCTGACAGATGTTTCAGATCAGCGGGGCGCTGGATCATATCCAGCAGCGGGGTGTCGGGGCGATCGGTCATCAGGTGTCTCTAACTCGTGCGGGTAACAACAAAGCGGGCAGTGTCCCGCAATATGTCGCCGTCCGCTCGGTATATATCTAACGCATCGCAGGCCTCAGTCACCAGATCATCTGCGCGGCGTTTCGCCTCGTCCAGCCCAAGCAGCGACACGAAGGTGGCCTTGCCCGCATCGGCGTCCTTGCTGGTGGCCTTGCCCATCGCTTCGGCGTCGCTGGTCACGTCCAGCACATCGTCCGCAATCTGAAAGGCGAGGCCAAGCGCGCGGGAATAGGTTTGCAGCGGGGTCAGATCCGCGCCCGCCATGCGCGCCCCGGCGGTGGCGGACCATTCGATCAAGGCCCCCGTCTTACCGCGTTGCAGGGCGGTGATCTGATCAAGGGTCAACGGGGTGTTTGCCGTTTCCGCCGCAATGTCCAAGGCTTGGCCCAGAACCATGCCCTGCGCACCGGAGGCGCGCGCCAAGGACAGCGACAGGTCGGCGCGCACATCGCCACGGCCCACGTCCGGGTGTGATACCAATTCAAAAGCCAGAGTTTGCAGCGCATCTCCGGCCAGCACGGCAGTGGCCTCGTCCCATTTTACATGAACGGTGGGCGCGCCGCGCCGCAGATCGTCGTCGTCCATGCAAGGCAGGTCGTCGTGCACCAGCGAATAGGCGTGCTGCGCCTCGATTCCCGTCGCGGGCCAGATCGCGGCTGCGGGATCGATCCCGTGCAATCGTGCGCTTTCGAGCACCATGAATCCACGCAGGCGTTTGCCGCCATTGGTCGCATGGGCCATCGCGTGCACCACGGGCAGATCATCAAACGTGCTCAGGACGGCGTCAAATTGCGCCTGAATGGCTGTACCAGCCTCGGTAAGTTTTTGGCGAAGCATTCCCGGTCAAAGGTCGTTGACAGGTTTCAACCCGGTTGGGTTGCCATCGCCATCAAGCGTAATGGCGGCCACCTTCTCCTCGGCCTCTTTAAGCTTGGTCTCGCAGCGGGTCTTGAGCGCGGCACCGCGCTCATACAGCTTGATGGAGTCGTCCAGCGCCACATCACCCCGTTCCAGCTGACCCAGCACCTTTTCCAATTCGGCCATGGCCTCTTCGAATCTCATCTCGTCTACGGGGCGGTCAGTCATTGGGCGGCCTTTATCAGCGATTGTACATGGGCGCGGGCGCAAGCGGCCAGCGCATCAAGATCATAGCCCCCTTCCAGGACCGACACCACCCGGCCTTTGCACAGGGTTCGTGCAGCTTTTGTGATCATTTCAGTGAGGCGCACGAAGGTGTCCACGCTCCAATTCAACTGGGCAAGGGGGTCGTCCTGATGGGCGTCGAACCCGGCAGAGATCAGGATCAGATCGGGTTTGTGCGCCATGAGCGCCGGGATCACTTTCGCCTCGTAAGCGGCAATGGCGTGCGCGCCGTCGGTGCCGGGGGCAAGGGGGATGTTCAGAACGGTCCCGTGCGGGCCGCGATCCTCGGCCTGTCCGGTGCCGGGCCACAATGGAATCTGCTGCGAGGTGATCACCAGCGCCTGGGGATCGTCCTGCAACAACGCTTGGGTGCCGTTGCCGTGGTGTACGTCAAAGTCCACCACTGCGACACGGTCCAGACCGTGTACCTCAAGCGCGTGCTTGGCGGCGATGGCGACGTTGCCAAAGATGCAAAAGCCCATGGGCAGGGACTGTTCAGCGTGATGACCCGGCGGGCGCATGGCGACAAAGGCGTTCTGTGCCTCGTCATCAAGCACCATATCCACCGCTTTGACAGCACCCCCGACCGCGCGCCAGATCGCGTTTTCCGAGGTGGGGGACAGGAACGTTTCTGCATCGGTCTCGCGATCTAGTCCGGCAAAGCCATGGGCCGGAATTTTCGAGCGCACAAAGTCGATATAGGATCGCGGATGGCACAGTGCGATGGAGGCATCATCGGCCAGCGGCGGGTCCACCCGGAGCAGGTCCAGATCCTCAAGCGCGCGTTGAACATAAGCCAGCCGCGCGACCTGTTCGGGCATGCCCGTCGGGGTGACATGGGCCAGCCCGTCGGCATGGGTCAGAAGTGCGGTTCTCATATCTTCATTGTTCCAAAAATATGCAAATCCAACCCCGCAACAGGCTCAATCGGGGGCAAGCATATAGCCCGCACCGCGCACGGTTTGCAGATAACGCGGCTGCTTGGGATTGCTTTCGATCTTGCGGCGCAGGCGGGTGATCTGGACGTCGACCGCGCGTTCCTGGGCCTGGCCTCGATCGCGGCCCAGGTCCTCGACCAGCTTGGCACGGCTGATCGCCTCACCCGGTTGGGCCGAAAACAGCTTCATCAACTGCATCTCGGTGGCCGTCAGACGGACCAGATCCGGCCCCTGCCACATCTCGCCACGCTCCATGTCATAACGGATCGGGCCGAGGGTGAGAATCTTGGGCGTCGCCTCTTCGGCGGCGACATCCGGCACCCGGCGCAGGATCGCATTGATGCGCAACAACAGCTCTTTGGGCTCAAACGGTTTGGGCAGGTAGTCGTCCGCACCGGCCTCGAGTCCCTCGATCCGGTTCTCGGTGTCGCCCTTGGCGGTCAATAGCAGGATGGGGGTTGCATGGGTTTCCCGCAAAGACCGGCACAGGCTCAGCCCGTCTTCACCCGGCATCATCACATCGAGTACGATCATATCAAAATCGAGCCCTGCGAGAATACGTCGCGCATGTTCGGCATCGCGCGCAGACGTGACCAGAAACCCATTCCGCATAAGGAACTTTTGCAGCAACGTACGGATGCGTTCGTCGTCATCCACAATCAACAGATGTGCGTCAAAATCGCTCATGCGCCGCTCTCCTTCAGTCGTGTGTAGGTGCGCTGCATTTCCGTGTCCATCATAGCCTCAAGCACCGTGCGAAAGCCTGCCACTGCATCTGGTCCTGCATCCCGAAACGCCGAGCGCATGCGAACCCGCTGCGCATCGGACAACTGCCCCTCGAGGGCGCGCCCTGCATCCGTCAGATAGAGGTGACGCTCCCGTTTGTCAGACTTTCCTACACGGCTTTCGACCAATCCGTCTTCTATCATCGTGCGCAATACGCGGTTCAGCGATTGTTTGGTGACCCCAAGAATGTTGAGCAGGTTGTTCACCGTTGTGCCTGGAGCGCGATTGATGAAATGGATAGCGCGGTGATGGGCGCGCCCATAGGCGAGGTTGGCCAAAATGCGGTCCGGGTCGGCTGTAAAGCCGCGATAGGCAAAGAACATCGCCTCGATCCCTTGGCGCAATTGTTCGTCCGTCAGAAACAACAGGTTCTCGCCGCTGATTGCGGCGGGCGTGCGTCCATCGGCCATGCGTATCCCTCGTCTTGTACTGTCCGCTTTGCGATCAGTTTAAGTCAGCCTTGTTGACATTCCAAGAGCGAAGGGCTATCGAATCGCAGGTTTTGCGCAACTATGTGTCCGCATCGGACTTATTCGCGCAATAATTGCAAATTGGAGGGTGCCATGGCTGGTTATGATGATCGTGACGGAAAGATTTGGATGGACGGCCAAATGGTCGATTGGCGCAGCGCGAATGTCCATGTCCTGAGCCATGCCATGCACTATGCCAGTTCCGTGTTTGAGGGCGAGCGGGCCTACAACGGCAAGATTTTCCTGAGCCGCAAACACTCGGAACGTCTGCATTTTTCGGCTGGCGAACTGGATTTCCAGATCCCCTATACCGTGGACGAGATTGAAGCCGCCAAGCAGCAGGTTCTGACCGCCAATGGCCTGACGGACGCCTATGTCCGGGCGGTCGCATGGCGCGGTGCGGGCGAAGATATGGGTGTCTCTTCCGCCCGCAACCCGGTCCATTTGGCCATCGCCGCATGGGAATGGGGCAGCTATTACGGCGACGCCAAGTTCAAGGGTGCCAAGATCGATATCGCCAAGTGGAAGCGCCCGAGCCCCGAAGCGATCCCGGTTCATGCCAAGGCGGCGGGCCTTTACATGATCTGCACGACCTCCAAACATGCAGCCGAAGCCAAGGGCTGCTCGGACGCGCTGTTCATGGATTATCGCGGCTATGTCGCCGAATGCACCGGGGCCAACATCTTTTTCGTTAAGGACGGAGAGGTGCACACGCCCAAGGCCGACGTCTTTTTGAACGGGCTGACCCGCCAGACGGTGATCGGCATGTTGGAAGACCGCCAGATCAAGGTGCATGAACGCGTCATTATGCCCGAAGAACTCGAAGGGTTCGAACAGTGCTGGCTGACCGGCACCGCAGCCGAAGTCACACCCGTGGGTGAGATCGCGGACTACAATTTCGAGGTCGGAACGATCACCCGCGAGATCGCCGAAAGCTACGAAAAGCTGGTGCGCGCCTGACATGGATTTCGACGCCTTCGCTGAAGAGTGGGAGGCAGCGTGGAATTCCCATGATCTGACCCGCATCCTTGCCCATTACAGCGAGGACGTGGTGTTCCGCTCGCGGAAGGCGATGCGGCTGATGGGGCGGGGCGAGTTACAAGGAAAGACCGCCTTGCGCGACTATTGGAGCCGCGCGCTTGAGGCGCAGCCGGGCCTGTCCTTTGTCGTGGTCGACGTGCTGCACGGGCATGGCATGCTGGTAATCACCTATCGTAACCAGAATGACGTACTCGCCGCCGAAACGCTGCGCTTTGGACCGGATGGTTTGGTGGTCGAGGCGTCAGCTTGCCATCGCCCGGTTTGAACTGACCTCAATTTCCTTGAAATCAGGTGCGCTGTCGACCTGCACACCTGCGGCGCGCAGGTCCGCCATCGCGGCGGTGCTTTCTTCGTCGGGCCCGGGCCCCGGTTCGCGCAGGATCACGCGCGCAATGCGGCCAGGATTGCGTTTGTGCATGTCGAGATAGACGTGCGCGTCATGCTGTCCGGTATCGCCAATCAAGACGAAGGGCAGACCAGGATTGGCCCGCAAAAGCGATTCAATGGCCGCCCCTTTGTGATCGCCGTGGGTCCCTGTGATGAACTGTGTTTCTGACAGGCCAAGATCGCGCAAGAACATGGGCGCCTTGAGCAGACCGTGCCGATCAAAGATCGCGCGCAGGAAGTGGAACATGTTCCAAGGCGACGAACTCACGAGATAGACCGGGTTGCGGTCTCCGTGCAGCGCGTCGATCAGCGCGATGCTGTCGGGAAAGATATGCCGGGTCGCCGCATTGCCGGTCAGCGAGGTCCAGAGGTTCCGCACCAGCGAGTACGCTCCGGTTTCCAGCAGCGTGTCGTCGATATCCGAAATGACCCCGTAGGTCGCGTGTTGATGCGGAATCAGCACTTCGAGGACCGCACTCTCGGCGGGGGTGTCGACCAAATGGGCCGAGACGGTGTGCCAACCCGGCGGTACATCCGCACGTGGCAGTACAAGGGTGAAATAGCCTTCTTCGTCGCTACGCGTGGTGACGCCCTCTGCAGCGATGGCCACATCTGCCACCTCGTCCGTCGCAAACAGTGCCATCATCTGCACGAAGTTGGTCCATTTGCTTTGAGTGGGCAGCGGCTGTCTCCGGCGTCGAC
Organism: uncultured Tateyamaria sp.; assembly: GCF_947494755.1. Lineage (GTDB taxonomy): Bacteria > Pseudomonadota > Alphaproteobacteria > Rhodobacterales > Rhodobacteraceae > Tateyamaria. The sequence continues at coordinate 254,624 of NZ_CANLVZ010000003.1, forward strand.
GGCTGAGGATACGGCCACGCAGGATCAGAGCATCCGGCGTGGCGTAGCCTAGGTAGGGTTCAATGATCGGTGCGTCGGGGCGGGTTGTCTTGATCCGATCGACAAAGCGTTCGATTGGATGCAGTACGCGGGCGAGTGTTGTTTTGAAAGACATGCCTAGTAAACGCGGCGGAGGCTAGAGTGGTTCCGCCTAACCCTTTGGATCAGTGACTTGCCGGGCCTTGCGCCGGTCCATCCCCAGGTGCCGTTCGCGCCATATGATCAGCACGCCGCCCAATACCACAAGCGATGCACCGATCACCGTGGCCGATGTCGGTATTTCGGCAAAGATCACGTATCCGATCACCGCCGCGAAGATCAGAGATGCATAGTCGAACGGTGCCAGCATCGACGCCGCGCCGAACCGGTAACTCGACGTCACGAGGATTTGGGCAACACCGCCGATCAGCCCCGCGCCGATCAGCAAGGCCAGATCGCGGCCCGCCGGGATCACCCAGCCAAAGGGCAGACTCAGCAGGCTCAGCACCGTCGCGGTCAGCGAAAAATAGAACACAATGGCGGCAGTATGTTCGGTTTTGACCAGCGTGCGGATGTGGATTTGGACCAAAGCCCGCAGGATCGCAGCGGCCAAGACCATGATCGCACCAAGGCTTGCCGCAGTACCGAGACTATCGACGGTCAGTCTGGGCCACATCACGATCATCACACCGACCAGCCCAAGGGCCACCGCGCTGATCCGGAACAGGCGAATACGCTCGCTCAGCATAACGGCAGCCAAAATGACGGTGAACATGGGCGTCGCATAGCCGATGGCAGTCACTTCTGGCAGGGGCAGCAAGCCAAGCCCGGCAAAGGTCAGTGCCATGGCGGATGTGCCGAACAAACCCCGCCAGATATGACCGCGCAGATTGTTGGGGATCAGCGCCTCGCGGATTTCGCTCCGCTGCCAGATCCAGGCGACGATGATCGGCATTGCAAACAGCGAGCGGAAGAACACGGCCTGCCCTGCGGGAACGTTCTGGGTCGCTACCTTGATCATCGCGGCCATGACCATAAACAGAAATACCGCCATCAGCTTGAGCGCGATGGCGGTTCCGGGTTTGTTTTGGGTCGAGGGCTGTTGCATTGCCCCCGACCCTTGGAGGGTTATTGGCGTCTTGGCAAGCCTTAGCCCAAGCTGGCGACACCGAGTGGCACGCTGAACTTCTCGCACCAGATGTAGACTTCGTTGAAGTCGGCAATGTCGATGCCTGCAGGAACGGTGAAGGACTGGCTACCTGTCAGGTTGGCCAGCTTGCCGGAGTCGGTGTTGCCGTTGAAATTGCCGTCTTTGCCCAGGCCCACGCGGGGGTCGGGTGCGCCGTCGAGGCTGAAGTCTTCGCCCAATGTGATGGTGTGGCTGCCGTCGGCGTTCTTGGTGATCTCAACGCCGCCGGTTGTGATGTGATCGGATGCGCCGACAAAGGTGCCAGAGCCGACGGTTTCGGCTTGCGCGGTCAGGGCGGTGAGGCTGATGACGGCGAACAATGCGACGGCGATAACGGTTTGAATGGTTTTGAACATCTGGACGATCCTTAGAGACTGGGGTGTGCTGTTTTGATGCACCCACATCTATCTTTAGGAACCGATTGGTACAATACACGAGTCCGTGAGTTCTGGACTATCTGGTTCCTTACGCTATATTGAGGTTCGAGCAGATGGAGACCGAACATGGCCCGCCCCAGAACTTTTGACCCTGATGTCGCGATTGAAAAGGCCATGCAGGTCTTTTGGACCCATGGATATGAAGGTGCCTCGCTACCAGATTTGCTGGATGGCATGGGCCTAACCCGCGGCAGTCTCTACAAGGCGTTCACCGACAAGAAGACGTTGTTTCTCAAGGTTCTCGAACGCTACGAGGATATGGCTGTACAGGCTGGTGTCACGATGCTCAACGATCCGGGAATCCCTGATGGGGCTGATCGGATAATGGCGATGTTCACGGGTGCGTATCAGCGCGTCACTGACGGTGATCAACGTGGCTGTCTGCTGTGCAGCGCGGCCGCTGGCCCAAGCAATTATGATGATGAGATTGCCGCCGTCGTATCCAAAAGCCTTGGCACTTTGCGCGACGGGATCGAGGCTGCGTTGCGTGCCTCGCCCAAGCACGCGGCCCTAGATGACGCAGCGCGGGGCGAATTGGCGGACATGCTGATTTCGCAATATGTGGGCCTGCGCACGATGGCCCGCGCCCGCATCGCGCCAGAGATGTTGCGAAACGCCGTGCGCTCGGTCGGGGTGATGCTGGCCTAGCCGATCGAGCCGCGCTCACCGCCCGTTTGCCCACGATCCAACAGCAGATGGTCGAGGATCACGCAAGCCATCATCGCCTCACCCACAGGAACGGCTCTGATCCCGACACAGGGGTCGTGACGGCCTTTGGTGATGATCTCGGCGTCTTCACCCGATTTGGTGATCGTTTTTCGGGTCTGCAGAATGGACGAGGTCGGCTTGACCGCAAACCGCACCACGATGTCTTGTCCCGTGCTGATGCCCCCAAGGATGCCCCCGGCGTGGTTCGAGGAATATTCCGGCCCGTCCGGCCCCATGGTGATCTCGTCTGCGTTGAGTTCGCCCGTCAGCATCGCCGCCGACATGCCTTCGCCGATTTCGACCCCTTTGACCGCGTTGATGCTCATCATCGCGGCGGCCAGATCGGTGTCGAGCTTGCCGTAGACCGGTGCCCCAAGCCCCGCAGGCACTTTGCGTGCCACGACTTCGATGACCGCCCCCACGCTTGATCCGGATTTGCGCAGGCCGTCAAGATAGTTGGCCCATGTCGCCGCGGCCTGCGCGTCAGGCACCCAGAACGGGTTCTGGTCAATCTGGTCCCAATCAAACTGGTCGCGGTCAATCTCGTGTGCGCCCATGCGGGTCATGTAACCGGTGATCTGCACTTCGGGGGCCAGCTTGCCAAGGGCGGCACGCGCCAGCCCGCCAGCCGCCACACGGCTGGCGGTTTCGCGGGCCGAGGACCGGCCCCCGCCGCGATAATCCCTGATCCCGTATTTCTGCCAATAGGTGATGTCGGCGTGACCGGGGCGGAATTTCTCGGCGATGTCGCCATAGTCTTTTGAGCGTTGATCCGTGTTCTCGATCATCAACTGAATGGGCGTGCCGGTCGTAACCCCTTCGAAGACGCCGGACAGGATCCGCACCTCATCCGCCTCGCGCCGCTGCGTGGTGTATTTGTTTTGCCCCGGTTTGCGCTTGTCGAGCCAGTGTTGGAGCATCGCCGCATCCACTGCCACGCCCGGAGGGCAGCCATCGACCGTCGCGCCAAGGGCAGGCCCGTGGCTTTCGCCCCATGTGGTGACGCGGAAAAGATGGCCAAAGCTGTTGATCGACATGGACGGCTCCTTGCTGTCGGACCCGTCTAGCGGCGCACTTGCGGTGGCTCAAGGCGTTTTGTGCTTGCCCCGCAGGCCACTGACCCCTAGCTATTGCCTTACCTCGGGGTGCTGGAAACAGCTGAGATGCGTGATGCGAACCCGTTGAACCTGAACCGGTTAACACCGGCGGAGGGAAGGTTTGGATCACCCCAACACCTATTTCCCGCCGTCTTCTTTATTGGAGGATGCGATGAAGTATCTGATGACAACTGCGGCCATGCTGTCTGCCAGCGTCGCCTGGGCGGAGACGTCCGTTTTGAAGGTCTACACCTACGACAGTTTCGTGAGCGATTGGGGCCCCGGCCCCGCGGTCGAGGCCGCTTTTGAGGAAACCTGCAGCTGCGATCTGCAATTGATCGGGGCAGGGGACGGCGCGGCCTTGCTGGCCCGGATCAAGCTCGAAGGGGCGCGATCCGAGGCGGATGTGGTTCTTGGTCTCGACACGAACCTCACGGCAGCGGCCAAGGAAACGGAGTTGTTCGCGCCGCATTCCGTGGCGGCTGAGTTCACACTGCCTGTCGAATGGAGCGATGACACGTTTGCGCCTTTCGACTGGGGCTACTTTGCATTTGTCCACAATGCCGACATGGACGCGCCTGCGAATTTTCGTGAGTTGGCTGACAGTGATCTCAAGATCGCGATCCAGGACCCGCGGTCGTCGACCCCCGGTCTGGGGCTGCTGATGTGGGTCAAGGCTGCGTATGGCGATGACGCCCCAGCCATGTGGTCGGACCTGTCGGACAACGTGTTGACGGTCACGAAAGGCTGGTCCGAAAGCTATGGCCTCTTCCTCGAAGGCGAGGCGGACATGGTGCTGTCTTATACCACCTCGCCAGCCTATCACCTGATCGCCGAAGAGGATGCGGGCAAGGCTGCCGCTGCCTTTGACGAGGGGCACTACATGCAGGTCGAGGTTGCGGGCAAACTGGCAAATTCCGATCAACCCGAATTGGCGGACGCCTTCCTGGCCTTCATGGTCTCAGATGCGTTCCAGTCGATTATCCCGACGACGAACTGGATGTATCCGGCGGTCACACCAGCCGAGGGTTTGCCAGAGGGGTTTGACACGCTCATCACCCCGGCCAAGGCATTGCTGCTGTCGCCAGAAGATGCCGCTGCCGCCCGTGACGGAGCCTTGGCCGAATGGCGCAACGCATTGGCGCAATAAGCGGGCCAACTGCGGCGGGGACTGTGGTTGCACTGATCCTCGCCGCGCTGGTGGCCGTCCTGTCACGGGCCGATTGGCCTGTCGTTTTTGGCCCGGCGGATTGGGCTGTGCTCCGGTTCACTGTCTGGCAGGCGACCCTGTCGGCGCTATTCAGCGTCGCCTTTGCCATCCCAGTCGCACGCGCACTGGCGCGGCGGCGGTTTGCGGGGCGCGGTTTGCTGGTCACCCTGCTTGGCGCGCCGTTTATCCTGCCGGTGATCGTCGCGGTGCTGGGTTTACTTGCTGTGTTCGGACGCGCGGGGTGGGTCAGCCAAGGTCTTGGCTGGTTGGGTCTGCCGCCTTTGTCGATCTACGGGCTGACGGGTGTGGTCCTGGCGCACGTATTCTTCAACATGCCGCTGGCGACCCGGCTGATCCTGCAAGGGTGGCAGACGATCCCGGCCGAGCAATTTCGTCTGGTTGGGCAGTTGGGCCTGCCTCCTGCCGTTGTGTTCCGCACGCTTGAATGGCCGGTCCTGCGCCAAGTGGTGCCCGGTGCTTTGGCGCTTGTGTTCGTAATTTGCCTCACCAGTTTTGCGGTGGCGCTGACACTGGGGGGCGGGCCGCGTGCGACAACCCTCGAACTTGCCATCTACCAAGCGTTTCGCTTTGATTTTGACCTTGGGCGGGCGGCGATCCTCAGCCTTGTGCAACTCGCCGTCGCTGGTGGGGCTGCCGTGATCGCGCTGTGGGTTTTGCCACCCATCGTTTTGCAGACTGGGCGCGATAGGCAGGTGCAACGATGGGATGCGCGAGGCCTTTGGCCGCTTGATACCATGTGGATTGGGTTGGCCGCTGGCTTCCTGTTGTTGCCTCTGGGCGCGGTGGTTGTGTCGGGGCTGATCGGGTTGGGCCAGATGCCAGCAAGCGTGTGGTCCTCGACATGGACATCCGCATGGGTCGCAACGCTCAGTGCGGCGCTGTTGATTGCGCTGGCCCTGTCGATTGCTGCGTGGCTGGCGCAAGCAAGATGGGGTGGAGCAGAGGCGTTGACCCTGCTTGGCCTCGCCGCCTCGCCTCTGATGATCGGAACGGGGTGGTTCATCCTGATCTATCCCTGGGCCGCGCCTGTGCGATTTGCGCTGCCCGTGACGGCCTTGGTCAACGCGATGATTGCGCTGCCCTTTGCGGTGCGGATTCTGCTGCCCGCTATGCGCCAAGTGTTTGTTGACTATGGGCGATTGAGCGCGAGTTTGGGTCTGCATGGGTTGGCGCTGTGGCGGATCGTTTTGTTGCCGCGCATCCGCCCGCAGCTTGGCTTTGCTGCAGGGTTGGGCGCGGCGCTGTCGGTGGGGGATTTGGGCGTCGTGACGCTGTTTGCCGACCCCGAAGTCGCGACGTTGCCGCTGCAGATGTATCGGCTGATGGGCAGCTATCAGACGAATGCGGCATCGGGCGCGGCGCTGATCCTGTTGGGCCTGGCCTTGGGGATGTTCTGGCTATGCGACGCGTGGGGGCGGCGGCATGTTGCAGGTTGACGGATTGCAGGTGGTGCAGGGCGATTTCGCGTTAAGCGCGGACTTCAAGATCAAGGCTGGGCAGCGTGTTGCCGTCATCGGCCCTTCGGGTGCGGGCAAGTCGACGTTGCTGGGCGCGATCGGGGGGTACATACCCATCGTCACGGGCCGCGTCGTCGTGGACGGGCGCGATATCACCAATGCCGCTCCGGACAAGCGCAGCATCGCCATGTTGTTTCAGGACGGCAACCTGTTTCCGCATCTGACATTGGCGCAGAACGTCGGCCTTGGGCTTCGGCCTGCATTGCGGTTGACAGCGGACGAGCGACAACAGGTGGCACATGCCTTGGGCCGCGTCGGCCTTGGCGATCTCGGCGCGCGCAAACCCGGCGATGTCTCAGGGGGTCAGCAAAGCCGCGCCGCCCTTGCCCGCGTGTTGGTGCAGGATCGGCCGTTGCTTTTGCTTGATGAACCTTTCGCAGCTCTTGGGCCTGCGTTGCGGGCCGAGATGCTGGACCTGACCAGCGAGGTGGCGCGCCACACCGGGGCCACAGTGCTGATGATCACCCACGCGCCCGAGGATGCAGAGCGCGCCGCCGATCAGGTCTTGTTCGTGGATGGGGGGCAGGTCGATGCACCCCGGGCGGTGGCCGACATCATGGCCAACCCGCCCGAGGCGTTGCGGACCTATCTAGGCCGCTGAGCGCAGAGACTTGCGGGCTTCGACGATGCCAAGGGCAGCCTGTGCGGCCTCGCGTCCCTTGATAACGAAGTGGTCGCCGTAGATGCCCATATGGTGCGCCGTTTCCTGAAAGTGGTGCGGGGTCAGCGAAACTGACAGCACGGGCACGCCGGTTGTCAGCCCGACCTGCATCAACCCATCGACCACGGTGGCGGCGACAAAGTCATGGCGGTAGATCCCTCCGTCCACGACCAAAGCGGCGCAGATTACCGCATCGTAGCGGCCCGTTTGTGCCAGAGTTTGAGCCATCAGCGGCATCTCAAACGCACCGGGCACGTCGAAGGTGTCGACTTGTGTTGGAGGGATCGTTTCAGTGAAGCCGTCATGGGCACGATCAACGATCGCCGCGTGCCAGCGGGCTTTTACGAATGCGAAGCGGGTGTGTGTCATTGCAATCTCTCCTTTGGGTCCAGACACGTCACCCAAGGCGATTGCGCACAGCCGCGCGGACCCCTTGCGGGACCGGCACCTGCACGTTCTCTTTCATCCGGACTATGACCGTCGGCTCAGGCGTCTCACCTGATCTGCTGGACCCTCGGTTGCCCGAGGCGCTCGCGGGCTCATGGGTCGATGCCCATATACCGCCGGTGGGGAATTTCGCCCCGCCCTGAGAACACCACGAGGTTGCCAAGGTCGCACTGCAGAGGCAAGAGGGACGCGACGTATTTCGAAGGGTCACGCCGATGCATCCCAATCCGATTTTTCACACCCAAGACGCGCAACGCAACCTTGCCTACGCATCCGAGCGCGCCTTTGGGATTCTTGCCGTCAACGCAGAGGCAGGGCCGCTGATGGCGCATATCCCGTTTCTGATTGATGAGGATAGTGCGTATCTGCACCTGCATCTGGTGCGCTCAAACCCGATTGCGCGTGGGCTGAAGACCCCGCTGGCCGCGCGCATCGCGGTCAATGGACCGGATGGGTATATCAGCCCCGACTGGTACGAGGTTCCCGATCAGGTGCCCACGTGGAACTATGTTGCGGTACATCTAACCGGCACGCTTGAATTGCGTCCTCAGGACGGCATGCGCGACTTGCTCGATCGGCAGTCCAAACATTTCGAAGATCAGCTACTACCCAAGCCACCCTGGAAGACGGACAAGATGACACCCGAGGTGTTGGAAAAGATGATGCGCCAGATTGTGCCTTGCCGGATGAAGATCGAAGGCGTGGACGGCACATGGAAGCTGAACCAGAACAAGCCGGACGAGGTCCGCCTGCGGGCAGCGGACCACGTGGATGCCTACGGTATGGGGGCCGAAACGCGGCTGCTTGCGGCGTTGATGCGCGGCGCTTAGGTTGGGGGCGCAACCCAAAGGATCACCATGAAACTCTATTATTCGCCCGCATCGCCCTTTGTCCGTAAAGTCGTTGTTTTGCTGCATGAACTGGGGAAGTTCGAGGATGTCGAGATCGCGACGGTCACCACGACTGCGCTGGACTCTGACCCCTCGCTCAAGGCGGCGAATCCATTGGCGCGCCTGCCAGCTCTTGAGCGACCCGAGGGCGTGACCTTGTATGACAGCCGAGTGATCACCGCATATCTCGACGATCTGTTTCAGGGTGGGATGTACCCGACCAAAACGGACCGGTTCGAGGTGCTGACACTTGAGGCGACAGGTGACGGTCTGATGGATAGTGCCGTGTCGATGGCCTATGAGGTGCGTTTGCGCGACGAGGCGCAGCAATCCCAAGCCTGGATCGAGGCGCAATGGGAGAAGATCGAGCGGGGGCTTGATGCGCTCAACACCCGCTGGATGAGCCATCTGTCCGGGCCCCTCAACATGGGTCAGATTTCGGTTGCTTGCGCGCTTGGCTATCTGGATTTCCGCCATGATGCGCGCGGTTGGCGCCAAGGGCGTCCCGCCTTGGCCACATGGTTCGAGACCTTTGCCAAACGCGCATCGATGGAAGCCACAAAACCCTGATCGTGTCCGCGATAGGCGAGCATTGCAGCGCCGGAATGGAACCTGCGAGCGTCCGTGAGTCTTATCAAAGGGTTAATCAATACCCCTGCGACCACTTGTGTCAGTTTGTTTGCTGGACGTGGGCACATCACCCCGCTAGATAACCGGGTGAAGATGGCGTGCTTTGGGCACGACCCGTTTGAACTTTTGACCCGCATGGGTCACCGTGAAACTGGAGGAGCTCCCCCGTGTCCCACGCAGAAGAAGACCACGAAGGCGACCGCCGCGACTTTTTGTTCTACGCCACTGGTGGCGCGGGCGCGGTCGTCGCGGGGGCCGCTGTCTGGCCGCTGGTCAACCAGATGAATCCATCCGCCGATGTTTTGGCCCTGTCGTCCATCCAAGTGGACGTCAGCAGCCTTGAGCCCGGCACTCAGCTGACCGTCAAATGGTTGGGCAAGCCTGTGTTCATTCGCCGCCGGTCCGCAGAAGAGATCGAAGCGGCACGCGATGTCGACCTGTCGGAATTGCCCGATGGCATCGCGCGCAACGAAAACCTTGGTGAAGTCGAGGCCGTCGATGCCAACCGCACGCTGGACGAAGCGGGCGAGTGGCTGGTGATGATGGGTGTGTGTACGCACCTGGGCTGTGTGCCTTTGGGGGATGCCGGTGACTTTGGCGGATGGTTCTGCCCCTGCCACGGGTCGCACTACGACACTGCGGGCCGTATCCGTCGTGGGCCAGCCCCGACCAATTTGCCGGTGCCCGTCGCGACATTTGTAGACGATACAACGATCCAACTCGGTTAAGGGAGAGAAAAGCACATGTCTGGAATTCCTCACGACCATTACGAACCAAAGGCGGCCTGGGAAAAGGGTCTGGCCAAGCGGTTGCCCATCGTTGGGTTGATGTATGACACCCTGATGATCCCCACGCCGAAAAACCTGAACTGGATGTGGATCTGGGGCATCGTTCTGACGTTCTGTCTTGCCTTGCAAATCATCACCGGCATTGTTCTGGCGATGCACTACACGCCGCATGTCGACAATGCGTTCGCCTCGGTCGAGCACATCATGCGCAATGTGAACGGCGGTGCGATGCTGCGGTACTTGCACATGAACGGCGCTTCGTTGTTCTTTGTGGCCGTCTACGCCCACATTTTCCGCGGTCTCTATTACGGGTCCTACAAGGCCCCGCGCGAGATCACGTGGATCATCGGGATGCTGATCTATCTGCTGATGATGGGCACCGCCTTTATGGGCTACGTGCTGCCATGGGGTCAGATGTCGTTCTGGGGTGCCACAGTGATCACCGGTCTGTTCGGTGCCGTGCCTTTCGTGGGCGAAGCATTGCAGACATGGTTACTGGGCGGGCCCGCCGTGGACAACGCCACGCTGAACCGTTTCTTCAGCCTGCACTATCTGCTGCCCTTCGTGATCGCGGGTCTTGTGATCCTGCACATCTGGGCCTTCCATACGACCGGCAACAACAACCCCACGGGTGTTGATGTGCGCCGCACCTCCAAGGAAGAGGCAGAGAAGGACACGCTGCCGTTCTGGCCCTACTTCGTGATCAAGGACCTGTTTGCGCTGGCCGTGATCCTTGTGGTTTTCTTTGCAGTTGTCGGCTTCATGCCCAACTATCTCGGTCACCCCGACAACTACATCGAAGCCAACGCGCTTGCGACGCCAGCCCACATCGTGCCCGAATGGTACTTCCTGCCGTTCTACGCAATCCTGCGTGCCTTTGACGGTGACGTCTGGGTGGTGATCATCGCATCTACCCTGACGGGCGGTATCATCGACGCCAAATTCTTTGGGGTTCTGGCGATGTTCGGTGCCATTGTCGTGATGGCGCTGGTGCCATGGCTCGACACGTCGTCGGTCCGCTCGGGTCGCTATCGTCCGATGTTCAAGTGGTGGTTCTGGCTGTTCGTGGTGAACTTCTTTGTGCTGATGTGGGTTGGTGCCCGCCCGGCCGAAGGGATCTACCCCTATATCTCGCTGATTGGGTCCACGTACTGGTTTGCCTATTTCCTCGTCATTCTGCCGTTGTTGGGCGTGATCGAGAAGCCGGACGCGCAGCCTGAGACCATCGAAGAAGACTTTGCCGCACATGTGGCTGGCGACGATGCGGGATCCACCCCATCGGCCCAGCCCGCGGAATAAGGAGAGACTGCACATGTTCAAGAAACTTGCAGTGAGTGCGGTGACGGCAGTCATGCTGGCCACCGGTGCTTTCGCCGCTGGCGAAGGCGGGCATGTCGAGAATATCGATTTCTCGTTTGATGGTCCGTTCGGCACTTTTGATCAGAACCAGCTGCAGCGTGGCTTGCAAATCTACACCGAGATTTGTGCCGCCTGTCACGGTTTGCAGTACGTCCCCCTGCGCACGTTGGGGGACGAGGGTGGTCCTGAACTGCCCGAAGATCAGGTGCGCGCCTATGCGGAGTTCTACGAAGTCTTCGACCCCGAGTTGGATGACTTCCGCGTGGCGTCGCCGAATGATCACTTCCCTGGCTCCAACCTTGAAAACGCGCCTGACCTGAGCCTGATGGCCAAGGCCCGTGCCGGTTTTCATGGACCCTATGGCCTTGGCATCAATCAGTTGATGAATGGCATCGGTGGCGCGGAATACATTGCGTCATTGCTGCAAGGCTACACCGGAGAAGAAAAGGAAGAAGCGGGTACGGTCCTTTACGAAAACAAGACTTTCCCCGGTGGCTGGATTGCGATGGCCCCCCCACTTTATGGCGACGACGTTGAGTTCGCCGACGGTCATGCAACCGATCTGCACCATCTGTCAGAGGACGTGTCTGCGTTCCTGATGTGGACAGCCGAACCGAAGCTGGTTGCGCGCAAGCAGGCCGGCTTTGTGGGCGTTGTGTTCCTGACGATCCTGTCCGTCTTGTTGTACCTGACCAACAAGCGCATTTGGGCGCCTGTGAAAGCGCGCTACAAAAAGAAGTAATGCGCGGACCATAAGATTGCGAAAAAGCCCTGTCTGACGGACGGGGTTTTTTTTGTGGCGCAGGACACCTGCGCCTTACGGGCCGACAGTGGTTCAGAAGCCCCTAACCTTTGAAACATCGACGTCCTTGCGGGTGCGCCAAGCTGTTCAGGCGATCAGTTGCGTGTCGCCATGCCCAAGGATTTCAGCGGCAACGATTTGCCCTTCAGTTTGCGGCCTGTCGAACGTTACCTCGGTGAATTGTTCTGTGCGCCCCATGGTCGGGCTCTCCATCAGGATGCGATGTGTGCGGCCCACCTGTGCTTTGAGGTGCTTTGAGAGTTGCGCTTGTCCGGCGGCGCGCAGCTGAGCGGCACGTTCCTTGATCTGTGGTCCGCGAACCTGCGGCATCCGCGCAGCCGGTGTACCGGGGCGTGGCGAATAGGGGAACACGTGCAACCATGTCAGGTCGCAGTCTTCAACCAGCTTTAGCGCGTTCTTGAAATGCGCGTCAGTTTCCGTGGGGAACCCCGCGATGATGTCCGCACCAAAGGTCATGTCTGGGCGCAGCTTGCGGGCCTCTTGCGCGAACTGGATCGCATCATCGCGCAGATGTCGCCGTTTCATCCGCTTCAGGATCAAATCATCCCCGTGTTGCAGGCTGAGGTGCAGATGCGGCATCAGGCGCGGCTCTGTCGCGATGGCCTCCATCAACGCACGGTCCACCTCGATCGAGTCGATCGAGCTGATCCGCAGGCGCGGCAGATCGGGCACCAGTTTCAGGATGCGCATCACGAGATCGCCCAAGCGCGGCTCTGAGGGCAGGTCCGCGCCCCACGAGGTCAGGTCCACCCCGGTCAGCACGACCTCATTCAGGCCGCGATCCACCAGCCGCTTGACCTGATCCACAACAACGCCTGCGGGTACGGAGCGCGAATTGCCCCGCCCGAATGGGATGATGCAGAAGGTGCAGCGGTGGTCGCACCCGTTCTGGACCTGCACATAGGCGCGGCTGCGTGTCCCAAAGCCGTCGATCAGGTGTCCGGCGGTTTCGGTGACCGACATGATGTCGTCAACCTGCACCGGCTCGGTTCCGAAGTCCCCCGCCAGCCCGGCCCAGGTGTTTGCCTGCATCTTTTCGGTGTTGCCAATGACGACGTCGACTTCGGCCATGGCCGCGAATGTCTGCGGCTCGGTCTGGGCAGCGCAGCCTGTCACGATCAGCCTGGCGTCCGGATGGGTGCGCCGCAGCTTGCGAATGTCTTGGCGGGCCTTGCGCACCGCCTCGGCCGTCACGGCGCAGGTGTTGACGACCACCGCATTTTCGACGCCTGCACTCGTGGCAAGCTCCTCCATCGCCTTGGTCTCGTATGCGTTCAGGCGGCAGCCATGGTTGGAAAAGACCGGCGTGCTCATAAGCTGTCCAAAAAGGATTGCGTGAGGGTGCCGTCGAAAACATGCGCCGTGGGCCCGGACATCCAGACACCGTCGTCGCGCCAGTCGATGTAGAGCGTACCGCCGTCGAGGTGGATGGTCACCTTGCGCGCGCTTAGCCCACGTCGGGCGGCAGCCACGGCCACGGCACAAGAGGATGACCCGGACGCCAGCGTGACCCCTGTGCCGCGTTCCCAGACCCGCATGCGGATCGTGTTGGGCCCCTCGATCTGGGCGAATTGCACATTCGTCCGCTCTGGAAACAGCGGGTGGTGTTCTATTTCAAGGCCGCGCGCAGGCAAATCAATGTCGTCGATGGTGTCGACGAAGAAGGTGCAATGCGGATTACCCATCCCGGTGGCCACAGGCACGCCTTCAATGGGCAAGGCAAGGGTATCAACCTCCCGGGCAAGCGGGATGTCTTGCCAGTCCAGAACAGGATGCCCCATGTTCACAGATGTGAGGCCGGCGCTGTCCCGTGTTGCGTGCAACATACCCCGCCCTGTGATGTCGATGCTGAGCGCATCGGTGCCGCGCATCCCCATCTCTCGCGCAGCGATACAGCGGGTGGCATTGCCACAGGCCGCCGAAAGGGACCCATCCGCATTGTAGAACGTAAGCGTCAGGTCATCGCCTGGCGTGATAACTGCCAGCTGATCAAACCCCACACCGCGATGCCGGTCTGCCAGCGCCGTAACCAGCGGTGACGACAGCGATACAGGCCGCTCACGCGCGTCAATGACGACAAAGTCGTTGCCCAGCCCGTGCATCTTAAGGAAAGGCAAACCAGTGGTGGGATTCTGTTGCATCCGGCGCATATAACGCTGGGGTTTTCGGGAATCCAGTATGTCGCAGGAAAACATATGAGAATCGGCTTGACCCTTAGGCCCTCGCTTTCTAGATAGGCCGCTTAGTGGGGCCGTTAGCTCAGTTGGTAGAGCAGCTGACTTTTAATCAGCGGGTCGCAGGTTCGAACCCTGCACGGCTCACCATTTTTCCTTTTTTGTGACGACTCGTGATGTTTGACCATTCGGGTCATGTTTTTGGTCATTATGGTCGCTAACTTTGGACAGATGATCATTTTCGAGCGTTGGTGTCATAAGACCATAAGAGTGCAGATTTGAAGCATAAGCTTGCAGATCTGCCCTAAAGGTCAGCTTCCGACGTCTTCTTGAGACTGACATTGAACTATCCCTTTGCTTTGGAGTAGTCGGGACAATCTCGGCGAATTCTTAGGTTGATATGCGCTGACGTGAGACACTCGGAGGTGTCAGATTGGTCAAAATAGGTCAGATACTGGATCGCTGCTATCGACGTCAGGATTGCCTGCCTCCAGACGGGTTTCCCATAGGAAAGTGACACAGTAAGACCGCGTAGCCAAACGACGGGTAATGAGCTAAAAGTGAATGATCGACCGTTGGGCCGAAATGCCTAAAGTTCAATGCATCAGGAAGATCAGCAGAATGATTGAGGAGGTAGTTTGATGAGTGACTATTTTACAGAGCCCGGCGGATCACACGGTAGTGCAGACGCAATGTTTCGACAGGTGATGAGGGATATACTAGTTAGCCCAGAATCAGGAAGCGTTTCCACAGGTGCCGCAAAGGTCCAAAATAAGACAACTGAGAGCTTAGGCTACTCAATTGAGCTTACCGATCCGCTGGATCGCATCGTTTTCAATGAAAAGATGAAACTCGATCTACCAGTTGCTGTTGCTCGGTTTGTGTGGATGATTTCCGGCAATAACAGGTTAGCTGACATCAAGTTTTATCAAGAGAAAGTGGCCGATTTCTCAGATGACGGAATTATCGTTCCTGGCTCATCATATGGTGCACGGATCAGGTACGCGTTTCCGGGAATTGACCAACTGCAAGGCGTGATTGATAGACTAAAGAAAGATCCGAACTCTCGGCGCGCGGCGATTTCCATTTATCAACCAACTGACACAACAAGGGACTCAAAAGACGTTCCGTGTGCTTTCGGGATGTTTTTTCATATCCGCAACGATCAACTTCACACCCAGATTGTGATGAGATCCAACAACGCTACAATACTTTTACCTTTCAATATTTTTGAATTCTCTTTGTTGGCCGAAGTTATCGCTTCGGAATGCGGTGTCACGATGGGGCCGTTAAAACACTATGCGGCGTCAATGCATATCTACGACAACATGAAGCCGCTTTCAGTAGCCATCGCTAATGACGGCGGAACCAAGCATTCGACGCCGATGGACAAGATGCCGGTCAACCCAAAGCCACTAGAGGAGGTTAAAAGACTTGTCGAATTTGAAGCTGATCTACGCCACAAATCGGAAGCGATCTCGGATCACGCAGTTGCTGACTGGATAGACAGAATTAAAGATGATTTTTCTGTCTATTGGCGACAGTTTGCGTTCTCATTGTTGGTGACGGTTGCGCGACGCAAATGTTCGGAGACCGGTTTGGATGAGTTGAAATCGGCGATGAACCCAGAGTTGGCTCATCTCGTCGCTTGGGAGGTTAAACCTGAGAAAACACTGGATGAAGCCGCTTTCAGCGCTACCGCCACACTTTTAGGATCAGACAATATTGTCCTCTTTCACGACACTAAGACAAGCAAGTCTCTCCAAAAAAATATCCTGGATCATGAAGGTGAAAGCGGCAAAAAAGTACCCACCGCAACAATCTTCAAATTGCAAGAAAGATACACGTCAAAGCTAGCCGCGAGAAGCGACGACGTTGAGATTTCAAGAGATGAATTCAGAAGCGCTTTGAAGGACATCGGTGATGGTGACGAATGACATTCAACTCCTCTAGCGAAGCTAGCCCTCAGTTGATCATTAAGGCGATTGATCAGGCGTTGAACGCAAAAACTGGCGGGGAAAATTCAAAAAGCTCGATGAGGCGGCTCTGCACGTCACTTTTGAAAGAATCCGGACAGACGAAGCCACCTTACAGAGTTAAGCCTCTGCTCGATATGTTGGATGTCGAGTTTGCGTATGAAAGCTTGCCCGTCGGCAAAGAAGAGGCTGCCATCCAGCTGAAAGGTGGGAAGGTCCAGCTTGCAATTCCAAAGGCTCGTTTTAAGGGGGAAAGCGGAAGGTCGAGGCGCTGGAGGTTCTCCATTGCACACGAGTTTGCACATATTATTTTAATCAGAGCGGTTGGCGCACGCGTGGTTGATCTAGCGAATAGCAGTTCAGAGGCTTACGATTTCGTTGAAGATCTGTGTGACTTCGGAGCATCTCAGCTTCTCATTCCAAGGAGTGAGTTAACCAAAGCAATCAGAAATCGACCCTTCTCCCAAAAAACGGTTAGAGAGCTTACCGATCTATTTGACGTATCGATGAGCTCGATGTTTTGGAGCATTGCTGACCTAGTTCCTGATGGCGGCTTGATCCTGCTGAAGAAGTATAAGCGCAATGCTCGCGATAGTAATGAACTCCGTGTCTCATCGGTATTTTCAAGATACACTGGTGGCCTTAATGACACCTGGCTCCCGGTCGGATGCACAATGAAACACATTCGAGTTGGAAATCGCCCGCTGGGCTTTGAACACATCGAAGAAGACGGAATCCTGCCCATAGAGCTGATCCTTGGTAAACGAGTTAGGCGCATGGACTCTAAGGTGGTAGAATGGTCGCACGCTACAAAACGCCCTTCATTTCTTAACGATTCTAGGGCATTTGGTGACTCGCAGGACGGCAGAGGCCTGTTAATCGCCTGCGCGCCGCCTGGCAAATTTGATGATCGTCTTTTTGGAGCAAATTCATGAAGTTCTATATCTCAGGGGCTCTGCAAGGGTCTGCGGACCTCAGTATTGCTCGAATCGTTTATGAAAACGCTGCTCTTTCAGTCTCTAAGTCTGGAGGCACGCCTTACGTGCCCCACACCAAGACAGACCCTGAACAAAATAGCGACATAAACAGTGGATCTGTCTTCAAGAGCGACCTCGATGAGATAAAGAAATCAGAAGCATTGGTAGTGTTCTTAAACGAGCCTTCATTGGGGGTCGGCGCGGAGATCGCGATTGCCATGAGCATGGGTAAGAAAATCCTACCACTTGTGATCGAGGGCAAGGCTTATTCTCGGTTCATCGAAGGTCTATTGGATACCAGCGGTCTGAAGGTTCAAACTTACTCCGATGAAGAGGAAATGGACTTTATCATCCAACAGTTTGTAGATGACTGCTTATGTTCCGATCAGTCCAACTACTTGGTCAGTTCTCTCTGAAACACTCCCAGTAACCGATGAAGGCTTGACGCCAAAGCCTAAGTATAATTCATCAATCTTCTCGTCGACGCTCCTTTGAAATGCTAAATCAGCTTCTCTTGTTCCGTCGTCTTCCACCGTAAACTCAATTGGAACTTTCACGACTTGGTCGTACGTTTGTAACCAAACGCCCACGGCTCTTGAGACTACTTTGTACTCTGTTGTTTCTTTGAATTCTGGAAATAGCACTTCGGTGTATGCTAGATGATCAACCATTGTCCGATCAGAAATCACAACTTCTGCTGAACTCTCAACCATATGGTCTTCAATAACTTGGTACAGAAAGATTGTGCACTGTCGAAGCAAGGTATTATGCCCTCTGCGAAAGAACTCGCGATCATCAGCAATGTCCCCGATAACACGGGGCACTTCCCTGCAGATTTCGATCTTGTGGGTCGCGGCGAGAGTTTTTTTAACACTCTCAACCAGCGTCGTCTTGCCCGTTCCATGTGCACCTGACAAAGCTAATTTCATGGATGTCTCCAGACAAAAAGGTAAACCCAAAACTATAGACACCTATGACAAGACTTTTGTAAAGAAAAACAACGCCGTCTGGGGGCTTTCTTACACTTCTTCTGTCTACCAATATCCCTATATTCTACCACGGAAACTGTATGGATAATTTGGGAGAACCTCCTATTTATGGATTTTGCGCTGACATTCAGCTCGAATCAAAAAGTTTTTCTATATCCCTTCTGAAATCGGGAGCGCCACCGTTTGCAGGATGTCGGATATGTGTAGCGTCAACGTTCAAATGGTTCAGATGATCCCTTGCGACGTTGCCAATCGCGACTACCCGACAGTTTGCGCGGAATAGACCTCTCAGATCCGCCAAAATACCCGCATGGTAATTTATTTCTTCCAAAGTAGGCTTCCGGTTGGTTAAGGGATAGTCTCCCCGATAAGGATGAAATGGGAACGTGTTCCAAAGCACAACTTCATCGGCTCGATGTCCCTCCATTATTGCACGCCAAACAATGCTAGCTGTAGGCTCCGTAAATCCGAGCTGCCTTTCTGCCTGATTTCGGCACGCGTTTGCATGGCTTGTACGCGAAAATAGCCCTTCTTGGCCAAGAATATCTCGTTCAGTAACAAAACCTTGCGCATTAGATAAGAGGCGTTCACTCGTCATAGCAACTCCCGTAAACCTTGCGCCTTGAAACCCTGGTGCCTCGGCAACTAGAATAAACCGCGCTGACTCCAGGCGATGTTTCAGATATGCGGAGAGTTGTAGATTTCGTTGACAGCATGCCTCAGCTGTCTGATCAATGTTTTCGACAAAGCAATTGTAAGGATTAGCGATATTGCAGTTCACGCTGGTTTCCCGCAGGCGGGCAATAAATTGATCAACACTCATGGAAAAGTTCCTGACACGACTATCCCAATCGTGCCCCTGATCAGCCCTTCGATGCGCATCCGAAGCACATCCAGACGTCGCGCAAAGGCGATCGCCCGGATGTCCAAGGGATCAAGATAAAGCTCTTTGAGGACTTCACCGGGGTGCATTGGTTCTCCTACCAAGTTCATTATCGTGCCCATTCAATGGTGATCGACGATCTCGACATCGGTGGTGCCGTTCGGTGTCCAGACCTAACCAGACAAGTCATTGCACATCTGTCTACACGGAATGCTGTCTACCCTAAGCGCTTCGCAACATGTCTCGCACTATATTCCTCTCGATCAGACGTGAGAACTTTTTGTAGTCCCCATTCTCTTTCTGCCAACGACCGGCCACGATAGATACATGAACGCCAGCCTGCTCACTTACGCTTTCAATCTCTTCGGTCCGCGCAAATTTCTTTCGGCAGACACTTGCAAACCTAGCAGGGATCAAGCTCCTCTTCGCTAGAGAATCTGCTTCGGCCTCGATCTCATCGTCTGTTTCAACGTCGAGCTCGTCAAAAAAGACATGATCCGAAGTAGACAGTATTTGGAAGTGTTTTGCCAAATGAGACAGCTCATGGAGTAGAGTGAACCAGAAATTATCAATCCTGTCGTGACGCAAAGTAAGCCCAATCACCGGCGTCTTGCCCTTGAGCAACATCACAGCGCCATCAAGGAACGTGCCTGGTAACAAGGGAAAGATAACCACGATAATGCCCTGCTTGGAAAGTTCGTTGATTGCTCTTAGCGGGCCTTGGGGGTGCGTGCTTAGTTTCGCGATAGATCGCAAGAAATTCTTATCAATGAGCTCTCTAGAGAAATTACCAATGGGCGGATTCTGATCAGCTTTTGTCAACACAGCCGCTTGCCAGACCAACAGAGCATTCAGATCGGTCTTTCCACTTGCACGTTGTGTCCTGGTCCTTCTGTTCAGCGCTGGAACAAAATTTGGCCCAAAAGCGGAACGTAGAAATCCTCCAATATCCTTCATATTCAGATCAAAGCCGAGCTCTTTTAATTTAGTCAGCACCGGTTGGCTTACTTCTACCGCCATAGTCGATCCGATCTCTTCCTTCTTCATCAAAGACTCGTACGGAATCGCCAATCCAGCGTGCAGTGCGCGCACCATATCCATAGAGAGTTTGCGCTTGCCCGAAAGAACCTCGGACACACGGGCGCGAGAACCAATGTAAGGCTCCAGATCGCGCGCTGTCAGATTTCTCTGTTCCATCCGAAGTTTTATTGCTGCCAGCGCTGAAGGTGCCTCTGTCATGATGTGGTTACGCTCGTACTTTTCTATGACAGCAGCGAGCACTTCGATTTCGTCCAATACGTCCTTGTCGTCTGACGACAAGATAAGCTCTTCCATACGTTCCTTTGCAGTTTGATGGTCTAGTTTGTTCTTTATAGGTTTAATCATCACGCGGCCTCCCATTCCGTATGATCTCCAGAATCAGGGCGTCGATCGCGGTGTTCGATACACTTTTTCAGCAGCAGAACGCCACTTTCGAAATGTATCATACCTTCAACTAGGACTGTGTTGTTGGCCAATCGAAACCTCGCTTTCGGCAATTCACATAATTCTGCTTGTGGGTAGTCTTTCATAAGTGCTTCTGCGTCCGGCCAGGTGCGATGTTTGAGCTCAAACACCAAGGCTTTCAGCGCTTCGCGGGTGTGCGGATCGCTGCGGCCCGCAAGAAAACACTCGATTTCATCCAGTCCTAACACCTGCATTTGAACCCCTCCAGGACCAGAAATCAAAAAAGCTCCCAAAATGGGAACATTCATTCTTGACTCTGAGGCTCCGCCGAGTCAGTTATGAATGTGTACCCAATATGGGAACAAATACGCAAAGTCAATGAATACAACCCATTCGGGCACGATTCGGCGACATGAATGAGCCAGATAAACCCGAAGGGAAAATAGGCATGGCCAGCAACAACGCAGCTTACAAAGTCGATGGTAGCGCCTTCGAATCTATCGACGTGGTCCTCTCCGGCCGCCAAATCCGTCAATCAGCAGGGCTTGCACCAGCAAGCAATTATGTCTTGATCAAAATCGGGCAGGGTACCAGCCAGTCAATCGGGTTGGACGAGGCGGTTGATCTCAACCAGGATGAACCACCATGTTTCCTTTCATTTGAGTCTGACCGGGTATTCTCGCTCACTATCAACGAACGTGGGTTCGAATGGGGTGCCAGCGAAATCTCGGCTTCTGATATCCGTGCGTATGGCGGCATCCCCGACGATCATCAGCTGATTTTGGACAGCGAAGGTGATCGCCCAATCGAGGATGACGATGTCGTGCGTCTCAAAGCAAAAGGCGCTGAGCGGATCATCTCCAAACCGATGGAAAAAATCTGCATCGTCATCAACACAGTGGAAGAGTACGTCGAGCCTGGGCGGTTTTCGTTCGAGGAACTCGCCAAACTGGCATTCCCGAATACTGAAGTGACGCCAAACACAGAATACACCGTCAGCTATCGCAAGGGTCCAGGCAACAAGCCCGAAGGCTCTCTGATTGCAGGTGAATCCGTCAAACTCAAAAAGGGGATGATTTTCGATGTATCAGAAACCGACAAATCTTAGGGCCGATGTCGCCCGTCTGATCGATGATGGCTACGAGGTCAGCATTGAGCATAACCATTTGATCATGTGTAACGTGCCATATGTTACGAGTGCGCGAGAAATCAAACGCGGTACACTTATCTCGCCTCTCACAGGTTCATTCAGTGAGGTGGCGCGCCCCTCCGATCATGTGATCATGTTTTCTGGAGACTACCCTTGCGACGCGCACGGTAAGCAGCTTGAGAGTATTCGCAACGCCACCCGCAATGAGAATGTGGCTGGGCAGTGGGCAATCAATCATCGGTTTTCGAGCAAACCGAAGCGCGGATATTATCTCGACTACTACGAAAAGATGCATACTTACGCTTCCATCTTGGCAAACCAAGCTGCGGCGCTTGATCCTGAGTGCACGGCACGCACTTTTCGTGTCATAGGCAGCACAGATGACTCACCGTTTCAGTACTTTGACAATGCTTCGGGACGAGTGGGCATTAGCGAAGTAACTCAGAAGCTCACCAAGCGTTCGATTGCCATCGTCGGACTGGGCGGCACCGGATCATACGTCCTAGATTATGCTTCAAAGACTCCCGTCGACGAGATCCACCTTTTTGACGGGGATATTTTTGAGCAACACACCGCCTTCCGCTGTCCAGGTGCTGCAACTATCGAAGAGATTATGGGGAGACCGCCGAAGGTAGGTTTTCTGGCTGATAAATACGGCAAGATGCACCGGGGAATAGTTCCTCACGGTGAGTACATCACGGAGGAAAACGTCGCACAGCTGGAAGGCTTCGACATGGTGTTTTTGTGCATTGACGCTAATGAGGCGAAAGTGCCAATCGTTCAGGCTCTTGAAAGCTTCGACTCCAAATTCATTGATGTTGGCATTGGGGTCAATCTCGTGAGAAACGGACTAACGGCCACTTTGAGAACGACGACCAGCACGCCGGAGAACCGCCAACACGTTCACGATCGTAAGCGTATTCCAATGAAGGCTGCGCCTGGCAATAACGAATATGCGCGAAATATTCAGATCGCCGAACTGAATGCCATTAATGCCGGTTTCGCGATTGTTCAATGGAAGCAGGAGTGTGGCTTCTACAGGGATACTGAACACGAACTTTTCAGCTTGTTCCGTGTCGCCGATAATCACATCCTGAATGAGGATGCAGCATGAACGCTGTTTCCCATTTAGAACCTCAGTTTGTCACGAACGCGCCAAGGGAACTGGATTCGGGTGTCCTCTATGTATCCATAGAGTATTGCACCATGCTTCATCTGTGCGCATGTGGCTGCGGGCGCAAAGTTGTGACACCACTTTCCCCAAATGACTGGAATCTGAGTTACAATGGAAAATCCATAACCGTGAGGCCGTCGATTGGAAGTTGGTCCCTGCCTTGCCAGTCGCACTACGTTATCAAGAACAACAAAATCGTATGGGCAGGCCAATGGAGTGATGAACAAATCAAAAAGGGCCGTCAGCGGGACTTAGTACGTAAGAGAGGCCGCACGATCAAAGCCGTCGATAGCCTTCCAGATCAGCCAGACAAACTTGAGCGTAACCCAGTCCAACCCAACTGGTTAGGACAGTCATTGCGTTGGATTAGAGGCAGATTCAGATAAGCTCGGACGTTCTATCGCGGCGTTGCACTAACAGCTGCTAC
The DNA here is from genome assembly GCF_947494755.1 of uncultured Tateyamaria sp. Taxonomy (GTDB): domain Bacteria; phylum Pseudomonadota; class Alphaproteobacteria; order Rhodobacterales; family Rhodobacteraceae; genus Tateyamaria. The sequence continues at coordinate 277,615 of NZ_CANLVZ010000003.1, forward strand.
GCAAGGTAGCTAGGCGCCTGATATGTGCACCAGCCCAATTGCCTAATTTTGATGCTAGTGCCTTGCCGTTGCAGAAATCATGAAATCCGCAACACAGTAAGAGTTGTTTCAAGCACGGAGGGTGCTTGCTCAGTTATGAGGAGGCCTTAAGCTCGCAGCTGTTTCAGCAATGTACGAATAAAATCGGAGCCACCTATTTCCTCCAATTTTTTTGAATCGAAACCCAATGAAGCAGCTGGCCGGTCCGACATGAACATTGTCGACCCAGAGGAGAAGCCGGGGAAGCCGTGTCATGCACAAGGTTATACTCACCTAAGTTGCCCATTTGGATGAGGCTTACATCGAGCTTGGAGACTCGCCATGGTTGTGCTACATTTCCTCTTATTGGATAAGGAAGGAATTAATTATGGCTGATGATGAACGGGCAAAAGTAGCAGGTCGTCAAACTCTAGAGTTTGATCTTTTGGACGCTGAGACGCAGAAGAAGGTAATCGAGTGTATTCAAGAGCGTGGAAAAATCTCAGTCATTCTTGAAGACAGAGGTGTGGTGTCTACCGGGCAGCTCGCTGCCTTCCAGCAAATGGTTGACTAACGCCTCATATCTTAACATGGCCAGCGAAGTCGATTTCCCAGTTGATAGTACTGCCGTCGGATTGACCTATTCTGAATATGTTCCCGGATTTGTGAAGTCGAATCCCGGACTATTGGACTATGTAGAGATCGCGTTCGAGCAGCTTTTGCACACGCCTGATGTGGGGAATTTGCGTGATGAAATTCCTATTGTACTTCATTGCGCTTCGCTATCGATTGCTGGAAATTCGCCGCCTCCACCAGCATTAGCTGCAAAGCTTGCTTATTGGGTTCAGAAAACAGGTACTCCTTGGCTTGGCGAACACCTCGCTTACGTCCGAAGCGATGGTCGCTATCGGGACATCGCTGAACATGACGCCGCAACGCAGGCAGCAGGTGCGCTAGAGGCCAATTTCGTATTGGACGGTACGCCGTTTAACGTAGGCTACACCGTAAGCCCACAGCTTAGCCCGCCGATCCTTGACAGAGTATTGAATGTAAGCGCGGCTTGGGAGAAACAACTTGGAACGCGGGTGCTCTTGGAGAATGGGCCAGTCTATTTCTCAATGCCTGGAAGCACGATGACGCAAGTCGAGTTCTTCAATGCTATGTGTGACCGAAGGCCGGAGGCGCGAATTCTATTAGACTTGTCCCACCTAGCAATTACCTGCGCAAATACTGCGATCGACCCGTTCGACACACTGGCAGCTTTTCCATTGGATCGCGTGGTCGAAGTTCATTTGTCGGGTGCACGCGAAGAAGGGGGAACCGTTTGGGACGATCATACTATGCCAGCTCCAAAACTGGTGTTTGAGCTTTTTGAGCATCTTATGCGTAAGGCTCGACCTCGAGCTGTGACATTGGAGTACAACTGGGATGCAAACTTCCCAGAAAATATCGTAATAAATGATGTCGCTCGTGCTCGAGAGATAATTGGAAATTATAGTCCGACAGCTGAACTGGCATGACTCCGGACGAAACGCAGAGCCTTGTTGCACGTTGTTTGACTGATCCAGATTTCCTTTCTCGCGCCCAAAACCTAGAAAAGAGGGGCTTGGGAGATAGCTTTCGCGAAGAATGGGACGCCGTTGAATTACTTGGAGCAGATGAGTTAGAGCGTATCCGGCGCTTCCGAGGGTTCATCACCAAGGTCAAACACAGTGCCATCCGTCGGCATATCCCTGCAACACTTGCTCTGATGGGTATTTTGGACGTCGAGCACTCCTTTTTTTGCGATATATCAGTGGATTATGTTACGGCTCGAGCAGATGGGCCATTAGAGCATCAACGGCATCTTGATCTGATCAGTTCGTGGCTAGATCGTTTTTTAGATATGCAACCTGAACATATAGCAATTCCTGTCGCCGAGACATTTGCCCACGAACAGTTATTGTTTAGCCTTGGCCAAAGAAATCCAACTGCAGTGTGCACATCAGATATGACTTGGCACGGCACTCTGACATTGGTGCCCAAGTCATTAGATGTGGTAGCGATTTGTAGTGATTTCGTGACGCGCACCCTAACGCGATCGAGTATGACAAAACGCGAACATGTCTTATGCTATTGGCACACTGGAGTAGATAAAGCTGTCTTAATTTTGGAGGTGGATCTACTTACCGCTGCTGTCTTCTCTTCGTTGAAGTCCGGCGGCTCCCTTGTCGAAGTTCAGGACACAATGGAACGATCCGGCCTGCCACAAGTCGAAACACTGATTATCAAAACGATCGCGGCTAAGGCAGCTGCCCGCGGTTTCGTGACTCTGCACGGAAACTGGCTCTTATGAAACTGTTGTTGGTTGATAATATTCTGTTCGAAGGAGGTATTGAAGCCCCACGATTTGATCCACAACCTCACCTAGGGTTGATGTCTCTGGTTGCGGTGGCGCATCAAACTGGATTTGACGCTTCCATTCTGAACCCGCGTCAATTGCTTCTGGACGGTGACTTGAGGTTAGACAGAGAGCTCTATGGCGCGATGGCGGAGGCGATTGCCCAGTCCGGTGTAGATGCAGTTGGATTCACGGCCTTAGGCTGCAACATTCACTGCGTTGTGCAGATAGCACAGGCTCTCAAGAAGCTAGATCCGGATTGCCCCGTACTTTTGGGCGGCCCACACGCCACAATACTTCATCGCGAACTCCTAGAAGCATTTTCGTGCTTTGACATAATTGCGCGACATGAGGCGGAACACAGTTTGCCGCTGGTCCTGAAAGCACTTGATGCCAACTTAGACCTTGGCGGCATTCCCGGCATCACCTTCCGCTCTGCTAACAACCAGATTGTTGAGAATGCTCCGGGTCATATCATCGAAGATCTAGATCTCTTGCCAGTACCTGACTATGATGCATATCCCTTAGAACGCTTTGGCCTAGAAGAAATTCGGGTCGAAGCAGGGAGAGGCTGCCCATTTTCCTGCACGTTTTGTTCAACTGCCACATTCTTTGGGCGTCAGTACCGCCTCAAGTCCCCGGAGCGGTTAGTTTCGGAAATGGACAAGCTATACGAGCAGCACGGATTTACCCAATTTAAGCTCAATCACGACCTATTTACTGTGAACCGAAAAATGGTGTTGGCATTTTGTGAGGCTGTTCGGACACGTCGGTACCAGTGGTCCTGCTCGGCACGAATGGACTGTGTCGACCCTACTCTACTGGAAGCAATGGCGAAAGCGGGCTGTAACGACATATACTTTGGTGTCGAGGCCGGTTCAGCGCGGATGCAGGAGATCACGAAAAAGCGACTCGACCTCAATCTAATTGCTCCAACTCTAGCCGAAACTAGCCGGCTGAAAATCAAGTCGACCACCTCATTTATCGCCGGGTATCCGCAAGAGGAACAAGCCGACCTCAATGCGACCTTGGATGCGGTCGGGGCCTCTCATCTTTGTGGTCATTCACTGAACCAGTCCCAACTGCATCTGCTAACACCAGAACCGGGAACCGAGTTGATGAACCTCTACGAGGATACCCTGGTTCTAGACCAACACGTGTCTGAATTTAACTTTCCAAGGCTTGCTCCGGATGATGACGCATTGCTGGCGCGATACCCTAAAATCTTCCCTAACCATCACCATTTCCAAACTCGTATATCACGCAAACAGCTGATCTTTGTAACCGACCTCTGGCCAATACTGTATGAGTTAGAACGTCCGATTTTGGCCAGGCTAATCTCTGCTCATAACGGGAGTTTGAGTTCGCTCGCAAACAACTTCTATGATTGGGCTTCCGACACCGACTTTTGTAGTCCAAGCCTCGATCACTTGGCAGCCTATATCGCGAACAGGTTCGGGGCCGCAGCTCCTGTGAGTTCGATTGCACGTTTTGAGGCCCTGAAAACTGCTCTCTTACGCCCCGAACCTTCGAGTGACGATGTCCTGCTTGACGAAAAGGGTTCCGCATTGAGATTGTCACCTGAAGCTCGCTTATTACCAGCTTGTCACGATGTTCCAGCTCTACTTACGGATTCTGTGGATGCGGCGGAGTTATCAAACTGGATACTTTTGCGCAAAGAGGGAAACGTCCGACTATATTCGGTTGGTGAGGAGACGCTAAGTCTGCTTGGGCTTTTTCAGAAACCGGCGTCTTATGAGGAGATCATTCTGAATTTCCTTGCGCAAGACGGTCCAGTGCCAGCGCCGGAAGATCTAGCTGCATTAGTTGATTTAGGTGCATTGGAGCGAGTTTCAGAAGTGCAAATTTCAGCATGAAAAGGATTGTGCCCGTAACACCAACTATGACTGCTATGATGGAAGGTTATTATGTCATTCACATTCTCGATTCCTTTCAGAAAGTTGGTCTGCTGCACCGGCTACGCGGTGGTGCAGGTCTTGAGCAGCTTTGCGAAGCGTTTGGCTACGACCCAAGTATTCTTGCTCCGCTACTTGAATATGTTGCCACTCGCTCTGCGGTCATCCGCAAGACTGTTGGTGGCTACATATTGGCGTCAGACAGTGCCGACACGAACTTTGCGCTGCATGTCTTAGATCAGTACGCAGGTGCGTATGGACCTTGTTTGCGAGCATTGCCAGCCATTTTGAGCGGCCAGCGGGATGGGGCTCAACTGGTCGATCTTTCGCGCCATGCTGCGGCTTTTGCACACGCCGACCGAGAGCAAGTCGACCCAGACATACTACGATTACTCGGCGAGATGGGGATCTCAAACTTGTTGGACATTGGGTGCAGCACTGGCGGGCTCACTATCGAATACGGTTTGCGCTATCCTGAGGCCCATTGCATTGGGCTGGATGCTAGTGAATCGTAAGCGGTGTTTTGACCCGACCTTCCCCTTGAGTTTTTGATCTGCGATTCCGGCCCTTGTATTTCTACGAGGGAGTTTCTCCATGGAGATATCCGATGAGTTTCTCACGAACGACGAGCCGGATCGTCGGAGATGTCCGCGTTGGCCGCGCGATGTGAAGGCGCGGATCGTGGCTGAGACATTGGTTGATGGCGCGACGGTCAATGGGGTTGCAAGGCGTTATGGCTTGCGTCCGAACCATTTGTCGGAGTGGCGCAGGCAGGCCCGTGAGGGCAAGTTGGTTTTGCCGAACCTGGATGAGGTCGTGTTTGCGCCTTTGGCCATTGCGGAACCTCAGGTATCGCGACCGATGCCCTCGGAAGCGCCATCAGCATTGGAGACGATTGATCTGATCAAAGGCGATGTGACTGTTCGCGTGTCTGCAACGACCTCTGTGCAGCGGATTGCCGAACTGGCGGCCGCGCTGTGATCCATCCATCCCATGGGGTGAAGATCTTTGTGGCAACGAAGCCAGTGGACTTCCGCAAAGGTCATGATGGTTTGGCGGCACTGGTGCAGAGCCACTTGAAGATGAAGCCCTTTGATAGCGCGGTTTATGTGTTCCGCGCCAAGCGGGCAGATCGGCTCAAGATGATCTGGTGGGATGGGACTGGGCTGGTGATGGCTTACAAGCGGCTTGAGCAGAACCAGTTCAAATGGCCTGCCATCAAGGACGGCGTTCTGCGCCTCGACCCTGCGCAATTTGAGGCGCTGTTTGCCGGTCTGGATTGGAGACGGGTGACATCTCTGGAGGTGCCGTCTCCCGCTGCGGCAGAGTGACTCGGGGGGTGTTTTGGACGGGCGGTTATCGCCCTGTTTTGATAGGTCTGCGCCATGACTGCGCCGGACCAATTGCCTGACGATATCGATGCCCTGAAGGCAATGATTATTGCTTCTGAAGAGCGCAATGCGCGCAAAGATGTGCGGATCGAACGGCTGGAAAAGCTGCTAACAGACTTCAAGCGCGCCCTGTTCGGGGCAAAGTCTGAGAAGGCGCATCCCGACCAGTATCATCTGGCGCTGGAAGATATCGAGACGGCAATGGCTGCGGTGCATGCCGAAGACGAAGCGGTCGATCCGCCAAAGGCCAAAACCGCCAAGCGCAAGCCGCGCGGTGCTTTGCCCAAACATCTGCCACGCGTTGAAGAGGTCATCGAACCAGATAGCAGGGCATGTGCCTGCGGCCATGAACGCCATATCATCAGCGAGGATGTGAGTGAGCGGCTGGATATTGTCCCCGCACAGTTCCGCGTGATCGTCACCCGACGCCCGCGCTATGCCTGCCGCAAATGCGAAGGCAGCTTTGTGCAAGCACCAGCTGTGCCGCGGCTGATTGAGGGTGGTATGCCGACGGAAGCTACAGTGGCAACGGTTTTGGTCTCAAAGTTCGCCGACCATCAGCCATTGTTCCGCCAGTCCCAAATCTATGCCCGCCAAGGCGTCGAGATTGAGCGGTCTACTTTGGCTTCATGGGTCGGCAAGGCCGCGCATGAACTGGTGCCGGTCTATGACGCGCTGCTCAGGCACCTGAAGACATCAACGAAGCTCTTCATGGATGAGACCCCGGCACCGGTGCTCGATCCTGGCAGGGGCAAAGTGAAGAAGGGTTACTTTTGGGCGCTCGCCCGTGATGATCGGGCCTGGGACGGGCCAGAACCGCCAGGCGTTGCGTTTACCTATGCACCGGGACGATCCGGCAAATACGCATCCCAAATCTTGCAGGGCTTTAGCGGCATCCTGCAGGTGGACGGCTATGCCGGATACAACCGCGTGCTCGATCCTCGGGACAATGAACCGATTGCGCTGGCCTACTGCTGGGCGCATGCCCGTCGGAAGCTCTATGAACTCACCGAGAACAACGTCGCGCCCATCGCCGAGGCGGGCCTCAAGCAGATCGCGGCGCTTTATCGGATAGAGAGCAAAGCCCGCGGGCTGACAGCCGAAGAACGCCTTGCCATGCGACAAAACCGTTCAGCGCCAAAGGTTGCAGCCTTCAAAGAATGGCTGGACGCCGCACGGATGCAGGTTTCGTCCAAGTCCCCAACCGGTGAGGCCCTGAAGTATATTGCCAAATACTGGGACGGCTTGATCCTGTTCCTCACCGATGGCCGCATCGAGATGGACAGCAACGCCGTCGAGCGCACCATCCGCCCGATCGCCCTACAGCGCAAAAATGCGCTCTTCGCAGGTCATGACGCAGGGGCGCAGAATTGGGCTGTCATCGCGTCGCTGATTGAAACCTGCAAATTGAACAAGATCGAGCCGCACAGCTACCTGAACGGTGTCCTCTCAGCTATCGTCAACAGTGAATCTGCCGTTGTCTTGGCAAACCAGCGGATTGCCAAAGCGGGGCTCTCAAATCGGGTCCAGGCTCACACCGGAGATATCCGTAATGTAGGTGAGATAATTGGTCTTGAGCGACGTGAAGCTGTACAGTGCTTAGTCGCATCAAATGTTATGAATGCTTTTTTTGGATACGCCACCGGCCCTGGCATTGACGCCGTTTTTGATGTGCTCAAACGCGCTTTTCCGAACCGATTCATGCTTTTGGGTGACTATTTCAGTAATCTGAAACAGCCAAATGAAAGCGCGGCGGAACTTACGCGAGGCCTTTTTCATGATGTAGCGCAGGTTGTATCCGGTCAGGGCATCCCGCCCGAAAATCTTGATGGCTGGGAGCATATACTGGAGCGCAACGGCTGCACTTTGGTCAAGGCCTTTGAGGGCAAGGGAGGCGAAGTCAATCGTTTTATCCTACTCTTGCAGATTTAGGTAGTGGGATGGAACGGGGCCTTTCTAGCAAGTCAACTTTTTTCAGCCATCACCCGACATGTCGGCTGGCGGTGGTGAAGATTGCTAGTCGCTGCAATTTGAACTGCACCTATTGTTATATGTATAACCTTGGCGATCAAACAGCGCTGCAGCAGCCCAAGGTCATGTCCATCGCCGTAATTGAAGCATCAGTGGCTCGTTGCATGACCCATGCAGCCACGCGGGGGCTCGAAAGTTTTCGGTTCGTCTTTCATGGCGGCGAGCCGTTGATGGCTGGACGCGAGACGTTTCATACTTTGATCGCGTCTGCATCCCGTTGGCAAGATCAGTTAGGAGTAATTCCTGAGTTTTCCGTACAAACCAATGCGACTTTGTTGAACGATGCTTGGTGCACAGCGTTGGCAGATTGGGGAGTATCTGTTGGTGTTAGCCTCGACGGCCCGAAGTCGGTTAACGATCGTCATCGTATCACTCACAAAAATGAAGGATCGTACGATAAAACAATAACTGGCTGGAACCGTGCAAAGGTGCATGGGCTTAGGCCTGGTGTTTTGACCGTAATTGATCCCAGTACATCCGCCGACGAAGCTTATCATCACCTTCGAGCATTGGGGCCAGAGAGTGTTGATTTTTTACTACCTGACGCCAATTACATGCGCCCTCCGTCGTATAAAACCGATGGCACACCATATGCGGATTGGTTGCTGAGAGTTTTTGAACTATGGAATTGTGAGCCTATACGACCATTTCGAGTTCGTACTTTTGAACAAATCATGTCGACTACACTGGGCATTGCATATGCCACTGACGCGCTTGGCGAAGGGGAAAATGAAATCGTTGTCATAGAAACTGATGGCGAAATAGGGCCGGTCGATACCCTAAGAGCGGCCGTGCCAGGTGTCAGTCGTACAGGCTTTAACGTACTTCGAAACTCCGTGGACGAAGCCTTAGACCACCCAATTCTTTCAAAATACCATGGAGCTAACCAATCGCTCTGTGAAACATGCACAACCTGTCCAATTAGCCGCATATGCGGTGGAGGTTACCTGTCCCATCGTTACAGTCCTGAACGGATTTTTGATAATCCATCAGTTTATTGTCGTGACCTGACTAAGTTAATTGCAGAAATTAGGCAGTCGGTAATAATGACGCTCCCTAAAAACGTGTTGAAAGAAGCTAACCTACGACCATGGTCTTCAGCCGATATTGAAGCAGCGCGAGCTGTAGTAAAAAAGTAGTTTATGAACTGTCTACATGGTTCTTGCCGATATCGGTCCAACAATTTCTACCAAATTGGAGAATCGACGCGTAAGCGGCCTATTTTGACCAGAAGGGATGTCCGGTCTGGGGAAATGCGCCGCATCGCAGAGATCGCTACGCTGCGAGCGCGAGCAAATGCAGCGTCAGCGATTGCCGCAACGCGGTGAATGTTGGCGTCGATGTTTGGGGCTAAGCTTGCTGATCTGCACGTTTGGTTGGCTTTCAACTTCAATTTGCGACTGAAATCGAGATGACTCTTCGCCTTCGGTTGGACTTAACTTCAAAGTCAAATCGCGAAGGGCTTTGTGAATTTCTTGTGCTAGTATGCTTATCCAGCTTCCGCTCTCAAGGCGATGACGGAGCTGCGTTTTGATCAAATCGGTTCGTTCTTTGGAGAACGGCATGTTCGTAAATCTTCTCTTGTAAATTAGTGCTTGAAGCAGTTGTCTCGATGCCAGGTCAAGAATTCGACCCGTGGTCTTTCAGACGGTCGATCCGGCACCAATAGCTTACCCGAACTGTTGATCATGGATTTCACAGCATCAGGGTCGTTAGCTTGCCTCGAGATCAGGATCGCTAGATTATCCGATAGCCCAACCAGCCCCCTGTCGAACATCCAGTGTGCCGTGCCAGACAGTGCCATCCCGTTACTGACGATGTCGGGGCCATCATGTTCCACTGGTCTGATGTGCGCGGCTTCGACCTCCGCACGGCCACCACCGTTGATCAACCGCAATCCAGTGATGGCGCATCGTTCGCCGTATGCACGGAGCACGTTCTTTCGAAAGTTCCTGTCGCGGACAGTTCTATTCGTCAACTGATTGACGCGGTCCCGTGCAGACGGAAATTGAAAAGGTGTCTGATCTTCTTTGAAGCCATCAGCGGCACCGGCCTGACCGATCCGAGGGAGAATGTCGTCGCCAGTTCCAAGTCCACGTTCAACAATCCGGGCAAAGTCTGTCGATGAAAGTGGTCGCACAGCCGCTTGGGCGCGCCCTGATATCTTGCCTAGGTCATTGAGAAGACCTTGCTCGACCAAATCATCAGCATCACGAAACGGGACAGGGTCGCCGAAGTCGAGATATGTCCCCGGTTCGATAACCGCCAAGTGCATGTCCGAATTTCTAGGATCTGGGATCACGTCCTGAACTTTGGCCACGGCGAAGTAGCCCTTAGTGTTTTTGACCTTGCTCGGTTCGAGATAGACAATCCAATCGCCCTCACACTGCTGAACGCGTGTCAGGTACTGCTTTGGGAACTGATATCGCTCCGACGGCACGTCGTCGTAGATAGAATCTGTACGATGGATGAAAACGCCAAATGCCATGATTTCGAACATGACTGGAAAGGTCGAAACTGCCAACCCGCCAATCCATCCGGCAGACAGCGAAGAAAGAGATTCAGAATTAAAGATCGCATCAAAACGGAAACAAGTTGCCCTTTTTATGCAATATGTTTCCATGCGTCATGTGCTTGGAGGGATCGACGCGACAACCGAGCGCCGCCTTAAGATGTGAGACTTGGACGTCTGTCACTGCGGTTGTGTGAATTGACAAAGCAGCAGTTGTCGAAGGCTGCGAAGTTCCGATCTACGACGGCATCAACAGAGTATAGGCTTCAACGCGCATCGCTAATGCAAGTCTGGCGATGTTATCAACAGAAATGTTCTGTTCCGAGCGCTCGACGGCACTGAGATAGGTCCGGTTTAGACCAGCCTCATGGGCAAGACGTTCTTGCGACCACCCTTTCTCGGCTCGATATAGCCGAAGGTTCCGTGCAAGCACATCTCTCAGTTCACTTTTTGGCGTACGTTTCACAAACGCTAAAGTGCCGCTTGTCGGTTTTAACTCTACCTGTTTTAAGATACATTGTGCCTATGAAGCCTCGAGTCATCATATTCCTTGCGCCCACGGGAGACGCTAGCGCGACCGCCGCAATCGTGGCTTTGACGTCCACATTCATTGAAAGGGCAGGCTTAGCGAATGGCGACCGCGCTCTGACCCTTAAGTGTGCGACATGAAAATGGAACTGAACCTCCACACCGTCTCTTGTATCGGTTTTAAGGGTGGGGTCGGCCGAACCACCACTGCGGCCGCGCTTGCATTTGGACTGGCATCAATCGGCCAGCGCGTTGCTCTCATTGATGCAGGATATGCCGTCCCACTTGAGGAACAACTCGTTTCGACAGGAGGCGGTCTTGGTGCCGTGCCAGATCAGAGCATTCTTGGTCGATGGGCAGAGACAGTGCAGGAAGGATCATTTCGCGACGGGGACATTCAATACATTCGCGCAACAACCGCTGGCTACCTTAAAGCTGTGCTCGATCAGCTATGGCGGGAGAATTGGACGTACGTGGTCATCGACACCCCGGCTCATCAGACGGCGTCGGTTTTCGAGGCGGCAGGCAGATCCTCACTTCTGATACTTCCAGCGCGCAACGTCTCCGACGCTAATGAGATCCAGGACCGCCTGCCAGAAGAATTCTTATTCCGACGGGACAACCTCAGATGCTTGGTCTCAGGGTCGGAGCAGCCACAGAATGTCCGAGCCGCTTTCTCGCGGTTGCCAATAATGGCAACAGATCTGCCCTTAGACCCAAGCTTTACAGGTTTCATTCCACATCAAAACCACAGCAAAGATCAAGGTGTATCGGAAGGCAGCTGGCAGCGTTGGTGCATTCAACTCGCAAACGAAGTTATAGAGTTGATATCTGAACGTGAGAGCATGGCATCATGACCGCTGCACGGGCGTCATTCGTTGTCGTTCGGGGCGTCGTATCGGCATACAAAGAGCAAATGCATTCTGTCCGCGTAGATCGACAAACTGGCTATGGACGGATCAATACGACGCCCGAACTATGGCTACGCGACAAAGACGGCAAGGAGTACCGATATCAAGGCGTTATGTTCGAGGCCGCGCAACCGGGACATGACGTTGCTGTCATTGCCAACCGAGCCTCTGGCAAGCCCGTCGCCTTCGCCAACTTCACGACCGGTGTTGTCCAAGACGGCGACGAGATGACTGTAAGCACGTCCATTAGCTCAACTCTGGTAAGCACCTTTGGATTCAGCGTCCTTTTTGCTCTGCCGGGTCTGATCCCTTGGTTATTGATCACAGAGACAATCGGTCTGGGTGACAAGGCCTTCACCACCAGTGGCATCCAGCTCTACATCCTCGTGCTCGCGGTCAGTGTCTATGCCGGTTTGCAAGTCTGGTCTAGACATTACCGTGAACGCACTGCGACCACGCGCGCGGAAATCGACCGCATGCTATCTCAACTGCAGACGACCGAAAGCTGATGACTGAGCAAAACGCCAAACCACTTGAGGAACTGACAATGGATGAACTCGATGTCATCTTAGCTAAGGCTTCCTCAAAGGTAGTCTCCAAGTCTTTTGCCGAGGGCGTTCCCATCATCTACGGCGATGCGGAGAAGACGTATCGTGAGTGGCCTGATGGCCGCATTGAAGTCATCCATGTGCATTCAAGACCATAGGCGAAGCCATGACCATCTGGTACACTGCCGACACGCATTTCGGCCACGAAAACATTATCAAGCACTGCAAACGCCCCTTTGAATCGGCGGCGCAGATGGATGCCGTCTTGATTGAAAACCTCCGCGTGCGAGTTAGGCCGCAGGATACGCTATGGTTCGTTGGCGACTTTGCGTTTGGACCTAAGGCGAAAGATAGCAAATGGCTTACAAACCTGTTTGCGCGTTTACCAGGCAAGGAGAAGCATCTGGTTGTCGGCAATCATGACGGGTCAGCCACGCAACAGCTTCCCTGGACCAGCGTCTCACAGATGGCAGAAGTAGCCGATGGCGATGGACCTCGTTCCGTACTCAACCACTATCCGATGATCACTTGGCACCGGGCGCGCAAAGGCGCGCTGCATCTCTTTGGCCATGTGCATGACCAGTGGACAGGCAGTAAGAATGCGGTGAACGTTGGCGTCGATGTCTGGGGCTACGTGCCAGTCACAATCCGCGACGTCGCACAGCGCGCGAAGACATTGCCGGCAAACAAGCATTGGCAGGACGTTGAGCATAACGCGGAGCTTTAAGATGGCACGATCCTATCGCAAGACGCCGATCACCGGCATGACGACAGCCAAGAGTGACAAGCGCTTCAAAAAAGCTGAGCACCGCCGTGAACGGCGCAAGCTCAAGGTAACGGATCTGACGGATGACACGCCCCCAGACCCAAAGAGCTTCGGCAACCCATGGGCCGGTGAAAAGGATGGGAAGCAGTGGATCGACCCCACAAAGTCCCCGAAGCTGATGCGAAAGTAGTTCTAGGTAGTAGATTAGTCTGCCTTGAGTTCGAATGCGGTCAGCGATCATTGACTGCAACTAAGATCAACTCGCAAATGCGGACGATGCTGCCCTTCATTCTTGGAATATGATAGTCTGCTATATGTTTCCCATTGCTATGACCATTTCAGGTTAGGGTGTCACCTATTCAGCCAATCTAGAGCTTACTTAGTCGACCAGCGCGAGCACATCAGAATTCATGGTTGTGGATTTCATTTTCTAACTTTTGTCGCCGACCTCAGTCTAATCCCAGACCTAGATTTGACGCAAGTCCATGTAATTAATGTATTTTTTGACTTGACCCGCCCTTTTTCCTCTAGCCAGCGAGTCACGATTATGCGATTCTCTCCTCAGTTTGGACGGGAATGACGATGCCTTTAGTCTACAATTCTGCTGAGCGGCGTGGCTTACACTCAACGAACCCGTTGGTTCGACATCAAGAAATTCGTGAGGCATTGAAGCTGCGCGGATACACTATGTCGGATATCGCGCGCGAGTTGGGCATATCGCCAGCTTCTGTAACTACCGTCAGCCAAGGGTACAGACGAAGCGCGCGGGTTGAAGAGCATATAGCTCAGCTGCTTGATACCACCGCCGCTGGTCTCTTTCCCGAACGTTACGAGAAGGAGGGCCAACCATGATTTAGTCTACAGCAAGTCAGAAAAAGAAAAGGCCTTAGAGCGCCAACTCTAAGGACCTAGGAGGGCAAGGAGCCCCTGTTCTTATCTCCTTGATCCACCGAACCAAACCAAAAGTCAAGCGCGCTGCAGGCCTTGAAGCGAGCGGCGTGTCCAATTCATGATCAAGGAGAATGTCATGACCACCGTTATCGAAGATACCGAACCCACTCGGCCGACCGGCCCGATTTTCGAACTTTCCACGGGATCAGTTCCAATTCAGCTACCGCAGAAACTTCGCGGAAGCCGCAAGATCCGGTCGCGGTCAGCTATCAGTGCTCGCGGCATCATCGTTGCCCGCATTCGTGGTGCCAAGCGCCTTATGCGTATCGGATACGAAAGCTCACTCGAGCGCTCGTTCGCCCTCATGGCACTAGCGGAAGCAGAAACTGTTGATATCGTAGAGCAGCCATTCACGCTTCGCTATATTGATGCGGATGGCAGGACGCGCAGATACACTTTTGATTACTTAGTCACTAAGCGTGATGGCCGCCGCATCGCAATTGAAGTCAAGACTTCGCAACAAGCAAAAAAGCCAAAGGTCATTGCACAGATAAGCGATGCGGCATCGCGATTGGTGCCTGACTACGCTGATGAGGTTTTTCTCTTTACCGAGCGAAACTTCACCCGAACCCAGGTCGAAAATGCCGAGCAATTCGTGAACTGCCAGCGGGAGATCGATCCAGACGCCGACGATCAACTTGCCGAGGTAATTTCAACCCTTAAAGGCAGCATGACAGTTTCCGATCTCGTCAAGGTTTCTGGTTTGGCTGAACGTGGATACCCGGCCATCGTACGCGCGATGTACAGCAACTTACTACACTGGCGCAGGCAAGCACTTATCGGACCGAAGACATTGGTCAGCCGGGAGGTGGTACAATGACCGCTCCCCGCTTTGAATGTTCGCCTTTCGATCGGATCACAATCGATAAGTCAATCTACAGGCCAGATGGTCAAAATGACGACTTTGTTCGTCTTCGTCATCTCGATGGCTCCAACGCTTGTTCAGTCTTTAGCTACTCTGATCTAGAGAAATTGAGGCAGAGCTCAGGATGGCGATATGAAAAAGGCTGGTTCGCAGAGAGTGCGGCTCCGATTGACGCAGCAAAATCCCCAGAGGTTATGACATCTGCGCTTTCACTTGAGGATCAAGAGCGGCTTTCGTGGCTGCGAGTGGTCTTTGGTGCCATGGATGAACTCCATGAGGCTGGAGAGCTAACGCTCTCACATGAGGGGTTAGAGAAAAATCGCCCCAAGCTTGCTGTTCTTGTACACCAAAGGGATGTTGAAAGAACCAATGTCGAAAAGAAGCCACGCGGAGGCGCGAGGGTTCAAAGCCACCTGTTGCCGTCCAACTCAACGCTTCTCCGGAAATACCGTAAATACAGGCAAACGGGCCAAACAATGCTCCCCTTCATGCCGAAGAGGAGCTTCGGACGTCGCCCGGTCCACTATGACTATGAGTCTCAGGATTTCCTCAGACGATCTGTTCTGAAATATGCGACTGCTGAGCGGCCGAGTAAGAAAGAAATCTTTGAACGCCATCAGGATGAAGTGACCGAAGAGAATGTCGCGCGTTTTCTAAAGGGACAACCAGAACTTCGAGCTTTCAGCTACTCCACAGTTCTGCGCCACATCAGGGGTTTGGACCCATTCTTTGTAAATGCAGGGCGACTTGGCAAAGAACGTGCCCGTGCATTGGCTTCATCATCATCTGGAGGTCTGACCAAGCTGTACCCTATGCAGCGGATCGAACTGGATGAATGGAAGGTTGACGTCAGGACATTTCTGACCCGACTAGGAATAATCGATCTCTTGCCGCCCGATGCAATCGCTGCTCTCCCCAAAACCCGCCGTTGGATTTGTGTGGCCGTCGATGTGGCGACAAGGGTCGTAGTCGGTATTCGGATTGCCAAAAACCCCTCTGCCTATGATGCGGTTCGCACGCTTGCGATGGCAGTCTCGGACAAAAACGAGTTTGCGCGTGCAATCGGTGCGCAGGCCGAATGGTATCATCATGGAGGCCTATGCACAGTTTCATGCGATACAGGGCCCGCTTTTTTGTCCTCTGAATTTCAAACGGCTGTGAGTGACCTTGGTGGACATATACATTTCGGTCCGGTGGGCGTCCCAGAACTTAGGGCGACCGTAGAGCGGACATTTGGAACCTTCGCGACCAAGTTTGCATCGCTTCTGCCGGGCAGGACGTTCTCCAACGTAACGGATCGCGGCGACTATGATGCGGATGCACGCGCCGTACTGGATGACGCCGATCTCCTACGCATCATAATCCGATGGATTGTCGACTACTATCACCACGCCCCGCATTCCGGTCTGCAAGGCCAGACACCTGCCGCAAGATGGAAAGAGCTTACAAGGGAGAGGTTTGTTCCCAACCCACCGGACCGACTGACGCGGCGTGTCGCAACTGGCATTGAAGTTGAGCGTAAATTGACAAAACACGGTTTGCGCCTCTTCAGCAACTTTTACACGTCTGAAAATCTACGGAAGCACTATGCGCATTCTTCCCAACGTAAATTCCGGGTGCGCATTGATCCTGAAGATATCGGTAGCGTTGCGTATCTGCAGGATGGCTTATGGCATGATGCGCCAGCGCGTGATGCCAATTTTGAAGGCGTCAGCTTAGAAGCTTGGAAGGCTGAATTTGCCAAGATCGTCCGTGAACATCGAGAGGAAGCGAAACTTGCTCAAGAGCTGCGTTCCGAAGCTCTGAGAAGCATTCGTGAGGGCGTGCAATCCCGATTGGACCAACTCTTACCCGGGGCCGAAGCTGTGAATGCTGAAGCGCTTGAGAGCCTCGAAGACACCCTCTTCCAGGGCAAGTCCTGGAGAAATGTCGTTGTCGAGAGCACCGAAACTCAAGATCACGCCTTTGGGTCGTTGCTCGCATCCAAGAGTGAGCCGGACGTCATTGATGGAGAGTCAGCAAGTTCTGATGATGATGCGTCGGGATGGGAGGTCGAGGATGACTGAGCCTCGACCCGAACTGGAACGCGCCCGAGAAATCGGGCGTGTCGTTGCCGACCTTCGTACCCGCTTTGTTAAACATAAGCGCTATTTGCGCCTTGCCGAAGAGTTTGATCTTTTGCTTTACCGTCGGCGAGCCGAGATCGAAGGAGGCCTTAAATCCGAAGCCAGGGGACTCGTCGTAATAGGCGCATCCGGGTCTGGTAAAACTACAGCGATCCGTCGCTTGTTTGCAAAACACACCGATTTGCATTTGCCACGGCCCGATGTGGAACAAGCAGACGTGGTCAGCTTTTTGGTGCCAGCACCGGCAACATTGAAATCGGTAGGCTATGATTGTCTGACGAGCTTGGGATATCCTTTGAACCGTGACCGAACTGGTGCGGTGATCTGGTCCAAGGTTCAGACCCTTCTCAGCGAACGAAAAGTACTGTTCCTGCACCTGGATGAGGTCCAGCACCTCTATAATTTGAAGGCCAATCGCGAATCCCAAGCAGTCGTCAACACACTCAAGTCACTGATGCAAAGACCGGACTGGCCAACCGGTTTGATCTTATCAGGAACGAATGAGCTGCAATCCTTGGTAAACATGGACCCGCAACTCAGCAGACGGCTGACGCCAGTGGAGTTTCCATCAATCGATGCAACCACTCATGCCAAAGAAATCAAAGGGATCGTCTCTCATTACTCGGAAATCGCCGGGCTATCGGTGAACGCCAGTGAACTAAGCAGCAGCAACTTCGCAAGACGCTTGATACATGCTGCTGCGAGCGAGCTTGGATTGGTGATCGAACTGATCGTTGCGGCAATTGAAGATGCTCTTTTGAGAGCGGCCAGTGAATTGGACAAGGAAGCATTTGCCCGAGCCTTTGCTCGAAGGTCTGGGTGCTCACATGTCGGCAATCCGATTTTGGCCGATGACTGGCGCGCCATTGACGCCCGCAAACTCCTAGATGGAGCTGGGGCGAGCCTGATCGGGCCGGGGGTTGCGGCATGAGCGGCCTGGCCCTTCGGGTTGAGCCTTCAGAATGTGAAACGGCGACTTCTTGGGCTTCGAGGCTTGCCGAAAGGAACGGCTGTGCCGGGGTCCAGGACCTGGTTCATGATATGGGCATCTCGTGGAAGGCGTTTCGGACAGGAAATCCAGAAGCCGTTACCGCTCTTTGCGAATTGGCGAAGACTGATGCTGATAAGCTGCTCAAGTCCACCTACAGAACGGGTGAGTCAGCAACGTCGAAGTGGATTGGCAATGAGTGGATCGCACCGAAACTCATGCGTTTTGATACCCTTTGTATCTGTCCCAATTGTGTCGCCGATGCGAAGCATGGCGACGACAACACCCTGAAGTCGGGAGCGCCTGTCTGGTGGTACATGGAAGGGGTAAGGGTTTGCCCAATCCATGAACGAGCGCTGGTGCATTTGCCGCCACCCGAGCGTGGACGCTGCAAACATGACTATGCTGGACGGGTTAGAGACAATCGCGCTTTGGTTTATGCCGCCTCATGCTCCCAAGAGAGAATTACGGCGGGCGACTTCGAAGACTATGTGGCCAGTCGGTTGAAGTGCAGCGTGGCCAAGTCGCCGCGTTGGATCGATGGTCTTGATTTAGCAACCGTCATCCGGGCGAGCGAGCAGCTGGGGCTGGTGGCACTGGGTTTAAGCGCACGGGGCCAAAAGATCACTAATGAAAGGACCCTGATTGCCGCGACTTCTCTAGGCTTTAAAGCCTTATGCTCTGGGCCAAACCATCTTATGCAAAAGTTGGCAAAGTTTCGACCCAAACCCTCCAAAGGCGGGTTTTATGCCGACTTCTTCCCCTTTTCCCGTTGGCTAGAACGGATCCAACACCGCCCAGGCTGCGCTCGGTTGTGCGATGCTATGCACAATTTTGTTGTCCAGAACTATCCCTGCGAGACTGACGAGATCGTCTATGGCAAGCCAGTGCAAAAAAGGCATGTCCACTCTATTTCTTCTGCTGCTGAAAGGGCCAAAGTTCCTTTTCCGAGAATGAGAAAGGCCTTGGGGGCGGCGCGAGAAGAAAAGGGCTTGTCACACCTTCCTCGTCCTGACAAAAACCTTTGGGTCAAAACAGATGACTGGGATGCCTGGCTCGAAAAATTTGGAAACGCGATAACACTGAAGCCCGCTGCGCGTCGCTTGGGCGTCTGCTCGTCAACATTCTCGCGTTTGGTTTCGGCTGGCCATCTTAAACCGCTTGGTGCTGTCCCGGAGATGGCTCCCCGGTATTTGCCATGTGAGATCGACACTCTGGTGGCGAACGTTACCCAAAATGCTGTTACTTTGAATGCCATCCCAAAGGGTATGCTCACCATCAACTCTGTTCAGACTTCATGCAAAACGAGTATTAGCATTGTGCTACAATTGCTTATGGATCGGCGGTTAAAAACTGTCGGGAGGCTGAAAGGCAAGGTTGGACTGAGCGGGATATGTATCGCCATAGAAGAGGTTCTTGATGAGTTAGAGGGACCACCCTTGCCCGGACTTGGCAGCGACGAGCTCCGTAAGTATCTGCGGATCAACTGTATGACCACACCATGGCTCGTTTCAAACGGATTTCTGAAGTCTGAAATGGTCCTTCATCCCCGTACGAGAAAATCGATCCGTTTGTTCCGGCATGAAGTGATTGAACAGTTCCTCAACAAATATGAGACAGTTGGTCGACTTAGCCATCGGTTGGCAACCAAGCCACCCTACGTCGTCAGGCAACTGAAGCAGCTTGGTCTTGGGCCACTTCCGGTCAAAAGAAATATGAGCGTCATTTACCATAGGCGCGATCTGCCAGAAGAATTCCTTTAGGGTTCATAAAAGAACGATCCGAAGACCGGCCTGGCCGGTTTTCTTTTTACCTCGTGAGTGACCATAGTTAGTGAATCGAATGACCCCCGCAATGACTCTGGCCTATTTTTGGTTCATACATATCAATAAGTTACAGTTCGGCAGTGGGCAACAATAGTGACTCGTCATATTTTTGTCGATAACCCATAAGAGTGCGGTTTGACCTCATAAAGGTGCCGACGATGCTCTGCGGGATGGAACTATCGCCTTTGTTCAGGTAGTCGGTTCCAATGCACATTCCGCTCAAACATCAAAGTCTTATGATCGACGATGAGTTATTTGACTTGTCCCATCTTGACGCCTTTGGCTGCAAGATCGTCGGACGGGGTGTGACGGGTGGGGATATCCCCGTAGTCATCAAATTCTCTACCCATGTTTTCTCCGACCGGGCTACTCACGGCAAACGTCGAGATCTTCAAGACCACGGAGGGACATGGCGCACCTTTTGCAGTGAACGGTATTCTGTGTCGCTACTGTTGCCCGCGATCATGTGCAGATTTGTGGAAGATGACAGCTATACGAGCATCTCCCAGTGATCAGCCCCACTTGAGTGGTCCAGTTTGAATGTTAGTGCATGATCGGCCTTTGGTCCATCTGAACGATGGTTTCCGGCGCAGGTGGTCGGTAGCCCAAAGCACTGTGGGGTCGTTTGGTGTTGTAGTGTTTCCTCCATTCTTCGATCAGGATTTGAGCCTCGCGCAGACTGTAGAAGATCTCGCCGTTCAAGAACTCGTCGTGGAACCTGGCATTGAAGCTTTCACAATATCCGTTCTCCCATGGACTGCCCGGTTCGATGTAGGCAGTCTTTGCACCGACCGCTTTGATCCAATCCTGCACGGCCTGGGCAACGAACTCGGGGCCGTTATCGGAGCGAATGAACGACGGGATGCCACGCAAGATGAACAGGTCGCTCAAGACATCGATGACGTTGCCCGAGTTCAGCTTCCTGTCAACGCGGATCGCCAGGCATTCGCGGCTGTATTCGTCGATGATGTTGAGCGTGCGGAACGCTTTCCCGTCGTCGGTGCGGCAATGCACGAAGTCGTAGCTCCAAACATGATAGCGATGCTCTGGCCGCAATCGAACGCACGATCCGGCATTCAGCCAAAGCCGCCCCTTCTTCGGTTGTTTCATTGGCACTTTCAGCCCCTCCCGCCGCCATAGCCTTTCGACACGCTTGTCGTTCACATGCCAGCCAGCATCTCTCAGCAACGCGGCGATCCGACGATAGCCATAGCGGCCATATTGTCGGGTCAACTCGATCATATCGGCCAGCAACCACTCTTCATCAGGACGACCAACTGGTATCCTCCGCTGCGTAGATCGGTGCTGCCTGAGAACACGGCAGGCGCGGCGTTCCGAGACATTCAGCTCAGCGCGAACACGATCAATGCAAGCACGGCGACGAGCGGGGCTTAGAAGTTTCCCTTTGCGGCCTCCGCCAAGATCAGCTTGTCCAGCGTCAGATCCGATACGGCCTTTCTCAAATGCTCGTTCTCTTTCTGTAGACGCTTCAGTTCCTTCAATTGATCCGTGCCCATTCCACCGTATTTCTTCTTCCAGTTATGATAGGTCGCTTGACTGATACCAGCCTTGCGACAGATCTCAGCAACCGTCATGCCGTCTTCGCCCTGTTTGAGGATGAACGCCTTCTGCGCGTCCGTGAACTTCGATGCTTTCATGCGTTTCCGCTCCTCTCCCAGCTCAGGAAAATCTAGCGGAAAACTCTAACCTTAAACGAGGACGTTTCTGGGGGGCAGGTCATTGCGCTAGATACTGGATAGGGAGGATCAACGCTACTATACCGTTGACGGAGGGTTAAGCTGGTAATAAATTGCTGCGCAGCAAAAGTTCACAACCGAAAACCACTTCAAAATCTGTCGCTAGGTGGAGCGTCGCCCTCAATATAAGCTAATTAGAAGGTATTCCGGGACTATGAAGATCATGCAAAGTGTCTTTTTTTCATTGGCATTGACCGGGATATGCGCCCAAATAAGCGTTGCGGAAGCTGATCGCGGCCGGGACGGTGAAGTAAAAATCTTGTATTGGCAAGCACCTTCTATTCTCAATCCTTATATTTCAGGAGGAACCAAAGACATTGAAGCATCGTCGATGATTATCGAACCTTTGGCAAGGTATGACGCCAACGGTCAAATAGTTCCGTGGTTGGTCGAAACAGTCCCTACGCTTGAGAATGGTGGTATCTCAAAAGACCTTAAGTCTATTACCTGGAAAATCTTGGATGACCTAAAATGGTCCGATGGTACAAAATTCACGTCCGCAGATGTTGAATTTACTTATAGATACTGTACTCACCCTGATTCTGGGTGTGCGCGTAGCAATAAATTTTCCGAAGTGAGTTCAGTCGAAACGCCAGATGATCAAACTGTCGAGATAAAATTCAAAATACCAATGCCGAACCCTTATGGTGTCTTTGTCGGTGCGGAGACGCCTATACTTCAAAAGGCGCAGTTTGCCGATTGCTTGGGAGATCGTGCAGCGGGATGTACGACTGCAAACTTCGGTCCCGTCGGTACAGGTGCCTTTGAAGTTGTGAAATTCCAGCCCAACGATCTGATTATCTTATCTGCAAATGAAAATTATCGTGAGAAAAGCAAACCTGCGTTCTCAAAGGTTGTATTTAAAGGGGGTGGAAGCGCCATCGACGCGGGACGGGCAGTTCTGGAAACTGGTGAATTCGACTATGCTTGGAATTTGCAGCTGGCTCCAGATGTTATTGGAGCGATGGGGGAAAAAGGAAAAGGACAGATCGTTGCAGGATTTGGTCCATTGGTGGAGCGCCTAATGCTAAATCACACCAATCCTGATCCAGCTCTGGACCGTACGGAGCGGTCAATCGTCAAACCACATCCGTTTCTTAATCAACCAGCGGTCTATAAAGCGATGTCGCTTGCCATTGATCGAAACATTCTGGTCGACACAGGATATGGTACAGCTGGTAAGGTGACTTGCAATTGGCTGGCTGCACCTGAAGCATTCAATTCCACAACACTAAGTTGCGATAAACAAGACATACCAGCGGCAAACCGGCTGCTCGACGACGCTGGGATAATTGATACTGATGGTGATGGGGTGCGCGAATTTAATGGCGAGCCCCTCAAACTACTATTCCAAACGTCAGAAAACCAAGTTCGAAGAGATTTTCAATCGCTTATAAAACAGTGGTGGGCCGAAATCGGTATCGAAACGGAACTCCGCACAATTAACGCCAGTGTTTACTTTAGCTCTGATCCCAGTTCACCTGATACGACTCGAAAATTTTATGCTGATGTTGAAATGTATGCAAATACGTTCGCAGGAACAGATCCGCAATTCTACCTAGCAAACGCACTGTGTGACGAGGCCCCAAGACCAGAGAACAATTGGCAGGCTCGAAACGTCACCCGTTTTTGCATGACGGAGTATGACACTCTTTACCAGACTTATGTGGATACGGTAGATCGCGATGCACGGGCTGAAATCGCCAAAGAACTCAATGATCTTTTTGTCCAAAATGGCGGAATTATACCACTAGTACAGCGCGGTAGACTTTCAGCTCATGGAAATTCGCTTGGTGGAGTTGAACTAAATGTCTGGGATAGCGAACTTTGGAATATCGCGGACTGGTACAGACGCTGAGCCGAACACTTCGCTTAGCATCTGTAAGCAATATAATTCGGAAACGCTTTTCGTAAGATCGCGTATTTAGTGCGACCCGCATGAGGATTTCTCGTGCGATATCAATTGGACTACGAACTCATTAGGCGTGAGGTTGCCGATGGCAAATACGGGGAGTCCTCCCTAGAGTCAGGACCCATTGATTTTCGTGTAGGTGCGTGATTCACGGTTCGAAAACCGAGTGGTGACCATGTCTGATCTTGTCTGATTGAGCGACGCGCAGATGGCGCGTCGGCCCCCCTTTTTCCCAGAGCCCCACGGCAAGCCACCCGTCGATGACAAGCGTGTATTGAGCGAGATTATCTTCATCAATCCCAATGGCTTGCGGTTGGTAAACGCCCCTGCCGCCTATGCCCCCCAAAGGCGCTCTACAACCGTTGAAAACGGTGGAGCGACAAGGGCATCTTCGCCCAAATGTTGACGGGTCTGGCCGCCAAACACGGCGAACAGAAAACCGGGATGATTGATGCGACGTATTTGAGGGCCCACCGGAGAGCGACCAGTATGGGAAAAAAGGGCATTGCACGTCAACCGACACTGTTTGGTGAGGTTGCGGTTGTGCGGTGCTGGGGTCGAATTGGGACGGGTGGATGCTCCATGTCCAGCACATATCCCGACGCAGCACATGCGACTGAGGCATGCGCTGATCTGGAGCGCCGGAAGTGTCGCCGCGGGTAAGTTACAGCCAGCGATCAGGCAGGTGTGTCCTTATTTTTGTTGGAACATCTTGAGTTGGTAACTCGCATTGGTCACGCGTTCAATCTGTACTGCCAGGCGGGATTGGCGATGTCAGTGCCACAGCAGGAACCGCATGCGACGGGTCGGCGACAAGGGCCGTCAGTTCCAAGTATTCCAAAACAGTTTCCGAAGAATCTGAAAGATGGATGGGGCGACATCGGGATAGCACGAAATGCGATTGAGCTGAAATTCACAGGCCATGGCTGCTTTAAAAGAGGAAAACGCCTGCCGCGGTTTTCTGGCTTAAAATTCTGGGGGAGGTGGCTCTACCAGGCCGCGAGTAATATCGCGCAGTAATGTTGGAGTGAAACATGAATTTACTGAGCTATTCGACGGGCACTCATTCTGTTCGTGATTCGCCAAACGCGACTGATGAGGCACCTTGGGCGCAGGCATCCGACCAAGGCCGGGTTGGGTCGTGTAGCTCTGGGACTGCGTTGCGTTGCCCGGCAAAACTAGCGAACAATCAATGCAAGCAGGCGTCTGCTTTTCAGTTCATCCTTCTCGTGCATTCCGTTTCGAGTGACGTGAAGCAAGCACCCTGTTTCGGCTTGAACTTGTTACGAACCACGGATGACATGTTGCGCAAGATCATAATGTTCTTGCGACCGCTAAGATGGCCAGGAACACATCTGTTCGCCTGATCACATCTTATCGCCACTCATCAATTCCCTTCAATGCCGGTCATTGGGGGTTCTCGGCGTTCAGTTTTTTCATCTCCCAAGTGTTGAAGGTTCACGCCGCACTTGACGTACAAAGAAGCAGCAAAACATGGCCAATATCACAGGCACCTCAAGCAACGATACCTTGGTTGGAACAGCCGATGACGACACGATCACCGGGCTGAGCGGTGACGACTCGATCACCGGCGCTGACGGCAACGATTCAATTCTGGGACAAGGCGGCAACGATACGCTGCGCGGCAATGCGGGAAACGATACCCTCAACGGCGGACCGGGCGCAAACCTTCTGGATGGGGGTGACGGCAACGACGAGATTTGGACATCTTCTGATGGAGATATCGTATTGGGTGGGGCCGATGCTGATACCATCATTGTCGCGGGCACCGCGGGAACACGCAGCATTGATGGCGGCACCGGCGACGACAGTATTAACTTCAGCGACCCCAGCAATACGTCTGGGGTCAATTATGTCTGGGCAGATGACACAACGGCAAATTTCAGCGGGGGCGTTGGCGGGAGCGGCACCGTTACAAATGTCGAAAACGTCACCGGGTCCGGCACCGCTGATGTACTAGACGCAAGTGCGACAACCCAAGGCGTCACCGCGAGCGGCTTTGCGGGGAATGATTCCCTTGCCGGTGGCAGTGGAGCCGACAAACTGGATGGCGGCACGGGCGATGACACCATTCTGGGTGGCGATGGGAATGACGTCATCACAGCCGGCGGCGACAATGACTCGCTCGAAGGCGGCGGCGGCGATGATACAATCAACGCCGGAATTGGTGATGATACGCTGCTTGGTGGCGTTGGCAGCGACAGGCTACTTGCCGGGAGCGGAAATGACCTCGTCGATGGTGGCGCTGGTGACGACTTTATATCCGGACTCAACGACAACGACACCATTTTCGGAGGTGGCGGCGACGATACGATTTCCGGCGGCGCAGGCGATGACTCGACCGAAGGTGGCGACGGCAACGACTCCTTTACGGGTGGGACTGGCAACGATACCGCCATAGGTGGCGATGGGAATGATACAATTCGCGGCGGTGACGGCGACGATGTCAGTCGGGGCGGAGCTGGCGATGACCTGTTTACCGGGCGTGCTGGCAACGACCTGATCTCGGGCAGTGATGGTGACACCGATGATAGAGACCGTTTGGTGTACAGCGACGGCACCGGGCTGAGCGTCATTTTCAGCAATTCCGAAGACGGCACCGTCACCGGCGCTCAGATCGACACCGATACTTTCGACGAAATCGAACAGATTGATCTCGCGGGTGGTGATGACAGCGCGGACTATCGCACTGCAACAAACGGCGCGACCGGTTCGTCTGACATTCGCTTTAGAGAGGGCGATGACACGCTGTTTGCCACGACGACAGAAGGTAACTTTGACGGAGGAAACGATACGGACCTCGTGTCGTTTGATGCTGTGTCCTTCGATGTGGACGTCGACCTCGAGGCTGGCACCGCTGTTGGGCGCGGTGTGGTAGGTGGTCCTTCCGCCAGCGTTACCAACTTTGAGAATGCCACGGGCGGTACGGGCGATGACAGTCTGACGGGTGACGAGGGTGCCAATGTTCTGATCGGGCTGGACGGTGACGACACGTTGTCGGGCGGGGCCGGGAACGACACCTTAGACGGTGGTGCCGGCGATGATGTGCTGGACGGGGGCGATGATGATGATCTGCTGAGCGGCGGAACTGGTCAAAACGATGTCTCGGGCGGGGCCGGTAACGATACGATCCTTGCCGTAAATACAGAGGGAACAATTGATGGGGGCGACGGTATCGACGTCCTTTCGTTCGAAAACGCAACCTTCTCGGGTTCCTTTGGCGTCAATGTTAATCTTGATGACGGCAATGTTTCTGCCCAGTTTGGAAGGCCGGCGACGGCGAGCGTTGCGAACATTGAACATGTCATAGGCACTGCGCAGCGAGACAACATCACCGGCGACTCCGGGGCGAATACATTGGACGGCGGTGATGGCGGCGATACCCTCGATGGCGGGAGCGGCGATGATCTGATCATCGGTGGCGCAGGTATTGACACGCTGAGAGGCGGTCAAGGCACAGACACCATTCTGGGCGGTGACGGTAGCGACAGAATCATCAGCCAGTTGGGGTCTTCGAGGCGCTTGGAAAGCGATGTCATCATCGGCGGTGAGAGTGATCCTGCTGATATTGACCGCCTTATATATGCCGGCTCGCCAAGCGTTGTCGTGGATATCTCAGGCGCAGAAAGCGGCACGGTTACACACGGTGGGAGCGGTCAAGAGACATTTGAAGAAATAGAAGTCGTTCAGCTTGGAAATGCGTCGGACACGGTCAACATCAATGTGGACCCTGCCGATGACGTTCTGGAAATCCAACTTGGAAGCGGCAATGACGTTGTCAACGCAGGCAATGCAAATATAAATTTTGTCGGGCAATCTGGCGATGATCGCCTGAACTTCGGCGCGATCACCGATGACCTTAACGTCAATCTGGAAACAGGCGATGTTTCTCAAAGTGACGGGGCCACGACAATTTCGGGTCGGGCGATACAATTCAGCCAAGCGACCGGTGGTAGTGGCGATGACACTCTTGTCGGTACGAGTGGATCATCTTCGCTTGCTCCGAATTCCAACCTCCTCGATGGTGGCGCTGGCGACGACAGCATTCAGGGGCTTGACGGCAATGACACCCTTTTGGGTGGTGCCGGGAACGACACGCTGGAAGGTGGCGCGGGAAATGACGAATTGCGCGGCGGCGACGGCGATGACTCTGTCCTTGGCGGTGCTGGCAACGACACCTACTTCGGCGGTAATGGATACGACTATGTCCTAATGGGTGACGGGGACGACGTTGTGAACGCCGGCAACGTCGACGATCCCAACGACGCTGAACTCGTCGCCGAACTTGGTGAGGGCAATGACAGTTTCGTCGGGGGCAATGGCTTCAGTTATGTCGAGGGCGACGACGGTGACGATACGCTGGTGGCGGGCGATTTCGGGGATTCGCTCAGCGGCGGCGCAGGGCAGGACAGCCTGGTCGGAGGGATCGGTTTTGATGAACTTGCCGGCAACGAAGGCGACGACACAATCTCGGGCGGGCTGGACGATGACGCAATCAGCGGCGGCGACGGCAATGATCTTCTTTCGGGCGACGAAGGCAACGACGCCATTTCTGGTGGAGCGGGAGATGACACGCTCCTTGGTGGCGCTGGCGATGATCGACTTGTTGGCTTTGTTGGTTCGAACTTCATGGATGGCGGCGATGGTAATGATCGTCTGGACATCGGCTTTTCGGGGACCGCTACGACCTTCAATAATACATTGTTCGGTGGCGCGGGTGACGACACTATCAGCGGCGGCGACGTCGACACGCGGGGAACCAATGTTGTCGATGCTGGAACCGGCAACGACTCGGTCGTTCTGGGGAGCCAAACCGACTCCGTTGAATTGGGCGATGGGAACGACTCGTTTGCGTCCACCGGCGGCCAAGACACCGTGTCGGGTGGAGCAGGCAGCGACACTATCCGTGGCGGACTGGACAATGACGACTTCGATGGCGGCGCGGATAACGACGAAATCGATGGACGAGACGGGGATGATACACTGGCCGGCGGGGCCGGTGACGATACCATTGACGGCGGCGCTGGCGATGACGTTATTACCTTTGGGACGGGTGTTGATAAGGCGGTAGGTGGCTCAGGCGCGGATACGTTTGTCCTCGCCGATGGAGCCGGTGCCAATTCGATTTCCGATTTTGTCCTGGGACAAGACGTTTTGGATGTCACCGCAGTAGCGAGTGCGCTGGCGAAATTTTCAGGCCAACCGGTGCGGCCCGGGGAAGTCGTCGTCACCAACAATGCCCCTGAAGCAGGCTTTCCGGGAGGCAGCCAAACTCTGACATTCCCCGACGGCACGTCTGTCGTCGTTCCGGCGGGTACAGTTCGCACCAATGATGCAAGTGATCAGATCGAAGATCTGATATCAGCCGGGGTCGTTTGTTTTGCACGCGATACAGCCATTCTGACCGTAAATGGCATCACTCCGGTGCAGGATCTTCGGGTCGGGGATCGGGTTCAGACTGTTGATCGGGGAATTCAGCCCATCGTCTGGATCGGATGCCGCCGAGTGCGCGCGCGGTGGCACAACGCGCCGATTTACTTTGCGCCCGGCTCGTTCGGCAGCACCCAGGCTATCACGGTGTCACCGCAGCACCGCATGTTGGTGCGCGGACCGGAAATCGAGCTGATGTTCGGCGAGTTGGAAGTATTTGTCGCAGCCAAGGATCTGATCGACGGCGTTCGTGTCAAACGCCAAACAGCGCCATGGGTCGAATATTGGCATGTTATGTTTGAAAACCATCAGGTGATCTTTGCCAATGGATACCAAACCGAAAGCTTCTATCCGGGCCAGCAAGCCATGGCTGCGCTCTCCGTCGCGGATCGTGATCGCCTCCTGAGCGTGATGCCAGACCTGAGAACACAACCAGATCACATTGCGTACGGCGGTTTGGCCCGCAGCGAACTCACTTCACGTGAAGGCAAGTTGCTTGCGGTCCAATCTGCGAAGGAGAGGCAAGGTAGAGCACAACCCGAAGTTCAGCTGTTCGGCGTGACTGCGATCGTTTGAAGCGGGTTCCGCGTTTTGAGCGCCTTATTTACCATACGAGCGCGTATAAACTTCAGAACGTATCTCCGGTCGGGCTGAAAAGGGCCCTGACTGCCGGATGCTGACAGAATGCCAGTCGTAGCGATGGTGCGTGACCGGCGGTTCGCGCAGCACGACGAGAGATTGAAGCCCGAATCATAATGGGACACCATATTGGTTCCACAGCCACGACGTCGCCACCAAACGCTCCCAACGGATTTGCGAGCTGCGAACGAGCAGGGATTTTCCAAGGACCCCACATACTGCACCCCTTGTATAGCCACAGGGCGGATAACCCATTGCAAGCAGACACGTTTCCGCAAGGGTAGTTAGGTTAAGAACACGCGAGGTCAAACTGAAGATAGCTCGGAGGGCAGATCAGTGCCAGCCAGCATGCCGCCACAATTTCGACACATTTATTGTTGGGTTAAATTGACATTTTTAGTGTATACTTTGGTTTACAGTCCGGGGGAGGGCTTGATTGTTTGCAAGGGGTAAGGGATGGGTCTACATTTATTGAATCGGGGTGAGATAAAGCTAGATTTTGAAAGCTGGCCACCGCTTGAGAGAGAAGTAACCGTTGGTGACGTCAGAATGCTATGCCTGCCAGCAGGCAAAGTTGATATCGTTGCACGCCGTGCGTCGCACACGATCAACATTGCTTTGAACTCAAATCGCGTGAATATGGCGTTCAATTCAGACAAGATGTCAGAATTTTCGATTGCATCGGGGTCAATGGGGTACTTTCCCAAAAGCTCTACGCTGAAGTTGCAGTGTGAAAACAAGGTTCCTGAGTACCTTATCGAAATTGGGGATCAGACCATACGTAACTGGAAAGAAGAAGCAGGGCTTACCGAACTGGTTCCATTCGAAGAACGCAACCCATATCAATTGGATATGCCGGCTGCCGATTTGGCCCGGCTAGGCCTGCACCACTTGTCAAACCGCGATGCCGGAACGCCTGCGGACAAGTTGATGTGCGAGGCTATAATACTGGGTATTTCAGCACGGTTTGTAAATTTGGCTAGCGCGGCAAATTTGAACCGAGAGATGTCAACAGCGCAGAGTTGGATTCATCAGCACAGCAAGGATCGCCTAAAGACCTCAATTGAATACGCCTTTGAAAACTTGTCTAATCGCGACCTAAGAATTTCAGACATGGCGAACGTTGCTGGTATATCAAGTTGTCATTACTCTGAAGTGTTTAAAGAGGCATATGGGTGTACACCCTACGCCTTTATCAAAGAAGAGCGATTAAAGTATGCCAAGGATCTCATCCTACATTCGCGCCTGTCCATTAGTGAGATTTCCTATGCTTGCGCATTTTCCAGCCAATCTCATTTGACGACGGCCTTGAGTGCCCGTTTCGGAGCATCACCAGGTCAATTGCGAAGATCAAGATACTAGATATCGGCACCTGGGTTAATGCAAAGTAGTACATCGTCTTTCAATTCTTCTGATGACCGTAAGGTCCACAGACGTGTTCCACAGGTTCAACACGAATTGAAGACAAAAACTGCGCGCATTGTCGCTCTTCCAGCAGGACCGGTAGATGCAGTTTTCGATTTAGACAATGCCGTCATAGATGTGAATTTTTTACCGCTATTTGTAATTTCTGCGCTTAATTCTGGGCGCAAACACGCAGTACTAATACCCGCACGGTCATTTGCCTATTTTCCACGTGGAACATTTAGTCGGATTAGGTGCGATAATCACGCGCTACGATGTATTCTTGAAATCGATGGAAAAATTGATGAGAAATACTTTGGATCATTGCGTAATGATCAAAGGTTATTTAATTTTCAGAACACCTATGTTGTAGATGACAGCGTTTCAATTGCAGGAATGGCTGCCATAAATTACCTAAAACAAAAACACGAAAGTGACGAATTATCGGTCAGGAGGACAGTCGAATCTTTCATATTGAGCGTTATTTCAAGGGCGGTTGAAAAGTTTCGCCCAATATCTGATGATTGTCGACGGATCTCGCGACCTGCCAGGCGGGACCGAAAAATGATGTTGATCTTGGTCGCTTTGCGCGACATTCATTATAAAATTTCTGACGCAAATCTCCGAGTTCAAGACTTGGCAGACAAAGTTTCCATGGATCATTCCAGCTTTCAGCATCAGTTTTTTAGGGAGGTCGCTATGAGCCCGGAGCAGTATATCGCCCGCACGCGCAAGCTACGTGCCCAAGCACTAATTGATGGTGGGGAATTATCCTTGGAAACGGTGGTGGAGCAGACCGGTTTTGAGAATGTCGACGCCATGCTTCGAGCGATGGAAGACTGAGCTACGTCTATATGTGTGCTTCCATGGATTGATCTCGGATATCCTCTTTGAAACGAAGATAAGTCGCTTTGTCAGAGAGCAGATCATTAGGGTGCTGTGGAGTTGGAGTTCCCACGGTTTGATGGATACTTCCCTGCTGATGGCTTGCAATTTTCTATGCCGAGGATGTTCGACCCGTACCATATGTGCCCTATGAGTTGAGGTGCTCCTAGATTTGTAAATGCTTTGCTTGGTAGTTTTGGAAGCGAATGGAGTGGGCAAAACTTGGTGATGAGGCTGCGAGCTGGGCGACGGTTAGTCGACCGTCGAGGGCCGCTGGTCCGGTGATTGCGACGCGATGAGCACCTTCGTGAGGACCACCTCCTACGACGTTTTTTGCCCATGCGGGTGTTGCCGATGTCATCAACGCAGCCCTCAAACGGCACGCCTTACAAATTCGGCAGTGCAGGTTCGCCATCTGAGATCACGGTCACTTTGCGCTGACCGTCCCAGCCCTGCGCGATCAGGTCATGTCGGAGCTGCTGTTTTTAGAAGAACCGGCGGCTTGCTGCACGAGGCTAAGCCGCCGGCTCATATTGGAGCTTTCAGTCTTGCCGACTACAACATCAAGGTGACGTTTCTGGTATCCAGGTCGACAACGAATGTGCGCACCATGCAGGAAAACGGTCAGTGGCGCTGGCCGCACGATTGTATCTGCGTGTGATCGGCTTGAGTGCTTATGGTCGAGTTCGTCGGCGACGCGACCCAAGCGGTTTCGAACAGTCTGTTCGACTGAGCCGAACAGGGCGGGAACATTTCGATCAATCGAGCGGCTCCCCGAAACGAGTACCTCGCTCCCAATTCAGCCTGCAGGTGCCGAAGTTCGGCAGTCGCACGGTCAGAGAAAAGCCCGGCAAGTGGTGATTGCGGTCCAGATTTTGCGATCCCGACCGGTTGGCAACGACAGCGTCGAAGCCTTGGCCACGTCACCTGAATTCGCCCGAAAAGAGTGTCGAGAATACGGCCTCAATCATCATGGATTGCGCGTTGTTTGTCACAGGCATCGCATTTCCGGCGAGCCTCTATTGCTTCACCGACCTGATCTTGCACAATCGCTTCCTGCAAGCGCCTCAACACTGTCTTTGCGTCGTCAAGCGGAAGCCCCAAGTTCTCAGAACCAAACTCGTCCGGCGCACGGCGAAGTCGACCGATATTGCGCCTCTTGGTGTCTGCATGGATTTGTCCCGTTTTTGTGCCGCCCCAAGTGCTCGTTTAGGCCACTTTCCGTTCGAAAGCGACAGGGCTTTTCCAGCCCAGTGCTGAGTGTCGT
>NZ_CANLVZ010000004.1 GCF_947494755.1 uncultured Tateyamaria sp.
AAGGGGGCCAGACCGGCCATCTGCGCGTCGCTCAATCAGAAAAGATCAGACATGGTCACCGCCCGGTCTTCCGAACCGCGAACCACGCCACCACGCGGAAACCAATGGGGGCTGGCCCTAGCGCCGAAGTGAGAAGATCAGCGAGTTTTGCAATAGAACCCTGAATTTTTGAAATCCCATCCCTTTATCGTCAACTAGGTTCTTGTCGGACAATCCGGGAAGTCGAGTTCTTGACAGCAGACAGGATCGAGATTTTGCAACGGTTCAGCGGTGTCACCACTCACGAGATCACTTGCCGGTTGAAAAGATTCGAAACTTGAAGTTTTGACGGCTCCTTTCCCACTCTGAACTGACTTTCGAAGGGCTAAACTTTGTTTGAAGGTATAGTAAAACTCTTGGTAGCAGTCCTGATTTGCAGTAGCCTGACACCGCATACCGCACACGCTGAAGACATTCGTTTACTCCCAAAAGGAGATGGCAAAGTTAACGCAAGTGGCCGGTTTTCGCTAAATGCGTCAGATGGCCGTGTGAACCTGCAAGCGGAGACCTTTACACCATTTGGCGTTGGTCGAGACAGCGGCTTTTTTATCCATGGCGGCTTAAGTTATTCAAGATTTGACATCAGCGATGTCGTGTCCAAGGGGGGAACAGCATTTGCTGGGCTTGTTTGGCGCAAAGCGATTGATGACACCTGGGTTATAGGAGCCAATGCATATCTGGATGGCGCATCTGTAGATAATGCCAAAGAGTTTATGTTTGGGTTATCCTTCGGCGCGGAACTGCAACGCATTGGTGCAGCGTCAATCTTTACCGCTGGTGCCAACTACTACCTGCCGCGCGAAGACTATACGGATCCATCTCGTAGGGGCGGTTCAGGTGTGGCACTGCGCGAGGGTTTTGACGTTTACTCGCGGTACGATTGGTCTCTCAACCCGCTGTGGAATATCGGCGTAGAGGGCGGTGTGTATGATTACAGGGAAACGCGCTTTGCGGAGAGCGAAGATGGGTGGCGCCTAGAATTACAGGCAAGCAGGTATGGGCTTGGTTCAAATGGGAACGGGCTCACAGGCAAACTGGGGCTACGTTCGAATTGGGATGGGGATGTGGATTTGGTGGCAGGTCTGCAATATGAAATATCTCTGGGGAGGAAAACCAAGTCGATCTCCTCCGGGCGCCCACCTTTCTGGCGAAGGGAAAAACAAACCAAGTCGGCGGCGATAGACGGCGGCAGGCTCGGCAACACGTCAATTGGTGCTCGAAATCCTGTTGTTTTTAAGTCCCGACCGTCTACCGGTCAGAGACTCAGACCTCCAACCAGATTTATCGGGTTTGGGTCTTCTCTCGTTGACGTCAGAGAAAAAACGACGACTGTCGCCTCAGCAGCAACCGCCCAACTTCAGATTACGTATTTTATCCGATTTCCAGATGGGACCCCAGTTCCAGATAGTATTGGTGCTCCTGACGGATTTGACATTGAGTCGAATGTTGGCGCGTTTGATGCGACTTTGCTGTCGCTCAATGGAGCAGTCAGCAACTCTTCAGACAATCTAGAACCGCAAAATGTAAGTTTTCAAGTCAGCCGGATTCCAACCGCTTTCGTGCCCCCTAATTTTCCAGAAGGCCGTATCTTGAGTGGATCAATCAATTGTGTGGATCGTACCAATAGTTCTCTTTCATTTACACAAACATTCTCGTCCAACAGTCTGATTCTCCCACTCACAGATGATGATGATTTAGACTGCAATGTCATTTTCATCTTCGATATACTTGCTATCTAGTCTGCCTTTGTCCTTCGTCCTATAAAATGGGTCATCAGAGCGGCTTGTGCAATCGAGGCTCTGGCTCGTTTGCATGATTGATTATGCTCAATCTCGAGCTTCAGTTTCGCTTTGCACGATCCGAAAAGCGTTAAGGGTCCGCGCGCTTTGCCAAATGATCATAGAACGTGGCTGGGGCAATCGGCTGGACGCGGCAGATTGGCTCGCCCCCATGATCCGCGCGGTGATCTTCTATGAACCGGATCATCGTTTCAGTGGGCGGTCGAGCTCCGGCTCGCTGCGCGGCGGTCGCCGCTTGCGGCGATAGGAGCGGGGGCAAAAAATGCAGATGCTTTGCGCAGGATCTCATTGGCCTGCGTCAACTCACGCACGTCTCGTTCCAGAACTTTCATCTTCCCGACCTGCTCGCGCGTGATACCGCCGCGCTCACCCCGATCCACTTCGACCTTCTTGAACCAATCATTTAGCGTTTGCGGCGCGCAGCCGATCTTCGATGAAATCTACAGGCTCGCAGACCTGCGGCTGTCATCCTGACCTCGACTGTCCAAAATCATCCCTACGGCACGTTCGCGCACGTCTGGCGAATACTTGTTCCCTGTCTTCGTCATGATGCTCCATCCTATTCAGGAGTTGGAGCCTCCGGCAAACACGGCGCGGTTCGGCTTCGTCCCGCTTAGCTGTCCTGATCCGCAAAGGCGGGCCAAGCAGGCCCACCGATCGGCGCAGCTTTCTATCACGACTTTAGCAAGATTATTGTGGCTCCAAAGAGCGGAGCGCCTGAATCTTGAGGGTCTTCCACTCTTCTGCCGTGTTCTGGCGCTGATCGGAAGATTTGGCAGCCTGATTGCCCAATGCGGTTTGACGCATCAGCTCGAACAAGCGCATGTGGCGGGGCGGGTTGGATATGTCATTGCTCATGACCACGGTTTCTACCGTGGGTTTCAGGCCAATCTTGGGTCAGGGCGTGGCGATCCTGGGGCAGGCGCTAAATCGACAGGCGCGCGGCGTGGGTGCCACGTTCGCGGTAAGGTGTGGTGTCGTAATGCGCGCGGTAACATTTGGAAAAATGCGAGGGACTGGCAAAGCCGCAGGCCAGAGCGACATTGATCACGCTCATGTCGGTCTGCATCAGCAGGTTGCGCGCCTTTTGCAGCCGCAATTCCATGTAATACCGCTTGGGTGAGCGGTTGAGATAGCGGCGGAACAGGCGCTCAAGCTGGCGGGTGGACATGCCGACGTCCTTGGCGAGGATCGAAGGGCTGATCGGCTCTTCGATATTTTGTTCCATGATCTGAATGACCTGGCTGAGTTTTGGGTGGCGCACGCCGATCCGGGTGGGCACTGAAAGACGTTGCGTGTCCTGATCGGTGCGGATCGAGGAATAGATCAGTTGATCCGCCACCGCATTGGCCAGATGTTCGTCGTGATCATCCGCAATCAGCTTGAGCATCAGGTCAATGGACGAGGTGCCGCCCGCCGTGGTCAGCCGCTTTTCATCCACCACGAAGACAGATTTGGTCAACTCGACCTCTTGGAACTCTTCGGCAAAGCTGTCCTGATTCTCCCAATGGATCGTGGCACGCTTGCCGTCCAGCAGACCGGCCTTGGCCAGCGTATAGGCGGCAGTACACAGACCGGCGACAGGCACACCCTTGCGCGCCTCCCGACGCAGCCAGCCAAGCAGGCGCCTGGTCGTGGCCTCTTGGACATCGATGCCCGAGCAGATCATGATCACATCGTCGCGCCCGATCTCGTCGAGATCACCGTCCAGCCTGAACCCCGTCCCGGCAGAGCAATAAGCGACATCGCCCCCCTCACCAATGGTGCGCCAGGTGTAAATCTCGCGCTCGGCCATGCGATTGGCGATGCGCAGGCTCTCGAGGGCTGCAGCGAAACTCAGCAAGGTGAAATTTTCAAGCAGAACAAAGACGAAATGCCTTGGCTTATCGATCTCTTGAGGAATCTGGGTGGCCGGGCGCGGGGTCGACATCGCGGCAATGTTCCTGGGTTAATGGGCGATCTTTCAAAAACGCCTCTTATTTCAGCCTGATGCGGAGCATGACCACGCGCCAAACCCTACGTCAAGGGGGCGTATTTGTGATATGGTCACGGGGTCGTGCCTTTTGTATAGAGAGGCCGCGATGATGAGATCGCTAACATTTTTGCGGAGAGAGACGATGAGCAATTGGACAAAATCTGACTGGCGCGCCAAGCCCCGGATCCAGATGCCCGATTATACCGATGCTGCGGCCCTGAACGCGGTTGAGGCGCAGCTCTCCAAATATCCACCGCTGGTCTTCGCGGGTGAAGCACGTCGGCTGAAGAAGCATTTGGCCGATGCGTCGCGTGGCGACGCCTTTTTGTTGCAGGGCGGGGATTGCGCCGAGGCGTTCGACCAGTTCAGCGCCGACAGCATCCGTGATACGTTCAAGGTCATGCTGCAGATGGCGATGGTCCTGACATACGGGGCCAAGGTGCCGGTGATCAAACTGGGCCGCATGGCCGGTCAATTCGCCAAGCCCCGCTCGGCCCCGACCGAAACAATCAACGGTGTGGAATTGCCCAGCTACCGCGGTGACATCATCAACGAGCTGGACTTCACACCAGAGGCCCG
Organism: uncultured Tateyamaria sp.; assembly: GCF_947494755.1. Taxonomy (GTDB): domain Bacteria; phylum Pseudomonadota; class Alphaproteobacteria; order Rhodobacterales; family Rhodobacteraceae; genus Tateyamaria. The sequence continues at coordinate 4,393 of NZ_CANLVZ010000004.1, forward strand.
CATCCCCGACCCGGCCAAGATGTTGCAGGCCTATACCCAGGCGGCTGCCACGCTGAACCTGCTGCGCGCCTTTTCGACGGGTGGTTTTGCAGACATGAACATGGTCCATTCCTGGACGCTCGGCTTTGCCGATGGGGCGGAAACCAACCGCTACAGCGAGATTGCCGCGCGCATTCAGGACACCATCGACTTTATGGCCGCCGCAGGCATTGACGCCGACACCACCCATGAGTTTTCGACCGTCGAGTTCTACACCAGCCACGAATCCCTGCTGCTGGAATACGAAGAGGCGCTGACACGGATTGATTCGACCTCCGGCAAGTGGCTTGCAGGTTCGGGTCACATGATCTGGATCGGCGACCGGACCCGCCAGCCGGACGGGGCGCATGTCGAATTTGCCAGCGGCGTGCAGAACCCGATTGGCCTCAAGTGCGGGCCGACCATGACGTCTGATGACCTCAAGGCGCTGATGGCCAAATTGAACCCCGAAAACGAAGCGGGCCGTTTGACCCTGATCGCCCGTTTCGGGGCAGGGGCCGTGGGCGAACATCTGCCCCGCCTGATCAACACGGTGCGCGAAGAAGGTGCTAACGTGGTCTGGGTTTGCGACGCGATGCACGGCAACACGATCAAATCGTCGACCGGTTACAAGACGCGGCCCTTTGACTCTGTGTTGCGCGAAGTGCGCGAGTTCTTCGGGGTTCACGCAGCCGAGGGCACCACCCCCGGTGGTGTGCATTTCGAGATGACGGGCCAGGACGTGACCGAATGCACCGGCGGCGTGCGTGCCGTGACAGATGAGGACCTGAGCGACCGGTATCACACGGCCTGCGATCCGCGCCTCAACGCGTCGCAATCGCTGGAACTGGCGTTCCTCGTCGCCGAAGAGCTGTCCAACCTGCGCAACACACGTGGCAAGGCGCGCGCAGCCAGTTAAGCCCGTCTTCGAACAGAAAAAAGGCCTCCCGACGGCGTTGTCGGGAGTCTCTTTTCCTTTAAATATCGGTTATTTAGTCGTCGTTCTTAACAACACGCAAATATGGGACATCCGGGCGCGGCGTGTGGGATTTGAAGGCTGCGGCAGACTCTGCCAGACCGTCCACGTATCCAGCTCGCTGCTGTGCGGTCTGCGGTGCGCTTTTGGGTGGTGCAGGCACGGTTGATGGGGCGGAGATGGGCCGAATTTTCGCACCCACCACGTCAAAGCGGCGGGGCGTATGACCAACCTCACCTTGTGCGATCATGCAGCCCAACACACGGCTGACATCGCCAAGGTCACTCTTGAGCGGCAACAGCAACATGCGCGCATCCAGATGCGGCTTGGTGGCGCTGGTTTCAGCGTTCATGCGCAATTCGCAGACGGCAGGGCGCTGACATACGTCCTCGATCACATCATTGATCTGGCGGCGACAGGGGGGCGTGATCAGCGAGGTCAGCGGCATACCGCGCACCTCCATGCCCATGAGGTCGCTCAGATGGCTGCCCGCAATACGGATGCGGGCCATGCCGGGGGCAATCCGTTCCAGAACGAATGTGTATTCCAGCGCCGTTTCGATGCCGCGAGGATCAATCTCGGATCGCTTCGGCATGAGGCGGGCACCGCGCAAGCCTTCCCAATAGGCCTCGACCTGGGAAATGGCGGAATATCCAACTTCTGCGCGAAACTCTGTCATAGCTACGATAGTGTGCGGGTTAAGGTCTGATTTGTCCATCGCTTGCGTCTTTCACTCGTTATTCAAACCCGATCCGGGCCGTTGGTTCCTCAACTGAGTGCGACATGTATCAAATTTACAGCGGATTTCGCGCCAAATCCTAACAATTGGTTAACCTTCCCGGCGCACGGGACGACGGGGCGGCCGTGCAGGCTTTGGCTTGCTTGGGTGCGGCGATGGGCCTAAACGCGTGAGCATGAGCGACAAAACCACTCCGACCCCGTTGCGTTCGATGACCGGCTTTGCGGCTGGTACGGGTGCGATGGATCCGTTCCGCTGGTCGTGGGACATAAGATGTGTGAACGGCAAGGGGCTGGATGTGCGCCTGCGCGTGCCCGACTGGATTGATGGGCTTGAGGCCGCCGCCCGCCCCATGGTTGCCGCCCACGCGCACCGGGGCAACGTGACACTGTCGCTGCGCGTCACCCGCGATGATGCGGTGGCCGCTGTGTCCCTGAACACCGCCCAGATGCAAGCCATGGTGCAGGCCCTGCTCGAGATCGAGGCCGAGGCGATGGAACAGGGCCTGTCATTGGCCCCGTCCCGCGCCAGCGACATTGCCGCCATGCGCGGTGTCATCGAACAAACCGTGGCGCAGGATGATCCCGCGCCCTTGCGCGCTTCGCTGCTTGCCGATCTGCCGGCACTTCTTGAGGCGTTTGATGCGATGCGCACCGCCGAAGGGGCCGCGTTGACCGAAGTATTGACCGGCCAACTGGCCCAGATTGCGACCCTGACGGATGAGGCTGCCGCACTGGCCGAGGCGCGCAAGTCCGAAGTCGCTGAAACGCTCAACCGGAACCTTGCGCGCGTCTTGGCGAACGCCGATGCCGCAGACCCGGACCGTGTCGCGCAGGAACTTGCACTGCTGGCCGTCAAGGCCGACGTGACCGAAGAGATCGACCGTCTGCACGCCCATGTCCATGCCGCACACGGGTTGATCGGGCAGGGCGGGGCCGTGGGGCGCAAGCTCGACTTTCTGATGCAGGAATTCAACCGCGAGGCCAACACGCTGTGCTCAAAGGCGCAGAATGCCGAGTTGACCCGCGTGGGCCTCGCCCTCAAGGCGCTGATCGATCAGATGCGCGAACAAGTTCAGAACGTGGAATAAGACTATGACCGCCCCCAATCGCCGCGGCCTTTTGATCATACTGTCGTCGCCTTCAGGAGCCGGGAAAAGCACCCTCGCGGGCCGTTTGCGCCAATGGGACAATGATCTGGCCTTTTCCGTATCGGCCACCACCCGCGCGCCCCGTCCGGGCGAAGTGGACGGCGAACATTACCGCTTTATTCCCGAGGCCACCTTCAAAGCCCACGTCGCAGATGGTGAAATGCTGGAACATGCGCATGTGTTCGGCAATTTCTACGGCTCGCCCAAGGGGCCTGTCTCGAAAGCCATCGAAAGCGGCTGTGACGTGCTCTTTGACATCGACTGGCAAGGCGCACAGCAGATCCGCAATTCGGATCTGGGCCAGCACACCCTTTCGATCTTTATCCTGCCGCCCTCCATCACCGAATTGCACCGCCGTCTGGTCAATCGCGCCCAGGACAGCGCCGATGTGATCGACAAGCGGATGCGCAAAAGCTGGGACGAGATCAGCCGGTGGGACAGCTATGATTATGTGCTTGTGAACGATGACCTTGACGAGACAGAGGCTCAACTCAAGACCATCATCAGCGCCACCCGCCTGCGCCGCGAACAACAACCCCAGTTGAACGACCACGTACGCACCTTGCAAACCCAGTTCGAGGAGTTGACATGACCCTATATGCCTTGGGCGATCACCGCCCTCAGATTGCCGCTGACACATGGGTGGCCCCGGATGCCAACCTGATCGGTCAAGTTGTGCTGGAAGAGGCCGCAAGCGTCTGGTTTGGCTGCACGATCCGCGCCGATCACGAGGAAATCCGTATCGGCGCGGGCAGCAATGTGCAGGAAAACTGCGTGATGCATATCGACATGGGCTTTCCGCTGACCATCGGCGCGGGCTGCACCATCGGGCACAAGGTCATGCTGCATGGCTGCACCATCGGCGACAATTCCCTGATCGGGATGGGTGCCACGGTGCTGAACGGGGCGCGTATCGGCAAGAACTGCCTGATCGGCGCGGGGGCACTGATCACCGAAGGCAAGGAGATCCCGGACGGCTCGCTTGTGATGGGCGTGCCGGGCAAGGTGGTGCGCGCGTTGGACGAACAGGCCATCCAGAGCCTGCGCGCCTCGGCGCTGCATTATCAGGAAAACATGCGGCGCTTTCGCGACGAGATGACCGAGGTGATTGGCTGATGCCCCATTGTGAACTCCATTATTCCAATGACTTGGACATCGACGTTGATGCGATCCTTGCTGACGTCGAAGCGATCATTCTGGCCCACGATGCCGGATCGGGCGAAACCAAGGGGCGCGCCTATCCCGCACCGCATTTCCGACACACCAACTTCAAGGCGTCTCTGTCGCTGCTGCCCAAACCCCACCGGGACGCGCAATTCGTGGCCGCGTTACAGCGTGGTATCGTGACTGCGATCAAGGCACACCTGCCGCGCCCATGCTGGATGAGCATCGACATCGCGTTCTCCGGCCCCGGCTATCACACGGAGTTGCTGGAATGACCAAGAACGACCGCGGCTCGCTGGTGCGCCCTACGCCGCTGCCAGACAGCGCGTCGCACCCCGTGGTGACGCCGCTGTCGCCGTCTGTGGTTTATGCGTCCGACACGCCCGACATGCTGGATGCGCAATACGAGGGCGATCTGCACGGCTATACCTACAGCCGCGAGGGGCATCCGAACGCCGACGTGGTTGCCAAAGCCATCGACCGGATGGAGGGCGCGCCGCATATGGGCGTGTTGTGCTCCTCGGGGATGGGGGCGGTGTCGGCTGTGCTGCTCGGGCTGACCAAGGCCGGTGATCACGTGATCGGGGGCAATCAGCTTTATGGCCGCTCGCTGCGGATGATGTCCGAAGACCTGCCACGCCTCGGGATCGAGACCTCGATGGTCGATCCCGGCGATGTCGAGGCCGTGCGGGCAGCAATCCGTCCCGAAACCCGACTGATACTGGTCGAGGTGGTGTCGAACCCGACCCTGCGCGTCGCAGATATTCTTGGCCTCTCCGCACTCGCACGCGAAACCGGTGTGTTGCTTGTGGTCGATAACACTTTTACCACCCCCCGTGCGTTCCGCGCCTTTGATCACGGAGCGGATATCGTCATCCACTCGATCACCAAACTGCTGGCGGGTCATTCGGATGTGATGCTGGGCTACGTCGCGGCGCGCGATCAGGCGATCAATGATCGCTTGCGGGTCTTCACCGTCACCACTGGCATGACGCCGAGCCCGTTCGACTGCTGGCTGGCCGAGCGGGGAATGCTGAGTTTCGAGTTGCGTTATGATCGTGCGCAATCCACCGCGATGCGCCTTGCCGACCACCTTGGCAGCCTGCAGGGGGTCAAGCGCGTGATCTACCCGGCGCGCCGCGATCATCCTGACCATGCCCGCGCGGAGGCGCTGCTGAAGGGCCAGTATTGCAACATGGTCAGCTTCGAGATCGACGGCGATCGGGCGGCGGCCAACGCGCTTGCACGTGGGGCAGAGGGTCTCAGCTTTGCGCCGACCCTGGGGGATGTGGGCACGACGCTGTCGCATCCTGCCTCGTCCTCGCATCGCGCACTCACGGCAGAAAAACGCGCTGAACTCGGCATGTCCGAAGGGTTCTTCCGCGTCTCAGTCGGGCTCGAGGACCCGGATGCGCTTTGCGCTGTCTTCACCGCTGCGGTACAGGCCGCAACCGCATAGGGACCAGGGCGATGGGCGAGGAGATGTTGGAGGCGCTGCTGAATGCCGTCCCGTTACCCGCTCTGGCCATTGACGGCTCAGAACGGATCGTCGCCGCCAATGCCGAAGCGCTGACGCTGATCGGGCAACAGGCGCGCGGGCGCAATTATGTCACCATGCTGCGCCAACCCGCCATGCTCGATGCGATCGAGGCGACGTTGCAGGACGGGCGGGCGCGGACGACCCAATATCTGGGCAATGACGGCGCGCAGGACACCACGTTCCGGGTCAGCGTACGCGCTGTGCCGGGGGTGGGGCAGCGCCGGGCCGGAGTGGCGCTCTTGAGTTTCGAGGACATCACCCATCTGGAACAGACCAGCCAGATGCGGCGCGATTTCGTGGCCAACGCGAGCCACGAATTGCGCACCCCGCTGACCGCGCTAATGGGCTTTATCGAGACCTTGCGCGGCCCGGCCCGCAATGATCCTGCTGCCGCCGAACGGTTTCTGGACATCATGCAGGACGAGGCGGCACGGATGAACCGGCTGGTGGGCGACCTCATGTCGCTGAACCGGGTGGAAGGAGACGAACGGGTGCGGCCCACTGAAACGGTGGTCTTGAACGATGTGCTCGACTCGACCCTGCGCACGCTGCGCACATTGGCGGGTGAGGCGCATGTGACGCTCGAGCCAGCGTTCGGCGACGCCGTTGTGCAGATGAACGGAGACGCCGATCAGCTCAAACAGGTGTTCACCAACCTTATTGAAAACGCGATCAAATATGGCGGGGCGGGCGGCAAGGTCACGGTCCGCATGACGCAAAGCGCGCGCGAGCCAGCCCTGCGGGCACCGGGCGTGCGGGTGCAGATCATCGACTATGGCCCCGGTATCGACCCGCAGCACCTGCCGCGTCTGACCGAACGGTTTTACCGCGTGGACGATCATCGCAGCCGGGCACTTGGGGGCACGGGGCTGGGCCTTGCCATCGTCAAACATATCATCAACCGTCATCGCGGACGGCTGCGGGTCGAAAGCGATCTGGGGCAGGGGGCGACCTTTACCGTGATCCTGCCGGTGCGCGAGTCAAACCCGGTGACGTCAGGGTAATGCAGGCGCTGTCATAAAACTGTTACGTCTCTGTCACAAAAGCATTGCGCGGGCTGCCTACACGGACGCCAAGATCCTCATGGGGGGGATCATCGAAATGCCAGACAGGAGACAGTCATGTCCTTTGTAAAACTCACGACCTCGACGCTTGCCATCACGGCTTTTACCGCCACTGCCGGGATCGCGCGCGATCAGGTCCAGATTGCCGGATCGTCGACCGTGCTGCCTTATGCGTCCATCGTGGCCGAAGCCTTTGGCGAAAACTTCGACTTCCCGACGCCGGTCGTGGAATCGGGTGGCTCGTCCTCGGGCCTCAAGCGGTTCTGCGAAGGTGTGGGTGAAAACACCATCGACATCGCAAATGCCAGCCGCGCTATCCGCGAAAAAGAGATCGCCGCCTGCGCCGAAGCGGGTGTGACCGACATCATCGAAGTGCGTATTGGCTATGACGGCATCGTGTTCGCCAGCCAGATCAACGGCCCCGCCTACACCGCTTTCCAGCCTGCCGACATCTTCAACGCGCTTGGCTCGCAAGTGCTGGTTGATGGTGCAATCGTCGACAACCCGCACCAGCAATGGGCCGACTTCAACGGTGATCTGCCCGCCGAGGACATCGTCGCCTTCATCCCCGGCACCAAGCACGGCACACGTGAAGTGTTCGAGGACAAGGTGCTGCTTGAGGGCTGTGAAGCCACAGGGGCAATGGCTGCGATGATCGAAGCCGGCATGTCCGAAGATGACGCCGAAGATGCCTGCATCGACGTGCGCCAGGACGGCAAATCGGTCGATATCGACGGCGACTACACCGAAACCCTCGCCCGCATCGACGCCAACCCCAACGGCATCGGCATCTTCGGCCTGTCGTTCTACGAGAACAACACCGACAAACTGAAAGTGGCGACCATGGGCGGCGTGGCCCCCTCGACCGAGACGATCTCGACCGGGGAATACCCCGTCTCGCGCCCCTTGTTCTTCTACGTCAAGAAAGCGCATATCGGCGTGATCCCCGGCCTCAAGGAGTTCGCCTCGTTCTTCGTGGCTGACGAAGTGGCTGGCCCCGACGGCCCGCTGGCGGCCTATGGTCTGGTGTCCGATCCTGAATTGTCAGCGACCCAAGACACCGTCGCCAACGAAGCGGTGATGAACGGCGGCAGCTAAGCGCCCCTTTACAAGACAGGGGAAGGCGGCATACGCCCTCCCCGAACTGCCCCATCTGCCGGGGTGTCCTGCCACTTTCCGTCTAAATCGGAGCCGACATGCCCTTTTCTTGGCTCGTTCTTATCATCCTTGCCATTGCGGGCGTAGGCTACGTCTTGGGGCGTCAGCGGGCGTTGACCAGCGCGGGTGGTGACAGCCGCGATTTGCATTCCTTGCCCAGCTACTACGGGGCCAACGTGGCGATGTGGGCGATTGTGCCCGCTGCCGCTTTGCTGGTCGTGTGGCTGCTGGCGCAGCCCTATATCGTGAATTCCCGTGTGCTGGCGACCTTGCCTGACACGGTCGTGTCGGATGGCGGGTCGGTCAGTCTGGTAATGAGTGACATTCGCCGCGTGGCGGACGGGCTTGATCTGGCGGTGCGCGACGGCGAGATGACCGGAGCGGAGGCCGCAGCCATCACGAGCGATGTGCGCGAAAAATTGGGCGCGTTGGGCGTCGCGCTTGGCTCTGAAGTCAGCCCCGAAGTGCTCGAAGGCGCGCAAACCTACCGGACGTTGAACGCCACCGGCAACCTCGCCATGAGCGTCCTTGCCCTGCTGATCGCAGCGGTTGGTGCGGCCTATGCGTTTCGCCAGTCCCATGCGCTGTTTCGGGCGCGCAATGTGGTGGAACGGGGCATTCTGGCGCTGCTGATGTTTGCCGCCTCTGTCGCGATCTTGACGACGGTGGGCATCGTTTTTGCCCTGCTGTTCAACACCATCGAGTTCTTTAAGCTCTACCCCGCTGCCGATTTCTTTTTCGGGACCAACTGGGCTCCAAGTTTTTCCGGGCGCGGTGGCGCATCCGACCTTGGGGTGCTGCCGCTGCTTTGGGGCACATTCTACATCTCGATCATTGCCTTGATGGTGGCGGTGCCGGTCGGTCTGTTCTCGGCCATCTACCTATCGGAATACGCCTCACCGCGCGTGCGCAGCATCGCCAAGCCGCTGATCGAGATCCTCGCGGGGATCCCTACAATCGTCTACGGGCTGTTTGCCTTGCTGACTGTGGGGCCGATCCTCGTGTCGATGTTCGGCCAGGACACGGTGGGCTGGATGTCGGGGGGCACAGCCGTAATGACCGCCGGGCTGGTCATGGGTATCATGTTGATCCCGTTTGTGTCCTCGCTATCAGATGACATCATCAACGCGGTGCCACAGGCGTTGCGTGATGGGTCCTATGGGCTTGGGGCCACACAATCCGAAACCATCCGCCAAGTCATCCTGCCCGCCGCCTTGCCCGGCATCGTGGGGGCGATCCTGCTGGCCGCCAGCCGCGCCATCGGCGAGACGATGATCGTGGTGTTGGGGGCAGGGGCCGCGGCGCGCCTGTCGATGAATCCCTTTGATGCGATGACGACGATCACCGCCAAGATCGTGAGCCAGTTGACCGGGGACGCTGACTTTGCCTCGCCCGAGGCGCTGGTGGCCTTCGCGCTTGGCATGACGCTGTTCGTGCTGACGCTCGGGCTGAACGTCTTTGCCCTTTATATCGTGCGCAAGTATCGGGAGCAGTACGACTGATGACAGACGCAAGCATAGACAGCGGCGCGCCCCGGAAGGGCCTGACCGTCACCGACGCGCGCACCCGCAAACGCAATGCCGCCGAAAAGCGGTTCCGCGCCTATGGGATCGTCGCGATCAGCATTGGCCTCTTGTTCCTGCTGTTCCTCTTTGGCTCGATCCTGCGCTCGGGGCTGCCAGCGTTCACGCAGACGGTGGTGGACGTGGAGTTCACCCTCAGCCAGGCGGCCATCGACGAGGCCGAGAGCAAGATGCTCAAAACCAAGGCCTATGAGAATTTCTTTATCGCCGCGCTTGAGGGGCAGTTGACCGCGCGGGGCCTCGCGGTTGAATTCGACGCCAAGGCGATCGAGCGGCTGGTGGGCAAGCCGGGTGGGACGATCCGTGATTTCTTCAAGGAAAACCCGGACCGCATAGGCACGCCCGTCAGTTTCGAATTGGCCGCGTCCTCGCGGGTTGATGGGTACATGAACGGCCGGATCACGCGGGAGTCGCTGGTCGACAGCCGGTTCCTGATGGCGGCTGACCTTGATCTGGTGGACGCCCTCGAAGAGGCCGGGATCATCACGGGTGCGTTCAACTGGAATTTCATCACCGGCACGGATTCAGGCGTGGACAATCCGGGCGGTGCGGGCCTTGGGGCGTCGGTGATCGGCTCATTCTTTATGATGCTGGTGGTGCTGTTCCTGTCGCTGCCCATCGGGGTTGCCGCCTCGATCTACCTCGAGGAATTCGCACCCAAGAACCGCTGGACCGACCTGATCGAGGTCAACATCTCGAACCTTGCCGCCGTGCCGTCGATCGTGTTCGGTATTCTGGGTCTGGCCGTGTTCATCCAGTTCGCTGGTTTGCCCCAATCCGCGCCGCTGGTCGGGGGGCTTGTGCTGACGCTGATGACGCTGCCCACGATCATCATCTCGACACGCGCCTCACTGAACGCGGTGCCCCAGTCGATCCGCGACGCGGCGCTTGGGGTCGGGGCGTCCAAGATGCAGTCGGTGTTCCACCATGTGCTGCCGCTAGCCATGCCGGGCATTTTGACCGGCACCATCATCGGGCTGGCGCAGGCGCTTGGCGAAACGGCCCCACTCTTGCTGATCGGCATGGTCGGCTTTGTGGCGCGCGAGTATCCCGAAGGGTTTCTGGCCGGGTTCACCGACGCCAACTCGGCCATGCCCGCCCAGATCTACACCTGGGCCAGCCGCGCCGATCCGGGGTTTTACGAGAAGGCCTGGGGTGGCATCATCATCCTGCTGGCCTTCCTGATTACGATGAACACCATCGCCGTGATCCTGCGGCGGCGCTTTGAACGCCGCTGGTAGGGGTCACGTCGATGAATGATATGAGAATTTTGGAGAGAGACGTGGAGACAAACGAGGTCAAGATCGCGGCCAAGAACGTACAGGTCTTTTATGGCGACAACCACGCCATCAAGGATGTGAACGTCGATATCGAAGACAAGACCGTGACCGCGTTCATCGGCCCCTCGGGGTGTGGCAAGTCCACTTTCTTGCGCTGTATCAATAGGATGAACGACACAATTGACGTATGTCGCGTGCAAGGCGACATTCTGATTGATGGCGAGGACATCTACGATCCCAAGGTCGACCCCGTCCAGCTGCGCGCAAAGGTCGGCATGGTGTTTCAAAAGCCCAACCCGTTCCCCAAGTCGATCTATGACAATGTGGCCTACGGGCCGCGCATCCATGGCTTGTCGAAGAACAAGGGCGATCTTGATGATATCGTTGAGAAATCCCTGCGCCGTGCAGCCATCTGGGATGAAGTCAAGGACCGGTTGAACGCCCCCGGCACAGGCCTGTCCGGCGGGCAGCAGCAGCGTTTGTGCATCGCGCGCGCTGTGGCCACCGAACCCGAAGTGCTGTTGATGGACGAACCCTGCTCGGCGCTCGATCCGATCGCCACGGCGCAAGTCGAGGAATTGATTGATGAATTGCGCACCAACTATTCGGTGGTGATCGTCACCCACTCCATGCAGCAGGCCGCGCGCGTCAGTCAGAAAACCGCGTTTTTCCACCTCGGCAACCTCGTGGAATACGGCGAGACCGGCCAGATCTTTACCAATCCGGTCGATCCGCGCACCGAAAGCTACATCACCGGCCGTATCGGCTAAGGAGAGCACGCTATGAACGATCTACATATTGCATCCGCCTTTGACCGCGATCTCGAGGCGATTCAGGCCCAGATCATGAAAATGGGCGGGCTGGTCGAAAACGCAATTCTAGAGGCCGCGATCAGCCTCGAGAGCCGCGACGAGGAACGCGCCGAGACGGTGCGCAAAGCCGATAAGTCCATCGACGCGCTCGAGGAAACCATCAACGAAGAGGCCGCGCGCGTCATCGCCCTGCGCGCGCCCACGGCGATTGATCTGCGCCTGGTCCTGTCAGTGATGAAGGTGAGCGCCAACCTGGAACGTATTGGCGACTATGCAAAAAACATGGCCAAGCGCACCGGTGTCCTGTCCCAGATGGCCCCTGTAAACGACAGCGCCGCCGCGCTGCGCCGCATGTCCAAAGAGGTCAACCGGATGCTCAAGGACGCGCTGGATGCCTACGTGGCGCGGGATGCGGAACTGGCGCAGGACGTCATCGACCGCGACGCCGAGGTGGATCAGATGTACAATGCCCTGTTCCGCGAATTCCTCACCTTCATGATGGAGGACCCGCGCAACATCACCGCCTGCATGCACCTCCATTTCATCGCCAAAAACGTCGAACGCATGGGCGACCACGTGACCTCGATCGCTGAACAGGTCGTCTATCTGGTCACGGGCACGATACCGGATGATCCGCGCCAGAAGGCCGACAAAACCTCGCTGCCCGTTTAGGAGAGCACGCCCATGTCCGCCGATCAGCCCCGCGTTCTGGTTGTCGAAGACGAGCCTGCACAGCGCGAAGTGCTGGCCTATAACCTCGAGGCCGAAGGCTTTGCCGTCAGCCGCGCCCAGAATGGCGAAGAGGCGCTGTTGCTGGTGGACGAGGACATGCCTGACATCATCGTGCTGGACTGGATGATGCCGAACCTGTCGGGCATCGAAGTGTGCCGGCGTCTGAAAATAAGGCCCGAGACGCGGTCCATCCCGATCATCATGCTCTCGGCCCGGTCTGAAGAGGTGGACAAGGTGCGCGGGCTGGAAACAGGGGCGGATGACTATGTGGTCAAACCCTATTCGGTGATCGAACTGATGGCGCGCGTGCGCAGCCAGTTGCGCCGTGTGCGCCCCTCGACCGTGGGGCAGCGGCTGGAATATGATGACATCGTTCTGGATGCCGAAAGCCACAAGGTCACGCGCGGGCCGAAAGAGCTGAAACTCGGCCCAACGGAATTCCGCCTGCTCAGCACCTTCATGGAAAAACCTGGCCGGGTCTGGAGCCGCGAGCAACTGCTCGACCGGGTCTGGGGGCGCGACATCTATGTGGATTCGCGCACCGTCGACGTCCATATCGGGCGGCTGCGCAAGGCGCTGACCCATTACGGGGGCCGCGATCCGGTGCGCACAGTGCGCGGCGCGGGATACGCGTTGGGCTAAGGCCCCGCGCGCCCATTTCGGCCTCAAAACGCATTTTTGAAATCAGCATTATGCGAAAGACTAGCGAAACCGCTGATACTGCTGTATAAACCTGTGCATTAGCACTGATATTTTTTACGACTGAAGACCTTTTTCACGACAAAGACGGCGATTGGCCAGAAGGACATTTCCATGAAAATTGCGGTAATCGGCACGGGCTATGTGGGCCTTGTGTCGGGTGTTTGTTTCTCCGATTTTGGACACACGGTCACTTGCGTCGATAAGGACGCGACCAAGATCGACACGCTTTTGCGTGGCGAGGTGCCGATCTATGAACCCGGGCTCGAGGCGCTGATGGTGCGCAACGTCGAGGGCGGGCGGCTCAGCTTTACCACCGACCTTGCCAGCGCGATTGACGGTGCCGAAGCGGTGTTTATCGCCGTGGGCACACCCACCCGGCGCGGCGATGGACATGCAGACCTCACCTATGTGATGGCCGCCGCCGAAGAGATCGCAAGGCTCGCCCAGAACTATGTGGTGATCGTGACCAAATCCACCGTGCCCGTCGGCACCAACCGGCGCGTGGCAGAGGTGGTGCGTGCCGCCAACCCGTCACTCGATTTCGATGTGGCCAGCAACCCTGAATTTCTGCGCGAAGGGGCCGCCATTGACGACTTCATGAAGCCCGACCGCGTTGTGGTCGGGGTGCAGTCCGAGCGCGCCGCCGATGTCATGGCCGAGATCTACCGCCCTCTTTACCTGCGCGACTTCCCCATCGTGACCACCGATCTCGAAAGTGCGGAGATGATCAAATACGCCGCCAACGCGTTTCTGGCGACCAAGATCACCTTCATCAACGAAATCGCGATGCTGTGCGAACGCACCGGTGCCGACATCAAGCAAGTCTCGCAAGGGATGGGGCTGGATGGGCGGATCGGTAACAAGTTCCTGCATGCCGGGCCGGGCTATGGCGGGTCCTGCTTTCCCAAGGACACCCGCGCACTGGCCCGCATCGGTCAGGAACATGCCGTGCCGATGCAGATCACCGAGACGGTCATCAAGGTCAATGAAGAGATCAAGCGGCGCATGATCGACAAGATCTTTGCGCTCTGCGCGGATCGTCTGGCGGGCAAGACGGTGGCCGTTCTGGGCGTCACCTTCAAACCCAACACCGATGACATGCGCGACGCTCCGTCGCTGACCATCGTGCCCGCCCTCATCGGGGCAGGGGCCAAGGTTCGCGTGACCGACCCGCAAGGGCGACATGAGGGCGAAGGCTTGCTGCCCGGTGTCACTTGGGTCGAGGATGCCTATGAGGCTTGCGAGAACGCCGATCTGGTTGTCACGCTGACTGAATGGAACGAGTTTCGCGCGCTCGACCTCAAGCGCCTCGCGGGCAGCATGGCCACACCCCATATGGCGGACCTGCGCAATATCTACGCCGCACAAGACGCGGAAAAGGCGGGCTTTGCAGCCTATGACAGCATCGGGCGTACCGCCTGGCAGAAAGAGGAGGCCGTACAATGACCAAAGTTCTCGTGACGGGATCGGCGGGGTTCATCGGCTATCATCTGTGCAAGCGACTGCTCGGCGATGGGTGCGAGGTGGTGGGGTTTGATGCGCTGACCGACTACTATGATGTGACGCTCAAGGAACGGCGCCAGCAGATGTTACTGCAATCGCCGCAGTTTCGCGTTGTGAACGAACGCCTCGAGACCGATGGCGCGCTGCACGATCTGGTCGCGGCCGAGAAACCGGACGTGATTGTCCATCTCGCCGCGCAAGCCGGGGTGCGTTATTCCATCGACAACCCGCGATCCTATGTGGATGCCAATATCATCGGCACATACAACCTGCTCGAGGCGGTGCGCGCCACACCTTGTACGCATCTGCTGATGGCCTCGACCTCGTCCATCTACGGGGCCAATGCCGACATGCCTTATGCCGAAACGCACAAGGCCGACGCGCAGATGTCGTTCTATGCGGCCACGAAAAAGGCGAATGAGGCGATGGCCCATTCCTATGCGCATCTTTATCACATGCCAGTCACGATGTTCCGCTTCTTTACGGTCTATGGACCGTGGGGGCGCCCGGATATGGCGCTGTTCAAATTCACCCGCGCGATCCTCGAAGGATCACCCATCGACGTCTACAATCACGGCGATATGGAGCGGGACTTTACCTATGTCACCGATCTGGTGAATGCGATCCGCCTGTTGATGGATGTCCCGCCCGAACGCGACGCGCCCGTGGGCGAGGCGGACAGCCTGTCGCCGGTGGCTCCGTACCGCATTGTGAACATAGGAAACGGGGCACCGGTGCGCCTGCTCGATTTCATCGAGGCGATCGAGACCTCACTGGGGCGCAAAGCCACCAAAAACATGATGGACATGCAGCCCGGCGACGTGCCCGCGACCTGGGCGGACGAGACGCTCTTGTCTGACCTGACGGGCTACACGCCGCAAACATCGGTGCCCGATGGGGTTGCTGCCTTTGTGGAGTGGTACAGGGATTATTATTCCTGAACCGCACCTTACGGGTTTTAATTCAAGCAGACGACGCCACAGGGCTGCGCCGCTCGGCCATCCGCCCGATCCGTGCGACGGTCTGTGCCAGATCGGCAATCTCGTCCCGCGACCAGCTTGGGTCGATCAAAAAGGCAAGGCTGGTCTCCCCAAGCGATTGCGCGACCGGCAGCGGTGCGGAGGGGCCGATGCCACGGGCGCGGAACATCTCTTCGCGGTAGATTTCGGAACAACTGCCCGAAAAGGCGGGAAAGCCTGCGTCGGAGATTTCGGCAAGAATGCGGTCGCGTGACCAGCCGGTGGCAAGGGCCGACGGTTCGACAAACGCGTAATAGCGATACCACGCATGGGTGATGCCATCAGGCGGGGTCACGACGCGGAAGGCGCTGCACCCCGACAGCGTCTCGGTCAGAACGGCAGCATGGGCGGTGCGGATCGCGCGCCAGTCGTTCAAGCGTTCAAGCTGGACACGGCCAATAGCCGCCGACATGCCGGTCATGCGCAGGTTGGTGCCGGGTTCCCCCCGATGCAGCCAGCGAAAGCCGGGAGGGTGGTCGTCGGCATGGACCACCGCATAGCTTTTGCCGTGATCCTTGAAGCTCCACGCGCGGTCCCACAATTGCGGATCCTCGGTCAGCAACATGCCCCCTTCGCCGCCCGTGGTCATGATCTTGTCCTGACAGAAGGAAAACGAGCCGAACGTGCCAAAGGTGCCCACATGGCGCGCACCGATCATCGCGCCATGGGCCTGGGCGCAATCCTCGATCACCCACAGCCCGTGGGCCTCGGCCAGCGCCATGATCTCGACCATGTCGCAGGGCCAGCCCGCAAGGTGTACCGGGATGATCCCGCGCGTGCGCGGCGTGATCAGCGGGGCAATGGTTTCAGGCGTGATGTTCTGCGTGTCGGGGTCGATATCGGCAAAGACGGGCACGCCGCCTGCCAGCATCACACACGCCGCCGAGGCGACAAAGCTGCGGGGCGTCACGATCACCTCGTCGCCGGGTTCAAGGTCGAGCGCCCGCAGGGCCGTATCCAGCGTCACCGATCCGTTCGCCATCGCGATGGCAAAGGAGGCCCCGGTATAGGCGCAATAGGCATCCTCGAAGGCGGTCACGTCAAAGCCGGTCCAGGCGTTGACCTTGCCGGATTTCAGCACCGCCGTGACGGCAGCGATCTGATCATCATCATATATGGGCCAGCGAGACATGGGCATTCTCCGGTTTCAGGGGTCAAAGGACGGCGCGGACAAGGACAAAGCCCTCGGCGGCCGCGCGGTGGACGGTGGCACCACGCAGGGTGGCAAGGGCGCGCAGGCTCTCGATCGAGCGTTCGTGCGGCGCCGCGCGCACCTGACTGGCAAAGCAGGCAAAGGCGGCCAGCTTGTCCTCAAGCGTGTCGGTGATATCGATAAAGACGTTCGGCACGAAAGGGGGCGTGAGGTAAGGCGCGTTCCAGTTCGTTTCGGACAGGGTTTCGTAGGCCAGGATCGTGGTGGGATAGCGCGCCTGGTGCGGCCGGCTTGCCACCAGCGTCGACAGGAACGTCAACTGGTGATCCATGTGGATGTCGCCGGGGTGGGGGGCAAAGACCGTGTGCGGGTCCATCGTCCGGATCAGATCGCCAAGGCCCGCATTCAGTGCACCATGGGGATGTTCGGCCAGCTCGGCTGCCGGGAAATCCAGCCAGTGGGTCTGGGCAATACCGAGTTGGCCGTGCGCCGCTGCGGCCTCGGCCCGGACTGTCGCGATTTGTGCCGCGTCAAAGCGGGGCGGCTGGCCGCTGGTCACAACCGCAACATGTACATTGTGTCCCGCACGGGCGAGACGTGCCATGGTGCCACCCACGCCCAGGATTTCGTCATCAGGATGCGGCGCAACCACCAGAACGGGGCACCCGTCCGGGTCGGGTTGGCCAAACAGGTCGGGCAGGGCGCTCATAGCTGGCTCCTTCCAAGGTGGGTGTGTTGGGCGGGGGGCGCACCGGACCATTCGGTCACATCAAGGCATGCACCGTCGCCGCAATAGACAGTGAAAAGGTCAGGCGTGACCGCCTGCACCTGACCGGGCAGGCCGACATAATACCCCGTGCGCGGACAGAGCTGTGCGGCGGTGATCACCAGCGTCTCTCCGGAGGCGGTGGTGGTGAAGGCCCCGGGATAGGGCGGCCCGGCCGCGCGGATCAATCGGTGAATGTCGCGCGCTGGTTTGGTCCAGTCGATCAACCCGTCACTGGGCCGGCGCCGGGCACAGACAGAGGCTTGCGTGTCATCCTGCGCCGTGGCGGGCCGCTGACCTGCCTTGAGGTCAGACAAGAGGGCGGGCAGCATGTCCTGCAAGGCGTCGATCACCTTATCATAAAGACTACGGGCAGTTTCGGCCTCCGGATCGATGGAAAACTGGCGTTGCGCGGCGAGGTCGCCGGTGTCTACCCCATCGTCAAGCCAGAACAGGCTCGCCCCGGCCTGTGTGCCACCCATCAGAATGGTCCACGGTATGACACCGCGCCCACGCAACTGGGGCAGGGCGGAGGGATGAAAGCCAATGGCACCGTGTTTCGCCAGTGCCCGGAACGCGGGCCCACAAATCTGGGACCAGCCGATGACCATAATGATGTCGGGGCTTATTGCGGCAATGGCCGCATGAGTATCGGGGGCGTCGCTTTTCTCGGTCCGGTGCACGGGGATGTCATATTGCGCTGCAATTGGCCCAAGATCGGCAAAGTCGGAATGACGCCGTGCGAGATCTGTGGGCAATGTCACCACCAGATCAGGCGCATGCCCTGCCGCACAAATCGCGGCAAGTGCGGCACGCGAGCCTTCGACCGCCCCGACAAACACCGTCCTCATGATGTTGCAGACCCGGTCAGCGACTTCGACACAAGCGCGATGCGATCCACACGGCGCTGCTCGCCATAAAGTGCGACGCCAATCGTCTCGGCCAGAATACGCAGATCAAGCCATGTGCTGCGGTTGGCTATATACCAAAGGTCCAGTTGCAGCTTTTCGGTGTCGGACAACATGGTGTTGCCGCTGACCTGCGCCCACCCGGTCAGACCGGGACGGACCGTGGCGCGGCGCAGGCCATCCTGCCCGAAACCCGCGATGGTCTCGCGCAAAAGGGGGCGGGGCCCGACCAGCGCCATCTCACCGCGCAGAATGGTCAAAAGCTGGGGCAACTCGTCCAGACGCAGTCGGCGCACAATGGTCGAGATAGGGGTCTGGCGCTGCGCATCCGGCAGCAAAGCGCCGTCTGGCGCGCGCGCATCTGACATGGTGCGCAATTTGATGACTGTGAACGGCACATCGTGCAACCCGCTGCGGGTCTGTCGAAACACACTTGGCGCGCCAAGCGACAGGCGCAGAATGACATAGGCAATCAGGAAAAACGGCAACGCCAGCAGACCAGCCAGCCCCGTTATCAATAGTTCAACCGCACGGTTCATGTTCAATACTCAATCGGGTGCGGGCAAAATCTGCCCTTGCGGCACCACTTCGTTAGGGTCAACACCGCCACGCGGCGGTTTCTTTAATCAATACGCGTCACTCTATATATGATGTGCGCTTTGTTGGCTATTACTAAAGATCACAGCAGCACAAGGTATTCTCAGGAGTAAGCAAAGGGCAATCATCGCGATAGATTAATAGAATGGTAAAAAGATGATCAATTCAACTATTGCGATAATAGGAGCGGACTGTTTTCTCCAAAATCGCAGTCTTTCGAAAACACAAAGCAATCCATTGCCGAATCGCAAACCGGCGAAGAATTGCTTCGAAACAGGTCCGTACTCTCGATAAGGGAACTCAGTCTCAGAAAATACAACCATGTAGGGAAGCTCGTTCAGGGCGTCTATTAAAGTGGCAAAAACCCGCCGCAGACCCGAAAAATCTAACATACTGTAATTTAGTGATATTTCAGGATTTATCCACACGAGCGGCAGAAAATTGTTAACAAATCACTTACTTTTTTACAAATTTTCCGTATACATGAGGTAGGCAATTTCCTGCCTGACACACCTGAGTGACGCGAGAATTTCTTCGTGCAGGTGACGATGCGACGAGTGGCAAACATACCTGCGGGGACACGCGGGACCAAAAAATATATAAGACCAAATAATAATGCAGGGCGATAAGCCTGATGAATTTCGAATAAGATAACGCGCTCCTGATCGAATTATGCGCGACATAAAAACGGCTACACACGGCTGAGCATTTTCCGTTTTGAGACTGACAAACCTGGTTTGTCGGTGTCTGGAAACGTGTGTCATTTCTATTGCGACCGGTTGCCTGATTAGGAGGTGCTGGTATTTGTTTAACGAGGTGTTTGAAATGAGCAATTTAGACGGCATGACGACGGGCGACCAATTGGTCTGGACGCCAACACGACGGGCCGGCCGCGCAATTATGGCGCGGATCGGACGGCGATTTGCATCGACGGGCCGGCTGTTGGCGTCATTACGCGCCAACCGCCGGCTTGCAATCGCCGACACCGTCGCAACTGCCTTGGCCGCGCTCGCAGCATTGCTGTTAACGGCCAATCTGATCGGCGCACATGTCCTCAGCGAGAGCCTTGTTGCGTTCGTCTCGTCGGCCGTTCTGGCCGCTTTGATCATGTATCCCCTCAGCGCCTTTTACAGAGGCCACGCCCGCGCCACGTCTTTACGCGACGCGGTTGTCGTCGTGCGCGGGGCGCTGTTTGCGCTTGGCCTGCAATGGCTGTGCCTGTCGCTGTTGCCGGGCGCGGCGGCGGTCCCATTTGCCTCTTTCGCCATCCAATTCCTGGTTGTAGTCCCTGCGCTGGTCGGCTTGCGCCTGTGTGCCCGTCACCGCGAGCTGGTGCGTAAGGTCAATCACACCGCCCGCGCGCCCGCCGACATGGCCGTTGCCGACACGCGCATTCCAGTGCTCGTCGTCGGGACCGGGACCAATTGTGATCTTTTCGTGCGCGCCTCACGCACGCCCGACGCCCGCTATCGGCCCATTGGTATCATCGATGACGCGCGCGACACGGGCGGCCTCGTGTTTCACGACATCGACATACTCGGCTCGCTTTTGTCGCCTGACCGGCTGTGCGCGACCCTGGAAATGATGGAGGCGCTGCCCCAACGCCTGTTCCTGACCGAACCGATCACCCAGCTTGATTCCGACGGAATCGGCAAGTTGATCGGGTGGGCCAATGCGCACAGCGTCCCTGTCTCGCGTCTGCCCAACCTGGGCGAAGCACCCTCGGGCTCCGACCTTGGCGGAGTTGAGCCGCGCGCCGTTGACCCCACAGACATCCTTGACCGACCGCAAAAGGCGGTTGAGCGGTCGCTGTTGCGCGCCTTGTTCAACGGCCGCCGCGTTCTGATCACCGGGGCAGGCGGGTCCATCGGCAGTGAGTTGTCGCGCCAGATCGCCTCCTTCGGTCCGAGCCAGCTGGTCTTGCTGGAACAGTGCGAATTGAACGCCTACACCATTGATCAGGATCTGAAGCAGTATTTTCCGGACGTTCAGCACCATGTGCATGTGGCAGACATTCGCGACGCCAGGCGGGTCAACGCGATCTTTGCCAAGCACCGCCCCGAACTGGTGTTCAATGCCGCGGCCCTGAAGCATGTGCCCATGGTCGAGGCCAACCCGTGCGAGGGCGTGCTGACCAACGTGATCGGCACCCGCAACATTGCAGATGCAGCCCGCGACGTGGGTGCCATTGCGATGGTGCAGGTGTCGACCGACAAGGCCGTGAACACCACCAATGTGATGGGCGCGACCAAGCGGGTCGCCGAATTCTACGTTCAGGCGCAGGATCGCATCACGTCCGAAACCGGCGAAAGCACCCGCTTTTTCTCGGTCCGGTTTGGCAACGTCCTGGGATCGTCCGGCTCGCTCATCCCGTTGTTCCAGAAACAGATCGCTCAAGGCGGACCACTCACGATCACGGACGACCGCATGACCCGCTATTTCATGACCATCCGCGAGGCGGTCGAACTGACGCTTGTGGCGGCGGCAAAGGGCTTGGCGCAGAAAACCGGCCTGGGCCAGATCTTTGTTCTGGATATGGGAGAGCCGGTCAAGATCATGGATATCGCTGAACGGATGATCCGCTTGGCCGGGCTGCGCCCTGACGATGACATCAAGATCGAAGTGATCGGCATTCGCCCCGGTGAAAAGCTGTTCGAAGAGCTGTTTGACGAATCCGAAACGCCGCGTGATTGCGGCATTCCCGGTGTGCAGGCCGCAGTACCTGAGGGCATCGCCATCTCGCGGCTGCGCGCGGCTATCCATCATCTTGAAGGGGCGGCGCGGGGCGGGTCGGCGCGTGACGTGAAACGCCGGCTGAAGAACCTTGTGCCCGGCTACGGGGTCAACGGGCTGCGGCCCATCGAAATTACCGGCGATGCGCTGCGCGCGCCGGAACCACGCGGGCGGCCCATTGCATCATCGCCCGTGACGATCGCCCTGCCGACGGGCGGTTATCCAAGCCAATTGCATTACGAAACAAATACTTAAACATGTCGAACGCTACTGAACATACGCCGCCGCATTTGCGGCGGACGGGAGTGGTATCCTCCGACGACACCGTGGAAGCGACTCCGGTGACGCCGCAGCACGTCGTCGTGATTGCGAGTCTCGCCTGGTCGCTGGTGAACTTTCGGCTGGAACTTATGCGCCGGATGCTGGCGCAGGGGCACCATGTGACAGCGCTGGCGCCGGACTTTGATCCTGACACCCGCGCGCAATTGCAGCGCGAAGGGATCACCTGCCACAGCGTGCCCATGCAGCGCACCGGGCTGAACCCGCTGGCGGATCTGCGCACGCTGCGCGCCATCTCTCAACTGCTGTCGGCGCTGCGCCCGGATGTGGTGGTTGGCTACACGATGAAGCCGATCCTCTATGGATGCTGGGCGGGCCATATCGCAGGTGTGCCGCGCCGCTATGCGCTGTTCACCGGCCTTGGCTATGCGTTTTCCAAGGCGCGCCCGCGTGGGCGGCGCCGTTTGGTGCGCGCCATTGTCGTCGCCTTGCATCGGATGGCGTTGCGCCATGTGACAGCCGCGTTTTGCTACAACAGGCAGGAACGGCGCGACATACGCAGCCTGCGTCTGATCCCCGACAATGTGCCCTTGGTGGATGTGCCCGGATCGGGGGTCGACACCCGCCGCTTTGCCCCCCCTACCGAGGCTCCGGCCCAATTCCGGTTCCTCTTTGTGGGGCGGTTGTTGAAAAGCAAGGGGCTCGAGGTTCTGGCCGAGGCCGCACGTCTGTTGCGCGCGCGCGGCCACAAGTTTGAACTTGGCGTGCTTGGTCCGCTTGATACCAACCCCGATGCGATCCCATTGGCCCAAGTCGAACAGTGGCAGGCAGAGGGGCTGCTGACCTATTTGGGTGAGACCCGCGATGTGCGCCCGCATCTCGCATCTGCCGGAGTGTTTGTTCTGCCCACCATGCTGCGCGAAGGGGTGCCACGCACCATCCTTGAGGCGATGGCGAGCGGTCTGCCCGTCATCACCACCGACGCGCCCGGCTGCGGTGAAACCATCGAAGATGGCGTATCGGGCCGGGTTGTGCCTTGCGATGACGCGTCGGCCTTGGCCACGGCCATGGCGCAGTTCATCGCCGATCCCGCATTGGCCCAGACGATGGGGCAGGCGGCGCATGAGCGCGTGATCGAGCGCTATGATGTGCACAAGGTCAACGCCCTGTTGCTGACCAATATGGGGCTTGAGGCACCGTGCGTCGCCCATGCCACGGCCCCCGCAACCCCACTGAGCGCAAGCGTGGAGTCGGTGGCATGAAACAGATGCGCTATCCTATTGATCTACCGTTTGATATGGGCACTGACGCCGCCTCGACCACGCCCCAGGTCCGGGCGCGTGTGCTGCGCTTTCTGGGCGCGGGTATGCTCAACACCGGGTTCGGCTACGGCGTCTATGCTGCGGCGGTCTGGATGGGTGCCGTCCCGCAGATCGCGCTGATCGCGCAATTCGGGTTGGCGGTTCTGTGGAACTACACCACCCATGCGCGCCTCGTCTTCGGGGTGCAGGGCACCGCGCGGCTGCCCCGCTATGTTCTGGTCCATGTGGCACTTTGCGCATTGAACGCCGCGCTGTTGACGGTGCTGCTGACCGGAGGGTTGAACCCCTATCTGGGCCAAGCACTCGCGCTGCCCTTGATCGTGGTCGCATCCTATGTCGGCGTCTCTGCCGCCCTTGGCGTGCCACTGCGCGCAGGTCTTTCGGATGGCTGATGTGGCATGCACACCGCCGCTGCCCGGTGCGACACGCACCCCGCACGCACTGCGCGCTCCCAAATCGCGCTTGATGCAGATCGCTGCGGTGATCGGCGTGCTGGTGCTGCTGACCGCCCTGTTTGGTCGCATCATGTTTTTCGGCATTCGCCAGGACGAGATGCTGTTTGTCGCGCCCGCGCACAACCTGCTGCTGCCCAGCTTTGGGGTGCTGGCGCTTGGCCTGTTCCTGAACGAAGTGCTGCGCGGGGACGTGCGCGCCGTGCCGTTGTTCTGCGCGGGCCTGTGCCTGTCGGTCGCGACGGGGATGACGATCAGTGCCGTCGTCATCATTCCGCCCATGATGCTTGCAGCCATTCTGCTGCCCCGCACTCTCGGCTTTGCACAGCGACTGCGCCGCGTGGTGCTGCCTGCCCTGATTGGCGGGCTTGTCGGTGCCGCGCCATTGTTCGTACAATTGCTGAGCGCGCCCGAGGTGTTCATGGCCCACGTGACCGGCTTTCACACTGGCCCCCACATCGCCTATTGGGAGGTGTTCCAGCATACCGAACCTCAGCTGGCAATGAGCCTGCGTGATAAGGTGGTAATGGCCTATGCCGGATGGCTTTCGGGCGGTGCACTGCTGCTGAGCATTGGCGTGGTCGCCTCGGGCTGGCTTGTGCTGACAGGCGCGCTTGATCAGCAGACCATACAAATGCTGGAGCCTGCATTGGCGGCGGGCATGATCCTGATGGTGTTTCTGGCGCTGCCGCGACTTTCCCCCGGGCTTCTGGCCTTGCGCGCCCCGGCCCAAACCGAGGTGGCGCAGTTCGACGATGGCGGGCGCGAGATCGCAGCGGTGCTGAGCGAGGCGGGCCTGACAGGTCCCATCGCAACGCTGATGCCGCTTTATCTGCTGGAAGAAGGGCTGGAGGTTTATCCTGAAATCGCGACCGGGCAATTCGCCGACCGGGTGGCGGAATTCACCACGCCCGATCTGGCCGCGCATATCGTGATGTCCGGGCCAGGTGGCTTGGTCACCCGGTTTGATACCGTACCACCTGCGGCCTTTTTGCTGGGCGATGAGCCGGACCTTGAAGCGCCCATGCGGGCCAATGCGCAAGCCCATGGCTATCAGACCGTGGCCGCGCAAAGCCTGTCGAACCGTTATGACGACGGCGTGCTGGTTGTTGCCCAAGGGGAGGTCGCGAAATGACAATTGCCCCCATTTTTCCCCACAGCGCGCATGCCGATTTTTCCGGCGCGACCGCGCCCATTTTTTCTAAAGACATAAAGAAGGGACCAATCCAATGAAGACGATACTTCTTGCCGGCGGCCTTGGATCCAGACTTGCCGAAGAAACCGTGTCCATTCCCAAACCCATGGTCGAGGTCGGCGGACGCCCGATCATCGCGCGCGTCATGGATATCTACAGCCACTTCGGGCACCGCGATTTCGTGATTGCCGCAGGCTACAAGGCGCTGCTGCTCAAACAGTTCTTTGCCAACTACCACCTGATCGCCAACAACATCACGGTGGCGCTAGACAGTGGCGAGATGACGCTGGTGCCCTCGGCCCCCGGCGGGTGGAACGTGTCGGTGGTCGATACCGGTGCCAACACCATGACGAGCGGGCGCATCCGCCGTCTCAAGGACTGGCTGAACGGCGAGACGTTCATGTGCACCTATTCCGATGGGCTGGGCAATGTCGACATTGATGCGCTGCTCGACTTCCATCGCTCGCATGGCAAGCTGGCGACGGTGACAGCCGTGCAGCCGCCCGCGCGTTTCGGCAATATCGATATTCATGGGGACAGGGTGAATGCCTTCACAGAAAAGGTCGAAGGGGGTGATACCTGGATCAATGGTGGCTACTTCGTGTTCGAGCCCGGCGTGCTCGACTACATGGTCGACGACACAGAACCCCTCGAACACACCCCGCTCAGCCAGATGGCCAAGGATGGGCAGTTGATGGCCTATCGCCACAATGGGTTCTGGCATCCGATGGACACCGTGCGTGACCGCAATAAGCTTGACGCGCTGTGCGAAGACGAAACGCCGCCCTGGATGGACTTTGAAGTCTATCAGCCGGAGCGCATCCCGGCCGTCGCCATTTAAGGATCAAGGCGATGTCGGCTCAGATCGGATCAGATTTCGGCGGTGTGTTCGCAGGGCGACGGGTGCTTCTGACTGGGCACACGGGCTTTAAGGGCGGGTGGATGTCGCTGTGGCTCGCGCGGCTTGGGGCCGAGGTCACAGGAATTGCATTGCCGCCCGAAACCGGCCCCAGCTTCTTTGAGGCCTGCGGGGTTGCGCGCTCCGTGAACAGCCGGATGGCGGACATCACCGACCGTGTGCGGCTCAGTAAGGTCATGGGCACGCTGGATGCGGAGATTCTGATCCATATGGCGGCCCAACCGCTTTTGCGCCGGTCCTATTCCTATCCGGTAGAGACATTTGCGACCAACGTGATGGGCACCGCGCACGTGCTGGAACTGGCGCAGCGGATGCCGTCGCTCAAGGCGATCATCGTGGTCACCAGCGACAAATGCTATGAAAACAACGAATGGGAGTGGGGCTACCGCGAGGCGGATCCCTTGGGCGGCGCGGATCCTTACAGCGCCTCCAAAGGGTGCGCCGAAATTCTGGCCCACGCCTATCGCCGCTCGTTCTTCAACAAGGAGGGCGGACCACGGCTTGCCACGGTACGGGCGGGCAATGTCTTTGGCGGTGGCGATTGGGGGCTGGAGCGCCTTGTGCCCGATATCGTGCGCGCCGCCGCCAACAAACGTCCGGTCAACATCCGCAATCCGGGCAGCGTGCGTCCATGGCAGCACGTGCTTGAGCCGGTGTCGGGATACATGGCGCTCGCCGCACGCCTGTTTCAGCATGGTGCCCCGTTCGAGGGCGCGTGGAACTTTGGCCCCGACGTGTCCTCGACCGTGCCGGTGCGCCAGCTGACACAGGAAATCTGCGAAGCGTGGGGGCCCGGCGGGCCAGAGATTGTGTACGGCGAGGCCCAGGATGCGGCCCCCAGTCAACAGATGCACGAGGCGGGGCTGTTGCGCCTCGACAGCACCAAGGCCCACACACGACTCGGCTGGCGGCCCCAACTCAGCCTCAGCGAAGCGGTTCGCATGACCGTCGAATGGTATCGCCACCATGCCGACGGCCACGGCATGGTGGCCCTCACGGACGCGCAAATCAGCACATTCTGCGGCTGTATGGACGGGCAGCGCACCCATACCACCCCAGTTCCCATCATCGCAGCCGAAGCCAGCCGCCGCCGCAAACCCCTCTTGACAGGCACGCTCAGTGTCCAGCCTGGCAAAACGTCAGGAGGACGGAAATGAGAGTGGATTACGGTCAGACCGTTCACGGTCAGGAAGAGATTGATGCGGTTGTCGAAGTTCTGCAAACGTCGACCCAGATGGGGCCGCGTGTGCCCAAGATGCAGGCCCGGGTTGCCGCGCTGTTCGACAAAGCGCACGGGATCATGGTGAATTCCGGGTCTTCGGCCAATTATCTTGCCGTCAAGATCCTGGACCTGCCCAAAGGCAGCGAGGTGATCACACCTGCGCTCACCTTTGCCACCACGGTTGCGCCGCTGATCCGCCACGGGCTGATCCCGGCCTTTGTCGATGCCGAAGAGGGTACCTACAACATCGACGTGTCCAAGATCGAGGCGATGATCACCGACAAGACAAGCGCGCTGATGATCCCTTCGCTTATCGGGAACCTGCCGGATTGGAAAGCCATCCGCGCCCTTGCCGACAAGTACGGGCTGCGCGTGATCGAAGATAGCGCCGACACTTTGGGGGCCACCATGAAAGGGCGCAGCACGGGGCGCTATTCCGATGTCTCAACCACCAGCTTTTGCGGCAGTCACGTGATCAAAGGGGCGGGCAATGGCGGCATGCTGTGCGTCAACGACCCTGAACTCGCGCGCAAGGCGGTTCTGCTCCGGGCGTGGGGGCGCAGCTCATCCCTGTTCGGTGACAGTGAGATCATCGACAACCTCTTTAACGTCAAATTGGATGGCATTGAATACAATACGACATTCGACTTTGAAACACTTGGGTACAACCTCGAACTCGCCGAAGTCAGCGCCGCCTTCGGTCTTGTGCAGCTCGACAAGCTGGACCTGCACATCTCAGAGCGGGAAAAGAACTTCGCCAGCCACCTCACGTTCTTCAAAGACTACGAGGACTGGTTCGTGCTGCCGCGTCAATTGCCGGACTCGCGCACAGGCTGGTTGTCATTCCCGCTGACGTTGCGCGATGACGTGCCCTTTACCCGGCGCGCGCTGCAGATGTTCGTGGAAAAGGCCGACATCCAGACGCGGCCCGTCTTCACCGGCAACATTCTGCGCCAGCCCGCCATGAAGGACGTTGAGCATCGCACGGATGCGGGCGGCTATCCGGTGTCGGATGCCGTGATGCGGAGCGGCATTCTGCTGGCCTGTCACCATGGGCTGACAGACGCCCATGTCGCCTATGTCCATGAACAGTTCGAGGCGTTCGCAGCGCAACACCAAAACCGGAGCGCGACCCACATGGCGGCTTAGGCGCGCGCCCTTTCAGGAGAATGAGATGACCCTCGCAGATCGCAAAATCGTAGACAGCCTTGCTAACTGGCCGCAGACCGCGCCCGGCCCCGCCGGGACCACGTGCGTGTCCCAGTCCGATGGGTTGCCGATCTATGTTGATTTTGCGAAGCCGGTCGATGCCGAGACCCCGTTCATGCAGCAAGTGCCTGACGGCCCTTACGATTTCACCCGGTTCACCGAAAGTGGAGATGCAGATCATCTGACCGATCGACTATTTGTTCCGGGGTCTGTCCCGTTCGCGCCATGTCGGCAGCCTCGCAAAACTGATCTTTTTCGGGCCGCACGACCTCAATCACCTGATCCCCGAAGACGACGCGGCGGACCGTGCCAGCGGCGTCGTCCTTCTGGGCAGGAAATCCGCCCATACCTTCTCCGCCAAAGACATCTTTGCGAGATATCGCGGCGCGCAACAGGCGGCCCGACCCCTGGATTATTACTATTGAAGACTTTGAACAGGACGCGGATATGAACACTCAAGTTGCTCTGAGCAGTACGTTGAAAATCTGCCGCTGTTGTCAGTCGGAAAATCTGCTGACGTTTTTGCCGATGGGCAATCATCCCCCCGCGAACATGTTCGTACGGCCCGACGAATTGAATGACCCCCAACCGGCCTTTCCGCTCAACACCCAAGGCTGTCTGGATTGCGGGCTGATCCAGGTGGCCGATCAAATCCCCGAAGGGTTCTTTACCCACTACCTATATGTGCCTTCTGGCGCGACCACGATGCACACACACTTCAAGTCTTTCGCTCAAGCCCTTGAAAAAATTGCGAAAGGTGGGTTGATCATCGATATCGGCTGCAATGACGGGCTGATGCTTGGCTTTGCAAATGCGAACGGGTCCCGCACCCTCGGGATCGATCCGGCGGCCAATCTGGCCGAGATCGCGGCCAAGCAGGGCGTCGAGGTGCATGTTGCCTATCTGACCCCCGAAACCGCGCGGGAGGTGGTCGGCTACCATGGCTGGGCACAAGCCATCGCGACCTCCAACACCTTTAACCAAATCGGTGACCTGCACAGGTTCATGGCCTCTGTCGACATCCTGCTCGCTGAGGATGGGACCTTTGTGATCGAGGTGCCGTGGGGCAAGGCGATCATGGAAACCAACGAGTTCGATAACGTCTATCACGAACACATGTCCGAGCTGAGCCTGCTGTCCATTGTCAAACTGGGGCAGGCGACCGGCTTTGATGTGGTGGATGTGACAAAATTGTCGGTGCATGGCGGGTCCATGCGGGTTTTCATGCGCAAGGCGTCGCAAGGTGTGACACCCACCCCTATCGTTGCCGAAATGATCGCGGACGAGCGGGCCGCCGGTCTGCTGGATCGCGATGGATATCTCGACTTTGCCGCGCGGGTCGAAGAGATGAAGACCGATTTACTGGCCCTGCTGTCCGACATAAAGGCAAAAGGTCAGACAATTGCCGGATATGGTGCGCCCGCCAAGGGCAACACGTTGCTCAACTACTTTGGGATCGGCCCGGAAACCCTTGATTTTCTTGTGGATCGCAATCCACTGAAACAGGGACTCTACGCGCCGGGGTCAAAAATCCCGATCCTCGCTCCCCAAGCCATCGCAGAGCACAAACCAAACTACATGCTGGTGCTGGCCTGGAATTTCTTTGACGAGATCCGCACGCAGCTGTCCGACTATGAGCCGGTCGGTGGGAAGTTCATCGTACCCTTGCCGACGCCGCGCATCGTCGGCGCTGACACGGAATAGGCGGGCAGGGCGATGGCATCCATTCTGATCACAGGGGGTACGGGCTTTATCGGGGCGCACTTGGTGCGCGCCTGCCTTGCACGTGGCGACCGGGTGACAGTGTTGGCGCGCGCAGGCTCCTCGCTTGCGCGCCTGGATGACGTGCGCCCCCAAATCGCACTGCTGCACGCTGACTTTGCAAATGTCGGCAGTGTGCGCCAGGCCCTGCAGGTGGCCAAGGCGGATGTGATTTTTCATCTGGGGGCCACGACCCGCTATGTGGCGCAGGATGATCTGCGCGACGCGGCCCAAAGCCTTGAGGACAACCTGACCCCGCTTGTGACGCTGGTGGCGGCAGCCTGCGACGTGCCGCCCGCTGTGCTCGTGCGCAGTGGCACCATCGCGGAATATGGGGACGTCGCTGTGCCTTATGACGAGCGCCTGCGCGAAGCGCCGCGTGGGCTCTATGCCGCCTCGATGTGTGCGGCCACGCATTATCTTCAGTCCGTGCGCGCGCGGCTGCCTTTTGCGGCGATCACCGCACGGCTGGCCCTCACATACGGGCCGATGCAAAACCCGGACTTCCTGATCCCGCGATTGATCAATGCCTGCCGCGAAGGTGACGCTCTGACCCTGCACCGCCCGCTGGATCGGCGTGACATGATCCATGTGGATGACGTTGTCGCTGGCCTTTTGGCCGTGGCCGATGCCGGAGATGTGGCACCCGATCTGGTGAACCTCGGCACCGGGCAGGCGCCGACGATGGCGCAATTAGGCCGCGAAGTGCTGCGAGCCTGCGGCGCAAGCCTTGCGCTGCTGAAAGAGAAGACCCAAACCACGCCGGCAACCGAATTGATTGCCAGCGCAGCGCTGGCCCGACAGACTCTGGGCTGGAGCGCGCGCATCACCCTTGAAGAAGGGCTGAAAAGGACATTCGAATGGACACGATCACGCGCCACCCCGCCACGCCGCCCCCGCGCAGCGCAACTGACCCAAACAGGTGCGGCATGACCACCCTTGTCTCGATCCTGATCCCCGTCCTCAACGATGAGGCGAATGTGTGCACCGCCTATTACCGTGTGTGTGCTGTCTTTGACGGCCTGGACGGGTACGAGATGGAGGTGATCTTTGCCGACAATCACTCGGAGGATCGCACCTTTGATATTCTGTCCGAGATGTCGGCGGCAGATGAACGGGTGCGGCTGATCCGCTTTTCACGCAATGTCGGCTATCAAAAGTCGGTGCTGGCGGCCTATCGCGCGGCCCAAGGGGCGTGCGCCGTCCAGCTTGAGTGCGACATGCGGGACTCGCCCGAGCTGATTCCTCAGATGCTTGACCAATGGCGTCAAGGCCATCACGTGGTTTACGGCGTGCGCAAAAGCCCGCCCGATGGGCCCATCGTGGCAGCCAATCGGCGCGCGTCCTATGCCCTCATCGATCTGATCAGCAATGATGATCTACCGCGAAACGCGGGTGAGTTTCGCCTTACGGACCGGCACATTCTGGACGAGTTGCGCCAGATTGACGACCAGTCATCTTACGTGCGCCGCCTGATCTGCGGTATGGAACTTTCCCAGATCGGCTTTGACGACGACCGCCAGGCGCGCACGGCCGGAGCGTCAAAACGCCCTTTCAAGGCCTTGTTATCATTGGTAATTGACGGCTTGATCAACCACTCACTGTTGCCGCTGCGGTCGGCCTCGATGATCAGCACGTTTGTGGGCCTGTCGACCTTTCTGCTGCTGATTGGCTATATCGTAGACAAGTTTATCTTTGGGGCCGACTGGCTTGCGGGCTTTGCCACCACCACCATCCTGCTGCTGTTGTCGATGACGCTCAATGCGATGTTCCCGGGGATCATGGGCGAGTACATCGGGCGCATCTTCTTGCAGTCCAAGGGTCTTGGGCGCCCGCTGATCGACACCGGGTTGAACGGCGGCCATACACCCCCTGATCACGCGCGCTGGTCCCCGGACCGCGCCCGGATCGAGGCGGCGGAGTGGGGCGGATGAAACTTCTCATCATACAGGCCGGTTTTGGCGCAGGCGGTGCGGAAAAGATCGTGGCGATGATTGCCGCGCATCGCGCCCGGCTTGGCGACGAGGTGCATGTGGCGGCCATGACCTGCCCGCCCGAGGGGTCCTATTTTGAATACCCCGAGGGTGTCAGCCTGCATGTGTTGGACCCGCCACAACCGCGCCGCGCCCGGCTGAGCATGCTGCGCCGCACACGCGCAATCCGCGCCCTGATCCGCGCCCAAGAGCCGGATGTGGTGGTGTCCTTTCTGACCAAGATCAATGTCCAGACGCTGATTGCCGCACTTGGCACCAAGACCCCCGTCATCGTGTCCGAACGCAACAATGTGCAGGCCCAGGGCGCACACCCGCTCTGGCGGCATGCCCAGTCCGCCCTGATGCCAAAGGCCGCACGGATCGTGATGCAGACCAAACGGGCCTGCCGCGATGTGCCGACGCGTGCCCACGACAATATCCGAGTGATCCCCAATCCCTGCGCGCCCCGCGCGGGACAGTCCGACCCGCCAGTCGTAAATCCCCCGCGGCTGGCGGCTGTCGGGCGGCTGTCTCACCAAAAGGGCTTTGATCTGTTGTTGCGCGCCATGGCGTTGCTGCATGGGCAGGGCCGCGACTTGCGCCTGACCATCTATGGCGAAGGCGAACAGCGTGCCGCCCTTGAGGCGCAGCGCACGGCCCTTGGTCTGGATGATGTGGTCGATCTGCCCGGCAACAGTGTGACGCCGGGTGCATGGATCGCCGAAACCGATATTCTGGTGCTGTCGAGCCGCTATGAAGGCTTTCCCAATGTCGTGGCCGAAGGCCTGGTCAATGGGCGCCCCGTCGTCGCTTTTGACTGCGATTTCGGCCCTCAGGAGTTGATTGAGGACGGGGTGAATGGTCGCCTTGTGCCGCAGGGCGATGTGATGGCCCTGGCCGAAGCGCTTGGGGCCCTCGCCGCCGCGCCAAAGATGCGCGCCGCAATGGCACAGAACGCGGCTGCTTTGCGCGCGCGACTTGATCCGGCCATCATACTAGCGCAGTGGGACGACGTGATCGCCGACGCTGCTGCCAGTCCACGCCACGCGCGGGGCCGCACGCCTGTGGTCCGCTCTCACCCCCAATCTGAACGCTAGGAGGACGCGATGAAGATCACCCACGTCGTGACCAGTACCAATATTGGCGGTGCTCAAATCATGCTTCAACGCTATCTGGCGGCGCTTGGTCCCGAGGCGGCGCAGCACGAGGTGGTGTCGTTGATGGATGACGGCAGTATCGCCGGACCAATCCGCGAGACAGGATCCAGTGTGACCTCCCTCGGGATGACCTCGCCGCTGTCGACATTGACTGCGGTGCGCAAATTGCGTGCCCATCTGCGCCGCTCGGCCCCAGAGGTCGTCCACGGGTGGATGTATCATGGATGTTTGGCCGCGTGGGCCGGGGTCGCGGGCCGACGCCCTCCCGCGCGGCCAGCGCTTGTCTGGGGCATCCACCACTCCTTGCAGGAAGTGGCCAATGAGAAAAATACAACGCGTGCCATGCTGCGGATGATGACGCGTGTCGCGCCGGGGGTGGATCTGATCACCTATTGCTCGAAGGTCTCGCGCGCTCAGCACGAGGCCATCGGCCTGACCCGCGCGCGCGCCGTGCTGATCCCCAATGCCGTGGACACGGATGTCTTTCGCCCAGACCCCGAGGGGCGCGCGCGCCTGTGTGATCTGATCGGGGTGCGCGATGATCGGATTCTGATCGGCAACGCCGCGCGCAACCACCCCATGAAGGATCATGTGAGCATGGTCCGGGCCATCGGCGTTCTGCGCGGACAAGGCCACAATGTGCATGGCGTGATGATCGGCGCGGGCCACTCGGGCAGCGCGGCTGAGGCCGAAATGCACAAACTGGGCCTGAGTGATCGGATCAGCATGGTGCCCGCCCGCGACGACATTCATGCCTTGGTGCCGGGCTTTGATCTGTTTCTGCTGTCCTCGGCCTGGGGCGAAGCCTTTCCTTTGGCCGTTTGTGAGGCGATGGCCTGCGAGGTGCCTGCCGTGGCCACCGATGTGGGCGATTGCGCGCACCTGATCGGGGACACAGGGCATATCGTACCACCCAGTGATCCCACCGCCCAAGCCGCGAAACTTGCCCAGATGATCGAAGGCGGACCAGCGCATCGCATGCAAATGGGCAAGGCGGCGCGGGCCCGCGTCTCGGCCCTGTTTTCCACCCCGCACTATGTCGAGGCGCACCGCGCCGCATATCGTCAGGCCATCGACGGTTCCACCGTAAACACATCCGCCACGCGCTCCGCCGATCTGGCCCGCGCAGGAAAGGAGGGATGAGATGACCGACACAATCATGACCGACACCCAAGCCAAGGCACATCCACATATGACCCCGCCAAAGACCATTCTTCACTCACTCGCAGGGCATTCGGAAGACCGGGTGGGGCTTGACGGCATATGGCGGATCATCCGCCGTCGCATGGCGCTTATCGTCTTTGTGACGGCCGCGATCATGACAGCCACCTATGTGGTCGTCTCCACGATGGAGCCGGAGTACAAGACCCGCTCAACTGTGGTGCTGACAACGCTCGACACGCGTGTGCGGTCCTCTGATGTACAGCTTGAAACGTTCGAGTTGTCGCGTGCCACCATTGAGACCGAGCTGAACATCCTGCGCTCGCGCGAGTTTGCCTATCAGGTGCTCGACACGCTGCAGCCCTATGACAACCCCGCCTTCATGGGCGCGGACACCTCCGATGTGCTTGCCGGTGACGCCAGCGAGCGCGAGCGCCTGATCGACAAAATGCTCAGCTCTTATTCAGTGTTCCGCGAGGGTGAAAGCCTTGCGGTGCAGATCATTGCGACGGCATCTGATGCACAGCTTGCAGCGGATATCGCGAATGCGGTCGCCGAGACTTATATTGCGCAGAACGTCCAGAAACGCCGACAGGCTATCAGCGACTCGATCACCTTCCTGCGCGAGCGGGTCCAGATGCTGGGCGAAGAGTTGTCGGCCGCCGAACTGGCGCTGGCATCGTTCATCCGCGAGAATGAGCTTGATGATACGGACCTGCCCATACAGTTGCGCGGCGATGTTGACCGTCTGACGGCGATTGTCGCGGCCCGCCAGGGCAGCGCAGACGAAGACGGCGTCGGTGCCCGTGCCGCCGCCCAACTGGAAGAGGTCCGCGCCGCCTTGCACGACCGCACCCGCGCCGAGCTGTCCTTGCTCAGCCAGGAACGTGCGATGGAATTGTTGAGCGTGCGTTATGAAAGCTCGATCGAGCGGTTGAACGATCTGGAAACGCAGATCGATTTCATCACGCAAGGGGATCGCCAGGTGTCCTTTGCCCGCATCCCGTCCGAGCCCGCCTCACCAAACCCACCTGTCGCGCTGGTAGCCAGTGCTATGGCTGGGCTCGTGCTGTCCTTTATCGCAGCCCTCGCACTGGAAAGCGTGAACACGCGGCTGTGGAACGAGGATCAGACCAGTGCGGTCAGCGGGCTGCCCAACCTTGGCTACACTCCCCGGATCTTCAAGCATGAATATGTCGGCGATCTTTACAAGCCGAGCATGTTTATCCTGTCTCATCCCTATTCTGCCTTCACCGAGGCGTTGCGGGGTTTCCTGACGATCTGGTTCAACATGGTCGAGAAAAGCCGCATCGTGATGGTAACCTCTGGTCTGCCCAACGAAGGCAAATCCACCGTCGCCGTCGCCCTTGCAACCGCCGCAGCGCAGGACGGGATGCGTGTTCTGGTTCTGGACCTCGATTTCCACCGGCAGGGGGCTGCGGCCTTGATGGAACTGTCTCGCTCGACATCTTCTCTTGAGGATGTGTTGTCAGGCGTCAAACTGCCCGAGGTTCTGGTTCTGGACGAAGCCGAAGATGTCAGCCTTGAGTTCCTCAGCATCAAGATGCGCGACAAGACCCCGCCCAACGTGTTCAAGGCGCAACTGAGCGAGCTGCGCACCCATCTGAACGCGGCCTATGATCTGGTCCTTGTCGACACGCCGCCGGTGCTGATCTTGGACGAGGCGTGCCGATTGAACAATCTGGTGGACAACTCGATCCTCGTTGTGCGGTGGGGCAAAACCACCCAGGACGTGCTGCGCGATGCCTCCGAGCGGTTGCGGCACAACGGTGTCCCCGTGGCGGGCACTATCATCAACGATGTCGATCTTAGCAAACACCGCACCTACGGATATGGGGGCTATGCGCATTATTATGGCGAAGACGCCTATCAGCAGGGTTAGGCCCAGCCTGATCCGGGGGTTGGCCCTGTCGCTGCTTTCGTGTGCCCCGGTCGGGGCTGCGGGCGAGGGCGCTTTTCCCGGGGCGGATGGCTATGGCGTGCAGGCCGTGGGGTGGAAGGGCGGCATGATCACCGCCGTCACGACCTTGGCCGACGCAGGCCCCGGCAGCTTGCGCGCCTGCGCGCAGGATCTCGGATCGCGACCGCGCATCTGCATCTTTGGGGTGGCGGGCACCATCGATTTGCAAGGTCCGATCATGGTCGGTTCCAACGTCTATATAGCAGGCCAGACCGCACCGGGGGACGGTGTGCAATTGCGTATCATTGGCGGCCGTCACGGCCCGCTGATCGTCAAGAACGCCCATGATGTGGTCATTCGCCACCTCAAGCTGCGCCCCGGTCCAAGCCGCGACCCATCCCCCACGGTGGATGCGATCACTGTCGAAAACGCGCGCCATGTCATGCTCGACAATCTGTCGATGTCTTTTGCCACGGACGAGACGTTCAACATCCACGTCTCAAACAGCACCGCCTCGGACATCACCCTGTCCGACAGTATCCTCAGCCTCAGCCTTGATCGCACTAACCATCCCAAAGGGCGCCATTCCAAGGGGGCGCTGATTTGTTCAGCCGAGGGGGTCTACAATGCCTGCGGGCGCATCAGCCTGCTGCGTAACCTCTTTGCCCATCACCGCGACCGGATGCCAGACGTGAAGGGCACATCCATCGGCCCGGTCGAGGTCATCAACAACATCTTTTACAACCCGATCAGCCAGTTTGGCGAAGTCTACGATCTGCTTGGCGATGCCGATGTGGCCTATGTGGGCAATGTCGCGTTGACGGGTCCAAGCACTGTGCGCAAGACGCCCGAGGCGGTGCAGGTGTTCGAATGGGAGGATGAGAACACCGTGCGCCTGATGGTGGCGGACAATGTGACGGGCACGCCCGCGGGATGTCGGTTGCGCCACTTTCAGGTGCTGGATGCAGTTGCGCGGGGCCAGCAGGTGTCGGACGACTTGCCCACGCTGTCGGTGGCCCCAATGCCCGCGGCCGAAATCGTCGATCACCTGTTGGCCCATGCCGGGGACCGCATCGCAGGCACCCGCGATCTGGACTCGCTTGATGCTCAGGTGACGGCAGATGTCATCGCCTGCACCGGGCAAGTGATCGACGAGGTGGCACAGGTGGGCGGCTGGCCGGATCTTGCGACGATCAATGACCCGGCACAGATGCGCGACACGGATGGCGACGGCTTACCCGATGCATGGGAGGCGGGGCGTGATGACCTCGACCCGGAGAATGCAAATGATCCATGGGCGCACGATGCGTTGACGGGTCTGAGTTTTGTGGAAAGCTGGCTCGCCGAAATGGCGGGCGATCCGCTGGACTGACGCCCCTAGAGGGACCATACCGTGATGTCCGGGCGGATAGCATCGCGGGGCAGCGCGCTCTTGAGGTCCAGCAATATGCCCCCTTCGCGGATGCGGGCCGTAAGGTCCGCGCCTTCGGTCAGGAACGACTCATGTGGCACCGCAAGGATGAGCATATCGAGGTCACAGAGCTCTGACAGCGGCACCATCGTCAGCCCGTAATGGCTGTGCAGGTCGTCGGGCGATCCGACCGGGTCGAACAGGATCGGCTGCACCGAATATTCCGACAGGATGCGCACGATCTCGGGCACGCGTGAGTTGCGCAGATCAGGCACGTTTTCCTTAAAGGTCAGACCCAGAACGCCGACGCGCGCCTGGCCCGGCGACAGGCCCGCCGTGGTCAGCATGCGGATGGCGCGTTCGGCGACAAACTTGCTCATCGCGTCATTGGTGCGCCGCCCGGCCAGAATCATTTCAGGGTGCAGGCCCACCTCGACCGCTTTGGCCGCCAAGTAGTAGGGGTCAATCCCGATGCAATGCCCGCCCACCAGACCGGGTGAAAAGGGCAGGAAATTCCACTTGGTGCCAGCGGCCTCCAGCACATCACGGGTCGGAATATCGAGGCGCTCAAAGATGATCGACAACTCGTTCATGAGCGCGATGTTGATGTCGCGCTGCGTGTTCTCGATGACCTTGGCCGCCTCGGCAATGCGGATCGAACCGGCCTTGTGGATCCCTGCCGTCACGACCGAGCCGTAAAGGGCGGCAACACGTTCGGTTATATCGGGGGTCTGCCCGGCCACGACCTTGGTGATCGTCTCAAAGGTGTTGACGCTGTCACCGGGATTGATCCGCTCGGGCGAATAGGCGAGGAAAAAGTCCTGCCCGCAGATCAGGCCCGATGCTGCCTCGATGGCCGGGCCCATGACGTCTTCGGTCACGCCCGGATAGACGGTGCTTTCGAGCACGACGACGCCCCCGCGTGTCACATGCGGCCCGATGACCTTACAGGCGGACAGGATCGCACTGAGGTCGGGGCGATTGAAGCCGTCAAGCGGCGTGGGCACGGTGATGATGAAGGTGGTGCATCCCGCCAGATCGCTGGCCTCGGCGCTGAATTGCGTGCGGGTGGTGTGCAGCTCCTCACCGGTTGTTTCGTTGTTGGTATCCTGACCAGCGACAAGGGTCTGCACCCGCGTGGCCGCATGATCATAGCCCACCAGATGCTGCACCGTTCTGGACAGGGCAAGGGCCACGGGCAGACCGACATAGCCGAGCCCGATCACGGCGACCCGTTCGGCGATCAGAGCATGTTGGTCGGCGCGGGCAGGGGTCGGTGACGTATCCAATTAGAAATCCATTTCCGCATGCGGCACTGTGGGGGTCAGGCCAAGCTTGGCCATGAGGATTGCGTTGACCTTGACCACATCAAAGCGCGCCGCCGCCCGTTCACGCGCCGCAATGCCCATACGTGCGGCCAAATCAGGGTCCTGCACGAACCGGGCCATCGCATCTGCCAGCCGGTCCGCATTGCGCACCGGCACGACGTACCCGCTGGCGCCTTCGTCTACAGGCTCGGCGCAGCCGGGCGCATCGGATGTGATAACGGGGCGCCCTGTTGACATCGCCTCAAGCACGGTGCGCGATACGCCCTCGCGATAGGAGGGCAGCACAAAGACGCTGCAGGCCGCCAGATGGGGGCGCACATCTGGCGCTTCGCCGAGATATTCGATGACGCCCTCGGCCTCCCAGGCTTGCACCTCCTTAATGGTGATCGAGGATGGGTTGGCATCGACCGGCCCGACAAGCTGGCACCGCGCTTCGGGGTGGCGCGCCTTGAGCAGGCGGGCGGCCTGAACGTACTCGCAAACTCCCTTGTCGCGCAGCAGGCGGGCGACCATCAGAAAGACCGGCGGCCCTTTGGGCATCGGTTGGTGGGCAAAGCGGTCCAGGTTCACGCCGGAGCCGGGCACAATGCTGACAGCACTGCCCGGAGGCACAAGGCGGTGTCGGCGGAACTCCGCCGCGTCGGCTTTGTTATAGACCACGACCTCGTCCACAGCCTTCAGCGCATGGCGATAAAGCTGGATCGATCCCTTGCGCAGCAGCCGTTTGCGCAGGCCGCAATGGTCATCGACAAACACATAGCCAAGGCCCGTACACATCGGCAGCACCCGGTCCACGCCCGCCCAACGCGCCGCAAGGCCGCCATAGATGATCGGCTTCATGGTGTAGGGAAAGACGATGTCGGGTTTGAAATTGCGAAACAAGCGCACAAGGGCGCGAAAGGTCCGAACGTCCTGCAGCGGGTTCTGTCCTGTGCGATGCATCGGCACGATCTTGAAGGCGACGCCGATCTCGGCCAGCTTTGCCTCGGTCACGGGATCCGGGTTTGGCGCGCAGGCCAGAACATCTGCGGATGCCGCCATCGCCTTGAGCAGATCATAGCGGAAGCCCACAAGCGATGAGGTGAGGCTGGCCAGCACCACGATGCGCGGCTTGCGCGCGGGGCTCGTGTCCGTGCGGGATCCGGGTACCGTCAAGCCCTGGACCGTGTCCGGCGCAAGGGCCTGCCGGTATGTGGCAGTGCGCTGCATCACGCCGCACCGGGCATCTGTGCGGCGGTGTTCCGGGCAGCATCGGCAGCTTGCGCCATGGTGCGCGACGGCCAGCCAAAGCGGTCATTCAGGTTGCGCCAGAACGCCACGATCTCTGCCAGCAACGCCAGATTCTCGTCCGTGTGGGTGCCGAAATTGTGCGGATGAAACCACAAGTGGAACAGGCGGTTCTGGCGGGCGGCTTGCGCCATCTCGCGTTTGATCAGGTTGATCTGCAAACGGGCAGGTGCC
This sequence comes from uncultured Tateyamaria sp., assembly GCF_947494755.1. Lineage (GTDB taxonomy): Bacteria > Pseudomonadota > Alphaproteobacteria > Rhodobacterales > Rhodobacteraceae > Tateyamaria. Next base: position 44,761 of record NZ_CANLVZ010000004.1, read on the forward strand.
ATCGCACCGCCGCTGTAGGGGCGCAGAAAGCGACTTGCCGGGACATTCGTGGCGTCCCCCTCGCGTGCGACATCCACCACCGCAGGACCACAGAGCGGCACATAGCTGTTGGCCAGCCGGAGCCCGCGCCGCAACGTGGACTGCTGCGCCCGCCCCCCAGGGCGATCCATGCGAAACGGGCCGGGGCCGCGATAGACATCAATGCCGCGTGCCGCACAGACCGCCTGGGCATCCTTGGTCACCTGATTGCGCGGAAACACGATACTGCGCGGGCGCACATTGAGTGGCTCAAAGGCGGCAATGGCTGCGTCGATGTCGGCTGCAAAGGCGGGCACGTCCAACTGGTCTTCGAGGCAATAGAAATGCGCAAACGTGTGTGTGGCCAATTCCTGATCGGGGCGGGCTGCGATCTCTCGCACCAGCGACAGACCAAAGTGATAGGGGTCGGACGCCTCATCCGGGCCGACCGCGTCGATAAACGCATAGGTGTCATCGCGTGCATTGGAAAACTGTGGGCGGCGATGGGGCAAAGCGGCCCGCAGCGCGTCACGGTTTTCAAACATCAAAAGGCCCACGCACGCCCATGTGGCGGCAACGCCCTCGGCCTCGAACAGGTCAAGCATGGCCGGAACGGCCCGACGCACGCCAAGGATGTTTTGGCCATAGGAGTCGATGGAATGGCTGCCATAAACGCCCCACATCAGCTCCAGATCCAGAGAAAGCACAAAACCACCACTGGAGAATTGACTGTTATCTTGTGCAGATACCATTGATTTTAATGCAAATTTAAGTGACAAAAAAGAAATTAGAAAATTTAACTTTGAAAATCATAGCAAATCGCAGTCTTCCTGTAACTGATTTTTGTAACGAGAAATTTAATTGGTGTGAGTCATGGGCTCTCGAAACGTATCTTTGGATACAGCGCAAACCATTGTGATCGGGGCAGGGCCGTCGGGCCTGAGTGCTGCGCTGACCTTGCAAAAGGGGGGGCACGCGCCCGTGTTGCTTGAGCAGGGCCAGCATGTGGGCGGCATGATGCGTTCGCCGCGCTGGCAGGATTTCACGCTGGATCTGGGACGTAAGGAGCTTTACGCCCGCTTTCCCGAAATCGACCAGTTGTGGCGCGATGCGTTGGGGGACGACTACACGCCTTATCCACACCGGGTTGGCAGTCTTTACGAGGGGCGCATTGTCGAGATGTCGGGGGCCTATCGTGGCCGCACGCGCGGCATGCCCGTGGGGTGGCTCGCACGGGGCGGTTCTGATCTGTTGCGCGGCTGGATGGCCAGCGCGCGGCGCGCGCCTGAAACCTACGAAGAGTTCTGGCATTTCCGCGTCGGCCGAACCTTTGCCCGCATTCTCGCGCAGGGATATTGGGAAAAGTTTCGCGGCCTGGCCTGGGCCGACATCGCCCCGCCCGACACCAATCCGGTCGATCAGGATCAGGGCACAGGCCTGCTGGCAACGGCAAAAAATGCGCTGGCCATGGCGGCGCGCGCGGGGGTGTCACGGCAGGTGGCATGGCGACATCCGGGCGGCGGCACCGGGCAATTGTTTGAACGGCTTGCGGCGCAATACACCGCTTTGGGTGGCAAGATTGTGTTCGGGGCCAACGTCACCGCATTGGAACAAACCGCCGACGGCGTGACGGTCACCTACGATGTTGACGGCAAGACCACCGTTCAAAACGCGCGCCATGTGGTGTCGAGCATGCCAATCGAGCGGCTTTGGGACGCCCTGCCAGCCGCCCGGACCGAGGGGGTGGACCTGCCGGCACCAGGGTCCGAAGCGCAGCGCGCCGTGCTGCTGGTCTATCTGTTTCTGGATACGCCCCATCAATTTCCCCATGCATGGCTCGAGGTGAATGACCCCACACTTTTGTGCGGGCGCATCACAAATTTCGGGGCCTTTGGCGGGCGCATGGTGCCAGAGGGCAAGGCGGCCTATTGCGTCGAATTCTTCTGTGACGGGCAGGCGGAAATCCTGAACTGCACGTCAGAGCAGCAGATCGAGATCGCGACCTCGGAGCTGGAGCGCGCAGGTCTGCTCGCCCGTGCCGACGTGATCGGGGCCCATGTCATGCATTTCCAGCGCACAAATGCGGCGGCCAGTTGGCGCGAACAGCAGACCGCCTATCGCACGGCGGTCTTTGCCGAAGTGTCTAAGCTGACGTCGATCTATCATGTGAACCGGCCCGGTGCGGACTGGGCCAGCCTGTCTGGCTTGCAGGCCGCCAACGCGATCCTGACTGATGATCGGGCTGCATTCGAGGCGGCAGCGGATCCGACCCGGCGCCAAGACGACAATATTGCCGTCAGCGCCCGCAGTGCGGTCTAACCTGATGACCCAAGAAAAGGCGAACGCAATGACGACATCCAAGTCCCTTTCAGTTCTCATCTGCTCTGCCGGGCGACGCGTGGGTTTGCTTAGCAGCTTTCGCACCAGTCTGCGCGATCTTGGGCTTGAGGGCCGGGTGATTGCCTGCGATCTGGACCCGGGGATGAGCGCGGCCTGCGCGGCGGCTGATGCCGCGTTTGCCGTGCCCCGCGCTACCGATCCCGGTTATGCCGCCGCGATCCTTGATATTGCGCGCGCCGAACGGGTGGGGCTGATCGTGCCCGCAATCGATCCCGAATTGCTGCCCTTGGCGCAGGCCGCGCCAGAGTTTGCGGCGGCGGGCATCCGGGTGCATGTATCTGCGCCGCCCGTGATCGACGTGGTGCGGGACAAATCCGAAACCGCCCGCGTGCTGGATGCCGCCGGTGTACCCGTCCCTCGCACATTGACCGAAGCCCAACTGCGCGCCACGCCGGACGGCTTGCGCTGGCCCGTCTTTGCCAAACCGTCGGGCGGCAGCGCGAGCCGTGGGCTGGCCGTGTTTGATCACATCGACGCGTTGCCCGACAGCTTCGACGAACCGATGATCTTTCAGGACCGTCTGACCGGGCCGGAATACACCATCAACATGTTCGTTGACGCCGAGGGTGCGCTGCGGTGCGTGGTTCCCCACAAGCGTTTGTCGGTCAGGGCAGGGGAGGTTGAGAAGGGGCGCACGGAACGCCGCAAGGATCTGCATGAGATCGCCGCTGGCATTTTACGCGCCTTGCCCGATTTGCGCGGCGTCGCCTGTTTTCAGGTGATCGAGGACCCCGAGATCGGCATCGCCGTCTTCGAGATCAACGCCCGCTTTGGCGGTGGTTATCCGCTGGCTGAATATGCTGGTGCCTCCTTTGCGCGGTGGCTGCTCGAAGAGGTGGCCGATCTGCCCCGCAGCGCGGACAATGCGTGGCGCGATGGTGCCGAGATGCTCCGCTATGACGATGCGATCTACCGGGGATAGGGGCGTGCTTGATGATCGTCTTTGACCTCGATGACACCCTCTATCTGGAGCGTGACTTTGCCTTCAGCGCCTATACGCATCTTGACGAGTTGGTCCAGCGCGAGACGGGGGTGGAGGGGTTCGGGCCCCGCTGTCGGGCCTTGTTCGAGGCGGGCGAGCGGCGCACGATCTTTGATCTGGCCCGCGACGCGCTTGGACTGAGCGAGGCAGACATTGCAATCCAGACCCTGATCGACGCCTATCGCAGCCATCCCCCCGACGTCTCGCTGTGCCCGGATGCCGCCGCGTTTCTACAGCGGACGCCGCAACCGTTTGGGCTGATCACGGATGGGCCTGCACATATGCAACGCAACAAGATTGCAGCTCTGGACCTACCTCGTTGGATCGAACATTTGCGGCCTACTGGAGCCTGGGGCGAAGGCTATGGCAAACCCCATCCGCGCGCCTTCATCGAGATGGAACAGATCGCGGGGCCCGCCGCCCACATGATCTATATCGCGGACAATCCGGCCAAGGACTTTATCACGCCCAAGGCACGGGGCTGGACCACCGTGCAGATCACGCGCGCGGGCGGGGTTCATGATCCCGTGCCCAAAACCAAGGCACATGCGGCGGACGTGGTGATCCAAAGCCTGCACGACTTCTCGCTATAGGTGAATGCGCGGCAATAGGTTTGCGGTGACACCCTTTTGGTGTATCCTTCGCAGATATTTCATGTCTTCCTCGGGCTTTATCCCGGGCACTTTTTTTGACCAACAGTATTTAGCGCCGCTTGCGCCCTGATTTTTGGGGACCGTTTTTGTTTATATTCGATCACCAACTTGCCCGTGGGTCCGTGCACCGTTCTCTTGGGTATTCCACTACACGCCGCTGCCACGCTCGCGCGCACCTTTGGGGGCCTGTCCAATGCTGCGGGTAGGGCAACATCCCGGCTGGCTGGCTCAAAAAGTGATGTACAAGCGCATTATCCGAAACGCGGGGTGGTTGTTTTCAACGCAGGTTCTGGGCGGGTTGGTCGGTGTGGTCACCTTGGCCATGATGGCGCGCACGGTTGGTCCGGTGGGCCTGGGTGTGATCGCGATTGTGCAGGCCTATACCCGGATCGTTGGCCGGCTGATCCGGCTTGAGCCGTGGCAATCCGTCATCAGATACAGGATGGAGGCGCTGGAGGCGGGCGATACAGAGAGGTTCAAGCGACTGCTCAAAGCCTCGATCATCATAGACATGGCAGGTGCGCTGGTCGCGGGGAGCGTTGCGGTTGGGCTGGCATCCGTGGCCATCCCATTGTTGAACCTGTCCGAAGAGCACACCCGCTATGTCCAGGTGCTGAGCCTCGGGTTGTTTTTCACGCTGCAGCCCACAGGCATTGCGATTTTGCGGGTGTTGGACCGGTTCGATTTGTTGGCCAGGATTGACTTTAGCACTGTGATAGTGCGCTTTGCGCTCACCGCGGTGGCGTTCTGGTTCGGTTCGGGCATTTGGGCCTTTATCGTCATCCTGCTGGTCGAACGAATACTGAGCGGCAGCCTCGGCTTTGCGTTTGGTTTGCGCGAGTTGCGCCGCCGCGGATACACGCAGATCCTGACGCCGCGCTTGCATGGTGTGCTGGGCAAAAACCCGGGCTTTCTGCGCCTGCTCTGGAACTCGAACATCAACGTGATCCTGCGCCAGTCCACGCAGCGGTTTGACATCGTCATCCTGTCTGCATTTGCGGATACAGCACTGGTCGGCGCATATTTTCTGGCCCGGCGGTTGTCGCACGCCACGCTGCGGCTGGTGCGCCCGCTCAGCCAGGCGGTTTATCCCGAACTCGTGCGCATCTGGTCCTCCGGCACTGCGCGGGCGTTTCGAAAGCCGGTGGTGACTACAACACTGGTCCTGGGTGGTCTGAGCGTAGTGTTCTATGTGCCGGCGGCCTTTTACATGGGCGATCTGCTGGCCTTGTTCTTTGGCGAGGGCTTTCGCGATGCGGCTCTGCTGGTCAGCGTGCAACTGCTGGCCGTCGCAATTTACCTCAGCGGGATCATGGCCAACCCTTCGATGCAGACCATCCGCAAGGATCGCGAACTGGTGTGGATCACGCTGATCGCGACCGTGTTATTCTTTGCGCTGACCGTGCCGCTGATCGTGTGGCTTGGACCGGTGGGGCTGTCGCTCAATCACGTATTGTTCAACCTGCTGTGGCTTGGCAGCTGTGGGGTGGTCATCCATGACACGGTGCGCGCCCGCAAAACGATTGAAACCCGCGCAAGCCCGATCCAAACCGAGGTACATGCATGAGCCGTCCGCTATCACACGGACTGACGCTGTCGCAGGTCGAGACATGGCTGGTGGTCGCTGTCGTGTTCCTTGCGCCTATGAACTTCCTGCGCTTGCCCAACATCTATGTCACGGCCAGCGACATCATGGCGCTATTGGCGTTGGTGGCCATGACGCTTCGGCAGCGTATGCCGCTGAAATTCTTTGGCGAGGCCACGTCGTTCTGGATCGTGAGCCTGATCCTGCTGCAAGGCGGGCTGCTGATCGGATCGCTCGTGAACGGCGACCCGCGCGACGGGCTGGTCGGCTTTGTGCAATACGGTTTTTCGATGCTCTTGCTGCCGGTTTTGATCTGCAATCGACCTTTGGAGGAAACACTGAGGCTGATACATGCCTTTGTGCTGTCGCTGGTCTTGATCATGATCCACGGCATCTACGTGGCGCATTACACACCGGACGACTTGCGGTTCATGTCCGGTAGCGGTCGGCTGACCTCGCTGATCGAGCGGGAGAATGCAGCGGGCACACTCACGGCCCTTGCCATCGTCTATGCGTTTTTCCTCACATATCTCGGAAGGATCAGGATCGTGACCTTTGGGGTCTGCATTGTCGTGCTGGTCTATGGGCTGATTTTGACGGCCTCGAACACCGGCTTCTTTCTCGCCACGATCGGGGTGGTTGCACTGGCGGTGTTCACCGGGTCCTTGCGGCTGACAGCATGGGTTCTGGGCGTCGGACTGGTGGCCGCGATTGCGATCTTTGTGTTCGGCGACGCAATCTTGCCGGATATTTTCGTGCGCCGCGTTATGGGGATGCTGACCACAGGCGACATCAGCGCCGCTGGCACATTCACCGGGCGTATGGAGCTGATTTCAGAAGCCATGGACATTGCGCGCGACACGTTGTTTGTCGGTCTTGGGACTGATCAATACCGCGTGTTCAGCCTGCACGGCGCGCCGGTTCACAACACCTATCTTCTGTTGCTGACCGAGGGATCATTGATGGCGCTTTTGGGTTTGATTGGGCTGTTTGTGACCGGGATATTCCTCAGTTGGCGCGCGTTGCAATATAGCGAAACCCGGCTGCTTGGCGGGCTGAGTTTGACTGTGCTGTTGATGTTCGCGCTGGCCATGAATGGATTTGCCCATGTCTATGCACGGTTCTGGGCGGTGCCGTTCATTTTGGCTCTCGCGCTGAGTGCCGCAGCCGTATCTGCGCGCACCACGACCCAAAACCAGCCCGAAACGGACCACGCGCCACCAAAGGGAACCCCAAAGAACGCCTGAGACCGAATAGCGATCGTGCCAACAGATGTTTGTATTTTGAACGTAGCCGCTTTTGTGATAACAACCCGGCAGCTTTTAGGCGAATTTGGCAGACATATTTCAGCACTTTGTGCGCCCATTTTTATAGTTTCAAATTTGAAGGTTTTTGATCGTGTCACATATGGCCACATCCCACTTGTCTTTACCGCGACTTTGCAGACGACTGATTGGCGCGGTAGCGCTTGTCGTGCTGGCGCAACCCGGCTTTGCCGAAACCCACACGCTGTCACCTGGCGACACGATTTTCATCCGCGCTGGCAATTGGAGCTTTACCGATCAGACCTATCAGGAATGGGCGGGCGTCAGCGGTGAATACAAGGTGGGGGCAGGGGGGGCGATCTCGGTCGCGCTGGCCGGGCAGGTCGAAGCGACCGGAAAGACACCTCAGGCTCTGTCAGACGAAATCAGCGCGATGTTGCAGCGTCGCATTGGGTTGCCGGATGCCCCGACTGTCGCCATTGAGGTCTCGCAATACCGACCCGTTTTCGTGACCGGTGCCGTGGACCGCCCCGGCGCGCATCCTTTCAGTGCCGGGCTGACCGTGGGACAGGCGCTGGCGCTGGCGGGCGGCCCGCCGCGCACCTATGAGCCCGGTCAGACCTCGACGAAGCCCGATATCGAGCTGCGCGGCCGTCTGGAACAGGTCCGGGTCAACCTCGACGCGCTCATGGCCCAAGAGGCCCGGCTGGTCGCTGAAATCGCCAGCTACGAAGGGCAGGGGACCGATGAGAGTGTCACCTTGTCACTCATCGAAAGCCAGTTGAAGGACGCCAACCAAACGGCTGTTTTATCTCAACAAGAGGCGCTGCGTGAGCTTCAGCGTTTGCTGGACGAACAGATCGTGCGGTTGGACCAGGAGATGCAGTTGATCACCGGTCAGATCGACAGCACAAAAGAGGAACTTGAGCGGATCTCGACCCTTCAGGAGCGTGGTCTTGTCATCAACACGCGGGTCGCCGCACTGCAAACCAGCATCGCGAATATGGAGGCACGGCGCCTGCAAGTCGAAGTTGCGCGCCTCACAGCCGAGCAACAGCGCAACACGGCCTTGCGTGAAGAAGCCGGGATTCTGGATCAGGCGCGGTTGCGCCGGTTGACGGAACTCAAACAGACCCGCGATGCCCTGGCCGAGGCGCGCATCCGGTTTCTGACCACCCAAGCCATTCATCGTGACTATATGGCGAATGATGGCGGGGCCACGTCATCCCTGGCCGCAAAAGAGCCTCCGATATACCGGATCACCCGGACGACAGGTGACAGCACGGAAACCATCACTGTGACCCGCGACACGCTCGTCAAACCCGGCGACTTGCTCGAAGCCATCCAGCCGCTTGCCGCCTTTCTGACCGAGTAAGCACGGGCATCTGTAAATATGGCACGCACGTCCAAACGTATCCGCGTCCTGTTTCCATTTGTCGGCGGGAACGAAATCGGCGGCAGCCACATCTCGGCGATGATGCTGATCCGCAACCTCGACTTGGATCGGTTTGATCCACGCATCCTGATCCATCGCCCCACGGGCCCATTCGCCGACATGCTGCGCGACAGCGCGGACACTTTCGAGGCCGTGCCCAACATTCCGGTCCTCGGGTCTGAACGCACATTGGCGACCAGCAATTCGACCGGTGTTATGGGATATATGGGCCGTACCTTTCCCGCGCTCCGCGCGGTGTTGAAGCGGATCGGCGCGGATATCGTGCACACAAATGACGGGCGGATGCATGCCAATTGGGTGCTACCAACGCGTCTGTCTGGCCGCGCTTTGCTGTGGCATCATCGCCAAGACCCGGACGGGGTAGGGATCAACAAGATCGCCCCACTGCTGGCCAATCGGATCGTGACGGTGTCCGAATATGCCAAGCCGAACAATCCCTTACGCAAGATCCAAGGGCGCTGCGACATCGTTCACAGCCCGTTTGATTTTGCAACGACCCCACCCGATCCGGCCATGGCACGCGCGCAAGTCTGTGCTGAGCTGGGGATTGAGCCGCATGCGCTTATACTCGGGTACTTCGGCTCCATGATCGTACGCAAACGGCCGGATCATTTTGTCCGTTCGGTGGCCGCCGTTCAGGCGCAATTGCCAGACACACCGGTCTATGGTCTGATCTTTGGCGAAATGGAGCGCCCGGACTCCCGTCTGGATGAAATTGCGGCCGCTCTGGCAGCAGAGTTGGGGCTTGGACCGCGTGTCCGGCTCATGGGATTTCGCAGCCCCATCCAGCCTTACATGGCTGGGGTGGATGCCATGCTGGTGACCGCGCTGAACGAGCCGTTCGGGCGCACACTGATCGAAGCCATGTATCTTGGCACGCCCGTTATCGCGACGGATCACGGCGGCAACCCCGAGGCCATAACCCACGGCAAGACCGGATTTCTGGTCGACAAGGACGATCCAGGCGCCTTTGTAGAACCGGTCCTGGCGCTCAAAAAAGACCCAGACCTCAGGTCACGGATAATTGCCGCCGCAAAGGCGGATGTGGTGGAGAACTACGGTACGGACAAGCACGTTTCAAAAATCAGCGCCATTTACGAACGGCTGGTGGCGCGACAGCTTTAGGAAACACATACGTCTGATCTCAAGTTGGACCTCCTGATCATCGGTGGGGCAAAATGCGCCACAACTTGGCTGCAAAACTCGCTTCAGCGCAACTTCGACATCACCATGCCGGACCCCGAGCTGCACTATTTCTCGCGCAATTTTAGCAAAGGTCCTGCGTGGTATGCGGATCAATTTCCGCGACCCCGTGGTGCCATCCTGGGTGAAAAATTCAACTCCTACCTCACGGATCCCGCAGCCGGCGCGCGCATCAAGGACCACGCGCCCAATGTGAAGCTGATCATGTAGATCCGCGACCCGTTCGAGCGTGCGGACTCGGATGACTGCATGCTGTATCGCCACGGTGAGGTGGACGCGGATATCGCAGCACATCTGGACCCTGCGCGCGCGCATCCTCAGATGTGTTTCATCAGCGACGGCCGCGATGCGCACCACATCGCGCGCTTTGTGGATCGCTTCACGGCAGAACGGTTCCTGTTTCTAAGGTTTGATGACATTCAAAAGCATTCGGTACGTCAACTGACGTCTCTGGCCGATCATATCGGATACCAGGACGCCCTCGCGCCACCCTTGAAGTAAAAGGTGAAATACAAGTCTGAAGCTGTTGTTTCCCAATGGTTACGAGCGTTTCTGAAACCGCCCCGACCAGTGATCGATCCGGTGCGTTACACCCGGCCGGTGACTGCGACCCGCAACCTTGTGGTGCACCCACCAGTGTACCCAAAGCTAAGTTCTGATCTGCGCGGCGCATCGGAAAGCTATTACGCGCCGGAGATCAAGAGCCTGACCGAGGTGACAGGGCTGGATTTGGAGCCCTGAACGACATAGCCATCTCGGCGTATGCGATAGGTGCCCAGCATTTACGCGGCTCTAACGGTTTGCTCGCCATCACACATTTTACATAATATGGATTATAGGCGTTTTATATTTAGCGCGGCGCGCGCTACCCTGAAGTGCGACTCCTATTAGAAAACAATACGTTATCTAATGGGAGATCATGGCATGGGAGCCGTTTACACGCAACTGAGCTTGAGAGAACGCCGTAGAATTGAGGATTGGTGGCATGCAAAAGTGCCCGTTCGAGAGATGGCTCGGGTTCTAAAACGGCACAAGTCGACGATCTTGCGTGAGATCAAACGCAACTTCTGGGCCGATGATCTTGTCCCAAAGAAGTACGCTGGTTACTTCGCGATGGCCGCGCACCAGCGCACGCTGCACCGCCGTCCCACGCAACGCAAACTGATCCGGCACCCGGTGAGCGCGCTAAACTGGCCTTTCTTAGTTCCCGGTCCGCAGCCTGACACGATCAAGCGATCCTTTGACAGCACGAGGCGCATTTTTGTCACACGCACAAAACCTTACCCGTAAGCCGGGAACCAAAGCGCGCGTGTGCCGTTGTGCGCTTAGAATTTATGTTGATGCAACTGCGATTGGACCATAGCGCGTGTTTGAAGGCCTGAAAGTTTTGTACCTCGAAGATGAACCGCTGGTGGCAATGGACACTGGCGCGCATCTTCAGACGCTTGGGTTCGAGACGCTCGAGGTCGCCTACAAGCTCGCCGCCGCTCAGGAGTTGGCCGACCGCGCGCGCTTTGATTTGGCGATCCTCGATATTAACGTGGATCGCGGCCAGACCAGCATCGCTCTTGGCAGCGCGCTGAAAAACGCCGGAACCGCAGTCATCTTTGCATCGGGCAACGGAACGATGGCAAATGACCTGTGCCGCGACGGGTTTGAATTTCTGGACAAGCCATTTTCGCTGCACGCACTGACCGCCAAATTAAAGCAGGTCGTGCAAGATCAGCGCATATCAGCGGTCTGAGGCCCCTACTCCGCCGCGACCAACCTGATCCGTTCGATCATGGCGCGCAATCCGTTTGAGCGTTGCGCGGACAAGTGATCGTTAAGACCCAAGCGTACCATTTCAGCGCGCGCATCGACGGCCAGCACCTCTGCCGGGGTTAATCCGTTATAAAGGCTGCGCAGGACTGCGATCAGCCCGTTCACGATCATCGCATCGCTTTCGCCGTCAAAATGAAACCTACCATCCTCGATCACCGGATGCAGCCACACCTGGCTTGCGCAGCCATCGACCTTGGTCGCGGGCACCTTCAGCGCTTCAGGCAGCGGGTCCATCGCCTTGCCCTGATCAATGACATGGCGATACCGGTCCTCCCAGTCCTCCAGGAACTCAAAATCCTCAACAATCTCTTCGAATGCGGCGGTCGCCATCTGGGCCTCACGGTTTTGCTGTCCCAACGGACCTAGGCGCGCGCGGCGCAAACGTCCAGCCCGGCAATGTATGCTTTTCAAGCGGAGCGACTTGGGCTACCACATTCCCATAAAAACAGGACACGAGCAGACCATGCGCCTCAGAACCGTTTCGATTTTCGTTGCATTGATCGCATTGACCGCCTGCGCAACTGTGCGCGACAGCCGGGTCAATCCCGCCAACTGGTTCGGCCGGAACGAGCCCCAACCGGTGCGACGCTCGGAAGAACCCAAAGAGGTGAACCCGTTGATGCCGGTGGATCGCGGCCCGGGCCTGTTTGCCAGCCTGCGGGCCAGCGACGAGTATTTCGGCACGCCCATTGATCAGGTCAGTGAGTTGGTGATCGAACGCGTGCCCGGTGGTGCCATCGTGCGCGCCACGGCAATCGCGGATATCGACGATGTCTATGACGTGCGTTTGATCCCCGAAAATGACGATCTGGAACCGGATGAGGACGGTGTTCTGGTCTATCAGGTTCAGGGGGTCCATCCGCTTGAGCGTCGGCGCACCACGTCACAGCGTCAACGGACCTTTGTGGTGGCGGACCGGATCACAGATCGCAAGCTGGCCGACATCCGCTCCATTCGGGTCGAAGGCGAGCGCAACGCGCAAAGCAGCGCGCGCCGCTAAGTCATTCGTCCAAGTCGATAATCTTGACGTCAGCCCCCTGGGCCGTCAGTGCCACGCGTCCATCGCACAAACGCAACGCATCTTCGCCAAACACTTCGGACCGCCAGCCACCAAGGGCCGCGACATCGCGCATCCCCGCAGCGAGTGCGTCCAGATCCGCAGCTGAGGCGATCAGCTTGGCGGCCACGCCCGCGCTTTCCGTCTTGGCCTTGAGCAGGACGCGGAGCAGGTCCGCCAGCGCTGGATTGACCTGTAGTTTTTCACGCGATCGGTCGGGTTTGGGCATCGCCTCCGGGTCCATGTTCACCCCCCGCTTGACCGCTTCCAGTATCCCATCAGCAATGTCGCCCTTGCGCGCTTCGCGCAGCAACAGGCGCGAGCGGCCAAGGTCTTCGTAGGATTTCGGTTTGTTGCTGGCCAGTTCCACCAGCGCGTCATCCTTGAACACCCGGTTGCGCGGCACGTTGCGTGATTGCGCATGCGCCTCACGGAAGGCGGCCAGCTCCTGCACGATGGCAAGGAATTTGGGCGAGGACGTGCGCGTCTTGACCCGCTTCCACGCATTCTCGGGTTTGATGATGTAGGTGTCGCGCGACAACAGCACCTGCAACTCTTCCTCGACCCAACGCGCACGGCCACTTTCGGCCAGCTTGGCGGCCAGAAATTCATAGATCTGGCGCAGATGGGTCACGTCTGCGACGGCATATGTCTTTTGCGCATCGGTCAGCGGACGGCGCGACCAATCCGTGAAACGGGACGTTTTATCAAGGGGTTGCTTGGCGATCTTGCGCACCAGCGTCTCGTAACCCACCTGTTCGCCAAAGCCGCAGACCATCGCCGCCACCTGCGTATCAAACAACGGTGTTGGAAACACTTCGGCATCGACATAGAAAATCTCGAGATCCTGGCGCGCGGCGTGAAACACCTTGACCACGGATGTATCGCGAAACAGCTCATAAAGCGGCTCAAGCGACAGCCCCCCGGCCAACGGATCCACAAGCACCGCGTTGGACGCATCCGTGCCCGGCATTGCCAATTGGATCAGACAGAGTTTGGAGTAATAAGTCCGTTCGCGCAGGAATTCCGTATCGACCGTGACATAATCGTAGGTGGCCGCCTCGCGACAATAGGCTGCCAGTGCGTCAGTCGTGGTGATGGTTTTCATAAATGGCTTCTTGCTTTTGGGGCCTGCGCCCTTGGGTTTTTCGGGTCTACACCAATCGCCGCACAGTGGCTAGAGCGTGAACGGCGTCGTGTTTCGATCCACAAAACGGCGCAGCGCGGCGGGGTACAGCGCATGTTCCTGCACCAGCACCCTCGCGGCCAGTGTCTCGGGCGTGTCACCCTCGATCACCGGGACTGTGGCCTGCCCCAGGATTGGCCCATCGTCCAATTCAGGTGTGACCAGATGCACGGTGCATCCGTGTTGCGTATCCCCCGCCGCCAGCGCGCGCGCATGGGTGTGCAGGCCCTTGTATTTCGGCAGCAATGACGGGTGAATGTTCAACATGCGCCCTTGCCAGGGTGCGACGAAACCAGCCGTCAACACCCGCATGAACCCGGCCAAACAGATGATGTCGAGGCTGTGGGGCGCAAGGGCGGCATCAATTGCAGCCTCAAATGCGGGTCGGTCTTGGCCAAAGGGGCGGTGATCAACCACTTCGGTCGCGATCCCCTGTCCCCGCGCCCAAGCGATGCCGCTCGAGCTTTCGTTGTTGGACAGCACCACCGCCGGGCAACCCCCATGATCGCCCGTCATATCCTCGACCAGCGCGCGCATGTTCGACCCACCGCCCGAGATGAAAATCCCGACCCGTTTGGTCACAAAAGCGCACCGGAGTAGGAGACACCCTGCCCTTCGACCACATGGCCGATGCGGGCCACGTCCTGTCCATCGCCCTCAAGTGCGGCGGTGACCGCCTCAACCGCGTCCGCCGCCACGACAACCACCATGCCGATCCCTGCATTGAAGGTCTTGAGCATTTCGGCCTCGGCCATGCCCCCAACCTCGGCCAGCCAGCCAAAGACGGGCGGCAAATCCCAGCTATCCAGATCGACCGTGACCCCGAGCCCGTCCGGCAGGACGCGTGGCAGGTTTTCGGTCAGACCGCCGCCGGTGATATGGGCAAGCCCGTGCACGTCACCGGCCTTGATCGCCGCCAACGCCGCTTTGACGTAAAGGCGCGTGGGTGTCAGCAGCGCCTCGCCCAAGGTGCCCGCGCCCCAAGGGCACGCATCGTCCCACGCCAGCCCCGAGGCCTCAACCACGCGGCGCACCAGCGAATAGCCGTTGGAATGCACCCCGTCCGAGGCAAGGCCCAGCAACACGTCACCCGCAGCCACGCCACCGGGCAGCGCCGTGCCCCGCTCCATCGCGCCGACCGAAAAGCCCGCCAGATCGAAATCACCCGCCGGGTACATGCCGGGCATTTCCGCCGTCTCGCCGCCGATCAGGGCACAGCCCGAGGCCTCACAGCCCCGCGCAATGCCTTCGATGATGCGGGCGGCCTGATCAAGTTCCAGCTTGCCGGTCGCGAAATAGTCAAGGAAAAACAAAGGTTCCGCGCCCTGACAGACCAGATCGTTGACACACATCGCAACCAGATCAACGCCCACGCCGTCCACATTGCCGGTGTCGATGGCGATGCGCAGCTTGGTGCCTACACCGTCCGTGGCTGCCACGAGAACCGGATCGACAAAGCCTGCCGCCTTGAGGTCGAACAAGCCGCCAAAGCCACCCAGACCCGAAGCCACGCCGGCCCGCATTGTCGCAGCCGCCGCCGGTTTGATCCGGTCCACCAGCGCGTTGCCTGCGTCAATATCGACGCCGGCATCGGCATAGGTCATTCCAGTCTTCTGCTCGCTCATGTGCATACTCCCAAGGTCATGCGCCCCATATCGCGAACTCGGGCGGGGTTGCAAAAGGAAATAAGCCGGCCTGCGTGTATTACGGCAAGTTCACGAAACGGACGCTGATGCGGAAGGCACCGACATTTAACTTTACAGGTGCGCAACTTTCGGGCGTTCTGGAACGATGCCGTCTTTTGAAAGGAATGTGCTGTGCGCAGTATCCTGATGAAATGCGTCGCCGGTTTGACAACAGCCACAGTCGGACCGACGCTGACGTATGCGCAGGTCATCAATTTCGAGGATGGCGGGTTAAAGTTCACCTTTGGCGGCCATATCAACCGCGGCGTGCTGTTCACCGATGACGGGGTCGAGAGCAACGAATTCTGGGTCGACAACGACAACTCCTCCACCCGCCTGCGCTCCAGTATCAGCTATGATTTCGGGGACTACGTGATTGGGGGCAATATCGAATTCGAGTTCGAATTCTCGTCCTCCAATGTGGTCAGCCAGCTCAATTCCGACGTGAGCACGTCCGTATCGAATGAGCGCAAATTCGAAGTGTTCACCCGAACGCCTTACGGCACCTTCACCTATGGGTTTGGCGATGCGGCCTCTAACGGGATCGCAGAGATTGACACATCGGGCACGTTCATCGGGAACAACTCGGCTGTGGGCCTGATCGCGGGCGGGCAGATCCTGCGCACGGACACGGACGACTTTAGTTCAAATGACATCGGCGATTTCTTTTCGAACTTTGACGGAATCACCCGGATCGAACGGTTCCGTTATGACACGCCTGAATTTGGGGGCGGCTTTGTGGCCTCGGTCTCGGCCGGTGAAAACACTCAAAACGATATCGTCCTGCGCTACAACGGCACGATCGGGGATTTCCGCGTTCGCAGCGGGATCACATTTGCGGAACTCGGGGATACGGATCGGATCGCGGGGTCTGTCTCGGCCTTTCACGAGCCCACCGGGTTCAACGTGACATTCGCCTCGGCGCAGGATGATCTGGACATCGATGGGCGCGACGATCCGGGCTACTACTATCTCAAGCTCGGCTATCAGAAGAAAGATCTGTTGCCCTGGGGCAGCACATCCTTTGCCTTCGATTACTACGACGGCAGCAACCAGAACGTGAACGGCAGCGATTCTGAATCCTTCAGCCTCTTCGTCGTGCAGAGGGTCAACAAGTGGAACACCGAATTCTTCGCAGGTTATCGCACCTATGATGTGTCCACCCCGGCCGAAGATTTTCAGGACACCGACGTGGTGTTCATCGGGTCCCGCTTTACCTTTTAGGGGCGCTTGACACGTATCGCCCCGGTGGTATTCCCACCTTTGGCGGGCCTGTAGCTCAATTGGTTAGAGCAGAGCGCTCATAACGCTTTGGTTGCGGGTTCAAGTCCTGCCGGGCCTACCAACACCTCCGCCGTTTACGCTTTGCGTACGTGCCAGCCCACGGTCATGGCCACCACCGTGTCACCCTCGGCGTCACGAATATCGACGTTGATGTCAAAGGCGACCTTGCCTTCGGCTTCGAACTCTTTGAGCACATCCGCGCCGGGGCGGTCCGTCTTGGCGTGCGCCTCAAGTCGCCCTTTGGCAATCTTCACATATGAAATCGTCGCACCCGAGGCGACGGGGCGGGCCTGAAAGATCATCGGCCCGAACGTGCCGGCCAGTGCAGCCCCCGACGCGGCCTCGCCCAGAGTAAACATCGCACCTGCGTGCTGGCTTTGGATGTGGTTCGACGTCTCTTCGCGCTGATCCAGCGCCGTTATGCCGGTGCCATCGCCCACCTCAATCACTTCGACACCGACATAGTTGGCGAACGGCACGACTTTGCTCAATTGTGCGCGGATCATCTCATAGGGTGTCATGGGGCGGGCTCCTTTTGTGGCTCAGGCCCCACTAAGATCGTCAGCCGCACCCGGCGCAAGTGTGCCGCTGCGGCACAAGGCGCTTAGCGTCCGATCACGATATCGGCGCGCAGGCCGCCCAACTGTTCGCTCCGGCCCAGTCGCAGCACGCCACCATGGGCGCGCGCAATGTCGGTGGCAATGGCAAGGCCGAGGCCGACGCCGGACCCCTTGTCCTGATTGCGCGCACTGTCGAGCCGGGTGAACGGGCGCTGCGCATCTGCATAGTCATCTTCAGCAATGCCGGGGCCATCATCTTCAACCCGGAAGCGCAGGAACGTGTCGGTCAAAAGCACGGAAACTTCGGCGCGTGTCCCGTAGCGCACCGCATTGCTGACCAGATTGTCGAGCGCGCGGCGAATGGCCATCACCCGCAGCGGCATCTCGCCAGCGCCTTCGCATTCGACCAGCGTGACAGGTTGCCCGCCGCGTTGCGCGTCCTCGACCA
Source organism: uncultured Tateyamaria sp. (assembly GCF_947494755.1). Classification (GTDB taxonomy): domain Bacteria; phylum Pseudomonadota; class Alphaproteobacteria; order Rhodobacterales; family Rhodobacteraceae; genus Tateyamaria. Next base: position 62,367 of record NZ_CANLVZ010000004.1, read on the forward strand.
GCGTGCGCACCAGCGCGATCGGGTCAGTATCTTGTGGTTCGTCTTCGCTGTCGCCTTTGGCAAAGGACAGGAATGCGTCAATCATGCGCTGCATATCTTCCACATCCCGCTCCATCGGGATGCGCTCGTCGTCATCCAGCATCGACAGGGACAGCTTCATGCGGGTCAGCGGGGTGCGCAGATCATGGCTGACCCCCGACAACATGAGCGTGCGGGTTTCGATCTGCCGTTCAATCCGGTTGCGCATGTCGACAAAGGCGGCCCCTGCCGCGCGCAATTCGGTGGCACCCGACGGGGAATAGGGCATCACCCTGCCCCGGCCGAACGCATCCGCCGCACGCGCCAGCCGCTTGATCGGGCGCAACTGGTTGCGCAGAAAGATAAAGGCGATGAGGGTCACCAGCACGCTGAAGAACAACATATTTACGAACAATTGGTGCGGTGCGGCGGCAGACACACGGCGGCGATCAAAACTCACCTCGACCGCGCCCATGGTCGTATCCAGCACCAGCCGCACCCGCCGGTCGTTCGAGAGGTCCACCACCTCAACCTCGGGCACCGCATTTCCAAGCCGGTCGGTGATCACGATGCCGGAAAAGTCATACCACGCGCGTTGATGCGGCTCGTCCAATGCCGACTCGCTGAGCGGCGTGACTGTCATGGCCAGCGGCGTGGCCACAGCCGCGCTCGTCTCCGTGATGTCCGAGCGGCGCGGTGCGCTTTCAATGCTGGCCAGAACCAGCCGCACCTCGCGCGCAGCCGCTTGCGACATTTGGTGTGAGACTTCCTCGAAATGCCGCTTTACAAACACGACCGAAACCACAAGCTGCACGACCACAACCGGCAACAACAGGATAAGAGCGGCCCGGGCATAAATCCCGCGCGGCATGTAACGCTTGAGCCATTTGAACGACATGGGCGCGAACCTAGCGCCCCTGCTGGCGGGGCGAAAGACGCAAAGGTGAAAAGGGACGCACCGGACATGCAAGTTGATGTGTTTGATCCCGTTCCGGGCCAGGTCGAGCTGTTGGAGCCCGGCCTGTGCAGGATCGTGGCCCCCAATCCCTCACCAATGACCTATCGCGGCACCAACACCTATCTGGTGGGCGGGCGCGATCTGGCGGTCATCGACCCCGGACCAGATGATCCGACACATCTGGATGCCATCCTCACGGCTTGCGGGCCAGATGCGCGCATCACCCATATCGTGGTCACACACAGCCATCTGGATCATGCCCCCCTCGCCGGGCGCCTTTCGCAAGCCACCGGCGCGCCGACCTACGGGTTCGGCCCCGCCTCCGCTGGCCGCAGCGCCGTCATGGAGCGCCTGGCCCAAACCGATCTGGTGGGCGGCGGCGAGGGCATCGACACCGCTTTTGTGCCGGATCACATCGTGGGCGACGGCGCGCAGATCATCGGCAGCGACTGGACGCTCGATATCATCCACACCCCCGGACATCTGGGCAATCACATCTGTCTGGGGCTTGGGGATGCGTGCCTGACGGCCGATCACGTCATGGGCTGGGCCAGTTCGCTGGTCTCGCCCCCGGACGGGGACCTGACGGATTTCATGGCCTCCTGCGATCATCTGAACAACTGGCGCGACTGGCGGGTGTTTTACCCGGGCCACGGCGCGCCCATCACAGACCCGCATGGGCGTCTTGACTGGCTCATCACGCACCGCCGCGCACGCGAAGCCGCCATTCTTGACGCTTTGCGCAAGGGCCCCGCCACCGCCACCCAGATCGCGCAAGCGGTCTACACGGACACGCCGCCAGCACTACTGGGTGCCGCCACCCGAAACGTACTGGCGCATCTCATTGACCTTGCAGGGAAATCTCAAGTGGCAGCGCAAGGCACCCTGCACGCAGATGCAGTTTTTCAGCACGCAGTGCCGCAGTGAACTTTTTTCCGGATCAGAGGCGCAAACCCTCTGGACGAGGTGAATCAGCATTGCTATACGCCACAAACCGTTCCGGCGTAGCTCAGCGGTAGAGCAGTTGACTGTTAATCAATTGGTCGTAGGTTCGATCCCTACCGCCGGAGCCAATTTCCCCGAAAAGCCCCCATTTCGACCGCATGGCGGGTCAGTTGGTTTGCACCCTGCCCCGGCTTTTGCCATGGTCTGTCCATGACGCATTTCACCCTCCGATCCGCCGATATGTCCGCCCGGATTTCGCCTTACGGCGCACGGCTTGAGCATGTGAGCTTTCACGACGGACCAAACCTTGTTTTGCATGCGGACCCCCACCGACACCCGGGGTGGCATGACGTCTATGCCGGCGCGATTGTGGGGCCTGTGGCAAACCGCATCCGGGGTGGCGAGGTGCATCTGGGCGACGCCACCTATCATATGCCAACCAACGAAAATGACAGGACGGCCCTGCACAGTGGGCCTGATGGGTTGGATCGTCGGCCCTGGGACATGATGGCGCAGGATGACAGCGGCGTCACCCTGCGCTGCACCCTTGCAGATGGGGATGGAGGCTTGCCCGGATTGCGCCAGATCACAGTGCGCTATGGGCTCAGCGCGGCCACCCTGACGCTCGACATCACCGCCACGACGAACCACGCCACCCCGATCAACATCGCCCACCACCCCTATTGGCGGCTTGGGGATGCACGCGCGCATCTTTTGCAGGTGCATGCCGCGCACTACCTGCCGGTCGATCAGCACAACATCCCGACCGGGGTAATTGCGGATGTGGCAGGCACCGCCTTTGATCACCGCGCCCCCAAACCGCTCCACCCCGAAATCGACCACAACCTGTGCACCGCGCCGCGCAAACAGGTGACCGCGCGCCATGTCGCCACGCTTCACGGTGCGCAAGGCATTCGACTGCATATCGACAGCACCGAACCTGGGCTTCAGGTCTATGGCGGTGCATATCTGCCAAAGATCGCCGGGACAGACATCGCGCCCTACGCCGGGATCGCGCTTGAGCCGCAAGGCTGGCCGGACGCGGTGCATCACCCTGATTTCCCAAGCATTATCTGCACACCAACCCAACCCTACACGCAGATCACACGATATCGGTTCGACCGCGACAGCTAGGATTGCCACACAATTGCCACATTTGCGCCACGGCCTCGGCAAACTGCTCTGCTGGTGTGGAACGATCACCACCAAGAGTGACCACGAGCAACCAAAGCAGGCACCCAAAATGGCAAAGCAGACACGCATTCCGATCTATCAACCCCGGCCCAAGCCCGATCCACGGCCCACGCCGATCTTTACAGATTACGCGAGCATCTGAACCGGACAATGGGCTGTGACAGCGCCGCCTGGTCGTATTAAAGTGCGCCCATGACAGCGGCTACATCCACTCCGGTCTCGAGCATTCGCAACCTTGGTCCTGCAATGGACGCCGCCTGCGCCAAAGCGGGCATTCCGGACGCAGAAACCCTGCGCGCCTTGGGCCCGGACGAGGCCTATCGACGCCTGTTGATGTCAGGCACCCGCCCCCACTTTATCGGTTATTACGTCCTTGTGATGGGTTTGCAGGGACGGCCCTGGAACGATTGCAAGGGCGATGAGAAAAAGGCCCTGCGCGCCCGCTTTGATGCGATCAAGGCCGACGGGTTCGACAAGGGTTTGTCCGACTTCGAACGCACCCTGAACGAGATCGGCGTTGTCGCCAAATCCTGAGGCGGTGGAACAAAACCGCCCCACCTGAGGTTTCCTGTCCAACAGCGTCTTACGCCAAAAGGGTACATCATGGATCTCATCCGCATCATTCTTTCCGTCATTCTGCCCCCTTTGGGTGTGTTTTTGCAGGTGGGCTTGGGCAAACACTTCTGGCTGAACATCCTTCTGACCCTGCTCGGTTATCTGCCGGGCATCATCCACGCCGTGTGGATCATCGCGCGGACACCAAAACATGCCTGAGGGCATCGCCCACCCCGAGCTTGAGCGGCTGGACCGGCTCGCGCGCGCCATGGACCGCGCCGTCAGATTGCCTGTGATCGGCGTCCGGGTGGGTTGGGACAGTTTGCTAGGGCTCATTCCGGGGATCGGCGATGTGCTGACCTTGGGACCGGCGGCCTATATCGTGCTGAAGGGCCACCAGATGGGGGTGCCCGCCCATGTCACCCTGCGTATGCTTGGGAATGTCGGACTGGACGCGCTGATCGGGTCCATCCCTCTGGTGGGTGATCTATTCGATATCGGCTGGAAGGCGAACACCCGCAACGTGGCCTTGCTCAGCAAACACGTCAGCCCGCCCGTGCCGGATGACGTGGCTGACGCACCACCGATTATCTTATAAGTTTATCATTGCATTACACTGCAATCTTAAAGCTCACTGCATATGCAGATACAAAAAAGGCGTCCCCCGATCACTGGGAACGCCTTTCAATCTCATCGTCTCAGACGCCTAGCCAACCAGCTCAAGCCCCGAAAAGAAGTATGCGATCTCTTCGGCTGCAGTATCCGGCGCGTCTGATCCGTGAACCGAATTCTCACCAACGCTTTCCGCGAATTCAGCGCGGATCGTGCCTGCATCCGCATCAGCGGGGTTGGTTGCGCCCATCACTTCGCGGTTCTTGGCAATTGCCCCCTCACCTTCCAGCACCTGAGCGACGATGGGCGCGGACGCCATGAACTCGCACAGTTCGTCATAAAAAGGACGCTCGGCATGCACGGCGTAGAACGCACCGGCCTGGGCTTTGGTCAGATGGATGCGTTTTTGCGCCACGATGCGCAGGCCCGCGTCTTCGAATTTCTTGTTGATCGCACCGGTCAGGTTGCGGCGGGTTGCATCGGGTTTGATGATCGAGAATGTGCGCTCAAGGGCCATGGTATCACTCCTGTCTGACGTGGTGCAAAGGCACCACGCGTGTTAAATCGCGGCCCGCCTAACATGCACGCGCATCCGTGAAAAGCGGCGATTGACCGCGCCGCGTGCTTGCGGCATCAGCAAGGCCATGTTGCGCATCTCAGATATCTCTTACGCGGTGGCGGGCCGCCCCCTTTTTGAGGGCGCCAGTGCCGTGATTCCCGAAGGACACAAGGTCGGCCTTGTGGGTCGCAACGGCACCGGAAAAACGACGCTGTTTCGCCTGATCCGGGGCGAGTTGGCGCTTGAGGGGGGCGATATCTCACTGCCCTCCGGCGCGCGCATCGGCGGTGTGGCCCAAGAGGTGCCCGCCTCGCAGACCTCGCTTCTCGACACCGTGCTTGCGGCCGATACCGAGCGCGCCGCCCTTCTGGCCGACACCTCCGACGACCCCGCCCGCATCGCCGAAATCCAGACCCGTCTGACAGATATTGATGCGTGGAGTGCGGAGGCCCGCGCGGCCACGATCCTCAAGGGTCTGGGCTTTGACGACGCCGAACAGCTCAAACCCTGCGCCGATTTCTCGGGCGGCTGGCGGATGCGCGTGGCCCTCGCCGCCGTGCTGTTCGCGCAACCCGACCTGCTGCTGCTGGACGAGCCGACGAACTACCTCGACCTCGAAGGCGCGCTCTGGCTCGAAGCATATCTTGCGAAATATCCCCACACCGTCGTGATCATCAGCCACGACCGGGGCCTGCTCAACCGCGCCGTGGGTGCCATCCTGCATCTCGAAGATCGCAAACTGACCTTCTACCAAGGCCCCTACGACCAGTTTGCCCGCCAGCGGGCCGAGAAACTGGCCAATGCCGCGGCCATGGCCAAGAAACAGGACGCCCGTCGCGCCCACCTCCAATCCTACGTAGACCGGTTCCGCTACAAGGCGGACAAGGCGCGTCAGGCCCAATCCCGGCTCAAGGCGCTGTCGAAAATGCAGCCCATCACCACCCCGCAAGAGGCGGGGCTGAAGCGGATAGATTTCCCCAACCCCGAGGAACTGTCGCCCCCCATCATCCATATCGACGGGGCCAGCACGGGCTATGGCGACACCACGGTGCTGTCGAAACTTTCGCTGCGGATTGATCAGGATGACCGCATCGCGCTGCTTGGCAAGAATGGTCAGGGCAAATCCACGCTGTCCAAATTTCTAAGCGACCGGCTGCCGGCGCTGACGGGCAAGATCACCAAATCCAACAAGCTGCGCATCGGCTATTTTGCGCAGCACCAAGTGGATGAGTTGTTCATTGACGAAACCCCGCTCGACCATTTGCGCCGCGAACGCCCCACCGAAGGGCCTGCACGCTGGCGCGCAAGGCTGTCGGGCTTCGGACTGATGGCGGATCAGGCCGAAACGGTTGTGGGAAAACTCTCAGGCGGGCAAAAGGCGCGGCTGTCGCTCTTGCTGGCGACACTCGACGCACCCCACATGCTGATCCTGGACGAGCCGACAAACCACCTCGACATCGAATCCCGCGAGGCGCTCGTCGAGGCGCTGACCGCCTATACCGGAGCCGTGATCCTCGTCAGCCACGACATGCACCTGCTTGAACTCGTGGCCGATCGGCTGTGGCTGGTTTCAAACGGCACGGTCAAACCGTTCGAGGATGATCTTGAGGCCTATCGCAAACTGCTGCTGAGCGACGGCAAGCCCGCCAAACCCGCAGCCGAAAAGCCCAAACCCAAACGACCCAATCGTGACGCCATGCTCGCGCTGAAAGCCGAGGCGCGCAAATCCGAAGCGCGGGTGGAAAAGCTGAACGACATGCGCGACAAGCTGGCCAAGAAGCTGGCCGACCCCGCGCTTTACGAGGATGCCAAACTGGGCGAAATGGAGGTCTGGCAAAAGAAATATGCCGAAGTGATGGACGCGCTCGGGCGCGCCGAAACGCTGTGGATGCAAGATCTTGAGCGGCTCGAAAGCGCCGAACAAGCCTGATCCAGCTTCATTTCGCCAACTAAACCGCGGGGTGCTTGAGGGGCAGCGCCCCTCATTCCAACATAAATAACGCGCCGCAAGGCGCTCAATATAATAAGAAAAGAATGATCGACACCGCCTTTCTGATCACTGCCTTCGTCACCATGTTCGTGGTGATCGACCCCATCGGGCTGGCTCCGCTGTTCGTGGCACTGACCCAAGGTGTCCCCGAACGCGAGCGGCGGGCCATTGCGGTGCGCGCCTGCGCCATCGGCATGCTGATCCTCGTCGTCTTTGCGCTGTTTGGTGAGGCGGTGCTGGGCTTCATCGGCATCTCAATGCCCGCTTTTCGGGTCGCAGGCGGCATCCTGCTGTTTCTCACAGCCCTCGATATGCTATTCGAGAGGCGCACCAAGCGGCGCGAAGATCAAAGCGAGGACGCCGACGCACAGGACGACCCCTCGGTCTTCCCCCTCGCAATCCCACTGATCTCCGGGCCCGGCTCCATCGCCTCCGTCATCCTTCTGACAGGTCAGAAACCGGGGGTCGAAGGGCTGGCGCTGGTGCTGGCGATCACCGCTCTTGTTCTGGGCGTGTGCCTGGGCCTGTTTCTCGCCTCGTCGCTCTTGGAACGCGCCTTGGGCAAGACCGGGATCACGGTCGTGACCCGCCTTTTGGGGATGCTGCTCGCCGCCCTGTCAGTGCAATTCGTTCTCGACGGTCTGCGCAATTTCGGTTTGATGCCGGGCTGAAAACAAAAAACAAAGCGCCTATATATCTCTCATGAGCAGCGACAGCATTGCACAACTGGTCTATCTCAGCGTCTTCGGCCTCGTCCTTGGCGCGGGCTTTCTGCTGACCACGAAACTCAAGCTCAGCCAGACCCTGCAGATGGCGGCGATCTGGGTGCTGATTTTCCTCGGGGCCATCGCAGTTGTCGGCATGTGGGGCGATATCGAGGAGGATTTGTTTGCCAGCCAGACCCGCTTTGACGAGAGCGGCACAATCACCGTGCCCCGCGACCGCAGCGGGCATTATTTGCTGACGCTGGACATCAACGGCGCGCCTGTGGACTTTGTCATCGACACAGGGGCCACGGATATTGTGCTGAACAAAGCCGATGCGGAGGCCGCCGGGCTGGATCCTGCAAACCTCAATTATCTGGGCCGTGCCCTGACCGCCAATGGCGAGGTCAGCACCGCACGGGTGCGTCTGGACACGGTCGAGATCGGGCCGCATGTCGACACCAACGTCTCGGCTGTGGTCAACGGGGGTGAGTTGGACCAATCCCTGCTTGGCATGGGTTACTTGCAACGGTGGGGCCGGATCGAAATCGCGGACGGGGCGCTGACCCTCAGCCGGTAGGGTCGGGCAATGTCGCCACCTTACGTCTCGGCCTTCTTCTCCCACCGCCCGCTTTCTTCGGACCAGTATTGCGCAGATGCGCCCGCATCCTTCAGGGCCTTCCACTGGCCGCGCGCCACATCAAGCGCCTCCGGGTCGTTGCCATCAAACAGCACGCACACCCGCTCCATCGCGGCGACCTCATCGGCAGAGACCTCGGCCCCATCGACACTCATCACACAGGTCGCGCCATTGGCGGCCGGTCCGGTGGTCAACAGCACAGGCTGGTCGGCGTCATGCGGACCACCGGCGATGCCATGGGCTAGAAACCCGTCCTCCACCCCCAGCCACAACCGCTCATCCAGCCATGCCAGCCGCCCCGCATCTCCGCCGCGTACCGCAACGCGCCACCCTGCCCCTTGCGCTTTGCCAAGCAGCATCGCCAGCGTTTCCTCCAGCGGGCGACGCGTCAGGTGGTAGAAATAGGCGGCCCCCATGTCACTCGGTCTCGAAATTGTCCGCCACCAAGCGGCTCAGTGCCATCACACCCCAGCCCGTCGCGCCCGCCGGGGCCAGCGTCGTGGCAGATTTGACCGAGGCCACGCCCGCAATATCAAGGTGAACCCAAGGCGTGCCGTCCTTGACAAAGCGTTGCAGGAATTGCGCGGCCGTGACCGATCCGGCAGGACGCCCGCCGATGTTCTTCATGTCGGCAATGCGTGATTTCAGCAGGTCGTCATAGGCTTGGCCAAGCGGCATGCGCCACGCACCTTCATTCTCTTTCTCAGCGGCCTTCAGAAACGCGTTGCACAGCGCGTCATCATTGGAAAACACGCCCGCGTTCTCGTGGCCCAGCCCGATGATGATGGCACCTGTGAGGGTTGCCAGATCAATCATACCCGCCGGTTCAAACCGCTCTTGCGCGTACCACATCACATCGCACAGCACCAAGCGGCCCTCCGCATCCGTGTTGATGACCTCAACCGTGTCGCCCTTCATGGATGTGACCACATCGCCCGGGCGGGTGGCATTGCCCGACGGCATGTTTTCAACGAGCCCCACAAGGCCCACGACATTGGCCTTGGCCTTGCGCTTGGCGAGCGCGCGCATGGTACCCGCCACAACGCCCGCGCCGCCCATATCCATGGTCATGTCTTCCATGCCGCCCGCGGGTTTAAGGCTGATGCCGCCGGTGTCAAAGACCACACCCTTGCCGACCAAGGCCAAGGGTGCCGCGTCCTTGGCCCCGCCCTTCCACTGCATGACCACCACTTTGGACGGGCTGTCAGACCCCTGCCCTACGCAAAGCAATGTGCGCATGCCCAGCCTTTCAAGGTCGGCTTCTTCCAGTACCTCAACCTCGAGTCCAAGCGAAGTCATCTCGGCCAGGCGATCCGCAAACTCGGTGGTCGTCAGCACATTGGCAGGCTCGTTGACCAGATCGCGGGTCATGAACGTGCCCTCTGCGATGGCGAGCAAGGGGGCTGCCGCCGCTTCGGCCTCGTCAGGTTTTGAGCACATGACGCTGATGCCTGTCGTGTTGGCCTCCGCATCCGTCTTATGAGCTGAAAACGTGTAGTCGCGCATCACGCAGCCGAACGCGATCTCTGCCACCCGGCGCGCGCCATCCACCGCCAGCAACAAAGTCGCATCACCGCGCGCCTTGCCAAGGGCGGCCCCGGCTTTGCGCGCCTCCTCGACCGAATGGTTGCGGGGCAGACAGATCAGATCGACAGCCTCGGCGGCCATGCCCGCGGGCCACGCCATGCTCACGACCTGACCCACCTTGACCTTGGCAAAACGTTCACTGTCGACAAACCGCTGCAACGCGCCCTTGCTCAGCCGGTTCACCCGGCGCCCCGACTGTTCCAGCTTGCCCTCAGGCGTGACGATCACCGCGATGCGGCCGGCATGCTCGGCAAAGGCGTCAAGGTCGGTGACAGCAAAGGACACTGGCGTCAGATCGGTCATATCAGGCTCCGGTTTTTTGAAGTTTACTCAGACGTACCCTGCCCAAACGAAGCTTACCAGCACGTAAAGTACACTTTGCAGTTTTCCCCAGCCCCCCCTTGGGGTAACTTGCCCGCAACGCTGCTGCGACCCGAACAATAATACAGGCACATAACGGGGGACACTTTGGTCAGATTCGACCGCTATATGCTGTCACAACTGCTTTGGTTGTTTGGCTTTTTCGCGCTTGTGCTGGTGGCGGTGTTCTGGATCAACCGGGCGGTGCAGTTGTTTGATCGCCTGATTGGCGATGGACAGACCGCCCTCGTTTTTCTTGAATTTTCGGCGCTTGGTCTTCCGAGACTGGTCACAACCGTCTTGCCCATCGCCACATTTGCCGCGGCCATCTACGTCACCAACCGGCTCAACAACGAAAGCGAGCTGACGGTGATGATGTCCACCGGGTCCTCGCCTTGGCGGCTGGCGCGCCCCGTGGCCGTATTCGGGCTGATCTCGGCCACGATGATATCGGTGCTCAGTCACGTGCTGGTCCCGCTTGCCTCGGGGCAGCTGAGCGAGCGCGAGTTGGAGATTTCGCGCAATGTCACCTCGCAATTGCTGACCGAAGGCGCGTTCTTGACCCCGACGGAAGGGGTGACGCTGTACACCCGCTCCATCCGCGAAGACGGCGTGCTGCTGGACGTGTTTCTTGCGGATCGGCGCACCCCGAACGAGCGGATGATCTATACCGGCACCGAAGCCTACCTGCTGCGCAGCGGGGACACCACGTCGCTGATCATGGTGGACGGATTGGCCCAACGCTTCACCCCGTCCAACAACCGCTTGTCGACGGGCAAGTTTCAGGATTACTCCTTTGATATCACATCGCTTATGACCTCCAACAAGGTGGTGAAACCATCGATTGAATACCTTGTGTCCACGCAGTTGTTGCGCGATTGGGCCGGGATCGCCGCACAGTTCAACACGACACCCGGCGTCGTCGCCGAAGAGCTTCATGCGCGGATCGCGCGCGGCGTCTTTTGCCTTGTCACCGCCCTGATCGGCTTTGCCACCTTGCTGGTGGGAGGGTATTCGCGCTTTGGGGTCTGGCGCGAGATCGTGATTGCCTTCCTGATCCTCGTGGCCCTTGACGGGATGCGCAGCAGTCTGTCTGGCCCTGTTATTGAAGATGCGCGGTTGTGGCCGATCCTTTATCTGCCATCGCTGATCGGCGCGGTGATTGTGGGTGCGCTGCTGTTCGTGGCTGCAGGCGCGCATGGGGTCTGGCGGCGGATACGGAGGGCAACACCATGATCCTCCACCTCTATTTCGCGCGGCGCTTTGCGCTGGCCCTGCTCGTGATCGCCATAGTCTTGTCAACGATTGTGGTGCTGGTGGACCTGATTGATCAGACGCGCAAATTTGCGGATTACGATGTTTCCTTTGCGGAGCGGATCGTCCTGACCGTCCTGAATGCGCCCGAAACCATCAACCAGATCCTGCCGCTGATCATGATCCTGGGCACCGTCGTGCTGTTCATCTCACTGGCGCGCTCATCCGAACTGGTGGTCACTCGGGCCGCAGGCCGGTCGGCGGCGCGCGCCTTGCTGGCCCCGCTGGCGGTCGCGCTGATCGTGGGGATCATCGCCACAACGATGCTGGGGCCGATGGTGGCGGCGACCTCGAAACGCTATGCAACCTTGGCCGAAGGGTATCGCTCCGGTGGCATTTCTGCCTTGTCGGTGTCCGAAGAAGGGCTGTGGCTGCGTCAGGGCGGTGACACGGGCCAGACTGTGATCCGGGCCGGGCGGTCCAACACAGACGCGTCCGTGTTATATGACGTGACCTTCCTCAGCTACGCATCCTCGGGCAACCCTGTGCAACGGATTGAGGCGACCAGTGCGGCCCTCGAAAACGGTGCGTGGGCGCTGCGGGATGCCAAGGTCTGGCCCCTCACCGCCGGCATGAACGCCGAGGCCAACGCAACCACCCACGATATCCTGTCGGTGGAAACCACGCTGACATTGGACCGAATTCGCGAAAGCCTTGGCACACCCGCAGGCGTGTCGGTCTGGGACATGCCCGCCTTTATCACGCAACTTGAACAGGCCGGGTTTTCGGCCCGCCAGCAACATGTCTGGCTGCAATCCGAGCTGGCGCGGCCCTTGTTCCTGATGGGGCTTGTTCTGGTTGCCGCAGCGTTCTCAATGCGCCATACCCGCTTTGGGGGGACCGGCACGGCCGTGCTGGCAGCGGTACTACTGGGGTTCGGTTTGTATTTCATTCGCAGTTTTGCGCAGATCCTGGGCGAAAACGGGCAAATCCCCGTGCTGTTCGCCGCTTGGGCTGCGCCATTTGCGTCAATCCTTTTGGGGTTGGGGCTGTTGTTGCATGCAGAAGATGGCTGACCGGTTCCGGATATGGGGGTGCGCCGCCCTGCTGATCGCCGCACTGCTCTTTGCGCCGGGCAGCGTTGAGGCTCAGGAAGTGGACAGCGACGCGCCGGTGGTCAGCCCCGCCGTTCTGGTCGCCGACGATATCCAGGTCACGTCGGACCGCCGCCTGATCGCCACCGGCAATGTCGAGGCCTTTCAGGACGGCACCCGTCTGACGGCCCAGTCCATCGAATACAATCAGGACACCGGCGCGCTTACCATCACCGGCCCCATCACGCTGGATGACGGGCGGGGGTCGGTTATCGTGGCCTCGCAGGCTGAACTGACGGATGATTTCCAGACCGGACTTTTGACCGGTGCGCGGCTGGTGCTGAACGACCAGTTGCAACTGGCCTCCGTGCAGATGAATCGCGTGGGTGGGGGCAAATACACTCAGCTTTACAAGGTCGCGGCAACCTCGTGCCGGATCTGCGAGAAGAACGGCAAATCGCGCCCGCCGCTGTGGCAGATCCGGGCCAGCAAGGTAATCCACGACAAAGAAGCCCAGCAACTCTATTTCGATAACGCGACCTTGCTTGTGCGCGACATTCCGATCTTTTACCTGCCGCGGCTGCGAATGCCGGACCCGACGGTCAGCCGCACAAACGGCTTCCTGTTTCCGGAACTTGTCATCAACTCGCTGTTCGGCACCGGGATCAAGACCCCCTATTTCGTCACCCTTGGCGATAGCAGCGACCTGCTGATCACGCCTTATATCGCGGATGGCACGCGCACCCTCGAATTGCGCTATCGCAAGCTGTTCAAGCGCGGGCGGCTGACGATCGAAGGCGCGACCTCGGACGACGATCTGCAACCGGGCGAGTCTCGTGGGTATCTCTTTGCCGCTGGTGAATTCCAGCTCAAGCGCGACTTCGTCCTGCAATTCGATATCGAGGCAGTATCGGACGATTCCTACCTGTCGAACTATGACGTGACCGGGAAGGACCGGCTTGACAGTCAGATCAAACTGCAACGGGCCCGGCGCGACGAATTTATCCGCCTGTCCTATATCAACTTCAAATCCATCCGCGGTGATGAAGACGACGACGTGCTGCCATCGGACGTGGTCAACGCACTTTACGAACGGCGGTTCTTTCCGAGCGTGATCGGAGGTGAAATCCGCCTCGCTGCCGAAGCTCAAGCGCTTGAGCGCGCTTCGGATGTGCCCACGGATGTGAACGGCGACGGGGTCGTGGATGGGCGCGATGTACTGCGCCTGAGTGTGGACACCAACTGGCTGCGCACGTTCCAGATGGGCGGGCTGCAAATCCAGACCCAACTGGGCGTGGCAGGCGATGCGATCCGCGTGTCCGAGGACGAGACGGTGGATGACGGCGACAGCAGCATTGCGCCTCATGTGGCCGTGGGGCTGCGCTATCCGCTGATCCGGCGCTCGAACTCGGGCGTGACGCAGTTTATCGAGCCGCTGGCCCAACTTGCATGGGTCGGGGGCGACGGGCTGGACGTGCCGAACGAGGAAAGCACCCGCGTCGAATTTGGCGAAGGCAATCTGCTGGCGCTGTCCCGCTTTCCCGAAACGGATCGGCGTGAACGCGGTTGGGCCTTTGCCTACGGCACCACGTGGGCGCGGATCGATCCCGAGGGATGGACGGCTCATGCCACCTTCGGACAGGTCATCCGCGAAGAAGCCCAGCCCGATTTCACCGAAAGCAGCGGGCTTTCGGGGGCCGACTCGGATTTTCTGCTGGCAGGCCAACTTGAGTTCGAAGGCGGGCTGGCCGTATCAGGGCGCACCCTCTTTGACGAAAGCTTTGACATCACCAAGGCCGAGATGCGCGGCAGCTGGAGCAATGCAAAGTTCGGCGTTGCAGGCACCTATATCTGGGTCGACGAGGACCCGGCCATCGAACTTGAGGACCCGATCAACGAATTCACCTTCGGCGGTTCCTACCAGATTGACCAGCGGTGGCGGGCGCGGGCAAACGTGCGCTACGACCTTGAGTTGGGGCGTGCTGCAACCGCAGGGGGCAGCCTGACCTATCGCAACGAGTGCGTGCGCGTGGACGTCAGTCTTCAGCGCCGGTTTGCAAGCTCGACAACTATTGAGCCTGCCACCACACTGGGGCTATCAGTGTCCCTAGAGGGGTTTTCGGCCAATGGTGGCCCGAAGGTCGACAGAAGAGCATGCGGGAAACACGCGGGATGAGCGGTATGAAAATCAAGCAACGGGTGGCGCACGCCATCACGGTGGGGACCTTTGTCTTGTTCGGGTTCACAGGTCCCGGCATTGCGCAGAACATCTTTGCGCCCGTCGCACAGGTTGACGAAACAACGATCACCGAATTCGAGGTGCAGCAACGCATCCGCTTTTTGCAGGTGGTGGGCGCACGGGGCGGCACACGCCAGGAAGTGATCCCCGAACTGATCCGCGACCGGCTGCGCGCAGCCGAAGCGGCCCAGGCTGGCCTGACCCTGTCCCCCGATGAGTTGCAAGAAGGGCTGAGTGAATTTGCCGCCCGCGCCAACCTCAGCGCCGAAGAGTTTGTCGATGGGTTGGAAGGTGCGGGGGTTGCCCGCGAAACCTTCCGCGATTTCGTCTCTGTGTCACTGATCTGGCGGGATTATATCCGGGCCCGGTTCGGCAGCCGGGTGCAGATCACAGACCGCGAGGTGGACCGCGCATTGGCCACCGCACGGGGCAATGGCGGCATCGAAGTGCTGCTGTCGGAAATCATCATCCCCGCGCCACCGCAACGCGCCGAACAGGTGCTGGAACTGGCCGAGGAAATGGCCGGATCAGAGTCCGAAGCCGAGTTTTCCGATTTTGCCCGCCGCTTTTCCGCCACCGCATCGCGGGGCCGGGGTGGACGTCTGGACTGGACACCCATCAGCGAACTCCCCCCCGTCCTGCGCCCGCTGTTGCTGGCGCTGGCGCCGGGTGAGGTGACCGCACCCCTGCCCATCCCCAATGCGGTCGCCCTGTTCCAGTTGCGCGGCATTCGCGAAACTGACGCCCCCGAGCGGACCTATTCCGCAATCGAATACGCCGCCTACTATATCGCGGGCGGACGCACGCCCGAGGCATTTGCGCGCGCAAATCAGGTGATTGCGCGGGTGGACCGTTGCGATGATCTCTATGGGATCGCACAGAACCAACCAGAAAGCGCGCTGGATCGTGGCAGCCTGCCGCCCGATGAAATTCCCGCCGACATCGCCATCGAACTGGCCAAACTGGATCCGGGCGAGACCTCGACTGCGCTGACCCGTGCAAATGGCCAGACGCTTGTCCTGCTGATGCTGTGCGGGCGCACGCCAGCCCTGCCCGAAGATCAGGAAATCAATCGCGAGGCCATTGCGACCCAGTTGCGCAACCAGCGCCTGAACGCGTTCTCCGAAAGCCTGCTGGCTGAGCTTGAGGCCGAAGCGACGATCCGCGTCTTCGAATGAATAAGGGCCCCATCGCCATCACCTGCGGCGAACCCGCCGGTGTTGGCCCCGAGGTCGCCGCCAAAGCCTGGGCCGCCTTGCGCCATGACATCGCGATGGTGTGGATCGGTGATCCGCGCCATTTGCCTGTCGATACCCCCGTGATCGAGGTCGACAATGCGGCACAAGCCGCGTCCTGCGGCCCCGGTGCCCTGCCCGTCCTGCGCCATGACTTTCCGCACGCAGCCACGCCCGGCACCGCCACGTCCGCCAACGCGCAAGGCGTGATCGACGTCATCATGCGGGGTGTTGAGCTGGTGAAATCGGGTGCGGCCTCTGCCTTGTGCACCGCACCCATCCACAAAAAGGTGCTGATGGACGGTGCGGGCTTTGCCTATCCCGGACACACCGAATACCTCGAGGCGCTCACCGACGCCCCCCGCGCCGTGATGATGCTGGCCTGCGATCAGTTGCGGGTGGTGCCCACGACCATCCACATCGCGCTTGAGGAGGTGGCAGCCGCACTGACCCCAGAGCTGTTGCGCGAAACGATTGAGATCACCGGCCGTGGCTTACGCGACCAGTTTCACATCCCGGCCCCCCGCGTCGTGGTTGCGGGCCTCAACCCCCATGCGGGCGAAGGCGGGGCCATGGGCCGCCAAGAACTTGACTGGATGGCCGCCCTTGTCGCAGAGGTCGCCGCCACAGGCATTGATGTCACGGGTCCGTGGCCGGCTGACACGCTGTTTCATGCCGCTGCCCGCACCCGCTATGACGCGGCCATCTGCATGTATCATGATCAGGCCCTGATCCCCATCAAGACGCTCGACTTTGACCAGGGCGTGAATGTCACGCTTGGCTTGCCGATCATCCGCACCTCGCCTGACCACGGCACCGCATTTGATATCGCAGGCCAAGGCATCGCCAATCCGACGAGCATGATCGAAGCCATTCGGATGGCGGCGCGTATGGCTGATCGTTGATGCCTCCGGCGGGCATATTTGGAGAACAATGAAGAGATGAGCACCATCGACGATCTGCCCCCCTTGCGCCAGGTGATTGCGGACCACGAGCTGCGGGCGCGCAAGTCTTTGGGTCAGAATTTTCTGCTGGACCTGAACCTCACGGCCAAGATTGCACGGCAGGCCGGGGATTTGAGCCGCGTGGACGTGCTTGAAGTCGGCCCCGGCCCCGGTGGGCTGACGCGCGGATTGTTGTCCGAAGGCGCGCGCAAGGTGCTTGCCATCGAAAAGGATGCGCGGTGTCTGCCTGCACTGGCCGAGATCGCCGCACGCTATCCGGGGCAGTTGGAGGTGATCGAGGGGGACGCACTGGATATTGACCCGCTTGCGCATTTGACGCCGCCGATCCGAGTGGCCGCCAACCTGCCATACAATGTCGGCACCGAGTTGCTGGTGCGCTGGCTTACGCCGCCGACATGGCCGCCCTTTTGGCAATCGCTGACGTTGATGTTTCAGCGCGAAGTGGCGGAAAGGATCGTGGCGCAGCCGGGGTCAAAAACCTATGGGCGCCTCGCGGTTCTGGCCCAATGGCGCACAGACGCGCGCATCGCAATGAGCCTGCCGCCCGAGGCATTCACCCCCGCGCCAAAAGTGTCGAGTGCGGTTGTCCATCTGACCGCCCTGCCCGCGCCACGCTTTGAGGCGAATGCGCAGGTGTTATCCCGCGTGGTGGCGATGGCGTTCAATCAGCGGCGCAAGATGCTGCGCGCAGCACTCAAGGGGCTGGTGCCTGGCATTGAGGATCGACTGATCGCAGCCGGGATCAAACCCACCGACCGCGCCGAACAGTTGTCGATTGAAGCGTTTTGCGCGCTGGCCCGCGAGGTCAAAGCAGCACAAGGCTAGGCCGCGACTTACTCGGCGGCCTCAGGCGCGCTGCCGCTGTCATCCGAGGAATCAGCGGGCCTGGGCTTGGGTTTGCGCGACCGGGTGCGCTTGGGCTTGGGCTGGCTTTCGGGCGTTTCCACCAGACCGCTGTCACCTTCAGCCTCGTTCACATCCGCCACATCGGGTTGGGGCGCGTTGGCCGGATCAGCAGCGTCGGAGGGCGCATTAGGGCTTGCATTGCCCTCTTGCTCTTGGCGTTGCGCGCGCTCGCGGTCCCGTTCGGCCTGGCGTTCCCGGTTCTGGCGCTCCTGCTCTTCGCGGCGGGCGTCGATTTCCTTTTGCGCCTCGCTGAGCATGCGCATGTAGTGCTCGGCGTGCTGCTGAAAGTTCTCGGTCGCCACCCGGTCGCCCGACAATTGGGAATCGCGGGCCAGCTGGTTGTACTTGTCGATGATTTGCTGCGGTGTGCCGCGCACTTTGCCTTCGGGGCCCGAACTGTCGAACACCCGGTTCACGACGTTGCCGCCGCCGCTATTGTTGTTGCGGTTACGACTGTTCTTGGACCGGGACCGTGATCTCGAAGATTTCATGGATATGTTCAGCTCTCTGGCGTGTTTTATCTGATCTGCCGGGGTGCATCATAAGCACCTCATAGCGAATACGCGGCGATCCTGTGAATGGGACACCGTCGCTGGAAGCATACCAGCAGGCCGGTGTCTGACGCATGAATAAGCACGCCAAAGGCCGCGCGACAAGGGCAAATAGGGTAATTTTATGAATTTTGGGTCGCTTATGCCGGATTTCGCGCAATCAGCACACGATCCCGCCCATCTAGATCCGGCAAGATGACCGTATCACCCCACCCTTCGTCCACGAATATGGCGCGGGTGTCGGGGCCTTGCGTGGACCCGATTTCACACATCACCCGGCCCCGGTGGGTCAGGTAACTGCCGGCAATGGCTGCGATTTCGCGGTAGGCAGACAGCCCGTCGCCTTCATCCGTCAGCGCCATGCGCGGTTCGTGATCGCGCAGTTCGGGCGCCACCTCGTCCATCTCGAACGCTGCAAGGTAGGGCGGATTGGCCACGATCAGATCAAAGCGGCCCTCGACCGGCTCAAACCAATCGCCCTCGAGGATCTGCGCCCGCTCCGCCACACCGTTCAGCACCGCATTGGCGCTCGCCTGCAAACAAGCCGCCTCGCTGAGATCAACGCCAACACCATGGGCCTGATCCCGTTCGGCCAGAAGGGTGACCAGCAGGCAGCCCGACCCCGTGCCCAGATCAAGCACACGCGCAAAGTCCTCGGCCAGCGCCGCCTCGATCAGGGTTTCGGATTCTGGCCGTGGATCAAGCACATCCGCGCTGATCTTAAAGCGACGGCCATAAAACTCACGTTCGCCGATCAGGTGACTTACCGGCACGCGGACAGCGCGCAAAGACACCAGTTGATCATAGCGCTCGGCGATGTCAGGGGCGATATCTTCGGGCGCAATCAGCGTCACGCGCGCAGCATCGACTTGTGCCGCATGGGCGAGCAGCACGCGGGCATCCCGCGCCGGATCAGGCACCCCTGCCGCGCGCAGGCGAGCTGTGGCGGCCACCATCGCCTCGGCGGCCGTCATGTGCCCATCTCGGCCATCAGGCGCGCCTGTGCATCCGCCGTCAGCGCATCAATCACTTCATCCAAATCGCCCTGCATGATCTGATCGAGCTTATAAAGCGTCAGATTGATCCGGTGATCGGTCATCCGCCCTTGCGGAAAATTGTAGGTGCGGATGCGTTCGGAGCGATCGCCCGAGCCGACCTGCGCCGCCCTATCCGCCGAGCGTGCGTCATCCACCCGACTGCGTTCCAGATCATAAAGCCGCGCGCGCAGCACCTGCATGGCTTTGTCGCGGTTGCGGTGCTGGGATTTCTCGGAGCTGGTGACGACGATCCCGGTCGGCAGGTGGGTGATGCGCACGGCTGAGTCGGTGGTGTTCACGTGCTGCCCGCCAGAGCCGGAGGCGCGCATGGTGTCGATGCGAATGTCCCCCGGCGCGATGTCGACATCGACATCCTCAGCCTCGGGCAGCACGGCCACGGTGGCGGCGGATGTGTGGATGCGCCCCCCGCTTTCCGTGGTCGGCACACGCTGCACTCGGTGCACGCCGGATTCGTATTTCATGCGGGCAAAGACATTGTCACCGGTAATGTGGGCCACGACCTCCTTGATCCCACCTAGCTCGGTGGCTTGTTCCTCGATCACATCGAGCTTCCAGCCGCGGCGTTCGGCAAAGCGGGCATACATGCGCAACAGATCGCCTGCGAACAAGGCCGCCTCATCCCCACCCGTCCCGGGCCGTATCTCAAGCATGGCAGGCTTGGCATCAGCGGCATCCTTGGGCAGCAAGGCCAGCTGCAACGCAGCCTCCGCCTCGGGCAGTGCGGCGCGCAGACGGGGCAGTTCTTCCTGCGCCAGTTCGGCCATGTCGGGATCATCCAGCATCGCTTCGGCCTCGGCCATATCCTCGATAATGCGGGAATATGCGGCAATTTGCTCCACCACCGGGCGCAGGTCGGAATATTCCTTGGCGAGCGCCGCAATATCGCCGGTGCCATCAGCCATCGCCGCCTCAAGATATTGAAAGCGTTGGGTGATCTGAACAAGGCGGTCAGCAGGGATCATAACGCGGGTTTGATCCAAGGGGGGGCTTTGGTCAAGGGGGCCGGTGTGCTATATATCGAGCATGAGACGGACAGCCTTTTTCCTCTTCCTGATGGCCAGCCCTGCGCTGGCGGATGTTACCTCACCTTCGGGCAAAACGGTTGAGTGCTATTGCACCGACAAAACCGGCAGCCGCATTGAACTTGGACAGACGATCTGTCTGCAAGTCGACGGGCGTATGTTCACCGCGCAGTGCCAGATGTCACTCAATTCGCCCATGTGGCGCGAGGTTGAAGAGGGATGTATCAGCTCATCCCTGAACAGCCCCCAGCAACCGCTCCAGTCGTTTGCCGTTGACGCCCAGATCTGAGCGGCCAAAGCGCAGGCGGCCAAACATTTTCAGCCGCCCATCGACGTGCTGAACAGTCGTGTAGTCGGGAAAGCCGAAGAACTTTGACCGGGTAACATAGGTGATGTGGTTTTCGGCCACTGAGCCGGCAAAGACCTGCGTGCGGGGCAATGCGCGCGCCGCACGATCAACCTCCGCCAAAGCAGCCGCAGGTGCCTCAACCACGCGAATTGCGCCACCTGTCAGATCACGGTCCTGATCTGCCTCAATCTGAACATGCCAGCGTGCTTCGTCCGCCGGGGCGAACCGGATGTAGGGCACAGCGATCAGAACAAGAACGATAAGAGATACAACAATATACAACACGACCTTCATCCCACCTGATCTTCCTTTTGCAAAAATGCCTCGGTCGGAGGCGCCCGCACTAGCGATACGCGACGCCGGGCAAGATACAAAGCAATTCAAACAGCAGGTTCGCCGCCGTCAGCGCCGTGTTGCCCGATGTGTCATAGGGCGGCGACACCTCGACCAGATCGCAGCCGGTCACGTTCACACCCCGCAAGGCGCGGATGAACTGCATCGCTTGCGGCGTGGTCAACCCACCGATTTCGGGCGTGCCGGTGCCGGGTGCAAAGGCGGGGTCAAGACTGTCGATGTCATAGGAAATGTAGGTCGGCGCATCCCCGATATCGCGCCGGATCTCGGCACCGAGCGCGCTCAGATCACGGCCCCACAACTCGGGCGCAAGGAACTGCTGAAAGCCCCAGCCCGCCGCCTCGGTGAAATCCTCCGCCGAGTATCCTGTGCCGCGCAGACCCACCTGATAGGTCTTGTCGGCCTTGATCAGCCCCTCCTCATAGGCACGGCGAAAAACGGTACCGTGGGTCTCACGCTCCCCAAACATCTCGTCGTTCACGTCCGCATGGGCATCCACATGGACCAACGCCACCGGGCCATGCCGCTTGGCCATCGCGCGCAGGATCGGCAAGGTGATCGAATGGTCTCCCCCAATGGCCACGGGGATCGCGTCGTAGTTTAATATCTCGTCATAACTCTCTGCAATAATGCGAATACTATCCGACAGAGAAAAGGTGTTGATCGCCAGATCACCCACATCCGCCATCTGCAAACTGTCAAAGGGCGCGGCCCCTGTTTGCAGGTTATAGGGCCGGATCATGGCGGATTCGCTGCGCACCTGTTTGGGCCCGAACCGTGTGCCCGACCGCCAGGAGGTGCCAATGTCCATCGGCACGCCCAGAATGGCCACATCCAGCGTTTGCAGAGCATTGGAAAACGGCAAGCGCATGAAGGTGCCCGGCCCCGAAAACCGCGCCAGATCATTGCCGCTGACGGGTTGGTTCTTAGGCGCCATTGCGCAGTCTCCACCCCAGCAAACAGCAGATTTCGGTTGCGACATGGGCCCCCGCGATGGCTGTCGCGCCGGTGGTGTCAAAGGGCGGTGAGACCTCGACCACATCGCCGCCACGAATGTTCACACCCGCAAGCCCACGCAGCAAGGCCGCTGCCTGCGCCGAACTGAGCCCACCCCAAACAGGCGTTCCGGTGCCGGGTGCAAAGGCCGGATCAAGCCCATCAATGTCAAAGCTCAGATAACAGGGGCGATCCCCTACGATCTCGCGCGCCCGCGCGGCGGCCGCCTCGGGTCCGATGCGATGAAACTCGGGCGCATCGATGATGTTGACGCCAAGGGTGTCCTCATTGGTCGTGCGAATGCCAATCTGAACGGAGGTCGCCGGGTCGACGATGCCGGACTTCACGGCCTTGTAAAACATGGTGCCATGATCGACGCGGTCCATGTCATCATCCGGCCACGTATCCGTATGCGCATCAATCTGGATCAGAGAGATTGGTCCGAACTTCTCCGCATAAGCCTTCAGGATCGGGAACGAGATATAATGATCTCCGCCAAGCACAACGCTGGCCACATCCGCCGCCAAAATCTCCGCGATATGGGTCTGCAACGCGCCGGGAAAGGCCGGAATGTCGGCATAGTCAAAGGCCACGTCGCCATAATCCACGATGGCCCGCTCGCTCAGCACATCGAACGGCCAACCATAAGGCGCATCCGGGGCCTGCAAACTTGACGCCTCGCGGATTGCGCGTGGCCCAAGGCGAGTGCCCGGCCGGTTGGTCACCGCCTGATCGAAAGGCACGCCTGTGACGGCGATGTCGACCCCGCTCAGATCCTTGGTATAGCGGCGGCGCAGGAAGGACGTCGCCCCGCCAAAGGTCAACTCAAAGGACGGTCCCCGCAAATCTTCACGGGTGAACGCGTGATCCATCTGCGTCTTTGCATCTTCAAGCGCCATGGGTGTCTTTCATTGTTCCAAAAATATGCAAACGATC
The DNA here is from genome assembly GCF_947494755.1 of uncultured Tateyamaria sp. Classification (GTDB taxonomy): domain Bacteria; phylum Pseudomonadota; class Alphaproteobacteria; order Rhodobacterales; family Rhodobacteraceae; genus Tateyamaria. The sequence goes on from NZ_CANLVZ010000004.1 coordinate 85,448, forward strand.
CCGCCGCACCCTAACGCACCGGCTGCGCCGTCTCGACCAACCGGGCAAAGAACGATGCCCCGATGGGCGCAATCTCGTCATTGAAATTGTATTTGGGATGGTGGACGCCCGCTCCGTCCCCCTGCCCAAGCATCAAATATGCACCCGGCCGCGCCTCAAGCATGTAGGAAAAATCCTCCGCCCCCATCACGGGGGTGATCGCGTCATCCACGCCCTCTGGCCCCGCCACGTCGGATGCGACCTGCACGGCGAATGCGGCCTTGGCTGCATCGTTGACGGTGGGCGGATAGCCGAACTCGAACTCCAATTCCGCCTCGCATCCATAGGCCGCCGCCGTGCCTGCGACCACCTCTTTCATGCGGGCCACGACCATGGCCTGCACCTCTTTGTCAAAAGTACGGACCGTGCCGTTGATATAGGCGGTCTCGGGGATCACATTGTCGGTGGTGCCGGTGTGGATTTGGGTGGTCGAAATGACCAAAGACCCGGCGGTGTTGTGATTGCGACTGACGATGGTCTGCAACGCGGTAACGATCCCGCAGGCCGCCACAACCGGGTCAACAGTATCGTAGGGGCGCGCCGCATGCCCGCCCTTGCCCGTAACATGAATATGGAACGTATCGGCGGCGGCCATGATCGGCCCCGCCGTTGTGTGAAACTTGCCGAAATCCTTGCCCGGTGCGTTGTGGATCGCATAGACCTCACCGATGTCGAATTGATCCATGATGCCGGCCTGCACCATGACTTCACCACCTCCACCCGCCTCTTCGGCAGGTTGAAAGATCAGCGCGACAGAGCCCGAGAAATTGCGTGTCTCCGCCAGATATTGCGCCGCCCCCAGCAACATCGCCGTATGCCCGTCATGGCCGCAGGCATGCATCTGCCCGGGATGGGTCGATGCATAGGGCACGCCGGTTTCTTCGGTGATTGGCAGCGCATCAAAATCCGCGCGCAGGCCGATGGTGGGGCCGTCCCCCTGCCCTTTGATGATCGCCACAATGCCAGTCTGCGCGATCCCGTCATGGATCGCATCCACCCCGATCTCGTCCAGCCGCGCCTTGATGAAGGCGGACGTCTTGGGACAGTCAAAGGACAACTCAGGAATCGTGTGCAAATGCTGCCGCCACTCTGCCATTTTGGGGCCCAAATCTCCGATACGGTTGATGATCGCCATGGCTGGACTCCTGCATGCGGGATACGTCAGATGTCACAAAACCTGAAAGCACGCGAGGCTGCAATGGGCGACACGCTGATACATGACGAAAGCGCCGGGATTGAACGATTGCTCGAGATCATGCGCCGCCTGCGCGATCCCGGAACGGGCTGTCCCTGGGACATCGAACAAACCTTCCAGACCATCGCCCCCTACACCATCGAAGAAGCCTACGAAGTGGCCGACGCGATCGAGCGGCAGGATTGGGCCGAGCTGGAGGGTGAATTGGGCGATCTGCTGCTGCAATCCGTCTATCACGCGGCCATCGGGGCCGAGGCGGGGCATTTCACATTTCAATCCATAGTGACCAACATTTCCAACAAGATGGTCGCCCGCCACCCGCATGTGTTCGGCGACGAAAGCCGGGACAAATCCGCAGTCCAGCAAACCCGCGATTGGGAGGCGATCAAGGCCAGCGAACGAGCGGGCAAGGCGCAGGCTGGAACGCTGGACGGTGTCGCAACGAACCTGCCCGCTTTGCTGCGCGCGCTCAAGCTGCAAAAGCGGGCGGCGAGGGTTGGGTTTGACTGGCCTGACACCAGCCATGTGCTTGATAAGTTGCAGGAAGAAGCGGCCGAACTGGTCGAGGCCCGCGATACGCTCGACCATGATCAGATGGTCGATGAAATGGGTGATCTGCTGTTTGTGGTGGCCAACCTCGCCCGCCATCTCGACATCGACCCCGAAGAGGCCCTGCGCCGCACCAACGCCAAATTCACGCGCCGCTTTGGCGCGATAGAAGCGGAGCTGGCGACCCGCGGCAAACGCCCCACTGACAGCACGCTCGACGAGATGGACGCGCTGTGGAACGACGCCAAAGCACGTGAGAAATCCGGCCAGGGCTGACCCCGCCCGCCTCGCCGTTACGCCAACGCCCATCGCGCCCACCGTGATCCACGAAAGCCCGCGCCTCGTTCTGGACAAGGGCCGCCAAAGCAGCCACGCTACGCCCAAAATCAACCGTTCGGAGACCATATGGCCCCCCGCAAAATCATCATCGACACAGATCCCGGCCAGGACGACGCCGTCGCCATTCTGCTTGCGCTGGCCAGCCCCGAGGACCTTGAGGTGCTTGGCCTCACGGCCGTTGCGGGCAATGTGCCGCTTGACCTGACATCGAAAAATGCGCGTATTATCTGTGAGTTGGCGGGCAAGGTTGACGTGCCCATCTATGAGGGATGTGACCGCCCGTTGGGTCGCGATCTGGTCACAGCAGAACATGTGCACGGCAAGACGGGGCTGGACGGCCCGGACCTGCCCGACCCGACCATGGCCCTGAAAGACGGGCATGCGGTCGACTACATCATCGACACGATCCGAGAGCAGCCAAGCGGGACGGTCACGCTCTGCCCGCTCGGGCCGCTCACCAACATCGCAACCGCCCTGCGAAAGGCACCCGATATCGCCGAGCGCATCCAGCAGATCGTGCTGATGGGTGGGGCCTATTTCGAGGTGGGCAACATCACCCCCACCGCTGAATTCAACATCTATGTCGATCCGGAAGCCGCTGATATTGTGTTTAAAAGCGGTATCGACATTGTGGTCCTTCCGCTCGATGTGACCCATAAGGCACTGGTGACCAAGCCGCGCAACGACGCCTTTCGCGCGCTGAACACGCCGGTGGGCATTGCGGTGGCGCAGATGACCGATTTTTTCGAACGTTTCGACAAGGAAAAATATGGATCAGCCGGGGCACCGCTGCATGACCCGTGCGTGACCGCCTACCTCATTCAGCCCGATCTGTTCACCGGCCGTTACGTCAATGTCGAGATCGAAACCAGCTCGGAATTGACGCGAGGCATGACGGTTGCGGATTGGTGGGGCGTCACGGATCGCCCCAAGAACGCGACATTCATCGGGGATTTGGATGCGGACGGTTTTTTTGCCCTGCTGACGGACCGATTGGCGCGATTGTGAGCCTTCTGGCTGCCCCCGATCCGGGCTGGCCCGCGCAGGCGGCGAGGTATGCCGATGCGTGGCGCGCCCATGTCGGCGGTCTTGTCGCGGTGCACCACATCGGCTCCACCTCCGTTCCCGGCCTGCCCGCCAAACCGATCATCGATCTTTTGGCGGTCTTGGCCGACGAGGCCGCTGCCGATGCAGCCCGCCCCGATCTGGAAGCCCTGGGGTATGAATGGATGGGCGCCTTTGGGCTGCCGGGACGCCGCTATGTTCGGCTGTCTGATGCCAAAACCGGCGCACGTCGTGTGCATGCCCATGCCTATGTGCAAGGTCACGCGGACATCCGCCGCCATTTGGCCTTTCGCGACGCCTTGCGCGCCAACGCCGCCTTGCGCGCCGCCTACACTTCGGTCAAAGCGTCATGTGCAGCCCGCCATCCCGACGGCGGTGCCGCATATGGGGCCTGCAAATCCGACTGGATCGTCAAGGCCGAAGCCAAAGCGCTGGAGACTTACAAATGAGTGCGGCCCTGACACTTGCCACCCTTGATCATCTGGATCGGCTCTTGCCACTGGTGGCGGCCTTTCACGCGGAACAGGGGATTGAGGTCAGCGACGAGGTACGCCTGGCTGCGGTCGAGCCGTTGCTTGCAGGCATCCCTCACGGAGCCGCTTATCTGATCGGCCCGCCCCGCGCGCCCATTGGCTATATTGTCGTGACCTTTGGCTGGTCTATCGAGTTTGGTGGCATGGACGGGTTCGTGGACGAATTGTTCATCCGCCCCGGCGTCCGCAAACGCGGTATCGCGTCCGAAGTGCTGCTGGCCCTGCCCCGCGCATTGTCCGGCGCGGGCCTCAAGGCGCTGCATCTGGAGGTCGGCCCCGACAACGAGGTCGCACAACGGCTGTATGCCCGCAGCGGTTTCAAATTGCGGGATGGCTATCATCTGATGACCCGCCACCTCTAGCCAGCGGCTCCCTCGGGCCTTATGTCGGGCACATGACTGTGCGCATTCCCTTCGACAATTCCTATGCCACCTTGCCGGAGGTGTTTTTCACCCGGCTGCCGCCCACGCCCGTCTCGGCCCCCGTGACGCTGGCATGGAACGCTGCTCTGGCGGCAGAGCTTGGGATCAGCGGCACCGATCCAAACGTCTTTGCGGGCAATACGGTGCCCGATGGTGCCGCGCCTCTGGCGCAACTTTATGCAGGGCACCAGTTCGGCAACTACAATCCGCAACTAGGTGACGGGCGCGCGGTCCTGCTTGGCGAAGTCATAGATAACAATGGGCTACGTCGCGACATTCAACTGAAAGGTTCCGGCCCGACCCCCTATTCCCGGATGGGTGACGGGCGTGCGTGGCTGGGTCCTGTCTTGCGCGAATATGTCGTCAGCGAGGCGATGCACGCCCTTGGCGTCCCCACCACCCGCGCGCTGGCGGCCATGGCCACGGGCGATCCGGTCTACCGTGAACAGGGCGGTTTGCCCGGTGCGGTGCTGACCCGCATCGCGGCCAGCCATTTGCGGGTCGGCACCTTCCAGGTCTTTGCCCATCGCGGGCACATCGACGAGCTGCGCACCCTTACCGACTACGCCATCGCGCGCCACCACCCGCAGGCGGACGGGCCAATCGGCCTGCTGGCAGCCGTCTGCGCCGCGCAGGCCGAGTTGGTGGCGGCGTGGATGTCAGTTGGCTTTATCCACGGTGTGATGAACACCGACAACTGCACCATCTCGGGCGAAACGATCGACTATGGTCCCTGCGCCTTCATGGATGCCTATGACGAGGCGCGGGTGTTTTCCTCGATCGATCAGATGGGCCGCTATGCCTATGGCAACCAGCCCCGGATCGCGGTGTGGAACATGGCGCAGCTAGCGACCGCGCTGATACAGCTGTTCGACGACAAGGAGGCGGCAGTGGAACAGGCGACGGCCATCGTGCACGCCATGCCCGGCCAGCTTCAGGCCGCGTGGCTGCGCCGCTTTGGTGCAAAGGTTGGGCTGGAGGATGCAAAGGCCACCGATCAGCCACTGATCGAGGACCTGCTGGCACTGATGCAAAAGGACGGCGCGGATTTCACCAATGCCTTTGCCGCCCTTGGTCAACCGGGCGCGCGTGATCAGTTCACCGACCGTGCCGCATTTGATGAATGGGAGGCGCTCTGGCAAAGCCGTGTGGGGCATGAGGCAACGCAGATCATGGCCCACGCCAACCCGCAGATCATCCCGCGCAACCACCCGATCGAGGCGATGATCGAAGCGGCGGTCGCGGGTGACATGGAGCCGTTCGATCGCTTGATGAAGGCATTCGCGCAACCCTATGATGTTGCGCCAGAATATGACGATCTGCGCCGCCCACCCACAGCGCAGGAAATTGTGCCCGCCACCTTCTGCGGCACCTAACGGCGGTTGATCAGCACGAGGCCCACGGCCACCAGCGCAAGGGCGACCCAGATGCTGAGCGTGATCTCTTCGCTCAACAACAGCCAGCCAAGCAGCACCGAAAACACAGGTGAGAGAAAGCTGAACGAGGCGACGCCGGAGGCGGGATAAATCTTCATTAGCCAGAACCAGGCCAGAAAGCCGAAGCTGGCAATGGCGAAGATCTGATAGGCCAGCCCCGCGATGTGGATCGGACGCAGATCGCGGATCAGATCGCCAAAGAACAGCGAGGTGACCAGCAGGAACGGGATCGAGATCACGAGTTGCCACAGGAGTTGCTGCTCGGCCGGGACCTCGCTGAGCGGCGTGACGCGCACGCAGAGCGCAATGCCCGCCCAACACATCGCCGCCAACAGTGACAGCAGATCGCCGAGCAGATGGCCCTGCCCGCCGCTGCGATCCGCGACAGCAATCACAACTCCGGCCATCGCGAGGCCCAGACCAATCAGACGGGTGCGCGACAGACGTTCACCCGGAATCAGGACATGGGCGGCCAGCGCCAGCCACACGGGCATCGAATAGAACAGGATCGACGAGCGTGCGACGGTGGTGAGATCCAACGCATTGAACAGCAGGATGAATTCGGCCGCGAACAGCACGCCCGCCACGATCCCTCCCACCATGCTGGCCCGCGGCAGGTGCAGCGAAATGCCCCGCGCCCGCATCCAGATCAGCAGGACGACGCAGGCCCCGACCGAGCGTAGTGCAGCCATGAACACCGGCTGGAACCCGCCATTGGAGACTTTGACCACGACCTGATTCAGCCCGAAGTTGAGCGCAAAGGCGGTGAGCGCGACTGCTCCGGCAATATCGATATGAGTTTTACGGATCATGGAGCACTTGAGCGTCGCTCAGGTGCCAATGTCAATTCGCCTGCGATAATTCGCACCTCGAAACCGGAACGATGTGTATAGGTGAGAGTTGAGAAATCTTAACACGAAAGGAACATCCGATGAGCTTGATGAGAATGCTGACCAAAGTTGCCATTGGAGTTGCAGTGGCCAAGGGGTCAAAGGCAATCATGAACCGGGGCAAGGGCACGGCGTCCACACAAGGTGGGCTCGGCGGGCTTTTAGGTGGGCTGACCGGCGGATCGCAACCTTCCGGGGGCAGTGGATTGCAGGATATGTTGGGCGGTCTGTTAGGCGGCGGCAAGAGCGGTGGTGCCCCTGGCGGATTAGGTGGGCTGCTGGAAAATCTTGGTAGCGCGCGCGGTCAGAATGGCGGTTTGGGCGGTATGCTGGGCGGACTGGCTGGCGGTGCGGGGGCCGGTGGTCTGTTGGGTGCTTTGGGCGGTGCAGTGGCGCAGCGCCCCGCTGACAACAACGCGAGTTTTGGTGAAGTCCTCAATTCAAACTTCGACCAGACCCCGCAAGATCCCATTGAACCGACAGCCGATCAAGAGGCCGCCGCCGCGCTCATGCTGCGCGCCATGATCCAGGCCGCCAAGTCCGATGGGCAGTTGGACGATGCGGAGCAGGAAAAACTGATGGGGCAATTGGGCGGCGATATCGATGCACAAGAGGCGGCATTCCTGCGCGCCGAAATGGGCAAACCGGTAGATGTGGACGCTTTGGTCGCCGAAGTGCCGCGCGGGATGGGGCCACAGGTCTATGCCATGTCGCTGCTGGCCATCGACCTCGACAGTCAGGCCGAGGCGCAGTACCTGCACAAGTTGGCGCAGGGTCTAGGCATGGACACGGGGGCCGTGAACGATGTACATGACCAGCTTGGGGTGCCGTCGCTCTACACCTGACCCGCGAAAACGCCCGTCGCGCTGTGATCAGAGCGGTGGGCTTTTCGAGCATCTAAGCGACCAATGAAAATCAGCTCGGCGGTGCCTTTGGCTTGGGCTTGCGTCGCCGCCGGCTGCCGGGCTTGGCCCCACCGGGCGCACCGCCTCCGCCGCCACTGCTTGGCCGACCGCCACCCGGACGTCCACGTCCCCGCCCGCGCCCTTGGGGCGGTTTCTTGGGCGTGGTGTCATCGCTCGGCTCCCACGCGCGCCCAGAGGCGACGGGAATGCGGATCTTCATGACCTTCTGGATGTCTTTGAGCAGATCCATCTCGTCAGGTGCACAAAACGCGATGGCAGCCCCGTCCTTGCCCGCCCGCGCGGTGCGCCCGATCCGGTGCACATAGGCTTCGGGTACGTTGGGCAGATCGAAGTTATAGACGTGTTTGACGTCCGGAATGTCGAGGCCCCGCGCGGCCACATCTGTTGCCACCAGCACTTTGATCTCACTCGCCTTGAATGCGGCCAATGCGCGGTCGCGCTGGCCCTGCCGCTTGTTCCCGTGGATCGCGACGGCGGCGTATTTTGCCTTTTCCAGCGCCTTGGTCAGCCGGTCCGCCCCGTGTTTGGTGCGGGTGAAGACCAGCGCGCGTTCCTCGCGGTGCTTGTCCATCAACTCGATCAGCAAGGCCGTCTTTTCAGCCTTGGCGATGAAGTGGACCTCTTGGGTCACTTTGTCCGCTGCTTTGCCGGGCGGCGAGACTTCGATGCGGATCGGGTTGTCAAGGTAGGAGCCTGCGATTTCGGCCATCTGCTTGGGCATGGTGGCCGAAAACAACATGGTCTGGCGGTCATCGCCCATCATCGCGGCAATCTTGCGCAGGTCATGCACAAAACCGAGGTCGAGCATCTGATCTGCCTCGTCCAGCACCAGAAAGCCGGTCTGATCCAGCTTGACCGCACGCCGGTCCACGAGATCGAGCAACCGGCCCGGTGTGGCGACCAGAATATCGACGCCCTTGGACAGGCGCTGGATCTGCGGATTGATGGACACACCGCCCACCACGATCTGCACTTTCATATCCGTGAGCGCGCGCAGCACTTGCGCGATCTGCCCCGCCAATTCGCGGGTGGGTGCCAGCACAAGGCCGCGCGCGGTTTTGGGGGCGGCGCGCCCGCCCTCTTCCATCAGCCGCGAGATCAGCGGGATGCCAAAGGCCGCCGTCTTGCCGGTGCCGGTCTGGGCTAGCCCCATCACATCGCGCCCGTTCATCGCATGCGGAATCGCCTGCGCCTGAATGGGGGTTGGTTGGGTCAAACCCATCTCTGCCACGCGTTTTGCGACGCTTTCGGGCAGGTTCATCATGTCAAAATCACTCATGGCCCCGCAGTGGACCCATCCCCGCTGCGCGTCAACCGCAATTGCCCACCTTCAAAACCTTCGCTACACCAGCCTCATGAGATCAAAGCGCCCAACCATCACCGACCGCAGCGAGGCCAAGGGCCTGCGCATGACCCAGCCCCGGCGGGTGATTGCGCAAGTGCTGGAAGAGTCCGACGATCATCCGGACGTCGAAGAGTTGTACAATCGCGCCAGTGCGGTGGATGCCGGCATTTCGATCGCGACCGTTTATCGCACCGTCAAACTGTTTGAAGAGGCCGGGTTGCTCGACAAGCTGGAATTCGGCGACGGGCGCGCGCGCTATGAAGATGCCGAGCGCGAACATCACGACCACCTGATCGACATGAACTCGGGCGAAGTGATCGAATTTGTCGATGCCGAGATCGAGGCGTTGCAGGAAAAGATCGCGCAAAAGCTGGGTTATGAGCTGCGCGGACACCGGCTGGAACTTTATGGTGTGCCGCGTAAGAAATAGGCGCGTTCAATACGTGTTGCGCTGAAAAAAGACCAAGCCGATATCGGGATGGGCCGTCGCCAGCCCCAGCATCCATGTGGAAAAATCAATCGCCTCGACCCGGTTCACCGCGAGCGACGTATCGCGGATGGCGCATCGCCACAAAAACCCCAGATCTTCGTGTGAGTAGCGGCAGGCGTCGCGATCCCACAGGGCCTTGAGATCGCGCAGGATGTTGTACTGCCCCATCACCTCATCCACCGCCAGAAACCCGGCCATGACTGCAGGAGACGCCGTTGCGTTCGGATTGCTGTCAAGGCGCGCGACGCCGTAGGTCTGTGCCGCTTCCGTCTCGGCAGGCTCAAGAACCAGCTCTGATCCCGCACCAAGGCCCCACAGGTCAGGCGGTGCGCCCGCAGCCTCAAACCAGGCGCGATCGGCCTGCATCAGCTCTCCCATCTCGGCCAGAAATTCGGGGTCGCGCGCATAGGTGCCACAGAGGTGAAAGGCGAATTGGTGGGTGAAGTGCGATGGTACAGACCCGCTTGGCTTGCTGAGCAGGGTCAGTCCGCCACGATCCGCCATCGGCAACTCCTCGGTCATGTCAAAGCGCGTTTCCCAAGCGGCTGTGGCATCACCCGGCTGGTCGATTTCATCCTCGTAACGGGCGGCCATGCAAGGCAACAACGCGTATTCGTCAAAGGGAATCGTGGCGACATTTTCAGTGGGCACCTCATCGACCCCGTAAAAGATCAGGTGGATCGAGCCGCGCTTGGGATTGCGCACCGCCGTGCGCCAATCGACCGAGGACACAAGGCGCGCGGCCAGATCGGCGGCTTCGGGGACAGGTGTGCCCTGCGTTTCAGCCTGCCGGCGCAGATGGTTGCTCAGAATCGCGGCCCCTGCGGCCAGAATGGCGGTGTCGATGGTCGAAAACTTGTCCGGGTTCCAGTCCGGCACCGCACCGGTGCGCGCATCAAACCAGTGGCGATACCAGCCGGACTTCGACCGCTCGGTCGTGAACGGGCTGCCCTCGACCTCTCCCAGCAAATGGCGCAGCGTCACTTCGGCCTTGGCGCTCGCATCCGGGATCAGGCCCAACTGATCGCCAAGGGCCAAGCTGATCAACCCCATGCCCGTCGCCGCAGTTGAGGACAGCGGTTCGGGCGCGGCCCCACCCAAACGCAGCGCATCCAGATATTGCCCCGTCTCTGGCACCCGGAAATGCTGATCATAAAGCAGGATCGCATCGATCAGCCGCGCACTGGCAAAGGCCTTGAGCTCTGCGCGTTCTTCACTGTCGGCCTGTGCGCCCAAGGCAGTCAGGCAAGTCATCATGGCGGCAACAAGAAAGCGTGTCATAGGAACCTTTCGCATGGACGGGCCCGGCAAAGGGCGGGCAAAGGCACGGGCAGGGAATCAATGGCGCAGGCCACCTTACGACGTTAGCGCGAAATGGGCGGCTGTCGCTCTTCACAGCCCTGTGCTATCGCCTCAAAAACACGTGACCCAAAGCGGAAACCCCTTGCCCCTCTTGTCCCTCAATCTGCGCGGCGCGATTGTCATGGTGTTGGCGATGCTGGGGTTTGCCGTCGAGGACGCAATGATCAAGCTGTTGGCGGGGGCCTTGCCTGTAGGGCAGATCATTGGGTTGCTCGGGGCTGGCGGCGCAGTTGTGTTCGCGATCCTGTGCCGCAGTCGGGGCCAGCGCCTGTGGGATAACGGGTTTCTAGAGCCAGCAATCCTGCTGCGCAACGGCGCGGAGTTGGTTGGCACCTTGGGGTTTGTCACAGCCATTGCGCTCATCCCGCTGTCGACCGCGTCAGCCATTTTGCAGGCCGCCCCTCTGCTCGTGACGCTTGGGGCCGCGACGTTCCTGGGCGAGCCTGTGGGCTGGCGGCGGTGGGCGGCCATCCTGGTCGGCTTTGGCGGCGTGCTGTTGATCATCCGGCCCGGCACTGACGGCTTTGACTGGCTGTCGCTTTTTGCGGTCCAGGGGGTTCTTGGTCTTGCCATTCGAGACCTTGCAACACGGCGGGTCGCAGCGACCGTCAGCTCGCTGCAACTGAGTTTTATGGCGTTTTTGATGCTGATCCCCGCCTCCGCTATCTTGCTGGCGCTCGGGGGCGTCGCCCCGGTAGCGATGACGATCAGCCAGACCGGGTTGATCGGTGCCGCCGTTCTGATCGGGGCAGTGGCTTACTATGGCATCACCTATGCGATGCGGGTGGGTGAAATCAGCTTTGTCACCCCGTTTCGCTATTCGCGCATGATCTTTGCGCTGATCATCGGAATGGCAATCTTTGGTGAAGACCCTGACCACCTGACGCTGATGGGTGCGGCCATCATTATCGCCTCGGGGCTTTACACCTTGTGGCGCGAACAGGTCGTAAAATCCGCCCCGCCCGCGTAAACACCCTTTTGTTGGCGCTGCCGTAACGGTACATGCAGGGGCAAGTTTCAAGTCAAAGGAGTCCTCCCATGAGCACGATCATCGACATTCACGCCCGCGAAATCCTCGACAGCCGGGGCAATCCCACCGTCGAGGTCGACGTGACCCTCGAAGACGGGACCATGGGGCGCGCTGCCGTGCCATCCGGTGCCTCCACAGGCGCGCACGAGGCGGTCGAAAAGCGCGATGGGGACAAAGCCCGCTACAAGGGCAAGGGTGTTCTTGAGGCAGTCACAGCCGTCAATGGCGAAATCGCCGAGGCGCTGGTGGGCATCGACGCCACCGAACAGGTCGAACTGGACGCCGCAATGATCGAACTGGACGGCACGCCAAACAAGGCGCGCCTTGGGGCCAACGCGATCCTTGGTGTGTCGCTGGCCGCAGCCAAGGCCGCCGCCGAATGGACGCAACAGCCGCTTTATCGCTATGTCGGTGGCACCTCGGCCCGCATGCTGCCCGTGCCCATGATGAACATTATCAACGGCGGAGAACATGCTGATAACCCTATCGATATTCAGGAATTCATGATCATGCCGGTCGCCGCGAATAGCATCCGCGAAGCGGTGCGCATGGGCTCCGAAGTGTTCCACACCCTCAAGAAAGAATTGACCGACGCGGGTCTGTCCACAGGCATCGGTGACGAAGGCGGCTTTGCGCCCAACATCAGTTCCACCCGCGACGCGCTCGACTTCATCCTGAAATCCATCGAAAAGGCGGGCTACACGCCGGGCGAAGACATCTATCTGGCACTTGATTGCGCGGCCACAGAATACTTCAAGGATGGCAAATATGTACTTGCAGGTGAAGACAAATCCTTCACGTCCGAGGAAAACGCGCGCTACCTCGCAGCACTGGTCAACGACTATCCGATCATCTCGATAGAGGACGGCATGGACGAGGATGATTGGGACGGCTGGAAGGCCCTGACCGACATGATCGGCGACAAGGTGCAACTGGTAGGCGACGATCTGTTCGTGACCAATCCCGCACGGCTGGCCATGGGGATCGAACGCGGCTGCGCCAACTCGATGCTGGTAAAAGTCAACCAGATCGGGACGTTGACGGAAACTCTTAAAGCCGTTGACATGGCCCATCGCGCCCGCTTCACCAATGTGATGTCCCACAGGTCAGGTGAGACGGAGGATGCCACCATCGCCGACCTCGCCGTCGCTACGAACTGCGGTCAGATCAAGACCGGATCGCTGGCGCGCTCGGACCGGCTGGCCAAGTACAACCAGTTGATCCGCATCGAAGAGATGCTGGGCGAAAGCGCGGAATATGCAGGCCGCTCGATCCTGAAATGAGGCCGAGATCGCTGGCTGTGATCTGTGCGGGGCTGGTCGTTTTGACCGGGCCCGCAAATGCGCAGGATGCGGCCACGACGTGCGCCAGGATGCGGGCTGAAGATCGCATTGGCGCGGTCTCGGTCGCGCAGTGCAGGTGCTGGTATTCTGTCGCCGAACAGGTGCTGGACGATGACATACGGGGGCTGATCTTTGATGCGTGGTATACGGGCCGCGACAACATGGCGTTGATGGAACAGATCAGACCTCGGGCACGTGTGCGCCGCCAGTTGAACACCATGGCGCAGGCCATTGATAAGTATTGCCAATGACTATTTCGATACGCTCCGCCACCTTTGCGGATGCGCCCACAATCGCGCGGCTGTGCTGGGCCTACCGAGACCTGCTGGCAGAGCGCGCTCGCGACATCCCCGGCATCGTCGACACCTATTATGGCGCGGACAGCTACGCCGCTCTGATTGACGATCTGCCGCGCATCCACGCACGTCCAAAAGGTGACATTCTGCTGGCCGAGGCGGACGGCACCGTTGTGGGCTGTGCGATGTATTATCCGCTTGCGGCCCACGGCGTGACCGAGATCAAGCGCGTGTTCGTGGACCCCGCCGCACGCGGCACCGGCGCTGGCCGCGCTCTGCTACAAGCCGCCTTGGAGGGCGCGCGCGGCGATGGGTACACCCGCGCCGTGCTCGACACGATTGCGCCGCTGACCGAGGCCATTGCGCTTTATGATCGGATGGGGTTTGCGCCCTGCGCGCCGTTTTATGAGCCTGACCCAGACTTTGCCCCGCATCTGCGGTTCTTTGATCACCCGCTTTGAAAGCGGCCCGGATCAAAGGGTGCGGCCAAGGCGGTCTGCGCGTTGCTCAGCCCTTGGTCGAGGATTTGTGCGCCTAAGAGTTCGGCGGTGATCGGGGCCAGCGTTACCCCTGAATGCATGACCGCCGCGAACAGACCGTCGAGGCCGCAAGGGCCAAAGACCGGCAAACCGTCCTGTGGCACCGGACGGTCGGCCAGCATTACCTGATCCCACCACAGGTCCACATCGCCAAGCACGGCGCGCACCCGCCCAAGCGTGGCATCGGCCAGCGCGTCGAGCGGCGCTGGCGGGGCCTCGACATCGTCGCTTTGATGCTGCGCCGCGCCCGGTGCCCAGATGTGACCCGCCGCGTCCTGTCGCAACTCCTGACCCGGTGCCACGAGGATATGGTGCAACAAGGGCGCAACCGGCGCGGTGCGCACCATCACGCCCGGACGCTTGAGCATCGGCAGTTCCACACCGACAGAGGCCAGCAGCCCCGGACTGCCAATGCCTGCTGCCACGACAACCCGGTCGGCGGCCAACACGCCCTGCGCCGTCTCGACCCCCGTTACCTGCCCGGCGTGATATGCAATGCCAAGCGCCCTCACGCCGCTGATCCGGCGCACGCCGAGCAACAGATGTTGGGTTGTTTCAACGGGGGCCGCGATCCCCTCGGTCGCGTAATGCAATGCGCGTTCGGGGACGGCTATGTGCGGTTCCAACTGCGCGAACTGCGTCGCATCCACTTCCGAAATGTCATAACCGAGATCCTCAAGTTTTTGTTTTTGCGCGTCAAAATCTGCGCCCTCATCTTCCCACGCCAGACACCCCGTCCACGTCACGCAGCCGCCCAAACGTTTCCACGCCTCAATCCCCTCAGCGCGCAGTGCAAAGTGGTCGGGGTTCAGAAAGTAGCTGGCGTTGACCCACCCAAAGGAGGCCGCGGTCGCCCCGCCACCACCCTCAAGCACGGTCACATCCGCGCCGCCTTCGACAAGATGCCGGGCCAGCGCCGCGCCTATGATTCCACCCCCGATGATGATCACCCGCATCGCGCTTGTCCTCCTGCTTGCGCCACCCTACCCTCGTCCCATGACCGCGCAAGAGATCATTGACCGGCTGGACTTGCAGCCCCATCCCGAAGGTGGCCACTACCGCCAGACATGGGCCGCCACGAATGAAGGCCGCCCTGTCGGGACTTGCATCTATTTCCTGCTCAGAGAAGGTGAGGCCAGTCACTGGCACACCGTGGATGCCACCGAAATCTGGCTGTTTCACGCCGGTGCGCCGCTGATCCTGTCGCTGAGCGCGACGGGGGCCGGCCCGGCAACGGATCACGTGTTGAGCCCTGATCTGGATGCCGGTGCACCGCAGATCATCGTGCCCGAAGGCCATTGGCAGGCCGCACGCAGCACAGGTGAGTGGACATTGGTCAGTTGCACCGTCTCGCCAGGATTTCAGTTTGACGGGTTTAACTTGGCCCCGAAGGCTTTGATATTCCGCGTTAAGGCAGGCTGAGCGTGCCACCCCCGACGGCGGCCCGCACGCCGGTCGTCCCGGGGCATGAAGTCGGCAGGCCCCGCGCCACCCGGACCGCGAGATAGGCAAAGGCCTGCGCCTCGAGCATGTCACCGTCCAAGCCCACCGCCTCGACCGGGGCGACGGGACAGTCGAGCGACACGTCCAGCATCCGCATCAGCACGGGGTTGTGGCGGCCCCCACCTGTGACCAGCACGCGGGTTGGCGGGCTTGGGCAATGTTGCATCGCCTCGGCCACACCGGCGGCGCACATGGCTGTAAGCGTAGCGGCGGCATCTGCATCGCTCAACTCATTTACCAGCCCAATCATTTCTGCAAAATCGTTCCGGTCCAATGACTTGGGCGGCATTCGTGAGAAATAGCTCTCGGCCAAAAACAACTCGAGCGCGCCGGTTTCGACAGTCCCTTTGGCTGCGATCCGGCCATCCTTGTCATAAGGCTGCCCGAGACGTTTGTGGACAAGATCATTGACTGGCGCATTGGCCGGGCCGGTGTCGAAGGCCAGCAGGGCACCGTCCTGTTCCGGTTTCGCGTAGCTCGGATCGACCCAGGTGATGTTGCCGACCCCGCCCAGATTGAGAAAGGCGACCGGCCCTGTCGCCCCGATCCATTTGGCGCAGGCAAAATGGAAGAACGGGGCCAGCGGCGCACCCTCACCGCCCAATTGCACATCCGCGTTGCGGAAATCCCAGACCACGGGCACACCAAGACTGTGGGCCAGCGCGGCCCCCTCGCCCAGTTGCAACGTGCCTTGCTGGCGCGGCGCGTGGGCGACCGTCTGCCCGTGGAAGCCGACCAGATCGATGTCGTTGAACGCGTCTAAAACTTCGGCATGCGCGCGCATCACCACATCCGTTGCAGGCTCAAGCGTGTCCCCGTGCCACTGCCCAAGGGCCGCACGCAGGGTGGTTTGTTCAGCCTCTGAATAGGGTCGGAAATCGCTTGGGCCGAAGCCGTGGATGTCCACCCCGTCGGTTTCGAGAACGGCCGCGTCGACCCCGTCCAGCGACGTGCCGGACATCGCGCCAAGTGCGCGGATCACGCGGCCCTTTTCCCGCACCTTTTCGGCGACCTTATCCATGGTCTTTTCCTTTGCCCCTGCCTTGCTTATAGACTGCGGCAGGCCCGACCCGAGGACAAGCCAAATGACCTATTCCCCCCGATCCGATTTCCTGCATGTGATGAAATCGCGCGGCTTTCTGGCCGATTGCACGGACATGCAGGGCCTTGACGAGGCGCTGCTGAAGCCAGGGCAAAAGGCGTATATCGGGTTTGATGCGACGGCCAAGTCGCTGCATGTCGGCTCGCTGATCCAGATCATGATGCTGCGCTGGTTCCAGCAGACCGGGCATGACCCGATCACGCTGATGGGCGGGGGCACGACCAAGGTGGGCGATCCGTCTTTCCGCGCGGACGAGCGGCCCCTGCTGGACAGCGCGGCCATTGACGCCAATATCGCGGGCATCAAGCAGGTGTTTTCGGCTTACCTCGACTACGATGCGGGCGCGCAGATGCTCAACAACGCCGAGTGGCTGGATGGGCTGAACTACCTCGATTTCCTGCGCGATATCGGGCGGCATTTCTCGATCAACCGGATGCTGAGTTTCGAGTCGGTCAAGTCGCGACTTGATCGCGAACAATCCCTATCATTCCTTGAATTCAACTACATGATCCTGCAAGCCTATGATTTCATGGAGCTTCACCGCCGCTATGGCTGCATTTTGCAAATGGGTGGTTCGGATCAATGGGGCAATATCGTCAATGGCATCGACCTGACCCGCCGAGTGATTGAGGGCGAGGTCTATGGGCTGACCTCACCGCTGCTGACCACATCCGATGGCAAGAAGATGGGCAAATCCCAGTCAGGTGCCGTGTGGCTGAACCCTGACATGCTTTCGCCTTACGAGTTCTGGCAGTTCTGGCGCAACACGACGGATGCGGATGTGGGGCGGTTCCTGAAACTTTATACCGAACTGCCACTGGATGAGTGCGCGCGGCTTGGTGCGCTGAAAGGGTCCGAGATCAACGAGGCCAAGGCCCGCCTTGCCACCGAAGTCACCACCCTGCTGCACGGGGCGGAGGCGGCCAAGACCGCCGCCGAAACCGCGCGCGATGTCTTTGAGAAAGGCGGCGTCGGGGATGACCTGCCCACCCTCACCTTGTCGGCCGATGATCTGGGCGACGGGATTTCCATCGTGCAGCTGATCGTGAAGTCGGGTCTTGCAGGGTCTGGCAAAGAGGCCAAGCGCCTGATTGCGGAGGGCGGCGCGCGCATGAACGACGCGGCCTTGACCGATGCGGGCTTGATGGTGGATGGCGCGGCACTGTCCGCTCCGATCAAGCTGTCGGCGGGCAAGAAACGGCACGCGCTGGTGCAATTGGGCTAAAGCCTGCCCAACACCGCACGGGCGGCGCGCAGGCCGGGGTCTTCTCCGCCACGGCCCAACCGCTCCATCGTCTGTTCCAGCGCGGCGGCCTGTTTCGAGGGGTCGGCCAGCAGGGTTTCCATCGCGGAAATCACATTCTCCAGCGTGAAATCGTACCCGATCGCCTCGGGCACGATGCGCGAGTCGGTGATGTGATTGATCAGACTGTAGGTGTCGGTGATCATCATCCGGCTGATGATCGCGCGGCTCAGCCAGTGGACATCATTGGCGCTGACCAGCGGCGTGCCGGACGCGGCCAGTTCCAACTGGACGGTGCCGGAATTGGCAAGCGCCACATCCGCCGCCCCGAACGCAGCCGTCTTTTCCGCCTGCGCCGCCTCAAGTGGCACGCCGCGCGGGTCCAGTACGACGGGCCTGACCGGCCAGTCCGCGACCTCGGCCAGCACCGCGTCAGCCACATTGGCCGCTGCGGGTAAAACAACGCGCAAGTCGGGGCGAGTTTGCGCCAGATGCCCCAGAGCCTGCCCAAAGACAGGGGCCATCCGCGACACCTCGCCCCGGCGCGATCCGGGCAGCGCGAGGATCAGCGGCGCGGCATCGGTCAGCCCATGTTTGGCGCGAAAGGCTGTGATCTGTTGCGCATCCGCCTGCGGCACGGTGGCCGCCGGGTGGCCCACGAAATCGCAGGTCATGCCTGCGGCCTCCATATAAGGGGGCTCGAACGGGAACAGCGCGAGGACGTGATCAATCACGCGGGCCATCTTGTGCGCGCGCTTTGGCCGCCAAGCCCACACTGTCGGGGCCACATAGTGCATGGTGCAAATGCTCGACACCGCCTTGACCTGTTTGGCCACACGCAGGCTGAAATCCGGGCTGTCGATAGTGATCAGCACATCGGGGCGCGCAGCCACCGCCGCCTCTGCGGTTTCGCGAATGCGGCGCTTGAGGTGACGATATTTGGGCAGCACCTCGGCAATGCCCATCAAGGTGAGTTCAGACATGTCAAAGCGGCTGTTGAGGCCTTGGGCCTGCATCTGTTCTCCGCCGATGCCGTCAAATTCCACATCCGGGTAAAGCGTGGTGAGCCCGGCCATCAGTGCGCCGCCCAAAGCATCCCCCGATGGTTCGCCCGCGATGATGAAGACCTTTAGCGCACCCACAGAAACATCCCCACAGCATCCAGATCCGCAATCACGTCGGCAAGGTCGAGCACCATGACCCCGCCCTCCTCGATCACGATCCCTTCGAGCCCGGCCTGCGCCGCACGCGCCACGGTCCCCGAACCGATGGTGGGCAGATCAACACGGCGGTCCTGACCGGGTTTCGGGGCCTTGAACAAAAGGCCGCGGCGCGGTGATGCAGGTGGCGCGCCGTCTGGTCCCGATAGCCAGTCGGCAGCCGTGCCCAGCACGGAGCCGACCGCATCCATCGCCGCGCCAAAGGGGTCATCGCTCGGCCCTGTGGGCCCCAGACCATCCAGCATCGCATCGGTCCCGGCGGTCTCTTCGCGCGCGACGACCGTGCGGTCACGGATGACGCAGGCTTGTCCCACATCCGTCTTGGCCTGATCGCCCAACACGTTGAGCGCGACGGTCACATCGCTTTCGGCATGGGGCGGCACGGGCGTGCGGGTCGGGCACCCACGTGCGGGCAACAGATCGGGCGCGAGCGTGGCGGCCCCGACAACCTTTAGCCCTGCCTCTTCGAACAGGGTCGCAATCGCGCGCAGGGCCTTGTCCTCGCCCCCCGCAACGGCCGCGGCGAGCGTGGGCACCATGGGGGCGGTCTGTGCATCGATCTGGGTCGGATCAACGGCGGGACGGTCAATGCGACCGCAAAAGCACACCTCGCGCACGCCGCGCGTGCTCAGGTCCGACAGAAAACTGCCCAGATGCTCGACGCGAAAGTGGACATCGACGCTCAGGTCCGCCGGATCATTGCCAGCCAGACTACAGACCAGCGGCGGTGTCGTTTGCGCGCGGGCCACTGCCCCCGGCAAAGCGCCCTGACCTGCGATCACTGCCAGCATCAGCGCGGCGTCAGGAACGACCGGTCGCTGTCGCCCATCACAAAGTCCACGATTTCACGCACATAGGCGCTTTCGGATTCACGCCCCAACCGCTCGGCGCGGTCGTGAAAGGTCCCGTCCCCCTGGGCCAGCATCTGGAAGGCGGCGCGCAGGGCGGTGATGTCCGCCCGGCTCACGCCCCGCCGCTTGAGGCCCACAAGATTCAGCCCGTCCAACTCGCCACGCGGGGCCTGCACAAGCCCGTAGGGAATGACGTCATTGGTGACCATGGTCACAGCACCGATGATGGCCCCGCGCCCGATGCGCACAAACTGGTGGATGCCGGAGAGACCGCCCACGATCACATCATCCTCGATGATGCAGTGGCCCGCGACAGCAGCCGAGTTTACCACGATCACCCGGTCCCCGAGCAGCGCGTCATGAGCAATGTGACAGCCGGCCATCAACAGCCCGTCATCGCCGATGCGGGTCACTCCGCCCCCGCCTTCGGTACCACAGTTCATCGTGACATGTTCGCGGATGCGGTTGCGCTTGCCAATGACAAGGCGGCTCGCCTCGCCCTTGAATTTCAAATCCTGGGGCACCTCGCCAATGACCGCGAAGGAGAAGATCACGGTGCCCTCACCAACTTCGGTATCACCGGTCACGACCACATGGCTTTTGAGGACCACATCAGGGCCGATCACGACCTGCGGGCCGACCACGCAAAACGGGCCAATCCTGGCACTTGGATCAATCTGCGCACCGTCCTCGATGACAGCGGAGGGGTGGATCATCGACTGCGTCATGCGGCGGGCAAGTCCATCATCGCGGTGAACTCGGCCTCGCAGGCCATCTCGCCTTCGACTTGCGCCATGCCCTGAAACTTCCAAACTTTGCCACCGGGCTTGCCACGCACGGTGGTCAGGTGCAGCTCGAGCACGTCGCCGGGCAGGACCATGCGGCGGAATTTGCATCTATCAATCGCCATGAAATAGACGAGCATATTCTGATCCGCCATGTCCAGCGCCGTGCCCACCATCACCGCCGCTGTCTGGGCCATCGCCTCGACGATGGTGACGCCGGGCATGATCGGTTTGCCGGGGAAATGGCCCTGAAAGTGGGGCTCGTTCATTGTGACGTTCTTGATGCCCGTCGCCGACTGATAGCCGTCAATGTCCCTGACCTTGTCCACCAGCAAGAACGGATAGCGGTGGGGCAGGATGCGTTGGATCAACCCGATATCGGCGGTCAATAAATCAGTGGTCATGCGATGCTCGGGCCTTTTGTATTATGTGGTCTGTTGTCTTGCCTACCAAGACGTCGGTCATGTCGCAAGCGCGCCTAGTCGGGCGTTTGCACCCCATCACCGAGGGCCTCGTTCATCCGCTCGACCGCCGTATCGGTGATGTCGATGGCATTGGCGCTAATGAAGACGCTGCGGCGCTCCAGAATGACCGCCGCGCCAGCCTCGCGCATGATCGCCTCAAGCACCGGGGCGGCCGCATTCAGAAAGCGGTCGCGGTTTTCTTCGAGCTGGTTGGCGATTGCGCGGTTTTCCGCCTCGCGCTGTTCGCGAATGGATTGCACCCGGGCGTCAAACGCATCCGCAAGGGCGCGGAAGTCCTCGGGTGGCAGGTCGGCGCGCTGTTCGGTCAGGGCCAGTTCTTCGGTCTCGAGCGTCTCTTCGATCACCCGGTTGTCCTCGGCCAGGGCGTCTGTCTGTTCGGCAATCTCGCGCAGGACCCGCTGGCCAAAGTCACTGGCGCGGTAAAAGCGGTCGCTGTCGATGGTCAGGATCGGGCTGCGCACGTCCTGGGCAAAGGAAACGCTGGCCCCGAACAGGGCCAGCGTCACGATGATCAGGCGAAGGGCTGATCCCATCGCCCTAGAACGTCGTCGAAATGGTCAGATCGAATGTCTGCTCTTCGTCGAAGTCTTCTTTGCTCAGGGCGTTGGTAAAGTTCAGGCGCAGCGGACCCACGGCAGTGTCCCAAAAGATCGAGAAGCCGATCACATGGCGGAACGAGCCGCCCTCGCCCACGATATTGCCGCCTGACAGGTCCACATCGCTGAGGTCCCAAAGGTTGCCAACGTCATAGAAGACGCCGCCGCTGATCCCCAACTCGTCCGGCAGGCCAAGAGGGAATTCCGCCTCAAACCGTGCCGCGAGGAACAGGTTACCACCAAGCGGGTCAGAGTCGCTCGGGGCCGACAGGTCACGTGGCCCGATGCCACCCGGTTCAAAACCACGCAGAACGCTTGGCCCGATCGAAAAGCGGTCAACCGTCCGGTTCACACCGCCAGACCATGCCAGATATCCACCCTCGAGCGTGGCGCGCAACGTCACCTCGTCGTTGAAGGCAAGTCGCTGGCCCACGACCTTGGCCCGCGTTCGGATGAATTCGGCGTCACCCCCCAATCCGGAAAAATCCTGACCGAATTCGATGAGATAGCCCGCATCCGGGTTCAGCCCATTCCTGCGCGAGTCGTAGGTGTAGGTATAGCCAATCGACGATGCCGCTTGATTGCCCGCGTCGATTTCGGTCTGCACCACCGCGCCGTTCTGTACGGGGCTACGGATCAGCTGTTCGTTGTCAAGAAACGTGTAACGCAGGCTCAAGATGCCCTTTTCGTTGATCGGAAAGGTCAGGCTTGGCTGAAAGCGGAAGGACTCCGTGTCGTAGTTGGCAAAGCTCGAGTCGCTCTCGCTATATTGCAGCGCCAGACCAAATGCGACGTCGCGCCCCAGAAAGGATGGCTCGACAAAGTTGATGCCGTAACGTTCAGCCTCTTCCGCGGTCGAAATGCTGAACCCAAGGGTTTGGCCGCGACCAAGGAAGTTACGTTCGGTGAACCCGACAACCAGCCCAAAGCCGTCATCGCGCGAGAACGCGCCACCAAAGTTGAGCGAGCCTGTGGGCTGCTCTTCGACATCGACGTCAATCACGACACGATCGGGTGTCGATCCTTCGCGTGCCTCCACGTTGGATTCCGAAAAGTAGTTCAGTGCGCGGATCCGTTCCGCGGCATCGCGAATCTCACGCGGGTTGAAGGGGTCACCTTCCGCAATGCGGAACTGGCGGCGCACCACGCGGTCCAGCGTTGTGGTGTTGCCCTCGACATCGATCCGCTCGACAAAGACCCGCGGGCCGCGTGTCAGCACCAATTCCACATCCAGCGTCAGATCGCGGTCGTTGCGCACCACACGCGGCTCGACCCGCAGAAAATCAATACCGTCGCGTTGACCCTGTCGCTCAAGCCGCGAGATTTCGGCGTCCACCAGCGCGGGCGAATAGACCACGCCCGGGCGCACCTTGATCAGCGACTGATAGGCATCGGGGTCAATCTGGTTGATATCGGTCGCAACGCTCACTTCGCCAAAGCGAAACTGCTGGCCTTCTTCGATATTGAAGACCAAGAAAAAGCCGTCGCGTTCCTCGGTGAGCTCTGCATTTGTGCTGAGCACGCGGAAATCGACATAGCCGCGAGAGGTGTAGAAGTCAGACAAGACTTGACGGTCAAATGCCACCCGATCCTCCACCAGTGTATCGCTCTGGATCAGAGCGCGGAAGATACCCGCCTGCTTGGTTTCAAGCACCCGGCGCAAGCGACGGTCGGAATAGACGCGGTTGCCGACAAAGCTTACGCGCTCGACCTCGACCACATCGCCTTCGAAAATCTCAAAGACCAGATCGACGCGATTGTCCTGACGGCGGATCACCCGCGGGCTGACCCGTGCGGCGATACGGCCCTGGCTGGAATAAGCTTCGGCGATGGCACTTGCATCGCGCTCGGCCTGCGCGGGGCTGAACACCCGACGCTCCTGACTTTGCACCACGGCGCTGAGCGCTTCGTCGTCAACCCGGCGGTTGCCTTCATAGGATACGCGGTTGATCGTGGGCAGTTCGACAACCGTGATAAGCAACGTGGACCCTTGCGGCTCAACCGACACCGTTTCGAACAATCCGCTGCTTTGGAGGTTCTGAACGGCGTCATTGACCTGCCCGGCCGTCACCGTCTGACCCGGAGCGATTCCCGCGCGCGAGAGGACGGCAGCATCACCTACGCGTGTATTACCGTCCACTACAATTCGGTTGAATTGGAAATTCTGCGCTAGGGATGGTGCTACTTGCCCCATCCAAGCCACTGAAACCAACGCAATAATCGCAAACGCTCTAACGAAAAACTCTCGGCATGACAGTGCCATCTTATGCTCGCCCCTCGACCCGTGTCCCATGGTTGTATCCCACGTATTCAGACATACTATGCCGAAGTGAGTAACGGGAATGCGAGGGCTTGTCAAAACCAACAAAACCCGCGCCATGGGCGCAGGTTGGTCGTTTTTCAGGCGTATGAAGCTTTGTGGCTCAGAGCGTGCCGAGCCAGGCACCGGCCACCAACGCAATCGCAATAGTGCACCCATAGAGCGCACGATCCCAGTTGAGCATCATCAAAAGGCTCAGGCCGCGATATCCGCTTTGAAGTGTTTGCATGACAGCATCCTTTCAGTTGCACATGATATGCATGCTGATTGCGGCCTGACTTGGGATCAAATGTGGCAAGAGTTGGGCAACTGCGCCCTGCCGCCTTTTAAGGGCAGAACAAATCGTTGCCGAGCGCGAACATCATCAGCGACAGCACCAGCGTCAGCCCCACCGCCATCAGGACTTGCAAGGCCCGATCACTGGGGGGTTTGCCGGTCACCGCCTCGTAAGCGTAAAAGACCAGGTGCCCCCCATCCAGCGCCGGGATCGGGAACAGGTTCAGCAGGCCGACGGCGGTGGACAGCACCGCAATGAACCAGATGAAACTTTGTGCGCCCTGGCTCGCCATGGTGCCCGACACTTGCGCGATCCCGATGGGCCCTGACAGGTTACAGGTGCTGATTGCGCCGGTGATCATGTGGCCAAGCCCCGAGATCGAGCCGCTGATAATTGTCCATGTCTGCGCCACCCCGCCCGTGATCGCGGCACCAATACCGGGGGACTGCGTGGCAGGCTCAAACGCGCTCCCGCTGGCGATACCGATGCGCCACTGGGTCGCGAACCCGCCGTCGGGTTGCGGTTCGTCCACGCGTTTGGGGGTCAGCACCTTTTGCAGCTCAGCCCCGTCGCGCCACACGGTCAGGTCAAGGCTGCGCCCGTTGGACCCTTCGACCGCGTTCTTGATTTCGGTGAAGGTAAAGATCGGGGTGCCGTCCACGGCGGTGATCACATCGCCCCGCTCGATATCCGCGGCCACAGCCGCACTTTGCGGGCTGACGCCCTGCACGAAGGGCGGGCGTAAATGAGGGCCGTCCACGACCAGCCGCTCCCCATCCCGCTCGACCGTGTAGGTCAGGTTTTCGGTCAGGGGCAATGTGTCGACAAACGTGCCGTAGGTGGGATCATCCAAGCTCGGCAGGGCCGCGCCATTCACTTCCAGCACGACGTCACCCGATTGCAGATCTTGCGTCTGCGTCGGCAGCGGGCGCAATTCGCCGACAGTCAACGGGTCACGAACCACGCCGTTGGAATAGCCAACGATGGCAAACACCATAATCGAAAGAGCAAAGTTGAACACAGGACCCGCCGCAACCGTCGCAGCCCGCGCCCACAAGGGCGCACCGTGCATGGTGCGGCGCAAGGCGGCAGGGTCAGACTGCACGTCCGCCATCGCCGCTTCGTCCTTGCCCGAGGCCGCGTTCGCATCCCCAGCAAACTTCACATACCCGCCAAAGGGCAGCGCCGCGATCTGCCAGCGGGTGCCGCGCTTGTCCATCCGGCTCCACAGTACGGGGCCAAAGCCGATGGAAAACACATCCGCCTGAATGCCCGACCAGCGCCCGACGATGTAATGGCCATACTCATGGATCGCCACGATCACGCTCAGCGCGACAACAAAAAAGAAAATAGTCCATGCGAAACCGCCAAAGGCGGGTATCAAGGCCGAAATATCCAAGGTGCTATCCTGTTTTTTGCTCGATCAGGCTGCGTGTGGCCTCTCTCGCGATGTGGTCCACGTGCAGTACATTATCAAGGGTCATTGCGGCATCAATATGACTTGGATCGGTGGTTTCGAGGACCTCCTGGACGATCTCGGCCATCTTTGTGAAGCCTAACCGACCACCGATAAAGCCATCAAGCGCGGTTTCCTTGGCCGCGTTGAATATGGCCCCCGACAGCCCTCCCCGCTCCATCACTTCGCGCGCCAGGCGCAAGGCGGGCCAGCGCACCTCGTCCGGCGCGCGGAAGGTGAGTTGACCGATGGCGGCCAGATCAAGCCGTTCCACCGGAAGCGTGCGGCGCACGGGCCAGTGCAAGGCATAGCCAATGGCGTGGCGCATATCGGGCGGGCCGACATGGGCCATCAGCGCGCCATCGCGAAAGCCGACCATCGCGTGGATCATGGATTCAGGATGTACCAGAACTTCGATCTGACTTGGCTCGACGCCGAAATATTCTCGGGTTTCAATAAGTTCCAGCGCCTTGTTGAACATGGAAGCACTGTCGATGGTGATCCGCTGGCCCATGTCCCAATTGGGATGTGCCGAGGCTTCGGCCAGCGTGGCCGTGGCCAGTTGTTCCAGCGGCCAGTCGCGGAACGCCCCGCCCGACGCGGTGATCACGATGCGTTCGACCGCGCTCATCTCTTCACCGACCAACGCTTGAAACACCGCCGAGTGCTCACTGTCCACAGGCAGCAGGCGCGCGTCGTGGCGCTTGGCCGTTTCAAGGATCAGCGACCCGGCACAGACCAGCGTTTCCTTGTTGGCCAGCGCCAGCGTCGCCCCCTGTTCAAGCGCACACATGCCCGGCGCGAGGCCTGCAGCCCCCACAATGGCCGACATGACCCAATCCGCAGGGCGGCTCGCCGCCTCGTTCACCGCGGCCGGTCCGGCGGCCGCCTCGATGCCCGAGCCCTGCAGGGCGTCGCGCAGATCCTCAAGCCGATCCTCATCCGCCGTCACGGCAACATCGGCCCGTAACCGTTTGGCATCACTGGCAAGTTGAGCGATATTCGACGCCCCGGTCAGCGCGACCACGTTATAGGCGTCCGGGTAGCGCGCGATCAGATCAATGGTGTTTTGCCCGATCGATCCCGTCGCGCCCAGTATCGAAATGCGTCGGCTCACAAGACGCCGCCCGGAAATCCGGCGACCTGGCCCAGCATCAGCAGAAAGACCGATGCGCCGAGCATCCCGTCAAAGCGGTCCAGCACCCCGCCATGGCCCGGGATCAGGGCCGAAGAGTCCTTGACCCCCATGCGCCGCTTGATCGCGCTTTCGGCGATGTCGCCCATCTGGCTGGCCATCGACACGGCGATGGACACGCCGATCAGCTGTAGCGTGGCCTCGGTGTTGATCGCAAAGACGGCACCCACCACCCCTGCCCCGATCCAGCCCGCGACCGTTCCGGCCCACGTCTTCTTGGGGCTGACGCGCGGCCAGAATTTCGGCCCGCCAATCAGGCGGCCCGCGAAATAGCCCACCACGTCCGTGACCACGACCACCAGCACCAGCCAGACCATCCAGCCAAACCCAAGATCGTCGCGCACGTTCATCATGCCGAACCCGGCCATCAGCACGAGCACGGTAAAGGTCATGTAGGTCACGCGGTGCTTGTCGAGCTGGCCAAAGCCGACCATCGCCGGGGCCAGCAGCAGGGGCAGCGCAAAGCCTGTGGGCAAATAGACCGCCAGCAGAACGGCGACGGCGGCCACACCGCCCAACTGCACCGCGCGCCCCACGCTGGTTGGAGCGATCATGCGCACAAGTTCCCAAACCATCAGCCCGCAGATCACGGCTACAAGCACATGAAAGACGTCGCCGCCGACCCAAATACCCCAGATGCCGATCAGCACCATGACAAGGCCCGAGCCCATGCGCACCGCCAGATCGGACCACTTTTCCGTCATGCCTTGACCCCGCCAAAGCGTCGCTCGCGTCCACCGTAATTGGCGCACAAGGCGGTGAATTCAGCCCGCGCGAAATCGGGCCACAGCGTATCGATGAATTCATATTCCGCATAGGCCGATTGCCAGAGCAGAAAGTTCGAAATGCGCGCCTCACCGCTGGTGCGTATCACGAGGTCCGGATCGGGTAAAACGTAAGTATCCAGGTATTTTGGCAGTGTTTCTTCATCCACATCGTCGGGGTCGAGCCGGCCAGCGGCCACATCCTCGGCCAGTCGTTTTGTGGCGCGGGCCACCTCGTCCCGCCCGCCGTAATTCAGCGCAATGGTCAGGTGCACCTTGGTGTTTTCCGAGGTCAGCAATTCCAGCTCGTCCATCAGGCTGACCAGTTTGGGGTCCAGCCGCACTCGATCCCCAATAAACCGCACCCGCACCCCAAACGCGCTGAGCGCGCGGGCCTCTTTGGTGATGTAGCGGCGAAACAGGCTCATCAGCCCGGCGACCTCGACCTGAGTGCGTTTCCAGTTCTCGGTCGAGAAGGCAAAGATCGTCAGATATTCGACGCCGATATCAGGGCAGGTCTCCACGATCTCGCGCACCCGGCGCGCACCCGCATGATGGCCGAACAGACGGGGGCGTCCACGCTGCGTTGCCCAACGTCCGTTGCCGTCCATGATGATCGCGACGTGGCGCGGGCCGGTATGTGCGGGGTTTGAGATGTGATGGTTCCTTGGTTTGTGAGCGCCAAAGCAAGGCGGTTTTGTTTGGTTGCCCTCTACCGGGGCTCCGCCCTCTAATGATCCAAACGCTCCCCCGGAGCGTTTGCCGGGCCTTGGCCCGGTGCGGTCATTAGACCTGCATGATCTCGGCTTGTTTGGTCTCCAGGGCTGCGTCGATGGCCTTGATATACTTGTCGGTCATGTCCTGCATTTCGCCCTGCCACAGCTTTTCGTCGTCTTCGGACATGCCGTCGGCCTTAGCCTTCTTGATCTGGTCCATCCCGTCGCGGCGCAGGTTGCGCACCGACACGCGGGCGTTTTCGGCGTAGCTGCCCGCCACCTTGGTCAACTCGCGGCGGCGTTCTTCGTTCAGTTCCGGGATCGGCAGCATGATGATCGTGCCGTTGAGCTGCGGATTGATCCCCAGCCCACTTTCACGGATCGCTTTTTCGACCTTGCCCACAAGGCCCTTGTCCCAGACGTTGATTGTGACCATGCGCGGTTCGGGCACGTTCACGGTGCCAACCTGATTGATCGGGGTCATGGATCCGTACGCATCCACCATCACAGGCTCCAGCATCGAGGCTGACGCGCGGCCCGTGCGCAGTGATGCAAATTCGGTTTTCAGGTTCGCCATGGCACCGTCCATGCGGCGCTCAAGGTCGTCTGTGTCAAGCATGAAGTCTTCGGACATCGCGTTCCCCGTCGTTTCTTGGGCCGTCTTGGCCGCGTTGGATACCGATATAGGCCATGATTTGGGCAGATGGCCAGCAGAACTGCCGCCTAGCCCTGAACCTTGGTAAAGGTGCCGCGTCCTTCAAGGATTTCCTTGAACCCGCCGGGCGTATCCAGCGGAAAGACATAAAGCGGCAGGTTGTTGTCGCGCGCCAACGCGATGGCGCTTGCGTCCATCACAGCGAGGCGTTTGGCCAGCACCTCGTCATAGGTGACCGTGTCATAGCGCACCGCATCCGCGTGTTTGGCCGGGTCCTTGTCATAGACCCCGTCGACCCCGTTTTTGCCCATGAAGATCGCAGCACACGACATCTCGTTGGCGCGCAGGGTCGCAGCGGTATCCGTGGTAAAGTACGGGTTGCCCGTTCCCGCGGCAAAGATGCAGACCCGCTTTTTCTCGAGGTGGCGCACCGCGCGGCGGCGGATATAGGGCTCGGCCACTTCGTTCATGGTGATGGCGCTGATGACGCGGGTGAACACCCCAAGCCCCTCGAGCGCAGATTGCATGGCCAGCGCGTTCATGACCGTGGCCAGCATCCCCATGTAGTCAGCGGTGGTCCGCTCCATCCCCTGGGCCGACCCTTGCAGGCCGCGAAAGACGTTGCCACCCCCGATCACCATGCAGATTTCCACCCCCATGTCGTGGACCGCCTTGACCTCTTTGGCGATCCGCTCGACCGTCGGGGGGTGCAGCCCATAGCCCTGATCGCCCATCAGCGCCTCGCCCGAAATTTTCAACATGACCCGTTTGTAGGTCGTTCCAGAATCGGTCTCGGTCATGGCGTGCCCCCGCTCTTTCAATTTGCGCGCAACCTGTCCTAAAAGCGTCGGGCTTTCAATGGAAGACACCGCGTGATCACCGACCTTATTGCCAAACTCGACCCTGCACTGCCCGTTCTGATTGTAGGGCCGACCGCTTCGGGTAAATCCGCGCTTGCGCTGGCCATCGCCGAGGCGCAGGGCGGTGTCGTCGTGAATGCGGATGCCAGCCAGGTCTATGACTGCTGGCGGGTGATCACAGCCCGCCCCTCGCCCGAGGAAGAGGTTCGCGCGCCACATCACCTTTATGGGCATGTCGCCTACGATACCCCTTACTCCACCGGGCATTGGCTGCGCGAGGTTGCGCCGCTGCTGGACGGGCCGCGCCCGATCATTGTCGGAGGCACCGGGCTTTACTTCGCCGCGCTGACGGAAGGGCTGGCAGAAATTCCTGAAACCCCGCCCGCCCTGCGCGCCCAAGGCGACACGATGGAGGCGGGTGATATGCTGGCCACGCTCGATCCGGAGACTGCCGCGCGCATCGACACCGCCAACCGCGCCCGCGTGCAGCGGGCCTGGGAGGTGCAGACCGCCACGGGGCGCGGGCTGGCGGCATGGCAGGATGACACTGCCCCGCCACTCTTGGTCAAAGGCAGCTATGCCGGGATCGTTCTGGACAGTCCCAAGGACTGGCTGACCCCGCGGATCGAAACCCGCTTTGATCAGATGTTGCGCGCAGGCGGGCTCGAGGAAGCCCGTGCCATGCGCACCCTGTTTGATCCCACCCTGCCCGCCTGCCGCGCCATCGGGGTGCGCGAGGCTATGGGTGTAATCGACGGCACCCTCACCTACGCCCAAGCCGTCGAAAGCGCCACCATCGCCACGCGCCGCTACGCGAAGCGGCAACGCACGTGGTTTCGCGCCCGCATGGCGGACTGGCGTCGGATCGATGCCGAACACCTCGCCCGCCCTTGACCTTTTTTCCTGTTTCCGCTGGTTTAATCATGTCATGCATGTTCAAAATTTACAGTTTCGAACAACCGTGCAGGCCAGATGTCCCTTGCTCCGATCAAAATTGCGACCCTTGGCCAACTGACCGGTCCGCAGGACTGGCGGCTGTCCCAGGTCCATGATCGCCCCGAGCATCTGATCATCTGGATCACGCGCGGTCAGGGGCGGATGCTGCTGAACGGAACCCGGCGCGGGGTGGGTACGCACAATGCCATCTCAATTCCGCCGCGCACGTTGTTTTCGCTTGAATTGGGCCGGCAAGGGGCTGGCATGGTCGCCCTGATCCCCGATGGCAGTGACATCCGCCTGCCCGAAGGTCCCCGGCAGTTGCGCATCCGCGATGTGGCGGCCATCACGGATATGACGGCGCTGTTCGAGGCCGCCCACCGCGAAGTCACCACGCCGCGCCCGCTGACGCAGGATGCGCTGGATGGGCACACGGCCCTGATTTCGGTCTGGTTGCGCCGCCAGATCGCAATGCCCGATCACCTGCCCTTGCCCATGAATGCCGCCGCCCGGCTGAGCGCGGCATTCTGTGATCGGGTCGCCCATCATCACGCTTTGGGGCTGACCATGGCCGATCATGCAGAGGCATTGAATGTGACCCCAACCCACCTGACGCGCGTCTGCAAGGCTGCCACGGGGCGCACGGCAGCCGATCTTTTGACCGAACGTGTGCTTTACGCGGCACGGATCGGATTGATCGAAAGTGACGGTGCCATTCAGGACGTGGCGCGGCATCTGGGTTTTGGATCGGCTGCCTATTTCACCCGGTTCATGCAGCAACACACCGGTATGACCCCCTCCGCCGTGCGCCAAAACGGGCGGCTTTGATGGCCTTTGCAACATCGCTGTCCGTTCAGGCATGTCGCGTATGGATCAGGTAAATGTCGCAAACGTGCATCAAATATTGCAAGGACACCGTTGACCTGCGTCCGGTTCTGTTGCCTCATGCCCCGATAACCGATTGATGCTGCACGGGTGCGCACTGTTTCGAGCCAGACAGAGCCCCCATCGGGAACAAGCCAGCACTATCGGAAACCGGGGAGCCAACGTGTCGTAGCCAATCAATCACCAACGAAATTCTTATGACGTCCACATGACGTTCACGCGAGGCGCAGCCAATGTTGCCCGCGAAACATCACCGGCAGCACAAGACTGCCGCAGCCACCACAACAGGGGCGCTATATGGGACTTTTCATTCTCAGACGACTGGGTGTGATGTTGCTGACGGCAATCTGCCTGACCTTCATCGTGTTCTTTCTGACCAATCTTTACCCAAACCTTGAGAAACTGGCCAAAACCCAGGGCAACTTCCGCATGTCGGACGAGGCCGTGGCAAGCTGGCTCGGGGATCGCGGCTATACCGACAACACATTCGTCAAATACGGCCGCTGGCTTGGCGTCGCGCCCGGCTGGACCACCGAGAAGGACGACGGCACGGTCACCGGTCAGTGTTTTGACAAAGGGACCCCGGTCGAGGAGCGCTCCACCTTCTGCGGTGTATTGCAGGGCGACTGGGGCTATTCGCTGGTGTTCAAGGATGAGGTCGGCAGCCTGGTCGCCACGCGGCTTGCGGCGACAGGCAAGCTGATGGGCTTCGTGTTGCTGGTAATGGTGCCCATGGCGCTGATCGTGGGCGTACTGGCGGGGATGCGCGAGGGGTCGGGGCTCGATCGCTCGCTCTCGACCTTCTCGATTGCGACTACAGCGACGCCTGAATATGTTTCGGGGGTCATCTTCATCGCGGTCTTTGCCTCCTCCGCCTTCGGGCTCAAGTGGTTCAAGGGATCGGCGACCCAGGCTATCGAGAACGCGACCTTCGAAAACTTCACCTTGCCGGTGGTCACCATCGCCCTTTACGGGATGGGATATATCGCGCGGATGACACGGGCATCGATGACCGAGGTGATGACGGCGCAATATATCCGCACCGCGCGGCTCAAGGGGGTCAGCTTCGGCAATATCGTCATGAAACACGCGCTGCGCAACGCGCTGATTGCGCCGTTCACCGTCATCATGCTGCAAATCCCGTGGCTGCTGAACGGGGTCGTGATCGTTGAGACGCTCTTTAACTACAAGGGTTTTGGCTGGCTGCTGGTGCAGGCGGCGGGCAACAACGACATCGAACTTCTTCTGGCCGTTTCGGTCGTCTCTGTGGTCGTGGTGCTGATCACGCAGCTGATATCTGATATCGGCTACGTGTTCCTCAACCCACGCATCCGCATTTCTTAAGGGAGGGCCAGAGACATGGAACCTTTGACATGGACCGGAACGCTTGGGCAATTTCTGGACCCCGTGCTGTATGTTCTGGTGGCGCTGTTTCTCGTCGTCGTGCTGGCGCAGATCGTTCTCAGCATCGCCACGGGCGGCGCGCGCGTCGTCACCAACCCAGATGGCACGCTGAGCACGGCCGGTGGCCCTTATGATCTGGCCGCAACCGCGACGCGCTGGACAGGCGCAGCCCTGCTCGCGCTGCTGGTGATCTATGTGCTTGCCGGTGCGGTTGGCGGCGCGGGACTGGGCGGGATCATCGGTGGGATGAGCCAGCAGTTGATCCCGGTCTGGATCGCGCTGGTGGTCACTTTTGTGGTGTCGATCCAGTTCAAGCGGCGCTTGGGCCTCTACGGCAAGCTCTTTGACTCGACCGTGGGCATGATCGGCTTTGCGCTGGTGATGTTCTGGGTGTTCGCAGGTGTGATGGCGGGCCTGTTCGACTGGATTTCGACCCATGACAGCCTGACGCAAGTATCGGGAATGAAGAACAAGGTGCCCGGCACGCCGCTGCGCGGTGCCGAAGACGGCCAATATGCCTGGTATCTTCTGGGCGGCGACAACCTCGCGCGCGACGTCTTCAGCCGCCTGTTCAAGGGGGCCTGGGTCGTGGTGCAGATCGCACCGCTGGCCACGCTGTTCGCCTTCATGGTCGGCATCACGCTTGGCCTGCCCGCAGGCTACTACGGAGGACGGCTGGATACGATCCTGTCGTTCCTGGCCAACCTGATCCTCGCCTTTCCGGTCATCCTGCTGTTTTACCTGCTGGTCACGCCCGAGATCGTGGCGACGGGCATTCCCAACTACATGGCGACGGTGCTGTTCATCTTTCCGCTGATCTTTGTCGCAGTGTTGCTGAACTCGCGCTATTACACGCAACCTTCGTTCCGCACGCCGCTGCTGATCGCGGTGCTGGGGGTTTTGGGCTGGATCTACCTGTCGTTGATTTCGACCAATGGGGCCATCGTGTCCACGGCGACCTACGCGATCCCCGGCCTGCCCGGCGCGGTGGATCTTTTTGACATCGATCCGGGCATTCTGGTCGTATTCGTGTCCGTCGTCTTTGTGAACGCGCCCACGGTCTTTCGGATCGTGCGGGGCCTCGCGCTCGACATCAAGACACGCGACTATGTGGCCGCCGCCCAGACACGTGGCGAGGGCCCGTGGTACATCATGCTGTGGGAGATCCTGCCCAACGCGCGCGGGCCGCTGATCGTCGATTTCTGTCTGCGTATCGGCTACACTACCATACTGCTCGGCACGCTCGGCTTTTTCGGCCTCGGCCTTGAAAGCGAAAGCCCGGATTGGGGGACGACCATCAACGCCGGTCGCCGCCTGCTGTCGGTCTATCCGCATGTCGCGATTGCGCCGGCCCTTGCGCTGCTGACGCTGGTGCTGGGGTTGAACCTGCTGGCGGACGGCTTGCGCGAAGAGAGTCTGAAAGACTGATTTCAAGTGTGGGACCGGGGGCCAGCCCCCGGACCCCCGCGATATTTTAGGTCAAAAGAGGCAGGGCACCTGCGCATTGACCGAGGAGACGAACACGATGGCGAAACTGGATCATGATGGCCCGATCCTCGAGATCGACAAGCTGAGCATTTCATTCTTCACGCGACTGCGCGAAATTCCTGCCGTGATGGATTTTTCGGTGACCGTGCAACCCGGCGAGGCTGTCGGTCTTGTAGGGGAATCGGGCTGCGGCAAATCCACTGTGGCCCTCGGGGTCATGCAGGATCTGGGCAAGAACGGGCGCATCGTCGGCGGCTCGATCAAGTTCAAGGGCCGCGACCTGCAAGAGATGAGCGCCGAGGAGCTGCGCGACATCCGCGGCTCGGAAATCGCGATGATCTATCAGGAGCCGATGGCATCGCTGAACCCGGCCATGAAGATCGGCAAGCAGTTGATGGAAGTGCCGATGATCCATCAGGGCATGTCCGAAAAAGACGCCTACGAGCGCGCCTTGCAGGTGGTCACGGATGTGAAGCTGCCCGACCCCAAGCGTATACTGAATTCCTTTCCCCACCAGCTTTCGGGCGGCCAGCAGCAGCGCATCGTGATCGCGATGGCGCTGATGTCCGAACCCTCGCTGTTGATCCTCGATGAACCGACCACGGCGCTTGATGTGACTGTCGAAGCGGCGGTGGTCGAACTGGTCAAGGACTTGGGCAAGAAATACGGCACCTCCATGCTGTTCATCAGCCACAACCTCGGTCTGGTGCTGGAAACCTGCGACCGTATCTGCGTGATGTATTCCGGCGAAGCGGTGGAGCGCGGCAGCATTGAACAGGTGTTTGACGAGATGCAGCACCCCTATACGCAGGCGCTGTTCCGCTCGATCCCCCTGCCCGGTGCGGACAAGAACGCGCGTCCTCTTGTGGCGATCCCCGGCAACTTCCCCCTGCCCCATGAACGCCCACCCGGCTGCAATTTCGGCCCGCGCTGTGACTATTTCGAGGCTGGGCGGTGTGACGTCAAACAGGCGATCCCGATGCGCCCCGCGAACCCCGATGGCAGCCACGAAACCCGCTGCGTCAAATTCGAGGAAATCGACTGGAACGCGCCGATGGAGCTGGCCGAGGTCAAGCAGAAGGGCGAGATCGGCGATGTCGTCCTGAAGATGGACAACCTCAAGAAATATTACGAGGTCGCGGCCTCTGCCCTGTTCTCGTCCGGTGAAAAGAAGGTGGTGAAGGCCAACGAGACGCTGAGCTTCGAGGCGCGCGAATCCGAAACCCTCGCCATCGTGGGCGAGTCGGGCTGCGGCAAATCCACATTCGCGAAGGTGCTGATGGGGCTCGAGACGGCGACCGAGGGCACTATCACCCTTGGCAACAAGGCCATTCAGGACATTCCCATCGAAGAGCGTGACACCCAGACCGTTGCGGACGTGCAGATGGTGTTCCAGAACCCGTTCGACACACTCAATCCGTCCATGACGGTGGGCCGCCAGATCATCCGCGCGCTCGAGATTTTCAAAGTCGGCAAGAACGAGGCCGAGCGGCATCAGCGTATGCTCGAACTGTTGGACCTTGTGAAGCTGCCGCGCGCCTTTGCAACGCGCATGCCGCGCCAGTTGTCAGGTGGTCAGAAGCAGCGGGTCGGGATCGCCCGCGCCTTTGCTGGGGATGCGCGCATCGTGGTGGCGGACGAACCCGTCTCGGCCCTTGATGTGTCTGTGCAGGCCGCCGTCACCGACCTTTTGATGGAAATCCAGCGCGAGCACAAAACGACCCTGCTGTTTATCAGCCACGACCTGTCGATCGTGCGCTACCTCAGCGACCGGGTGATGGTCATGTATCTCGGCCATGTGGTCGAACTCGGGAGCACCGATCAGGTGTTCTCGCCCCCCTATCATCCCTATACCGAGGCGCTGCTGTCGGCCGTGCCCATCGCCGACACCAAGGTCGAGAAAAAGCATATCGTGCTCGAAGGTGACATTCCGTCGGCGATGAACCCGCCGCCGGGCTGTCCGTTCCAGACCCGGTGCCGTTGGAAGTCTGAAGTGCCGGGCGGCCTGTGTGAAAAAGAGGTGCCGCCCGTGCGTCACCTCGCCGAAGGGCATCAGGTGAAATGCCATCTGGCCGACGACATCCTTGCCCGGATGGAGCCGGTCATCAAAATCGCTGCAGAATAAGGGGGCGGGCCGACTACCCGACAGCCGTCAGGGTCGCGGCGTAAATCTGTATGTCCGACCAGTTGGAGGCCAGCACCCCGGCAAAGTAGCCAAGCCAGAACTGCGACACCCGCGGGCTTCCGCAAATCTGGCCAAGCAGGAAACCGATGGGGCCAACAGCCACACCTGCCAGCAGCCCCATCATGGTGCGATCCGCCATGACCAGCTCGTAAAGCGTTTCCATATCCATGGAGAGCAAGGTCGACAGACCGAATTGCTGGGCAAAGATCAACCCGGCCAGCCCACCCAACAGCCCGCCCGCGACCAGTAGTTCACCGTAAATGCGGCGCAACACCTTTCGGGACTGAATGAGGTTCTGCGCCCGGTACCCGGCAGACGCACCAAACGTGGTGTGGTTCTCGATGCGCGCGACGCGATCAGAAAACGAGCTTTGAGCCTTCATCTGGCGTCCTTTCGTGCTGCCACCGCAGCGTCAGACCCGGAGGCGGACACGCTACGCGTCAGGTCGTATCCTGCAATCAGGGCGGGAGTGTGACAGAACACGAACAAAAACGCGCCACATCCGAGATGCGGCGCGCTTGGGTATCGCGGTGATCATGCAGGTGTCTGCGATGATTAGTTATATGGTGTGACTTCGATCTCTTCGGGCAGCAGTTTGACCACTTGATCAGCGGCACCTGCCATCAGCACGCGGTAAAAGTCGGGTGCCGTCGCATCAACCACCTTGAATCCGGCGGGCACGGGGACACTGACCTCGGTCGCGCTCACACGGGCGGGATAGATTTCGGACGGAAACGCATTGTCGGGATGCGAATACATCACGGTGATCTGCATCTCGTTGAACTCGGTGCTGTCGGGCGCGATCGTGTCACCATCCAGCAGCAACTCGATCACCTGCACTTCGATCTGCGCGTCTTTCTCCATGCCGGTCATCGGCAGGCGCGCTTCGATTGCGTTTTCCAGATCTTCGGTGATGTTGGGAAAGAACAGGAACGAGGCAGCACCCTCGATCCCCGCTGTACGGCTTTCGACGGTCACGTCACCCAATGGAGTTGCAGCCTGTGCGGCGCTCAGGGATGTGGCGCTCAGCAATGCGGCGATAGCGGTCTTCTTCATGAACTGTGTCATCTGTGTCTTTCCTTTTCTTTTTGTCGTCGCTGCAGAAATGCCTATAGGGACATGTCGCGGTGCAGCGTCTTCATCGAGAGAACAAGACAGGGGTTTAATAAGTTCCGACAAGGCACATGCGCCAGCGTATTGCAGCGCAAGCGCGTGTGGACTATCCGCAGAATAGCGAAAGCAATTCAGCACCTTAGCGCAAGCACTAGCTGCCCCAGATAATTTTCACGTAATTGCGGGTTTCTTTGAAGGGCGGCACGCCGTTGTACTTTTTCACAGCCCCCGGACCAGCGTTATAGGCGGCCAATGCCAGCCGCCAGCTGCCAAACTCGGCATATTGCTGCTTGAGGTACCGCGCGCCCCCGTCAAGGTTTTCGGCAGGCACCTTGGGGTCCACACCCAGCCCACGGGCTGTTGCGGGCATCAACTGCGCCAGACCATAGGCACCCTTGTGCGAGCGGGCCTTGGCGTTCCAGCCCGATTCTTGTTGGACAAGGCGCAGGAACAGGTCTTCGGGCACGCCGTGGCGTCGGGCGGCATCCTTGGCCAAAGCCAGAAACGGACCGCGATATTTGCCTTTGTATTCAGGGCTCGACCCTGTGGTGTCCCACTTGGTCGGCGTCACCACCTTGGGCGGCTGCAAACGCACCGAATTGGAATACTGTTTGGCGGCGCGACTATCGAGAACTTTGGTCTGCGATTTGAACAGCTTAGTGCGGTTGCGGCTCGACAAAGTCTGCGCCATCCCAGCTTCGGCCACCAGCGCCAAGATAATGGCTCCTGCCCATACGCCCCGCATCTTGCCCTGCACCCCAGTCCATGCCTCGAATTGTTCTTGGCGCACTATATACGGTTTTTTGGCCATTGTGCCAGTCACGAAGACGAAATGGCGTTTAAGCCGCCGTTAACCATGTGTAGTCTAGCCAAAAGCACACTGCGGCGCCCGGAATCGGCGCGCCCGTCAAGCCAAGGGGAAGAATATGGCAGGGTCCGTTAACAAAGTCATTCTGATCGGCAATCTGGGGCGCGACCCGGAGGTGCGCACGTTCCAGAATGGCGGCAAAGTCTGCAACCTGCGCATCGCCACGTCCGAGACGTGGAAGGATCGCAACACCGGCGAGCGCAAGGAAAAGACCGAGTGGCACTCCGTCGCGATTTTTCAGGAAGGGCTGGTGCGCATCGCCGAACAGTATCTTCGCAAAGGCTCCAAGGTCTACATTGAAGGGCAGTTGCAAACCCGCAAATGGCAGGACCAATCGGGTCAGGACAAATACAGCACCGAAGTTGTCTTGCAGGGCTATGGCGGCACGCTCACGATGCTGGATGGTCGCGACGGCGGCGGCGGCGCTGGCGGCAACTATGGCGGTGGCGGCGGTGGTGGCCAGATGGGCTATGACGATCGCGACAGCGGCTATGGCGGCAGCAGCAGCGGTGGCGGTGGTGGTGGCAATGCCCCAGGCCCAAGCCGTGATCTCGACGACGAGATCCCGTTCTGAGCCCTTTCCATGGGTCCTGAACTGCGGATCATTCTGTTTCTGATCGCGGCATTCGGCTTTGCCTATGTCGCGGTCTATCCGCGACTGGGCGTGCAACGACTTGGTGCGTTGCTGGCCTATGATGCGGTGATATCGGCGGTGGTCTTCCTGTGCATCGCCGTTGCCTATGCAGGACAGGGTCTGTCGTTTGTGATGCTCGGGCTGCCGCTGCCCTGGTGGGCATTTACCGTCCTTGCCGGGGTTGTGATCGAGACTCCGTTCTACTTCTGGTTCTGTACCCGTCATGGCATCGACCCATGGGGCCAGGATATCGACGACTAGGCCAGTGCGTCGCTCAGCACGCCCAAGACCACCTCTCGCGGCACGTCAGAGGTGACAAAAGCCGACCCGATCCCGCGCACCAGCACAAAGTTCAGCGTGCCTGCCACCACCTTTTTGTCCTGCCCCATCAACTCCAGCAGCGCAGCCGCATCCGGCAACTCACCGGGGATATCGGCCAGATCCGTCTTCATGCCCATGGCTTTGATATGGGCGCGCACCCGGCTTGGGTCTTCCTGACTGCACAAGCCAAGGCGAGCCGACAGCTCGAAGGCCAACGCGCAGCCCACAGCCACCCCTTCGCCGTGCAACAGGCGATCCGAATAGCCCGTGGCCGCCTCAAGCGCGTGGCAGAAGGTGTGACCCAGGTTGAGCAAGGCGCGGTCTCCCTGCTCGGTCTCATCCCGGGTCACGATATCGGCCTTCATCTGAACCGAGCGTCTTACCGCCTCGACCCGCAGCACCATATCACCTTGGGCCATCGCGGGTGCGTTTTCGTCAAGCCAGTCGAAGAACGCCGCATCCCCAAGCAGGCCATATTTCACAACCTCCCCGTACCCGGCCAGAAAATCGCGCGCCGTCAACGTGTCGAGCACGTCAGTATCCGCCAGCACGAGGCTGGGTTGATGAAACGCCCCGGCCAGGTTCTTGCCCTGGGCCGTGTTGATCCCCGTCTTGCCCCCGACCGAACTGTCAACCTGCGCCAGCAGTGACGTCGGGACCTGAACGAACCGCACACCGCGCCGCAGGATCGCGCAGGCAAACCCCACCAGATCGCCGATCACACCGCCCCCGAGGGCGATGACCATATCCTGCCGCTCGACCTTTTGATCAAGCAGCCACTCGGTCACCTGCCCCAGATGCGCCCAGCTTTTGGTGGCCTCCCCGGGGGGCAGTTCTAGGGACACAAGGTCGATGCCCGCCTGCGCCAGACCAGCGCGCAACCCTTCAAGATGCAGGGCCGCGACGCGTGTTTCGGTGACCACGGCCACGCGGGGCCGCTTGAGAAACGGCGCGATCAGTGTGCCGGACTCGGCCAGCAAACCGGGGCCGATCAGCACGTCATAGGCCCGCGTGCCCAAAGGCACATGAACAGTTTCACGCATGTTTCTGCTCCAACACATCCGGGCGTTCGGCCAGCAAGGCCGCGATCACGCGGTCCACCATTTCCTCGATCGACAGGTCTGGAAGCGACTTTACCGTCACATCCGCCTGCGCATAAAGCGGAACGCGTGTGTCATAAATCTTGGCCAGGGTCGCGCGCGGATCAGCGGTGCGCAGCAGGGGCCGCGTGTCCTTGTGGCGCACGCGTTGCCACAAAAGGCTGAGGTCCGCATCCAGCCAGACAGAGACACCGCGCGCCGTGATATTGGCGCGGTTCACCTCGGCCAGAAACGCGCCCCCGCCCGTGGACAGCACGCCCCGCGCCTCATCCAGCAAACGGGATATGACTTGGGTTTCCTTGGTGCGAAAGAACGGCTCACCATCGCGTTCAAAAATTTCGGGCACCGTCATGTTTGCTGCCGCCTCGATCTCGGCGTCGCTATCGAGAAACGCCACGCCAAGCCGCAGCGCAAGGGCGCGCCCCACGGCCGTTTTGCCCGCGCCCATCATGCCGACCATCACGATGGTCTTTTTCAGCCTGTAGCGTCCTGCGGAAAGATGATTTTGCTGATTTTCGCTCATTATGCCGTATGTGACGTGATTTTAGGAAAAAGGCCATATATGCTTTGGGCAAAACCAAGAAACCATTGGCAAATTACCGGGGCAGTTAAATTATGGGCCGACTTTTCAAGCTGCTGATCTTCTTATTGATCATCGGGTTCATCGGTCTTGTGTGCTATGCCTATGTCGGTGAGTATTTTGGCGCGAATTTCTCTCCTGAGCAGACCGAAATCCGGCTGCCTGTGACGCTTGATGCGGAGTAGGTTTACCCTTGCCTGTCTGGCCGCTTTGATGGGTCCGGCAACTCTGGTGGCCCAGACCCCCGTCGAGGCCCCGCTGAGCGTGATTGACTGGCTCGACAGCCAAGCCGCGACGCCCGCAGCCCTGCCACAACCGACCGAGCCTGACGTGACCTCGACCGCGACCGTGCCGCAGGTGTCCGTCGCGCCGCTGGATGGGGCGGCCCCCAGACGGGTTGGTCTAGCCCCTGCCAACGTGACAGGCCTGCCCGATACGCTGTGGTCCGGCAGTGACGGCACCGATCTTGCCCGCACCATCGCGATCATGCCGGATTTGCGCCAGCCAGCCCTTCAGTCGCTGTTCTACACCCTTCTTTTGGCCGAATCTCTGCCCCCGGCCCAGAATGCGACGGCCTTTGATCTGGCCCGCATTGACGCCCTCTATGCACTCGGCGCGCTCGACCCGGCCATGGCCCTGTTGCAGCAGGCGGGCCCGGATGCCAGCGCAGCACATATGGCGCGCTATATGGATATGGCGCTGCTGACCGGGTCCGAGGCGGCGGCCTGCGCGACCTTGCGCGCCCAACCGCACCTGTCCCCCGGCCCTGCGCATGAGGTGTTTTGCGCCGCCCGCGCGGGCGATTGGGACACGGCCGTGCTGATCCTCGGGACCGGCCGCGCCCTTGGGTTGATGGATGAAACGACCGTGGCGGCCCTCGAGAGGTTCCTTGATCCGGACCTGTTTGAAGACGCAGCCCCCCTGCCCGTTCCCACCACGCCGGACACGTTGATGTTCCGCGTATTTCAGGCCATTGGCACGCCGATCCCGACGCGCGGCTGGCCGGTCGTCTATGCCAATGCCGATCTGGCTAACACCGTCGGCTGGAAGGCCCGGATCGAGGCCGGCGAGCGGCTCGCGCGCACCGGCGCTGTGGCGGACAACCGTCTGCTCGGGCTTTACACCCACCGCCAGCCCGCTGCATCGGGGGGCGTATGGGATCGCGTTTCGGCCCTGCAGCGGGTCGAGACTGCCCTTGGGCAGCGCAGCGTGAACGCGGTGGCCAAGACGCTGCCGGGGGCGTGGCGCGCGATGCGCTCGGCACGACTGACAGCCCCGTTTGCCAGCCTCTTTGCCAATGATCTTGCCGCGCTCACACTGAGTGGGCCAAGCGCTGACATCGCCTTTGAGGTGCTGTTGTTATCGCCGCAATACGAGACCGCCGCGCAGATCTTTCCGCAACGCGCGCTGGATCGGCCCGTGCTGGCTGCAGTCGCCTCGGGAACAGTGCCCGCGGACCTGACAGGCGACGGCGCTCAAGGAGCCATTTTGGCCGCCTTCGGCGATGCGGCCCCAGACGCTGGCATCATCGCCTCTGCCCAAGATGGTGATCTGGGCCACGCCATCCTGCGTACCCTTGCCCTAACCCATGCGGGCGGCGCGGGCGATGTGGCGCAACTGCGCACCGGCCTTGCCACCTTGCGCGCCTTGGGGCTCGAAGACGTGGCACGCCGCGCCGCCTTGCAGGTTCTGCTGCTTGAGGAGCCGGTGTGACGGCGCATTGGATATCGACCTTCCTTGAGGCGCAGGCCGCCGAATTGGGGGCCGCGCGCAATACGTTATTGGCCTATGGGCGCGACTTGAAGGATGTAGAGGCCTGGCTGGTGCGTCAGGGAAGCGATTTCGCAATCGCCACCCAAAGCGATTTTGAAAGCTACCTGATCTATTGCGATACCCAGGGACTTGCCAAGGCGACCCGCGCCCGCCGCCTCTCGGCCATCAAACAACTGTTTCGCTTTGCCTTTGATGAAGGCTGGCGTGCGGACAATCCTGCAATACAGATCACCAGCCCCGGACAGGACAAGCGCCTGCCCAAGACGCTGGACGAGGCGGAGGTGGACAAGCTGCTTGAGGCCGCCCGCAGCTTTGGCCGCAATCCCCATGACAGGCTGCGCGACACCTGCCTTATGGAACTTCTTTATGCCACGGGCATGCGCGTCAGCGAACTGGTGGGCCTGCCTGTTTCGGCGGCGCGGGGCGATCCGGAGATGTTGCTGATTCTGGGCAAGGGTGGCAAGGAACGGCTGGTGCCTCTTTCTCCGCCGTCTCGGGAGGCGCTGAGCGCGTGGATCACGGCACGTGATGAAACGCAGGAGGTCGCCAGAGGCAAAGGCAGCCCGCCATCGCGGTTCCTGTTCCCGTCGCGCGGAGTCTCGGGGCATCTGACACGCCACTGGTTTTACAGCCGGATCAAGGGGTTGGCCGCCTATGGTCTGGTCCCGCCCGACAAGGTCACACCCCACACGCTGCGCCACGCCTTTGCCACCCATCTGTTGGCAGGCGGCGCGGATTTACGCGCGATCCAGACGATGCTGGGCCACGCTGACGTGGCCACGACCGAGATCTACACCCATGTGGTGGACGAACGCCTGACCCAGCTTGTGCTGGATCATCACCCTTTGGCCAAAGGGACACGTAAATCAGGGGGCAACACGTCTTCGGACGGCCAATAGCCGGTTTCGAGGGTCGTGTGATAGCCTTGGGTCAACCCTGCGGACCGCATG
Source organism: uncultured Tateyamaria sp. (assembly GCF_947494755.1). GTDB lineage: Bacteria > Pseudomonadota > Alphaproteobacteria > Rhodobacterales > Rhodobacteraceae > Tateyamaria. Next base: position 129,512 of record NZ_CANLVZ010000004.1, read on the forward strand.
TCAGCTGCCGCCCCTGCCACATCATAAGGCAGCACGTGAAAGGTCGCCCGACCCTGATCCAGCACCGCAAATTGCGTCGCCGCGCACCCGTTATGCGGCGGCATCCCGATCACCCCTGCATTGATCCAGCGCCCACGCCGCAAGGGGCGGTCAAACGCGATCCCGCTATGCCCTGCGAGGATGTGATCGACAGGGCCGATCTGCGCCTCAAGCGCATCCCACTCGTCCTCGAGGTTTGATGCCGGAGAACTCGACCACAAGAAGCGCGCCACATCGCGCACCCCGCCATGGATAACGCCGTAGCGGGCGCTTTGGTGATGGAACGTCACCACATCCGGCAGGTGGGCCATCCAGTCCCGATCCGACTTGCTCACCTGCGCGCGGGCAAAACCGTACCAGCCAACCGACAGCATGTCGCAGGTCGTGCCCGCCTCGAACCCGCAACCGCAATCGGGCGCATCAGAAGCCAATTGCACCTCGCAATTGCCCGAGACCACCGCGCAACCCGACGCGCGGATCGCCGCAATCGTCTCGACCGGGCGGGCGCAATAGGCGGCCACATCGCCCGTACAGATCGGCGTAGCCCGGCGCGCACGGACCTCGGCCAGCACCGCTTGGGTGGCCTGAAGGTTGGAATACGGACCGCCAAAGATCAGCACAGGGCCATCCAAAACGCCCAGATCTGCGTGCCGCATTGCCTCACCTCCCTTGATTGCGCGCGTCCTCACCCCCATAACCCAAGTCAGATCAAAGGATAAATCACGAATGGACGACCCCTCTACCGCGCTTGACGCAGCCTTCTGGATCACCTGCGGCGTGATCTTGATGCTGCTTTTCATGTCGGGCTTTTTCTCGGGTTCCGAAACGGCCCTGACGGCAGCCTCGCGCGGGAAACTGCGTGTCCGCGCGGACAAGGGATCGCGCGGTGCCCAACGCGCGCTCCACATCACCGAAGACAACGAGCGGCTGATCGGCTCGGTCCTGCTTGGCAACAACCTCGTGAACATTCTGGCCACGGCGCTGGCCACCACCGTTTTTACCCGCGCCTTTGGCGAAAGCGGCGTGGCGATGGCGACGCTGGTCATGACCCTGCTGGTGCTGATCTTTGCCGAGGTGCTGCCCAAGACCTATGCCATCACAAATTCCGAAACAGCCGCCGCCCTCGTGTCGCGCCCCATTTCAATCGTGGTGCTGCTGTTTTCGCCCATCGTGTCCGCAGTGCGCCTGCTGGTGCGGGGCATCCTGCGCCTGTTCGGTGTGCAGATCGATCCCGACAGCCACATCATGGCCGTGCGCGAGGAAATCGCGGGGGCGCTCAATCTGGGCCATTCCGAAGGGGTTGTCGAAAAGGAAGACCGCGACCGCATCTTGGGCGCGCTCGACCTCGGCGACCGGACCGTGGAAGAGATCATGTTGCACCGTTCCGGCATCGAGATGATCAATGCCGATGACGATCCGCAAGACATCCTCGAACAGTGCCTGAAATCGAGCCACACCCGCCTGCCCCTGTTCCGTGATGAACAGGAAAACATCACCGGCGTGATCCACGCCAAGGACCTGCTGCGCGCGATGTATCAAAAGATCGGCGGACCGGAAGGCGATGCGGGCGCGCTCAAGGCGTTTGACATCTCGCAAGTCGCCATGCCCCCCTATTTCGTGCCCGAAACCACAACGCTTGATCACCAGATGCGGCAATTTCTGCGGATGCGCACCCATTTTGCGCTGGTGGTGGACGAATACGGCTCGTTGCAAGGGCTGATCACGCTTGAGGATATTCTGGAAGAGATCGTCGGCGAGATCACGGACGAATTCGACCCCGATGGCGATCACGCGATCAACCGGGGCGAGGACGGGCACTATATGGTCGACGGGGCCATGACGATCCGCGACCTCAACCGCGCGACCGATTGGAACCTGCCCGATGAAGAGGCCAACACCGTGGCCGGCCTTGTCATTCACGAGGCGCAAACCATCCCGACCCTGGGCCAAGTGTTCAGCTTTCACGGCTTCCGGTTCGAGGTGAAGGCGCGTGACGGCAATCGAATCACGGCCTTGCGGATCAAAGAGCTGGAGTGACCGCCTAGGCCAATTCTTCGGAGCTGGTTTGGCCTGCGAGCCAAAGGCGCACATCCTCTAGCCGTCCCCGCGCCACGGGCACGATTTCCCCGTCGCGCAGACGCAATTTGCTGCCGGTCAGATCAAGTGCGCTGTCGCTGGCAACCCAATGTGAGCGGTGGGTCTGAATGCCGTCGCCCGGCCCGACCTGCTCCAGAAAGGTGACCATGCGTTCGCGGATCACCTCTTTGCCATCGGCGCAGTAGACCTCGAGATAGTGTTCGGCCCCTTTGACACGTCTGATCCGTGCCAAAACAAAGCGCCGACCCGCCAGTGTCACGCTGCGCGCCGTATTTTGATCGGCGCGTTGTGCCCGTTGTGCAGGCAGCAACCACAGCAACGCAACCGTTTCAAACACATGCGCCACGAACACATTCCGCAGGTTCATCTGCCAGGTCATGCTGTAAAATGCCGGGCGGCCGGGCTCGAACATCACGGTCAGGAGGGCCGAGGTCAGGTAGGTCGCCGCCAGAACCAATGGTGTCGACAGCAAGATCAACGGGATCGGCCCGCCAATCGTGCGGTCCCAGATCCATTGCGCAACCAGGGAATAGGAGGTCGACGTCACCAGATAGAAAGCCAGCGCGATGCACCAAAACGCCAGCCGCAACCCGAAACTGTCAAATTGGGGCAATGTCACCGGGTGGCCAGTGGTCATGATCATGAAGCCGACGCAGATCAGAACCCAGAGTTGCCATGACGTATATAGCTCATGCATTTCACGTATCGTGAAATGTGCCACGCTGCCATTGGAGACATAAACGTGCACTTCGCGGCAATCATCCGTTCGCAACATGCAGGGTCTCTAGCATGTGACGCTAAATAGAGTAAATGTGTCAATATGGCCTGACGGGGGTGCGGTGCGACGACCGACGTGATGTCAGTAAACAGGCCTGTGTCCAAAGTGCCGTCACGCCAAGCCGCACCCCGTTTTTTTCAACTTGCAGCCCTTAGGCGCGCAACCGCGCACCCGCCGGATCAAAGGGCGGAGCGTCAAGTATAGTTGCCTTATGGGGCTGTCCCAGCACCATCACCTCGACCTGATCGCCCGCTTTTGGCCCGGACACAAATCCCAGGGCGAGGCTTTGATTCACGCTGTAGCCGTAGGCCCCGGATGTGACCCGACCCACCCCCTTGCCCTCAAAAAAGATTGGCTCGCCACCCGTGGCATCCGCACCAGAGGCGGCGGTATCCGCATCATCCAATTGCAAAACCACCAGCGATTCGCGTGCAGGTTGCTGCATCACGTCGCGCACGGCCTCCTTGTTCAGAAAGTCCTTGTCCATCTTGATCAGCCGATCCAGACCAACCTCTTGGGGCCAATATTCGGGGCTGTATTCCCGGCTCCATGATCCATAACCCTTCTCGATGCGCAGGCTCATCAACGCGCGGCTGCCCACGGGGCCGATACCCATGTCGCGCCCCGCTTCGATCAGTGCCTCGTAAAGCCGATGTTGATCGGCTTGCGCGCAGTGCAGTTCCCATCCCAGATCGCCCGTGAACGACACGCGCAGAGCCAGTGCCTTGACCCCGGCAAGCTCGATCATGGCGGAGCGCATGAAGGGGAAATCGGTCGTTGCCAGCGAGGCATTGGTCATGCGCTGCAACAGATCACGGGCCAGCGGTCCGGCGACGTTAAAACCGCACATCGCGTCCGTATGAGAGATGAATATGGTGCCGTCCGGCAAGGGCACCTGTTTGAAGAACCGCTGGTGATAGCGTTCCGCCATGCCCGACCCGATGATCCAGAAGGTGTCGTCGGCGATGCGGGTCACAGTGAAATCGCCCGCAATGCCACCGCGTTTGCTGATCAAGGGCGTGAGGCAGGACCGCCCGACTGCCTTTGGCATGCGATTGGCGAAAACCGCGTTCAGCCAGTCCTCGGCCCCCGGCCCTGTACATTCGTATTTCGCGAAGTTCGAGATATCGATGATCCCGCCGCGCTCGCGCAGCATCCGGCATTCCGCGCCCACCGGCCCCCACCAGTTCTGGCGGGTGAACCCGTCGGTGTCCTCAACGCCGGGTGCATCCGCAAACCATAAGGGGTGTTCCCACCCATAGTTCAGCCCCATGACCGCACCCATATCGCGCTGCATTTCGTAGATGGGGCGCGTGCGCACGGGGCGCCCTGCACTGCGTTCCTCGTTTGGAAAGTGGATCTTGAAGCGGTTGGCATATTGATCGCCCACGCGGGCCTTGGTGAACGCCTTGCCCGCCCATGACCCAAAGCGCGCCATATCCCAAGCGAACATGTCGTATTTCGTCTCGCCCTCAATGATCCACTGCGCCGCAAGCAAGCCCATGCCGCCTGATTGGGAAAAGCCGGGAATGATCCCGTTGCAGCAGAAATAACCCGTCAGTTCCGGCACGGGGCCAAAGAGGACATTGGAATCGGGCGACCAGATCATCGGCCCGTTGATCACCCGTTTGATGCCTGCCGTACCGACCACAGGCACCCGGTCGATAGCGCGCATCATGTTGTCCTCGATGCGCTCCAGATCATCGGCGAACAGCTCATGCCCAAAGCCCTGCGGCGTGCCGTTCTCGGCCCAGAACCGATAGTCTTTCTCATAGGCCCCGACGAGCAGGCCCCGCCCTTCTTGGCGCAGGTAGTATTCTCCGTCACGATCCGCCACGGATGGCAGGCGACGGTCCATTCCCGCGATCTCGGGGATCGTCTCGGTCACGAAATACTGGTGCTCGGTCGGCTGCAACGGCAGCGTGATCCCGGCCAGTGCCGCCACCTCACGCCCCCACAGCCCGGCGGCATTCACCACCCAAGGCGTTGCGATATCACCCTTTTCGGTGCGCACGATCCATGTCCCATCAGGCTGCTGTTCGGTGCCCGTGACCGGGCAGAACCGCACAATCTCGGCCCCGTTCTGGCGCGCTCCGGTGGCATAGGCGTTGGTCACACCCGACGGGTCCACATTGCCGCCTTCGGGTTCCCACATGATGCAGCGGATGCCGTCATAATCGACCAGCGGGTGCAGGCGCTCCGCCTCGGCGCGGTCCACCTCGTGAAAATTCATGCCATAGAGTTTCGCCTTGGCCGCTTGCAGGCGCAGTTGATGCGCGCGCGCTTCGGTCTGCGCGAGATAGAGCGAGCCGGGCTGGAACACGCCGCAGCCCTGCCCGGTTTCCTGTTCAAGCTCTTTGTAAAGGCCCATGGTATAGTGCTGAATACGGCTGATGTTGGTGCTGTCATGCAGCCCGTGAATGTTGGCCGCCGCATGCCATGTGGAGCCTGAGGTCAACTCATCCCGTTCCAGCAGGATCACGTCCGTCCAGCCCAGTTTGGTCAGGTGATAGAGAATCGAACAGCCGATAACGCCGCCGCCGATCACGACAGCCTGTGCGTGGGTTTTCATGGGTCTCGTGCCTTTGGTCTCGTTTGCACCACCCACCTTGTGACTTCCGCCGCCGCGCGGCTTGCCCTCTGGACGACAAAACTATCCTCTCAGCGACAAGTTGCAGCGCTTGCGGGTCAGTCCGCGTCCTGCACGCCGTGATCATCCTGCAACGGGTCATCCGCATCTTCGCTGTCAAGCGCGTCCAGCACGGAATAGGCAGTGGATCTGCGCAACCGGTCCACATCCGGCTCGAAGGTCAGCGCAGCGCGGGCACGGCGGAACTCCAGCCCTGCGGCCACAAAAGCGGCCCGCCCCATATCCGGCGAGGGATGTTCGATCAGCCGCCCCAGGGCCGATTGCAGGCGTTGCTGCACTTCGATCACGCCCGCGCCATCCCGCGCCAGTGCGCCAAACGCATCCTCGATCAGGTCATTGGGGCTCAGCGGGCGGACCCACAGGCGGGGATATTCGACCTCGGCGTCCGACTTGGTTTCGTCCTGATAGTCCGACAGAATACGGGCCGAGCGGGTGATGACGTCGATGGCCGTGCCCGGATCATTGATGCCCGGCGACAGGGCTTTTGATGCAACCTCGCCCAACACCATCAGCCCAAAGCGCGGATCCTGATTGTAGGTGCGCACATCGCCGAATTTGAAATGGGCCTGCACGATCTCGGTCATATCGCCGTCCTCGCACCCCTCTTCACGGTCGCGTGCTCGGTGGCCATAGGCGATCACATCCCCCTCCATCACAAACTTGCCGGGGTTCACGGCCATATAGAGGTCAAAGCCCTGCTCACGCGCCTTGTCGTCGAGGGATTCGTGATAGAAATGCTGCACATAGCCCGTTTCGGGCGCGCGGATGCTCTCGCAGTCTTCGGGCAACTCGGTCTCGTCCGTCCACGGGTTGGCCCCGAGGCAGGGCGTCTTCAGCCGTTCCTTGAACTGCGCGCGCGTGATCTTCTCAATCTGGCGGGTGGTGTCCATCAGGCTGCCGAAGGTCTGCAAATGCAGCACCCACCGCACCAGCGACCACACCACATAGATCAGCACCAGCACCGTCATCACGAACAGCACAAGCGCCCGGTCATCCGAGAATATCTGCAACTCGCGCAGGATGATCCCCACCAGCGCATAGACATAGGCCCCGATGAAGCTGGCGAGCGTGTTCTGTGTGGTCGGGTCCTGCATGATCAGCCGATGCACCCGCGGCGTGAACTGCGAGGACGAGTTGCGATAGACCGTGACCATTACAGTCAGCGAAAAGGTGGTGACCGCAAGCATCGCGCCCGCAATGATCGACAAGAGCCGATCCGCCGCCTTACCGCTGACATAGCCCGACACCTCGTCCGGCAGGGTCGGCCCCAGCAGGGACGCCACGCCAAGCGCCACAACCGCCATCGCCCCCACAAACAGCACCCTCACCCATAACTGGGCCAGAAGCTCCTTGCCCAAACGCCAGACCAGACGTTGCCACGCTCCAAATTTCGAAATCAACGGTCCCATCGCGCCCTCGAATGGTTTGTTATCGACATCCAAGGTCGCTTTTTTGCGCTCCTGCCCGAGTGTCACACATAGTGTGCACCTGTCAGCGTCAAGGAGCCATAGGATATGAAGACCACCACCCGTGTTGTCGTGATCGGAGGCGGCGTTGTCGGCGCATCCGTGTTGTACCACCTGACGAAACTGGGCTGGTCGGATGTCATGCTGGTGGAACGCTCCGAATTGACCTCGGGTTCCACGTGGCACGCTGCGGGCGGCTTTCACACGCTCAATGGCGATACCAATATGGCTGCCCTTCAGGGCTATACCATCCGTCTTTACAAAGAGTTGGAGGAGATCACGGGCCTCTCCTGCGGGCTGCACCATGTGGGCGGCGTTACCTTGGCCGACAACCGGGATCGGTTCGACATGCTGCTAGCCGAGCGGGCCAAGCATCGCTTTATGGGGCTTGAGACCGAGATCGTGACGCCAGATGAAATCCGCGACATCGCCCCGATCACCAACACCGACGGAATTATCGGCGCGCTTTATGACCCGCTCGATGGCCACCTTGATCCATCCGGCACCACCCACGCCTATGCCAAGGCCGCACGCATGGGCGGGGCGGTGATTGAAACCCACACCAAGGTGGTCGAAACCAATCAGCGCGCCGATGGTACATGGGATGTGGTCACCGACAAGGGCACCATCCACGCCGAACATATCGTCAATGCCGGCGGGCTTTGGGCGCGCGAAGTCGCGGCGATGGCGGGCCTTTACCTGCCGCTGCACCCGATGGAGCATCAGTACATCGTTACCGACGAGATTGCCGAGATATACAACCGCGACGGCGAACATCCGCATGTGATGGACCCGGCGGGCGAAAGCTATCTGCGCCAGGAAGGGCGCGGGCTGTGCATCGGATTTTACGAGCAACCCTGCCGTCCATGGGCCGTCGATGGCACCCCGTGGGACTTCGGGCACGAATTGCTGCCGGATGATTTCGACAAGATCGAGGAGTCGATTGCCTTCGCCTACAAGCGCTTCCCTGTGCTGGAAACGGCGGGCATCAAGTCGGTGATCCACGGCCCCTTCACCTTTGCGCCCGATGGCAACCCGCTGGTGGGGCCGATCCCGGGCCTGCGCAACTATTGGTCGGCTTGCGGCGTCATGGCCGGGTTCTCCCAAGGCGGCGGTGTGGGCTTGATGCTGGCGCAATGGATGATCGAGGGCGAGCCCGAGCGGGACGTGACGGCGATGGACGTGGCCCGGTTCGGGTCGTGGATCAGCCCGGGCTATACCCGCCCCAAGGTGGTCGAGAATTATCAGAAACGCTTTTCCGTGGCTTATCCGAACGAGGAACTGCCTGCCGCGCGGCCCAACCGCACGACGCCGATGTATGACACTTTTTCGGGCATGGGTGCGGTCTGGGGCGCGCAATACGGGCTCGAGGTGCCAAACTACTTCGCGCAAGGCGATGAGCCGACCTATGAAACGCCATCCTTCCGCCGCTCCGACGCGTTCGAGGCGACCGCGCGTGAGGTCAAGGCGGTACGCAGTGGTGTCGGCATCAACGAAGTGCATAATTTCGGCAAATATCGCGTCACCGGGCTGCGGGCGCGGGCATGGCTCGACCGGGTGATGGCGGGCCGCGTGCCCGCTCAGGGACGCATCTCTCTCACACCGATGCTGTCGCCCAAGGGCAAGCTGATCGGGGATTTCACCATGTCCTGCCTGTCCGAGGACGACTTTCAGCTGACCGCCTCCTACGGCGCGCAGGCCGTGCACATGCGCCACTTCCACAATAAGGCTGAGGACGGTATGCGCATCGAAAACATCTCGGACCAGCGCACCGGCTTTCAGATCGCAGGCCCCCGCGCGCGTGAGGTTCTGCAGGGCTGCACCCGCACCGACATCTCGGACATGAAATTCCTTGACGTGTGGCAGATCATGGTGGGCATGACCGACTGCATCGTGCAGCGCGTCAGTTATACCGGCGATCTGGGGTTCGAGATCTATTGCGACCCGCTGTCCCAACGCCAGTTGTGGACCACTTTGTGGGAGGCTGGCCAGCCTCACGGCATGATCCCATTCGGGATGCGCGCGATGATGTCGCTGCGGCTCGACAAGTTCTTTGGCGGTTGGCTGCTTGAGTTCTCGCCCGACTACACGGCGGCGGAAACGGGGCTCGATCGATTCATCTCGTGGAAAAAGAACACCGATTTCATCGGACGTGCCGCGGCAGAGGCCGAGCGCGCCAATGGACCGACCCGCAAACTCTGCGCCTTCATCGTCGAAGCGGAGGATGCGGATGTGCAAGGGTACGAACCGATCTGGATGGATGGCACGGTGGTGGGCTTCTGCACCTCGGGCGGCTATTCCCATCATGCGGGGCTGTCGGTGGCCCAAGGGTTCCTGCCCGTCGACAGAATCGAAGAGGGCCGCGCGATCGAGATCGAAATCCTTGGCCATATGCGCGCGGCGCGCGTTGTGACCACACCGCTGTTTGATGCGGATGGCGCGCGGATGCGGGGGTGATATACCCCTGCCCATGATACCGATCCTGATCCCGGCTGCGGGCGCGTCCTCGCGGATGCGCGGCGCGGACAAGCTGCTGCAAGAGGTGGATGGCGTTGCGTTGCTGCGCCGTCAGGCGATCATGGCGCGGGCGATCAGCGGTGATGTGCGGATCGGCCTACCACTCGGCCCCCATCCCCGCTACGACGCGCTTGAGGGGTTGGACGCCACATTGATCCCCGTGCAGGACGCGAGCGACGGGTTTGGGCACACCCTACGCGCCCTCTTTGCCAGCCTTGAGGACGTCACAAACCACACCTTGCTGCTGTTGCCCGATCTGCCCGACATTGGCGAAAGTGATCTGCGCGCCGTCCTTGATGCACGTAACGTGGCCCCCGATGCGCTGATCTGGCGGGGCGCGACGCCCGACGGGAAAGGTGGCCACCCGATGCTGATCCACCAGATGATTTTCCCTGAATTTCAAAGGATTACAGGCGACGATGGCGGGCGCGACATCATCCGCGCCCTCGGGGATCGCGTCCATCACGTGACCTTCGCAGATGACCGCGCGCGCCGCGATCTGGACACGCCCGAAGCGTGGGCCGCATGGCGCGCGGCCCGGGATGCTACTTGAGGCGATCCACGATAATCTCGGCCTCGTGCCGCTTAAGTGACAAACGCGCCGCACCATAGCTGTCGAGACCCGCCAGCGTCTCCAACTCGGGAAACAGCGACAAAACCTCGTCGCGCTGCTTGGTTCCGATGCCACGCAACGAGTGATCGCCGGGCTGGAAGCTTTCTGACCATGCGCCATCCGCCAACACGACTTCGTGCTGATCGAACATCAGGTGCAGATAGCTGACAGAGTCGGTGCGCACCTGATCGATGCCATCAAGGCCGGTCAGATGCTTGGCCGCGATCAGCACTTCGCGCTCATCAAACATGACAGCCGCCAGATCGGAGGTGACAAGCATCCGGTGCTGCGGGCTGACCATCATGTCGCGTTCAGGCAGGCCCCTGCCCAACGCCCCCTTGCGGATCAGCACAGGCTGGTAATCACGGTGTGCGCGCATGTCCGCTGCGCCAAGATCACGACGACCCACCCAACGCAGCGCCTGAACGCCATTGTCGCGGGTAAATACCTTGTCACCGGGGCGCAAATTCTCGACAGCGACTTCGCCCTTTTGGGTGGCGATGCGGGTGCCGGGGGTGAAGCAGATGATGATCTGCTCGATCTCGGAGTAGGTGACGGTGCGGGCCACGTTGCCGTTTTCATCCAGCAGTTCCACGGTGCCGGATTCCGGGCCGCTCTGGATCACGTTGGCGCGCACACCGGTCAGGTCCAGAATATCGATGTCGGAGCCATCCGCATCCTCACCGCCGATGATGGTGGAATTCCCCAGACCATCTAAGGTAAAGCGATCCGATCCAAACCCGCCTTCGGCAAGATCATTGTCGGGGCCGACTTGCAGCACGTCCTCACCGTCGCCGCCAAGCAGGGTGTCATCCCCCTTCCCGCCCGCGAGGAAGTCCGCGCCCGCGCCGCCATCAAGCAGGTCCTGACCTTGGCCGCCCTCAAGCGTGTCATCGCCTTCGCCGCCGTCAAGCGTGTCGTCACCCCGTCCGCCAAGCAGGCTGTCATTGCCGCCCTGCCCGAAAATCTGGTCCTGCCCGCTGCCGCCATCAATTGTGTCATTGCCCGCCTCGATGGGCGTCACAACAGCGTCATCGATCAAATCGCCTGAGAACGAAAAACCGGAATTTGTTGTGCGCGCTTCCAGCGTGAATTCCAGAAACTCGCGATTTTCAAATTGCGCCGAGAACCACGCATCCTGATCGGACGGGTTGTTCTGCTCGCCGCCCGCCGCTGTGATGGTGCCCGGGCCGGTCGTCACATTCAGCGAGGTGTCGCCGCTGACGCCAAATGCGGTAAAGCTGCTGGTGTTGATCGTCACCGCCTCGCGGTCGCCCACACTGTTGCGATCAAGGTCGTTGATGGTGGCCACCGAATTCAGCGCGATCGGGGTGCCGGTCGTTGCATTCGGGCTGTCGGGGATGAAAAATTCCATCCGGAAATCGGCTGTATCGCCCGGCCCATTGCCGTTCATCAGAATTTCCGAGCCGTTGCCACCAGACAGGTCAACCGTCAGAAACGGGTCGGATTTGGACACCAGGATGATGCGGGCCGAGACCTGCGTGCCGTCCTCAAGCTGCGCGACATTGCGGTAGACAGCCGATTGCCCGGCTACTGCGTTGTTGTCGGCATTATCCGGGGTGACCAGATTATTGATGTCGATGACAAGCGGGGTCGCGTTATTGCCCGGCGCCGTGCCCGTGCCCGCATCGCCAAACAGGGTGTCATTGCCACCGCCGCCCAAAATGCTGTCGTCACCGCCCTCGCCCGAGGCCAGATCCTGTCCACCAAATGCGTTGATTGTGTCGTTATCCGCACCCCCTTGAAGGGTGTCGTTGTTTGATGTCCCATTGAACACTGGCATGGCAGAAAACCCCTGACTTCAATCGCACGTGATGGTCTGCGGCTGACCATCCCCAAGACATCAACACGCTGGAGTGTGATTTAATTCAAATCGACGTGGAATTCAGGGGGAAAATTAACGAGATGGTAAACTTGGCCCCGAAAAAGGCACTTTCTAGCCACATTGAGGTCAATAACGCCCCCATTTGCGAAACAATAGGTCATTTTAGGGCCTACTGACGACAAGAGACGGGCGCAGCCCCCTGCCCCGTCTCTCACGTTTTCCGCGAATCATGCGGAAAATGCTGCACAGATCCTAGCGATGCACGAAGCGCGCGACCTCAGGTCAGGAGCCGCGCTTCGTGTTTTTTCAGGCTGCGGCGCGCTGCGGCATAGGCCTTGATCCCGGTCTCTGTTTCCAACTCGGGGAACAGTTCCAGAATTTCGGCCCGTTGCGCATCGCCCATCGAGGCCAGCGTCTGATCGCCGGGCTGGAAGCTTTCGGTCCATGCCCCATCCGACAAGATCACCTCGTGCTGGTCGAACATCACGTGGATATAGGTCGTGTCCGACACGTCCACCACGTCGATCCCCTCCATGGCCGTCAGGTGTTTGGCCGCTACGAGCACTTCGGTCTCATCGAAGTACAGCGCCGTCTGGTCGCTGGCCATCAGCACCCGGTGCTGGGGCGAGACAAGCATGTCACGCTCCGGCAGACCGTTGCCCAAGGCACCTTTCTGGATCAACACGGGCCGCAGATGCGCCGCGTTGGCAAAATCCGCGCCAGACATTGCGCGTTGACCGACCCAGCAGATTTCCTGGATGCCATTGTCGCGGGTGATCACCCGATCACCGACAGCCAGGTCCTCGACGCGACGTTCACCTGTTGGCGTTGCGATCAGCGTTCCGGGCGTAAAGCACGGGATGACATTCTCGATGTTGGAGAACACCAGTTCGCCCGCGTCCTCACCATCCGCATCGCGGTAGCGTACAACGCCGTTTTCAGGGTTCAGATCGTCAAAGATCACCTGAAGCGAACCACCCTCTGGTGCTGAGCCGCTCAGATCGAGCGTGTCGAAATCAACGCCGTCGGTGACCTCTTCGTTGCCGTCGACCACGTCGCCTGCGTTCACATTCACAAACGTGTCCGCGTCCGCGCCGCCAAGCAGGTCATCGTCACCGATGCCGCCATCGATAGTGTCGTCGCCGTCACCACCTGCAACGGTGTCGTTGCCCTGGCCACCCAAAAGGCTGTCATTGCCGGTGCCGCCATCGATCAGGTCATCGTCGATTTCGCCGTCAATGGTGTCGTTGCCTGCATCCCCGAACAGGAAGTCGGTGTCGTCCGCGCCAAAGATCACGTCGTCGCCGTCACCGCCAAACACAGTGTCGATGCCGTTGTCGGGACGTGGATCCGCAGGGAACAGCGGGTTCGACCCATCATCCTCGATGTTGAGCTGGTCGAGGCCCAGGTCGGGGTCGTTGCCTGCAAAGATGGTGTCGTTGCCGATACCGCCTTCGATCAAGTCGTTGCCCTCGCCGCCGACGATCCGGTCGTCGCCTTCATCGCCGGTGATCCGGTCATCGTCGATGCCGCCGTCGATGACATCGTTGCCCGAGCCACCTGTGATGGTGTCGCGGTCATCTCCGGTCGAGATGGTGTCGTTACCCGCACCGCCGTCAACCGAATCCCGGTCGTCTTCGGGGTCCGCGTCGGCCGCAAAGCCGAAGGGGAAGCCGGGTGCAGGCGTGCCATCGTCATTGGGGAAGCCAAGGTCAGGTGCCAGATCGCCGTTGCCGGTGTCGATCACGTCATTGCCTTCGCCGCCGTCAACGGTGTCATTGCCGTCGCCGCCGTTGATCACGTCGTCGCCGGTCCCGCCGTCGACCTCATCGTCGCCGTCGCCAGCTTCGACCGTGTCGTTGCCGCCGCCTGCTTCGATGATGTCATCGTCTTCGTCTTCGGGGTCGTTGGAGAAGATGTTGTCGCCGTTGTCGACCATGTCACCTTGCGGATCGTCCATGTAATCTTCGTCGATCAACTCGCCATCGTCGGTGCCCGACACGATCCCATCCAGCGGCTGTTCGGCCACGTTGACGGTCCAGACGCCTTCATCGGTGCCGCCGTTGCCGTCCGAAATCGTGTAGGTGACCTCGGCCGGGCCTTCAAAGCCCGGTGTGGGCGTGAAGGTCAGCGTGCCATCGCCATTGTCGACCACATCCCCGTCAGGCGAAGTCGCCCCGGTGATGGAGAGCACGTCATTGGTGTCCGGGTCGGTGTCGTTGGCCAGCACGTCAAAGGTGACGGGCGTGTCAAAGTCCGTGTCGGACGTGTCGTCATTGGCAGTCGGGCCGTCATTGGCACCTTCCACTGTGACGGTCACGGTCGCCGTGTCGGTGCCGCCGTTGCCGTCCTCGACCACATAGGTAAACGTGTCGGTTGCGGTTTCACCCACGCCAAGGCTTTCGAAGGCTCCGTTAGCGTCATAGGACACGGAGTCGTTGTCCGGGTTCACCGAAACGGACCCGAGTGTACCGGTGGTGTCGATGCTCTGGATTTCCAGGTCGTCGCCATCAAGATCGGTGTCGTTGGCTGTCAGGTCGATGTCGATGGCGGGGCCGTCTTCGTTCGCGACATCCTCGTCATCATTGGCAACAGGACCGTCATTGCCTGCGGTCACGTTCACATCAACGGTGGCCGTGTCTTCGCCGCCCTGATCGTCCGTCACCGTGTAGGTGATGGTGGTGGGTCCGTTGAAGTTCTCGTTCGGCTCGAAGGTGATGGTGCCATCGTCGTTGATGGTCACTTCGCCATCGGGCGAGGTCGCGTCGGTCACCCGCAGCGGATCGCCGTCCACATCCGTGTCGTTGTCGAGGACCGGAATGGTGACAGAGCCGTCTTCCTCAACCGTTGCCGTGTCATCATTGGCCACCGGATCGTCGTTCACAGGGGTCACATCAACCACAGCATTCGCTGTATCCGTGCCGCCGTTCCCGTCCGAGATGGTGTAGGTGATGGTCGCCTCGCCATTGAAGTTTTCGGCAGGTTTGAACAGCAGTTCGTTGTCCACAATTTCGACCGTGCCCTGATCTGCGGGCACTGTCGCCGAGATCACCGTCAACTCATCGCCATCGTCGTCGGTGTCGTTGCCGACCACGTCGATGGTGACGGGCGTGTCCTCTTCGGTGGTTTCGGTGTCGTCATTGGCCACGGGGCCATCATTGACCGCGCCCACATTGACGGTGGCCTGGCCTTCGTCCTCACCACCCTGACCGTCCTCGACGGTATAGGTGATGGTCGCTGGCCCGTTAAAATTGGGCGCAGGCTTAAAGGTCACCGTGCCGTCGCCGTTGTCAACGACCTCGCCCTGCTCGGCAGGGACCGAGACGGAGCCGATGGTCAGCGGATCGCCGTCCACATCCGTGTCGTTGCCGATCAGGTCGATGATTACAGGCTCGTCTTCCAGGGTTTCGGCGATATCGTCGACGGCCACCGGATCATCGTTGACCGGCGTCACATTGACGATGGCCTCGGCGGTGTCAGTGCCCCCGTTGCCGTCTTCGATGGAATAGGAAATCGTCGCATCGCCGTTGAAATCCTGGGCCGGGGTGAACAGCAACTGGTTGTCCACAATGTCGACGGTGCCCTGATCCGCAGGCACCGAAGCCCCCGTGATCGTCAGAGCGTCGCCGTCCACATCCGTGTCATTGGCGAGCACATCGATGGTGACAGGTGTGTCCTCATCGGTGGTGGTCGCGTCGTTGACCGCATCGGGTGCATCGTTCACCGGAGTGACATCGACCGTTACAGTCGCGGTGTCTTCGCCGCCCTGATCGTCCGTCACTGTGTAGGTGATGGTGGTCGGCCCGTTGAAGTTCTCGTTTGGTGAGAACGTGATCGTCCCATCAGGGTTGATCGTCACCTCGCCATCGGGCGAGCTTGCATCGGTGATGCGCAGGTCATCGCCATCTGGGTCTGTGTCATTGGCCAGAACCGAGATATCGACAGTGCCGTCTTCTTCGACCGTCGCTGTGTCGTCCACGGCGTCTGGGCCGCGGTTGATCTCGTCGCCGATCACTTCTTCGATCTCGGTAAAGGTCAGGGTCAGACCGTTCGGATTGCCGTCGCCGTCAACGAAGACCACTGTGCCGTTGATCCCATTGCCGTTGGCGTCGGGCGTCACGCTATCAAGGAAGAAGGGGCCCTGGCCGGTCAGGTCCAGCACGTCGAGGTCGGTGTTCTGATCGGGGTTGGCGTTGAAGCCGCCCGCGCCACCGTCAACCACGTCGCCCGCACCGCCAAAGATGGTGTCGGCATCGGCACCGCCCGACAATGTGTCGTTACCGGCACCGCCTGTCAGGACGTCATCGCCGTCCTCACCAAACACCATGTCATTGCCGGCCTCGCCGTTCAGCGTATCATCACCGGTCTGGCCATGGATCCAGTCGTTGCCAGTGCCGCCGTCAACGGAGTCATTGCCCGAGCCCATCCAGATTTCGTCGTTTCCGGCACCGCCAAAGGCGGTGTCGTCGCCGCCGCCGCCCACCAGTGTGTCACGTGCCGCGCCACCATCAAGTACGTCGTCATCCGCACCGCCTTCGAGCCGGTCAGAGCCTGCGCCGCCCACCAGGCTGTCTTCGCCCGAGCCGCCGCGCAGCAAATCGTCGCCCTCTTCACCAAAGATGGTGTCGTCACCGGCGTCACCGATCAGCGTGTCATTGCCCGGCAGGCCATCGTCCACCAGTTGCGCATCGAAATAGATGTCCGTGATGTTGATGCCCGAGTTGTTCACACCGTTCTGATCATGTTCGATCACGATCCGGGACACGGGGCCTGCGATGCTGACCAGCACCGAGTATTCCGAGCTTGTGTCCAGCAGATAGCCGCCGTTGCTGTCGGCCGTGTCATTGCCCTCAACACCGTCGGTGTCGAGCAGGGTCAGCCGGTCGCCTCCCTCAAGGTTGACCGCGATCTGCACACCATTTGCATCAAAGGCTTTGACGCGCACAACACCGTCACCGTCAACATCATTGATGCGGAAAGACACATCCTCGACAGCGGCCGAGAAATCGAATTGGTAGTCTGTCGAGTTGCCGCTGCCGTTCAGCACGTTGTCGAGCGAGCTGTTGGCGTCCACGGCCATGCCATCATCGTCAATGTTGGCGACGTTTTGCTCGGACCCGAGCAGCTTGCTGACCGATGGGCCCGATTGCGACAGGGTCGAGAATGAGACCTCAACATTGCCGGTGTTCTGCGTGAAGTCGCCAATGGCCTGGCCATTGGCAAAGCCGGACTCGTTCCACTCAAAGCTTTCGCGCACGCTCACGCCCGCATTGGGGCCGTCATAATTGCTGTCGCCAAAGATCAGGTCGTCGCCCGCACCACCTTGCACGCTGTCATCGCCGGACCCGGCATAGACTTCGTCGTTCGCCGCACCAGACACCACCGTATCGTCGCCGCCAAAGGCGTCCACGATATCGTCATTGGGGCCTTCGCCGGGCAGGATCTGGTCATTGGCGTCAATGCAGTCGCCCTCGGGGTCCTCATCATAGGCCCCGTCGATCAGGTTCGCGTCATTGTCACCCTCGACCACGCCGTCCAGACCGCTGTCATCAAAGACGAGGTTATCGATCGCACCCGAGCCGTGCAGCGTGACATCCATCCGGGCCACGCCGGAGACGTCGAAGTCCTGGATCAACTGGTTGTTATTGCCTGTGGGGTCGACCTCAACTGTTGTGATTACCTGCCCATTGGCACCGAAAAACGTGACTGTCGCCGTCTCTTCGATATCGAGGAAGGTCAGCCGGTTCACATCTGCGGGCGTGTCGAATACGAATTTGAAGGTGCCGCCGCCGGCGTTGTCGTCGGGGTCGCTGCTGTCGCCATCTTCGGAAATAATCAGCGCGCCGTTCAGGTTGGTCGTGGCCAAATCATTGTCGCCCCCGGTGGGGTTGGCGGTGTCGAAAATCATCGCCTGGTTGGACCCGCCCACCGCCGAGATTGTCACACCTTGGCTGGAAAACTCGTTATCAACCACTGTGCCAGCGGCGAGGTTGTTGAAATCAATAAATTTTGTCATGGCGCGGATCTCCTAGGCGTTGTTGCTTACGGCGCGCAACGCGGCCGGGTAAATTACAGAAAGACGAGAGGGATTGGTGACCATGCCAGGCCTCGCAAGCGCATTGGCTTGGCTGGCGGTTTGCATCTTCTGCTGCAACATCTGGTTCACAACGCATTCCATCTTTCACTCACTCGTTACCCACGAAAAGCGATGTGGCGGCATTCTGGGCGGCCAGCACACACGCACGAACAAGGAGAGGAAGAATGACGTTCACGCAAAACCATCCGGCGCTGAGCTCACATCAGCGCGCTTGTTTTGGCTTGCATTGACTAGCAACGCAGCGAACACACTCTTCGCACCTTTCGGTACGTTTTGTGCGGCCGCCCCCGTGACCTCAGACATCGCCCCCCAGTTGGGCAATGTCGTCTTACGTTCAGGGAAGCTTCAAAAAAAGGAAAAAATGTCCGAAAAACGGCGTCATTTTCAGCACGTCAACATCACCATACGGCAGCAGATGGACACAATGCGCAACCGTCGGTAGCGATTTCTCGCTTATGTTAAATTTATTCACCGGCGCGGAATCGCACATTTTCCAACAAAGCAAGGGGGTAAGCGGAATTTTGCCCGATCAACTGCGCAACGCCCCGTTTCCAAGGCTGAAACAATCAAGCGGCGCCGTATTGCCCCGATCTGCGCCATAAACTCGCCAGATTGTGTTCTCGATTTATGATCAATGCCAAAATTTAACTCAAACTGATGCAAGTTTTGCCACATCACCGCCTCATTTCGCGAATCGGCCTGTGCAGAAGTCAATGCCAAAATACTACCTAAGCGGGATTTAGCCCAACCTATACGGGAACATCGAGAATGTGATCGCATGCATTCAGCCCGTCATACAGCGCGCAGCACGTCGGTCTGTATCGCAGACAATTTGGTGAGGCTGGTACCCAAGGCCGGACTCGAACCGGCACGCCCGCAAAGGCGGGGGATTTTGAATCCCCTGCGTCTACCATTCCGCCACTTGGGCCTCGCAGGATCACCTACACCGTGACCAGCACATGGGCAAGCCGTCCTTATGCCTGTGGACCCAGATTTTTTGCGCCCCGCGCGGCGGACCTGCCGCACACCCGTTGCGCGCCATTTCCCCTGCGCTGCCACTGGCACACCGGCACCCGATTTGATACCGCAGGCCAACCGCAGGCAAAGGTGCAGGATTATGGCTTTCGCGCCCCACGACATGGCAATCTCGGATCGCCTCGCGCATCTGGCCGCAGATGCGACGGGTGAGGTCGTATCGTTGGATTGGATCCTCACGCAATTGCACGAGCGCGCCTTTGGGCTGTTCCTGCTGATCCTCGCCCTGCCCTGCTGCATCCCCTTTCTCTATGGCCTGCCTCAGATCGTGGCGCTGCCGCTGATGTTCGTGTCCTTCCAAATTCTGGCGGGCCGGCGCGTCCCGTGGTTGCCTGCGAAATTGGCCGCGCGCACCGTTTCGGCCCAAGGGCTTGAGACGCTGTCGCGCCGCGCGGCACCTTGGCTGAAACGGATTGAAGCGGTTAGTCGTCCCCGGCTCGCCGCGCTGACCCTTGCCCCGATGGACCGCATCGTCGGCCTCTGCCTCGTGCTGTTCAGCGCCTCGATCCTCGTGCCCCTGCCCGGCACGAACTCCGTCCCCGGGCTGGCCGTCGTGATCGTTGCCATGGGGCTGCTGCAACGTGATGGCATCCTCGTGATTGTCGGCTCGATCCTTGGCATTGCGTGGATCGGCACGCTGCTTTTTGCGGGTGCGACACTGGTAAGCCTCATCAAGACATGGATCGGACTATGACCCTCACAACACGCACACGCTTGATCGCCGCCGCCGTCCTCGGCTCCGCCTCGTTGCTGGCGGGCGCGTTCTTCTTTCAGGCTTTGGGTTATGCGCCGTGCAAGATGTGCATCTGGCAGCGCTATCCGCATGCCGTTGCTGTGCTGATCGGTGCCATCGCACTTTTCGTGCCGTTGCCCGCGCTGCTGGCCCTTGGCGCACTTGCGGCGCTGACCACCGCAGCCATCGGCGGCTATCATGTCGGGGTCGAGCAAGGCTGGTGGCAGGGTCCGACCTCCTGTTCCTCCGGTGCCGTCGGTGGGGTGGACGCGGATGCGCTGTTCGACCAGATCATGGCTGCGCCCTTGATCCGCTGTGACGAGATCGCCTGGCAGGTCGCAGGCCTCAGCATGGCGGGCTGGAACATGGTGCTGTCACTTGTATTGGCCGGTTTCTGGATCGCCGCCCTGCGCGCCCGCTAGGCGGATTTGCGGGTCGACAGCAGCAGCGACGTCTCGCTCGCCACCACACCGTCAAGGGCGCGGATACGGAACAGAACCGCATCGAAACGTTCCAGCGTGTCCGTGCCGATCTCGACAATCACATCCCACCGCCCGTTGGTGGAATAGACCGCGCGCAATTCGCTCATGCCTTGAAGCTGGCGAATGATCCGCTCGGTGCCGCGCCCTTCGATCCCGATCATCATCAGCCCCCGCACCGGGTCACGCAGCGTATCCTCGCGCAGCACAACGCTGAAGCCAAGGATATCGCCCCGCGCCCGCAGCTTGTCGATGCGGCTGCGCACCGTGGCGCGCGACAGCCCGAGGCTCTGGGACAGGTCCGACAGGCTGGCACGCGCATCATGGCGCAGAGCTGCGATCAGGCGGGCGTCCGTTTCGTCCATCTTGAATGTCCAATTTGATTAATGACCGTCCAATATGATCAATTTGTAGTCTTGTCCATGGCACATATCGCGCAGATATCAAGGACAATCAAAGCGGAGGCATTCATGACCCAAACTGACATCACCCTGATCGGCGTTCCGATGGACAGCGGCAAGAGGCGCCGCGGCTGCCTCATGGGCCCCGATGCCTATCGCACGGCCGGGCTGGATACGGCGCTGCGCGATCTGGGTCACAAGGTGAGCGATGCGGGTAACGTGACCCCAGCCCCGTTCGAGGGCAAACCGCATGACCGCCTGCACGCGCTCGAGGAAACGATTGCCTGGACGCAAGCCTTGTCCGAGGCCGCCCGCACCGTCTGCGCCACTTCCCTGCCGATCTTTATGGGCGGCGACCACGCGCTGGCCCTGGGCACCGTCCACGGGGTCGCGGCGCACGCGGCAGACCAGAACCGCCCGCTGTTCGTGTTGTGGCTCGATGCGCATACCGATTACCACACGCCCGCCACCACCGACTCCGGCAACCTGCATGGCACGCCAATGGGCTATTTGACGGGCCGCGACGGGTTCGACGGCTTTCCCGAGGTCGCCCACCCCATCCCGCATGAGCGGATCGCGATGATCGGCCTGCGCTCGGTCGATGCGGCCGAACGTGCGGCCCTGCAAGACACCGATGTGGCCTATATCGACATGCGCCATATCGACGAACACGGCATCGCCAAGCCCCTCGCCGCCTTTCTAGAGCGGGTGAAAGAGGACAACGGGATGCTGCATGTCTCGCTTGATGTGGATTTCCTCGACCCCTCCATCGCCCCCGCCGTTGGCACCACCGTTCCCGGCGGAGCCACCATGCGCGAAGGGCATCTGGTGATGGAGATGATCTGCGACAGCGGCCTTCTCACCTCGCTTGATCTGGTCGAGTTGAACCCGTTTCTGGATGAGCGCGGACGCACGGCGCAGGCCATGGTGGATCTGACCGCCTCGGCCTTTGGCCGCCGCATTTTCGACCGCCCCACCCGCGCATATTGAAGGAGCCGCTTGATGCTATCCCCCTCCGACAAGGCCCTCGTGCCCTTCGTGTCTGTCGACAACATGATGCAACTGATCCACCACGTGGGCCTGCCAGAGATGCTGCGCGGCCTCGCCGACTACATCGCCGACGACTTTTCCCGGTGGGAGCGGTTCGACAAGACCCCGCGCGTCGCCAGCCACTCCGCCGAAGGGGTGATCGAGTTGATGCCGACCTCGGACGGGGAAACCTACGGGTTCAAATACGTCAACGGGCATCCCAAGAACACCGTCGAGGGGTTGCAGACCGTGACGGCCTTTGGCCTGCTTGCGGATGTGGAGACGGGATACCCCGTGCTGCTGACCGAAATGACGATGCTGACAGCGCTGCGCACCGCCGCAACCTCGGCCCTTGTGGCCAAGACACTCGCGCCCAAGGGGGCGACGATCATGGCGATGATCGGCAACGGCGCGCAGTCCGAATTCCAAAGCCTCGCGATGATGGCGATTGGGGGCATCACCCACGTGCGGCTTTATGATATCGACCCCGCCGCCACGGCGAAATGTGCGGCGAACCTCGCGGGTACGGGCTTGCATGTGACGTCCTGTACCAGCGCCGAAGACGCCATCGAGGGCGCGCAGATCCTCACCACGTGCACTGCCGACAAGGCCTATGCCACGATCCTGACCGACAACATGGTCGGCGCGGGCGTGCACATCAACGCCATCGGCGGGGACTGCCCCGGCAAGACCGAAATCGCACCCGCCATTCTGGAACGCGGCGACATCTTTGTCGAATACCCGCCCCAGACCCGGATCGAGGGTGATATTCAGCAACTGGCCGACGACCACCCGGTGACCGAAATCTGGGAAGTGCTGGCAGGGCGGCGTGCGGGCCGCACATCCGACAAGCAGATCACCATTTTCGACAGCGTCGGCTTTGCCATCGAGGATTTTTCCGCCTTGCGCTTTGTGCGGGACCGGATCGAGGGGACGGCGTTCTTCCATCCGTTGGATCTGCTGGCCGACCCGGATGATCCGCGCGATCTGTTCGGGATGTTGAACCGGGCCAAGGTCTGACAGCACTTTACGTTGAGGCACTCAGCCGGCCCCGATTCTAGCCTTGACGAAACGCGCCCAAAAAATGGCTTTTTCGGCCAAGAATAATTGGGAACGGGGTCGCCTGACATTGTGACGGGCCCCCGGATCACTACACCAAAGAAAAAACGAAACACGAGGGATACATCCGCAGCCATGCCAACGCTTGACGACAAAAACACCAAATCGATGATCAAGGATATTCCCAAGAAGGGCTTCACCGCGAAGTTCTGGCAAGATCACCGCTCCGGCTTTTGTTCAGGCAGTGGCGTCGCCAAGATGATGAACAAGCTGAAAGCCTACAACATTCCGCCCTCGGGCGATCCATCAAATGCCAGCATGATGGAAATGGAGGCCATCGTGGAAACCTATGGCAAACTCTACGAGGCGATGGGCAAGGCGGAGTAAAAATGCACCAAGCTCCAATCGCACACGAAACAGCTGTGCGCCGCATATATGAAGGAAATCCGCAGGCTCGAAGCGGTCGCCGTCACGCTGATCAAGAATGCCGACAAGGTCGAAGCCCGCAAAGAGCAGGCAAAAAAGGACGAGGCCAAGGAGTTTGCAAAGTTCAAGGACGAGCGCGACAAGACACGAGGACTGGTGCTGAAAGAACTGGAAAAGCTGGACACACAGGCGCGCAAAGTGACCAAAGCCTGTGAGAGCATTCAAAAGGATGTCAGCCTTGCCACCGTGGATCTCAAGAAACTGACGGCGGCGCTGGACGGGCAGTTGGATGGCTCCGGCTAAGTGGCCCCGGAACTTCTGTCACGGTTTGAAAAAGGTCTCGTCTCGCTTCAGAAAAAGTACAATGTGCCGATCCATGCGCAAAATCTGAAGAACAGTTTGCCGAAGATCTTCAAAGAGCTGACAGGTGCCTTCCCGCAATACAGCAAGCTCGACTACGCAAAGGAAGAGCGGATGTCGACGGCGAGCGCGCTCAAAGCAGCGCAAGAGCAGTTGAGAAAGGCGGACCGTACGTTCAAGACCTATGCCGAATTCCATCAGGCGATGGCTGCGATGATGAACGGGGCGAAATAGCACCCGTTATCGCACTGGCCTTTCGGCAAACAAAAAGCGCATCATGGATGCGCCTTACTGTATCGGTGATTGAACGAAGGGTGGGGCTGATGGGTCTTGCCGAACCACCCTTACCACTGATCGCCGTCACCTGCGCAAACTCAATCGTCGCGATGTACTTTCTCGCGCCGCTCGTGGCGTTCCTGCGCCTCGAGGCTCATGGTCGCGATGGGCCGCGCATCCAGCCGCTTGAGCGAAATCGGCTCGCCCGTCACGTTGCAATACCCGAACTCACCCTCGTCGATGCGGCGCAGCGCGCCGTCGATCTTGGACACCAGCTTGCGCTGACGGTCCCGGGTTCGCAATTCGAGCGCGCGATCCGTCTCTTCAGAGGCGCGGTCGGCAACGTCCGGAATGTTGCGCGTGCCGTCCTGCAACCCCTCAATGGTGTCTTTGCTGCCAGCCAGCAACTCGGACTTCCAGTTCAGCAGCTTACGCCGAAAATATTCGACCTGCCGCTCGTTCATGAACGGCTCATCTTCGGCCGGACGATAATCATCCGGCAAAAACACTTCCTGTTTCATTTGTTCCCCCTCAATTCGACTGATGCTTGCCATCAACGGTCCCCTAAGGTCTCGGACACACCGCCCCGACCGGTGTTCTGCCGCAGCATTTATCGGAGGGTTTGAGGATTGTCACTACACAATCCCATCTCAGGTTGGCTAAAAGCGTATCCATGAACAAAGTTGTGCAACAGGGTGAACCCAAATGAAATTTCAAGGCACCGACGCCTATGTGGCCACCGATGACCTGACCATTGCAGTCAATGCGGCCGTCACCCTGGAACGCCCGCTGTTGGTCAAGGGCGAGCCGGGCACCGGCAAAACCGAACTGGCCAAGCAAGTGTCACGCAGCCTTGGCTTGCGGCTGATCGAATGGAACATCAAATCCACCACCCGCGCCCAACAGGGGCTTTATGAATACGACGCGGTGTCGCGCCTGCGTGACAGCCAGTTGGGCGAGGACCGCGTGCATGACGTGTCCAACTACATCAAAAAGGGCAAGCTGTGGGAGGCGTTCGAGGCGGGCGAAAAAGTCGTGCTGCTGATCGACGAGATCGACAAGGCCGATATCGAGTTTCCCAACGATCTGCTGCAGGAACTCGATAAGATGGAATTCTTCGTTTACGAGACCGGCGAGACGATCGAGGCGCGTCACCGGCCCGTCGTCATCATCACGTCCAACAACGAAAAGGAACTGCCCGACGCCTTCCTGCGCCGCTGTTTCTTTCACTACATCCGCTTTCCCGACATGGACACGATGAAACAGATCGTCGCCGTCCATCACCCGGGCATCAAAGAGGCGCTGCTGACCACTGCCCTCACCCAATTCTTTGAAATCCGCGACAAGCAGGGGCTCAAGAAAAAGCCATCGACCTCGGAAGTGCTGGACTGGCTGAAACTGCTTCTGGCCGAAGATCTGAGCGCCGAGGATCTGAAGGCGGATGGCTCAACTGCGCTGCCCAAATTGCATGGCGCATTGCTCAAGAATGAACAGGACGTCCACCTGTTCGAGCCGCTGGCCTTTATGGCGCGTGGCCAGCGCTGACACCGTATCCGCTGACCACCAGATCCGTTTGACCGAAAGGCGAGTCTTTTCGGTCACATGTGTACTTTCCCGCCATGGCTGTGGCGGGCTGTGGATAAAATGTCTTTATTTTGCCTGAAATGCTCCATACCCTAACCTTGATGAGAGGTGAAAACACCCGCATCCAAAATGCTATAAGGCAGGCAGGCAGTATAAATGAGCTTTTCAGACGCACTTATTGTGCGCCCACTTTCGTTGGCGGACCGTCCGCAATGGAACGACCTGTGGGCGGCCTACCTCGCATTCTACAAGACATCCCATTCGCAAGAGGTTTTCGAAACCTCCTTTGTTCGCCTCATCGGCGACAACCCGCATGACTTCAACGGGCTGGTGGCTGAACTGGACGGCAAACTGGTCGGGTTGGCCCATTTCCTGTTTCACCGCCACGGCTGGCGCATTGAAAACGTCTGCTACCTGCAAGACCTCTATGCCACGCCAGAAGTGCGCGGTTTGGGGGTCGGACGGCGTCTGATCGAAGCGGTCTATGCGACGGCGGACGCCAATGCCGCGCCGTCCGTCTACTGGATGACCCAAGAGTCCAACACGCAGGCCCGCAAGCTCTATGACCGTATCGGCCACCTCACGCCCTTCATCAAATACGAACGCGCGTCATGAACCGGATGCGCCGCTTTGTCCTGCCGATGGTGCTGTTGCTGAACGCCTGTATGCCTGTGACGCCGGGCGATACGCCCACGCGCGCCTTGCCCCAGATCAGCGACCTGCCCCCGATGAAGACCTTTGGCGCGCCGCGCCCTGCGGTCCCGATCCGGTCCAACAACGATCTGGCGCTGGATTTCATCGAGCTGAGCTTTCAACTTGAGTCCGGGCGAGAGCTGCCCGTCTTCACCCGCTTTGAAGGGCCGATTTCGGTCCGGGTCACCGGCGCGCCACCTGCGTCCCTCGGGCCCGACCTGCGCCGCCTGATGCACCGGTTGCGCACCGAGGCTGGCATCGACATCGGTGCCGCCACTCCCGGCAGCACCGCCAATATCACCATCGAGGCGGTCAGCCGTGCGCAGATCCGCCGCGCCCTGCCCCATGCCGCCTGTTTCGTCGTGCCCAACATCACGACCATTTCGGAATATAAATCCAACCGCCGCAGCGCCCGCACAAGCTGGACCAATTTGCGCACCCGCAAACAACTGGCGATATTCCTGCCCAACGACGCCAGCCCTCAAGAGGTGCGCGACTGTCTGCACGAGGAATTGGCCCAGGCCATTGGCCCGCTCAACGATCTTTATCGCCTGCCCGACTCCGTGTTCAACGACGACAATGTGCACACTGTCCTGACCGGCTTTGATATGATGATGCTGCGGGCCTATTACGCGCCCGAACTGCGCTCCGGCATGACCCGGGGCGAAGTGGCGCAGCGCCTGCCGGCCATTTTTGCGCGCATCAACCCGCGCGGCGATCAACTTCCCGCCAAATACGCGACCCGCACCCCCCGCGCCTGGAGCCAGGCCGTGCAGACGGCCCTCGGCCCCGGTGCCACGCAGCCTGCTCGCCGCGCCGCTGCCGACCGCGCGCTGAAGATCGCGCAGGCCATGGGCTGGAAAGACCACCGCCGCGCCTTTGCCCACTACGCCAATGGCCGCCTGCTGTTGTCGTCTGACCCAAAAGCCGCGCAGACCCATTTCCGCGCCGCCGACCAGTACTATGCCGCCACCCAGGGGGCCGATCTGCACCGCGCCTATGTCGCCACTCAACTGGCCGCCTATGCAATCACGCGGGGCGACGGCGATGCGGCCATGGTGATCCTCAGCCCTCATATCGACGAGGCCGCGCTGAACGAGAACGCCGCGCTGTTGTCTACCCTGCTGCTGTTGCGCGCCGAGGCGCTCGATCTGCAAGGCCGCTCGGCCGAGGCACGCACGGTCAGGCTGGACAGCCTCGGGTGGGCACGCTACGGATTTGGCCCAGACTGGGCGGTCCGGGCCAAGCTGCGCGAAATCTCGTCGCTGAACCCATTGAATGGATGAATTTGCCGCCCCAAGCAATTGAGAGGCAAGGACAAATGATCGTACTCGCAGCCGCCATCACCGGCGCGATTATCGGCGGGCTGACAGCGCGCAAGCGCGGCGGCAACCGGCTGGACATCGCGCAATACGCCACGGGATACGCGCTGGCCTTCGTGGTGGTCGGCCTCATCGCCACCGTGTCAATCGACCGCATCCTGAGCACCTGAGATGTTCCTGCCCTTTTTCGAGAGTTTGCGCAAAGCCGGAGTGCCGGTGTCCTTGCGCGAATTTCTGGCCTTTCTCGAGGGGATGAAGGCGGGGCTGGCGACATACGATGCCGAGGCGTTCTACTACCTCGCCCGCACCGCCATGGTGAAGGACGAGCGCAACATCGACAAGTTTGACCGCGCGTTTGCCGCCGCCTTTGCGGGGCTGGAACAGATCGGTATCGATCAGGTCCTCGAGGCGGTGGATATCCCGCAGGACTGGCTTGAAAAGCTGGCTGAAAAGCATCTGAGCGAAGAGGAACGCGCTGAGATCGAAGCTTTGGGTGGCTTTGATAAACTCATGGAAACGCTGAAGAAACGACTGGAGGAACAAAAGAAACGTCATCAGGGCGGCAGCAAGTGGATCGGGACAGCGGGCACCTCACCGTTTGGGGCCTATGGCTACAACCCCGAGGGCGTGCGGATCGGTCAGGACAAATCCCGCCATCAGCGTGCCACCAAAGTATGGGATAAGCGTGAATTCAAGAACCTGGACGACACAGTTGAACTGGGCACGCGCAACATCAAGGTGGCCCTGAAACGTCTGCGCCGATGGGCGCGCGATGGCGCGGCAGAGGAACTGGACCTCAACGGCACCATCCGCGCCACCGCCGAACACGGCTATCTTGATGTGCAGACCCGCCCCGAGCGGCGCAATGCAGTCAAGGTCTTGCTGTTCCTCGATATCGGCGGGTCGATGGACCCCCACGTGAAAATTGTCGAAGAGTTGTTTTCCGCCGCCAAGTCGGAATTCAAGCACCTTGAACACTTCTATTTCCACAATTGCCTTTACGAGGGCGTGTGGCGCGACAACCGGCGACGGTGGGATGCGCAGACCCCAACCCACGAGATCCTGCGCACCTATGGCCCTGATTACAAATGCATTTTCGTGGGCGATGCGAGCATGTCCCCCTACGAAATCGCTTATCCGGGCGGGGCCAACGAACACTGGAACGCCGAGGCCGGACAGGTCTGGCTTGCGCGCGCGCGCGATCAGTGGGCATCAAACCTGTGGATCAATCCGGTCCCCGAGAAATACTGGGGCTACACCCACTCCATCGGCATGATTCAGGAGATCTTTGGCCCCGACACCATGGTGCCGATGACTCTCGAGGGCCTCAGCCGGGGCATGAAGGCGATGACCCGCTAGGGCTGTTCAGTTACGAAACGCCGGGCTAGCGTCGTGCGCATGTCCAACGCCCCTGTCTTTTCCATCGACCCGGTCGCCTTTCACGCAGATCCCTACCCGACGCTGGCGGCGATGCGCGAGACGGCTCCGGTCTGCTTTGTGCCCGAGCTTGGCGCGACGCTGTTCACCCGCCGTGATGACGTCTTTGCGCACGAAAAGCGGATCGATCTGTTTTCCAGCCACCAGCCCAATGGCTTGCTGACCCGCGTGATGGGCCCCAACATGATGCGCAAGGATGGCGACGCGCATATGTTTGAGCGCCGCGCACTGTTCCCCGCCCTCAGCCCGCGCACGGTGCGCGATGTGCTGGCCCCGCAATTCCACGCCATCGTGCAGGGCCATATTGACCGGCTGAAACCGCAGGGCGGATGCGATCTGGTGTCCGATTTCGCGATGCCGGTGTCGGCAGACGCGCTGCGGGTGATGACGGGTCTGACGAATATGGAGGCGGCAGAGATGGACGCCGCCAGTCAGGCGATGCTCGATGCCGCCGCGAACTATCAGCGCGACCCGAAGGTGGACGCCAAGGGCCATGGCTATGCCGCCCGTGTTCTCGACCTGATCAAAGACCGCCTGCCCACCCTGCGCGCCGCGCCCGACCTGTCGATCATCTCGGTCCTCGATCAGGCGGGGTTGGGCGTCGACGCCATCGCAGGCAATGTCCGCGTCATCATCGGCGGTGGCCAGAACGAGCCGCGTGACGCCATCGCCGGGGCCGCATGGGCCGTGCTGCACCACCCCGACCAACACACGCTAATCAAGGACGGCACCGCCAGATGGGAGGACGTGTTTGCCGAATATGTCCGCCTCGTCGCCCCCATCGGCATGTCGCCACGCCGGGTCGCCTATGACGGGCAGGCCTGCGGGGTTGATTTCGAGACGGACGAGCTGATCTTTTTCATGTTCGGCTCGGCCTGCCGGGACGCCGCACACTTCACCGATCCCGACCACTTTGACGTCACGCGCAACACCGGCCCCGCGATCCCGTTCGGGGCTGGCCCGCATTTCTGCGCAGGTGCAGCGGCCTCGCGGACGCTGATCGCGGGCCACGCCTTGCCGATGCTGTTTGACCAACTGCCCGGCCTCGCATTGGCCGGTGATGTCCCTTTTGCCGGGTGGGCCTTTCGCGGTCCTGTCCGTGTCCCCGTCACATGGGAGGCATAATGCCGCTTGCCGCGCGCCCTGCCCGGCCCCATATCTGAGCTATGATCAAGGTTCTTCCCATCCTTCTCGCGCTTGGCTACGGCATCGCGATGTATCGGTTTTCGGTCTGGCGCACGAGCCGGGAATTGGACGAGAAATCCACAGAACTCGCCGATCCGATGTTGCGCCAAATGTGTGATCAACTTGCGGGTGCGTTGGAGATCGACCGGATCAAGGTCCATATCTACGAAATTGCGCCCGTGAACGGGCTGGCTGCACCTGATGGACGTATTTTCATCACCCGCGGCTTCTACAACAAGTTTCGCACAGGGGCCGTGTCCGCCGCCGAAATGGCCAGCGTGATCGCGCATGAGTTGGGCCATGTCGCCCTCGGGCACAGCCGCCGCCGCATGATTGACTTTTCGGGCCAGAACGCGCTGCGCACGGCGCTCGCGATGATCCTGTCGCGCTTTATTCCCGGCGTTGGGGTGTGGATTGCGAACGGGCTGACCACGTTGCTGGCCGCCCGCTTGTCGCGCGGCGATGAGTACGAGGCGGACGCCTATGCCGCCGCTTTGCTCACCAAGGCAGGGATCGGCATTGGCCCGCAGATTTCACTGTTTGAAAAGCTGGAGGCGTTGACGCAATCGAACTCGGGCGCAGCCCCGGCCTGGCTGATGAGCCACCCCAAGACCGAACAGCGCATCAAGGCGTTGCAAGACCTTGAAGCCAAATGGCAAATTCCGTCTTAACCGAGCCGTTCAATGACTTTGCCGAACCGCGGCAGCCGGGCCTTTTTCATCAGCGCGCGTAGGGTCCAATCCTCACCTGAAAGCCTGCGCGCTTCGGCCAGCACCGCATGGGCCACGGGCACGACGCGGTCCGGGTTCGCCTCGACGCAGCCTTGCAGGTAGCTGTCGGGATCGACACGCACCAGCCCCTCTTCGGTCAGGATATGACACGGGAAATCCTTGGCATTGACGGTCATGATCGCATCCGACGACCCGGCGATGGCCGACGCCAACACATGCACATCATTGGGGTCGGGCAGCCACAACCGGTTTTCCAGTTCAGGCGGATGGCGCACTTCGGCCCCCGGCCACGCCGCATTCAGCATCGCGACCTCGCTGCGCGCCTGCGCCGCGCCCTCGGGCCCAAGTTTTGCCGCCGCCCGCGCCCATTCCTCGAGGATGCGGGGCGACCATTGCGGGGTGAACAGCCCCGCGCGTGCCACACCCAAGACCACTTCGCGCATGACCGTAGGATAAAGCACATTGGCGTCGATCAGGATTTTCATAGGCGGAAGAACAGCGCCTTGAGGTATCCGGTTTCGGCCAGTTGCGGCAACAGAGGGTGATCAGGCCCGGCCGAACCGCTATGGATCAAGGCTGCACTGCGCCCCGAGCGGCCAATGCCGCGCACGCAGGCGCTCTGGAACTTCGCAAGGTCTGCGGCATGCGAACAACTACACAGCACCAGAATGCCGCCCTCGGCCACCAGAGGCGTGGCCAGTCGTGCCACGCGCTCATAGGCGCGCAAGCCCGCGTCGAGCGCGGGTTTGGCGGGCGCAAAGGCGGGCGGATCGCAGACCACGATGTCAAACTTTTGGCCCTCGTCACCAAGGGCTGTGAGTACATCGAACGCATCGCCCTTGCGTGCCTCAAAGCGGTCGGATGCGCCCATAGCACCCGCCCCTTGCGCTGCCAGTTCCAGCGCGGGCGCTGATCCATCCACGCACAGTGCAGAGGTCGCCCCACCGGCCAGCGCGGCCAGCCCAAAGCCGCCCACATGCGAAAACACATCCAGCACGCGCGCGCCCCTGGACATCTGCTTGGTCAGCGCATGGTTGGGTCGCTGGTCAAAGAACAGGCCGGTCTTCTGCCCGCCGACGATGTCGGCCATATAGGTGGCCCCGTTCATCGGCACCGGGATCGGGGCGGTTGGCATCTCGCCCGACAACACGATTGTCACGTCGTCCAGCCCCTCGAGGCTGCGCGCCCGCCCGCCAGCGTTCTTGATCAGCGTGGTCGCCCCCGTCACCTGCCGTGCGGCCTCAGCCAGCATCTCGATCCGGGTGTCAGCCCAGGCCGCATTGGGCTGGATCACCAGCAGGTCGCCAAAGCGATCAACAACGACACCGGGCAAACCGTCCGCCTCGGCATGGATCAACCGGTAAAATGGGGCATCATAAAGCCGATCACGCAACGCCAGAGCCTTTTGCAACCGCGCCGTGAACCACGCCACATCGACTTCGGCGGTGACATCCTTATCGACGACACGCGCGATGATCTTTGACGCCGGGTTCACCGCCACCAGCGCCATGGGGCTGCGGTTTTCATCCTCAAGCACCGCCAGGGTGCCCGGTGCCAGCGCCTTGGTGCGCCGGTCGGTCACGACCTCATTGGCATAAGCCCAGGGAAAGCCATGGCGGATGCGGCGCGGGTCCATCTTGGGACGCAGACGAATTACGGGGCGGGTGTCGGAAACAAGTGAGGGCGCTGTCATAGCGCCCTCCTCTAGTGTGTTGTGCTGAGCTGCGAAAGGTCAGATTTGGTTCATCGCCTGAATGAAGCCCAGTTGCGGGTTCTGGAACCCTTCGGCTTGGG
The DNA here is from genome assembly GCF_947494755.1 of uncultured Tateyamaria sp. GTDB lineage: Bacteria > Pseudomonadota > Alphaproteobacteria > Rhodobacterales > Rhodobacteraceae > Tateyamaria. The sequence goes on from NZ_CANLVZ010000004.1 coordinate 162,159, forward strand.
TCAGTTCCTGACGGATCACTTCAGCCAGGTGATCGGTGATGCGGACCTTTTGGGTCTGGCCGCGGGCCTCGGCCTGAATGGCCTGATCGCCGCCGAACCCTTCGAGATCAGCACGCACCATGCGTGGCTCGGCCAGAAGCGTGCCGGTTTCGGCATCGCGCAATGTCAGCTTGAAGTTGATATTGTGCACGCCGCCAAAGCTGTAGCGCGCCTTTTCGGTCAGGGCGTGAAAGCGCAGCACTTCGATGTCAAGCGTAACGCCCCGCGTGCCATCAAGGGCTGCGGTGCCGCGCGTCATCGCCTCATAAAAGATCGCTCCGACCTGTGCGTGACGATCCCCGATGGGGTCATCGCGCCAGACGATATCGCTTTTGGGCAAGTACCGGTTTGCCTCAGAGACGGTGAGGCTGCGCGGCACGCGCACGGTCACGTCCTCCACCCGGATCGCGCCGAGGGGCAGAACCTGTTGCACCTGCGGCGTGGCGCTCAGTTGGGGCGCGTCAAAGGGCGCGTTGCGTGTGGCCACGTTGGTGCTTGCGCAGGCCGAAACGAGGCCACCCAGTGCAAGAAGCAAAACCAGTTTGATACGTGTCATCTCATGTCTCCGATCCGCACGAGGGAGTCCCCATGCTTCTGTTAACTCACCGTTAACTTCCACGGGAATTCTGGCGGAATTGAGACAATATTGTTTCAAATGCGCGATTGTTCTGAGGCGCTCTGCGCTCAGTTGGGCCTGTTGCGCCCGCGCCAGCCACCCCGTCTGCGCGGGCTGGCCTGGCTCATCTGCCCCTCGCGCAACACGTCGGTCATCGGATGATCCGGATGGTCGGTGCCGTAGGTTTCAAGCAGTCGTGCGATGGCCTCATGGGGGGGTTGCTCCCCCGGCAGGCTCAACGCCCAGTCCAGAAAAATGGTGCGGCACTCGGGCTTGGTGATCCCGGCAATCCGGTAGGCTTCAAAGATCAGGCCCTTTGGATCGTCTGCGCTGCCTTTGTGGATCATGGGTTAGCCTTTGTGTCGGGGTCCCCCACCGCATGTGCAATGATGGCGGCGGATTGGGTGTACGCCTCGGTCAATGTAGCCTCGGCTGCTTTTTGGGTTGTGGCACCGGTGGCGCGCATCAACACGCCCAGCCCCCCGGTGCCCACATCTTCGATGCGCACCGGCCCGGTGCTGAGCAGCCGCGCGGCCATCTGAACCTGCCACAACATCGCATAGGTCGTGGCCAGGGATTGCGCGTCTGCGTCACTCAGCAAGCCCGCAGCGACGCAGGCCCGCAATCCGCCCGGCACATCAGCGCATGTGTCCGCGCTCAGCACCGTGCCCGCCTGCGCCAACAGTTCGATGTCCAGCATCCGGCCTGGCCCGGTCTTGGCGTCCCAGACCCCTTGGGACGACTTGGCCTGCGCAATCCGCGCGCGCATATCGTGCAGGTCCGCCATGACGGAGGCCCCCGTGCGTGGTTGGGACAGGATCGTTTGGCGGAAGGCGTCGATATCGGCGGCCAGATCGTCGGGCCCCGCAATCGTGCGTGCCCGCACAAGGGCCAGATGCTCCCACAGCCACGCCTCGTTCATCTGATAGTTCTGGAAGGCCGCCCAACTGGTCGCCACCGGGCCCTGATTGCCCGACGGGCGCAGCCGCATGTCCGCCTCGTAAAGCCGCCCTTGAGCGGTCTGAGCCGTAACAGCGGTAATCATTGCCTGCGTCAACCGCGCGTAATAGGTGCGCGCAGGCAGGGGGCGCGGCCCGGCCGAGGCCTCAACCCCATCTGCGTCATAGATGATGATAATATCGAGATCCGAATGGGTCGTGAGCAGCCCCGCCCCCAGACTGCCCATCCCCACAATCACCGCGCCGCGCCCCGGCGGCGGGCCATAGCGGCGCGCAAACTGCGCCTGCACCTCGGGCCAGAGCGCGATGAGGGCCGCGCGGGCAAGGTCCGCATATTGCACACCGGCCTCGTCGGCGGTCGTCAGTTCGCGCAAGTGATGCACCCCGATGCGAAAGTGCCATTCCTTCGCCCAGGCCCGGATCGCGTCGAGCTTGGCCTCGTAATCCGTCTCGGCCTTCATCCGCGTCGCCGCCTCACGCTGCAGCGCAAACTGGCCCGGCCATGGCGCAAAGAATGCACCCCCGATCACCGCATCAAGCACGCCCGCATTGCGTGACAGATATTGGGCCAAAGCGCGCGAGGTGCCGACGATATCGACCAGCAGATCGATCAATTGCGGGTTGGCCTCAAACAGCGCGAACAGTTGCACCCCGGCGGGCAGCCCCGCCAGAAACCGGTCAAAGGCGGCAAATGCCTCGTCCGGCTTGGCGGCTTGGGACAGCCGGTCCACGAGCACCGGTTCGATCCGGTCAAACAGGGCAGCCCCCCGCGTGCTGCGCAGCGCCGGATAGCTGCGCCAGCGGGCCTGCATGGCCGGATCCGTCACCAATACTGGTTCGGCGGGTTGGTCGCCGGGCGCAAAGAACCCTTCGGTCTCTTGGTGAACGGCGGCGAGGCGTGTGTGCAACTCCGCCTCCAGAGCGGCGCGGTCCATGGCCATCATGTCGGCCAGCCGGTCAAACCCCTCATCCGAGCCGGGCAGGTTGTGGGTCTGGGCATCGCGCACCATCTGCACGCGATGTTCCGCCGTGCGCTCAAAGCGGTAGTGATCGCTGAGTTCGGTGGCGATGTGTGGCGGCACCCAGCCCTTTTCCGCCAGTCGCGCCAGACCTTCGACCGTGCCGCGCACGCGCAAGTCCCTGTCCCGGCCCCCGGCGATCAACTGCCGGGTCTGGGTAAAAAACTCGATCTCGCGAATGCCGCCCCGCCCCAGTTTCATATTGTGATCGGGCAAGGTGATCGGCCCGCCCGTCCCTTTGTGTTCGCGGATGGCGAGGCGCATATCATGCGCATCCTGCACGGCCGTGAAATCCAGATGGCGCCGCCAGATGAAGGGGCGCAACTCTTCTAAAAACCGCTCTCCGGCGGCGATATCCCCCGCGCAGGTCCGCGCCTTGATATAGGCCGCCCGCTCCCAAGTGCGGCCCAAAGCCTCATAATATCGCTCGGCAGCGGCGGTCGACAGCACCACAGGTGTCACCGATGGATCGGGGCGCAGGCGCAGGTCGGTGCGAAACACATAGCCATCGCCCGTCAGGTCACTGAGGCAGGCGGACATGTCCTGCACCGCCTTGACGCAGGCCTTGCGCACAGCGCCGTAGCTGTCGGGATCGTGCCGGGTTTCGTCAAAGAGGCACACAAGGTCGATGTCCGAGGAATAGTTCAGCTCGCCCGCGCCCATCTTGCCCATGGCCAGGACGAACAGACCAACATCCGGATCGGCCAGCTTGCCCCGCTGTACCTGTCGGGCCAACGCCGCCTTGAGGGCCGTGTCGCAGGCCATATCGGCCAATGCGGTCAGCGCACCCGTCACTTGCTCAAGCGACCACGCGCCCCCCAGATCCGCCAGCGCAGCGAGCAGGCCAACCCGCCGCTTGGCCTGCCGCAACGCGGGCCGCAGCGCCTCCAGATCACCCTCGGGCGGCACAAGGGCTTTGTGCAAAGCCGCCTCTACATTATCAAGCGCGTCCGGCAGCCACGCCGCCTCGCGCGCGATCAGACCGGCGAGGTAAGGGCTGCACCCCGCCGCCCCCCGGATCAGGTCCCGCACCGGTCCGGTGAGGTCCGGCAGGCTCTCCACAGCCTCCGCCCCCCTTTCGGGGTTATGGGGGCGCGGCAGGCGGGTGATGGCGTCAGTCAATCGCATCCGCCCACCATCAAAGCGCACCCGCACGGCGTCAATGGGCCTTGTGGCCCCTCCTATTTCCCGCCACCTTCCCCTTATGAGCAAAAGTCTGAAACGGGTGCGCGCGGCATTGGACGCGGCAGGCATCGACACCACCATTCAGGAAACCCCGCTGGCGCGCACGGCTGCCGATGCAGCCGCTGCCATCGGATGCGAGATCGACCAGATCGCCAAATCCATCATCCTTCGCGGCGAAACCAGCGGCACAGCGCTGTTGTTCATCACCGCCGGAGGGAACAGAGTCGACGTCGATAAAGCGACCGCATTGGCCGGTGAGCCTTTGGGCAAGGCGGACGCGGCACTCATCCGGGCGCAAACCGGCTTTGCGATCGGAGGTGTTTCCCCCGTCGGGCAACGGTCCCCGATCCGTGCCTTCTTCGACCCAAAACTGACTGAATTCGATGTGATTTGGGCCGCTGCAGGCACCCCGCACCACGTTTTCAGCGCCAAACCCGACGATCTGATCACATTTTCAGGCAGCCAACCTGCTGATTTTACGTCCTAATCGAAATTTATGTAAAAAAGATTCACATTAAGACTTGCAAGATCGGCCCAACATGCCAATTTTGAGTATGTGAAGCACATTCACATTAACCGACACAACAGCCATAGGGGCGAAAGAGGCCCCGCTTACGCGAAAGGTCCGAAAATGACGTCCATGTCCACAAACCCACCAGCACATACCTCGGGCGGATGGTTCAGCAGAGCCGAGTCCTGGCTTGATCACAAAGGCAAAGGGGCCTGGATCGCGGCCATGGTTCTGGGGTTCATTTTCTTCTGGCCCGTGGGCCTCGCCCTGCTGTTTTACATGATCTGGAGCAAACGCATGTTTTCGAAATCCTGCAGCACCCGGCGCATGGGCAACGCGATGAGCACAATGCGCTCGACCGGCAACTCGGCCTTTGATGCCTACAAGGCCGACACCCTGCGCCGCCTCGAAGAAGAACAGCATAACTTTGAATCCTTCCTCGAACGGCTGCGCGAAGCCAAGGACAAATCAGAGTTCGATCAATTCATGGACGAGCGTGCCAAAGCGGCCAGTTCCGAAGACTGATACAACCACCGCGCGGCCCCCACCCGGGGTCGCGCATCCCTAGAACGGAGATCCGACCCATGCACCTCGCCGACCCTATCACGCAGCCCCAGTTCTACCGCGACGTCGCTGGCAAGCGGCTTTTGGCGTGGGTGGTGGACATGGTTGTGATTGTGATCCTGGCGCTGATCATCGTGCCCTTCACGGCCTTTATCGGGCTGTTCTTCTTCTTTGGGCTCGTGGCGGTGGTCAGCTTTGTCTACCGGGTGATCACGCTGACCACCGGTTCCGCCACATGGGGCATGCGGCTGATGGCCATCGAAATCCGCGACGCGACCGGCGCGCGGCTCAATCTCGGCCAGGCTTTTGTGCATACATTCGGCTACACGCTCAGCTGGGCCATGGCCCCATTGCAGTTGATCTCGGTCGTGCTGATGGCCACATCCAACCGCGGTCAGGGGCTGAGTGATGTGATGCTGGGCACAGCCGCGATGAACCGGCGTGCCCGAGCGTAAGGCGCAGTTTACGCACTTGCCTCGCGCCGCTGCGCTGGTATCATCCGCGCGTACCCTGTCAGGAATGATATGCGCCACACGCTCCCCCTTGCGCCTCAGTTTTATGTGACGGCCCCGCAGCCCTGTCCGTATCTGGACGGGCGGATGGAGCGTAAGCTGTTCACGGCCCTACAAGGGGAAAACGCGGAAAAGCTGAATGACAGCCTGAGCCAGCAGGGCTTTCGCCGCTCGCAAAATGTGCTTTACCGGCCGTCCTGTGCGGAATGTTCGGCCTGTCTTTCCGCCCGGATTGACGTGTCGGCCTTTGCGCCTACCAAAAGCCAGCGACGCACGCTGAACCGCAATGCAGACATTGATCGGCGCGCCACATCCCCCTGGGCCACCGAAGATCAATATGCCCTCTTTCGCGCCTATCTCGACAGCCGGCACGCCGATGGCGGCATGGCGGATATGGATGTGTTCGAATTCGCGGCCATGATCGAAGAGACCCCCATTCGCAGCCGGGTCGTGGAATATACCCGCAAAGAAACCAAGGAACTGATCGGCGTCAGCCTGACAGATGTGCTGACCGACGGGCTCAGCATGGTCTACAGCTTCTACGCCCCCGACATGACAAAACGTTCGCTTGGCACGCACATGATCCTTGACCACGTGCGCATCGCGCAAGAGGCGAACCTGCCTTACGTCTACCTTGGCTACTGGGTGCCGGGCAGCCAGAAGATGGACTACAAATCCAAGTTTTCCGGGCTCGAAGTCTACCTGGGCGGACGCTGGCAAAAGATGGCGGACCCCGAAAACTTCCACCCCGACACGCACCCGCTGTCCAATGACCCGATTGCGGAACAGGTCGCCAATATCTCGCTGCCCGACACACGCCCCACGCGCTGATCCAGCCCTTCATTTCGCCAGATAAACCGTGGGGGAGTCCTGAAAGGACGGGGGCAAAGCCCCCTGCCCGCCAGGGCCTTTATCAATCACAAACAGCAAAAGGGCGCGCCGGTATGGGCGCGCCCTTTTTCAGTTGGATCACGTCCGGATCAGTTGGGGATCAGGTCGGGGATGATCGTGACGATCCCGGGGAAGGTCCACAGCAAGGCCAGCCCCGCCACCTGGATCAACACAAACGGAATGATGCCGCGATAGATATGGCCCGTCGTGACCTCCTTGGGTGCCACCCCGCGCAAGTAAAACAACGCAAAGCCAAAGGGCGGAGTCAGGAACGAGGTCTGCAGGTTCACCGCAATCATGATCGTCACCCATTTGGGATCAAACGTGCCCCCATAAATCACCGGGCCCACGATCGGGATCACGATGTAGATGATCTCGAGGAAATCGAGCACGAAGCCCAATATGAACAGCACAAGCATCACGATCAGGAAGACCGTGAACTCGTTGTCGAAGGACTTGAGGAACTGCTGGATATAATGCTCCCCCCCAAAGGAGATCACCACGAGGTTCAGCAGTTGCGAGCCGATCAGGATGGTAAACACCATCGAGGTCACTTTGGCCGTCTCGCGCACCACGGGGGTCAGAACGCCAGACGTCCACAGGATGTAACAGCTGAACAGCAACCCAAAGAGCGCATAAAGATACGCCGCATAGGCCACAAAGAACGCGATCCAGCTTTGGGCCGAAACCTCACTCTGGTTGATGCGCAGATCAAAATTCACGCCCACAAGGATACAGATGATGATGGCCAGCGTGGACCAGATGATCACCTTGGGGCTGCGATCCAGATCCGTCAGCTTGCGATAGGCCGCAAGCATGATGGCCCCCCCTGCACCGAGGGCGGCCGCCGGCGTCGGATTGGTGATCCCGCCAAGGATCGAACCCAGAACAGCCACGATCAGGATCAACGGTGGAAAGACCACGCGGATCAGCTCATTCTTGGCGCAGCGTTTCACCCCTTCAATCACGCCGTACATGATCAGCGAAAAGGGGATCGCCATCACAACTACATAGTAGCCCGACGTGTTGCGCGGCCCGACAAAGATGATGTCGACCAGCAAGGTCAGCACGATCCCCACCCCGCCGATGATCAGCGGACGGGCATCGTGGCTGGGTGCAATGCCCCGGGCGGTTGTCAGGATCAACGCGAGCAGAATCAACAGGATCGCCGTGCCCGTCCCGATCGGGGCTGCGCCGTCGACTTTGGCCTGAATGGCGCTGGCGAGGTCCTCTTCGGACAGACGCTCGGATTGCGTGACACCGCCTGCCGCCGAAATCTCCTCCTGCTGCGCGACGGCCGCGTCCCAGGCCGCCTGCCCGTGTAGTTCGATCATGGCGGCCTGACAGTCCGGGCCCACATTGGTGCGCAGGCTCGCCGCCTCTCCGATGTCCGAGAAGGACGACACGGTCGTCGACTGACTGCCCACGATGTTGAGGTTGCCCAGAAGGATCGTGCCGACGACGATCAGCACCGGCGCGCCAAGGAACCACGTGAACGCTTCGTTGCGCGTGATCGGCTCGGCATTGGTGGTGCCCATTTCGACCGCAGGTGCTTTCTCCGGGTTCAGCAACGCATAGCCAAAGGCATAAAGCGCATAGAGCAAAGCCAGCAGAATACCGGGCAGCAAGGCCGCCTGGAACAGCGTGCCCACGGACACAACCGCGGGCTCCCCCAGATAGGTCAGCGCATCGGTACAGCCCGCCGCCTGCGCGCGTGCCTCTTGTGCCGCAGAATAGAGATCGCCCGCCAGTGTTCCGAGCAGAACGATCACGATGGAGGGTGGAATGATCTGCCCCAAGGTGCCGGAGGCCGCAATGACCCCGGTGGCAATCTCGGGCGAGTAGTTGTTGCGCAGCATCGTCGGCAGGGCCAGTAGGCCCATCGTCACCACGGTCGCGCCCACGATGCCTGTGGAGGCCGCGAGGAACGCGCCCACAACCACAATGGACACAGCCAAACCGCCGGGCAGCGGGCCAAAAACGCGCGCCATGGTGGTCAGCAGGTCATTCGCGATCTTGGAACGCTCAAGCGTGATCCCCATTAGAACGAACATCAAAACGGCCAGTAGCGTCTCGATGGACTGGCCTGCCAGGACTCGCTCGTTCATGCGGTTCACGACGAACGATACGTTGCGATCCAGCGCCACCTCCCAACCTGACGGGAAGACCGGCTCGCCTATGCGCGGCAGGTCCGGGAAGCGAAATACGGATATCGTATCTGGCTTCACCCCGGAGTTCACAAGATCGCGGTAAGCCTGGCTTGATTGGTCAATCGCCTGGTGGATCAGCAATCCCGCACTGTCGAGTGCCGCGATGATCCCGAACGAGATGACCCCGGCCCCCGCAATCGCAAAGGCCACCGGGAACCCCGAAAGGATGCCGCCAAACAGGCAGATGAAAACGATGATCAGGCCGATCTCTACGCCATCAAGTCCAAACAACATCGCTTATAGTCCTTGTGAGAAAGTTGCGCGCAGGCAGCGGGCGGTCGTCATAAGAGGGCGCATCAGTGTGTCCCCTCGTATGCTTCTTCGCCGTCGCCCAACGTGTCGCGGTCAAGGTATTTGCCCTCGCTCTCGGGTCCTTCTTTCCACTCCAGATACGAGCGGTAGAAGAACGCGATGCCGTGGATGAAGACCAATGCGGCAAATGTGACAAGCAGGATCTTGAACAGGAAATAGGCGGTGAACCCGTTGGGACTGAACCCGATGGTCTCGACGTTCCACCGCAAGGCGCGTGACTTGCGCAGCAACAATTCAAGCGTGTCCGAGGCCGACGGGTTCGGCACGATCAGGTGACGCCACAGGAAATACCACCCGTACATCCAGATCATCACCGCAGCGGGCACCATGAAGAAAAGCGACCCGAACATGTCGATCACCCGCTTGGCCCGGTGACCGACTGCTGCATAGACCAGGTCGACGCGCACATGACCGCCCTGCACAAAGGTGTAAGTCACGCAAAGACAGACGACCAACGCATTGTAAAGTTTCAACTCTTCGGCAAACCACGAGATGTCGAATTGCAGAGGAATGCCGAAGCCGAACGAAATGTCGGGGCGGGTGAAAATCCGCTGCATGAAGACGATGATGATCTGTTGCAGCACCATGAGCAGGCCCGCCCATGCAAACAAGCGCCCCGTGCCGTTGGCGAAACCTTCGCAGACCCGCACGACCCCCCACAGGAAATCGTTGCGGAACATGCCGATGATCGTGATTGCCAGAATAATCGTCGCAATCGCAAAGAAGAACTCAACCGAGCCGCCATAATAGACGAACCGCATGATTGCTTCCTTGTTGGACCAATCCAGCCAAAGACCCGGGCTGAACAGGGCCGCGGGGATGTTGTAGAGGGCTTCGAGGAAGTTGCCGGAGACGAACTGAACAAGGCCGCTGGACTGGAACTGGTCCAGACAGCTGATGGAATCCTCGACCGCCGGATCGGCTCGGAAAAACCCTGTGCAGGGTGTCGCGTCGCTCATTGGTGTCCCCCTCCTACATTCGGTTGTGCCCGAATGCCGTAGCTGCTGTTTTGGTGAACCGATTGCACGGTGCCGCGGCAACAACCTTGATCTGCGTCAAAAGGGCCCCCGGCGTCGGGGACCCTTTGTTATTTTATATCCGGGGCTTAGCCGCCCAGAACGCGCACGCGCTGTTCGACATAGTAAGCGTCGGACTTGTTGATCCAGCTTGCCGATGTCGCGAGGCTTTCCTCGAACGAGGCACGGATTTTCGCAAACAGTTCGTCGCCCATGTTCTCGTCCATGACCTCAGCCGAGGCTGCGCCGAACGCATCCCAGACATCGTCCGAGAATTGCAGCGTCTTGACGCCCTGCTGTTGCAGACGGGCAAGGGCCGCACCGTTGTTGGCCAGCGTTTCGGACAGCTGCACGTGCGTAGTGGCGCGCGAGGCACCTTGCAGCAGTGCTTTGTGCTGCGGCGTGAGGTCGTTCCAGACGTCGAGGTTGACGGAGGACGCCAGCGCCGAACCCGGCTCGTGGAAACCGGCGGTGTAGTAGACTTTCGCCACTTCCTGGAAGCCCGCGCGTTCGTCGGCCATCGGGCCAACCCACTCGAGGCCGTCCAGCGCGCCCGAGGACAGCGCCTGATACAGTTCGCCACCGGGGATGTTCTGGATCGATGCACCCAGTTTACCCAGCACCTGACCGCCAAGGCCGGGCATACGGAATTTCAGACCATTGAAGTCGTCAGCCGAGTTGATCTCGTTACGGAACCAGCCACCGGACTGCGAACCGGAGTTCCCCGCCAGCAGGCCTTTGAGGTTGAAGATTTCGCCCAGCTCGTCATGCAGTTCCTGACCGCCGCCGTGCTCGTACCAGTTGGTGACTTCCTGCGCGGTGCCGCCGAAGGGCACGGCTGTGAAGTAGGCGTAACCTGGGTGCTGACCGATGAAGTAGTAGTCAGCCGAGTGATACATATCGGCCTGACCGGAGGACACGGCATCAAACACTTCGAACGCGCCGACTAGTTCGCCTGGGGCTTTCTTGTCGATGGTCAGCTGGCCGTCCGACATCTCGCTGACGTAGTTTTCCAGATAGGTGGCCGCATCATCCAGAACCGCAAAGCCGCGGGGCCAGGATGTGACCATTGTCAGGGTCCGCTTACCCTGCGCATAGGCCGGTGCGGCCAGAGTGGTTGCGGCGGCTGCGGTGCCACCCATTGCAGACGTCTTCAGAAATGAACGACGATCCATAGAGATACTCCTCCCAAATATAATGCCTGACCCTACCCACTGACGGGCAGATCAAGTCGAGTGGCGCTACCCTAGCGAAGGGTTGGCGATAGGGAATACCTAGTACTGCGTAGAAAGTTGGCAAAACCGCATTTCCGGTCAAAAAAGTGACCCAATCCCGGGCACCTGCTGTCAAACCATCAGTCTGTTAGCGCGACCAATTCGGGGCTGCACTCTATGATTCGCCGCTCTTTCATCGTATCGAATCGCGGGTGAACGCCTCTTTGCCTGCCCTGCGCCTCAGCTATGCGCAAAAACTGTCCCTTGTGGCAGCCGTCCCGCTGATTCTTGCGGTTGCCGCGATTGCCGTGCTGGTCGCCGTTCAGTCTCGCGCCTTGGCGGAACGCGAAATACAGACCCTCGAGATGCAGTTGATCGAGGCGAAAAAGCGCGAGTTGCGCAACTACGTCACCCAGGCCCGGAACGGGTTCTACTTCATCTACGGATCTGCCGCCCCCGACGATCAGGCCGCCAAGGATCAGGTGTCTCAAATCCTGTCGGCGATGATTTACGGGGATGAGGGGTTTTTCTTTGTTTACGATTATGACGGCACTGCCTTGGTGAACCCCCGTCAGACCGACATGATCAATCGTGACCTGACAGAGCTGCGGGACAGCCGCGGCACGCCGGTGGTGTCCGATCTGATCCAAATTGCGCGTCAGGGCGACGGTTATCTCACCCATCTGTGGCCCAAGCCCTCGACCGGGCAAGAGGCCGAAATGATCACTTATGTGACGTCCTTCCCATCATGGCGGTGGGCGGTCGGCACAGGCGTGTTCATCGACGACGTGCTGACCTCGGTGGCCGAGGCGCGCGCGGACGTGGAACGCCGGGTGCAGCGCACGTTCTACTACATTTCCGCCATTACCCTTGCAGCCCTGCTGCTGGTCTTTGCCTCGGGCATGGCGCTCAATTTCCGCGAGCGTCGGCTGGCGGACGCCAAGTTGAAACGCCTCACTCAACGTGTGTTTGACGCGCAGGAAGAAGAACGCGGCCGTGTGGCGCGTGAGCTTCATGACGGGATCAGCCAGATCCTTGTGGGCGTGCGCTATGCGCTCGACAGCGCGCGGCGCCGGGTCGACAAAGGCGCGGGCGATGCCGCAACCCCGCTCAATCAGGGGATCGAACATCTGGGCACCGCCATCTCCGAGGTCCGCCGGATCAGCCGCGATCTGCGCCCGGGCGCGCTTGACGACCTTGGCCTTGGCCCGGCCCTCAAGACGCTGGTCGGGGATTTTGCCAGCCGCACCGGCACCGAAATCGAGTTCAGCACGGTGGTGTTCCGCAATCGCCTCGACCCCGACGCCAAGATCGCACTTTACCGTATTGCTCAAGAGGCGCTGACCAATATCGAACGCCATGCCGGGGCCACAAAGGTCTCGGTCGACTTGCGCGGTCACAAGCGCGGTGCGACCCTGCGGATCACGGATGATGGTGTTGGCATTGATCGCGCTCAAAGCCGGCGTGCCGCCGGGATCGGCCTGCGCAACATGCAGGAACGGGTGGAGCAGCTCGACGGTGAGCTGCGCATCCTGTCCAGCCCCAACGGCGGCCGCGGCACCGTGATCGAGGCCACCGTTCCCCTCACCCACCTGTTGCCGCCCGAAGAAACCTCCCCTCCGACGAAGGAGCACGTCCGCGCATGAATACCCCTATGGTCCGCGTCCTGATCGTTGATGATCACCCGATGGTTGCCCAAGGCATCCAGTCTGTCCTCGAAGATCACGAAGGCTTGCATGTGGTCGGCACACTCGGCACGGGGCGCGCGGTCGTTGATCAGCTTGATGCGCTGAACCCGGACGTGATCCTGATGGATCTGAACATGCCCGAAATGGGTGGGCTGACAGCCACCGAACTGGTGCTGGAACAGCGCCCCGGCACGCGCGTGCTGATCCTGTCGATGCATGACAGCCCTGAATATATCTCCTCCGCCCTCAGCCACGGCGCGATGGGCTATCTGCTCAAGGACGTGCCCACGGACGAAATCGCCGAGGCGATCAAGGCGGTGATGCGGGGTGAGCGATATCTGTGTACCGGCGCCGAAGGGGCCATCGCGCCGAAAAGCAGCGATGCGCCCGGCGCCCTGACGGGCCGCGAGCAGACGATCCTGCTGCAGCTGGCCCAGGGACTGTCCAACAAGGAAGTCGCAACGGCCCTCGATATCTCCGTGCGCACGGTCGAAACGCACCGCAAGAACATCAAACGCAAGTTGGGGATTTCCTCGACCGCCGGGCTGACACGCTACGCACTGGAACACGGGGTGCTGCAAGGCACCGGCCATGCGCTCTGACGCGGGCCTAAGCTAACGAAATATTCACGTCCACCGCGCTAATGAGGGGGATGAGACACGACCCGATCCTGCATGCCGACCGCGACGGCGATGATGTGGCGCTGTTTGCGCAGCGTCGCAAGGCGATCGACCTGATCGCAACGTCGCGGGCGCGGGCTGTGCGCTCGGCACTGTTCGGGGCCTATCTGTTTCGCAAACATCCCACCAAGACCGAGGATGCCGATACCCGCGCCAATTGGCTGCGCATTCTTAACGAACAGGCGGACGCACTGGCCCGCGCAACCGCGTTGGTGAACGGGCGCGATCCCAATCGCGACATTCCCGACGAGGTGTGCCAGTGGATCGGCACCCATGGCAAGAAGCGGCCCGAGGACGTGGCCGTCTTTACCCGGATGCGCGATCTGACGCGCGACTTGTGCGTCGCCGCCACTGGTGACGACATCAACGCTTTGGAACGCGCACTGACCGTGCATTTCACCGTGGGCCGGGGTGGGTTCTTTGAAACGGTGACGGGGTTTTGCGATGGGATGTGGGCCGACCTTGACAGTCAGCGCCACGCCGAGGTCGACAAGGCCGCCGCCACAGGTGCGGCAATTACCAAGACGCTGACCCGGCTCGAACATATCGGCAAACACGTGCGGCTTGTCTCGCTCAACGCCTCCGTTGAGGCCGCGCGCGTCGGGGACGCAGGCCGCGGGCTTGGGGTGATCGCGGTCGAATTCAAAACGCTGGCCGAAGAGATCCAGTTGCTGGCCACAACGGCGCGCAATGACATCGCCGCCATGACCCACGCGACCCAGCAAAGCACCCGCGATGTGGTGAAACCGCCCGTCTGATTTTGCGAAATTACGCAAGCCGACGCTTGGACGTAATAATATGTCGTATTTTTTCCTCCTCACGACACATTTTTCAGCCATTTGACTGTTGACGCTCCTTTTGGGCGCGCATACTGTCCGCTCACGCAACAAAAGGCCTTACGGCAATGACATCTCTAGTCGTCATTATTGGATACATACGCATGGGCCGGTAACGGACATCCAGACCCGACCCCATGCGCCTCCGAAACCCGGAGGTTTTTTTATGCGAAAACGACAAACCGCAACATCGGAGCACGCGGATATGACACGTCAAATGACCGGAGCGAAAATGGTGGTTCAAGCCCTGATAGATCAGGGTGTGGACACAGTATTCGGATATCCCGGGGGCGCTGTCCTACCGATTTACGATGAGGTGTTTCAGCAAAACTCGATCAAGCACATCCTTGTGCGCCACGAACAGGGCGCGGTCCATGCCGCCGAAGGTTATGCGCGCGCGACGGGCAAGCCCGGCGTGTGCCTTGTGACCTCCGGCCCCGGTGCCACCAATGCGGTCACCGGCCTGACGGATGCCTTGCTGGATTCGATCCCGATCATCGTTCTGACGGGCCAGGTGCCCACCTTCATGATTGGCTCGGACGCCTTTCAAGAGGCCGACACCGTGGGCATCACCCGCCCCTGCACCAAGCACAACTGGCTGGTGAAAGAGACCGACAAGCTGTCGGACGTGATCCACGAGGCCTTTCACGTGGCCACTTCGGGCCGTCCCGGACCCGTGCTGATCGACATCCCCAAGGACGTGCAGTTCGCCACCGGCGGCTACAATGCGCCCAAACCCTCGACCTCGCATTACCAGCCGCAGGTCAAGGGCGACATGGAGGCGATCACCGAACTGGTCGCGGCACTCGAGACGGCCAAGCGGCCTGTATTCTATACCGGTGGCGGCGTGATCAACTCCGGCCCCGAAGCCAGCCAGTTGCTGCGCGAGCTTGTGTCCTCGACCGGGTTTCCGATCACCTCGACGCTGATGGGTCTTGGCTGTTACCCGGCCTCGGGCAAGCATTGGCTGGGGATGCTCGGCATGCACGGGCTTTACGAGGCCAACATGGCGATGCATGGCTGCGATCTGATGATCAACATCGGCGCGCGCTTTGACGACCGGATCACGGGGCGCATCGATGCCTTCAGCCCCAAGTCGAAAAAGGCCCATATCGACATCGACCCCTCCTCGATCAACAAGGTGATCAAGGCCGACATCCCGATTGTGGGCGATGTGGGCCACGTGCTCGAGGATATCCTCAAGGTTTGGAAATCGCGCGGGCGCAAGACCAACTCGGAGGCCGTCGCCAAATGGTGGGGCCAGATCGAAGAGTGGCGAAAGGTCGACTGCCTAAAATTCACCCAAGGCCCCAAAACCATCAAACCGCAGCACGCGCTGGCCCGGCTTGAGGCGCTGACCAAGGATCACGACCGCTATATCTGCACCGAAGTGGGCCAGCACCAGATGTGGGCGGCGCAATACCTCAACTTTGAAGATCCAAACCGCTGGATGACCTCGGGCGGTCTTGGTACGATGGGTTACGGCTTTCCCGCCTCCATCGGGGTGCAGATGGGGCATCCGGAGGCGCTCGTCATCAATGTCGCCGGTGAAGCATCTTGGCTGATGAACATGCAGGAACTTGGCACAGCGATGCAGTTCAACCTGCCCGTCAAACAGTTCATCCTGAATAACGAAAGGCTTGGCATGGTGCGCCAGTGGCAGGAATTGCTGCACGGTGAGCGGTATTCGCATTCCTGGTCCGAAAGCCTGCCCGATTTCGTAAAACTCGCCGAAGCGTTCGGGGCCAAGGGCATCCTCTGTTCGGACCCCGCCGATCTGGACGACGCGATCATGGAGATGATCAATCACGATGGGCCCGTCCTGTTCGACTGTCTGGTCGAGAAGCACGAAAACTGCTTCCCCATGATACCGTCGGGCAAGGCGCATAACGAAATGCTGCTTGGCGAGGCGGACACCCAAGGGGTGATCGACGCCAAAGGGTCGGTGCTGGTTTAAGACCGCACCATAGAGGATTGAAAAGGAATAAATATGTCTGCCCTAAAGCTAAAAAAAGGCTCCACCAGCCATTCCGCCTATAACCTGCGTCCCACCTTTTCGGACGTGATCGAAAAACATACGCTCGCGGTGCTGGTCGAAAACGAACCCGGTGTGCTGGCCCGTGTGATCGGGCTGTTTGCAGGCCGCGGCTATAACATCGAAAGCCTGACCGTGGCCGAGGTCGATCATCAAGGGCACCTCAGCCGCATCACCATTGTGACCACCGGCACGCCACAGGTCATCGAACAGATCAAGGCGCAACTGGGCCGCATCGTGTCCGTGCACGAAGTCCACGACCTGACCGTCGAGGGGCCATCGGTCGAGCGCGAATTGGCGATGTTCAAAGTGGCCGGTCAGGGCGACAAGCGGGTCGAGGCGCTGCGGCTTGCCGATATTTTTCGCGCCAATGTGGTCGACAGCACGCTGGAGACGTTCATTTTCGAAATCACCGGTGCCCCCGAAAAGATCGACGCTTTTGCCGACCTCATGCGCCCGCTTGGATTGACCGAAGTGGCCCGGACCGGCGTTGCGGCGCTGTCGCGGGGCGACTAGGCGTCAGCCAAACGGCGCGTCCGCTTGCAGCAGGCGTTGGTGAAACGGCAGCAAGTCTTCGATACCGCAATACCCACCCGCTTTGCCGGCCTGTTTGGCGCGCCCGATGCTGGTGCCCAGATGTTCGTACACCATGCGGACAACCCTGTCGCTGCCCGGCGTCTCGCGCACCGTGCGTGCCACGTAACCGACCCAGTAGTTGTTTTCGAATGAGGTCACCCGGTTCAGGAAATTGAACGAGGCCGTCATCGCCCCTTTGCGTGAAATCAGGGCGGCGACCCCTTCTTCCTGACGCAACACCAGCCCGCGAAATTCGCGCGCATCGCGGGTCAGGGCCAGACCTTGCGCGATCATCGCTGCGCGGGCCTCGTATCCACGGATATAGGTGGCATTCCCGTCGCGAAACACGCGCACCAGCCCGCTCACAAACCGGTTGTGATCCAGAAAACTGCGGCGCGAAAAGCGGTAGAACCCGGAAGGGAATAGCGCCTCTTCGACGTCATTGGCTCCGGCCCCGACGAAATCCCGCAGAAACTCTCCGGTCAGCGGGCCGCTGCCTTTGGTGATGGCATCGACAGGCTCAAGCAGTACCCGCGCATCGACTTGAAAGAACGCACAAATCCGGGCCAGCACATCAGGGCGCGGAAAACTCTCACCAGACAGGTATCGATTGAACTGCGTGCGGTTGATGCCCAACTGCCGCGACAACTCGGAGATCGAAGGATAGGACCGAGCAAGAATCCGCAAGTTGGCCCCAAACATGCTGCGCAATTCCGCCGGTGATCGCCGCGCTTCCGCCATTTACAACTCTTCTTCAATTTCAATCTTTGTGCGGAAACAGGTGTCCTGATGCTCATTACAAAGCATTTCCGCCGAACTGACGCCCATCCGCGTCAGCGTTGATGCTAAAAAGCACCTAAAGTTTAGCCGCATGGACACAAAATGCAAGCGCGCGGTGCTGAGTTAGCCATGTCAACACCAGCGATAAAGGCGTCTTATGGTGCTCGATCAACTTCGGGTAGAACTATGATTGGTGTAATTCTTTGGAGTGACGCAGCCGACCAAAAGGCGGTCATTTGGTGTGAGGATCAGGGCGATCTTGCATTTTTATCCAGCCCTGATGCGGTCCATTTGCCCGATACCTTTTTTGACGTGGGTGATGTTGTCGAATTTGACGTACAGGCCAGCCGCAACATGCGCCTGGCCCATAACGCGATCCGTTTGCGTCAGGGCGTAGGCACCGAGTTGCGCGACGAGTTGCAGGCCATCTCGATGTCCGAAGGCGTCGTTGGCACCAGCAAGACCGCTGAAATCATCCCCTTTCGCATCGCGCATGCCACGCGCACGCTGCCGGACCGCGAGACGGCGCACCAGCTGCGCGGCTGAACAGCCCCGGTTTGCGATGTCGTGAACGACAAAGTGCTGTCGAAATTTCACATGTCGCTTCTCCGCGCCGCCCTATGCTGATCCCGACACAGATCGGAGGACAGCATGCATCACACAGACCTCAGCGCGGTGCGCAAACCCATCAGCTCTGCCAACGGTTTGCCCAATGCCCATTATATTGATCCTGCCGTTTACGCCGAAGAGCGCGAGGCGCTGTTGCTGTCGGGCTGGTCGGGTCTTGCCGCCCCCGCCGATGTGCCGAGCCCCGGTGACGCGGTTCCATTGACCTTTATGGGCATGCCATTGCTGTTGATCCGCGATGCGGAGGGCACAGTCCGGGTCTTTCAAAACATCTGCCGTCATCGCGGCATGATCCTCGTCGATGCCCCGCGCAAGATCGAAGGGGCCATCCGCTGCCCCTATCACAGCTGGTGCTATTCGACCAAAGGTCAACTTGTTTCGACCCCGCATGTGGGCGGCCCCGGTCAAAACACGGCCCATGGGATTGATCGCGCCTTGCTTGGCCTGATCGAAGTGCGCAGCCATATCTGGCTTGGCGTGGTCTGGATCAACGTCTCGGGGGATGCGCCCCCGTTCGAAGTCGCCAATGCCGACCTGCTGGCCCGTTGGGCCGAGTTCGACAAGCCCCTGTACCATGGCGGTGCTGATAGTTGCTTTGATCTGCGCGTCAATTCTAACTGGAAGCTGGCGGTCGAAAATTACTGCGAAAGCTATCACCTGCCGTGGATACATCCCGGGCTGAACAGCTATTCCCGGCTCGAAGATCATTACCACATTGAAGCCGCCGAGCAGTTTTCCGGTCAGGGCACATTGGTCTACCGACAACTGACCGGTACGGATGGGGCCACCTTCCCCGATTTCGAGGGCCTCAGCGACAAGTGGGACACCGCCGCCGAATACATCACTGCCTATCCCAATGTCCTGTTGGGCGTGCACCGCGATCATGCCTTTGCGATCATCCTGCTGCCCGAAGGCCCCGATGTCACAACCGAACGCGTCCATCTGTATTACGCTGATCCGGTGACCGACGATGCCTTGCGGGCCAAAAATACGGCGCAGTGGCGCGAGATTTTTGAGGAAGACATCTTTGTGGTTGAGGGTATGCAGCGGGGCCGTCATGCGCCGATGTTTGACGGGGGCCGCTTTTCGCCCGCGATGGACGGGCCAACCCACATGTTCCACGACTGGGTGGCGGCGCGGATGGCGGCACACCGGGCGGCGTGATGCGCGATCTGGATGCGGCTTTGCTGGCGGCCCATGCGACGGGGGACACGCAGGCCCTCGTCACACTCTACCGCACGGCGGCGGATCAGACGCCGGACCGGGCCGCGCGCGCCTTTTACCTGACCCATGCGCATGTCTTTGCGCTGGAGTTGGGGCACCCGGACACGGCCCACCTGCGTGCTGCCCTGATCGACATGGGCTGCGAAAGCCCGCTTTAGCACGCGCCTGCTGCGATCTGCGCAAAGCCGGTGCCATGAAGCGTGGCCAAGTCATGGCAGCAGACCAAACCTCGGCAGTGGAGCCTGAAACGGCGGCACGCCCATGGGCAGTGGAGGGTATCGTTCAGTGGGCGCGGTCACAGGTGGCCTCCGCTCAGATCAGGCGGGCGCTGGCCCGGCCAATCGGTGGCCTGATGCCATGCCTCGGCCAGCCGCAAGAGTTGCGCGTCATGGCCACGTCGCCCGATCAGTTGCAGGCCCATCGGCAGGTCATGCGCGCCGCCAAACCCGGCAGGTACACTAACCACAGGCAGTCCGATCAGGCTGGCCGCGATCACCACCTCCATCCAGCGGTGATAGGTGTCCATCCCCTGCCCCGCGATCTCACGCGGCCAATCCAGCGTCACGTCAAAGGGCCACATCTGCGCCGAAGGGAGCGCCAAAACGTCGTACGTGTCAAACAGGCGCGCCGCCGCCTTGAACCAATCGGACCGGATCACGCTGGCGCGGTGCACATCCATGGCCGACAGGGCCAGCCCGCGCTCGATTTCCCAAATTGCCGTATCCTTGAGGCGGTTGCGTTTGGCCAGATCGTCGTAAAGCGCGCCCAATCCCCCGGCCACAGCCCAACTGCGCAGGATGATCCATGCCTCCCATAGGGCATCGCGCGCGAAGGGTGCGGCCACGGCATCCACGTCGACCCCGAGCGCGCCCATTTGCGCCAATGCGGCCTCGCATGTGCCAAGCACACCATTCTCCATGGCGAGCGCGCCGTCCCAATCCGCAAGCCAGCCGATGCGCAGACCCTGCGCACCCGCGTCGATCTGCGGCAGGCTTGGCGGTTGGCTCAGGCCATGAGGCTGGCGCGGATCGGGGCCCGCCATCGTGTCCAGCAGGGCCGCCAGATCGCGCGGGCAGCGCGCCATCGGCCCGTTGGTTGCAAGCTGATGCAGGAATGTATCGCCCACCGGCTCGGACGGCACGAGGCCCCATGTGGGTCGCATCCCATAGACATTGTTCCAGCCCGCAGGGTTGCGCAAGGACCCCATCATGTCAGACCCGTCCGCGATGCTCAGCATCCCCGTGGCCAGCGCACCCGCTGCCCCGCCCGACGATCCACCCGCACTGCGCGAGGTGTCATACGGGTTGCGGGTTGCGCCAAAGACCGGGTTGATGCTGTGCGAGCCAAGGCCGAATTCGGGCGTGTTCGTCTTGCCGATCACGATCGCCCCTGCGGCGCGCAGACGGGCGACCATGATGTCATCTTTGGGCGCCACTGTTCCCGCAAACAAGGGTGACCCCATCGACGTGGGCAAACCCGCCGCATTGGCCAAGTCCTTGATCGCAATGGGAATACCGTGCAGCCATCCGGTCGCGGGGCCTGCATCTGCGTGGGCTGCCTCTCGCATCAACGCATCCTTGTCGCGCAGCGACACGATGGCATTGACGGATGCGTTGACTTCTCCAACCCGGTCCAGCGTGGCCTGCATGACCTCGACCGCAGACACCTCGCCTGCGTCCATGCGCGCCCGCAACGCCAATGCGCCATCGTTGATCATGCCAGCCCCCTCTTGCCCGTTCAGGTTCGACCGAAGTGGCGCAAATTTCAAGGCTGCCGCCTAGTCGCCCTGCGCCTCGGCGCGCGACTTGCCCGACACGGCCAGCGCCAAAGTGGCCGCCATCAACCCGTCCAGATCACCATCGAGCACGCCCTTGGTGTCGGAGGTTTCGTAATTGGTTCGCAGGTCTTTGACCATCTGGTAGGGCTGCAGGACATAGGACCGGATCTGGTTGCCCCATCCGGCATCGCCCTTGTTCTCGTGCATCTCGTTCACGGCGGCGTTGCGGCGATCAAGCTCCATCTGATAAAGGCGCGATTTCAACGCCTTCATCGCGATATCGCGGTTCTGGTGCTGGGACTTTTCGGAACTGGTCACCACGATGCCCGTGGGCGCGTGGGTGATGCGCACAGCGGAGTCCGTCGTGTTCACGTGCTGCCCGCCAGCCCCGGATGATCGGTACGTATCGATGCGGATATCGGCCGGGTTCACTTCGATTTCGATGTTGTCATCAACCACCGGATAAACGCCAACGGATGTGAAGGAGGTGTGCCGCTTGGCCGCGCTGTCAAAGGGGCTGATGCGCACCAGACGGTGCACGCCGCTTTCGGATTTCAGCCAGCCATAGGCGTTGGTGCCGCTGATCTTGTAGGTGGCGGATTTGATCCCCGCCTCTTCACCCGCGCTTTCGGACTGCAATTCAACCTTGTAGCCCTTCTTTTCCGCCCACCGGACATACATGCGGGCCAGCATCGAGGCCCAATCGCAGGACTCGGTGCCCCCCGCGCCCGAGTTGATTTCGAGGAATGTGTCATTGCCGTCCGCCTCACCGTCGAGCAGCGCCTCCAACTCTTTTTGGGCCGCGGTTTCGGCCAGCGCCTTCAAAGCCGCTTCGGCATCGGAGACAACCTCGGCGTCCTCTTCCATCTCGCCCAATTCGATCAGCTCGATATTGTCGGCAAGGTCCTGTTTGATCTGGTCATGGGTTGCCATGGCATCGACCAGCATCTGCCGGTCGCGCATCAGCTTTTGGGCGGCGTCCGGGTCATCCCACAGGTTCGGATCCTCGACGCGGGCATTGAATTCTTCCAGCCGGTGCGGGGCTGTTTCGGCATCAAGACGCTGCGCCAACAAGGCCACCGATTTTTCGATGTCGTCCACAAGGTTCTGGATTTCGGCGCGCATGAGTGTTGGTCCCTTTTCTCCCGCCACGAGATAGCCCATGGCCCCGGACGCCACAAGCGCCCACAGGATCAATCACTGCGTCTGCGTTAGTACAATCCGCCCGAACTGAGCGTGCCGAAGTTCGCCTTGGGTCCCACAACCGCCTTCTTACCGGTCGAGGTGGTGACCTGACGCCCGCCGCCGCCTGCTTCTTCGAACAGTGGCAAGTCCGCGCCCATGGCAAAGCCACCGTCGAACATCACGCCGAACGTGGGCTCTTCGCCGTCGCGAAAATACTCGGCCACGACATTGGGGCCCGAGGCGGAATCGCTCAGCCGGGCACCGGTGAAGCGGTCGATGTTGATGAAATAGCCGCCCTCGGGCACTTCGAATTCGCCGCCGCCGAATTTCTTGATGGCTTCCTGCATGAACGTCTGGAAGACCGGTCCGCACATGCCGCCCCCCGACGCGCCGCGCCCCATGGAGCGGGGCTGGTCATAGCCGATATAGCACCCGGCCACGATGTTGTTCGAAAATCCGATGAACCACACGTCCTTGGAATCGTTGGTGGTCCCCGTCTTGCCCGCGATGGGCACCGGCAGGTTCACCGTGCGCGCCGCCGTGCCGCGTTCCACCACGCCCTGCATCATCGAGGTGAGCTGATAGGCGGTGATCGGGTCCATGATCTGCTGACGGTTGGATACGATGCGCGGGCCAAAGCCTGCATCAAGGCTCGCCAATTGCAGACAGTCCTCGCATTTGCGTTCGTCATGGCGGTAGACAGTGCGCCCAAAGCGGTCCTGCACCCGGTCCACAAGCGTCGGCTGCACCCGTTCGCCGCCATTTGCGAACATCGCGTAGGCCGACACCATCTGATAAAGCGTCGTCTCTTCCGCGCCCAAAGAGTTGGCAAGGAACGGGCTCATCCGCTCATAGACCCCAAAGCGTTCGGCGTAATCCGCCACGACTTCCATCCCCACTTCTTCAGCGAGACGGATGGTCATGAGGTTCCGCGACCGTTCGATCCCGGTGCGCAGCGGTGTGGGGCCGTAAAACTTGTTGGACGAGTTGCGCGGCCGCCAGAGGCCCTGGGGCGTGTTGATCTCGATCGGGGCATCGACCACGATCGTGGCGGGCGTGTATCCGCTGTCAAGCGCGGCGGCATAGACGAACGGCTTGAAGGACGATCCCGGCTGCCGTTTGGCCTGCGTGGCGCGGTTGAAGACCGAATGCTGGTAGCTAAAGCCCCCCTGCATCGCGATCACCCGACCCGTGTCGACATCCATTGCAACAAAACCGCCCTGCACCGCAGGCACCTGGCGCAGCGTCCAGCGAATGAACGATCCATCCGCATCCGCCGTCATGGCGCGCACGTGGACGATATCGCCTACTTCGAAATTGTCGACAAAGCTGCCCTTGATCCAGTCGATATCCTCACGCGGGACCACGGCGGCGGGTTCGTCTTCCGTCCACCCTTCGATGCCCACACGCATTTCCTGATCGCCGATTTCAAGCACCACGGCGGGGCGCCAGACGCCGTTCAGATCGACGTCACGCGCAACCGGCAGATTGGCGAGCACCTCGGCCCAGTCCTCGAGCTGCTCCGCTTCGATCTTGCGCCCTGTGCCGCGCCAGACCCCGCGCCCGCGATCAAACAGTTCCAGCTGCGTGCGCATGGCACGCGCCGCGACGGGCTGCATTTCGGCGTCGATCGTGGCGCGCACGGTGTAGCCGCCGGTAAAGAACTCGCCTTCGCCGAAATCTTCGCTCAACTGGCGGCGGATTTCGTCGGTGAAGTAGTCGCGCGGCGGCAACTCGCCCTTGAAGCTCTCGAAATCGCCATTCTGGACCGAACGCAGCGGCATCTGCACCTCTGAGCCGTATTCCGCCTCGTCGAGATACCCATTTTCCATCATTTCCTTGAGCACGAAGTTGCGGCGCGCCAGCAGGCGTTCCTTGCGGCGCACCGGATGGTAGTCGGAGGGCGCCTTGGGCAGGGACGCAAGAAAGGCGGCCTCGTGTGGTTTGAGTTCGCTCAGCGTCTTGTTGAAATAGGTCTGGCTTGCCGCGGCCACGCCATAGGAGTTCTGACCCAGAAAGATCTCGTTGAGGTATAGTTCGAGGATCTTTTCCTTGCTCATCGCCTCCTCGACGCGGGCGGCGAGGATGATTTCCTTGATCTTGCGTTCGGCCTGGCGGTCGCCCGACAGCAAGAAGTTCTTCATCACCTGCTGCGTGATGGTCGAAGCCCCGCGCACGTCGCGCCCGCGCGAGCGGATGGCGTCATAGGCGGCCGAGCCAATGCCGCGCAGATCATAGCCGTCATGGGTGTAGAAATTCTTGTCCTCGGCGCTGATGAACGCCTGTTTGACCAGTGGCGGGATCGTGTCGGCGGGCGCAAACAGCCGGCGTTCCTGCGCGAACTCGTCGATGATCTGCCCTTCGCCGGAATAGATGCGGCTGATGGTAGCGGGTTGATACTGCGCCAGCGACTCGTGGCTGGGCAGGTCACGCCCATACATCCAGAAGATCGCACCAACAGACAGCGCAACCATCGCGATGCCCATCGTAATCGTTGTGAATATCCCACCAAAGAAGGAAAGAATGAACCGAAACATGACCGCCCGCACCTGATTGCCAAAGGTTGCTTTGAGGCTTTGGTATACGCCACCTCGCAGGGAGGGTCAAAACACAACTCGGGCGCTATGTCGCTGACGTGATCGCCTTGGCCTTACTGACGGATCAGCGGTTGCAGCGCCAGATCATCGTCCCGCCATTGCAGGATACCTGCCGCAAGCGCCTCGACCATGACCGCGCGCCAGACCGGGTCGCGCAGGTTGGCCAGATCACGTTCGTCCGACAGGAACCCCACCTCGACCAGAACCGACGGGATGTCGGCGCTTTTGAGGACGGAAAACCCCGCCTCACGACGCGGGCGCCGATTCATCGGCCCACCCGCCGTGTCCATCGCCTCGATCAAGGCGGTGGCGAGCGTGTCGGTGCGCGGCATGGTTTCGGTGCGCGCCAGATCCATTAGAACCGTGGCCACCTCATCATCCGTGCCGGACAGGTCTACCCCCGCCAGAATGTCAGCCCGATCATGTTGGGCAGCAAGTTGGGCCGAAGCTTCATCGCTCGCCTGATCCGACAGTGTATAAACTGTGGCCCCCCGCGCGCGCCCTTGGCTAAGCGCATCCGCATGAAGCGACAAAAACGCATCTGCACCCACCTGATGGGCCAGCGCAACCCGCCCCGGCAGCGACACGAACACGTCGGTATCGCGCGTCATCACCACCTCGATATCGCCCGATCGGCGCAGCACATCGCGCAAGGCCAGCCCGATCCCCAGCATCAGGTCCTTTTCAGTGGTGGTGTCGCGCACGGCACCGGGATCAACCCCGCCATGGCCCGGATCAATCACCAGCACAAAGCTGTCCTCGGCGACCTGCGGCGGCGCGGCCGCCTGTATCCCCCAATCTGGATCAATCGCGCGCGTGGTGGCGGCGGCAAAAGCCTCGGCATCGGCCTCTGTCATCTCGATCCGCAGGGTCGCCCGGCCCGATGCCGTGTCCACCGGCATTTCGATCTCGCGCGGCACCATGGGGGCGGACAGGTCAGCCACCAGCCGCGACCAGCCCGGCTTGAACGTGCCAAAGCGGATGTCATCCACCCGCTCGGTTCCGCCCAGAAGGGCGTCGGCCCGCAACCCCTGAAAATCGACCTCGCGGAAATCCACGACAAGGCGCGCGGGCTCATCCAGCACAAACACGCGGAAGGGCACGCCCTGGCTCAGCGACAGGGTCAGGGTCGTGGTGTCGAACCAGCCGTCCTCAATGCCGCTTTGCGCGCTCTCCACACGGGCCAGCCCCGACAGGTCTTGAGCCGTGGCCGCGCAAAGCCCCACCGCCCACATCAATATGCCAAAGAGGATCGCCCGCATCACCCTGCCCTTTTTTCGCGACCCTAGCCCAAGCGGGCGCGCTCGGGAATCCCCCTATCGTCGCGCCGCCATGAATTTGGTCAGACGCTCCAGCCCGTCGGCAATGTCGCGCGTGCTGCGCGCATAGGAAAAGCGCAAGGTGCGGTGGCCGCGCACGGGATCGAAATCAAGGCCGGGCGTGACGGCCACCCCGGCCTGATCCAGAATTTCGGCGGCGAAGGCGCGGGCATCATCGGTGAAGGCCGACACATCGGCATAGACATAGAACGCCCCGTCGGGCGGTGCGATATCGGTGAATCCGGCCGCGGCCAGCCCCTCAAGCATCAGGGTGCGGTTGGCGCGGTAGACGTCCATGTTGGCCTCCAACTCAGGCGTCGCATCCATCGCGGCCAAAGCGGCGACCTGGCTGGCATGGGGCGCGCAGATGAACATGTTCTGGGCAATGCGTTCGACCACGCGCACGTGGTCTTCGGGCACAACCATCCAGCCCACCCGCCAGCCGGTCATGGAAAAATACTTGGAAAACGAGTTGATCACATAAACATCGTCGCTGATTTCCAGCGCGCTGACGGCTTTGGCCTCATACTCGATGCCGTGGTAGATTTCGTCACTGATGAAGCTGGCACCGAGGTCCTGCGTCGCGGTGATCAGGTCGGACATGGCGGGGCGATCCAGCATCGTGCCAGTGGGGTTGGCGGGGGATGCGACAAGCAGTCCGGCGAGATCCAGGCCGGCAACGTCACTTGGGACGGGCTGAAACCGGTTTTCGGGCGCGGTTGGCAGATCAACGGGGGTGAAGCCCAACCCCTTTAGAATCTGGCGATAGCTGGGATAGCCCGGCGCGCCGATACCGACCCGGTCGCCACTGTCAAACAAGGCGTTGAACGCCAGAATGAACCCACCCGAGGCACCCGGCGTGATGATCACCCGGTCAGGATTGAGATCGACACCGTACCACTCGCCATAAAGACGCGCGATGCGAGCGCGCAACTCGGGCAGCCCGAGGGCGACGGTATAGCCCAAGGGACCTGCCTCCATCGCCCTTTCAAGTGCGCGGATCGCCACCTGGGGTGCGCCGGTTCCGGGCTGGCCGACTTCCATGTGGATAATGTGGCGTCCCCCCGCCTCGGCGGCGCGCGCGGCCTCCATCACGTCCATCACAATAAAAGGATCGACGTCGCTGCGTCTTGAGGTTCGCATGGGCTCTCCTATGATCGGGTTCATGACCTTTCATACTGCGACGCGCATCGCGTCAATCCTGATGCTGATCTTTGCGCTGGCGCTGCCTGCGCGGGCGGTGACATTGTTGCGGGATGCGGACCTGGAATATGCGTTGGCGCAGGTGGCCACGCCCGTGCTCAAGGCGGCGGGGCTGAGTGCGGCGCGCACCAAGATTCTGGTGGTGGATGACGGATCGCTCAACGCCTTTGTGGTGAGCAACGATGCGATTTATATCCATTCCGGTCTGATCGGGCGGATGACGAACGCGGCGATGCTGCAAGCGGTGATCGCCCATGAGGCCGCGCATATCGCCAACGGGCATATCACGCGGCGGCTGACCAATATCGGGAATGCGCGCACAGTGGCCGGGCTTGGTACGGCGCTGGCGGTCATTGCCGCCGCTGCCGGTGCGGGCGAAGGGGCAACGGTGCTGGCGCTTGGATCACAAAGTGCGGCGCAACGCGCCTTTCTGCGCCACACCCGCGCCGAAGAAAGTGCGGCCGACCAATCTGGTGCGCGTTATTTGCGCAGCGCCGGGGTGCCTTTGTCGGGGATGCTTGATGTGTTCCGCCTGTTCCGGGGGCAAGAGGCCCTGTCAGAAAGCCGTCAGGCCCCCTACGTGCGCTCGCACCCGCTGAGCCGGGACCGCTTGCGCGCCATCGAAGGGTTCGCTGCCGCCTATGGTGAAAGCAGCGGCGACACCTCGACCTCCGATTACTGGTTTGCCCGCGCCAAGGGCAAGTTGACCGCCTATCAGCGCAAGCCAAGCTGGACACTGAACCGGTTGGGCGAGACCGGGTATCGCGACGTGGCACTGATGCGCGAAGCGGTGGCCCGGCATGGAAATTCGCAGACCAAACAGGCCCTCGGTGCCATTGACAAGGCCATTGCCCTGCGCCCGCAGGATCCGTTTCTCTATGATCTCAAAGGGCAGATACTGATGGAAACCCGCCAGTTTGCCGCCGCGGCCAACATCACGGGCCGCGCTGTGCAATTGCGTCCGCGCGACGGGCTGTTGCAGGCCAGCCACGGGCGTGCCCTGTTGGCCAGCGGCAACACCACCGCCGCGCTTGGCGCGCTCGAACGGGCGCGTACGATTGATTTTCGCGACGGGTCCATGTTGCGCGACCTTTCCGTCGCCTATGCCAAAACCGGTCAGCGTGGCATGGCCTCGCTGATTACCGCCGAACGCTATGCCTTGCGCGGCCGTCTTGAGGACGCAGGCATTCACGCCAAACGCGCCACCGGCCTGCTGCCGGAAGGATCTGGCCCTTGGCAACGGGCGCATGATGTGCTCCTTGCCTCGGACCGCGCTGCCAAAAAGAAACGGAGATAACCCCCATGTTTCGTATGTTTGCCCCTGCTGCCCTCGTCGCGGCGCTCGCCCTGCCCGCCGCCGCCCTTGATCTGAGCAACATGACCGAAGAGGAGCGCGCCAACTTTCGCGAGGAAATCCGCGCCTATCTGCTGGAGAATCCGCAGATCATCATGGAGGCCGTCGCCGTTCTGGAAGAGCGTCAGCAAGCCGAGCAGGCCCAAGCCGATCTGAACCTTGTGGCGAACAATACCGAGGCCCTTTTCAACGACGGCTACAGCTATGTGGGCGGTAACCCGGATGGGGACATCACGATGGTCGAGTTCCTCGATTACCGCTGTGGATTTTGCAAACGCGCCCACACCGAAGTAGCCAAGATGCTGGAAACCGACGGCAATATCCGTCTGATCGTCAAGGAATTCCCGATTCTGGGAGAGCAATCTCTGCTGGCGTCCCGTTTTGCGGTGGCGACCAAGCAGGTTGCGGGTGACGAAGCCTACAAAGGGTTGACGGACGCGCTGATGACGATGACCGGCGACGTCACCCTGCGCAGCTTGCGCCGGATGGCCTCGACCTTTGGTCTGGATGCCGATGCGATCGAGGCGCGGATGGACAGTGATGAGGTGACCGAAGAGATCGCCCAAACCCACGCGCTGGCGCAGCGCTTGCAGATCACCGGCACGCCCACATTCGTTTTGCAGGACGAGCTGTTGCGGGGATTTTTGCCTTACGACGAGATGATGGCGCTGGTGGATGAAAAGCGCCGGTGAGAGCGTCGTGACTTAGGGTCGCCGCGCTGGCGCTGCGGCGACCGACCGGGGGCCAGCCCCCGGACCCCCGCGGTTTATTTGGCGAAATGAAGAGGGATCGCGACTATTCAGCGGCGTGTGGTTCTGCTTTGGCAACCGCGTCAAGTTCAGCCGCTTTCTTTTCCACCTGTTCGACGATGTGATCGACCATGCTGGCATTGTCCTGTTTGTGGCTTTGCTTACCCGCCAGATACACCATGCCGTGCCCGGCACCCCCGCCGGTGAAACCCACATCCGTCATCAACGCCTCGCCGGGGCCGTTGACCACGCAGCCGATGATGCTGAGGCTCATCGGGGTCTTGATGTGGGCGAGCCGTTCTTCGAGTCTCTCGACCGTCTTGATCACGTCGAACCCCTGCCGCGCGCAGGAGGGGCACGAGATAATGTTCACACCGCGGTGGCGCAGCCCTAGGGATTTGAGGATTTCATAGCCCACCTTCACCTCTTCGACCGGATCGGCGGAGAGGCTGACGCGGATCGTGTCACCGATCCCCATCCAGAGCAGTTGGCCAAGCCCGATGGCGGATTTAATGGTGCCCGAGGTCAGACCGCCGGCTTCGGTGATGCCGAGGTGAATGGGCGCATCCGTGGCTTCGGCCAATTGCTGATAGGCGGCAGCAGCCATGAAGACGTCGGAGGCCTTGCAGCTGATCTTGAACTCGTGAAAGTCGTTATCCTGCAGGATCTTGATGTGATCGAGACCGGACTCGACCATCGCATCGGGCGTTGGTTCGCCATATTTGTCGAGCAGGTGTTTTTCGAGGCTGCCTGCATTCACCCCGATGCGGATCGAACAGTTGTGATCGCGCGCGGCCTTGATGACCTCGCGCACCCGTTTTTCATCGCCGATATTGCCCGGATTGATGCGCAGGCAGGCGGCGCCCGCCTCAGCTGCCTCGATCCCGCGTTTGTAGTGGAAATGGATGTCAGCGACGAGCGGCACCGGACTTTCGCGCACGATCTCTTTCATGGCGATGCCCGAGTCCTGATCCGGCACCGAGACCCGCACGATATCCGCTCCCGCCTCGGCAGCGGCCTGCACCTGCGCGATGGTCGCGCGGGCATCCGTCGTCAGTGTGTTGGTCATGGTCTGCACCGTGATCGGCGCGTCGCCCCCGACAGGCACGTTGCCCACCATGATCTGACGGCTTTTGCGCCGATAGATATTGCGCCACGGACGGATGTGGTTCAGCGACATGTCAGCGACCTCTGAAAAAGGGGACAATTGTCAATCAAGATAGACAGTTGCGCCCGGCCCGGCAATGGGGTGCGGTACGCTTATTCGCCCGCGTCAGGCAGGGCGGCGGCCTGCGCCTCAGCGTAGCGGACAAGGCCCTGATCGGTGTTCACATCCACCGGCAGATAGGTTTCCTGAAGGCCTGCGATTTCAAGCGGCAGGTTGGAGGTGACCGAACCGGTCTCACCCACGGGGCCGTAGAACTTGTCGTTCATCGCAAAATAGATCGCGCCACTTTCGCCGGTGCGCAATGTCGGGGCCTCTTCGGTCAGGGGAGCCTCCCACGTGTCGCCGGCCTGCATCGTGGCCTCGTAAATCACCGTGCCGTCCGCGGCGCGCACACGCACCCAGGAGGGACGCACAGCAACCATCGTCAAGGCCGGCGCGCTGTCTTCGACAACCTGCGGGATCGGCGCGCCTATGATGGTATCGGCCTCGGCCAGGGCCGGCGCGACGCCCTCGGCAATCACGCGGTCACCGCGAGGGGCCGCAAAGTTGCCGAGATCGCGCGGATCCAGCGTTGCAATCGGGCCGTCGCGGGCGACAAGCACGGGCACATCCAATGCCTGAGGCCGGTAGAGACGGTCAAGCGCGTCGGCGCGGGGTGTCTGAATGCTGGGACCAGCGGCAATGTCCGTGCCTTCAGGGGCCAGCGGGGTCGCCCCGGTCAGTGGGTCCAGATCCGAGAGCACCACGGGGGTCTGATCCACCGGGGCCACCTGCACGCGCTGCACTTCCTGCAGCACCGAATAACCGCCAAAGCCGATGCCGCCAATCAAGGCCAGCAAGACCAAGGACGAGCCGATGGCCCGCGGTTCGATACGTGACCAGATCGCTTCGCCCGCAGGGGTGAAGGGGGTCGCGGGGGCTGCAAAGATATCGGTGCCGGGGCCACGGCCAAGCCGTTCCTCGCGGGTCGGCTTCTTGACGACGGAGGCCTCGGCGGACATGCCGTGGGCGACCGAGAACCCGCTTTCGAGGCAGAAGCCCGCAAAAGCACGGTCGGGGTCCATATTAAGGTAACGCGCGTAGGAGCGCACATAGCCTGCAATAAAGCCGGGGGTATCAAAGGCATCGGGGTCGCAGGCTTCGATCGCGGCAATATAGCTTGCCTTGATCCGCAATTCGCGCTGCACATCCAACAGGGATTTACCGAGCGTCGCCCGCTCGCCGCGCATAATGTCGCCCAAACGCAATTCGAAGTCGTCGAACCCCTTTTGCTCGACCACCTCGGCTGTATCGCTGCTGTCGGATTTACGCCCGATCATGCCCCATGCCCCTGCTTTCACGTGTTCACGAACCAGTCCCACTTGATTCGCTTCACCGCTGTTGTTGAACAGACGCTAACATATCGCAACGCCAATTGCGAATTTTAGTGAGTTACCCCGCGCTCTCGGCGCGATTTAGCGCACAATGAGACCACAAATTGTCCATCGCGTTGACCAGCGCGTCAATCTCGCCGGGACCGTGCACAGGCGATGGCGTAAAGCGCAGCCGTTCAGTGCCGCGCGGCACCGTGGGGAAGTTGATGGGCTGGACATAAATGCCGTGATCTTCCAACAGCATATCGCTCAACATCTTGGTGTGGACTGGATTGCCGACCATCACTGGAACGATGTGGCTGCCATGGTCAATAATCGGCAGGCCCATCCCCTTAAGCCGCAGCTTGAGTGCCTTGGCCTGCGCCTGATGATCGGCGCGCAAATTTTCTGCCGTCTTCAAAAACGCGACCGAGGCCGCCGCACCAGCGGCAACGGCCGGGGGCAAGGATGTTGTAAAGATGAAGCCCGGCGCGTAAGACCTTATGGCATCACACATCTTGGCAGTTGCGGTGATATAGCCACCCATCACCCCATAAGCCTTGGCCAATGTGCCGTTGATGATGTCGATGCGGTGCATCAGCCCGTCCCGTTCGGCCACACCGGCCCCGCGCGGGCCGTACATACCCACCGCGTGGACCTCGTCGATATAGGTCAGCGCGCCAAATTCATCCGCCAGATCACAAATCTCGGCGATGGGGCCGAAATCACCGTCCATGGAGTAGATCGATTCGAAGGCGATCAGCTTGGGCGCATCCGGATCATCGGCAGCCAGCAATTCGCGCAGGTGATCGACGTCATTGTGGCGGAACACACGCTTGGCCCCGCCATTGCGGCGCACCCCTTCGATCATCGAGGCATGGTTCAACGCATCAGAGTAAATAATGAGGCCTGGGAACAGCTTGGGCAACGTACTTAATGTCGCATCATTGGCGATATAGGCACTGGTAAACAGCAGCGCTGCCTCTTTGGCATGCAAATCCGCAAGTTCGGCCTCAAGCCGCTTGTGATACACGGTGGTGCCCGAAATGTTGCGCGTGCCGCCCGATCCGGCCCCTGTTGCATCAATCGCGTCGTGCATGGCCTGCAACACAACCGGATTTTGCCCCATGCCGAGATAGTCGTTGCCGCACCACACCGTGATCGGTTTCTGCGTTCCATCTTCGCGGGTCCACATCGCGTGGGGGAACTGACCTTTTTGCCGCTCGACATCGATAAAGGTGCGATAGCGCCCTTCGTCATGCAGGCGTTGCAGGGCGGTGTCCAATTTGGCGGTATAGTCCACGCGTGGCTCCATATTGGTCTTTGGCCGGTGCGGTACAGCGCACCTGACGCGATTGTTTAGAATGAATATAGACTGCGGAATGCACCTTCAATGCTAATCAAAAGGGCGTCATGTCGCAGGTCCGGTATTCCCCACCCGTCTGACAGGACCGTCTCCGCGTGACCTTGATGCAGATCAATCCCGCCTCTAGACACCCCGGGCGCACGGCGTACTCTGTCCCGACACCTCTCATTTGCCCGGAGCCTCCCCATGACCCTCGACGCCGTCCTCGCCCGCATTGACGCCGATCTGCCCGACGCCACCGAGCGGCTGCTTGATCTGCTGCGCATTCCGTCGATTTCCACGGATCCGGCCTTTGCGCAGCACTGTCAGACAGCGGCGGACTGGTTGGTGAACGATCTGAAAACACTGGGGATTGATGCGGAAAAGCGCGACACGCCCGGGCACCCCATGGTCATCGGCCATATGCCGGGTGACGGGCCGCACCTATTGTTTTACGGCCATTACGACGTCCAGCCGGTTGATCCGCTCGAGCTCTGGGATAATGACCCGTTCGACCCCGAAATTCAGGACACCCCCAAGGGCCGCGTGATCCGGGGGCGCGGATCATCCGACGACAAGGGCCAGCTTATGACATTCGTCGAGGCCTGCCGCGCGTGGAAGGCCGAACATGGCACCCTTCCCTGCGCCATCACCTTCTTTTTCGAAGGCGAAGAGGAATCGGGTTCGCCCTCGCTTGTCCCCTTTATGAAAGAGAATGCGGAGGAGTTGAAATCCGACCTCGCCCTGATCTGCGACACGGGCATGTTCGAATCCCGCGTGCCTTCCATCGTGACAATGCTGCGTGGGCTATTGGGTGAAGAAATCACGATCACCGCCGCCAACAAGGACCTGCATTCGGGCATGTTTGGTGGGGTCGCGATGAACCCGATCCGGGTGCTGACCAAAATCCTCGCCTCCCTGCATGACGATCAGGGGCGTATCACGGTGCCGGGGTTCTATGATGGTGTCCCTGAACTGCCCGACGACATCCGCAGCCAGTGGCAGGGGCTCGCCTTTGATCACGCCAGCTTCCTCGGTGATGTGGGTTTGTCAGACCCCGCCGGCGAACAGGACCGCACCCCGATCGAGATGATCTGGTCGCGCCCCACCGCCGACGTCAACGGCATCTGGGGCGGCTATACGGGCGACGGGTTCAAGACCGTGCTGCCCTCTCAGGCCCATGCCAAGGTCAGCTTTCGCCTTGTCGGAGATCAGGACCCGCACAAGATCCGCGAGAGTTTCCGCCAAATGGTCCAAAACGCCCTGCCCGCCGATTGCGAGGTGTCGTTCAAGGGGCACGGGGCCGGTCGGGCCTCGGTCACCGAAACCTCCGATCCGGCCTTCGAGGCGGCGCGCGCGGCCCTCAGCGCCGAGTGGGGCATTCCGGCGGCCTATGTGGGCTGCGGCGGGTCAATCCCGATTGCCGGGCATTTTCAGGACATCTTAGGCACCACGCCCATGCTGGTGGGCTTCGGCAAGGATGATGATCAAATCCACTCGCCCAACGAAAAATACGACGTCGAAAGCTTCCATAAAGGTATCCGAAGCTGGGCGCGCATCCTCGATGCGCTGAGCTGAGCGGTGCCGGTCTTCACCGCCCCGGGCGGCATCGACATCGCCTATGACGCGCAAGGCAGCGGCGCACCCGTCCTGCTGCTGCACGGCTTTCCACAGACCCGCGCGATGTGGCACGCCATTGCGCCCGCGCTGGCGCAAGAATTCACCGTCGTGACCGCCGACCTGCGCGGCTATGGGGCCAGCACGAAACCCGCGCAGATGCAGGATATGAGTTTTCGTGCCATGGCAGATGATCAGCGCGCGCTGATGGCGCATCTGGGGCATGACAGCTTTCATCTCGTTGGCCACGACCGGGGTGCGCGTACGGCCCATCGGCTGGCGCTGGACGCGCCCGAAGCAGTGCGCACGCTCACGCTGATGGATATCGTGCCCACGCATCTGTTGCTCGATGATTTGAGCCAACAGGTC
This sequence comes from uncultured Tateyamaria sp., assembly GCF_947494755.1. GTDB lineage: Bacteria > Pseudomonadota > Alphaproteobacteria > Rhodobacterales > Rhodobacteraceae > Tateyamaria. The sequence goes on from NZ_CANLVZ010000004.1 coordinate 197,688, forward strand.
GCGCGCGCCTATTACCACTGGTTCTTTCTGGCCCAACCCAGCCCCCTTCCCGAGACCCTGATTGGGCACGACCCTGACGCCTATTTCCAAAGCTGCCTTGCCGGATGGGGTGGCGACATCGACCAGTTCGATGCCCAGGCACTAGAGGCCTACCGCACCGCATGGCGCGACCCGGACTGCATCCGCGCGATGTGCCACGACTACCGCGCGGCCATTGATGTGGATTTCACACTTGATACCACAGACTTGTGGCGCACTGTTAATGTGATTTCGTTAGTGCTTTTCGGGACGGATGGCATCATGGGCCGCGCCTATGACGTGGGTGCGACCTGGGCGGACCGGCTGTCGGACATGCAATGCCATGGGCTTCCGGGTGGGCACTTCTTTCCCGACACACATCCGCGCGAAACAACTGATGCGCTGCTTGGATTTCTAAAGCAACAGGTCTGAGGCCGACGCTTAGATCACGCCGAAAAACCGCTCGGGCAGCTCATATTGGGTACCATAGTCGGGCCGGTCAAAGTGGTAAAACCCGGTCGTTCCGCGTGGTTTGAAACTACGGCGCATCCGTCGGCGCAGCGGAGTCATGTCAAACCCCTCCACCATGCGCAGGTCGGCGAACCCCTCAAAGACCGCGCGATCCTCTCCGCGCGCTTCAGCAAACCAGTGGCGGCCAATCGCTGCTTCTTTCACACCCGCCTGCACCTCTTCGGTCACTTTGTTGCGGTGGTCCATCACGCCGACATAGGCCCCGAAATCGCAGAATTTGAGGTGCATGAGATAGAGGTCATCGGGTGCAAAAATCTTGTCGAACTGGGTGAAATGGCCACCGCGCGCGACCTTGACGGGGGCCGAAATGATGCACGGTTTGGAATAGTGCGGCGCGGGGCGCACATGGCGACGCGGGCCAAGGATGTGATCCTCAATCGGGTCAGGCTCCAGATCGATGCGGTGGATAACCTCAAAGCCCAGAGGCGTCAGCACCCGCCCCTCCGGCGCGTCCTCAAGATAGTCCAGCAGCGTGCCGCCCGCGTCCGGGTCACGGATCACCAGTTCATCCACATCGCCCACAATCACATGGCGATAATAGCGGCGCAAACCGCCCATGATGTTATTCAGCAGGCCCCACCGTTTGACGTCGAAATTCTTGTGTGGATCTCCGGGAATGCCGATGATGTTGCACCCCTCGGCCAGGGCGGCCACCTCGGCCCCGCGGCCATGGTTGACGATGTAGCAGTTTTCGCGCCCGAACATCTCGCCGTAATGGCGCAGCCACGCCTTCAGAAAAAACGCGTCATCGCGCACCATGGTGACGGCGGCCACTGTCTGCATATCGAAAAAACCTGTTTCTTGTCCTCTGGCGCAAAGGTTACCCTCTCGCGACTGCAAAGAGAATCGAAAAGGGCAGAATATGTCACTTGATCAACCGGGTGCCGCGATGAGCCAGACAGGCTGGCTCATGCATCGACATACCGAGACCGAGTGCGACATGTTTCAGGTGCTGGGCGAACGGGGCTGTGGCACCAATGTGGTGCGCAAAACCATCACGAAATCCGTCAGGCTGCACCGTACCGAAGCACTGGGTTGGAAGCATGGATTTCCGGCCATGGTGGCCATTCCACGCTCCATGGTCGTGGTCTGCGCCTTCAGAAACGCCTTTGATTGGGCGGCCTCGCTTTATAAGCGCCCATGGCACGCCGACGACGCCATGCAATCGCTGTCCTTTTCCGAATTCCTGCGCGCCCCATGGGACGGGGTTGTTGATCGCACCACAGATTTCGAGATGATCCACCCCGAGCTGCAAGTCGATGGGCATATGCTGCAATTTGACCGCCACCCGATCCACGGCACCCGGTTTTCGAACATCTTCGAGATGAGGGCGCTCAAGGCCCGGAGCCTTCTGGGAATGTTGCAACGGGAGTCCAATATTGTGCTGGTCCGCTTTGAAGCGTTTCGCGACCAGCCCGAGGCCTTTGTGAACGATCTGAGCACCGTCTTTGATCTGGCCCCCACCGAACGCGGCTATCGCCCCATCACCCGCAACATGGGCAATCGGTTTCGCCCGACGGTGAGGGGACGTGAAAAGCCGCCCGAGGTGTGGTCGGATGAGGACAAGGCCTGGGCCATGTCGCAACTGGACTCCGAACTTGAGGCGGCTCTTGGATACCACTACGCTGTTTGAGGGGCTGTGGGTCGTTTGACAACTAAGGGAAATGGCGCGGTTGACGGGGCTCGAACCCGCGACCCCCGGCGTGACAGGCCGGTACTCTAACCAACTGAGCTACAACCGCGCATCTGTTGCCGGGTTAACGCCGGGGCCGGCGGTCATCTCAAAGCCATGACAGGCTGGCAGCAGTGGCGCGGTTGACGGGGCTCGAACCCGCGACCCCCGGCGTGACAGGCCGGTACTCTAACCAACTGAGCTACAACCGCCCGCTGCGTTTTGCGGTCATATGTGGCCCGCCCTGCCCCGTCAAGCAGGGTTTTGAGGTTATTGCGCCAAATTGTGCAATCGACAAAGCGGTCACACCCGCGCCGCTGCGGGACGACGGCGCGAGGACGCTTCAGTTGGCCGGTGCCGGGATAAATTCATCCTCGTCACCGGGCGGCAATCGGAAGCGGCCATGGGCCCAGTCCCCTGCGCGCCACGCCTCTTTGGCCGCCTCGATCCGTTCCTTTGAGGAGGCCACGAAATTCCACCAGATATGGCGGGACCCTTCCAATGTCGCCCCGCCCAGCATCATCAGGCGCGCGCCCTGTGCGCCGGCCTTCAGGCTGAGCGCGTCACCGGGGCGAAACACCATCATTTTGCCCGCCTCGAACACCTCACCGCCCACGGAAATCTTGCCTTGAACGACATATACCCCGCGATCCTCGTGGTTGTCAGGCAGCGGAATGCTGGCCCCCGCCTCAAGGATCGCATCGGCATAGAACATCTCGGACGCGGTCTTGACCGGTGCCCGCTCGCCCCAGGCATCCCCGAGGATGAGGCGTACCTCTTTGCCCTCGCCTTGCAGATACGGGAGCGCATCCTTTGGCGCGTGCTCAAAATCGGCCGGATCGTCCTCGGCATCCTTGGGCAGCGCGACCCACGTCTGGATGCCAAACAGATCATGGGGCCGCTCCCGGATCTCGCCGTCGGTACGTTCGGAATGGGTGATGCCATGGCCCGCCACCATCCAGTTGACCGCCCCCGGCTCGATCCACTGATCCGTGCCCAGACTGTCACGGTGATGGATCTTGCCCTTGTAAAGATAGGTCACCGTCGCCAGCCCGATATGGGGATGCGGGCGCACGTCGATGCCTTTACCTGTCACGAACTCAGCCGGACCCATCTGGTCGAAAAAGATAAACGGTCCAACCATCTGGCGCTTGGGCGCAGGCAAGGCGCGGCGCACCTCGAACCCGCCCAGATCGCGGGCACGCGGGACAATCACCATCTCAATCGCATCCACCGCATCACCTTTGGGGCAATCAGGATCAAGGGCGGGATTCCAGCTCATCTCGGGCGCTCCATGTATGCGACGGTGCCAGAACAATACCGCAATGGCGAGGGCACACAATCCGCGAATAATGGCGGGGGTGGGTGCAGCGGTGCACAGACTGTCCGCTCGCGGGTTGGTATGAATGGTAGGGGTGATCGGCGAGAGCTTTAGGGTGAGTATTAGGTGCGTCCGAGATGGGCAGGTTTTGTGCGGGAAGGTCGGGTTTGAGCCCATTCTACGGATGCTGCGTTGTGATTGAATGTCCGCTTTGCGTGCCGTAGGCCAGCATTTCAAAACGCCTCTTGTAGGACTGTTGTAGTTACGGTCTCCCAGTTACAATGTTGCCTCTATGGACTTGGCTACAGCCAGTCTGCCACGGTTTCTTTGAGTGCATTGGTATCGGCATTTTCGCCGTGCACTGCGATCAACTGTTCAACCACGTCAAATTGTGAAACGGCATGACCCAAATCCCAAACCCCCAACAGGTCGGCGTAGATCGGCACATAACGCTTGTCTGCTGACGCAAGATAGGATGCTGGCACCTCGCCGAATTGGGCTTCGTCGTGCTCGCTGATACAGCTCATTTGGTTGTCTTGATTTTCCTTGATCAGAGAAACGACGCTACCAAGCCAAGCGGCAAGCGGTTCGCGCATCGCCGGTATAGATATGAGTTTTTGCCACGCGGAGCTGAAGGGTTCGTCCCAGGAGTCAAGTTCGCAATCACCGGGACGCCACGTTCCAGACAAATCAATGGTAGAGTAATACAGGTCATCGTCGCTCAGACTCTCCCGAACAAGCGTTAGCGCATCATTAAGGTCTTTGCTCATTTGAGCGACGGAACCATCGTTTTGAACGCTGATAATGAGCGTCATGCTGCTTGCGTCAGCGTAGGGTGTCAAAGCCATGAGAGGTCGTCGTCTAGAGCCAGTTTTGTAATTCCGACATTAAGTTCCTACATTCCAGCCTTTGTTGGGCGAAACCGTGTCGGAAAAATTACGTCGGTGATCACGATTGGTTAATTTGTTGGCAGACATTCGTCAGAAGCTTACGAATGATAGCTTCGTCCGCCAAACAACCCCCAAAAAACCCTGTCCAACCCTCACCCAAACCGCTTGCGCATCGCGTCATTCACCAGCGGGGTCACGAACTTGCTCACATCTCCGCCTAGGCGCGCGATTTCCTTGACCAGTTTCGACGCAATCGCCTGATGTTCGGCTTCGGCCATCAGAAACACCGTCTCGATACTGTCATTGAGTTGCCGGTTCATGCCGACCATCTGGAATTCATACTCGAAATCCGCAACCGCGCGCAGGCCGCGAAAGATAATCCGCGCACCCACATCCGCGGCACAGTCAATCAGCAGGTTTTCGAACGGGTGCGCTATGATCTCGGTGCCGGTCTGCTCGCTCAGCTTGGCGCATTCGGCCTCGATCATGGCCACGCGTTCTTCGAGCGAAAACAGTGGCCCCTTGTCGCGGTTGATGGCGACCCCGATAACAAGGCGGTCGACCATTGGACTGGCGCGGCGGATGATGTCGATATGGCCCAACGTGATCGGGTCGAATGTGCCAGGGTACAGGCCGATGCGCATGGGACGCCTCCGTCAGTCTTGATCGTTGCACTGCACCATTAACGCTGGCGGAACGCAAGTCGGCTCAGTGGCCCATGATCATGCCCTGAAGGGCGTCTTTTTCCATCGCCAACTCGGTCAGCCGGGCCTTGACCACATCACCAAGCGTGATGAGGCCGACAAGCTGGCCCTCCTCGACCACAGGCATGTGGCGGAACCGGCCTTCGGTCATTTGCTGCAACACATCATCGGCGCTGTCATTGCGCTGGCAGGTGACCAGTTTGGAAGTCATGAATTTTTCAACCGGGTCGTTCAGGATCGCCCCGCCCCGTTTGGCCAGCACCCGCACGATATCGCGCTCTGACAGGATGCCTTGGGCGTTGTGCCCGTCTGCGGAGACAACCACGGTCCCGATCTTGCGCTCGGCCAGGATTTGCACCGCTTCAGACACCTTTGTGGCGGGTTTGACGGTGACAACTGCATCGTCGGATTTCGACTTGAGAATCTGGTGGACGAGCATCGGAGGCTCCTTCAATTTGGCCTGGTCACCACCAGCGTCGTGTCCTGACCCGGTCGGTGTCAAGCCCGTCGTGGGCGCGGTGCGGTCTGTCGCCGATCCAAGTCCCTCACGGCAGGCAGAGACGTGATACCAGTGACCGACTTGAAGTATCGACCGCAACCATCTGCAAAAAATAGATTTAAACGCAGTCCACCGCCGCTTTTTCCAACCGTGCAACCTCTGCGCGCAAACCCTGCGTGAGCAGAGTCGCAAAACGGCTTAATCGCCCCTGGCCTTGATCTGCGGAGTGCCGGATCAGGAAAAAGCTGCGTGTGATCGAAAACGCATCCATCAAAATGCGCCGCACGTCGGGGGCCGCATCAAGCGCGAAATCATGCACGACCCCGACCCCGCCGCCCTGACGCAGCAGGTTCAACTGCACCGAGACCGAATTGGAGGTCAGCGCCACACGCGGCAAGCCTGCATCCGCAAGGTAGTCCAGCTCGCGGTCAAAGATCATGTCGGGGATGTAGCCGATGATCCGGTGGCCTTGCAGATCGCGCAGGGTGCGGATCGGGGGCGCGCTGGCCAAATATTGAGCCCCCGCCGCAAAGTGCAGCTTGTAATCCGTGATCCGCTGCACCGTCAGACGCCCCGCCGTGGGCGCGCTGACTGCAATGGCCAGGTCCGCCTCGCGGCGCGACAGGTTGAACACACGCGGCAGCGCCACGATCTGAATGTCCAGATCCGGGTGGCGCGCGCTGAGATCGGCGCAGACTTGCGGCAGCAGAAAATTCGCACAGCCATCCGGGGCACCAATGCGGATCTGCCCGCTCAGCGCGGCAGAACGCGCATTGCCTGCGGCCCCGTCATGCCCGGCCACGTCATCGGTCGCGGCCCGCATCGCCACCTCGGCCGCCTGGGCGCGTACCATCAACCGCTCTCCCATATCGGTAAGCGCGTAGCCCTGCGGCGATTTCACGAACAAGACCGTGTTCAAATCCCGCTCAAGCCGGGCCACGCGTCGCCCAAGTGTCGCGGCATCCAAGCGCACGGCCTTGCTGGCCCCTGACAGTGTTTCGGCACGCGCCACGGCGAGAAACAGGCGCAGATCATCCCATCGCGTTTGCAAATCCAGCCCTTTCTGACATCTTCCATTCTGCAAAAATGCAAAACGGTTTTGCTCAGTTGCCTCTTTTACACCGCATTTTGCAAGACTATCATTGGCCCAACACGGATCGCACAGATATCGGTCCTTACCGTCACACGCGCACCCGCGCACCGCAGGAGACATCATGCAAGAACTCACCCATTACATCGGCGGCGCGCACGTCAAAGGCACATCAGGTCGGTTCGCGGATGTGATGAACCCGGCCACAGGCGAGGTGCAGGCCAAGGTCCCGCTCGCGTCGGCTGACGAAGTGGCGCACGCGGTTGAGGTTGCGGCAAAGGCGCAGGTGGCGTGGGCTGCTGTCAATCCACAACGCCGAGCGCGGGTGATGATGAAATTTGTCGATCTGCTCAACCGCGACATGGACAAGCTGGCCGAGGCGCTTAGCCGCGAACATGGCAAGACGCTGCCGGATGCCGCCGGTGACGTGCAGCGCGGGCTTGAGGTTGTGGAGTACTGCATCGGCGCGCCCCACCTGCTGAAAGGCGAATATACCGACAGCGCGGGCCCCGGCATCGACATGTACTCCATGCGTCAGGCGCTTGGGGTGACGGCTGGCATCACACCCTTCAACTTCCCCGCCATGATCCCGATGTGGATGTTTGCGCCCGCCATTGCGTGCGGCAACGCCTTTATCCTGAAACCCTCCGAACGTGACCCGTCCGTGCCTCTGATGCTGGCCGAGTTGATGGAGGAAGCGGGACTGCCGCCCGGCATCCTGCAAGTCGTGAACGGCGACAAGGAAGCCGTGGATGCGATCCTGCATCACGATGTGATCCAATCGATCGGCTTTGTCGGATCGACCCCGATTGCGGAATACATCTATGCCACGGGCTGTGCGAACGGCAAACGCGTGCAGTGTTTCGGCGGGGCCAAGAACCACATGATCATCATGCCTGATGCAGACATGGATCAGGCCGCCGACGCCCTTGTCGGCGCTGGATACGGTGCCGCAGGTGAGCGGTGCATGGCGATCTCGGTGGCCGTGCCCGTGGGGGATGAGACCGCCGACCGCCTGATCGAAAAGCTGGTGCCGCGCATCGAAAAGCTGAAAGTCGGCCCCTACACCTCGGGCAATGACGTGGATTACGGGCCCGTTGTGACGGCTGCGGCCAAGGCCAATATCGAACGGCTTGTGCAATCGGGCGTCGATCAGGGGGCCAAGCTGGTTGTTGACGGGCGTGACTTCAAATTGCAGGGCTATGAGGACGGATATTTCGTTGGCCCGCACCTCTTCGATAACGTGACCAAGGACATGGACATCTACACCCAAGAGATCTTTGGCCCCGTCCTGTCGACCGTGCGCGCCCAAAGCTACGAAGAGGCGCTTGGCCTTGCGATGGACCACGAATATGGCAATGGCACCGCGATCTTTACCCGCGATGGGGATGCGGCGCGGGACTTTGCAAACCGGATCAACATCGGCATGGTGGGGATCAACGTACCAATCCCGGTGCCGTTGGCCTATCACACCTTCGGGGGCTGGAAGAAATCGGTGTTTGGCGATCTGAACCAGCACGGGCCCGACGCCTTCAAGTTCTACACCCGCACCAAAACCGTCACCGCACGCTGGCCGTCCGGCATCAAAGAAGGCGGCGAATTTTCGATCCCTGTCATGGAGTAATATGCCCGTTTCCTTCCGCATTTTCCCGAGACGCGGCCTTGTCGTGGTCCGGTATGCCGGCTTTGCCACCATCGATGAAACGGTGGCGGCGTCGCGCGCCTATGTGGGGGATCGCCATTATGCGGCGGGGCAAAAGCAACTTGTCGACATGACCGACATCACCGGCTTTGAAAAGGACTATGTGCGGTTCATGGAGTTGCAGGCGACCAAGGCCGAACGGCTGGCCGGGGCGGGTGTGCAATCGCTCGTCGTCTATATTGCCCCCACCCCGATCAGCAAAGAGGTCAGCGCGATGTTCATGCGATCCTGGGCGGATGTGGACGCGGTTGTGCCGCTTGTGCAGGACAGTGAGGCCAACGCGCTTGCCTTGCTCGGCCAGTCCGAAACCAGCATCGCCTCGCTCCTGCCCTGCGTCGATGGTCCGGCCTTGCAATAGTCTGGCAAGGATCGAAACTTAACGTGCGTTCAATTGGAAAAGTTACCAAACCGGAGGCGTCATGGACTTTGCCCTGACAGAGGAACAGATCGCGATTTTCGACATGGCATATGCCTTCGGGCAAGAGCAGATCGCGCCCTTCGCCCGCGAATGGGAAGCGGCGGGCACCATCCCCAAGACGCTCTGGCCCGAGGTTGGCGCGTTGGGCTTTGCGGGGCTGTATGTGCCCGAGACATCGGGTGGCGCGGGTCTGGGTCGTCTGGATGCAACACTGGTCTTCGAAGCGCTCAGCATGGCTTGCCCGTCGGTCGCCGCCTTTCTGTCGATCCACAACATGTGTGCCAAGATGATCGACAGTTTCGGCAGCGACGAAATGAAGGCGCGGGTGATGCCGGATGTGCTGACCATGCAAACCGTGCTCAGCTATTGCCTGACCGAACCCGGCAGCGGGTCCGACGCGGCCGCCCTGCGCACAAAGGCCGAGCGCACGAACGAGGGTTATATCCTCAACGGGACCAAGGCGTTCATCTCGGGCGGGGGCTATTCCGACGCTTATGTCTGCATGGTTCGCACTGGCGAGGATGGTCCCAAGGGTGTGTCCACCGTGCTGGTCGAGGACGGCACAGACGGCCTGAGTTTCGGCGCGCTTGAGGACAAGATGGGCTGGCGCAGCCAACCGACCGCTCAAGTCCAGTTTGACAATTGCAACATTTCCAGCGCCAATCTGGTAGGTGAAGAGGGTCAAGGTTTCAAATATGCGATGATGGGCCTGGATGGGGGCCGTCTGAACATTGCGGCCTGTTCGCTTGGGGCGGCGCAGACGGCCCTGAACAGCACATTGCTGTATATGGGCGAACGCAAGGCCTTTGGTCAGCCCATCGACCAGTTCCAGGGGTTGCAATTTCGCCTTGCCGATATGGAGATAGAGTTGCAGGCCGCGCGCACTTTTTTGCGTCAGGCGGCGTGGAAGCTGGATCAGGGGGCACCGGACGCCACCAAATTCTGCGCGATGGCCAAGAAGTTCGTGACCGAGGCGGGATCGAAAGTCGTCGATCAATGCCTGCAACTCCATGGCGGCTACGGCTATCTCGCCGATTACGGGATCGAAAAACTCGTGCGCGATCTGCGCGTCCACCAGATCCTCGAAGGCACAAACGAGATCATGCGCGTCATCGTCGCCCGCGACATGCTGAAAAACCGATGAGCGATATTTCGATCCGCATCACAGGCCGCGCGGGCCGCATCACCCTGCAACGCCCGCAGGCGCTGAACGCGATGACCTACGAGATGTGTCTGGCCATCGAAGCCGCACTGGATACATGGCGGACGAACCCGGCCGTGGACCTCATCGTGTTCGACGCCGAAGGCGAGCGTGCGTTCTGCTCGGGCGGCGACATTGCCGAACTCTATGCCACGGGCACCCAAGGCGATTACGCCTATGGCCAGAAGTTCTGGGCCGATGAATACCGGCTGAACCACAAGATTTTTCAGTACCCCAAACCCGTCGTGAGCTTCCTGCAAGGCTTTACCATGGGTGGCGGTGTCGGCATCGGCTGTCACGGATCACACCGGGTCGTGGGCGAAAGCAGCCAGATCGCGATGCCCGAATGCGGCATCGGTCTGGTGCCCGATGTGGGTGGCAGCCTAATGCTGGCCCTCGCGCCGGACCGGCTTGGTGAATATCTCGGCACGACGGGCGCGCGGATGAACGGGTCGGACGCGATATTTGCAGGATTCGCAGACGTTTACGTGCCCGAAGCTGGCTGGCCGGACCTCATCGCAGGGCTTGAGACAACCGGGGACGTCTCCGCCCTCGACGCAGCGGCGATCACCCCTGCCCCCGGCCCCATCCAGAACCGCATGGGCGACATCGACCGCCACTTTCACGGGCGCACCCTGGGCGATGTGCTGACGACCCTGCGGCAGGACGACAGCGATTTCGCGCGCGACACCCTGAAGGCGATGGGGCGCAACAGCCCGCTGTCGATGGCCTGCGCGATCGAGATCCTGCACCGGCTGCGCGGCCCGTCGCTCAGCATGGAGAAGGCGCTGGATCTGGAATACCGCTTTACCGCGCGCGCGATGGAACATGGCGACTTCCTCGAAGGGATCAGGGCCGCGATCATCGACAAGGACCGCAGCCCGAAATGGCAGTTCGCAGACATGCTCGTACCCACCAGCGCGGTCAGCAAGATGTTGATGCCGCTCAAGGAAATGGCCCTGAAACTCGGAGGAACGGGAATGAAGATCGGCTTTATTGGACTGGGCAATATGGGCGCGCCGATGGCCGCCAACCTCGCCGCCGCCGGGCATAGCGTGACCGGCTTCGACGTGGCGGGCACCACCGCGAAAGGCGTGGCCCAGGCCCCCGATGCAGAGGCGGCTGCGCGGGACATGGATGTGGTAATTACCATGCTGCCCAATGGCACCATCCTGCGCGATGTGACGGCCACGATCATCCCGGCCATGCGTTCAGGTGCGACATTGATCGACTGTTCGACCGTGGATGTGGAAAGCGCGCGGGCCGTGGCCGAGCAAGCCTACGCCGCGGGGCTGTTGGCCGTTGATGCGCCGGTGTCGGGCGGGATCGGCGGGGCGGCGGGCGGCACACTGACCTTCATGGCCGGGGGCAGCGCGGACGCCTTTGCCACCGCAGAACCCCTGTTCGACATCATGGGCCAGAAGGCCGTGCATTGCGGCGATGCGGGTGCGGGGCAAGCGGCGAAGATCTGCAACAACATGATCCTCGGGGCCACCATGATCGCCACCTGCGAAGCCTTTGCTTTGGCCGACAAATTGGGGCTGGATCGGCAAAAGATGTTCGATGTGGCCAGCACATCCTCGGGCAATAGCTGGTCGATGAACGCCTATTGTCCGGCCCCCGGTGTGGGCCCGCAAAGCCCGGCGGACAATGACTATCAACCCGGTTTTGCGGCTGAATTGATGCTCAAAGACCTCGGCCTAAGCCAGCAGGCCGCCGAGGCGGTCGATGCGGACACACCCATGGGCGCACGCGCGCTCGAACTTTACCGTGCCTTCGTCGAGGACGAAGACGGGCGGGGGCGCGATTTCAGCGCAATGCTGCCCCGGTTCGAGCGGCGCGGACGGGGCTGACGCCCCTACTCTGCCGCGACCTTCTTGGGCTTGGGGGCCAGCATCGGCTTGAGGTAGTGACCGGTGTGGCTTTCGGCGACCTCGGCGACCGCTTCGGGCGTACCAGTCGCGACAACCTTACCACCCCCATCGCCTCCTTCGGGGCCGATATCGATGATCCAATCGGCGGTTTTCACCACGTCCAGATTGTGTTCGATCACGATCACCGAATTGCCCTGATCGACCAATTCATGCAGCACTTCCAATAGCTTGCGTACATCTTCGAAGTGGAGGCCCGTCGTAGGCTCGTCCAGAATATAAAGCGTGCGACCCGTCGAGCGTTTGGACAGTTCCTTGGACAATTTGACCCGCTGCGCCTCGCCCCCCGACAGGGTCGTGGCCTGCTGGCCGACCTTGATGTACCCTAGTCCAACCCGCATCAGCGCATCCATCTTTTCGCGGATCGACGGCACAGCGGCAAAGAAGGTCTGCGCATCCTCCACCGTCATGTCGAGCACGTCGGCAATGGACTTGCCCTTGAACTTGATCTCGAGCGTTTCGCGGTTGTAGCGCGCGCCCTTGCAGGTCTCGCATTCCACATAGACATCCGGCAGGAAGTGCATCTCGATCTTGATGACACCGTCGCCCTGACAGGCCTCGCAGCGCCCGCCCTTGACGTTGAACGAAAAACGCCCAGGCTTGTAGCCACGCGCCTTGGACTCGGGCAGGCCGGAAAACCAGTCGCGAATGGGGGTAAAGGCACCGGTATAGGTCGCCGGGTTCGAGCGCGGCGTGCGCCCGATGGGCCGTTGGTCGATGTCTATGACCTTGTCGAGATGTTCGAGCCCCTTGATCGTCTCGCAAGGCGCGGGCGTCTGGCGCGCCCCGTTCAGGCGCATCGAGGCGGTCTTGAACAGCGTCTCGATGGTGAGCGTGGATTTGCCCCCGCCCGACACCCCGGTCACGCAGACGAACTTGCCAAGCGGGAAGTCGACCGTCACGTTTTGGAGGTTGTTGCCGGTCGCCTTGACCACCTTCAGTGTCTTCTTCTTGCCCTTGCGCCGGGTCGTCGGCACTGCAATCTCGCGCACGCCCGTCAGGTATTGGCCAGTGATTGAGTCTGCGTGGGCCGCGATCGCGTCGGGCGTGCCGTGTGCCACCACCTGCCCGCCATGCACCCCTGCGCCGGGGCCAATGTCAAAGACATAGTCCGCCTCGCGGATCGCTTCCTCGTCATGTTCGACCACGATCACGGTGTTGCCTTGATCGCGCAGGTTCTTGAGTGTGCCAAGAAGCCGGTCATTGTCGCGTTGGTGCAGGCCGATGGATGGTTCATCAAGGACGTAGAGAACCCCGGTCAGCCCCGACCCGATTTGGCTGGCCAGACGAATACGCTGGCTCTCGCCACCACTTAAAGTACCACTTGAACGTGAGAGCGTAAGATACTCCAAACCCACGTTATTCAGGAATCCAAGACGCTCACGAATTTCCTTCAGGATCGCCCGCGCGATCTCGTTTTTCTGCTGTGTCAGGTGTTCGGGCACCGTATTGCACCATTCAAACGCCTCACGGATCGACATTTCGACCACCTGGCCCGCGTGCAGCAATTCATCCGGCTTGTCTGATGGGCCAATTTTCACGGCCAGGGCCTCGGGACGAAGCCGATAGCCCTCGCAGACGCCGCACGGGCGGTTGTTTTGGTAACGCTCGAACTCTTCGCGGATCCAGTTGCTGTCCGTCTCGCGGTAGCGGCGCTCCATGTTGGGAATGACGCCTTCGAACACGCGCGTGACCTGATAGACGCGCCCGCCCTCGTCATAGCGGAACGGCAATTCCTCGTCGCCCGAGCCGTATAGAAACACCTGTTTCACATGCGCGGGCAGGTCTTTCCACTTGGTCTGGGCGTCAAATTCATAATGTTTTGCAATGGCTTCGATGGTTTGCAGGAAATAAGGCGATTTGCCCTTGCGCCACGGGGCCAGCGCGCCGTCATAGACCTTGAGGTTCTGATCGGGCACCACAAGCCGTTCGTCAAAGAATAACTCGTGCCCCAGACCGTCACAGGCCGGGCAAGCCCCGAAGGGCGCGTTGAAGGAAAACAGGCGCGGTTCGATCTCTGGGATGGTGAAGCCGCTAACAGGGCAGGCAAATTTCTCAGAAAACGTCATGCGTTCCGGCTCGCCCTCGGTCGGGGCGGTTTCGAGGATCGCGATGCCGTCCGCCAAATCGAGCGCGGTGCGCAAGCTGTCGGCAAGCCGCGTTTCCAACCCCTCGCGGATCACGATCCGATCTACCACAACGTCGATATCATGGCGGAATTTCTTGTCGAGCGTGGGCGGCTCGTCCAACTCGTAGAACTGCCCGTCGACCTTGACCCGCTGGAACCCCTGCTTGCGCAACTCGATGAATTCCTTGCGGTATTCGCCCTTGCGGTCGCGGATTATGGGGGCCAGCAGATAGCCGCGCGTACCCTCCTCCAGCGCCATGATCCGGTCCACCATATCCTGCACCTGTTGCGCCTCGATGGGCTTGCCGGTTTCAGGCGAATAGGGCGTACCGACGCGCGCGAACAGCAGGCGCATGTAGTCATAAATCTCGGTCACGGTGCCGACGGTCGAACGGGGGTTTTTCGACGTCGTCTTTTGTTCGATGGAAATGGCGGGCGACAGGCCCGTGATGTGATCCACATCCGGTTTCTGCATCATGTCAAGGAACTGACGCGCATAGGCCGACAGCGATTCCACATAGCGGCGCTGCCCCTCGGCATAGATCGTATCAAAGGCGAGGCTGGATTTGCCCGACCCCGAAAGCCCGGTGATTACAACCAGTTGGTCGCGCGGAATGTCCACGTCGATGGATTTGAGGTTGTGCTCGCGCGCGCCGCGCACCTCGATATTCTTTTGCTCGGCCATGTCAGCCCCCCGGAATTAACCTGTCATACATAGTCCCACAGGACGCGCCCGCCAACGGAAAAACGAGAACAAGATGTGAACATGCGTTCTGTTGCCACAAACTGTCAGCGCATCCGCCGCCGTGCCATCCATGCGTGCACAGTCAAGCCACCGCCAAGCACCGCAATGCAGGTCCAGATTAACCCCGGAAACCCTGCGACCCCCAACACAACCAGCAAGACAGGTGTGCCAAGCGTGTTGCCCAGATTGCCCGTCTGCGCAAGCGCGCCGTAGGCTTGGGATTGGTGCGCTGCACTCTCGTTCAGCTGCGGGACAGCGGCGAAACTGGCCCCCTGCACCAGCCCCAATGCGCCCGCCAAGGCGAGGCAGGCCGCAGGCAGCCCCGGCGCGATCCAGAGCCACAACAGCGACGCGATACAGAGCGCAAAACCGATCTGCACCAAGGCCACCGCGCTGATCACCCGCAGCGCCAGCACCCCAAGCGTCATCGACACCGCAATCGACATCAGCGGCATCGCCCCCATCACCCAAGCCCGCCATTCGGGCGCGATGTAGGGCGGCAGGACCGTCAAAATGGCCAGAAAGCAGAACGTGTAGAACAGCCACCCTGCCCCCGGTGCCGCGATGCGCGGGGACCGATAGATGGTGAGGTGGTCTTGGATGATCCCACTGAGGGACAGCGCGCCTTCGGGTGGCACCTCGATTGGCCTCAGGATCAGCGCCAGCAGCACGGCAAACCCGGCCATCCAGAGCGCATGGGCCAGAAACAGCGCCTCGATCCCGTGGGCATCGGCCAAGGGCAGCCCAAAGGCGACCAGCAGGGTGAAGGCGACCCCGAAGAATGTGCTCCAGAGCGTCAGGGTCAGGCCGCGATCCTTGGGGGCGCTGAGTTGCGCGATCAACGTGGGTGCGGCGACGACGATGGCCAGATGCGACATGCCTTCGATCACGCGGCTGGCCAGCATCCATGGCAGGCCGGGCAAGGTCGCCTGAAACACCGACACGGCCGCCCCGACCCACAGCGCCCACAACATCGCGCGGCGATAGCGGATGCGCGCCACGGCCAGCCCCGCAACAACCCCAAGCAGGATGCCCACAAAGCCAACCAGCGAGACGATAAAGCCCAGGGCCGCGCCAGCGTCCGGATAGGCCGCGCCGAGCCGGTCAAAGATCACGCTGATCTTGGCATATTGGCCTGCCGCACCCAGACCAGCGCCCCAAAGGGCGAGGACAAGGGGAAAGGAGGTGCGCACGGTCATCCCCCTGCGCTATCCCCGAACGGGGCGCGCCGCAACCCGCCCGCGTAATTGCCTTATTGCCGTCGATCTGAGGTCACAAAGCCCCGCCATACGTGCCCCAGCCACCACGTGTGAAAGGCATGGGCCATGGAAATCCTGAACGACATCGCGAACGTGTTCAACGGCAATATGCTGATCAACGTGATCCTCGTGCCCTTCCTGATGTGCGCCATCGTCTATACGGTCTACAAAAAGCGCGACGCCTTTGGCCGGGACGCCGTGCAGAACACTGCCGCCACGCTGCTGGTCGGATGCATGAATTTTGGCGTCGCCTTGCTTTTCTACAAGGATATCAACGCCTTTGCCCAATCCGCCTATGACGCGTTGCACATCCCCACCCTGCCCGAGACGCTATGGACAAGTGTACCCTTGTGGCTGGTCTGTATCATCGGGATCGTGGCCAAGGATTTCGTCGATTACTGGAACCACCGGCTGATGCACACCCGGTGGGCCTGGCCCACGCACGCAGCGCATCATTCGGACACCCATGTGAACGCCTTTACCGCCTATCGCGTCCATTTCTTCGAGGCGGTCCTGATGTCGCTGAGCTATATCCTGCTGCTGACATGGATGCAGATCCCCCATGCGATCCCCGTCGTGGTGATGCTGAGTTCGATCCACAACATGTATGTGCACATGGACCTCGACTATGATCACGGGCGGCTGAAATACCTGATCGCCTCGCCCGTGTTTCACCGCTGGCATCATGCGGATGTGCCCGAGGCCCATGGCAAGAATATTGCAAACGTGATGCCGCTCTGGGATGTGCTGTTCGGCACCTACTACTATCCCGGCGTCTGCCGCGAAAAGATGGGCGCGCTGGAGTCCGGCATCGCCGACAAGAACCCGCTGCTGATCTACATCTATCCGATCCAGGAATGGACGCGGCTGGTGCGCACCGCGCTTGGTGGTGCACCGCGCCAGGTTGAACCGGCGCAGAACGCCCCCGTCCAGAACTGAAAAAGGCACGCGCGGTGTCGCACGTGCCTTTGTCTTTCGCCCTGTCGCAAGGGCCGTCTTACATGTGAATGACGCGGTCGTAGGCGTCGAGCACCGACTCGTGCATCATTTCCGACAAAGTCGGGTGCGGGAAGACGGTGTGCATCAGGTCTTCTTCCGTGGTTTCGAGCGCCTGGCCCACCACATAGCCCTGGATCAGTTCGGTCACTTCGGCCCCGATCATGTGCGCGCCCAGCAACTCGCCGGTCTTAGCATCGAAGATGGTCTTGATCATCCCCTCAGGCTCACCCAAAGCGATGGCCTTGCCGTTGCCGATGAAGGGGAATTTGCCGACCTTGATCTCATAGCCGGCTTCCTTGGCCTTGGCCTCGGTCAGACCGACGCTGGCGACCTGAGGGTGGCAATAGGTGCAACCCGCAATCGAGTTCGGTTTGATCGGGTGGACGTCATTCTTGCCCGCGATCAATTCGGCGACCATCGTACCCTCGTGGCTGGCCTTGTGGGCAAGCCATGGCGCGCCCGCGATGTCGCCAATGGCATAGAGGCCGTCGACGCCCGTGCGGCAATATTCGTCCGTGACCACATGGGTGCGATCGATCTTTACGCCCAGTCCTTCGAGGCCAAGATTTTCGACATTGCCGACAATGCCCACGGCAGAAATTACCGTGTCAAAGTCATGTTTCTCGACCTTGCCGCCCACTTCGATATGGGCCGTCACCTTGCCTTTGGCGCGGTCAAGCTGTTTGACCATCGCCTTCTGCATGATCTTCATGCCCTGCTTTTCAAAGGACTTCTTGGCAAAGGCCGAAATCTCGGCATCCTCGACCGGCAGCACGCGGTCCATAACCTCTACCACCGTCGTGTCGGCCCCCAAAGTATTGTAAAAGCTGGCAAATTCGATGCCGATGGCACCGGAGCCGATGACCAGCAATTTCCGGGGCATGCGCTTGGGCGTCAGGGCCGCCTTGTAGGTCCAGACCAATTCGCCATCCGCCTCAAGCCCCGGCAATTCGCGGGCGCGCGCACCGGTGGCGAGGATGATGTTCTTGGCTGTCACCTCTTCGGTGCCCTTGTCGGTCTTGACGCTGACCTTGCCCTTGGACGGGATCGTGCCCTCGCCCATGATGACGGTCACCTTGTTCTTTTTCAGCAGATGGCCGATGCCGCCCGAAAGTTGCCCCGCCACATCGCGCGAGCGTTTGACGACCGCGTCCAGATCATAGTCGATGCCGTCGGCTTTCAGACCGAATTCCTTGGCGCGGTGCATGAGGTGGAACACTTCGGACGAACGCAGCATGGCCTTGGTCGGGATGCAGCCCCAGTTGAGGCAGATGCCGCCCAGATGTTCGCGTTCGACCACGCAGGTGCTGAGGCCCAGTTGGGCCGCGCGGATCGCAGCCACATAGCCCCCGGGACCAGAGCCAACCACCACTACGTCAAAAGATTTCGCTGCCATTTCGATGTCCTCGCGTTATGCTGCATGAGAATTAGTTTACCGTTAAACTAATTCCACGGCTTTCTCAACGCGAGCTTGGCGCGACACAACGTCTGACGCAAGGGCAGTCTGCGCCTGATCAGCGGTTTCGGGCGCAGGCGGGCCGGTCTCAGGCGGCCTTGTCAGTCTGAAGGCTGCGCAGCACGGCACCGTAGCCACCCGCATCCAGATGCGCCTGTTCGGCCCCTGTGGTCTTGCGCCCAAGGGCGGCGTTGCGATGCGGGAAGCGCCCGAACTGGCGGATCACCTCGCGGTGCGCGCGGGCATGAAGCAGGAATGTCTCGTCCTCCATCCGCTCGCAGGCCAGGCGCACGGCCCGGTCCTGATCACAGAGGTTTTCGGAGTGTTCGAGCGGCATATAAAAGAACTGGCGCGCCGGGGGATCGATGCGCAAATCCCACCCTTTGGCGATGGCGGATTTCGCCGCTGCCAAAGCGGCCTTGTCCATCGAGAACGCGCGCGGATCATCGCGGAACATGTTGCGCGAAAACTGGTCGGCCAAAATGATGTAGGCAAGTGCTCCATTGGGATAGGTCAGCCAAAGTGCAAACTTGCCCTCGGAGGCGGCCTGCCATGTCGGTTGAAAGCGATCGCGCAACTCGGCATCAAAGGCCGCGTCGTCTTGATACCACTGCTCTGGATCGCATTCATCCAGCCAGAATTTCAGAATATCGTCCGGACCCACCATGGTTTCTCTCCTGTTCCCATGCCCCGTTACGCCATCGTTACATCCGTTTTACAGGTCTACCCAATCACGAAATACAACAGCCGCGACACATTACGCGACCCGGCTGTCGTCCTCGGACTCTTCGTAAGTGTCGATGACGTGTTCCTGCGCGATCTCCCAGGCGACCGGCGTGGTCGACGTTTGCGACATCGCCACGTAGGCCCCGCGTTCGTCCACAGGCACCGAGGGGCGCTGCGTCATGCGATACATGCTGTAGGCCAGCAAAATCACGAACAGTACGGCGGTAAAGAGGTAGAAGCCGGCGGGGCCGATGCTTTCCATGATCGCGCCCACAACCAGCGGCCCGAACACCGCCCCCAGCCCGTTCACAAAGATCAGCCCGCCGGACGCGGCGGCCATGTCATCATGTTCGAGGTAGTCATTGGTGTGCGCGATCAGCAATGAATAAAGTGGGTTGGACACGCCCCCTACCACAAAGGCCGACAGCAACAGGAACGCAAAAGAGCCGCCCAGCACCATCCCCATAAAGGAGCCCGCAACCCCGGTGGCCGAGGCCAGCACGATCACCCGCCGCCGATCCGCCCGGTCCGACAGCCACCCAATGGGATATTGCAGGATCACCGCCCCCACAAAGAAGGTCGCCACAAATGTCGAAATCTGCGCTACGCTCAGCCCCGCCTGCGCCCCGTAGACCGCCGACATCCCGAACTGCGCCGAAAACACGCCGCCAAGGATCAGCATCCCGAACACTCCGAGAGGCGAGAATTTGGCAAGGGCTGCAAGGCTCATCGGCTTGGTGGTGTCAAAGGCGGGCGTGGGGCTGATCGACAGCAGGATCGGCGTGACCGCGATGCTCACGAGCACCGATGGGATCACGAACAGCACAAAGCCCGACGGGTCCGCTGTCAGCAGCAGCGCCTGACTGGCTACGATCCCAAGCGTCTGCACGATCATGTAAAGTGACAGTGCCTGCCCCCGGTTCGAATTGTCCGCTGCGTCATTCAGCCAGCTTTCCGCCGTCACATAGACAGCTGAAAAACAGAACCCGATGATCACACGCCCAATCGCCCAAAGCCATGGATCGGCAAATGTCGGATAAAGGATCATCACTGCCGAAATCAGTGACGCAAGGGCTGCAAACACCCGCACATGCCCCACCCGCCGGATCATCCGGGGTGCCATGCGGCTGCCCCCCAGAAACCCTGCGAAATAGGCGGACATCACGATGGACATCTCGAAGGTCGAGAACCCTTCGATCTCGCCCCTGACGCCGAGCAATGTGCCTTGCATGCCGTTGCCGACCATCAACAGGAACATGCCCAGCAAAAGCGCCCAAGCGCTGGTCAAAACCTGGATCATGGCTGAGGTCTCCTTGGGAGGGGGTCTATGCCAGCCGTCGCACGGGCTTTGGCGGCCTGTCTAGCGAAGGTTACGACGCCTCATGTCGATTTTGACCCATTTGCCCGCGGCAGCAGCAATGATGCATCTCCATAGGAGAAAAAGCGATATTTTTGCGCGATGGCGTGCGCATAGATTTCGCGGATGCGGTCCTGTCCCATCAACGCGGACACCAGCATCATAAGCGTGGATTTAGGCAGGTGAAAGTTGGTCATCAGCCCATCGGTGACTTGCATTTCGAAACCTGGATAGATGAAGATATCCGTCTCGCCTTCCCACGCCGCGATCCTGCCGTCGCGCGCCATCGTCTCGATCAGGCGCAGCGCGGTGGTGCCGACCGGAATGACCCGCCCGCCGCGCTGTTTGGCCTGGGCGATATCATTTGCGGCCTGCGCGCTCACCTGCCCCCATTCGGCGTGCATCTTGTGGGTCGTCACATCCTCGACCTTCACAGGCAGGAAAGTCCCCGCCCCGACATGCAGGGTCACGTGGGTCATCGCCACGCCGCGCGCTGTCAGCGCCTCCAATAGCGCCTCATCGAAATGCAGCGAGGCGGTGGGGGCGGCAACCGCGCCACTGTTGCGCGCCCAGACTGTTTGATAGTCGGTCTTGTCCTGCTCATCGGCGGCTCGCTTGGCTGCGATATAGGGCGGCAGTGGCATCGCCCCCGCCTGCGCCAAGGCCGCGTCGAAATCCTCACCCGTCAGGTTAAAGCGCAAGAGCCCCTGCCCCTCGTGCGTGCCTGTCAGCGTCGCGGACAGATCAGGGGAAAACATCACCTCTTCGCCCGGCTTCACTTTCTTGAGCGGTTTGATCAGCGCGGACCACGTCCCGTCCGACTGCGGCTCAAGCAGGGTGACTTCGATCCGCGCGGTCGTCTCGCCCTGCGCGCTGCTGCGGGCGCGCGTCCCGAACAGGCGGGCCGGAATGACGCGGGTGTCGTTCAGCACCAGCAGATCACCGGGGCGCAGCCAGTCCACCAGATCGGTCACGACGGCATCATGGGTGTCGCCCCCATCCGCCACCAGCAAACGGGCCGAGGATCGCGGCACCGCAGGGCGGGTCGCAATCAATGCTTCGGGCAGGTGGAAATCAAAATCGCTCAGACGCATGGCGCGTCCCCTACCGCGCGCCCTAGCGCTCATCAAGCCGTTCCTGACGCTCGCGCAGACGACGCTGCGCACGGGTTTCGCCTTGGGGTTCAGGCGCAAAGGCTTCGGGTTGCGCGGGGCTCGCCAGGCCGCCCTGAACCTCGGGCAGTTCGGGAGCCGGTGCGCGGAAAATCTCGCGGAACATGCCGGGCGTCAGCGCCGAAAGCGGGTTCACCTGCACCTGCGGATTGGCCGCAGGGCCACGCAGGCGATAGTTGAACCCGATCAGCCCCTCGCCCTTGCGGGTAAAGATGCTGCCAAGCCCGTTAAGGATGAAAATGGGCGAGATCACCCCCTGCATATCAAGGATCGAGCGGGTCACATCATAAGTGCCGTCCATCGACAGGCCCATGGACGGGCCGACCGCACTGGCCTGGGTCAGCGCCATGGTCGACGGGGTCAGACGGAACGCCGCCTCGACCTCCTGAAAGTGGATACCGTTGCCGCCCAACTGTTCCAGCAGGCCCACAATGCTGATCGCGTTCAGCAGCGCGGCAATGGCCGGCGCGTCCTGTATCCGCGTTTCCGTAATGCGCAGGCTGCCGTCAAAGCTGGCCGCACCGACGGGCAGCAAGGTCAGCGACAGATCCCCGCCCCGCGCCTGTTTCAGAATACCGGCAGAGCGGGCCACGCCGCCTGCGTCCTGCCCGGTGATGCGGATCGCGCTGCGCCCGTTTTGCGGCAATACCTGCCCCCGGATCGCGGTGCCGCCGTTCACCTGCGCGTTGAAGGATCCATCCAGCCCGCGCGCCATGTTGAACTCACCGCTCATGCCCGTCAGCGCAATACTGTCGGTGATGGTCAGCCGGTCGAGCGCCAGTGACAGCGGCCCGCCCCCCTGCTGCCCGCCGGTGCCCGACCCCGACCCGCCAAAGTCAGCGCGGCGCAGATCGAGCGTGCCGCCGCGCACCGCTACCGCCGGGGCCGCATTGCGTCCGCGCCCGACCAGATCGACAGGGGCGCGCAGCCAGTCACCCACGCGGACATCCGTGAACCGCGCCAGCTCCAACCCGCCCGCCGGCGTCAGCGTGATCGAGCCCGTCGCCCGCAAGCCCGGTGCATCCAGCGTCAGTTGATCCACACGTGGCGTTGCGCCAAGGGTGCCTGCCAGTGACAGCGATCCGGCGGCGTTGGCTGATTTGCTCCACCCCAGGGGCGGTGAAGACAGGCGCAGCCCGCGCAGGTTCGTGGCCAACGTAAACCGGGGCACAGCCCCACCAAGGGGCAGATCGACGGTGATGTTGCCGACCCCCTGCCCGCGCACGAGGCCGGCAGGCAGGCCGATCCGGAAGGCGTCGATTGTGCGCTCGGACAGCTCGATCGTGCCTTCGACCCGACTGGGCTGCGGCGTGTCGGCCAGCGGTTGCGTCCAGGCGGCATCATAGGGCACCCCATCCAGCGTGCCCTTGCCCGAGATCGTCACGCCCGCATTCGACGCGACAACACGCAGCGTGTCCGATGCCAGCTTGCGCCCCTCAATCAGCGTCGTGCTGACCACATTCCGCGCGGTGCCGGTCGCGTCAAAGTCAATATCGGCCGTTTTGACACCCGGTCGTAGCGGCAGCGCAAGCGTGCCCGCCAGTTGCAGGCGCCCATCCGCGAGGCTGGGCGACAATCCGGCCTTTTCCATGATGTTGAGCGGCTTTTGATCCAGCAACGACAGTGCGGCTGTGACGGTGCCCGCCGCCTCGACCCGGACCACTGCTGGTGCGCCCTCGCGCGCGGTCACATCGGGAATGATAAAGGATGACCCGCCCACCTCGACAATCCCGCCCTGGGGCGCGCGCACTTGTCCGGCATCCACCGACACCACAAACCGATTGCCAAGCAGGCTGGCCGTGCCCCGCGCGCCGGTCACAGGCGGCAGGGTTTTGACATAGCGCACATGTGCCTCGTCATAGTCAAAGCTGGCATAGGCGGTGGTCGGGGTCGAGGGCGTGTCGCGCAACGCCACGTCCAGATTGCTCAGCCGACCGCCCGTGAGGTTCTCGGCCAGCCACTTGCGCGTTGGCGGGATGACGCGTTCTGGCCAAAGCGCCAGCAGACGCTCGGGTGACAGCCCGTCCATCTGCGCGTCCAGCCCGTAACTCCACCCTTCGCCGCCTGCGGTGAGGGTGCCGCGCGCCAGCAACATCTGCCCCTGATCCTGAAACAGCGCCTGCCCCACATCCAGCCGGAAGGGATTGAGGGCGAGGCGAAAGTCCATCTCGGCGGCATCAAAGCTGACAGGCTCGGCATAGATATCATCAGGATTGGCCGACAGGACGCTGGCCTGAAACTGGCCCACCAGATCGTCCAACTGCCCGTCCGCCCCAATGCCCAGAACCGTCTGGCCGTCAAGGCGCGCGGTAATCCACGCGCTTTCGACGGACAACTCGTCAAAGGCCAGCACCCCCTCGGCAGGGTCATAGTTGAAATAGGTGCGTGCGGACTGGAATGGCACGGGACGGGCGGCGTCATTGGGCTGCACCACCCCTTCGCCGATCGTCAGCGACACGTTCAGCGGTGCCAGCTTACCTTGGGCATTCACCCCGCCCCGCATCGCCCCCGAAATCGGCGCGCGCAACACATCAAGCCATGCAAAGGCGGGCGCGAGGGTTGCGATGTCGCCCGATGAAATGTCGGCGACGGCCATGCCGAATATCGCCTCGGTCGCGCCGACCTCACTTTCATAATTCGCCGCCAGCGTGGCCACACCCTGCCCGCCGCTGAGCAAGGCCAGATCAGAGGTGATGCGCACCGTGTCATCCGTGCGCAGCAGGCGCATCCGGCCCCCGTCGATGGTCCAGGCACGGCCTGACTGGATATCCTCGACCCGCAGGGTGAGCGCGCGAATGTCCGCCTCGGTCAGCGCATCAAGACCGTCGCGGGTCAGCAACTGGTCTATGCCGCCGATCAGTTGGGCCAGCGTGGCCGCCTCGCGGGTGGGGGCCGACAGATCAAGCCCGCCTGACAGGCGCACGGAGCCATCGGCCTGCCGTTGCAGGTTCACGAAAATACCGCTGATGCTCAGGCGCGCGGGGCGGATCTGACCGCGCAGCAGATCGGTCAGCGACAGGCCAGCCGTCAACTCGCCAAAGGCGACGATCTCGGCCCCTGTTTCCGTGACGAGCTTCACATTGCTCATCCGGATCTGAGGCATCATCCCGTCGACAACCACCAGATCCAGCGTGTCAAAACGCAGTTGCCCTTCGTTGATCGCCTCGTCCGCACGCAGTTCGATCTGATCACGCAGCCACGCGGGGGCCGATACGGGCCGCCCCGTTGCCATGTAGATCAGCGCCCCAAGCACCACGGCTGTCATCAGTGACATCAGCAGACTGCCCAAGCCAAGCCGCCGCCACAGGGGTTTGCGCCGCACCGGTTTGGCTGCGGGGGGCTGATTTATCGGATCGGCACTGCTCATGTCTTTATTCTTGCTGGCTCCGCCCTATCATGCCAGTCACAACTTTCCGATATGTGACGAAAAGGCCAAATGATGCTGGACATTGCGACCCCTGCCCCCGATTTCACGCTGCCCGATGGCACTGGTGAGGATGTGACCCTGTCCGCGCTCAAGGGCGGCCCGGTGGTGCTGTACTTTTATCCGCGTGATGACACGCCCGGCTGTACCAAGGAATCGATTGCATTTTCCGAACATCTCGAAGCCTTCGAAGCGGCCGGTGCCAAGGTCTTTGGGATCTCCAAGGACAGCGTGGCGAGCCATGCCAAATTCGCCGCCAAGCGCGATCTGTCCGTGCCCTTGCTGTCGGATGAAAATGGCACGGTCTGCGAGGACTATGGCGTGTGGAAGGAAAAGAACATGTACGGCAAGACGTACATGGGCATCGAGCGCACGACCTATCTGATCGACGCCAATGGGGATGTGGCCATGGTCTGGCCCAAGGTCAAAGTGCCCAACCACGCCGAGGCGGTTCTGGCGGCGGTGCAGGCCCTGTGATGATGCCACTTGCGCAGATGGCCGAGGCTGTGCTGCGCACTGCGGAGGGGCGCGAAAAGACCGCCCTGTCGCGCGAATATGCGGCCCAATGGCAAGCGGCGCGCGCCGCGGGAGAGGTGCCCGAGATCGGCAGTGCTGACCCGCCGCGGCACCCGGCCCGCCCCGCCGCGCCCGAATTGCTGAGCCCGCGCGACGTGCCCCGCCGCCGTCCCGGCAGCCCCGAGGGGCGCATCGCGCTGCTGCACGCTGTGGCACATATCGAGCTGAACGCGGTCGATCTGCACTGGGACATCATCGCGCGATTCACGAATGTGCCCATGCCCATCGGCTTCTATGACGACTGGGTGAAGGCTGCGGACGAGGAGTCCAAGCATTTCGGGCTGATGTGCGACTGCCTTGAGGCCTTGGGCAGTTTCTATGGGGCCCTGCCCGCCCATGCGGGCATGTGGCGCGCCGCCGAAGACACCAAGGACGATTTCATGGGCCGGCTCGCGGTTGTGCCAATGGTGCTCGAGGCGCGCGGGCTGGACGTCACACCGGGTATGATCGAGGTGTTCAAAAAGGCAAAACTGGATCAGGCGGTCTCGGCTCTTGAGACGATCTACGCTGAGGAAGTGGCCCATGTGGCCTATGGATCAAAATGGTTTCACTTCCTGTGCGGACGGCACGAGATGGACCCGAAAGTCGCCTTTCACGGGCTGGTGCAGCAATATTTCCACAGCCCCCTCAAGCCCCCCTTCAACGAGGAAAAAAGGGCTGACGCAGGGTTACCCCCTGATTTCTATTGGCCTTTGGCAATAGCAGACTGAGTTGTATGGACTCGATGCGCGGTTTTTCGCCACTTTGACGTAAATCCGCGCCACTTGGTCGCGCAATATTCGATCAGGCTTGCCGCGACAGCGCGAGGCCCTTATGCACAGACCTTAAGGCACCGCGTTGGGGGACGCGAGGGCCGCGATTGAGATGGGACAAGGGACGGGACGCAGTGCGAACACGCCTCGGGATTAAGTGGCATGGCCTGCTGGAGCACTATTTTCCAGAACGCCGTGTGTTTTTGAAATCTGATACGGACACGCGATTCATTCGCTTGCGCTCTGGCACACAGCTTATCGCCTTTGCGGGCAGTTCGTTTTTGGTGGCCTGGGCCATTGTCGCCACCGCCATCCTTTTGATGGACAGCATCGGGGCCGGAAATTTCCGCGAACAGGCCAAGCGCGATCAAAAGACCTACCAAGCCCGCCTGAATGATCTGTCTTCGCAGCGCGACGCCCGCGCCGAAGAGGCCCTGGCCGCCCAGGAACGCTTTAACGCCGCCCTCACTCAGATTTCCGTGATGCAGTCCGAACTGCTCGAATCGGAAACGCGCCGTCGCGAGGTCGAGACCGGGATTGACGTGATCCAATCCACATTGCGCGACACGATGCAGGCCCGCGAAGAGGCCCGCACCGAATTGGCCGCCTTGCAGGAAAACCTCGAAGCCGGAACTGGTGGCACCGCGCTGGCAGCGGCGGGCGGCGGGGCTCCGATGGATTTCGTCGCCGAGGCCCTCGCCAAAACAGCCGCCGAACGTGACAAAGTGGTGCAGGATGCACAGGACGCGCTGCTCGCTGCCGATGAGATGGCGACCGAGATCGCCCTGATGCGCGAGCAAAACGATCAGATTTTCCGCCAACTCGAAGAAGCGATGAGCGTGTCCGTCTCGCCACTGGACAAGATGTTCCGCGCAGCAGGCATGCCCACGGATCGCATCATCGAGCAGGTCCGCCAGGGCTATTCCGGTCAGGGCGGCCCATTGACCCCGATTTCCTTCTCGACCCGTGGCGAAGAACCGAGCCCGGATGAGCTGCGCGCCAACCGGTTGCTGAACCAGATGGATCAGCTGAACCTTTATCGGATCGCGGCCCAAAAGGCACCCTTTGCCACTCCTGTCAAAAACGCATTCCGCTTCACCTCGTCCTTCGGGTTCCGCCGTGATCCCAAGACGGGCGGGCGCCGGATGCACAATGGCGTGGATTTCGCAGCCTCTCTAGGCACGCCGCTTTATGCGACCGCTGATGGTGTCGTGACCCATGCAGGCTGGCAGTCAGGCTATGGCCGTCTGGTCAAAATCCAGCACGAGTTTGGCATCGAGACCCGCTATGCCCACCTGTCGCAACTCCGCGTGAAAGTTGGCCAAAGGGTCTCGCGCGGGGATCGGATTGGTGATATGGGAGCCTCTGGACGGGTCACTGGCGTCCACCTCCACTATGAAGTGCGTGTTGGCGGCAGAGCCGTAAATCCCATGATCTATATCAAGGCAGCGAACGATGTTTTCTAAGAGCAAAATCAACGAACCGGGCCCCAATGCGGATGCAGCCAAGCCTGCGGCCCCCGCAGCCCCCGCCCCGTCTTCGGCCCCCAAGTCGAGCGAATTCAAGGCCAGCGCCCCCAAGGCCAAGCCGCCCGCTTCGATCCTGTCGGCAGACCTGCACGTCACCGGCAATATGAAAACCACCGGCGACATTCAGGTCGAAGGCACGGTGGAAGGCGACATTCGCGCTCACCTGCTGACCATCGGCGAAAGCGCCACCATCAAAGGCGAAGTGGTCGCCGATGATGTGGTGATTAATGGCCGGATCGTGGGCCGTGTGCGCGGCCTCAAGGTGCGTCTGACATCGACGGCACGGGTCGAGGGTGACATCATCCACAAGACCATCGCGATCGAAAGCGGTGCCCATTTTGAAGGCTCCGTGCAACGTCAGGATGATCCGCTGAATTCAAGCGGCAAGCAGCCTGCCCGTCAGCCCTCACCACAAGCTGCTGCCCCCAAGGCGGACTGATCTGCGCCACTAGGCACCAAGTTTTTAAAAGGGCGTCGCACATCGGTGTGACGCCCTTTTTTTTAGTGTCTGTGGCCCTGTTCGCGCCGCGCAAAAATGCCCGCAGCGATTGCGCGCTGCGGGCTTCCTAAACGAACTTCGTCGCGCTTAGTCCGTGACGGACACCTTCGTCATCACATCCGGCGCGCCGGTGATTGCGCCCGAACGCGGGTTGCCCCGTTTGATGGCGTCTACCACATCCATGCCCGACGTCACCTCGCCCACAACCGTGTAGTCCCCGTTCAGGAACGGACCCGGTGCGAACATGATAAAGAACTGGCTGTTGGCCGAATCCGGATCGCTGCTGCGCGCCATGCCGACGACACCGCGATCAAAATCCACTTCAGAGAATTCGGCGGGCAGGTTGCCAAGGTCCGAGCCGCCGGTGCCCGCCCGGCGCGCGTCATAGCCATCGATCTGGCCGAACTGCACATCACCTGTCTGGGCCATGAACCCCTCGATCACACGGTGAAAGACGACACCGTCATAGGCCCCGTTTTCCGCCAGCGTCGTGATCCGTTCGACATGCCCGGGGGCGACGTCTTCGAACAGGTTGACCGAGATCACACCGTTGGCCTCGCCCGCCACGGTGATGTCGATGCCTGAGGCAAAGGCGGGTGCTGCGGCCAGAACCGCGAGGGCGGCAAAAGCGTTACGTCGCATCTGCAGCCACCTTGACGCTGATCATCCGGTCCGGCTCGGCAGGTGGCTCGCCGCGCGTGATCGCATCGACATGCTCCATGCCGGACGTCACCTGCCCGTAGACGGTGTACTGCCCGTTCAGGAAGTCATTGTCCGAGAAGTTGATGAAAAACTGGCTGTTGGCGCTGTTGGGGTTCGCAGAGCGCGCCGCCCCGATGGACCCACGCGAATGCGGGATCTTGGAGAACTCGGCAGGGACATCGGGCTTGTCTGACCCGCCGGTGCCCGCCATGCGGATGTTGAACCCGTCTTCCATGTCACCGTGCTGTACGTCGCCGGTCTGGGCCATGAACCCGTCGATCACGCGGTGAAAGGCGACGTTGTCATATTCGCCCGCGCGTACCAGCTCTTTCATCCGCTCGACATGCTTTGGGGCCACATCCGGCATCAGCTCAATCGTGACGGTGCCACCTTTGAGTTCCATCAGGATTGTGTTTTCGGGGTCTTTGATCTCGGCCATATACGCCTCTTTCGGTTTCATGTTGCCCGACTACCTATGCCGACCAGCGCCATGGGACAAGTCGTGCATTGACCGAAGCCGGAATTGAGGCGATGCAGGGGGCGATATCACGCATAAAGGAGCACGGGCGATGGGCTGGAAAACGCTGGACGATATGGATCTGGGCGGCAAGCGGGTGCTCACGCGCGTCGACATCAACGTGCCGATGGAGGATGGCCAAGTCACCGACGCCACCCGGATCGAACGGATCGTGCCCACCGTGACAGATATCCGCGCCAAGGGGGGCAGCCCGGTGCTGTTGGCCCACTTTGGCCGGCCCAAGGGCCAGTTTGTTCCCGAGATGTCCCTCAGGCCGCTGGTCCCTGCCCTTGAGGCGGCGTTCGGCTGCCCCGTGACCTTTGTGGAGCGCCCCTCGCGGGAATGGATCGATGCCCAGGCCAGCGACGCGGTGATCCTGGTCGAAAATACGCGCTTTACCTCGATGGAAGAAGCGAACGATCCACAAATGGCGGGCTTTCTGGCGACGCTTGGGGATGTGTTCTGCAACGATGCGTTTTCCGCCGCCCACCGCGCGCACGCCTCGACCACGGGGGTCGCGCACCTGCTCCCCGCATGTGCGGGGCGTCTGATGGCTGCCGAGTTGCAGGCGCTTGAGGCGGCCTTGTCCAATCCCAAGCGCCCTGTGGGTGCAGTCGTGGGCGGGGCCAAGGTCTCGACGAAGCTGGACTTGTTACAGAACCTCGTCAAAAAGATCGACGTGCTGGTGATTGGTGGGGGCATGGCCAACACCTTTCTGGCCGCACAAGGCGCTCAGATGGGGGCCTCTCTGCAAGAAGCGGACCTGCATGACACGGCGCGCGCGATCATGGATGCGGCCAGCGATGCGGGCTGCACCGTGATCCTGCCCACCGATGGGCGGGTCGCGCGGGAGTTCAAGGCGGGTGCGGCGCATGAGGTGATCGCGCTGAATGGCGATACGGTGCTGGAGAGTGATCAAATGGTGCTGGACGCAGGTGACGCTTCGGCCACAGCCATCGCGGACGCTTTCGCAAATCTCAAAACTCTGATCTGGAACGGCCCCCTTGGTGCTTTCGAGATCGCGCCCTTTGACACTGCCACCGTTGCGACCGCCAAGGCCGCTGCGGCCCTCACCGCATCGGGCGAGCTGATCACGGTTGCGGGGGGCGGTGACACGGTCGCAGCGCTTAACCAGGCGGGTGTGGCGGATGATTTCACCTACATCTCGACCGCGGGCGGCGCGTTTCTGGAGTGGATGGAAGGCAAGGAATTGCCCGGCGTCGCGGCCCTGATGTCATAAGCGGCCAAATCGGTTGGAATAGCGAAAAGCGGCCCCATATAGAGCGTCAGGCATCTGATGGGAGCATACAGCATGGCATGGACACTGATCACAGGCGCATCCGAAGGGCTGGGCGTTGAGTTCGCACATATCGCCGCCAAGGAAGGACGCAACCTGATCCTTGCCGCACGCTCCAAGGACAAGCTGGAAAGGGTCGCGAGCGACGCGCGCACTGCTGGTGTCGAGGTGGTCGTAATCCCCGCCGATCTGTCGGACATGGCCGAAGTGGACCGTCTGTGGGCCGAAGCCACGGATGGGCGCGAGATTGATGTGCTCGTGAACAATGCAGGGCTTGGCTATAACGGCCCCTTTGATGCCGGTCAGGGTTGGGAGCGTGAGTTAAGCTCGATCAACGTCAACATGCTGGCGCTCACGCGACTGATGAAGCTGGCGATCCCGCACATGCAGGCTCTGCCCAAGGGGCGCGTGCTGAACGTGGCCTCGGTTGCCGGGTTCACGCCGGGGCCGCACATGGCTGTCTACCACGCCACCAAAGCCTATGTACTGTCCCTCTCCGAAGCGGTCGCCGAAGAGTTGCGCGGCACGAACGTGACGATCACCGCCCTCTGCCCTGGCGCGACGGCGACCAACTTCTTTGAGGAGGCGGACATGTCCGGGGTACGCCTGCTGAAACTGGCCAAGCCCATGAAAGCCTCCGACGTTGCGGAACTGGGATGGCTCGAGGCGCGCATCGGCAAACGGATCGTGGTGCCCGGCGCGATGAACAAAGTGTTCGCGTTTTTGCCCCGCGTTTCACCGCGCGCGCTGACAACGCGATTTGCCGCAGAAATCATGGGAAAACATTAGGCCCTTGTAACAAAAGGGATTCACACGGCGAATCACCTGTGCCATACTGTCTTCAGTCGCCCGTCAGAGGCGGCATGACAGGCAGACCAGCATGACCCGCACCGCACGGCCCGCATTGGGCACATTCATCTTTTTCGCCGTGGCCTTCGCCTTGGGGACCTATTTCACCTTTGCCGCCGTGCAAGGAGATTACGGGTTGTTCCGCCGGGCCGAGATCGACGCCGAGGCGCGCGCGCTGTCGGACCAGTTGATGCGTGTGCAGGCCGATGTCGCGCGGATGGAGAACCTGACCAAGCGGCTGTCGGACGACTACCTTGATCTTGATCTGCTGGACGAGCAGGCCCGCAGCATCCTTGGCATGTTGCGCAGCGACGAGATCGTGATCCGCTAACCCCTCGTTTTCAGTCGGAAACCTGCCCAAGTTGCCGTTGCGGCAGATTGACACTCGCGTGGCGGAACCGAATCCTATAAAGAATAGTTTAACGCTAAACTATCCCGTTTTCGAGGAGGACGCCCCCTATGGCCGCACGCAAAGCCGCTAAAAAACCGAACGTGTCAGCGGAGGAGTTAAAGACCTTTTACCGCGACATGCTTTTGATCCGCCGCTTTGAGGAAAAGGCGGGGCAGCTTTACGGGATGGGGCTTATCGGCGGTTTTTGTCACCTCTATATCGGACAAGAGGCGGTGGTTGTCGGCCTTGAGGCGGCCGCCAAGGAAGGCGACAAGCGCATCACGTCCTATCGAGATCACGGGCACATGCTCGCCTGTGGCATGGACCCCAAAGGCGTCATGGCCGAGTTGACAGGCCGCGAGGGCGGCTATTCCAAGGGCAAGGGCGGCTCGATGCACATGTTCTCCAAAGAAAAGCACTTTTATGGGGGCCACGGCATCGTAGCCGCTCAGGTGCCACTTGGCGCGGGCCTTGCCTTTTCGGACATGTACAAGGGCAATGACAACGTCACCTTCACCTATTTCGGCGACGGGGCGGCGAACCAGGGCCAGGTTTATGAATCCTACAACATGGCGGAGTTGTGGATGCTGCCGGTCGTATTCGTGATCGAAAACAACCAATACGCCATGGGCACCTCCACCAAACGCTCCACAAAATCCCCCAGCTATTGGGAACGCGGTGCCGCCTATGGCATCCCGGGCGAAGAGGTGGACGGCATGGATGTGCTGGCCGTCAAGGAAGCCGGTCAAAAGGCGGTCGAACACTGCCGCGCGGGCAAGGGCCCCTACATTCTTGAGATCAAGACCTACCGCTATCGCGGCCACTCCATGTCGGACCCGGCCAAGTACCGCACCCGCGAAGAGGTCCAGAAAATGCGCGACGAACGCGACCCGATCGAGGCTGTGCGCTCCATGCTGCTGACGGGCAAACACGCCAGCGAGGATGACCTCAAGGCCATTGACAAGGAAATCAAGGAGATCGTGAACGCCTCCGCCGAGTTCGCGAAGGAAAGCCCCGAGCCAGCGCCCGAAGAGCTGTGGACTGACATCTATGCCGACGAAGTGCCACAGGAGGAAACCGCCTGATGCCGCATTTCGAGATACATGCAGATGATGTGTCCGCCGCCAAGACCTTCTACAAGGGGCTGTTTTCGTGGGAGTTTTCCGCGATGCCGGGTGGTGAGGATATGGACTACGTCCTGATCGAAGGCCGCGACATCGGTATGGACAAGGGCGTGACAGCCGGTCTGATGCGCCGCATGGACGGCCCGGCCTCAAGTGGCGGCCCCATCCGCGGCGGCACCATGACGTTCGCAGTCGCCGATTGCGACGAACGCTATCAATGGGCACTGGCCAATGGCGGCGCCGAAGCCATGCCCCCCCAAGACTTCCCCGGCATCGGGCGCTGCGCCTATGTCGAAGACGGCCAAGGCAATGTCGTCGGAATGATCACACCAGCAGAGAGCACCTGATATGGCCACCGAAATTCTCATGCCCGCCCTGTCCCCCACGATGGAGGAAGGCACGCTCGCCAAATGGCTCGTCAAGGAAGGCGACACCGTCTCGTCCGGCGACATCATGGCCGAGATTGAAACCGACAAGGCCACGATGGAATTCGAAGCCGTGGATGAAGGCATTGTCGGCAAGATCCTGATCGAGGAAGGTACTGAGGGCGTCAAGGTGAACACCCCCATCGCCGTGCTGATCGAAGAAGGCGAAAGTGCCGACGACATCAAAACGTCAAGCGCCCCGGCCCCCGCCGCGCTGAATGACAGCGAAGGCAAGGCCGCAGCGCCCGACACCGGCTCCACCCCCGACACGCCCCCGACACAGCCTCAGGTCGACACCAGCCCCGACTGGCCGGAAGGCACCGCGATGAAGCAGCAGACGGTGCGCGAAGCGTTGCGCGACGGTATGGCCGAGGAAATGCGCAAGGACGACACAGTGTTCCTGATGGGGGAAGAGGTGGCCGAGTACCAGGGTGCCTACAAAATCTCCCAAGGGATGCTGGATGAATTTGGCGACAAGCGCGTGATAGACACCCCCATCACCGAACACGGCTTTGCCGGGATCGGGGTCGGCGCGGCCTTTGGCGGTCTGCGCCCCATCGTCGAGTTCATGACCTTCAACTTCGCGATGCAGGCCATTGACCACATCATCAACTCTGCGGCCAAGACGCTTTATATGTCGGGCGGCCAAATGGGCGCGCCCATGGTCTTCCGCGGCCCCAACGGTGCGGCGGCCCGCGTTGGTGCGCAGCACTCTCAGGACTATGCCGCCTGGTACATGCAGATTCCCGGTCTCAAGGTCGCGATGCCCTATGCGGCCTCCGACTATAAGGGGTTGATGAAGACAGCGATCCGCGATCCGAACCCGGTCATCTTCCTCGAAAACGAGATCCTCTACGGGCGCACCTTCGACGTGCCGGATCTGGAGGATTACACGGTGCCGTTCGGCAAGGCGCGCATCTGGCGCGAGGGCGATGATGTCACCATCGTCTCCTTCGGGATCGGGATGCAGTACGCGCTCGAAGCGGCTGAAAAGCTGGCCGAGGATGGCATCAACGCCGAGGTCATCGACCTGCGCACCCTGCGCCCGATGGACACCGGCGCAATCCTGAAATCTGTCATGAAAACCAACCGTTGCGTGACAGTCGAAGAAGGCTGGCCGCAAGGCTCCGTTGGCAACTACATCAGCTCGGTCATCATGCAGGAGGCGTTTGATTATCTCGACGCGCCGGTCATCAACTGCACCGGCAAGGACGTCCCGATGCCCTATGCCGCCAACCTCGAAAAGCACGCGCTGCTGACCACCCAAGAGGTCATCGACGCCGTCAAACAAGTCACCTACCGGTAAGGAGCCGCAGACATGCCGACAGAAATTCTCATGCCCGCGCTGTCTCCGACGATGGAGGAAGGCACGCTTGCGAAATGGCTGGTGAAAGAGGGGGATACGGTGGCGTCCGGTGACCTGCTCGCCGAGATCGAAACCGACAAGGCCACGATGGAATTCGAAGCCGTGGACGAAGGGGTCGTGGGCAAGATCCTCGTGGCCGAAGGCTCCGAAGGGGTCAAGGTGAACACCCCTATCGCAGTGCTGCTTGAAGAGGGCGAAAGCGCCGATGATATTGGCGAAACCTCAGCGCCCAAGGCCGACGCGTCCTCAAGCGCTGCCCCTGCCGAAGCGTCCGAGGCCACCGAACCCGCCGAAGGTCATGGTCGGGGTGCGACCGATGCCTCCCCTGCCCCCGCAGCCTCCACAGGCAGCGATGGCAAACGCATCTTCGCCTCGCCCCTCGCCCGGCGCATCGCGTCGCAAAAGGGTCTGGACCTCTCTGATATCAAAGGCTCCGGCCCCCACGGTCGCATTGTGAAGGCAGATGTCGAAAACGCCGAAAGCAAACCCGCAGACAAACCCGCCGCCTCTGCACCCACCGCATCCGCTGCGGCACCTTCTGGTTCTTCCTCGGATGCCATCGCCAAGATGTACCAAGGGCGCGACTACGAAGAGGTCAAGCTCGACGGAATGCGCAAGACCATCGCCGCGCGCCTCACCGAAGCCAAGCAAACCGTCCCGCACTTCTATCTGCGCCGCGATATCAAGCTGGACGCGCTGCTGGAATTCCGGGGCACGCTCAACGGGCAACTGGCGGATCGGGGGGTCAAACTCTCGGTCAACGACTTCATCATCAAGGCCTGCGCGCTGGCGCTGCAAGCCGTGCCGGAGGCGAACGCCGTATGGGCCGGAGACAAGGTGCTGAAACTGACTCCCTCGGACGTCGCCGTCGCCGTCGCCATCGAAGGCGGGCTGTTCACGCCCGTGCTTCAGGACGCGCACCAGAAGTCGCTATCCACACTGTCTGCCGAGATGAAAGACCTCGCCAGCCGTGCTCGCGACCGCAAGCTCGCACCGCACGAATATCAGGGCGGCAGCTTCGCGATCTCGAACCTCGGCATGTTCGGCATCGACAACTTCGACGCCGTGATCAACCCGCCCCACGGCGCGATTCTGGCTGTTGGTGCGGGGGTCAAGAAACCCATCGTCGGCAAGGACGGCGAGTTGACAGCGGCAACGGTGATGTCCGTCACGCTCTCGGTCGATCACCGGGTCATTGACGGGGCACTCGGTGCGCAACTGTTGAACGCGATTGTCGAGAACCTCGAGAACCCGCTCGCCATGTTGGCCTGAGCTGACCCATCAAACCAAAAAAGGCCGGAGCGTGTGCTCCGGCCTTTTTAATTCAGATTGTCTGCGCGCTCTATTGATCCTTGCCGAGCATATGGTTCATCGACACCGCCGGCTGATCACACCCCGCTTCGCCCACGATCCGCGCCGGAATTCCAGCAACCGTCTTACAAGGCGGCACCTCTTCCAGCACCACGGAGCCCGCCGCGATCCGGCTGCAATTCCCGATGCGGATGTTGCCCAAAATTTTGGCCCCCGCCCCGATCAGCACACCATCGCCAATCTTGGGATGGCGGTCCTCTTCTTCCTTGCCGGTCCCGCCAAGCGTCACCGAATGCAGCATTGACACATTGTCGCCCACCACGGCCGTCTCACCGATGACGATGGAATGGGCGTGGTCGATCATGATGCCTTTGCCGATCTTGGCCGCAGGGTGAATATCGACCCCAAAAATCTCCGACACACGCATCTGGAAGAAATAGGCCAGATCATGATGGCCTTCACTCCAAAGGAAGTGGCCGACGCGGTAGGCCTGCATCGCCTGATATCCCTTGAAGTACAGAATAGGCTGCACAAGGCGGTGGCAGGCCGGATCGCGCTCATAGACGGCGACCAGATCAGCGCGCGCCGCTTCAACCAAAGCAGGCGACTTCTGATAAGCCTCCTCGACAATCTCACGCACCACGACCATCGACATCTCGTTGGACGCCAGCTTGGCCGCGATCCGGTATGACAGCGCCTTTTCCACCGATTTGTGATGCAAAATACAGGCATGAACAAAGCCACCAATCAACGGCTCGTCCGAAACCGCCTGACGGGCCTCTTCGGTGATTTGATCCCAGATCGGATCAATCGCTGCGATGTTCGTTCTCAGATCAGCCATGATATGTCCTCTCGGGTGGCTACTTACCTTACATAAGGTCCATTCGCCAAACGCAAACCTGTGATTGACATAATCGCGGTTCGCGATGGATTCATGATAAAGAAACCCAATGACCCAAAAGCGTGTTTATGCAACCAGATCAATCGATTGAAACGGGCCTGGGCCATATCGCGCCGAATTTTGAGCAACAACAATCTGATAGGACCCGCTTAGACCATCAGACGATTGCATGGCCGCAGTATAGGTCCAAGCCGCCGAGTTGACGACCTCTTCCCGCAACGCTTGCGCGCCTTGCATGACGCGCACGGTATAGGCTTCCCCTTCTTCGGCCAGCGGTACATCCGGCAATTCCCAATCATCACCATCAAGCCGTGTGCGCCGTATCCACTGCACCGAAAGATCAGCACCATCGGCAAACGCCCGGAGATAGACGGGGCGATAGGGGCGCAACCCGTTTCCGTCAAAGGCGTGCACGCATTCCTCATAAGACGGATCATCATAGGGCCTGCGGGCCGGGCCGATGCGGAAGGTCTGCGACACCCGGCGCAAGTTCCGTTTGAGGCTGATCTGCGACGGCAAACCATTCATCACAACGACCCAGGACCCTGTCGGCCAAACATCTGCCGTCGTCGCATCCGACCCCAACTGGCCGCGCAACCGGTGGCTCAGCAGGTATTGGCCCGGTGCGATCAGTTCAGCATCACGAAACTGCATCAGTTCCCAGTTGTTCGGGGTCCCATCCCCAACCGCGATCAGATTTGCACCATTCAGCAGCGCGGCATCCGACACCGAAGAAAGGGTTCCATTCAACACCGTAACCTCAAGCGCATCGCCACGATCAATCACACCGGGTTTTGCAGCGACCAGCGGGGTCTGCGTAAAGCCGACGATGGCGCGCGCCGCGACAACCGAATTCAAGGCAAAGCCGGAGTCGGTCGGTGATTGATAAATCGCCACGCTTCCGGGCCACGGGGTTCCCGTCACCGCGACATGCGGGGCATGTTCCACCTCGTCACCCGTCATTAACGGCAAATCGAGAAACACGGATGTGAGCGGTACGGGCGGGATAAACTCCTTCACGGTTGCCAACTCGTCCGACAGGTCGGACGGCTGATAGACCTCGCGCTCAATTCGGACAGCTTCGATCAACTGCATCGCACCCTGTTCGACGCGATCCACACGGTACTTGCCCGGCCCTTCAGCCTGATCGGCGGCCACCTCAATGATATCCCCCACGCCGACACCAATCAATGAAGGCGGCAACGCCAAACGCACGGACTCGCGAGAGATGCGGGACTCTGACAGCCACCTTTCAGTGATCTGCCGACCCTCCGCACGGGTCAGGGCCATCGGCAATTCGCTTGTCGATACCGAATGGGTCGCATCATCCGGAAGAACAGCCTCCTCCGACAGAATGTCGAAATTCCCGTCCGTTTGCACAAACCGTAACCGCACGCGGCCCGCCAATTCGGCGTTGGACTCACGCGACTGCTCAAGCCGCCCCTCAAGGTCGGAATGGATCGCCAATTGCTCGGGGGCCAAAGCGACCTCGTCCTCGCCGGTCCGCGAAATGAACTTCAGCACACCGTCCCGCTCGACCGCGTCAAAGGCATTTTGCAGCATCAGGGGCTGCAAGGCACTACGTGCATCCGACACGTCGTCGATCACATATCCACGCACATAACCATAAAGGCGGGTTGTGTCATAATCGGACAGCCCCGCCCGATCACAGATCTCACCAACCACAGACGCCAGGCTACGCGATGATGTGCGCCCGTTGATCCAATGGCCCCGCGTGTAGTTGTCGCCATCGGACCATTGCTCGACATTGTTGGGAAAGAACGGATAGGGGCGCGTATCCCAGGCCCAAACGAACGCGCGCGACATATTCACCATCGGTGCGTCATAGACTTCCGAGATCGGATTATTGGCGACGTCCCCCCAATAGCTGTGCATGGCGCGCAGATACTGCTTTTGGATCAGATCGTCACGCGCACCGCTCGAATATTTGGGCAAGCTGCTCTCGGACGATTTCTGATCCAGAAACTTGTTGGGCTGGTTCGTGCCCTTATCAATTGCAGCGCATCCCATTTCGGTGAACCAGACCGGCTTGGACCCAGGCACCCAGTCAGTGGGTAAATCCTCCCGCATACCGCCAACGCGATTGTGGTGCGCATTGGACCACCAATTGCGAATGTCTTTAAAGCGCCAGATCCACGGCTCACCATATGCATCATCCGTGATCGGTGTGCGGATTTGCGCGGCACTGGCCTCCTCTGAATGATAGAACCAGTCATACCCCTCACCGCCCGCCACATTCGCGCGCAGATAGTCGAGGTTGTAGATGCTGTCCCACTCCGCATCCACATGCTCAACGCCGTCGCGCCAATCCGACAGCGGCATGTAATTGTCGATCCCTACGAAATCGATGTTGGCGTCTGCCCAAAGCGGGTCCAGATTAAAATACCGATCTCCGGTCCCGTCCTGCGGCTGAAAACCGAAATATTCAGTCCAGTCAGCGGCGTAGCTGATCTTGGTGTCGGGACCCAGCAGTGCACGCGCCTGAGCCGCCAGCTGGCGGAGCCTTTCGACAGCCACAAACACGTTCCCCGCACCCCGGATTTGGGTCAGGCCACGCATCTCCGAGCCTATACAGAATGAATCCACGCCGCCCGCAGCCCGGCACAAGGCCGCATAGTGCAGAATGAAGCGCGACAGCGACCACTCATTGGCCGGTCCAGTGTACTGAACACTCGATCCAACGCTGAAATCCGAGGCCGTCACCGTGCCGAAAAAGGCGTCCACTTCTGCGTCCGCAACCGCCGTGCCATCGGGCGAACCGGCAACGCCAGGGGCTTTGGACAGCGTGATGCGGCCGCGCCATGGCAGATGCGGCTGGCCAGTGGTGTCGTTGTAGGGATCAGGCAACGTGTTGCCTTCCATCTGGTCCATCAAAATAAACGGATAGAACATGACCGCCTGACCGGCGGCGCGCATGCCGCGAATGGCTTCGATCACCGCGCCATCCGCAGGCGTGCCCCCATAGACGGGGCGACCATCCAGCAGCGCAATCCGCTCCGCAGCGGACCGGTTTATGCCACCAGCGCGCCACGAAAACTTTTCGCCCTCAACGTCCTTACGCTCGACCTTCGGCTTGACGGTGCAGGATCCGCACCGCAAGTCACTGCCAAACCAGGACACGATCAGGGAGGCGGCCTCGCAATTGGGCAACTCGTCCTGCAACGCATCCAGCGACACCGAAAAATCGGACCGGCCCGCAGGCGTGTTCACATTGGCGCTCCAGCGCCCTTTTCTGGCGTTGATGTAATTCACCGCGCGGGTCGCAAGAGCATATTCCCCGGTCCCCGGCATCAACGCGACCGCACGCACAGCGCGGGTGATTTCTTCGTCAGCGCCCTCCTGGTCAACCTGTTCAGGCCGGATCACCTCAAAGGAAAACTGCGGAACCCGATTGCCATAGGTCTGCAGGGCCAAGTTTTCAATGACGACATAGGCCGTGCCGCGATATGCCGGGACGAGACCCTGCCCCTCGGTCGCTTCAATCAGCGGATCGGGCAACTGATCAGCCGTGCCGGTATAAACGCGCATGTTAAGGTCATAGGGCGATATCTCATCACCGTCCGCCCAGACCCGACCGATGCGGCTGATCTCACCTTCGCACACGGCAAGAGCCAAACTGACCGAGTAGTGGTATTCGCGGGTGATGGGCGTTGCGGGAGTGCTGGGCGCAGGCGTACCGCCACCGCCGCCCCCTTTACCTCCGCCACCGCCCGTACCGCCACCGCCTCCACCGCCACCGCCGCCGGTAACGGTCACAGTCTCAAGAAAATCTGACGCCCAGATCACATGCCCACCCATACGCATGCGACCATAAAGCTGCGCAATCGCCGCCCCCTCACCCGAATTGGTCAGGCGCAGCCGGTCGACCTTGCCGGTCTCGACAATCTCCGCACCCTGCCCACTGACACGCTGGTCGGTCCCGCTTTGGCGCTGATCAATGACGCGCCCCAATGTGGCACCCACGGCCCGACCGATGGCAACCGACGACAGGCCAAGGACAGAGCCACCGATCGAGCCGCCAATGGCCGCCCCGGCAGCCGAAAGAACAACAGTAGCCATCAGCAGGTCTCCTCAAATGGGAACTCAAAGCGGGCCACGATCCGGCGCGCCCACGGCACACTCATCGGGCTTTCGACAACGCCGTGCCCGTTATAGGCATGGATGAACCGGGCATCGGGTCCGGTGGCCGATTGAATGCCAAGATGTTTGGCAACCGCGTCCGCACGCATGCGAAACAGCACCACGTCGCCCACCGCCGGAGCATCCAGCGGCTTGGCGCGCAAATGACGCAAGGCCGCCGCCCAAAGGCGCTCTTCCCCCTGCGGCTCGGACCAATCCATCGAATAGGCCGGTGGACGTTCAGGCTCCGCACCAAAGACGTCGCGCCACACACCGCGCACCAGGCCCAGACAGTCGCATCCGGCCCCCTTGGCCGCCATCTGATGGACATAGGGCGTTCCGACCCACGTGCGGGCCTCTGTGATGATCTGATCAACACGCACGTTCATCGCAGGCTCCCCCCACTGTTCGTGCCACCACTCGTGGGATAGGCCATGACCCAGTCATCACTTGGCAAATCGGGAAAGCCCTGAAAATTGAGCAGGTTGTTGAACTTCAAACGACAGGTATCAAACCGCTTGTCGCACCCTGCCGTCAGGCGCATGGACGAGCCATCCGCGATCAAACCGCGAATAGGCTCCCACAGCTCGACCTGGCGTACACCGTCCACAAACGTATCGCGCTTGATCATGCCCCATAGGCCAGCGGCGGCACCGTCCAGGACATCCAAACGCCCGCGCGTGAACCAATTGGGCTCAAACCCATTCAGGGCAGCCCATTCAAACACACGCCCGTCACGCACACGATCAACAGGACCTTCGAACCGGTAACCCGGCGCGGACACGTCAAAGCCGCACGCGCGATCACCCAGAACAGCCGTGCAAGGCTTTTGATAGATGCGGCCCAAAGGACGGTTCAACGCCTCCGTCAGACCGCGCAATTCAGCATGAAACGCACCGCCCGAGCGGCGGATCTCACCAATGGTGCCGCGAAACTGCAACCAACGCACATCCGGGTCCGCCCAATTGACCAACCACGCACGCACTTCGGCACTGTCAAAGCGGCCCGCTTCAATGTCGTCCTCGCGGATGGCGGCATCCGACAGCGCGCCAAGCGCCTCGGTATTGTCAACGCTCAAGCCCGTGCTTTGGGCCAAGGCGGATGCGGTCAACCCGGTGTCAGCACGAAACGTAATCCCGTCAAATTCGAGATTGCCGTCATGATCGGTGAACCCATAATTCGTACCATCCACGCGCGTGATGGCCCACGCACGACACAACGTCGTCAGCCCTTGGGCCGCATGATCCAGAAACTCTTTGCTTTGCCCCGCCATCAGACCCGCACCTCAACCACGGGTACATTAGGCACACTGCCCGCCTGAAAGCTGGCAACGGAGGTCTGGATCTGGTCCGTATCAAAGCGGACAGGCACGTCAAACTCGAACCCGGCAGTCACATCCACATC
Source organism: uncultured Tateyamaria sp. (assembly GCF_947494755.1). Taxonomy (GTDB): domain Bacteria; phylum Pseudomonadota; class Alphaproteobacteria; order Rhodobacterales; family Rhodobacteraceae; genus Tateyamaria. The sequence continues at coordinate 240,714 of NZ_CANLVZ010000004.1, forward strand.
CTGTTCGGGCGCATGGGCAAAGGTGATTAGACCTGTGTTGATATCCAGCGTGTAATCCACACCCTCCTGCATCTCATCCGCAGCGACACCCACACGCACGGTGCCAAGCACAGGCTTGGTGACGGGGCGGGCATAGCTGTGAGGACCGGACTGATAGGTCTTGATAAGTGAGAACGACAGCGTCTCACCATCGCCCACCGCTATGATCTGATCATCAAACAACGGTTCGGCACTGGACACGCCGGATTTGTAATCCGACCAATCTTTCCAGCGAAACCCGTACATCTGGCCGCGGCGCGCCTCGAAAAAGGCGATCAGCGTCTCGATATCGTCCAGCGAGCGCATGCCAAGTCCCGCATCGTAGCGGCGACGCGAATGCGCCCAGGGCGTGTTGCGCTCCTCAAAACCGTTGGCGAGCGTGACCACTTCAGTGCGCCGCTCAGGGCCACCGACGGACCCAAAGCTCAGCGATGCCGGAAATCGAACCTCGTGAAATTGCATGTTGTTAGCTCCCCTAACGTCTTAGCGATTGCGATTGGCGCGCCCCAGGGCGCGGTTCATTTGTGCTGCAATCTGGTTTTGCGAACGGGCAAAGCCCTGCACGTCCGGCGTTGTGATGTTCATCACCACTGTGGGGGAACCGGCCCCGCCGCCCCCACGCACGCCCAACTTGCCATCCGGGCCACGGGCCAGCGGCATGATGGCCTCCGGCCCCGCCTCGCCCATCACGCCCATGCCACCACGCATCCCAAAGGGCGTGGCCGAACTGACAATGCCACCAGTGGCAAACGGCATCACCCGGCCCTGACTGAACGGGGCCCCGTCAGCAAAAGGCAGTAAACCGCCCACGAGGCTGTTCACGCCGGAAGACAGCAAACCACCGACATGATTGGTGACCGGCTTGATCGAAGCATTATAGGTCGCGTTGATCATCGAATTGCCAACGGTCTCGAGCGCGCTAGACAGGCTCAACCCATCAAAGACCAAACCGTCAAAGGCCTTGCGCAGCCCGCGCGACATGCCCTTTTCGAGGGTCGCTACGTCCATTCCCGTCGCCGCGAGGCTCTCACGCATCCGGCGCAATTCACTGTCAAAACCCGTCACCATGGTCGAGGTCGCATCAAGGGTCTGGCGCAACCCGTCTGTCTGGTCCTCCAGCTCCTCGATCTCGTCTCTGTAATCACTCATGTCTGACCCCCTTCCGGTGTCGTGTCGGTGCTGTCAGGCCAGGCGGCCATTAGCGCGTCCAAACCCTTGCTCAGCAGCGGCGCAGAGGCCGCGGGATCGCCCAGCATCACTTGCAACTCGGCAGGGGTCAGCGCCCAGAACGCATCCGGTGTCAGGCGCAACCCCTGCATTCCGGCCCGCATCAAGGCGGGCCAGTCGAGGCCCGCTCTCATGGCTCAGGCACCACAAATGTGCGGGCGATCAATTCCGCCGCCGCACGGGCTGCAGTCATCGGCCCACCCTCAATCTCAGCATGATCAAGGGCTTGGGCTGCGTCCTTAAACCCCGCTCCGGTCAATCCGGCCTTGAGCAGGGCCAGCACATCGGCGCTCGAAAAACGGCTCTGTTCGAACCGCTCAACCAGCGCAATCATCGACGGCTCAGCCAACGCCACCTCAAGCCCGGCAAGGGCCCCAAGGGTCAGGCGCATCACGCAAGGCTCACCGTTGACCACCAGCGCGACCTCTCCCCTCCAAGGATTGACCATGCTCAGATCGCAGTGAACGCAAGCGCGCCCGCCGAAGCCATGGTGACCTCATAGGTCGCCTCGCCATTGTGGCTGCCGCTGTATTCCAGCGCCGACACCTGAAACGGGCCTTCGACAATGCCGAAATCGGGGATGATCACCTGAAAATTCGGGGTCTCACCGTCGAAAAAGATCTGGCGCGCCCGCTCGTCCGTGCCCTCATCCTTGAACACACCCGAGCCCGAGATGTTGGCCGAGCGCACGCCCGCACCCGACAGCAGCTCCCGCCACCCGCCCTGGCTTTCGAGGCTGGTCACATCAACAGTCTCAGCGTTGAAGCTGACCCGCGTAGCGCGCAGGCCCGCAATCGTCTCAAACTGTCCATCCGAGGTCATGTCGACCTTGATCAACAGGTCTTTTCCGTTCTGAGCACCCATAGGTATTCTCCGTTCAATAGTAAGGATTTAGGTTTCTTCAGTCCGCGCTCGGAACGTCAGATCGATCCGGCGACGCGCGCCGTTGTCGATCTTGAGGGCGCGGGCACGATCAAAGCGTAACGACACAAGCCGACCCCGTGTCAGGGGCAGATCCACCTCGTGCAACGCGTCACAAACAGCACCCGCAGCAACCTTGGCCGCGTAAAAGCCGGGCACATCGGTGACGACGGATACGATGAAACGATTGGTCGCCCCGCGTCCGGTGTTGTCGTCCTGTTCAAACACCGTTTCGGGGCCGAGGCTGACATAGATCGACGGCAAGGCCCCACTGGGCAGCGCGTCATAGACGGCGCTGCCAACCGAGGCGACAACCGCCGGATCAGCGCTCAGCGCGGCGAAGACAGCCGACTGAAGGGCAGCAGACATGGCATAGCTCATACGACCACCTGCTCATCCGCCGTACACACCAGATAGCGGCCCTCAGGGTCGCGCTCGGCCACGGACCGGATGTGAAACACCCGGTTGCCGTCGCGAAAACGCTGGTTCGGCACCGGACGCTCAGGATGCCCCACAGGCGCGGCCCGCACGATGATCGAAAACGGCACGCGCGACACCGCAGCACCACCGCGAAACGTCTCGCGGCCAGTCCGAGCGGTCAGATCGGCCCACACCACGCCAAGCGCGGTCCAGACCTCGGCAAATCCCCCTGCCCCGTCCGGGGCATGGGCAGGTGCCTCAAGCGTCAGGCGCCAGTTCAGGCGCGGCACGCTCATCGCGCACCGCCCAGGCGAAACACCTTGTAGCGCTCAATCAGGCTGGTCACGCCAAAGGGCATGCAGCCCTCGCTCAGCGTGGTCTCGTGGCGGAATTCGTAATAGTGGGCGGCCAGCAACATGACAGCCTGCACCAGATCAACGGGCGCGCCGCTTAATGCAGGGGCAAACCCCGCGCGAAAAGTGACATCCACATGACCCGCGGCGGGGATACCGGGCAAGGCCGCACCAACAGCGCGCACACGCGGGCGATGGGCGTCGCGTTCAAGCCAGTACACCGCACCATCGACGGGCGTCTCAACACCGGCACGATCCACAAGGCTCAACCCCGTCAGGGCCTGCACCGGAGCCACCGGCAAAGGTTGCGCGTCGCCCGACTGCCAGTCATTCACCGACAGCTTGAAATCACGCTCGATCAGCACCTTGTTCGTGCGCGCCTCAATAGCGGCCACAGCCGCCCGCAGAAAGCCCGTCAAAACAGCGTCTTGCACGCTGTCATTGCCGAACCCGCTGCCCAGACGCAGATGCGCCTTGAATTCCTCAACCGGCAGCGCCGCATCGGGCACCGTGGTTTCTTCGATCAACATCATGGAACATCTCCACACGACTTATGGCCCCTCTTCCCGTTGGTCCGGGCGCGCGCCAGTCCGCATTGCTCGGACGGAGGGGAGCAGCTAGACAACACGGCGCACTTCCAGCGCGCACCCGGCACCGGGGAAAGGCGCTCGCCCCTCCCCGATGATCCGCTCTTGCCCTTAGGCAGTCGCGAATTTCAGCAGCTTGATGGCCGCAAAGTCGCTCACGTCACCGCCCACGCGCTTGGTGGCATAGAACAGCACGTGAGGCTTGGCGCTGAAGGGATCACGCAGCACGCGCAGATCAGGGCGCTCGGCCACGGTATAACCGGCGGCGAAATCACCAAAGGCGATGGCATCAGCGCCGGTCGTGGCATCAGGCATGTCCTCGGCGATCAGAACGGGATAGCCCATCAGAACCGCAGGCTGACCCGCCGCCAGACCGTCCGTCCACAAGAAGCGACCGTCATTGTCCTTGAGCTTGCGCACCAGACCGGCCGTCTTTGAGTTCATCACGAACGTCGCATTTGCGCGGTACTCGGCACCAAGCGCATAGACCACGTCGATGATCGCTTCGGCCGTCACATCGCCATCCGCACCCGTGGGCACATAGCCAAGGTTGCCCCAGGTCCAGACGTCATTGTCGACGGATGTGTGGGCCAAAAAGCCCTTGGGCTTGTCGATACCGTCACCCGTCACAAAGGACGCAGCCTCGGCACGCGAGAACTTGTCGGCAATGCGACCCGCAAGCCAGCCTTCGATATCGAATGCGGCATCATCCAGCAGACGCTGCGACGCCTTGGGCAAGGCCGACAGCTCGTGCAGCGGGATGGTGATGCGGTCGATCTGCGGGGTGTCGGTCTCGGTCAGGTTGGCCGTTTCCGTGGCCCAGCCCGTGCCGATGTCACCGTGATCGACCAGCACATCGTAGGATGTCGCCTCGACATTCACCACAGAGGCGATCGAGCGGATGGAGGCGGTCGCATTCAGCGCCGACTTCACCGTGTCCGAGGTCTGCGGATCGACAAGATAGCCACCATCGGAATTCACAGCCGTGGACAGGGATTTGCCATCCAGCTCAAGGCCACGCAGGCCATCATCATCACCCGCACGCAGATAGGCATTGAACGCCTTCTGATGAGGCGCGCCAAGATCGACGGCACCAGCCAAAGGGGTGCGCGCCGCAGTCATATTTTTCCGATCCAGCATGGTCAGTCGCTCTTCCGTTTGTTGAAGTTTGGTTTGAATGTCGGCCTTGAAGCCTTTGATTTCCATCACGAAACCCATCATGGCCTCCGCAACATCCTGGACGGGGGACAAACCTTCCCCGGCCCGAGCCTTGATCTCGGTCTTGCTCATCAGCATGTCCTTGATTTGTGGTCGTTAACGGCCCCGCGCCTCAGCGCTGTGCCAAGCTTTCGCGGGCAAGCCAAAGGGCCTCCGCCATGTCGCGCAGCATGGCATCGTGATCCAGGACCACCTCGTCGGCCTTGGCCGCCACGCGCGCACTGGGCAGCATCGGGAAAGTGACAAGCGACACCTCCCAAAGCTCCAGTTCGGTCAAGAGCCGCTGGCCCTTGGTGTTCTTTGTCGATTTGACGGTACGATAGCCGATAGACAGCCCGTCAATGGCGCCCGCCGCAATCAGTTCCAGCGCCTCCCGGCCCTTGGCCACCTCGGGCAGCAACCGGCCCTTGACCCACAGACCCTTGGCATCCTCACGCACCTCGTCCCACACGCCAATGGGACAGGCAGGATCATGCTGCCACAGCATCTTGACGCGCCGCCCCTCTGCCTTGATCGCGCCAAGCGAAGCGGCATAGGCCCCCGCACTGACCACATCTCCGCCCTGATCGCAGGCACCAAACAGACTGGCATAGCCCTCAATCACATGATCGTCCTGCACTTTGATCCCTTCACCAAAGCGCGCGAATTTTGTCTCAAGACCGGTCTCCGCCTGCATCTCTACTCTCCTCAGATTTAGTGTGGGATGGCCGCCATGATGGATTGGAACCCGGTGGCCAGCACCGCTGCGACCACCCCGTAAACGGTGAGCCACAGCCGCTTTTCCAGCCGCTCCATCAGCTCCTCAAGACGATCCAGACGCTTGCATAGGTTGTCGAAATGCACCGCCGTCAGCCGCTCATGGGCCTCAAGGCGCAAACCTGGCGCACAGGCAAATCGCTCAAATGTTGTGTCATCCATCCGCGCCCTCCTCGGCCAGCGCGGGCAAGCCCAGCATCCGGCGCTTTTCAGCGGCACTCAGGAAATCGGCACCCGACACGCGGGCCCACTGGGCATCCCGCTCAGCGGACAAGGCCGACACCTGATCCAGATCCGGGGTCAGGATCAAATCCTCGCCCGTATGGGCCCCAAGCCAATCGGCAAGCCCCGCCGCCACTCGCGTCGCCAGCGGCAAAACCGTCAACCGATAAAACGCTCGGTTCGCCTCCTGATAGTTGGCATAGGTGGCGTCCCCTTGAATCCCCAGCAACATCGGGGGCACGCCAAAGGCCAGAGCAATCTCGCGCGCCGCCGCTTCCTTCGTCTTCTGAAATTCCATATCCGAGGGCGAAAAGCCCATCGGCTTCCAATCCAGACCACCCTCCAGCAACATCGGACGGCCCGCATTGCGCGCGCCCGAGTGATTGGTCTCGATCTCCGACACAAGGCGGTCGTATTGATCGTTGCTCAACTGCGACTGACCCTCTTGGCCCCGATACACAATGGCCCCCGATGGGCGCGCCGCATTATCCAGCAACGACTTCGACCAGCGCGACGCTGCGGTATGGACATCCAGCGCCATGGCCGCCGCCTGCATCGGCGAAAAGCCGTAATGATCGTCCTGCGGATGAAACGACTTGATATGACAAATCGGGCTGATCGGCCCTGACGCGTCAAACCGATGTGTCTTGCCGCCCACCGCGTAGTCATAGGCGACAGGCCAACCATCCGCCCCCGGAACCACCGACATCCGATCCGAGCGCAGCACATGTAATTCCAGCGGTGGACCACTCTCGCCCGCGACGGCCTCGACATAGGCGTTGCCCGACAACAAAAGCTGCGCAAACAGCGCCTCCAGCAACTCCGCCCGGCCCTGTCCCGGATTGGGGCGCTTGATCAGGGCGAGCAAAGGATGCGCCTCAAACCGCCGCTCGGCATCCTGCAACACCAAGGGCAATGCGGCAGCGGCTTCCGCGATCAGCTTGACCGACCGAAACCCCACCGGATTGCCCGAAAACCCCGACCGGGTCAGCGACACCGCATCGCGCGGGCTCCAGGCCACCCGGCCGCCCGTTTGCCAGGCCACAACCTTGCCCGTGGCACTTGCCTTCTGCTCTGGTACATCCGCCACAGCGCGGCTCCGAAAGAAATCAAACACCATGTTTCATGGTCTCCTTCACGTGTTCCCCACAAAGCCACCGCCTTGCGTCCAACAAAAAAGGGCGTGCGCTGTTGCCAGCGCCGCCCTTGCTTCATTTCGCCAAATAAATCGCGCGCCCCGGCGGGTCGCCTACAACCCGCGCACCCCTGGCCTGCGATATTCCCGCGCCGGGTCAATCATCAACTCATGGAACGCCCACACCAGCGCATCCACTCGGTCGGGCGAGCCAGAACCGACAAACCCACGCCGCGTCATCGCCACCATCTGATCCTCGAGCGCCCCCAGATCCGGCGCGTGGGTCACACGGCCCTGTTCGTACAACGCAGCCACGGGCTCCGCCCGCGCCACCTTGCCCCGCGTCGCATGGACCGCGCGGTAGGGCACCAGCGGATCAATCTGACGGACCACCTCGCCCACCATCTGACCGCCCTGGTTGACCTCAGCGACCAGCCGATCCGCCTGAAACTGATCCACAGCCCCCACAGCAGCGCGCGCCCACTCCGAGGGGCGCGCGCCCTGCACGGACACATCCGCAATCACGTGCGCGGTCCAATCCTGCGGCGAGCCCTGCATATGGGCTCCCACCACAACAATCCCGCATTCGTCCGCCGACGACCCGCTGGTCACCGCCGGGTCCAACCCGACAACAATGCGATCAAACCCGGCCACCTCCCTGCGATGACAAGCTTCCAGCATCTCGGTCGTCCAGAGCGCACCTTCCGCATCGCTCAACAACACCCCGTCCAACTCCTGACGGCCCAGCCGGGTGCCATGATAGCGGGCCCGCACCTCCTCCAGAAACGAGGCCGCCAGGTTGGCCGCATTGGCCTCCGTCGCTGCATGGGTCGTCACGGTCGAGGGCATCTGCAGCAGATCCTTCAAAACGCCGACATTGCGCGGCGTGGTCGTCACACACACCCGCGGATCGTCGCCCAGCCGCAACGCGAACTGCAACATATCCCATGTCTCGCGACCCTTCTTCCACTTGGCCAACTCATCAACCCAAGCCGCATCGAATTGCGGGCCCCGCAAGCCTTCGGGGTCAAAGGCGGTATGGACAGTCGCCACGGCCCCGTTGGGCCACTCAAGACGCTTGCGCCCCGCAACCCAGGTCGGGCGACGGTCCGGGGGCGAGCAGGCGAGAATACCGCTCTCGCCAAAAATCATCACTTCGCGGACCTGCTCAATGGTCTCACCGACCAAAGCCACGCGACGGGCCGTGCCATGATCAAACGGTGTCGGCCCCTCAACCTTCGAACGGACCCACTCGGCCCCGGCGCGGGTCTTGCCCGCACCACGCCCCCCCATAATGACCCATGTACGCCAGTCGCCCTCAGGTGGCAGCTGGTGATCCAGCGCCCAGAACTCGAACAGAAAAGGGAGGGCGCCCAGGGCGCCCTCGTCCAACTCATTCAGAAACTGCTCCTGCACCGCAACAGGGGCGGATGCGAGCAAGCGCGCACCGTATGTCAGCGCGGGCGCGGTCGAGGTCGATAGCATAGCCCCCTTGCGCGATCCGGCTTTGCTTTTGTCGGATGTCAGCAAGCGATACCTCCAGCTTCTGGCAATTGATCATGACAGAATTCATCTCCGAGATCTTGGATTTGATTTCTGCGGCTTTGACGTCCTCCCCCTGTGCGACCCTTTCTCTGAGGGCTTCGAATTCGTGACGCAAATGGCGCACCGAATCCTGCACCGAGGAAAACAGCTCCTCGACGCGAGCTTCTTCAAGCTCCGGGGTGATTAGTGTCATATGTGCATAACCTCTCATGCGTTGGGTTAAGTCCCCGCACGAGCAAAATGAAAAAGCGACCCCGGATTGCTCCGACGGTCGCTGACCCACTTTTCCTAGCTTGTCACAAGTTATACGTGCAACCGTTCGCAGAGTCAAGTGGTTTGATGGGGCGACGCGCCCGCTAAGCGTACGGTATGATTAATAAATTCCTACATTCCGGGTTAATGTCGGGTTAACCTGCGGGTAAGCCACTGATGTCACGAAACAACTCACGCGTGTCTTTCAGCGTCACGCGGGCGGAGGACACCTCCGCCTTACACCCACACCGTTTCGCTACGTAAGGCGCAGGTGTCCTGCGCCCTACCCGCCATCCGTTTCATTGGCCCGCTCCGCCTCGATCTCACGCCAGCGCGCCACATTGCGGTTGTGCTCGTCCAGCGTCTCGGCAAACGCGTGGCCGCCCGTGCCATCGGCAACAAAGAACACATAGTTCGTGTCCTCCGGCTGCCCCGCCGCCATCAGGCTCGCGCGCCCGGGGTTCGCAATCGGGGTCGGCGGCAGCCCTTCGATCACATAGGTGTTCCACGGCGTCGCCTCACGCAGCTCGGACCGACGCAGGCCACGACCCAAGACACCCTGCCCCTTGGTCACACCATAAATGACGGTCGGGTCCGTCTGCAGGCGCATCCCGCGGTTCAGCCGGTTGATGAACACGCTCGCCACCTGCTCGCGTTCTTCGGCGACACCCGTCTCCTTCTCGATGATCGAGGCCAGCGTCAGCAAATCCTCCGGGCTCTCCAGCGGCAGATCCGGATCGCGCGACTGCCAGGCTTCGGCAACGATCTCCTCCTGCCGTTCGGCCATCTGCGCAAGGATCGCGTTGCGATCATCACCGGGGCGCACCTCATAGCTGTCGGGGGCCAGGGCACCTTCCGGGGGCACCTCGGGCACATCGCCTTCCAGCACATCCATGTTGCGCAAGGCATCGACCACCTGCCAGCTCGTGACCCCTTCGGCCATCGCCACGCGATAACGCGTGTCCTGCGCGGCCCGTTTCTCCGTATAGATCTCGGGCGTGTCCTCCACACCAGGCTCGAACGCCACCCGTTCGACAAAACGATTGTCGGCCGGATCCAACTCGCGCACCTGCGCGCTTAACCGGTTCACACCGATGCGGTATACTATCTCGGTGCCGCAGGTGCTCGCGCCGCCACGGGTGACCACATCAACGATCTCTTCCATCGACGCGCCCGGTTCCACCAGATAGCTGCCCGCCTTCAACTGGTTGGTCTTGCCCTGATAATCCGCACCCACCCGAAAGATCGAAGCACTGCTCACAGCGCCTTCTTCCTCAAGGTTGCGGCTCACCCGGCGAAAGTTGGTGCCACGCTCGACCTGCAAACAGATTGCATCCGCCAGCGGCCCCGGCCCTTCATATTGCCCACGCCCCCACAGAATGACGCCGCCTGCAAGAAACAGGCCAACAATCAAAAACGTCAGCGCATTAGAGGCGATGCCGCGCCACATCAGCCGACCTTCCCAAAGATCACGCTCGCATTGGTCCCGCCAAAGCCAAAGCTGTTGGACAAGGCCACATTCACTTTACGCTCCCGCTTGGCATTGGGGGCAAGATCAACGGGCGTCTCCACCGCCGGGTTGTCGAGGTTGATGGTCGGCGGACAAACCTGATCACGGATCGCGAGGATCGAAAAAATCGCCTCGATCGCACCGGCAGCGCCCAGCAAATGCCCGGTCGCGGATTTGGTCGAAGACATCGTGATGTTGCCCGCATGATCCCCCAACATCCGCTCCACCGCACCTAACTCGATGGTGTCGGCCATGGTCGAGGTGCCATGCGCGTTGATATAGTCGATATCCTTGGGCTCCAGCCCCGCATTGCGCAGAGCCGCGCGCATCGACCGCTCACCGCCCTCACCATCCTCGGAAGGCGCAGTGATGTGATAGGCATCACCCGACAGACCATAGCCAAGCACCTCGGCATAGATCTTGGCGCCGCGTGCGACGGCATGTTCGTATTCCTCTAGCACCACGATGCCCGCGCCCTCACCCATGACGAACCCGTCGCGGTCCGCATCATAGGGGCGGCTCGCGGCTTTGGGATCGTCTGCACGTTTGGTCGACAGCGCCTTGCACGCGTTAAAGCCCGCGATCCCGATCTTGCAGATCGCAGCCTCGGCACCGCCGGCCACCATCACATCCGCATCGCCCAGCATGATCAGACGGGCCGCGTCGCCAATGGCGTGGGCACCGGTCGAACAGGCCGTCACAACCGAATGGTTCGGCCCCTTGAATTGATATTTGATGCTCACCTGACCCGAAATCAGGTTGATCAGGGCACCGGGCACAAAGAATGGGCTGACACGACGCGGGCCCTTCTCTTCCATCAGCAAGGCGGTGTTGGCGATGGAATTGAGACCGCCAATGCCCGAGCCGATCAAAACGCCCGTGCGCTCACGATCTTCGCGACCTTCGGGCATCCAGCCGGAATCCTCAACCGCCTGCTGCGCGGCAGCCAGACCGAACATGATGAAAGTGTCGACCTTGCGCTGTTCCTTGGGCTCCATATAGGTGTCGGCGTTAAACGTCCCGTCCGAGCCGTCACCCAACGGCACTTCGCAGGCATAGGTGGTGGCAAGACCTTCGGTATCAAAGCCCGTGATCGGCCCAGCGCCCGACTGACCATCAAGGATGCGCGACCAGCTGGCCTCGACCCCATCGGCCAATGGCGTCACAAGACCCAATCCCGTCACAACGACTCTACGCATCATTCCTGCCCCTTCGCATTCTCGTTGGCGGGTCATACCGCGCCCGCCACCCGCTGTTCAAGCCCCGCGGTTGGATCGGCGGTGTTGGACATAGAAAGCGGAAGAGAAAGGGATGTGTGGCCAAGATGCGCGCCTGCGGCAATGGCCAGGTTTTGAGCCTAGACTACTTGATCGTGTCTGGGCTAGGAAGTGCTGCTTTCTGACGGGCTGCTCATCAGGACTATTGCATTCCGCCCGTCAGATCTTCTGCGAGCATGAGTGCGTTGCCGTCGGGGTCATAAAATGTCGCCGTTTTGACCATACCTTCGACGACATCAGTCGCGCCATCAAATCTAATTTCGGCTTGCTCCATTTTCCGTCTCGCAGCATCTAAGTCGGCGATGCCAAAGACAGGCACGCAATTACCCGGTGCAGGTTTGGTGTGTTCACCAAGGCCAATTGTTACGCCGGTCGTATTCGTCCGAAGTTCCGACCAGCCTGCGTCGTCTGCATGATAAATAAGATCAAAACCTAACATGCTGCCGTACCAATCCGCACTTGCATGGCGATCCTTGACGGACAGGGCAATGGTCATGGTTTCATCGGGCGAAATGAGAGACATGGGCTTTCCTTTTTTACTAAAATATATTAACTATACTTTATGGACATTAAGCTACTTGTCAACATCACTTCAAGGGCCTGGGCTATTCCCATTTTATCGAGCCTGCATACAGGTGTCGCTGGACGCCAGGCACCTCTGTTGGCTGCAACTGGCGCAAGTAGAACCGCCTTTGCCCAAAGCATGGAACACCTGATTATGATGGGATTGCTGGAACGAAACCCCGGCCATGGCCACCCGTTGCGCCCGGAATTTCGGCTCACTTCACTGGGATGTTCTGCAGCTGCCGTTGCTCATGAATTTCAAACTGCAGCTGGCAAAGCGGATCAGGACTTGCTCCGTCGGTCTTGGACTTTGCCAGTTTTAACGTCGCTCGGCACGCCACACCGCTTTAATGATATTAAGCGAAATTTGCCCTCAATTTCGGATCGGGCATTGTCACAATCGTTGAAAACGATGGAAGTCAGAAGTTGGGTGTGCCGAAGCATCGACGACAGCGCCCGCCCCCCTAGATCAGTCTACGCAGCGGTAAACGCCGGCGCAGTGATAAGTCGCGCAGCCGCCCGAGAATTCAGGTTCGTCTAAGAAAATCGAACATTTGCCAATCACGGGCCGAAGGTCGGTGAAGTCCCGCAACCCCGGTTCTCCCCCATCATCACCACGCCCCCCTACACCTGTGGCGGCGACTTTCTCAGCATCAACCGTACGGCACCGTCGCCGTGCTCTGCGTCCCGCATCGCGACATATCCCAAGCGGTCCGCGATCCGAAGCGATGCGTCGTGGGCGGGGTCGATCATGCACACCAGCGGGCCGGTCACCACACGGTCGAACCAGTCATGGGCGGCCTGCACCGCCTCAAGGCCAAGGCCAATGCCCTGCGCTTCGGGGGCCAGTACCCATCCCGCTTCGGGGACACTATCAAAATCCTCGCCCATGCCGCGCGCGCCGTGGAAAAAGCCTGCCTGCCCGACAAGGGATTTCGTGCGGTGTTCCTCGATCCCCCATTGACCAAAGCCGGTAACCTGCCAGTGCCCGGCGATGGCGATGAACGCCTTCCAGGACGTCTCGCGGCTGCGCGGGGCACCGCCAATGTGGCGCGCGACCTCAGGCATCGCCCAGATCTCGGCGAAGCGGTCAAATTCACCGGGGCGCATCGCACGCAAGGTGGTGCGCGCCGTGTTGATTGTCGGCACATGTCTGCTCATGTCTGGTGTCCTGCCCGATCACCTGATTTTTTTACAAACTTGCGCATCCGGGCGCAGGAAAGGCAAGCACCCACACGTGACAAAACGAAAAACGGCGCCCTTCCGCGAGGAAGAGCGCCGTCTGATCAGGCACAAGCGTGCAAAACTTACGATGCCTTGGAGATAAAGCTCACAGCGTCGCCAAATGTCTGGATGGTTTCGGCTGCGTCATCGGGGATTTCGATGCCGAACTCTTCTTCGAAAGCCATGACCAGCTCGACCGTATCAAGGCTATCTGCGCCCAGATCGTCGATGAACGAGGCATTCTCGGTCACTTTGTCCTCTTCAACACCAAGGTGTTCCACAACGATCTTCTTCACGCGCTCCGCGATGTCGCTCATATGACTGTCCTCATTCTACCGGGGCAATATTGTGCGCCCCCAAGTGGTGTCCCCTGACGTGGCGGGGCTCTGGTCTTTGCCCCTTGGGGCGGTGATGCGTTTGCCTCTCGAAAGGTCCAAACGCTGAAATCTGCGCCCCCTTTAGCATATCCCAAAAAGATGGCAAGGGTTGTGGCGCGCGCGTCTATAACATGGCCATGCCACCATTGACGTGCAAGGTGGTGCCTGTCACATAAGACGCTTCGGGGCTTGCCAGATAGAGCACGGCAGAGGCGACTTCATGCGCCTCGCCCATCCGACCGGCAGGAATTTGTCCCATGATTCCAGTCTTTTGCTCATCCGTCAGCTTATCTGTCATGGCCGTTGCGATAAAGCCCGGTGCCACCGCATTCACCGTGATCCCGCGGCTTGCCACCTCGTAGGCGAGGCTCTTTGACATGCCCACCATCCCCGCCTTAGAGGCCGCATAGTTCGCCTGACCGGGATTGCCGGTGGCCCCCACAACCGAACTGATATTGATAATCCGGCCCCACCGCGCCTTCATCATGCCGCGCATCACGTTCTTGCACAGTTTGAAGGTCGAGGTGAGGTTCACGTTCAACACGGACTGCCATTCTTCGTCCGACATCCGCATGAACAGGTTGTCGCGCGTGATCCCTGCGTTGTTGACCAGAATGTCGACCGACCCCATGGCCGTCGTCGCCTCTTTTATCAGCCCATCGACAGCCTCGAAATCGCTGAGGTTGCAGGGCAGCACATGCGCGCGCGCTCCCAGATCATCCGCCAGCGCCTGCAACGGATCCACCCGCGTCCCGCTAAGGCCAACGGTCGCCCCTGCGCCATGCAAGGTGCGTGCGATATCGGCCCCGATGCCACCCGAAGCCCCCGTCACCAGCGCTGTTTTTCCTGTCAGATCAAACATATCCGTCCCTTACCTTAAGTCTCTTTTGTCACGTCAATGTAGACGTCCACCACGTTCAGGTCCGCATTGCGCGCCACCTGTCGATATATCTCGCGCGCCCACGTACCCCGCATGCGGCCCAGATTGGCAATCTCGGCGCTCAGGTCCTGATAGACTTGCGCCAGCCCGTCAAAGCCGCCTCGATGGCGGTGCATCAGGGCCTCTGACCCGGGGGCCTCGAACATCTCGAATCCGGGCAATGGCGCATCAAGCGGGACGCCCGCGCGCACTTCCATCTGGTCGCCCTCAATCCGGTAAAGCGCCGTCTGCGGCCCCACATAGAAGAAACCCGCCTGCCCGATAGCGGCGTCGAGCCGCCCGAAGATGTTCGGGATCAGCCGCAACCGGTCCGCAAAGGGCACCGTTTCCACTACCCCGCCAAGCGTGACCGTATCGAGCGAGACCAGCTCAGCCATCAAGGACAGCCTTCACATCATCGGGCGTGCCCACAGCGCGGCTGGAGATGCTGCGATCAATGCGGCGGATCATGCCGGACAGGGCCTTGCCCGCGCCAACCTCCCACATCTCGGTCACGCCTTGCGCGCCCATCCACGCCACGCTTTCGCGCCAACGCACCGATCCCGTCACCTGCTGTACAAGCATCTCGCGCAACTGATCCGGGTCGCCGACTGCTTCGGCCTGCACATTCGTGACCACAGGCACGGCAGGGGCATCGAAGGTCACCGTGCTCAGCGCCTCGGCCATCACCGCCGCCGCAGGTTCCATCAAGGCGCAATGAAACGGGGCAGACACTGGCAGCAGCACCGCCCGCTTGGCCCCCTTGGCCTTGGCCAGTTCAATGGCGCGCTCAACCGCCGCCTTGTGACCTGACACGACCACCTGGCCGGGGTCATTGTCATTGGCCGCCTGACAGACCTCGCCCTCAGCCGCCTCGGCCGCAACCTCAGTCACGGCCTCAAAGTCCAACCCCAACAGGGCCGCCATCGCGCCCACACCCACGGGCACGGCCTCCTGCATGGCGCGGCCCCGGGTGCGCAACAGGCGCGCAGTGTCCGCAATGCTGAGCGCACCTGCCGCACAGAGGGCGGAATATTCGCCCAAGGAATGCCCGGCCACAAACGCGGCCCGGTCAATGCCCACGCCCTCGGCATCAAGGGCCCGCATCGCAGCCATGGATGTGGCCATCAAGGCAGGCTGTGCATTCTGGGTCAGCGTCAGCGTCCCGGCATCGCCCTCCCAAATGAGCGCACTCAGCTTTTCGCCCAGGGCGTCGTCCACCTCGTCAAACACCGCTTGTGCCGCCGGATAGGCCTGCGCCAGATCGCGGCCCATCCCGATGGTCTGCGCGCCCTGCCCGGGAAATACGAATGCTACACTCATCTTCTCTGCCCTGTTCGTTTCTTGCTGCCCTGTCGGTGTAGTCGCGCAGATGCGCCCCGACAAGACCCCGACACCGGCGGCAAGGACAAGCCTGCACGGGTGATGTGCAGGAATTGCCGGTTGTCTTGGCGCCGGATCACGTCACATTATCGCATAATATCAAGGGGCCGCGTGTTACCCCATCGATCCAACAGCGCCGGAGTACGCCCGATGACTCTCACCAACACCCCATCGCACTTTGGCAGCGTGGCCAAGACCCTGCACTGGCTCACAGCCCTCCTGATCCTGACGCTGATGCCCCTTGGCCTATACGCCAACGATCTGGCTTACGAACTACGCACCGCAAGCGCGCCCTCGGATGCGCTGGTCGCACGCGCCGCTTGGCTGTTTTCATTGCACAAGACGCTTGGGGTCGCGGTCTTTTTCGTTGCCCTGTTGCGCATCCTCTGGGCGATCAGCCAGCCCAAGCCCGGCCTGCTGCACCCTGACCGTCCAGTCGAGTCCTTTGCGGCTGAAACCGTGCACTGGTTGCTTTACGGCTCGCTCGTGCTGGTCCCGCTGTCGGGTTGGATCCACCACGCCGCCGCGTCCGGCTTTGCGCCGATCTGGTGGCCCTTTGGCCAAAACCTGCCCTTGGTGCCGAAATCCGAAGGGGTCGCCGGGGTCTTTGCTGGCGCGCACTGGGTTCTGACCAAGGTGCTGGGGCTGGCGCTGCTGCTGCATATCGCAGGGGCGCTCAAACACCACGTCGTCGACAAGGACGCGACCTTGCGGCGGATGTGGTTCGGCAAGACCGAGGTGCCGCCCGTCTCTGCCCATCACGGGCACGTCCGCGCGCTGATCGCGGCATTGGCTTTGTGGATGGTCGCTCTGACAGCTGGCAGCGCGCTTGGGGTCTATGCGCCCCACGGCGAAACGACGGAAGCCGCCGCGTTGGAGGACGTGCAATCGGACTGGACGGTCCAATCGGGCACATTGGCCATCACCGTCACCCAACTGGGCAGCGAGGTCACCGGACAGTTCGCAGACTGGACCGCCGCCATCAGCTTTGACGAAACCGTGGGCAGCGGGGTTGCAGGCACGGCCGACGTGACCGTGTCCATCGGGTCGCTGACGCTTGGGTCGGTCACCGGACAGGCGATGGGCGCGGACTATTTCAACGCCGAAGCCTTCCCGACGGCCCAGTTCGTGGCAAACATCGTCAGCACGGCTGAGGGGTATGAGGCCCAAGGCACACTCACTATAAAAGAGCAATCCGTGCCGGTCACCCTGCCCTTCACGCTGGATGTGGCCGAAAATACCGCGACAATGCAGGGCGGGCTGACGCTCGACCGGCGCAACTTCGGGATCGGGGACAGCATGACGGACGAAAGCTCGCTGAGGTTCGACGTCGGGGTGAATGTCGCGCTGACAGCGACCCGCCCGGAATAGCGCAAAGACGCAACCGAGCATTGTATGACTGGTCCCTATTTGGGGCCAAAGACCAGAGCCGTCTGAAAAGGCGGCTCTGAACAAAGTCGTGTCGCGCGGCAGCGCGTCCACTCAACACCAGCAAAAAGAAAAGGCCGCGCAAGGGATTGCGCGGCCGATCGGCATCAAATGATGCGGGGCTTATTCGGCTTTTTCAGCTTCAATCGAAATCTGCACCTGAACCTCGTCGCCGACGGCAGGCGCAAAGGCACCAAGCCCAAAGTCGGACCGCAGCAGGGTCGTGGTGGCGTTAAAGCCCGCCCATTCCTTGTTGGACAGCGGGTTCGTGCCCGCCTGGTTCAACGTGGCGTCCAGCACGACGGATTTGGTGACATCATTCATGGTCAGATCGCCGGTGATGTTGGCGGTGCCGTCACCTGTCACTTCGATATCCGTGGATGTGAAGGTGATCAGATCGCCATCCTCGGCCCCAAAGAAATCCTCGGACATGAAGTGCCCATCGCGCTTTTCCCAACCGGTGAACATGGATTTTGTGGGCATCGACACGGTCACGGCAGAGTTGTCAGGGTTGTCCTGATCAAACATGATCTCGCCTTCAAATCCCGAAAACATCCCCCAGGTCGTGGAGAACCCAAGGTGGTTGTAGGAAAACAGGATCTGGCTGTGGCTGGAATCCAGCGTGTAGCGTTCTGCCGCGAAGGCGAATGAGGCGGTGGTCGATAGGGCTGCGGCGAGAAGAAGGGTTTTCATGTGTACGTGCTCCACGTTGATTGACATGAAGCATGAGATGACAATGCAGGGGTTGATTGCAACTGCGCAGCGATCAACACAACGTGCGCATCGCTGAACATGGGCGGTGCATCAGGACAGCGGCGCAGCGCTTGAGGTGTCACCCTGGCCTCGAAAAACTGGCTCAGAGCTTGCCTTCGTCGCGCAGCGCATCAATCAGACCTTTGCGCAAGGCCGGATCGCTCAGCGCGACTTCGGCGACCAGCGCCCCATCCTGTGCCCACAGGCGCACCATCGCACCGTACCACTCGGCCGGACCCAGATCGCGAATGCGGGTGCGGGACACCAACGTGCGGGCCCGTCCGTTGCCGCGCACAAGGCGCACTTCGCGGCGCACCGTATCGATTTCGACCTCGACGCCGGCCACGGCGCGGGCCGATTGCAGACAGATCAATCCGGCAAAACCGATGGCAAGGGACAGTGCGAATTTGAACAAGGCAAGGTCCGCATCCCAGATCGCGCCCGGCTCGATCCACAGCCCGAAAGCGGCCAGAACCAAGGCCACGCCCACAAGGCGCTGTGCGCCACGGATCAACATGCGCTGCCCGTCCACGGTGCGGGCGGGGTCTGCGGGGGCGAGATCGGGCAGTGTGTCGGTAAATGCGGTCATGGCGTTCATCCTGAAATCAAACTGTTGAAATGATTAAAGCCGCTCAAATCAGGCCAAAATGCGGCCCCGATATGAAAACCCGGTGCCCGGCCATTTCGGACGGCACAACACCGCCCACCGGCCAGTCATTTGCCCTTGTCATGCACGCGCGCCCTGCCTATACGACCCCATCCCTGCGAACCCGTTTTTGCCGCGCAGTCTCTCGTGACCGTCCAGCAGGGATATACGGACCGGTCTATGAAATGCGCCTTGATAGAAGTGGAGCACGACCATGCCTCTTTACGAGCATGTGATGATTGCCCGTCAGGACCTGTCCAACACGCAGGCCGAAGGGCTTATCGAACATTTTGGCGGCGTCCTGTCGGACAATGGCGGCACCCTCGTGGACAACGAGTACTGGGGTGTGAAGACCATGGCCTACAAGATCAACAAGAACCGCAAGGGTCATTACGCGTATCTGCGCACCGATGCCCCCGCCGCCGCCGTGCAGGAAATGGAGCGTCTGATGCGCCTGCATGACGACGTGATGCGCGTCCTGACGATCAAGGTCGACGAACACGCCACGGGCCCTTCGGTCCAGATGCAAAAGCGCGATGAGCGCGAAGGCCGCGGCGACCGCCGCGAGCGCCGCTGAGCGAAAGGGAGCTAAACCATGGCTGCAAAACCATTTTTCCGCCGTCGCAAGGTCTGTCCCTTCTCGGGCGACAATGCCCCCGCGATCGACTACAAGGACACGCGCCTGCTGCAACGCTATATCTCTGAGCGTGGCAAGATCGTGCCAAGCCGTATCACCGCCGTCTCGGCCAAGAAGCAACGCGAACTGGCCCGTGCCATCAAACGCGCCCGCTTCCTCGCCCTGCTGCCCTACGCTGTGAAATAAGGAGACCTGATCATGCAAGTTATCCTTCTCGAACGTGTGGCCAAGCTGGGCCAGATGGGCGATGTCGTGGACGTCAAGTCCGGCTATGCACGCAACTATCTGCTGCCCCAGAAAAAGGCGCTGACCGCGTCCAAGGCCAACATCGCCGATTTCGAGACACAGAAAGTGCAACTCGAAGCGCGCAACATGGAAACCCGCAAAGAGGCCGAAGCCCTCGGTGACAAGCTGAACGGTCAGCAGTTCATCGTGATTCGCCAAGCCTCCGACGGCGGCAACCTCTATGGCTCCGTCACCACCCGTGACGCGGCGGATGTGGCCACTGCCGAAGGTTTTTCGGTCGACCGCAAGCAGGTTGTCATCCCCGTTCCGATCAAGGAACTGGGCCTGCACGACGTTCACGTCGTTCTGCACCCAGAAGTCGAGGCCGTCATTCAGCTAAACGTCGCCCGTTCGACCGAAGAGGCCGAACTACAAGCCTCCGGCAAATCGATCCAGGAGCTGGCTGCCGAAGAGGAAGCCGCTGCCGAGTTCGAAATTCAGGAACTGTTTGACGATATCGGTGCCGCTGCATCCGACGACGAAGAGCTGGCTGAATCCGCAGGCATCGCCACCGAAGAGGCCCCGGCCGAAGGTGACGACGAGACGCCAGCGACCTGAGCCACGTCTGTGGTCTGAGAGACAGACCGCGTCCCCTTTGTTCAGGGGGCGCGGTTTTTTTGTGCGTTGTCCAGGGGGCCAGCCCCCATCGGCGCTGCGCGCCTCCCCCCCCCCCGCGGTATTTCGGGTCAAAAGAAGGGCGATCCGGTTTGACCATTCCAACGCCGCAGGCCACTGTGGCCTTATGAGATATAGAATTGCCCTATGCGCGATGCTGGCCCTGAGTGCCTGTGTCCCCGACGATCTGGACACCGTGGAGATGGCGCCCCGTGCGGTGCCGCAAAGTCGGGCTGAAGTTGCCTTTGTCAGCCGTCTGTTCAATGACATCCAGCCTCTTTCCATCGCGGAAGACCGCGAATATTGCGGATTGATCGGCGTGGACCCTGCCGGAGCGTTGGTTGCGACCGAGCCGCGTCGGGGCCGGGTGTCTTCCTGTTTGCCCCCTGATCCGCGCTTTGTCGGATTCACGGTGGTGGCTTCCTATCACACCCACGGATCCTACAGTCCTGAGTTCCTGACCGAAGTGCCCTCCTTTGACGATATGCGCACCGATATCGAGGATGATACCGATGGCTATATCGCGACCCCCGGGGGGCGGTTGTGGTATGTGGATGCGCGGGCCCGCGTGGCGCGACAGGTCTGCGGGGTGAATTGTCTGGTGCCCGATCCGAATTACCGGGACGATCCGGACTTTCCGGTGCGCCAGACCTACACGCTGAACCAGTTGCGCGACTATTAGTGCCACATAGAAAAGCCGCGCCTGAGTCCAGACGCGGCCGTTGTTTGTGCTGAGCGTGGTGTGCGCGATCAGTCGTCGACTTCCAGCGCCTCGACAGCCTTTTGCAGATCGTCCTTGGACACGTCCTTGTCCGTGACGGACGCGTTTTCGACGATGTGGTCCACGACCTTGTCCTCGAACAGAGGCGCGCGCATCTGTTGCTGCATCTGCTGGTTTTGCTGCACGAATTCAAAGAACTGGCGTTCCTGACCGGGATACTGACGCGCCTGCTGCATGATCGCCTGGCTCATCTCGGCATCGGTCACTTCGACTTCGGCTTTCTGACCCAACTCGGCAAGCAACAGACCCAGACGCACGCGGCGCTCGGCAAGCTCTTTATGCTCGTCCGTGGGCTCGATGTCACCGTGGTCATGCCCGGTGTCCTCTGGGTGTTCCTCGTGGTAGAGTTGGTGCGCGATCTGCTTGGCTTCGGCCTCGACAAGGCTGGGGGGCAGATCAAAGCTGACGGCTGTGTCGAGCTGGTCGAGCAGCGCGCGCTTCATCACCGCACGAGCGGCACCTGCGTATTCGCCTTCAAGCTGCTCGGCGATGCGGGTCTTGAGACCGGCCAGATCGTCGGCACCGTATTTGGTGGCCAACTCGTCGTTGATTTCGGCAGGCACGGGTTCTTTGACCTCGTGGATCTTGCAGTCAAACACCGCCTCTTTGCCGGCCAGATGTTCGGCCTGATAGTCCTCGGGGAAGGAAACGGTGACCGCCTTTTCCTCGTCCGCCTTCACGCCGACAAGCTGCTCTTCGAAACCGGGGATGAACTGGCCCGAGCCGAGCACCAGCGCGTGCCCTTCGGCAGAGCCGCCTTCGAACACTTCGCCATCGACCTTGCCGACGAAGTCGAACACGACCTGATCGCCGTCCTTGGCTTTGGAGCCTTTCTTGCGCGCCTTGAAGTCCTGCGCGTTTTCGGCGAGCGAGGTCAGCGTCTCATCAATGGCTGCGTCGTCGGCTTTGACCACGAGACGTTCGAGCTTGAGTTTGCTCAGGTCCACTTCGGGAATCTCGGGCAGCGCCTCATAAGACATATCGACCTGAACGTCGTCGCCCTCTTTCCAGTCTTCGTTTGTCATCTTGACTTCGGGCTGCATCGCGGGCCGATCGCCGGAGGTCTCGAAATGCTCGGACATGGCACCATCAATGCTTTCCTGCATCGCTTCGCCCATCAGGCGCTGGCCGAACTGCTTTTTCAGCAGCGCCATCGGCACTTTGCCTTTGCGAAAGCCTTTCATTTCGACGTCGGGCTGTGCCTCTGTCAGCTTTTCGTTGACCTTGGCGTCCAGTTCGGCAGCTGTCACCGTGATGGCGTAGCCGCGTTTCAGACCGTCGTTCAGCGTCTCGGTGACCTGCATGTGTGCTCCCATAGCATTTGGGCCCCCGCGCGGGGGCTGATCGGAATTTCGCGCTCTTCTATGCATGGGTTTGCGCGGGCGCAAGGGCATAGGCAGTCGGGGCGGCAAATGAGCCCGTCTTGGGCGGATTGAAGGCCGAAAACAGCCGCTTGACGGTGCGTGTTAAGCCGAAATTAAGGCTGGTGTTGCAACGGTGCTTGGGTCATTGAATCATCAACCACAGAGGGAAAACCCAGCCGTGACCAGACTTGTCTTTGCCGTCCTCTTTGCATTCCAAGCCGTTTTGGCCCCGCTGCAGGCGCAGACCCTCAGCGTGGTCGCGGATGAGTGGCCGCCCTTTTCTGGTGAGGCGTTGCCGAATGGTGGGCTGTCATTGGATGTGATTTCGGCTGTGTTGCGTCGGGCGGGATATGATGTCGATACCCAGGTCGTGCCATGGGCCCGCGTGATTGATGGGGCCCAGACCGGTGAGTTCGACATCGTGGGCAGCCTGTTTGAGGACGCCGAGTTGCAGACCTTTCTCAGCTATAGCGACCCGTTCTTTTCGACGGATGTGCGACTGGTGCAACGCAAGGGGGACAGTCACAGCTTTACCACGGTGGATGAATTGCGCCCGTTTTCCATCGCTGTGGGGGACGGGTTTGTCTACGAGGCCGATTTTGACCGGGCTGATTATCTCAATAAGGTGGTGGTGACGACAACGCTGCAAGGTGTGCAGATGGTGGCCCATGGCCGGGTTGACCTGACGCTGGACAGTGTGGATGTGATCCGCCACGCCATCACCCATGATGACCCGGCCCTTGCGGATCGTGTCGAGTTTGCGCCTGGCGTGTTGGTGTCGCAGACCCTGCACATGGGCGTCCGGCACGATCTTGAGGGCAGCACGCAGATCATCGCAGATTTCAACCGTGTCTTGGGCGAAATGCGCGATGACGGCAGTCTGGACGCGCTGCTCGCAGTCCATGCGAGCAGGCTGATACCCGAATGATCAAGCAGTACTTCAGGGATCAACTGGGATTTCGGCTGGTCCTTGCGTCGTTGTTGATTGGCTCGTTGTTGTCGGTCTTTTCGACGGGAATCCAGCTGGTGGCCAGCTACAACAGCCAAAGGGCCGAGGCGACAGGGGTGCTCGATCAGATCGAGACCACGATGTCCGAGACGCTGGAACTGGCGCTGTGGACCTTTGATTTTGATCAGGTGAACATCATTCTGGATGGTATCGCGTCGAATGCGGCTGTGACCCATCTGGACCTCAGCAGTGTCACCGGCCACCGCTGGACCCGTGGCGTGGCCAGTGAAACGCCGCTGCAGCGGATTTACGATCTAAAACACACTCCAAGCACTGGCCAAGTGCAGCACTTGGGCACGTTGCGCGTCGAGTTGTCTTTGGAGGCGGTTGTCGACAGGGTCTGGGCGCAATTCTGGGTGACGCTACTGACCAATCTGGTCAAGGCCTATGTCGCCGCCATCGCCCTGCTTTATATCGTGCATCGCATGATCAGCCGCCATATGCACACGATTGCCGAACATGTGGATGGCTCCAGCGTGGCCACCCCATCGACCGAGCTGCACCTTGACCGCGCCACCCGCACCAAGACGGACGATCTGGACCGTATCGTGCGCGCTGTCACCGCCTATGAAGGCCGGGTGCGCAAGACCCTCAACACGTTGCAGACCGAGATTGCAGAACGGGTCAAAAGCGAACAGGACGCCCGCGAGGCGCTGTCCGTCCGCTCGACCTTTATCGGAACGATGAGCCATGAGGTGCGCACGCCGCTCAATTCGATCCTCGGCTTCCTGCACCTGATCGAAACCGGCAAGGAGGTCCCCGAACGGCAGCGCCACTATGCTAATGTTGCCAGCCGCGCGGCGCGCCAGTTGCACAATCAGCTGTCCAACGTGCTGGACATGTCACGGCTGGATTCCAATGCGGTCACCATCTCGACCCGCCCCACCGACATTCGCCGTCTGGCGGCGCAATGGCAGGAAACGACCGCCGCCGCCGTGCATTTTCATCAAAAGGATATCGACGTCACCCTTGATCTCGAAGCGGACCTCGATGCCGAATATGAGCTCGACGGCGCTCGGCTGACCCAGATCATCACGAACCTGACCGACAATGCGGCCAAGTTCACGACCAAGGGGGAAATCCGCATCGGCGTGCGCCGCGCGCCCAAACAGCCCGACAACGGGATCGGAACCTGCCTCGAAATTTCGGTGGCCGACACCGGCCCCGGCATCGCGGAGGAAGATGCGGCGCGCATCTTTGATCGGTTCTCGCAGATTGACGAAGGGTTGAGCCGCAGCCATGGCGGCACGGGCCTTGGATTGGCCATCAGTCTTGAGATGGCGCAGCTGATGGGCGCCGAACTCAGACTGGCCTCTGACGAAAGAGATGGTTTTGCCTGTGAATTCTTGCTAACTCTTCATTGCAACGTAAGGTTGGATTCTGATCATGCCGCATCGTAAGAAAGTACTCTTGGTAGAAGACGACGAATTCACACGCTTCATGATGAAAGAAATCATTGCAACACTGGGTGTCGAGGTCGAAATTGCGAAGAATGGAAGCGAAGGGTGCAGCACCCTTTATGGTGATCCGACGGCGTTCGGGTTGGTGCTGATGGATCTGCACATGCCCGAGATGTCCGGCATCGATGCGGCGCGACATATTCGCGGCGGTCAGGATGCCCCGCCCCGCGATGTGCCGATTATCGCCGTCACGGCCGACGTCAACTACCATGACGACGCCCGTATGGAGCAGTTGGGCATGAACGGCTTTGCCAGCAAACCCGTCTCGCCCGGCCATCTGCTGACTCTGATCGATCGCTATTGCACCGCCGCCTGAACCCTGCCGCCCGCGCCACGCCCCAATCCTTAAAAGTGCGAGACCTGCATGACGTCAGATACGCTGGATCCCGACCCCAATGCCCCACCCACTGAGCCACCCCGGCCCGCACGCCCCCGGGTGGTTGGTATCGCGGCCTCTGCCGGTGGCCTTGAGGCGGTGTCGCTGTTGGCCCAGAATCTGCCCCAAAATGCTGGCGCGATCTATGTCATCGCCCAGCACATGTCCCCGACGCACAAAAGCGTACTATCGACCCTGATCGCCCGAGAAACCCGCCTGCCCGTCCATGAGCTGGAGGCCGAGACCAAGCCGGAACTGGACGCGATCTATGTCACGCCGCCCAACACGGACGTGATCTACGAAAACGGGGTGCTGCGTCTGCGCCAGCCCTCGGGGCACGCGGCCTCGCCCAAACCCTCGGCGGATCGCCTGTTCAAAAGCCTTGCCGAGGAATGCGGCGAAGCGTGCATGGGCATTGTGCTGTCAGGCACGGGCTCCGATGGCAGCTACGGCGTGCAGGCCGTGCGCGAGGCCGGTGGCATCACTATCGCGCAGGAACCCTCGACCGCGAAATATGACGGCATGCCGATTTCGGCGATTGAAACGGGCTGCATCGACCTCACGCTGTCGCCCGAACAGATCGGCACCCATCTGGAAAAAATCCTCGCCCGTCCCCGCAATTTCGACGGGCTGCGCACCTTGCAGGATCAGCCCAACCCGTTGGGCGAGTTGTTCGGTATCCTGTTGGCCCGCACCCATGTGGATTTTGCCGACTACAAGGAAAACACGCTCAACCGCCGGATCGCGCGGCGCATGACCGCGCTCGATATCGACGATTATGATGACTACGTGGATTTTTGCCGGTCCAATGTCAGCGAAGTGGATGC
Source organism: uncultured Tateyamaria sp. (assembly GCF_947494755.1). Lineage (GTDB taxonomy): Bacteria > Pseudomonadota > Alphaproteobacteria > Rhodobacterales > Rhodobacteraceae > Tateyamaria. The sequence continues at coordinate 266,824 of NZ_CANLVZ010000004.1, forward strand.
GCTGCATCGCTATTTGCTGATCTCGGTCACCCGCTTTTTCCGCGACCCCGATCAGTTTGAAAAGCTGGAGCGTGAGCTGAAACGCAGCATACAAAAGCGCAGTTCCGGCCCCATCCGGGTGTGGGTTGTGGGCTGTGCAACCGGTGAAGAAGCCTTTTCGATTGCCATCACCATTGCCGAAATTCTGGGTGGCATTGGCGAGTTGTCCAAGAACAACGTGCAGGTGTTTGCCACAGATATTGACCAGAACGCCATCGAGGTCGCGCGGCGTGGCGTTTATCCGGTGGCCGCCGCGCAGGACATTCCCCCGAGCCTGCTCAACCAGTATTTCACCGTCACAGATACCGAGATCAAGGTCCGCCCGGAATTGCGGGCCGCGACATTGTTCTCGCACCACAACGTCTTTCAGGACCCGCCTTTCATCAATGTGGATCTGGTCAGCATCCGCAATCTGCTGATCTATTTTAACCTTGCCTTGCAGGAACGTGTGCTGAGCCGGTTGCATTACGCGATGGCGGCCGGGGCGTTGCTGTTTGTGGGAACATCCGAAACCGTGGGCGAAATGGGCGTGTTTTTTGAGGGGCGTCAGGGCGCGGACAAGATTTTTGCCAAGCGCCGCGGCGTCTCCGGCGAATTGGCCAACCAGACTGGAGCGCGCAACTATCAGCGCCATACCGTTGCCGGCAGCACCGCCAGCACCAAACCGAGCGCCGCCGAGACGAATGAAGCCCCGGAAATGCCGCTGGCCCGCGTGGTTGCCCCTAACGGCATGATCTGTACGCGCAACGGCAATATCATCGAGGTTCTTGGCGATCTGAGCCCGTTCATGGAAATTCGGGCGGGCGCGTCCTCGGCCTTGAACATCAAGATGCTCATCGACCCTTTGCGCGGTGAAATCGGCAGCCTGATCGCAGTGGCCCTGCGCAGCAAGACCCGCCGCGACGGGCGCTGGCACACGGTGTCCTTGTCCGTGGGCAACCGCGCCCAGCTTCAGGTGTTTCCGTTTTCCGGCCACAAGGGCGGCGAGATGCAGTGCCTTGTTGCCATCAACACCAAGTTCGAAAAGGAAAATGACGCGCCACCGGGTGACATCTCGGACAAGGAACAGCGGGCCTATATCGAGCGGATGGAGATGGAAATCCGCGCCACTCAGGAGGCGTTGCAGCAAACCATCGAAGAATTGCAGACCGCCAATGAGGAAATGCAGGCCGCCAACGAGGAACTGCAATCCACCAACGAAGAATTCCAGGCCACCAATGAAGAGCTTGAGACCTCCAACGAGGAACTCCAGTCCAGCAACGAAGAGCTGATGACCGTCAACGAAGAGTTGCAGATCAGTTCGGCGGAACGTCAGGCGCTGGCCTCGGAACTTGAGGCGACGATGACCTCGGCCCCCTATTCGGTTGCCTTGGCCGATCAGGCGCTGATGGTGCGCCGCCTGTCGCGCGAGGCCATGAACCTGTTTGGACTGAATGAGGTGCCACCCACCGGTGTCCATCTCAGCCAGTGCAGCCTGCCCGACGGCTTCCCGGCCCTTGCGCCGATGGCCAACACCGTTCTGCGCGTACAGGAAACCCGTCGCACCCCGATCCTGTCGCGTGGCAAGTATTTTACGATGATCATGTCGCCAGTGCATGATCTGCACCGCAAGCTGATCGGCTTGTCGATCACCATCACCCAATATGACAGCGAACCCCTGTCCCGTGTCGTCCAGATGATGAGCGATATCAGCCAGGTGGCTCACTGGTCCTACAACCTTGAAACGAAAGAGCTTTTCTGGTCGCCCGAGATGTTCGCTATCCACGGCCGCCCCGATTCCGGGCAAATGCCAAGCTGGGCGGACTCCCTCAAGCTGATCCATCCCGAAGATCGCACCCAGGCCGAACATAAGCTGGACAGCCTCAGCGAAAACGGCGGCAGCATCCAGTATGAGCATCGCGTGTTCGGTCCCGGCGGCCATCTTGTGCCCGTCAGTGGTAAGACGACCCTGATCCGCAATACCGACGGCGAGCCTGCGCAAATGATTGGCGTGATGTGGAATACCGCAGACGAAATCGACCGCGACGCCCGTCTCGCCGGTATCGAAGCCGTACAGGAAGACCTCGGGATCGGCTTTTTCTGGTTTGATGTCGAAAACAACGCCCCGCGCTGGAACAAGGCATTGTTCGACATATTGGGCTTTGATGACATTACCCACACGCCCTCGGTCGAAAGCCTGCTGAGCGTGATACGCCCGGACACCCGTGAACAGGTCGGCAAACGGTTTCAGGCCGCGCTGGAACAAGGCGAGCCGTTTTCGACCAGCTTTGAGGTGGTTCACAAGGATGGGACCACGATCAACTGCGACTGTATCGGACGCGCCCGGATCAAGGGCGAAGGCAAGGTGACCCATGTCTTTGGCAGCCTGCGCCGTATCGAACAAACAGCAGAGCCCGCTCAGGTGGCGCAAGCCGTGCACTGACGCGCCTTTAACCACTGGTTTACCGTAAGCGCGCTATACGGCTGATATGTTTTATGACGCAGCGGTAAGTCCGATATGAGCCTCACTGACAGGGCCCTTCCCAAGGTGGTTGTTCCCGGCCTCAACCGCGATGTGGCGCAGGCCCTTGCGCTGCTGCCCGACCATACGCCTGTGGATGCCAATGTGCTGGGCGCTGCTTTTGTCTGCTCTCCCTTTGCCTCCGTGATCCTGGATGCAGAGGGTCGCGTTCTGGTCTGCAATCGCCGGGCAGAGCGGTCCTTTTGTCCGCCTGAGGTTAACGACACTGACCAGATGCGCGGCATGGCTTTTGTCGATATGACCTGCGGAGAACCCGACGCGATCATGGCGACCCTCCGCGCGGGCGTTATTCGGGGCAAGGCCACGTTTTTCATGCGCGCCGTCGGCAAGCGCCAGCCCAGCACGGGCACCGCATTCTATGTCTCGCTGCTGCGCGGATCGGACGGGCGTTCGCCGCTTTATCTACTCACCCAGAACCAGCTTGAGGCCACCGCCGAAGCGCTGAGTGCGATGAACGTCAAACGCATCGCCGCGCGCGACGACCTGTCCCGGGTGCAGACCGAATACTACGACGTGCACCAAAAGATGATCGCGATGGAGGCGTTTGCCAACACCGCCTCCCATGATCTGCGCACCCCGCTCAATACGATGTCGGGCCTGTTGCACATGATGACCACCAAATTCAGCGATGAGTTGCCTGAAAAGGTCATGCAATATGTCGACTTCATGGTGAAAGCCGTGGCGCAGATGGACGAGATGACCTCCGATTTTCTGGAACATGCCCGCAGCGCCTCGGCCAGTCTTGAGACGGAGCGCGTCGCTTTGCAGCCGTTTCTGCAAGATCTGGTGGCTGATCTGGAGCCCTATATCGGCGCTGTTGACGGCGAGGTGACGATTGACGGCGAGGACATTAGCATCGATGCGTCGCCGGATCTGCTGCGCATGCTTGTCATGAATGTGCTTACAAATGCGTTGAAATACCGGCACCCGGACCGCGCGCCGGTGTTGTCGATCCGTCTGGCCAGCACGGGGGAGCGCGACATTCTGTCGGTCCGCGACAACGGGCGCGGCTTTGATCCAAGCGAGGCGCGGTCAATCTTTCTGCCCTTTCGCCGCCTGGATCCGAGCGTGGACGGCAGCGGCATTGGCCTGGCCACCTGCGCGGAGGTGTGTCGCCGTCACGGCTGGACCATGACAGCGCATTCGGATGGCACAAACGGTGCGGTATTCAGCGTGTCCGTTCCGCACGCGGAAGAAGAGTTGGCCTCATCCGACACCACTTTATGATGCAAAGTTTACACATTGAACCGCCGCATTAAGACTTTTTTTAAGTCCTTGGCATAGACAGTCGGCATACTTGTGTCGGGGATGTTATGACTGTTGTATTGCTGCTTGAAGATGATCCTGGCCTCCAATTCGCATTCAAGGAAGCGCTTGATGATGCGGGCTACGATGTCCACACAGCGTCCAACAACGAAGAAGCGATGTCGCAACTGCGCCGCTGTACCCCCGATATCCTGCTTTTGGATCTGATGATCGACGGGACGATGTCGACGGATGTGGCCAATTACGCAGGCTACGCCGCGCCGGATGCCGAAGTGATCTTTATGACTGGCAGCGGTTTGTTTCCCAAGGGTGAACTGTTCGGGATCTCGCAGAACGCGCGGCTGGTGCTGCGCAAACCGGTGGATTTGCGCGAACTGACCACGATGGTTGCCCATGTCGCAGAGGGCGGTGACGAGGACGTGCCCTACGTCGCGCAAGCCTGACACCCTTCCCGTTTTCTTTTTGCACCGGGTATCAGTCTTGCAGTGCCTTTATGAGGCTTTGCTGCGCAAAGGCGATCCGCGGGTGGCGCAGCGCGCTTTTGGCCCAAACGAGGTTGATGGCGTTCACCGGCACCGGCACCGGCAGATCCGCGCCGAACTGCACGAGTTGGCCAGCATCAAGCGCCGTTTTGCAGAGGTAGTCGGGCAGGACGCTCCACCCCGCGCCAGCCATCAATAGCGCGCGCACCATGCGCAGATCGGGGGCCGTGGCCGCAGGTGAGATCCCGGCCAGTGCCACACCTTGCGCGGCCGCCCAATTGCGCACAAGCGGCGCATCCGCATCATAAACGATCAGCGGTGACGCTGCCAAACCGGCACGTAAATCCGCCGCGCGCGTGATCTTTCCCGCAACGATCGGTGCCGCAACGGCCAGCAAACGCTCCACCGCGACCTGTTGAAACGCCAACCGCTCATCCTCGGGTTCCGATGCGGTAAAGGCCAGATCGACTCCCCCGCTCAGCAACAGCTCATAAATGTCATCCTTGCCCCCCAGCTGGATTCGCAAGGCCAGGCCGGACTTCTGCAAACCCACCAGGTAGGGCGCGACCCGTTCCGTCATCAGCTCTGACGGTCCTGCGATATGCACCGTTCCGGACAAGTTCGCCGAGCGCGCCCGCACATCCGACAACGCTGCCTCGGCTCGATCAAGGCTGTCGCCGATCTGAGCGGCGAGATCCACGGCCACATCGGTGGGCGACACCCCTTTTACGTGCCGCTCAAACAGGGGCCGCCCGACTTGCGCCTCAAGTGCTGCGATATGCTGAGAGACCGCCGGTTGCGTCAACCCAAGGCTGCGCGCAGCACCGCTGATGGAGCGAGTGCGGTAGACTTCAATAAAGGATCGCAGGATTGAAAGAGTCATAAATATCCATAAACATATTTATACTTAATGCTAAGATCTCTTTGGTTTTTTAATGTACCGTTTCGCTTATGTCACTCCCCAGACACACCCACCATAGGAGTTGACCATGACACACCCCAAGATTCTGATGATCGCAACATCGGCTGACAAGCTGACAAACGGCGAGCCCACCGGCGTCTGGCTCGAAGAGCTGACCACCCCTTATTACGCTTTCGTCGATGGCGGCGCAGACGTCACCGTCGCCTCAATGGCCGGGGGCGCTATTCCAGTGGATGCCCGCAGTGTGGCCGCCGACGGGGACAACGACGCCTCGGTTGAACGCTACCTGAAGGACCCTGACCTCAAGAAGAAAGTGGCCGAAACCCCCGCCTTTGACGATATCGATACAAGCGGTTTTGACGCAGTGTTCCTGCCCGGCGGGCACGGCACTATGTTTGACTACCCGACCAGCGATGCCCTCGCCAGCCTGATCGAAACCTTTGACGGTGAAGGCAAGGTCGTATCCGCCGTCTGTCACGGACCGGCGGGCCTCGTGCAGGCCAAGACACCGGCGGGTGACCCCTTTGTTAAAGGTAAGCGCGTGGCAGGCTTTACCGACAGCGAAGAACACGCTGTTGGGCTGCAAGACGCGGTGCCCTTCCTGCTTGAAACCCGGTTGCGGGAGTTGGGCGCGCAGGTCCAGACCGCGCCGGATTTCCAGGTCTTTGCGATCCGCGACGGCAATCTGGTCACCGGGCAAAACCCCGCATCGGCCGGCAAGACCGCCGCACTTGTTCTTAAGGCGCTGAGTGAGCGTGCTGAATCCGCCGCTTGAATTTTCCACTGAAAGGAAAACAACAGATGTCCAAAGTTATACTGATCACGGGTGCTTCCTCTGGCATCGGCGAAATCTGCGCGCGTTATGCGGTCAAGGCGGGGCACAAGGTCGCCTTGGCTGCGCGCCGCACCGACCGGCTTGACGCGTTGGTCGAAGAATTCGGCGCGGACAACGCCATCGCCCTGACCTGCGACGTGACCAACGCTGCCCAGCAAAAGGAGATGGTCGACAAGACCGTCGCGCATTTTGGCCGCCTTGATGTGGCGTTTGCGAATGCGGGCCTTGGGGCTTCGGCGCGTGGCACCGAGGCGGGCGATCCCGACAGCTTTCGCACCATGATCGAGGTCAACTGCCTCGGCGTGACCTACACGGCCAAATATGCACTGCCCCACCTCAAGGCGTCAGGCGGCCATCTGGTGCTTGTCGGTTCACTGGCGGCGCAAGGGACGGTCTGGGGATCGGTCTATTCGGCGACCAAGTGGTTCATCCGCGGATACGCCGACAATCTGGGGGCCGAGTTGGGCGATGCGGGCGGCCGCGTCACCTGCCTGCATCCCGGCATGACGGAGACCGAATTTTTTGACAGTCCCAAGCCGGACGCCCTGCGTCCCGACGATATTGCCAAAGCGTTCATGTACGTGATCGACCAGCCCGACTATGTGATGATCCCACACCTGCCGATCTATCCCAAGCCGAAAAAGCCGCATTACGACCCGCATCACTGATGCCACGCAAAAGGCCCGCCAATGATGGCGGGCCTTTCTTTATCATGTTGGCCAAACCAGGTTTTGGCAGCTCAGCGCGCCCGCGCCGGAGAAGCGGAACGCTTCCTGTTCCAGGGCGTCATTTCCTCGGCGCGCATCTCGTCATGGGCGACGGTGATGCGCCCAAGGAAGACCAGCGGTAATTCATCCGCGCGCCCCTCAAGATCAGCCTTGATCGCTTCGGCGGTGGCCGCGCCGACATCATCGCCCATACGCATCGGTGTGGCGTCAAGCTCTTCGCGCCGGATCAAGTCCAGTTCCAGGCCAGTGCCACCCCAGCCGGTCGAGAACACCTCTTTCTCTTTGCCGACGGCCACCTGTGGGTCGGTCGATCCCATCGCCATGGCCGTATTGGCGTCGTCGATGATTGCGGCCTCGGGATAGGCTTGCAGGATCAGCAATGTCCCCTCGAACCCGCCCTTGCGCTGGTGCGCGCCGTAGTGCTCATAGACGGTTGTCCAGTTCCCCTTTTCCTCCACGCACGCTTTGAAATCGCTTGAGCGTTGGCTGTCGGTGATGCCCGGAATGCCGCGGTTCATTGCCATGGTGATGTCATTGCCCAAGCGGCCAAGCATGTGGTCGCACATGGTCAGCGCACCCGCGGCGGACGAAAAGTCGAACCACGCGTCAGGCTGGTTTTCGAGGTCTTTCAGCGGGGTGTGAAAGGCCAAGACATAGGTGCTGAAATCCTCATTGGCCGCCATCTTGTCGATGTTGTCAGCCTGAATGGCCGAGCCGGAGGGTCCGAAGATCACGTCGTCATAGAGGTCCGCATCCTGCAGAACCTGATTGGCATAGGGTCGACTGCAAGGAATGTTCGATCTGGCGCGAGGCGAACTCGGTTGTCTCACAGGCGATGCCCAACTGCTCCAGACGCCTGGTCAGCGCCAGATGGTTGCGCGCCCAGAAGTCGGACGTGTCAGCCGAGGGTTAGATCAGCACGATCTGGATCGGATCGTCAGGCGTGCCGGAAAAGGCGACCGCCTCTGCCCCGACCACGGCATGCAGCACCTCGAGCCTGCCTTCGGCGTTCACGTCGCCCGGCACCCAGTAATCGCGATCCGCGATGTCCGGCAACTCCGTCACGGGCAGGGTCATGCCCGTCCGCAAATGCCGGGCGTGTCAGCGTGGTTGCCATGAGGGCTGTGGTTGCTACACGTCTCATCCTGGTTCCTTCCTTTGCAATGAGAGCGGGGCCATCGGTCGGTGTCGGGGCTGCACCCCCGACCCGCCCATCCCCGCACGTGACCGGTTATCCGCTTGGATTTACGTCACCGGCAAAGCAAGCGCCGCGATAAAGCTGTCGATCTTGGCGACCTCAACCAGCACCACGTAAAGGAACTCCGCCACCGCCCCTAACAGCAGCACAATTGCCATCGAAATGGGCCATGGCCGCCCCAGCATCGTTCGCAGACTGATCGCCAGAATGTGCAATGGCACGATCCCGCAACCCACGGTCAGGTCGACCCGCCCGGCAGCCATCGGGATCATCTACCCAAGCGACAGCAGCGCAATAAACGCCTTGTCCGAAATGATCGAGCGCAGGTGCGGCAAGGTCGGGAGTGCCTTGGTCACCAGCACCGAAACCAGCCCGAGCAGAAAGACCGTCAGGGTCACGAGCAAATAGATCGGCATTATTCGCAGAATGCGTTTGCCTGTCCTCAGCCCCCTCAGCTTGGTCTTTGTCGCTTCCAGCGCGCCCGATTCAAGCGATTGCTTCGACAGCCCGCCCTTGTGTTCTGGTGTTCGGGCCTGCGGCGGACTTGATGAGGTTTTCCTTGGTCAGCCCGGTGCCGCTGAGTTCATCTTTTATCAGAATGACGCGATGGCCTTTGGAGGGCTGCAACATTGCGCGGCCAAGGGGCTGAACATCCCCGAAGATACCGGCATCGCGGGTTGGGGCGATTGACGGACGAGCCCGTGCCAAGCTGCACCGATATCGGCTTCGCCTGATCCCCGGTTCAACCGTGCGCAATAGTGGCGCTTAAGGGGGACCGTCCAACTTAGCATCGCTGGTCGGGTCGTGTTTGCGAGGTGAGGGTCGTGTTTGGGCCCGCCATCGCCACCAGCAGTACCGCGAGGAAGGACAGGATATAGGCGAGACGGCGCATGGGTGTGTTTAGCGGGAAGGGGGTGTTGTGTTCAACAGAACGGTGTCACAGTCATCGGCAATCTGCATTTCGGCAAACCCTACGCGGTCAATCTCAACCACGCTTACGAAGAACTCGAAGCCATCGTTGAACAGGTTTCCGTGCAGCTGGATATCGGGTGCGTGGTGGAGAATTTGGAGCACTAATTTTCTATCGTGTGCCATGTAGGATCATCAACGAATGTCGCATAAGTCGATGACGATAAGTCGATCTTTTTTCGTCCAAGATACGTACTCAAATCCAAAAACGTCGCATATTCGATGGCATCCTCGTTGAACCATGTGGCTTCACACTCATAGCAGTGAAACACGGTTTTTCCAACAATTCCGATATGGACTTTTTTGACTAAGTCTTGCTGGCAACGTGGACAATCAATCTTCATCTTTCAAACCTAGTAAGGATAAGCTGTGATAATTTCGTTCGTACCTGGCCTCACAATCACTCGAATGGATGTGACCTGCTCCCCTGAGAGTCCGTGTTTATAAGTTAGCTCTGTTCAGGTTTTGGTCCTCTTCTGACCGGTTAGCAT